>NZ_JADFAJ010000007.1 GCF_015665295.1 Maricaulis sp.
CGCGGTTCTGTGGTTCGGTGCGGTCCAGGTCCAGGCCGGGGCGATCACGCCTGGCGCCATGACCCAGTTCGTCATGTATGCCTTTGTCGCGGTCAGCGGCATCGGCATGCTCACCGAGACCTATACCGAAATGATGCGCGCGGCCGGAGCGACGGAGCGGCTGATGGAATTGCTGGCGGCGCGCGCCTCGCTGCCGGTCGCGGCACCGGTCGAGCGTCTCGCCGAGCCGGTGCGCGGCGCGATCGCTTTCGAGGGGGTGAGTTTCGCCTATCCGGGCCGCGAGGCCGAACCGGCCTTGCGCCATGTCAGTTTCGCTGCCAGCCCCGGTGAGACGGTTGCGATTGTCGGACCATCGGGCGCCGGCAAGACAACCCTTTTCCAGCTCCTGCTCCGGCTGCATGACCCGCTTGAGGGGCGGATCTGTCTGGACGGGCATGATATCAGGCAGCTTGACCCGCAGGCCCTGCGCTCGAAGCTGGCCATCGTGCAGCAGAATGCGCCGCTTTTTTCCGGCAGCGTGGCCGACAATATCCGTTTCGGACGGCCCGGCGCGAGCGATGCGGAGGTCCACGCCGCGGCGCGGGCAGCCAATGCCGAGATCTTCATCCAGGCCTTGCCGGACGGGTATGACACGGCGCTGGGCGAGCGGGCAGCAACACTGTCTGGCGGGCAACGCCAACGCCTCGCCATTGCCCGCGCCATCTTGCGCGACGCGCCGGTGCTCCTCCTCGACGAGGCGACGAGCGCGCTGGATTCCGAAAGCGAGCAACTGATCCAGGCCGCCGTCGAGACGCTGTCCGAGGGGCGAACCACGCTGGTCATTGCCCATCGGCTGGCCACCGTGCGTTCGGCCGACCGGATCATCGTCCTCGAGAACGGGCAGGTCGTGGACACCGGGCGCCATGAAGAGCTGCTGCGACGCGGCGGCCTCTATGCCCGTTATGTCGAGCTTCAGTTCGGACAGGCTGAAGCCTAGTCCGCCGGTCCCGGCTTGGACGGCTTGGAGGGCTTGGTTGATTTGGAGGGCTTGGGCGGCTTGGGCGGCTTGGGCGGCTTGGGCGGCTTGGGCGGCTTGGACGGCTTGGCGTCACTGCGCACCAGCACATTTCGGCCGGGCGCCTTGCGGATCGGCTTGAGTTTGCCCTCACCGGGCGTCCGTGCCGGGACGTCGTCGCCGGAATGGCTCGCAAGCCAGTCACGCCAGTCACCCCACCAGGAACCGGGATGCTCGGTTGCGCCCTCGATCCAGGCCTCGACCGCTTCGGGAAGGGCCTCATTGGTCCAGTACTGGTATTTCTTCGCGTCCGGGTGGTTGATCACGCCGGCGATATGGCCCGAGCCGGCCATCATGAATCGCACCGGGCCGCCATAGAGCCGGGCAGCACGATAAACGGAAGGGTAGGGCGCGATGTGATCCTCGCGCGAGGCCTGGATATAGACCGGCGTCTTGACCGCGCCGAGGTCGAGCTTGTGGCCGCCGAGCTCAAGTTCGCCCTTTGCGAGCCGGTTATTCTTGTAGAAATTATCGAGATACCAGAGGTGCAACGCCTTGGGCATGCGGGTCTGATCGGCATTCCAGAACAGGAGGTCAAAGGCCTGTGGCTGGCGTCCGAGCAGGTAGTTGTTGACCACGAAGGACCAGACAAGGTCGTTTGAGCGCAACAGGTTGAACGTGTCCGCCATGGAGCGGCCGTCGAGCACGCCGCCCTGGCTGTCCATGATGCGCTCGATCTCCTTGAGCCAGTTATCGTCGATGAAAATCAGCAGGTCGCCGGCCTTCTCGAAGTCTGACTGGGCAGCAAAGAAGGTCGCCGAGGCGATTCGCTCGGACTGGCCTTCTGCCTCAAGCCAGGCGAGGGCAGAGGACAAAAGCGTGCCCGCAACACAGTAACCGACCGCATTGACCGCGGTTTCGCCGGTCGCTGCCTCAATTGCGTGCAGCGCTGCAAACAGGCCCTCATGCATGTAATCATTGAAGGTCTTGTCCTTGAGCTCCGGCCCGGGATTGACCCAGGAAATCAGGAAAACGGTAAAGCCCTGATCGACCAGCCAGCGGATCATGGAATTCTTTTCGCGCAGGTCCATGATGTAGAACTTGTTGATCCAGGGCGGCGCGATCAGCAATGGCCGCTGCTTCACCGTTTCGGTGGTCGGCGCGTACTGGATCAGCTCCATAAGCTCGTTCTCGAACACGACCTTGCCCGGCGCCGTGGCCATGTCGCGGCCAACCTGGAAGCCTTCCATGTCCGTCTGTTTGAGCGCCAGCCGCCCATCGCCCGAGGCGAGGTCGTCGAGCAGGTTCTGCAGACCGCGTGTGAGGTTCTCGCCCTGGCTCTGCATGGTCTCGCGCAGCACGTCCGGATTGGTCAGTGCGAAATTCGTCGGGGACAGGGCATCGGTCATCATGCGCGTCAGGAATTCGACCTTGCGCTTGGAGCGCTCATCAATGCCTTCGACACTGCCGACCAGCCCCATCAGGAAATGCTGATTGAGCAGGTAGGATTGCTTGATGGCATCGAAAACCGGGTTTTCCGACCAGTCCGTCGAGCGCCAGCGCTTGTCGCCCGGTTCCGGTTCGATCGCGGGCTTGGTCTCCGCCTCGCTGGCCATTACGCGTTTTGTCGTGTTCGACCAGAGATCGATATAGCCTTTCATCAGATCCGCCTGGGCCCGCATCATCAGGTCCGGCTGGGCGACGATCTGTTTCCAGACTTCGTGGAATTCCGGCGCCGAATGGAAGGGGTCGGCATTGGGCAGGACGGTGTCGCCCTCCAGGGCCTTGCGCATCACGTCGGACAGGAGGTGTTGCGATTTCAGCGAGGCCTGCATGAGATTGCGGGAGAGGTGGTCGAGCGTCTCGAGCTCCTTCTCCGACAGCCCTGTCCAGCCCGCATTTGCGGAGCCGGCCTTGCCTTTGCCTGACTTGTCGCTCATGGCAGTCCCTTGTTATCAACGGGTGACTCAGACCCTTATCAGCGTATAGAAAGCGCGACGCGCGTCCAGCGCGAGGAGAGCCCATGCAACATGTCCTGATCGCCGTGTCCATCACGCTGCTTGTCGGTGGCTGCGCTGTCATCGACATGCCGACTGCTTCGGGGAGCAATCCGGACTGGGTTGAAGAGCGGCTCCGGGAGGCCGGGGATGGACGGCAGGCACCGGCAGTGGTACCGGTAACATCCATTCCGGCCAGCGAAGCGAACGCCATGGATGTCGCGGCCCGTCGCCTGCTGGCGGAACGGGCTGCCATGGAAGCCGAGGCGCAACGCCGGGAAGAAGAAAACCGGCGCGGCTCTGCGGAGGAATTTGCGTCCCAGGGGCAGGCGCGTACCCAGCCGCCCCAGCAGTAAACAGGAAGTCACCGGCCGGCTCTGGTCCGCACGGTGTTTTGAGGAAGACGAGATGAGCGACACGCATGCCCTGACCAATCTGGCCTTCCAGGCCGTTCGTGCGGCGGAAAGCGCCGCCGTTGCCGCATCCGCTTGGATCGGTCGTGGCGAAAAGGAGCTGGCGGACCAGGCTGCGGTTGACGCGCTGCGCACCGGCCTCAACGCCATGCCGATGAAGGGCCGGATCGTGATCGGTGAAGGCGAGCGTGACGAAGCGCCGATGCTGTTTATCGGCGAGGAAGTCGGCACCGGTGAAGGTCCCGAAATCGATATTGCGCTCGATCCGCTGGAAGGCACGTCACTGACCGCCAAGGGCCAGGCCAATGCCCTGGTGCTTGTCTCCTTCGCCCTGCGTGGCGGGCTTCTGCATGCACCGGACACCTATATGGACAAGATCGCCGTCGGACCGGGCCTGCCCGCCGGCGTTGTCGATCTGGATGCCACGCCGGGCGAGAATGTCCGCAACCTGGCCAAGGCCAAGGGTGTTGATGTTTCCGAGATCACGGTGTGCATCCTGGAGCGCGAGCGTCACCAATACATCATTGACGGCGTGAAAGAGGCCGGTGGCCGTATCCGCCTGATCCCCGATGGCGATGTGGCTGGCGGGATGGGCACGGCCGGTCTCGGTGCCGGTGTCGACATGTATATCGGCCAGGGCGGTGCGCCCGAGGGCGTGCTGCTGGCGTCGGCGCTGCGCTGCATTGGCGGCCAGATGCAGGCGCGCCTGGTCTTCCGCAATGATGACGAACGCGCCCGCGCGGCACGCACCGGCGTCACCGATCTCGATCGCAAGTATGACGTCGCCGAGCTGGCGGCCAGCCATTGCCTCTTCGTCGCCGCCGGTGTCACCGATGGCGATCTGGTCGACGGCGTCCGCAAGGAGGGCGATCTCGTCCACACGCATACGCTTTTGCTCGACTCAGCCGATCATTCCGTCCGCCGTATCCGGTCAGCCCGACCGGCGGTCTGATTGATGGTGTGATGCCTGACGAAATTCCGACACTGACAAGCGGCTCATCTCCACTTCTGGGGGTGAGCCGTTCGCTGTCCGGCAAGCGCTGGAAGCTGCGTGAGGCGGATGAGCGTGCCGTCGTCACCATCGCCCGCCAGCAGGGCGTGCCGGACGCCCTGGCCCGCGTGATCGCGGCGCGCGGCATAGCGCCTGAGGCTGCGGCCGGCTTTTTGTCGCCGCGCCTGCGCGACAGCTTTCCCGACCCGTCCGATTTTGCCGACATGGACAAGGCCGCCGCCCTGGTCTGGGACGCCCTCGAAGCCGACCGGCCGATGGCTGTCTTCGCCGATTATGACGTCGATGGCGCGACCTCCGCGGCGCAGCTGATCCGCTATTTCCGGCATTTCGGCCGCACCGCCGACATTTACGTGCCGGACCGTGTCGAGGAGGGCTATGGCCCGTCCGGCGCCGCCTTCGAGACCCTGCAGCAGCGCGGTGCCGAGCTGGTCATCACGGTGGATTGCGGCGCCGCCGCCCACGCCGCGCTGGAACACGCCGCCGGTATCGGGCTCGATGTCATCGTCATCGACCATCACCTGATGGATGAGACCATGCCGCCCGCGGCGGCCCTGGTGAATCCCAACCGCCTGGATGACAAGTCCGGATGCGGCCATCTGGCAGCCGCCGGAGTCACTTTCGTCTTTCTCGCAGCCCTTAACCGCGAAGGCCGCCGCCGCGGCACGGTCACGGCCGACAATGCGCCCGACCTGCTCGACTGGATCGACCTGGCGGCGCTCGGCACGATCTGCGACGTCGTCCCGCTGACCGGGGTCAATCGCGCCATCACCGCCCAGGGGCTCAAGGCCATGGGGCGATGGTCGCATCTTGGCCTGCGCTGCCTCGCCGAGACGTCGGGCGTGGAGGGCGAAGCCTCGACCTATCATGCCGGATTCCTGATCGGTCCGCGCATCAATGCCGGCGGCCGGGTCGGCAAATCGGATCTGGGTGCGACGCTCCTGACCACCCAAGACGAAGCGCTGGCCCGACGGATTGCCGGTGAACTCGACACCCTCAATGCCGAACGGCGCGCAATCGAGGCGGATGTCCAGGCGGCCGCACTGGCCCAGCTGGAATCGCAGAACAGTGACCGTGCCATCTTGATTGCGGCCGGCGAGGGCTGGCATCCCGGTGTGATTGGTGTTGCGGCCGGGCGCCTCAAGGAACGATTCGACAAGCCGGTCATCGTGATCGGGATTGACCGGTCTGCGTCGCCACCGGTGGGCAAGGGGTCGGGCCGGTCCGTGCCTGGCGTCAATCTGGGCGGTGCCATCGCGGCGGCCCGGGAGGCCGGCCTGCTCAGCTCAGGCGGCGGTCATGCCATGGCGGGTGGCCTGACCGTGGACCCGGACCGTATCACCGAACTTGTTGCCTTCCTTGACGCCCGGATGGGCCCGGAACTGGCTGCGGCGGCCGACGAAATGGCCTTGCGCGCGGATGGTGTCCTGACCGCCAGTGGTGTGAGCACCGAACTCGCCCAAATGCTCGAGCGGGCGGCGCCGTTTGGCCAGGGCAATGCCGAGCCGCGCTTCGTCCTGCCGCGAATGCGCGTCAGCTTCGCCAAACGGGTCGGGACCGATCATGTCCGTTTCACGCTCGGTGATCTGGACGGAAGACGCGTGGATGGGATCTGTTTTCGCTGCGCCGAAACGCCGATCGGTGAGGCCCTGCTGGCCGCGGGGGCGGACTTGTTCCACGCCTATGGTCGCCTTAAGCTGGACACTTGGCAGGGGCGCGAACGCGTGCAGCTGCACCTGGAGGACCTGGCGACTGTTGCGGAATGAGTTTTTGCAGAAATCCCGCTTGCAAGGTCGCTCAGGCTTTTCTATACGACGGCCCTCACATCGCTGCGGTCCCTTCGTCTATCGGTTAGGACGCCAGGTTTTCAACCTGGAAAGAGGGGTTCGATTCCCCTAGGGACTGCCACGATGTGCCTCTCCTGAAATCGATCTCTTGAGACGCCGCCGTTGAATGATCCTCAACGGCGTTATCAGTGCGTCTCGTCCCGGAGCGCGCGCAGACCAGACTGTCCAAAGCCGCGATCACCGACCGGTTCGCACCCTTGCAGGTTGGCTTCGGCGGTGGCGATCGCTCGATTGTGGACTATGATTTCGGTGCGCTTGCCGAGGATTTCAGCTTCCGCGCTGATTTGGCCAACATTCAGGTGAATTCGCGACGTATCGTTGCCGTTGGCATGCTCCATCGCAGCAGGCTCCTCGCCCTTGAGACGGACATGGAAGCACGTCGCGGGGTGCCTCTCGAAAACGCAATAGAGGTCACTGGTGATTTCGTCTGTGAGCCAAGGCCGGTGGAGTAGGCAGGGCCGGCTGGGCAGGACGAGGCCTGCGCCACCCGTCCTGCGATGACAGAGCGGATTTGCTTCAGCGCGGGGCGCGGGCTATAGGCCCACTCCGGTTATCGAGCGGAGAAAGCGGGCATGGCCCATCTGTCGACCAAATCCTATGGCAATGAACGCGGATTGTCCTGCTGTTCGCGGCAATGGGCGGCTGACAGTCATTGCGCGCTGCTGCATGGCTATTCCTTCGGCTTCCATTTTGTCTTTGCGGCTGAACAGCTCGACAAGCGCGGCTGGGTCCTCGATTTCGGCAAGGGCGGTTTCGGTCCGATCAAGGCGTGGCTGCATGACATGTTCGACCACACCCTGCTGGTGGCCGAAGACGATCCGGAACGACCGGCGCTGGAAGCGCTGGGCGAGCGTGGCCTGGCCCGGGTTCGCATCGTTCAGGGGACTAGTTGCGAGCGGATGGCGGAGCTGGCCTTCCACAAAGCGTCCGAGATCGTCCTCGCGGCTACAGGCGGGCGTTGCTGGGTCGAGTCGGTGGAGTGTTCGGAGCACGCGTCCAATTCGGCCATTTTCCGGTCGTCAGCCGCCGTTGCGCAGCTTGCCGAGGCCGAGCGCCTTCAAGCCGAGCTGTCGAACGACTGATTCGCTTCCACCGGACGAGTCGCCCACCGCGAACGGTTGATGCATCAAATTGATGCGCGCACGGACCGGTACCGACCGCGTGTGAACACTGTTATCTGCTCAAAAAACTCGCCTCATACGCGAATTTTGCAGCTTACCAAATTGTCATCCGGATCGCATCAGGTAGCGTTGCAAAATTGTCTATACCACTAAATGTTGTGGAATTTGGGGTGAGAATGGCTCTCACTGTCAACATCTGGGGAATTTCTGAAGCAGCCATTTGCCGGATTCACCTTCTCTTAACATGTCATTTTGTGTAACAATCCTTCGCTTGAGGGTTGTTTAAGCGAGTGACATTATGGTTTTGGCTCACGAAGTCTTTGAAGACACAGAGATGCTTGAGCTCGAAGGCCGGGTTAAATGGTATGATCCGGCTCGAGGCTACGGTTTCATTGATGCGAATGACGGTCAGGGAGATATCCTGCTCCACGCCAGTTGCCTTAGACGGTTCGGGCAGGGGCCGGCGCTTCCCAACGCGAAAATCGTCTGCAAGGCGGTCCAGGGTAACAAGGGACGCCAGGCGATCGAGTTGACGGCCATGACAGGTGGCGATGCCGAGGCTGAACCCCGGCCGCGCCGTTTTCATCCCTATGCGGTCGTCAACACCCCATTCTGCGACGCGGTTGTGAAATGGTTCGACGCCCTGCGCGGTTATGGATTTGTGACCTGCGACGATGTCGAAGGTGATGTCTTCCTGCATGCCGCCACATTGCGACGTGCGGGCCTGGAGGATATCCAGCCGGGTGACCGGCTCGAAGTGCGCTGTGTGGAAGGTCCCAAAGGCGCGCTGGCCGCGGAAATCAAGGTCGCCGGCCTCAGCTGAGCCCGCACACCGGGCCGGTGCAGAACGCCCGGCCTTGCTTGCGATTGAACGTTGCGTGCGAACCGGCGCGCGGCTAGCTTCGCCACATGCGAAACCTGATCCTTTCCGGCCTTCTGGCTCTTGGCCTTGCTGATGCCGCTTCGGCGCAGCAGACCGACCCGCAAGTCTCACAAGATCCGACCGCCGAGGATGCGAGCGTCCAGTTCGGTGGTCCTGATCCTGTACGTATCGTCACCGCCGTCGGCGACGAATATGAAATCATGGCCGAGATTGCCGCCACCCCCGAGCAGAAGCAGCGCGGGCTGATGTGGCGCGAGACGATCGAGCCGGGTACCGGCATGCTTTTTCATTATGATCCGGCCGAGCCGGCCTCGATGTGGATGCGTCACACCCTGGTCGATCTGGACCTCATCTATATCGATCCGGCTGGCGTCGTCGTGAAAATCATCGCCTTTGCCCAGGCCGAATCGCTGCGCAGCCTGTCGTCCGATGCGACCGTGGCCGGCGTGCTTGAGCTGGGTGCCGGTCAGGCGATCGAGATGGGGCTGCGCCCGGGCGACACAGTCCACCATGCCTTTTTTGATAATGAGCAGGCGGAAGTGACCCCGTCCGAAGAGACTGCCGCTGCACAGGAAAGCGACGGCGAGGCGCAGTAGGCTTGCCTTAATCGGGCGGCGCTTACATAAGGACATCAAGTCGGGGCGTGGCGCAGTCTGGTAGCGCATTCGCTTTGGGAGCGAAGGGTCGCAAGTTCGAATCTTGCCGCCCCGACCAATTGCCGTTGCTTGACCGGGTCGCTCCATACCGGTCGAGATTTGATTGGGAGAGGCGAATGTTCGCGAAGATCTACCGTCCCGCACGCAATGCCATGCAATCCGGTCGCGGCAAGACCAAGAGATGGGTGCTCGAATTCTCTCCGGAAATGGCCAAGCGCCCGGACCCGCTGATGGGCTGGACCTCGTCTTCCGACATGCGCGGCCAGGTCAAGCTGAACTTTGACAGCCAGGACGATGCCGTGGCCTACGCCAAGCGCCAGGGCATTCCCTTCCAGGTCGTCGAGCCGCACGAGCCCAAGCGCTACGCCAAGTCCTATTCCGACAATTTCGCGGCCGACCGCAAACAGCCCTGGTCGCACTAGTACCGGCGCCTGAATTCCGCTTCCGTAGCTCAACCGGATAGAGCGCCCGCCTTCTAAGCGGATGGTTGCAGGTTCGAGTCCTGCCGGAAGCGCCATTTTTCCATTGGTCCCGCTCCGCTCGACCCGAGCCCGTCACCACTTATGGCGTTGAGGTCGATGCTCACATGGAACGCGCTCAAGGCTGTGGGGTTTGAGAAGGGGCCTGCCGGGGGCGCCATTTTATCTCTCACGGCAGTTCGCTGCGCTCATGCCCCGGCCGGTTCAGGCCGCAGCGGCGACGGCATCAAACCCCCGCTCCAGGTCCGCGATCAGGTCTTCCGGCGCTTCCAGGCCGATCGACAGGCGGATCAGGGCGCCGTCATGCCTGCGGTCGGTCTTGGTGCGTTTCAATTGCGGATCGCAATGGATGGCGAGGCTTTCATAGCCGCCCCAGGAAAAGCCCATGCCGAAAAGCTCGAGCGCATCGAGGAAGCGCTCTGACGTCGGGATGTCCCAGCCCGGCACCTCAAAGGCGAAGAGGCCGCAGGCGCCGGTGAAATCACGCTTGAAGATGGCATGGTCGGGATGATCGGGCCGGGCCGGGTGGCGGATGGCGCCGACCTCGGCGCGGGCAGCCAGCCAGTCGGCGATCGCAAGGCTGGTGTCGGCGCTGCGCTGCATGCGCACGCCCATTGAACGCAGGCCCCGCAAGGCGAGATAGGCATCATCCGGACCGGTGTGGAAGCCAAAGGCCCGCTCCGTCGTCTGCAAACGCTCGAACAGGGCCTCATCGCGCGCCACGACAGCCCCCATCAGCAGGTCGGAATGCCCGCCGACATATTTGGTCAGCGCCTGGGCGGCATAATCGACACCGAGCTGCAGCGGTTTGAGCGTCAGGCCGGCGCTCCAGGTGTCGTCGATGATGGTGATGACGCCTTTCTCCCGCGCGACCCTCGCAATGGCGGGCACGTCCTGGAGTTCCATCGTCAGCGAGCCGGGGCTTTCCAGCAGGATGGCCTGGGTCTTGTCGGTGATGAGGTCACCGATCTGCGCGCCCATGCGCGGCGCAAAGAAGCGGGTGGTGACGCCATAGCGCGACAACTGGGTCAAAAGGAAATTGCGCACCGGGCCATAGATGCAGTCGGCCGCCAGGACTTCGCCGCCGGCTTCGGTCGCGGCGAGGATGGACAGCGTATTGGCCATCAGGCCGGAGGAGGTGAGCGCACAACCGGCGCCGCCCTGCAGCTCGCTCAGGGCCGAGCGAAGCGCGTCATGGGTTTCCAGCCCGACCCGGCCATAATGCTTGCGGCCGGGCGGAAAGTCGTAGAGGGCAGCCGCCGAAGGGGCGAGCACGGTCGAGCCGCGCGCCACCGACGGATTGACCTGGCCGCGATCATCATGCGGGCGTCCGAGGCGGGTCAGGCGGGTTTCGTCTTTCATGGCGCGGCGCGTCCTGTTTCAATTTCGGTATCGGGACGGCTGCCCCATTCGCTCCAGGATCCGTCATAGACGGCGGACTCCCGTCCCAGACAATCCAGTGCCAGCGACAGAATGCAAGCCGTCACCCCAGACCCGCAGGTTGTGATGACCGGTCGGTCGAGATCGATACCGGCCTTCTCAAAGGCCTCGGCGCTGGCGCGCAGGTGTCCATCCGCGTCCAGAAGGGCGGTGAAGGGCAGGTTGCGGGCGCCGGGCATGTGTCCGCTACGCATGCCGGCCCGCGGCTCTGCCACCTGCGCCGCAAAGCGGGCTTCACCTCGCGCATCGAGAATCTGGTGGCTGCCGGTGCCGATGGCGGCGGAGACACGGTCGCGATCCGCCAGTTGTCCCGGTTGCAGGCGGGCGAGAAAATCACCGTCAGGCCAATGTGTTGCGGGTGTATCCTCGACCGGTCCATCAGCTGCGATCCAGGCCGGCAGGCCGCCATCAAGGACAGCGACATCGTCATGGCCCATCGTCCGGAACATCCACCAGACACGGGCCGCGCTGAACAGGCCATAGCGATCCCAGACGATCAGCCGGCTGTTGGCACGAATGCCGAGCGCGCGGGCATGCGTGGTGAAGCTCGCGGCGTCCGGCAGCATGTGGGGCAGGGGATTGGCGGTATCCTTGACCGTGTCGATGTCAAAGATACGGCTGCCGGGGATATAGCCGGCGGCGCCGTTCTGCGGTCCGCCGGGAAAGCTCCAGCTGCCATCGAGGAAGATTGTGTCCGGATCATCGAGACGGGTGCGTGCTTCGATGGCAGAAACCAGCCCGGCCGTCATCAGACCAGCCAGGCCGGCACGGGCAGGCCCTTTCCGCGCAGGAAGTCGGGATTGTAGAGTTTGGACTGATAGCGCGAGCCGTGATCGCAGAGAATGGTCACGATCGTGTGGCCGGGTCCGAGATCGCGGGCCATGCGCATGGCGCCGGCGATATTGACCCCCGATGATCCGCCCAGGCACAGGCCTTCATGCCGGGTCAGGTCGAAAATGATCGGCAGGGCCTCCTCGTCGCTGATCCGGTAGGCGCGGTCGACCGTGATGCCCTTGAGATTGGCGGTGATCCGGCTCTGGCCGATGCCTTCGGTGATTGATGTGCCTTCGGCTTTCAATTCCCCGTCCTTGTAGAAGCCATAGAGCGCCGCGCCGCCCGGATCGGCGAGACCGATCTGGATTCCGGCGCGCTTGGCCTTGAGGCCTTGGGAGAGGCCGCCGAGTGTCCCGCCTGAGCCGACCGCGCAGATGAAGCCATGCAGCTCGCCTTCAGTCTGGTCCCAGATCTCCATCGCCGTGGTCGCTGCGTGAAAGTCGCGATTGGCGGTATTGTCGAACTGGTTGGCCCAGATCGCGCCGTTCGGCTCGCTCTCGTTCAGCTCGGCGGCCAGCGTGCCGGAATAGCGGGCATAATGATTGGGGTTGGCGTAGGGCACGGCATCAACCTCGATCAACTCGGCGCCCAGCAGCCGGATCGCGTCCTTCTTCTCCTTGGACTGCGTGCGCGGGAAGACGATCACGACGCGATAACCCAGTGCAGCGCCGACCAGCGCCAGCCCGATCCCGGTATTGCCGGCCGTTCCCTCGACAATCGTTCCGCCGGGACGCAGCGCACCGCTGGCCTCGGCCGCCCGTATGATGCCCAGCGCGGCGCGATCCTTGATCGATCCGCCCGGATTGAGGAATTCGGCCTTGCCGAGGATCTCGCATCCGGTCGCCTCGGAGGCTGCGTTGAGGCGAAGAAGGGGCGTATGTCCGATCAGGTCGATGACAGTTCGGGCGGCTGGCACGGGCGGATCTCCTGTATTGACGTCTGCCGGGTACCAGTTGGGTGTCGCGGATGGCGAATAAAATGGCAAGCGCTGCAATCCGGACGGCTGCGCGATGCGTAGACAGGACATGACCCATTTCCCACAAGTCTGCCCCGCCCGCTTGAGTGTGTTGCTGCTCGCGACCGTGCCCCTTGCCGCCGCTGAGGCCGAGACGCCGCGTGATGTTGTTTTTGACGTTTTTCGCAATGGTTCGCCCTTCGGTGAACATGCGGTTCGCTTTGCGGAATTGCCCGGCGGCGAGCTGCAGGTCGATATCGATATCGAGCTTCGTGTCGGCTTTGGTCCCGTGACCGTGTTTCGCTATGAGCACGAATCCGAAGAGGTCTGGGCGGACGGCCAGCTGCAGAGGCTGGAGGCGTCAACGCTCAAGGACGGCGATCGTGAGCGCTACAGCCTGCAGCGCCGGTCGGACGGTCGCTTTGACAATGCCGGCCAGGTCATTGAGGCCCTGGTGCCGTCCAGTCACTGGTCCGGCTACAGCCCCGGACTTCCGGCTGTCCTCAATACCGAGACCGGCGAGCCGATGGAGGTCGAGATCGTGGATCTCGGGCGGACAATGGTTGAAACCGCAGGCGGCCCTGTGGCGGCGCGTCATTTGCGGATGACCGGTACTGTTTCGGTTGATCTCTGGTATGACGATGCGGGCCGATGGGTCGGCTGTGCCTTCACGATCCAGAATCAGGACATCGTCTACCGCTTGCGTGACGCCTAGCTGTCGATCCCGAGCACGGCCGCCGCTTGCGCGTCGGACTTCATCGACTGGTAGGCTTCCAGCGCCTGGTCACGGCCTGTCTTCAGATCAATGACGGGATGCGGATAGGTCTTGCCGAGCGTGACGCCTGCCATGGCGAGCACGCCGGCCGGCTCGCTCCAGGGCGCGTGGATCTGTTTCCGGCCCAACCCGGCGAGTTCCGGCACCCAGCGGCGCACATAGCTGCCGTCGGGGTCGAATCTCTCCCCCTGGGTGACCGGGTTGAAAATGCGGAAATAGGGCGCGGCGTCGGCGCCGGACCCGGCCACCCACTGCCAGCTGGCGGCATTCACATTGAGGTCGGCATCAACCAGCGTGTCCTCGAACCAGTCCATGCCCTCGCGCCAGTGAACGCCGAGATGCTTGATCAGGAAGGAGGCGACGATCATGCGGGTGCGATTGTGCATCCAGCCGGTCGCCCATAATTGCCGCATCGCGGCATCGACGATGGGCACACCCGTCTGGCCGCGCTTCCAGGCGTCCAGGCCGGCCGGATTGTCGCGCCAGGGAAAATGGTCGAACTGGCGATTGAAATTCATGCGTCGCAGGTCGTCGAAATGGGACGCGAGATAGATCGCGAAATCACGCCAGCCCACCTCCGACAGGAATTTCTCGGTCTGCTTGTAGAGTCCGGTCTGTTCCGCCTGCGCCCGGGCCCTGTGCCAGATGGTGCGTGGCGAAATCTCGCCCCAGGCCAGATGCGGCGACAGGCGGGATGTGCCCTCGATGTCCGGGCGGTCACGGTCTTCGGGGTATTGCCCCAGGGCATTCGCCAGGAAGCTGTCGAGCCGGGCATGGGCGGCGTCTTCGCCGGGCGTCCAGTCGGCGTCAAACCCGGTCGACCAGTCCGGTGCGCGGGGCAGGAGATTCCAGCTGTCCAGTGCCTCGCTGGCGATCTCGGGGCCGGCCGGGAGCCGGGTCGGCGCGGGCAGCGGGGCGCGTGGCTCGAGGGTTTTCAACGCGGATTTCCAGAACGGGGTGAAGACGCGATAGGGTGCGCCCGATCCGTTGAGATGGGTTGGCAGGTCGATCAGCGTGCTTGCGCGAAAACCGCGCGCCTTGACCCCGACACTTTCCAGCTGCCGGGCGAGGGGGCAATCGCGCGCGCTGATGTGCGGCACATCGGACCGGTTCCAGAAGGCCTCGCTGCACCCGGCTTCCCGGCTGATAGCGGGCAGAAGGGTTGCGGCATCCCCCGACCGCAGGACGAGCTTCCCGCCCAGCGCGCTGATCGCGCCGGACAGACCAATCAGGGAGTGGTGCAGCCACCATCTCGACGCGGCGCCGGGTGCGAGTTCAAAGGCGCTGCCCGCCTCATGGATATAGACGCACACGAGGGGGCGACCGCTTTGCACGGCGGCATGCAAGGCGGGATTATCCTGAAGTCGCAGATCGCGTCTGAACCAGACGAGAGCTGCGCCGGTGGCGCTCGAACTTGCCATTCCCGTCCTGTCGCTCAATAAGGGCCTTGTCCGGTTACGTCGTCGAACCGATATCGGATCAGTCCGGAACGCACAGGTGTTGCTGCGGGTTCCGGCGAGCGACAGGATCCGCACCGACAAGGAGACAGAGCGTGAGCCAGGTTAATTCCGTCATTTCCATTCCGCGTCCCGGTCAGACCCCGATCGAGATCGGCAATGACCGCAAGCTCACCATGATCGCCGGCCCGTGCCAGCTCGAGAGCCGCCAGCACGGTCTGGAGGTCTCGGCCCAGCTGCGCGAGATCGCTGACCGTCTCGATATCGGGCTGATCTACAAGACCTCTTTCGACAAGGCGAACCGCACCAGTATCAAAGCCCAGCGCGGCCTCGGCCTGGAAGCCTCCCTGCCGGTCTTTGCGGAAATCCGTGAAACCAGTGGCCTGCCGGTCCTGACCGATGTGCACAGCGAAGAGCAGGCCCGCATCGCGGCTCAGGCCGTCGACATCATCCAGATCCCGGCCTTCCTGTGCCGCCAGACCGACCTGCTCATTGCTGCCGCGCAAACCGGCAAGCCGATCAATGTGAAGAAGGGCCAGTTCCTGGCTCCCTGGGACATGAAGAATGTCATCGAGAAGATCGCGGCAGCCGGCAATCCCAACATCATGGCCTGCGAGCGCGGTGCGAGCTTTGGCTACAACACGCTGGTCTCGGACATGCGCTCCCTGCCGATCATGGCGCAATTTGGTGCGCCGGTCGTGTTCGATGCGACCCATTCGGTCCAGCAACCGGGCGGGCAGGGTTCGTCCTCCGGCGGTCAACGCGAATTCGTGCCGACCCTGGCCCGGGCAGCCGTGTCGATCGGTGTCGCGGCCGTGTTCATGGAAACCCATCCGGATCCGGACAATGCGCCGTCAGACGGCCCCAACATGGTCCCGCTCAATGAGTTCGAGGGGCTGGTGAAGCGTCTCCTGGAATTCGACGCCCTGGCGAAGGGCTATTAGGGCCAGGGGCGACGGGCCGGACAAAGGTCGGGCCACGGTCCGGCGGATCAGAATTCGCGCCGGTCGGGGATGGGAACCACCGGCGCTTCCTCGACCTCTTCGATCATGTCGAGCGGCGGCGCCCAGCGCCGTTCCTCCTGCAAGATACTGGTCAGTGCAAAGGTCCGCCGCGCCGCGTCGAGACGCAAATCCTCGTAGAAGAGATTGAAGGGCGGTTCGCGGAAATCCTCGGCGAGTCGATGCGGTCTTTGCAGGTCGCGGTGCCGGGGTTCGTCGACAAACAGGATTCCGTCGGCGCACTGGGCGCCTGTCTGACCGGGGATCGGGGCCGGGGTGGTGTCCGGCGGCAGGCCTTCCGCCGCGACACCGCCACGGTGCTGTCGGGCGGTGGCGTATTCACTGGTCCGCGCGCCGAGGATCGGATTGATGCACAACAGGCCCCGCCCTTCCACAAAGGATAATTCACCGGTCGGGGTCCAGCTCATCGAACGCTCGGTCAGGATGCGAATCCGGTCTGATTCGTCGGGCCGGGCATAGGAATAGGTGTGCACGCAGCGGACATCCTCGGGCGTCTCACACGGCGGGATGGTCGCGAGTGGCCCGGAAAACAGGTCCAGCGGGACCGGCGCCTCGATGATATAGGCGGCGACCAGCCGGGCACGCAGGTCTGGCGAGTCGGCGAGGCGATTGAGCAGCAAACCGAGAACATGAAAACCGCCCTGGCCGATGCCGGCCAGGAGGATGGGACGATCCTCGCCTGCTTCCACCAGGAAGGCGTCGAAGGCCCGTTCCACATCGGCATAGGCAAACAGGCGCGCCTGCACGCTGTCCTCGCGATTATTCATGAAGGCGTAGAGCGAGGCCTGGCGGTAGCGCGGAACATAGAGCGCGCCGGACCGGGCGAAGGGCACGGCATAGTTTGGCAGGGCAATTCCGATCACGCCACGATTGGCGGTGTCCTTGTCGAGCTGGGCATTCCAGTTCGACCCGCCCGAATAGGTGGTCGGATGAACGAAAAAAACCGCGGGTTCCTCTGCGCTCTCGGGATTGCCGGTCGCATACCACGCACTGGCATTGGCATAATCGGCACCATCGGGTGGCGTATAGGTCTGAAAGGGCTCGCCCGGATCCTGGAATGTCTGGAAAATCTGGTCGCGCAGGAACCAACTCGCCAGCGCCGCGATGATCAGCAGGCCGGCAATGCCGGTGAGGATCATCCAGCGCGCGATCATGATCGGATTCGCGAGCATGTGTTCGGTCTTCCCTCTTTACTCAACGCATCGTGCGCGCATTGTGTCGCGGCGATTGGCGACCCATTTCGCTTACCCTATGCTGACCCGGCTGCCGGGGGGTAGTGTCTACGCCTACCGGGTGTCACCTGGCCGGGCGCCACCTTGACGGGATCACCATGTTTCGCTGGCTTCGCAACAGTTTTCTCACAGGCATTGTCATCGCCACCCCGCTGGGTGTGACCTTCTACCTTATCGTGTCATTCGTCGGCTTCGTGGACAATGTGGTCAAGCCCCTGATCCCGACGCGCTATAATCCCGAGACATACCTGCCGGCGGACTTCACCATCCCCGGCCTCGGCGTGCTGATTGCGGTCATACTGCTTACGGCACTGGGCGCCCTGGCGGCGAATTTCTTCGGCCGCACCCTGATCGGCATCGGCGATCGCATTCTCAATGGCGTGCCGCTGGTTCGCAATGTCTACGGCGCGCTGAAGCAGATCATGGAGACGGTGTTCTCGGGCAAGGCCAATTCCTTCAAGGAGGTCGTGCTGATCGAGTATCCGATGAAGGGGCTCTACGTGGTCGCCTTCGTTTCGGCGCAGGGGCAGGGGGATCTCAAGAAGAAGATCAGCGAGGATGTGGTGGCGCTCTTCGTTCCGACGACGCCCAACCCGACCTCCGGATTCCTGCTCTACACGCCGAAATCCAACACCATCCATGTCGACATGTCGGTCGAGGAGGCCGCCAAGCTGATCATCTCGTTCGGCATGGTCACGCCGGACAAACTGCCCAGTGAGGTCAAGGCCAAGCTGCCGACCGGGGTCATGTCACCTTACCGTCCGGACGAGCCGGACTAGCCGGAGCGCAGGAAGCGCACACCCTGGTCATGGTCGAACAGGTAGAGCAGGGTGCGAAGTGCTTCACCAAGCTCGCCCTTCAGCTCCGGGTCCTGGTGCACGATCAGCCGGGCATGGTCATTGGCAAGTTCAATGAGCGCTGAATGAGCTTCGAGGTCTGCCAGCCGAAATTGCGGCAGACCGCTCTGCCGGAGGCCGAGCGGGTCGCCGGCACCGCGCAGACGCCAGTCCTCCTCGGCAATCTGGAACCCGTCATCGGTCTCGCGCATCATCTCCAGACGTGCCCGCGCCGTGTCCCCCAGCGGTCCCTTGTAGAGCAGCAGGCATGAGGAGGGCTTGTCGCCGCGTCCGACCCGGCCACGCAACTGGTGCAACTGGGCAAGCCCGAAGCGCTCGGCATGTTCGATGATCATGACCGTGGCATCGGGCGCATCGACACCCACCTCGATGACCGTGGTGGCCACCAGAACATCCATCTCGCCAGCCCGGAACCGGGTCGCGATATCTTCCTTCTCCGCCGGCTTCATGCGCCCGTGCAGAAGGCCGACGCGCTGATCGCCGAGCGCCGCGCGCAGATGGCGCCAGCGATCTTCGGCGGCCGAGAGCTCGGACATCTCGCTCTCCTCGACCAGAGGACAGACCCAATAGACCCGGTCGCCACGACCGATCGCCCGCCGCACGCCCTCAACGACCTCGTCCAGCCGGTCCATCGACACGAGCCGGGTGTCGGGCGGTATCCGTCCGGCCGGCTTTTCATCCAGCCGGGAAACGTCAAGATCACCATAGACCGACAGCGACAGGGTGCGCGGGATTGGCGTGGCGGTCATCACCAGCGTGTCGGGGCGATGTCCTTTTGAGGTCAGGCGCATCCGGTCGGAAACACCGAACCGGTGCTGCTCATCGATCACGACCAGGCCAAGATCGGCAAACTCTATTCCGTCCTGGAAGAGCGCGTGGGTACCGCACACGACGTCCACCTCACCGCGCGCCATTCTTTCCAGGATGGCGGCGCGGGATTTTCCCTTGTCACGTCCGGTCAGGGCTGTGACGGAAATTCCTGCAGGTTCAAGCGTCTCGGTCAGGGTCTTTGCGTGTTGCCTTGCAAGGATTTCGGTCGGCGCCATGATCGCTGTCTGGACGCCGGCATCGGCGGCGTGGGCAGCCGCGAGGGCCGCGACAAAGGTTTTGCCGGCGCCGACATCACCGTGCAGCAACCGGGTCATGCGGGCCTGCGAGCGCATGTCGGCCCGGATTTCCTCGAAGGCACGCAGCTGTGCCCCGGTCGGCTTGAAAGGCGCGGCAGCGAGAACGGTGTCGACGCGGTCGCCATTGCTTGCCAGTGCCCGTCCCGGCTGGGCCCGGCGGCGGGCGCGGACAATCTGCAGGGCGAGCTGGCGGGCGAAGATCTCGTCAAAGGCGAGACGCGCGCGTTCGGGCCGGTCGGGGTCGAGAGAGACCGCGCCCTCCGGCGCGTGCAGGGCTTTCATCGCCGGCTTGAAAGCCGGCCAGCCATGCGACCCGCGCAGATCGCCGGGTATCCATTCCGGCAGGTCCGGCAGGAAGGTCAGAGCGCCGGCAATGGCGCGGCGCATGACTTTTGCAGTGAGACCGGCGGTCAGCGGATAGACCGGCTCGATCAGCGCCATGTCGGCCGCTTCGTCCTCGCTGGCAATCAGATCCGGGTGGACAATCTGGATCTCCGATCCGAAGCGCTCGAGCTTGCCTGACACGACCCGGGTTTCGCCTTCGGGCAGGAGCTTGCTCAGATAGTCACGTCGAGCGTGGAAGAAGATCAGGTGCAAAAACCCGGTCTGATCGCGCATCCGCACCTTGTAGGGCTGGCCCTGTCGCTGGGCTGGAATGTGCGTTTCCACGATCGCGGTGAGCGTCACGATCTCACCGGTCGGCGAATCGGCGATGGCGACCCGGCGGCTGCGATCCACCACGCCCGTGGGCGGTGTGAACAGGACATCGCGAATGCGCCCGCCACACACTTTTTCCACCAGCGTCGCCAGGCGCGGGCCGATGCCGGGCAGTTTGGTGACATCCTGGAAGAGCGGAAAGAGAATCTCGGGGCGCATGTTCTGCACCTTATCGGCAAGTTGTGCGGCTGCCACCGGTCGACGGCGGCGATGGGGAGGACTATATGCCCCGGTCATGACCGATCACACAGAAACCCAACGCAAGAAACTGCGCATTCGCGCCTGGCGCCGCGGCTTCAAGGAAGCCGACCTCATCCTTGGGCGTTATGCGGACGCGCATCTGGACGGGCTCGATGCGGCTGAACTCGATGCTTTCGAGACGCTGCTCGACGAGGCTGATGCCGATATCTACGCCTGGATCATCGGCAAGGTGCCGACTCCGGAGCGTTTCGACACCTCGGTCATGGCCGCGCTCAAGGAATTCCGTGTTGATGCCGACGCCGCATTCGGTGACGGGCCAAAGGAATAGGCATTGTGAGCGACACGACGACGACCGGCCTGTCGGAAATTGAGATGATCGCGGCCGTGCGGGGCCAGGCGACCGTATGCGGAGCGCCGGAAGGCCTGGATGCGCTCGTCTTCGCCGATACGGCGCGTCTGCGCGGCGGCGTGAACGTGTTTGTGGCGCGCGATGATTCCCGCGCCGCCGCCTTTGTATCCGCGCTGCAATTTTTCGCGCCGGATACTGAATTGCTGAGACTGCCGGCCTGGGACTGCCAGCCCTATGACCGGATTTCGCCCAGCCCGCGGATCGCGGCGCGTCGTGCGGCAACCCTGGCGCGGCTGGCGTCTGCCGGCTTGCCGGATACGGTGCTGGTCGTCACCACGGTCAATGCGATGGCCCAGCGCGTACCACCGCGTGCTGTCCTCGAGGGGGCCGGGATCGCCATTCGCCCGGGCGGAAGTGTCGAGCTCGACGCACTGATCCGCCATTTCACGGTCAATGGCTATGCCCGCGCGACAACAGTGATGGAGCCCGGCGACTTCGCCGTGCGGGGCGGGGTTGTGGATGTCTATCCGCCGGGCGCCGCGGAACCGGTCCGGCTCGACTTTTTCGGCGACACGCTGGAATCGATCCGCGCCTTTGATCCGGAAACCCAACGCTCCCTGCGCCAGCTCAAGGCCGTGGACTTCACCCCGGTCAGTGAGGTCCTGCTGGATGAGGCGAGCATTTCGCGCTTCCGGTCTGGTTTCGTGAAGACGTTCGGCGCCGTGCGCGGCGGTGATCCGGTCTATGAAGCGGTCAGCGCCGGCGCTCGTCCGGCCGGTGTCGAACACTGGATGCCGCTGTTCTACGAGCATCTCGACACGCCGTTCGACTATCTGCCCGACAACACGCTAATCGCGATTGACCATCTCGCCGATGAAGCGCTCGACGAACGTCTGAGCCAGGTTGCCGATTATTACGACGCGCGCATTGCGGCCGGTGAGAGCAAGCATGAATCGGCCCTGTCGGCACCGACCTATCGGGCCCTGCCGGCCAAGGCGCTCTATTTTGCCCCTCAGGACTGGGACAGGGCGCTGGGTGATCGACCCGTGCGCCGCTATACGGCTTTTCGCGATCCCGGCGCGCAGACCATCGATATTGCCGGCAAGCAGGGGCGGGGCTTTACCGCCGAGCGCGCCGCCGAGAACACCAATGTGTTCGACGCTGTGGCCTCGCACATCAAAGCCCTGACCGGCGCCGGCAAGACCGTCATGCTGGCCTCCTGGACCGGCGGTGCCTCGGAGCGACTGGCCAGCGTCCTGCAGGATCACGGCCTGGCGCGGATCCCGCTTCTGGAAAGCTGGTCCGACGTGGCCTCTGGCGGCAAGGGCGGTGTGTGCCGCGCCGTGCTGCCACTGGAACGCGGCTTCGAGACCGAGACCCTGGCCGTAATTTCCGAGCAGGACATTCTCGGTGACCGGCTGGCGCGACCACGCAAGAAGCGCAAGTCAGCCGATATCATCGTCGAGGCCGGCGCCCTGTCACCCGGCGACCTCGTCATCCATGTGGACCATGGTCTCGGACGGTTTATCGGCCTGAAAACCCTGCCGGTGCAGGATGCGCCGCACGATTGTATCGAGCTGGAATATGCCGGCCAGGCCAAGCTCTATCTGCCGGTCGAGAATATCGAGCTCCTGTCGCGCTATGGCGCCGAGTCGGAGACAGCGCAGCTTGACAAGCTGGGCGGTGTGGCGTGGCAGGCCCGCAAGGCAAAAGCCAAGAAGCGGCTTCGCGACATGGCTGACCAGCTCATCAAGATCGCGGCTCAGCGGCTGGCGCGCACGGCCGAGCCAATCGAGCCGGCATCGGGCGTATTCGACGAATTCTGTGCGGCCTTCCCCTATCCCGAAACAGATGATCAGCTCAACGCGATCGACGATGTCCTGACCGATCTGGGCAAGGGACGCCCCATGGACCGGCTGATTTGCGGCGATGTCGGCTTTGGCAAGACCGAGGTCGCGCTGCGGGCCGCCTTCGTGGTGGCCATGAGTGGTCAGCAGGTGGCCATCGTCGCACCGACGACCCTGCTGGCCCGGCAGCACTTCAAGACGTTCAGCGACCGTTTCCGCGGCTGGCCGGTCAAGGTGCGCCTGTTGTCGCGCCTGGTCTCGGCCAAGGAAGCCAAGGCCACGCGCGACGAGCTCGCGGCCGGCAAGGTCGAGATTGTCATCGGTACGCATGCGCTGCTGGCGAAGACCGTGAAATTCTCCGATCTCGGCCTTCTGGTCGTCGACGAGGAGCAGCATTTCGGAGTCAAGCACAAGGAAAGGCTGAAGGAATTGCGCTCCGACGTGCACGTCCTGACGCTGACTGCGACGCCGATCCCGCGCACGCTGCAGCTCGCTCTCACGGGTATTCGTGACCTCTCCATCATCGCCACGCCGCCGGTCGACCGCCTGGCCGTGCGCACCTATGTCGCGCCCTTTGATCCGGTCAGCGTGCGCGAAGCCCTGCTGCGCGAGAAATACCGCGGCGGACAGGCCTTTTTCGTGGTGCCGCGGATCACCGATCTGGACGAGACCGTGACCTTCCTGCGCGAGAGTGTGCCCGAGGTGAGTTTCGTGTCGGCACACGGCCAGATGGCGGCCTCGCAGCTCGAGGACATCATGACCGCCTTCTATGAGGGCCGGTATGACGTCCTGCTTTCGACCACGATCGTGGAATCCGGGATCGACATTCCCACCGCCAACACGCTGATCGTCCACCGGGCCGACCGGTTCGGCCTGTCGCAGCTCTACCAGCTGCGCGGGCGGGTCGGGCGCTCCAAGACGCGCGCCTATGCCTATCTGACAACCCCGATGCGCCAGAAGATCACCGACAGCGCTGAAAAGCGGCTCAAGGTCATGCAATCGCTCGACTCGCTCGGCGCCGGTTTCACCCTGGCCTCGCATGATCTCGATCTGCGCGGCGGTGGCAATCTTCTCGGCGAGGAACAGTCAGGCCATATCAGGGATGTCGGGGTCGAACTCTACCAGTCCATGCTGGAAGAGGCGGTCGCCTCGCTGCGCTCCGGCGGCGATGAGAGCGAGGAGGGCGACTGGTCGCCGCAAATCAATGCCGGCGCCGCCGTCCTCATTCCCGATTATTATGTCGCGGATCTCGATGTTCGCCTGCAGCTTTATCGCCGCCTGTCCTCGCTCGACGAAAAGGCCGAGCGTGAAGGCTATGCCGCGGAGCTGATCGACCGCTTCGGCCCGCTTCCCGGTGAGGTCGAGACACTGCTTCGCGTCGTGGCCGTCAAGGCATTGTGCAAGAAGGCCGGTATCGAGAAGGTCGATGCCGGGCCCAAGGGCGCGGTCATCCATTTCCGCAATGACCGTTTTGCCGATCCAGCTGGGCTCATCGCCCACATCTCGGCCAATCCGGCGCTGTTCAAGGTCCGTCCCGACCACAAGCTGGTGCTGCGCGCCGAATGGGACGAGCCGGAAGACCGTCTGCGGGCCATCGAGCGCGCCATGGCGCCGCTGGCTGACCTGGCGATAAAGGCAAGGGCGGCGAGTTGATCCGGGCAGGCAGGGCCACACCCTTCAACAGGGGATGGGCGTGTTGCCGGCAATTGTCCGACCTTGGCATCCGCCATGGCTCGCCGCTGCCGCACCATTGCGATCAGCCTGGCGCGGCTGGCCGGACCGGGTGCCGCTGGCAGGGGCGTCTGCATGCGCGCCGGACGCCGGGCTGATCAGGCGCTGGCGATAATCGGTCTGGGCCGGACCAGACTGCGCAAAGCGCGTTCCACCAACGCTTCGGCGGTTTCCCCGGGGCGGGTCTGAATCGGTGCGGCGCGCACGCTGAGCCGGAAGGGTCGCAGCGGATCATCGCTTTCGAATGCGGTGCATTCGGCAATCGCCGCGACACGGGCCGCCACGCAGTCAATCCCGACCGGGTCGGTGAAGGGCAGGACGGCGAGGAAAACATCTTCCTCGAACCGTGCCGCCGCATCTTCGGTGCGCAGCAGATGACGCAGCATGGCCGCGAATTGGCGCCGGGCCTTTTCCGCGGATACCTCATCGGGCCGCTCATGTCCTTCCGGCAGCAAGGTCTGCAAGGCAATCAGCGAGAAATTGAGCTCGTCACGGCCGGCCGCGTTGAGCAGGTCCTGGATGTGCGAAACCAGATAGGCGGAATGAAAGAGCCCGGTTTCGATATCCAGCGAGCGGGTGTCGCGGCAGGATTCAAGGATCGCCTTTGCCTCGCGCCGGCGACGACGTTCCGCGGTCAGCGTCAGCACGCGTTCGCGCAATTCCCCGTCCTCGGTGCGCGGCGGCAGGAGGTCGGAGACGCCGCGCGCAAAGGCTTCTTCAGCCGCCCCGGGGTCGACCTCATCGGTCAGCAACAGCACGGGCGTGTGGTAGAGCCGCGCATTGCGGCGCATGGCGGACGAGATCGTGAAGGCGATATCGCGCTTGCCCGAGGCATTCAGCACCACGGCGTCGAAGGCACGCTCGTGCAGATAGTCAAAGGCGGAATAGGACGAGAAGGCGGCAATCACGTCGGCATTCACCGCGGCGAGCGTGTGCTGCAGCGCCATGAAGCGCGGCGAGGCATCACCGACATAAAGAACGCAAGGCGGCTGGTCGTGCCGTTCCACAAGACCCGGTTTCTGACCGTAAAGCATGCTGACCTCGGTGCGCCGCCGCGCCATGATTTCCATGGTGTGCAGGCGGAAGAGGGCGCGGATGCGGGCGGCGACCTGGACGGCCGGAGCAGGCTCGCGGACCCAGGCATCGACCTGGTCGGTGGGGCCAAAGCTGTCGGGTCCGACGACGAGAAGCGGTCTTTCGCCCGGTGCAAACCGATCAAAAGCCCTGATGCCGTCTTCGACATCGCGATCACTTTCGGCGAGTATGACGGCGACCGCCCAGTAATGGTGGCGGCGGGCAGGCGGGCTGTCCGCGCGGACGAGACGGCAATTCAGCGCGAGGCGCCCGAGCTTTTCAGCCAAGGCTTCCACACGATCGGACAATCCGAATACAAGGACGTCGAGTTCGCGTCCCATTCGTCCCCCAGCCATTGCCCCCGGTCCTCCGGTATTTCGCGAGTTTGTCACAAGTGCCACGCTTTCAAAACAATCGATTCGAGAGGTGAAGTCCCATGAAAGCCCAAGGTCCTCTAAAAGGCGTTAAAGTGCTGGAGTTTGTCGGCCTGGGTCCGGCGCCTTTTTGCGCCATGATGCTGTCGGATATGGGCGCGGACGTGGTCCGGATCGACCGGCCGGGCGCGCATGGCGGCGGTGCCCATGATGTGATGGCGCGCGGACGGCGCTCGATCGCACTCAATCTCAAGGACGAGGCCGAGCTCGAGACGGCCCGACAACTCATCGCTTCGGCCGACATAGTGCTGGAAGGCTATCGCCCCGGTGTCATGGAGCGTCTGGGCCTGGGACCGGACATCGCATTGAACCGCAATCCGGCGCTGGTCTATGGCCGCATGACGGGATGGGGGCAATTCGGCCCACTGGCCCATGCTGCCGGTCATGACCTCAACTATATCGCCCTGACCGGCGCCCTCGGCGCGATCGGGGATGCAGAGAAGCCGGCCATTCCGCTCAATCTTGTCGGCGATTTCGGCGGGGGCGCCATGTATCTCGGCTTTGGTGTGCTGGCGGCCCTGCATCATGCCCGTGCGACGGGTGAGGGCCAGGTCGTCGACGCCGCCATTGTCGATGGCGCGACCTCATTGATGGCCTCGCAACACCAGCTGGCAGCCTTTGGCCTCTGGTCGCCCAGGCGCGGCACCAATCTGCTCGACGGCGCCGCGCATTTCTACACGGTCTATGAATGCGCTGATGGCGGCTTTGTCTCGGTCGGCCCTCTGGAGCCGGAATTCTATGCCCTGTTGTGCGAAAAGACCGGCTTCGATGGTGAGGCCTGGCCGGCCGACTGGAGCGGCAAGGGCTGGCCGGAGGCCAAGGCGGCCCTGGCGGCCCTGTTCCGCAGTCAGTCACGGGCGCATTGGTGTGACTTGCTGGAAGGCACGGATGCCTGTTTCGCGCCGGTCCTCGATTATGAAGAATCGGCCCGCCATCCGCACATGGTCGAGCGCGGCGTCTATGTCGAGCTGGACGGGGTGAGGCAGGCGGCTCCCGCGCCGCGGTTCTCGCGCACGCCCGGTGCGATCCAGGGAGCCGCACCGAAACCGGGAGCGGATCGCGAGGCGGTCCTGGCCGACTGGCTCGACGCGTGAACCACGCGCCGGCCTGCTAGCTGCGGGCGTGGCTTGTATCGATACCGTCTGTCTTCGCCCTGGACAGGTCGCAGGCGCGCAGGTCGGCAAAGCGCAGGCGCGCCTTTGACAGGTTGGCCGCTAGCTCGCGTCCGCCACCGAGTGTGAGCGGGTCGAGGCACGCGCCGCGCAGGTCCGCATGGGAGAGATCGGCGCCGGACAGGTCGGCGCCGCGCAGGTCCGCCTCGCGCAGATCACAGCGCCGCAGATCAGCGCCCACGAGGCGGGCGCCCTGAAGCTCGGCGCCGCGCATGTCGAGCCCCGAAAAATTGGCTCGGACCGCTTGCAGCGCGGTCAGCGGGGCTGCCGCGAGCGGTTCCACAGTGCGAAGGTCGAGGCCGTCCAGCCTTGCCGGACTGCCGTCCTTGCCGCTGGTGCGGACCCGCTTGATGTGGTCATCAATGCGCTGTTGTGGGGTTCTATGGTCAGTGTCGGCCGGCAAGTCCGGCAAATCGGGCGGATCGGGAAGGGGACCGGTGCGCATGCCCTTGGTCGTCGCCATGCTCAGATCGGCATCGGCGGCCATGGTCCCGCGCAGGTCTGCATCGCTCAGATTGGCGCTGCCGAAACCTGTCGCCGTCATCAGAGCGCCGGCAAAGTTCGCCCCTTCCAGGTCAGCGCGATTGAAGCGCGTGCCGGCAAGGCTGGTTTCATCGAATTTCGCGCCCCGCGCGCTCACCCCTGCGAGACGCGCATTGTCGAGGACGGACCCGGACAGGCTCGCGCCATCAAGACAGGTCGGCTGGCTGCTTGCCGCCGAGTGCTCGGATCCGGAACGCGCCAGTTCGCGAAAATCAGCGCCTTCGCAATGGCTGGCGCTGAGATCGGCGCCGCTGAAATCGCAGCCGCGCAGATCGGCACCCTCGAGCCGGCACCGGACCAGCCGCCCGTCATTCAACCGGGCTCCGGCGAGGCGGGCGCCGCGCAGGTCAGCGCCTTCCAGGTCACATCCGCTCATGATGCAGTCTCTCAGGTCCGCATCGCGCAGGTTTCGCGCCACCATCGACAGCCCGGCCAGGGACTGGCCGTTCAGGCGTGCAAGCTGGCCACCGGGCTGCCCGTCGAGCAGCCGAGCATGGGCCTCGCAGATCCGGTCGAGCGTGATCTGGTCGATGGAAGAGGCGGCGGTCTGGGGCAAGCGCGGGTCCGGTCTGACGGTCGGGATTCGGGGAGCTGTGTCGGCAGAATAGACGATGGCGGGACGTTCAGGAAAGCGTTCATGTCGGGTTCAGGGGCGCTGCGCCATCTTCATCCTCGAGATCAGCGGACACCTTTTTAGTCCCTCGCTCGTTCGCTGGGCTCGGTATCGTAAAGATAGCCCCCGAAACGCCGATCGCCCCCAACGATCGGCGTTTCTTCATTCCGGCAGCCCGGTAAATGCGGCCCGCCCATGGGGTGACAGGTTTTGTCCATCGCCTCTGCCATTGTGATCCTCAACGAACACGCGATGGAGAGATCAAATGGCAATCGCAATCAATGCATATGTTGACGGTGTCAGTGGCCTGCGCAATGTGGTCCCGCACCGCTTCCGTGACGGTTTCTATCGCATGCAGCGCCCCGGTGACGAGATCGACTGTCTGCATGTTGAAGACCTGCGCTCGGTGTGCCGCTACCTCAACAAGGGCTACCAGCTGGCGATGAGCACGGCGGACGGACACTCCATGCCGTGCTGGCAGTCGGCGGAAAGCGTCCGCATCGCGATCCGTTAGCGGCGGATCAGGGAAGGCCCGGAAAATCGCTGCGGCGGTGATCCTTGACCATGGCCGCAAGTTCCGGCGGTGCAAGCACGTCGACCTGGTCGCCCCAGGCATAAAGGTGCCAGCACATTTCCAGCCAGCCACAGGCGTTGAAACGGATGATGAGCGAGCCGTCGTCTGTGGTCTCGCTGGTCTGGCCGGGATGGAAGCGGTAGCGAGCGGCGTGCGGCGCAGCCATCGGGGTGAATTTCCAGACGACTTCCGCGAACTCGCGCTCGTCCTGGAAAACACCGAAAGCCCGATTGGCATAGGCGTCGAAATCAAATCCTGCCTCGCGGGCAAACCAGTCCTCGGTCGCCTCGGCGGCCTCGATGTCCTCGACCCGGAAATGCCGCATATGCCCGTCGGTCCGGTCGCGATCGCGGCCGACCAGATAGCGCCGGGCGCCGAGCAGCAGGCCATAGGGCTCGATCCAGCGCTCGCGCGCCGTCTCGTCGCGGCGCCCGCGATAGCGGATTTTCAATACGAACGGCCCCTTGAGCGCATCGGCGATGGCCGCGTCGACCTGGGGATCCGAGGCCGGTTGCGGACCGGGACGAGCAGCGTGGCCCATGGCTTCGAGCAGGGCTTCCTCGTCAGCCTCGATCCGCGCGCGGCCACGATCCGGCATCAGGATATCAAGGGTCGACCGCAGGCTGCGCAATTGCCCGGCCTCGCGGGTCAGACCCTCACGGTCAAGTGTCGAGATGGCCAGCTCCAGCGCGGCGACCTCATCGGCCTGCGGGGCGAAAAATTCACCGACCCGACGCCGCGGCACCCGCCAGCGCTTGATGCCCTCGCTGTCGACATGATCCTCGGTGTCGGGAAAGACCTGTTCGAGCGCCTGTGTCATGCGCTGGGCCGTCCGGCGGACGCAGCCGAATTCGGTTTCGATCTCATTGAGTGAAATGCCGCTGTAATTGCTCGCCAGGCGGGCCAGGCGCAGCAGGTCGACGGCTTTGGAAAATGACATGTCGCATCCCTGATTTTCTGTCCCGTCCCGCCGGCCCGATCTGCTAGACTCGGCGGCGCGCGAATTGCATTCGACAGGACATGGACGACGCACTCAACCCGAACCCGCCGAAACGGTCGTTTCTGATCCGTTTCACAAGCGTCATGATTGCCGCGATCAGCCGCTCGATGGCCCGTGATGTCATGCTGTTTGCCGGTGGCGCCTCCTTCTTCGGCATGCTGGCCCTGTTTCCGGCGATTGCGCTGGCGATGTCGGTCTATGGACTGGTGTTTTCCGCCAGCGATGCCGAACAGCAGATCGCGCGGATCGCCGAAGTGATGCCGCCGGGCGCGCAGGACTTTGTGCTGGGCCAGATGGGTCGCCTGGCCGATGCGCCGATTGCGGCCCTGTCGCTGAACGGTTTCATCGCCCTGATGATCGCCCTGTTTGCCGCCTCGCGCGGCGCCAAGGCGATCATTGCCGGCCTCAACCATCTCGCCGAGGACCGGGATATCCGCAATATCCTGCAATTCAACATTCTGGCGATGATGAGCGTCCTGGTCGGCGGTGCCTTGCTGACCGCTGCCAATCTCGCCGTGCTCTTGATCCCGGTTCTCCTCGCCCGCCTTTTCCGCATGCTGGGGCTGGAGGCACTGGATATGGGGTCGATCGTCAATGAGTGGTCGGCCGCGGCCGCCTTCATGTTCATCGCGCTCGAACTGCTCTACCGGGTTACCATGCGCAAACGCCAGGCGGCGGTGAGCTGGCGCGCATCGACCGCTGCCGCAATTGTTGCGACGGCGCTGTGGCTGGGACTGTCGAAAGGATTTTCCACCTATGTCGGTGAAGTGATCGATTTCAGCGTTTACGGCTCACTCGGCGCACTTGTCGTCTTCCTTCTGTGGATTTATTGGTCCGCCTATGCCGTCTTCTTCGGTGGTGCCCTGGCTATCGAGATCGACAACCGGGTCAAGGCGGCTCGCGGCGAGGGCCAGTCGATTTCAGGCGCGGGCTAGCTATTTGCCGCGCCCGCGATATAAACATGAACCGAATATCAACTTCGAAACGGGGTTCGCATGAAAAAGGTATTTTCCGACGCCCAGGCCGCGCTTGACGGCCTGGTCTTCGACGGGATGACGATCATGGCCGGCGGGTTCGGCCTGTGCGGCATTCCGGAGAATTCCATCGCCGCCCTGCACAAGGCGGGCGTGAAGGACCTCACTGTCATCTCCAACAATTGCGGTGTCGACGGTTTCGGTCTCGGTGTCCTGCTCGATGCCAAGCAGATCAAGAAGATGGTCTCCTCCTATGTGGGTGAAAACAAGGAGTTCGAGCGCCAATTCCTGTCCGGCGAGCTGGAGCTGGAATTCAATCCGCAGGGCACGCTGGCCGAGCGGATCCGCGCCGGCGGTGCCGGCATACCGGGCTTTTTCACCAAGACCGGTGTCGGCACGCTGATCGCCGAGGGCAAGGAGCACCGCGAGTTCGACGGCGAGACCTATATCATGGAGACCGGCCTCAAGGCGGATGTTTCCATCGTCAAGGCCTGGAAGGCCGACCCGCAGGGCAATCTGGTCTTCCGCAAGACCGCCCGCAATTTCAACCCGATGATGGCAACGGCCGGCAAGGTCACCGTGGCCGAGGTCGAGGAAATCGTCGAGCTTGGTTCGCTCGATCCGGACGAGATCCACACGCCGGGCATTTTTGTGCAGCGCCTGTTTGTGGGTGAATTCGAGAAACGCATCGAGCAGCGCACGGTGCGCGAAAGGGAGGTCGCATAATGGCCTGGACACGTGATGAAATGGCGGCCCGCGCCGCCCGGGAACTGGAAGACGGTTTCTATGTCAATCTCGGCATCGGCATTCCGACGCTGGTGGCCAATCATATCGCTGACGATATCGACGTCACCCTGCAGTCGGAAAACGGCATGCTGGGCATGGGGCCCTTTCCCTATGATGACGAGGTTGATCCCGATCTGATCAATGCCGGCAAGCAGACGATCACCGAGCTGCGCCGCACCTCCTATTTCTCCTCGGCCGACAGTTTCGCCATGATCCGGGGCGGTCATATCGACCTGTCCATCCTTGGCGCGATGGAGATTTCCGAGACGGGTGACATTGCCAACTGGATGATCCCGGGCAAGCTGGTCAAAGGCATGGGCGGCGCGATGGATCTGGTCGCCGGTGTCAAGCGCGTCGTGGTGATCATGGATCATGCCAACAAGGCCGGCGAGCCGAAGCTCCTGAAGGAATGCACCCTGCCGCTGACCGGCAAGGCCTGTGTTGATCGCATCATCACCACGCTCGGCGTGTTTGATGTGGTCGAGGACGGTCTCAAGCTGATCGAGCTTGCGCCCGGTGTCTCGCTGGACCTCGTGGCCGCCCAGACAGAGGCAAAATACACGGTCTCCGACGGCCTGCTCCAGCACGAGCCTGCCTGACTGTATTCAGGCGACAAGTTATTGAAATGAGGAGGCGGTTCACTGAAATGTGAGCCGCCTTAGCATTGTTTAATCCGGATTTCACACTGCCAGCCGGGTCGGCTCGGTTAGGACAGGCATGCGAGGGGAGACTCACATGCCACTGACACGCTTGTCACTGAACAATCCGGCTGCGGTTTTTGTCGGGATCGCTCTGATCGTCCTGATCGGGATTGTCGCCTTCACCCGGCTGCCCATCCAGCTCTTCCCCGACACGGAACGCCCCCAGGTCAATATCGCGACCTTCTGGCGCTCGGCCTCGCCACTGGAAATGGAAAGCGAGATCATCGAGCCGCAGGAGCAATTGCTCACCGGTCTGCCCGGTCTCGAGGAGATGCGGGTCTTTGTGGGCGAGGGCTCGGCCTTCATCAATCTCACCTTTGCGCTCGAAACCGACATGACCCAGACGGCGATCGACATATCGAATCGCCTGTCGCAATTGCCGCCCCTGCCGCGCGATGCGATCGGTCCGAATATTGGCGGTTTCGGCGGCGATGCGCAGCAGAGCCTGATCTGGTTCTTCATGCAGGCGCTGCCCGGAAACCCGAACGAGATCCATGATTACTCCGCCTTCGTGGAGGATACGATTATCCCGCGCCTCGAGGGTATTCCCGGTGTCGCCAGTGTGCAGATCGGGTGGGGGCAGCGACCGGAGGAATTGCAGGTCACAATCGACCCTTACCGCGCTGCTGCGCTGGGCGTGACCCTGCCGCAGATTTCCGCAGCGATCGTCAATAATTCCGACGTTTCCGGCGGCAATGCTGAAATCGGACGCCGCTCCTACCAGATGCGGTTCGAGGGTGAGTTCGAACCGGAAGAGCTGGACGAGCTGGTGATCGTCTGGCGCGACGGCATGCCGGTCCGGTTGGGGGATGTGGCCACGGTTGCGGTCAATTATGGCGAGCGCAATAATTTCACCTACCAGAACGGCAATCCCGCCATGGGGCTGGAAGTGCGCCGCCAGCCAGGTGCGAACGTCCTCGCGGCCCTCGATGCCGTGAAGGCAGAAGTCGCTGACATCAACGAAAACCTGCTCGCCGAGCGCCAGCTTGTCATGGCACCGTCCTTTGACGCGTCAGTCTTCATCATGCGGGCGATTGACCTGTTGCGGACCAATCTCGTGCTGGGTGTGGTGCTGGCGATCTTCGGGCTCTGGCTCTTCCTGCGCCGGGCGCGGGCGACATTGATCATCTCGCTGGCCATCCCGGTTTCGCTGCTTTCGACCCTGATCGTGCTTTTCCTGCTGGGGCGCTCGCTCAATGTGATCTCGCTGGCGGGCCTGGCCTTTGCCACCGGCATGGTCATGGATGCGGCGATCATCGTGCTGGAGAACATCATCCGGCGACGGGAGGCGGGCGAAGACGCCGACACGGCCTCCGACAAGGGCGCTCGGCAGGTCTGGGGCGCGCTCCTGGCGTCTACCACGACGACGGTCGCGATCTTCCTGCCCATCATTTTCACGCGAAACGCAGAAGGCCAGATATTCGCCGATCTGGCGGTGACGATTGCGGTCGGGGTTGCGATCTCGATGATTGTTGCCGTGACCGTCTTGCCGGTCGCGGCGAAATACTGGGTGCGCGATCGGGCGATCGTGACGCAGCAACCCATTCTCAACCGGATCGGCGATTTCGTGCTGATGATCAGTGACAGGCCGCGGCGGCGCATTGCCGTGGTGGCGAGCCTGATCATCCTGCCGCTGGTCTTCACCTGGTTCCAGCGACCGGACATGGATTACCTGCCGCCCGTGCGCCGTGACGCAGTCGATGTCTTTTTCATGTTTCCGCCCGGTTCCAATCTCGACTGGGTCGAGGAAGAGGTCGCCGCCACCGTCATTGAACGCCTCGCACCCTATATGAGTGGCGAACGGGAACCGGCCCTGCGCAATTACTATTTCGGCACCTTCCCCGGCGGCGGCGGCGCAACGGCCGGCATTCGCGTTCTCGACCAGTCCCGCGTCGGCGAGCTGGAACGCATCGTCCGCGAGGAAATCATTACCGGGATTCCCGACGTCGTCGGTTTCGCCCAGCAGGGCAGCCTGTTCGGCGGCTTCTCGCAAGGCGGCAATATCCAGGTCAATATCCAGTCCTCGGACGAGAGCGCCCGCGCGCGGGCGACCCAGGTCGGCCTGCAAATGCTTCGTGAGCGTTTTCCCGGCGTGAACATCAATGCCAATCCGCCCCCGCAATCGACCCAGCCACGCCTGACACTGGTGCCGGATGATCGCCGGATCCAGGAAGCCGGCTGGGCCCGACGCAATGTCGCCGGCATGATTTCCATGCTCGGGGACGGCCAGTTCATCGGCGAGTATTTTGATGGTGAGAGCCGGATGAACATCATCCTGCGTTCCGAAGGCTGGGACACGCCGGACCAGCTCGCCGGGCTTCCCATCGCAACGCCGACCGGTGCGGTCGTGCCGCTGGGTGATCTCGTGCAAATCCGCGAGGAAGTGGGTGTCGGTGGCATCCAGCGCCTCAATCGTCGGCGGACCGTCACCATCAATATCAACCAGCCCGACGGCGTATCGCTGGAAGAGATTCTCAGCGTGGTCCAGGACGAGGTCGAGCCGGCCATTCGCGCGGAACTCCCGCCGGACGGCTCGGTGATCTATGGCGGCAGCGCCGACAGTCTCGACCGGGCCATCAATACCATGCTGATGAATATGGGCATGGCGATGGTGATCCTCTTCCTGATCCTTGCCGGCATGTTTCGCTCACTCCGAGATGCGGTGCTTGTACTGGTCTCGATCCCGCTGGCCGGGGTTGGCGGGGTCGCGATGCTGCAGATCCTCAATCTGTTCGTGACGCAGCCACTCGATCTGCTCACCATGATGGGCTTCGTCATTCTGCTCGGCCTGGTGATCAATAATGCCATCCTCCTGGTCGATCAGACCCGGCAGGGCGAACGCGACGGGTTGGGCTGCCGCGAGGCGGTGGAGCAAGCCCTGCAAATGCGCCTGCGGCCGATCTTCATGTCGACCATGACCAGCCTGCTGGGCATGCTGCCACTGCTTCTGGTGCCCGGCGTCGGCAGTGCGATCTATCGCGGCCTCGCTGCCGCCATTGTCGGCGGCATGAGTATCAGCCTGGTCTTCACCCTTGTCCTCATTCCCTGCCTGCTGCGGCTGGGTGAGGCCAAGCGGTCGCCGATTGCACTTTCAACCCCGACAGTCCCGGCCGAATAGGCCATCAGCGGAGGCACATCCATGCTGACCCATGCCATCCATCGCGCGCTTTCACCGCTTGCCGTCTTCATCGGGCTCGTCGTTGCGGTCCCGTCAGCCCCGGCCCAGCAGTCACCGCCTCCGGCGGTTGTGCGGACCGCCGATGTCGTCGCGCTCGACATGGCCCGGACCATCACGACCCCGGCCAGCGTGATGTCGCGCAATGATGCCCAGATCGCCGCCGAAGCCTCCGGCCGCATCAGTTTCATCGCCGAGCCCGGCGATGAAATAGCGGAAGGCGGGCTGATCGCCCAGATGGATGATCGGCAGGCCCGCATTGACCTGGAATCGGCCCGGGCCAGGCATGCGCGGGCGGCGGCCAATGCGAGCTACCAGAATGCCGAGGCCTTGCGTTACCAACAATTGGCAGAAAACGGCACAGTGCCGGCGACGCGCCTGCGCGAGGTCGAGTTGGCGCGTGACCTGGCCGTGCAGGATGCCCGCGAGGCGCGCTCGGCGCTCGACCGGGCCGAGCTGGCGCTGGAGCGGACGCAGATCCGTGCCCCTTTCGCCGGCCGTGTTGCAGAACGCCTGATCCAGGTGGGGGAATTGTCGGCACCGGGGCGGGACATCGCGCGCCTCGTGGATATCGAGCACAAGGAGGCGGTCGCGCAGGTCCCCGTCGCCGTGGCGCCCTTTCTTCGCGTCGGCATGAATGTGACGCTGTCGCTGTCGGACGACAGCGCCATCCGGGCGCCGATCCGCGCCATCATTCCGGTCGGCAACGCGGTTTCGCGAACGTTCGAGGTCCGCATCGACCTGGAGGGGTCGGACTGGATCATCGGGTCGGCCGCCCGCGTGGCCTTGCCCACCGAGACGCCCCGGACGCAACTCGCCGCGCCCTATGACGCGGTGATCTTGCGGGCCAATGGCAATTTCATTTTCGTGATTGACGCTGAGTCAGTCGCCCACCAGGTCGCCGTCGCGCCGGGCGTGCGGACAGATGGCTATATCGCCATCGCGGGCGAGGTTGAAGTCGGGGACCGCGTCGTGGTTTCCGGTGCCGAGACCCTGTCGGAAGGCCGCGTGGTGAGTGAATTGGGAGAGGACGCGTAGAAAGATGAGCGAATCTCGACAACTTCATTTATAGGTTGCATTCTCCGCATCACTCGGGGGACGAGGTTTGCCATGAGTGCCGGTATTTTCGATGTCCCGCAATCTTACTCGGGGCTGCTTGACGATGTCGTTGACCGGTACCGGATTACCGAGGAGGTCGACGACGCGTTTTTCAAGCGATCGATCATCCGGAATGTTTTCTTTTCCGGCGAAATCCTGATCAATGACGGCTACCTCGTCAATCACCCTCATGCCCTTCCTCAGGTACTTGATGAAGACAGCCTCCTGAGGGTTATGGTCAAAAACCGTTTTGTCAAAGTGCTGGCGCGGTCACAAAACCCTGAAGCCTTCGCGTCAAATCCGGAAGTGATGGCGGCCAAGCAGATACGCACATTCCAGGAACTCGTGTCGCGGCCTGACTGGCGATCCATCAAACAAGATCTCGAACACTGGTCGGAAGGTCTTTTCGCCGGGAACATGGTCGAAGGTTGGCCCAAATACCAGATCCATGCCGGCTTCAGGAAGTTGTTTGAGGCCGCCCTGTCACAGCAACCTGAAGCAGTGGGGCTGGGACAGCTCACCAAGTCGGTTCTGGAGGATTTTGCCGCGCGCTATCTCGATCATGCAAGCTATGAGGAAGGCCCCCGTACTGCTGTGGAAGAGGTCGCGAAGGAAATGCGGGACCAAGGTGTCATCACGAACAGCGATCTGCTCGATATCATGAACATGGCCAATCAATGCTATCACTATAACTTTGCGATGTGCATGAGTGCCGAGCGTGAAACGCCTGTCGTTGCGGATACATCAATCGGACCCGCTTTTCAGCATATCCTTCAGTTGGACAACGCGATCGAACAAGGTCTTGACGATGTCCCCGTTCTCGCGATTCCCAAAGGCTTTCCGATCGACAATGGCGCGATATTTGATCGCTTGCTCGATCATCAGAGCAAGTTGTGCCGTGCCAAGCACGAGTTCTTGTATCGGGTCACGGCCGTCTACTCCGGCCAGGACGGGTTCCGTCGCGAAGGCGCGGTCAAAGATCTGAAAGAGGCCGTGCTGGAATACCGCCGTCTGCTTGCGGAGCATTTCTCAGGCTTGGTCGGAGCGGTGGATTTTGCGCCTCGTCGGTACGCGATGATCACGTTCGGATTCGGTCGGCTAGGCTCTGCCGTGGGTGCTGACTTGGGCGTGCTGGCGGCTAATCTTGTGTCAACAAGGGGCGTTTCGTCTTTTGTCCATAAGCTCACCAGGCCGATCAGACGCAGGATGCTTGAAATCGCTCTCGATCCGGATGCAGGCGAGACCAAGATGATCGAATTCACGGCAAAAGAAATTCGACCGCGTTTTGCATCACTTGCGTTCAACACCGCCGCTGTTGAAGCTCACACGGCGGACCTGCCCAGCATCCCCTGATCACGTCGGGTCAGCACGCAACCACGTTCACAGCCAGTCCGCCCTGGCTGGTTTCCTTGTACTTCTCCTGCATGTCGACACCGGTCTGGCGCATGGTCTCGATAACCTGGTCGAGCGAGACCTTCATGTCCGACGAGGTTGCGCGCAGGGCCAGCCGGGCGGCGTCGATCGCCTTGATGGCGCCGATCGCATTGCGCTCGATACACGGGATCTGGACCAGACCGCCGACCGGGTCACAGGTCAGGCCGAGATTGTGTTCCATGCCGATCTCGGCGGCGTCCTCGATCTGGGCGTTATTGGCACCCATGGCTGCGGCAAGGGCAGCAGCTGCCATCGAACAGGCGACGCCGACCTCGCCCTGGCAACCGGCCTCGGCGCCGGAGATCGAAGCATTCTTCTTGTAGAGCGAGCCGATGGCCGCAGCCGTCAGGAAAAAGCGCTGCAACGCCTCCTCGTCGTCGGGGTCGCGATGATACTTGTCGAAATAGCGGGCCACGGCCGGGATGATGCCGGCCGCGCCATTGGTCGGTGCCGTGACGACCCGGCCGCCGGCGGCATTTTCTTCATTGACCGCCATCGCCCACAGATTGATCCAGTCCATGGCCGCCAACGGGTCCTTCTTCGGATCGACAGGCTCGGCGACAAGATCACGATACAGCTTGGGCGCCCGTCGCTTGACGTTCAACCCGCCGGGCAGGATGCCGTCATGGCGCAGACCGCGGTCGATGCAGTCCTCCATCGCCCGCCACAGGCCTTCCACTCCCGCCCGGATCGTGTCCTCGGGAAGGAAGGTGCGCTCATTGGCCAGCATGATGCGATGGATCGACAGGCCGGTGCGCTCGCCAATCTCCAGGAGTTCGGCTGCGGAGTTGAAGGGGTAGGGCTCGCCTTCTTTCACATCGGCTGCGGAATTGCGTCCGGCCTCGTTTTCATCGATGACGAAACCGCCGCCGATCGAATACCAGATCTCTTCTTTCAGCACGCTGCCGTCTTCGCAGAACGCCCGGAACTTCATGCCATTGGCGTGGAAGGGCAGGCGGATATCGCCGCGAAAATCGAGGTCGCGGCGTTCGTCGAAGGCAATTTCCTGTCCGGTGGAAAGCCTGAGCGTCTTGCTGGCGCGGATGCGTGCCAGGCGATCCGGGATGGTGTCGGGATTGATCCGGGCCGGGTCATGGCCTTCAAACCCCAGGAGGACGGCCGTATCCGTGCCATGGCCCAGGCCCGTCAGGGCGAGGGAACCATAGAGGTCTGCCTGCAAGCGTGCGAGCGCTTGCCCGGAAGCCTGCGCGAGCACGCGCTCGACAAAGACCTTGGCGGCCTTCATCGGGCCAACCGTATGGGAGCTGGAGGGCCCGACGCCGATCTTGAACAGATCGAAAACACCGAAATGCATGGCAGGTACTCGCTTTGACGCTGCGAAGTCAGACGCGGTGAAGTCAGCCGTCGTGACGTCAGCCTTCGCCGAGACCTTGGTCACGTGTGAAGGCGTTGAAGCAGATAATGGTCTGGGTGTCCTTGATACCGGGAATGGTCTGAACCTTCTGGTTCACGAACCGTCCGATATCGGCCTCGTCCTTCAGGGTGAAGCGGGCCAGCAGGTCGAAGGCGCCGGAGATCGAGTGCACCATCGGCGCTTCGTCGAGATCGTCAACCAGCTTGGCGGCGACGTCATAGGTGTGACCCAGCTCGCATTTGATAAAGACGTAGAATTGACGCATGGCAAACTCCTCGGAACGGCCGCGTCGGCTGTCGATTCTGGCGCGGCGGGTTGGACATTATCGACAAGTGGCGACGGGTTGAACCGCCCAGTGAGACGCGCGCTGCTTCCTTCGCCAGTGCGAAATCCCGCGGTACCGGACTCAGGTCACAGCGGCCCGGATATTGAACCGGTCCTGGCGCCATTCCCCGCTTTGCATGATTGAGGCGAGCCGATCGACCGCCGTCCAGACGTCTTCATAGCCGACATAAAGCGGCGTGAAGCCAAAGCGCAATATGTCCGGTGCCCGGAAGTCACCGATCACACCGCGCGCGATCAGGGCCTGCATGATGGCATAGCCATGCTCATGCGCGATCGAGACCTGGGAACCACGCTTGTCGGCGTTGCGCGGACTGCGAAGCTCGAACCCTTCGAGCCGCGTTTCGACCAGTTTGATGAACAAGTCCCCGAGCGCCCTGGATTTGGCCCGGATCGCGGCCATGTCGGCTTCCAGCATGATATCGAGGCCGCACTCCAGCGCCGCCATGCCGAGAATGGCCGGCGTGCCGCACTGGAAACGGTCAATCCCGGATGCCGGTTCATAGGCATCGTCGAAATCAAACGGGCGCGCATGGCCGAGCCAGCCGGACAGGACCGGGAAGATCCGCTCATGATGGCGCTGGGCCACAAACAGAAACGCCGGCGCACCCGGGCCGCCATTGAGGTATTTATAGCCGCAGCCCACGGCGAAATCGGCGTTGCAGGCGTTGAGGTCGACGGGCAGGGCTCCGGCCGAATGGCTCAGGTCCCAGATCACCGGAATGCCGAGCGCCTGGGCTTTCGCCGTCAGCTCCGCCATGTTGTGCAGGGAGCCGGACTTGTAGTGGGTATGGGTCAGGAGCAGGGCCGCTACGTCCGGGCTGAGCGCGTCCTCGAGGGCGTCACGCGCGACCAGGCTCTGGCGGATGCGTCCGCCGGAAAGCACGGCCAGGCCTTCCATCATATAGGCATCGGTCGGAAAATTGCCGGTCTCCGAGAGGATGATCGAGCGCTCGGGATTTAGTTGAAGAGAGGCGGTGAGTGCCTTGAAAATATTCACCGATGTTGACTCACCCGCAATGACTTCATGGGCGTTGGCGCCTATCAATCGGGCGATCTTGCCACCGAGCCGCCTCGGCGCGTTGATCCAGTCATGCATGTTCCAGGAGCGGATCAGGTCTTCGCCCCATTCGTCCCGAACCACGCTGTCCAGTCGCTCCGCCACGCCGACCGGGCGGGCACCCAGCGAATTGCCATCGAGGTAGATCACGCCCTCGGGCAGGGCGAAGCGGTTTCGGAAACCGGCCAGCGGATCCTGCGCGTCGAGGGCACGGACATCGTCCAGGCTTGTCATGGGAGCTCCCTCAACACGGCCCGTACCGGTGCGGCATCTGCGCCGGCAATTTTCAGGGGCAGGGCAATCAACTCATAAGGTCCGTCGGGCACGCCGTCGAGGACGAGACCTTCCAGTATGCGCATGTCGTGGCGCCGGACCGCGTGATGCGCGTCCATGGACTTGGACGTTTCCGGGTCCAGCGAGGCGGCGTCGACCCCGATCAGGCGGCAGCCACACGCCGCGAGCCGGTCGATGGTGTCGGCATGAAGGGCGCGAAAGTCCGAGTCCCAGGCGTCATGCGGGAAGGTCTTGCAGGTCCGGATGAGAACCCGGGTTTCACCCTCGATCGCGGACCAGTCCAGATCATCCGGCCTGACATGCGGCCCGGTGCCGCTGGCCGTTACCAGCACGCATGTCCCGACATAGACGTCGAGGCCGGCCCCGGCGATATCGACGCCGGCAGGATCATAATGGCTCGGAGCGTCGGCGTGGGCACCGCTGTGGGTGGACAGGGTGAGGCGCGAGACCTTCACCGGGCAATCCGGTCCGATCGTCCAGACCGTTTCGCAGGAAAAGGCCGTATCGCCGGGCCAGACCGGAAGGTCGGGGCGGAGCGTTTGTGATATGTCCCAGAGCTTTGCCATGACGATCAGAGCGAGGTCCGCACGGTCCAGATCTCCGGGAAAAAGCGCAGGTCCAGCGCCTTGACCAGATAGGAAACCCCGCCGGTGCCACCCGTGCCGCGGCGATAGCCGATGATGCGCTCGACTGTTTTCATGTGATTGAAGCGCCATTGCTGGAACTTGTGTTCCAGGTCAACGAGTTTCTCGCCGAGTTCATAGGCTTCCCAATGGGTGTCGCTGTCGTGATAGACCGTGCGCCAGATATCCTCCACCGCCGGACTGGCCTCGTAGGGCTGCGACCAGTCACGCTCCAGCCGGTCGGCGGGAATGTCGTATCCCTTGCGTGACAGCCAGCGCAGCGCCTCATCCCACAGGCTGGGACTGTTGAGGGCCTCGCTGACCATCTTGTGGGCCGGCGGATTGCTGGCATGGACGCGGGCGAGGGCGCCATTCTTGTTGCCGAGCCGGTATTCCAGCGTGCGGTACTGGAAGGACTGGAAACCGGACGAGGCCCCCAGCTTGTCGCGGAAGGCGAGATAGTCGGTCGGTGTCATCGTGGCCAGGACTTCCCAGGCCTGGATCAATTGTTCCTGGACGCGACTGACGCGCGCGAATTTCTTCAAAGCGGGTCCGACATCATCGCGCCGCAAATCGTCAAGCGCAGCCCCGGTCTCGTGAAGCAACAGTTTCATCCACAATTCGGCGACATGATGGATGATGACGAACAGCATTTCGTCATGCTCGTCGGTGATGGGTTTCTGGGCCGCCAGCAGCGTGTCGAGCGCGAGATATCCGCCATAGGACATTTCGTCCTTGAAATCCCAGTGGATGTCCTCGCCGGACACGTCCACCCGGGAGGTGAAGGTCTCGCTCATGCCGCTACTCTCCGTTCTCCGGCCGCGGATCGGATCGACTCGCGAACGCCATCGTCCTTGCGTCGAGGTGTAGGGTCTAACGAGGCCGACTGGCAACCGCGATGGATGCTTGTAGCCGGCGGTGAGCTTGCCTAGCTTGCCGCGGCATCGGCAAGGAGACGGACATGGAAGCGGCGGTTGAACAGACGGTCTGGGACGTTATCGCGCTCTATCTGCGTCAGGGTTACCTGCACATTCTGCCCAAGGGGCTCGACCATATCCTGTTCGTCCTGGCGCTGTTCTTTGCCTCGACGCGGATGAAGCCGCTGATCTGGCAGATAACGGCCTTCACGCTCGCTCACACGCTAACCCTCGGTCTCGCCACGCTCGGCTATGTCCGGCTGGACCCGGCGATTGTCGAGCCGATCATCGCGCTGTCGATTGCCTTCGTCGCCATCGAGAACCTGGTTTTCAGGGACATGACGCGCTGGCGCCCGGCGATCGTCTTTGCCTTCGGCTTGTTCCACGGGCTGGGCTTTGCCGGTGTGCTGGCCGAGTATGGCCTGCCGCAGGACCAGATCCTGCCATCCCTGCTGAGCTTCAATGTCGGGGTCGAAGCCGGGCAGCTGACCATTGTCAGCGTGTGCTGGCTTGTCCTGCATCGCTTTGCAGACGCGACCTGGTACCCCTGGCTGGTCCGGATCGCCTCTGGCGCCATCGCGCTGATGGCGATCTGGTGGACGATCGAACGGGTCTTCCTGGGCGGCTGATCCCGGTCCGACCTGGCAGCAACGAAAAAGGGCGGCGCCGGATGACGCCGCCCTTTTCATGTGTCTGTCTCTCAGGGCCTACCAGCCGCAATCGCGGTCGGCATTGGCTTGCTGCAGGTGGTTCATGAGCGGCTGGAAGTAGGCGATGATGGCCGAGCCATCCATCTCGCGGGTACCGGTGAAGGCTTCCAGCGCGTCCGGCCAGGGCTGGCTGGCACCCATTTCCATCATCGCGTTGAAGCGGGCACCGACTTCCTCATTGCCGTAAATCGAACAGCGATGCAGCGGGCCTTCCCAGCCGGCCATTTCACAGGCGGCTTCATGAAACTGGAACTGCATGATGAAGCTCAGGAAGTAGCGCAGATAGGGCACATTGTTGGCGATGTGATACTTCGAGCCCGGATCGAAGGCACCGTCACCGCGCTCAACCGGCGGCACAATGCCCTGATAGTTTTCGCGCAACTCCCACCAGGCGTCATTATAGTCTTCCGGCTGGATCTCGCCGCGCAGCACGCGCCAGCGCCACTGGTCCATCATGATGGCGAAGGGCAGGAAGGCGATCTTGTCGAGGGCGGTATCCATCAGCAGGCCGAGATCCGCCGAGGCGTCCGGCACATCGGCCGGATCGAGCAGACCGATCTGGACCAGATAATCCGGTGTCACCGAGAGCGCGATAAAGTCGCCGATGGCCTCGTGGAAGCCATCATGGGCGCCGTTCTGGAAGAGGAAGTCCTGCTGATTGTAGGCGCGCTGGTAGAAATTGTGTCCCAGCTCGTGGTGCACGGTGACGAAGTCATCGGCATTGACGCGGGTACACATCTTGATGCGCAGATCATCAACGCTGTCGAGATTCCAGGCCGAGGCGTGGCAGGCGACTTGCCGGTCACGCGGCTGGGTGATCAGGGAGCGTTCCCAGAACGTGTCCGGGAGCTCTTCCATACCGAGCGAGGTGAAGAAGGTTTCCGCCGTTTCCGTCATGCGGATCGGATCATAGTCGGCATCGACCAGCAATTGCGTCAGGTCATAGGCCGGACCGGCATCACTGACCGAGGCGACATCACTCAGCGCGGCCCAGGACTGGGCCCACATATTGCCCAGCAGGTCAGCCCGGATCGGCCCTTCAGCCGCCTGGACCTCGTCGCCATAAAGCTCGTTCAGATCGTCGCGGACATAACAGTGGAGCTGCTCATAGAGCGGCTCGACCTGGCCCCACAGACGCTCGACCTCGGCTTCCATCGCGGCGGCCGGCATATCGTAGTTCGACAGCCACATTTCAGCGAGATCGGAGAAACCCAGATCGCGGGCGCCGGCATTGGCGATCTCCACCATCTCGGCATAGTCCGTCGCCATCTGTTCGGGACCATAGCTGTCGCGCCAGCCGGCCCAGACATGGGCGAGGAATTCCGGATCGCGGCTGGTCCGCATGATGTTTTCCAGCTCATTGTGATCGACCATTTCACCGTCGATTTCCATCAGGCCGGTGGAGTAGGCGGACCCCATACGCGTTGACAATTCCGACAGGCGCGCGGCCGCGGCACTGTCTGACGGTGCCGGGAGTGTGATGCCGGCACGCAGGACATTCATCTTGCGGGACATCTCGGTGGTCAGTTCGAGCTCGTTGTAGCGTGCGGTCTCGGTCGCCAGGCGCACAGCCATCTCGGTGCCCTGTGTCGACATCCGCTCGAGCAGCCAGTTGGTGTCATAGGTGATGAAGTTGTTCTGCACCCAGGCCGTTCGCGCGCCGAATTCGCTGAAAGCGCGCAGTTCGGTCTCCGCGTCGGTCAGGAAGCGCTCGGCATCGGCGAGCGTGACCGCGGTATCTGTCGGCGTGTTCGCCGCGTAGCTGTCGCCCGTTCCCGCCGGGGGTTCGGTCGGGGCGCTGCACCCCGCCATAACAGCCAGAAGGGCGCCGGAGGCGACGCCTGCCATCAATCGTTTCATGGTTTCTCTCCCCATCTGTCCTGAGACAGAAATGACTCCTGACCTCTATGGTGAAGCGCGCTTCGTGCACGTCAAGCGGTCAAAGCGGGGCAATGCGTCCGAGATTCTCAAATCTTGTTGAGAATTTCCGCTTCAGCCATCAGGGCAAAAAGTGAGTCGTTGGTCATTTCTGCCGGATTGAACTTGTCATTCCCGGAATACTTGGAAACCAGCCCGCGATTTTGTTCATTGTCGGCAAAATACGCCATGGACCAGACGTGAAAGGCACGCTGGGTCACCTGGTCGCAACTCACTAGCTGTACCGCATTATGCCGCGGGTCGGCGCAGATCCGGTGATAGGTCCGGCTGATCGCGCTGCGGCTGCCTTCGAGGGTCTGCAGGAACCAGCTTCCGTCGAACCAGAGCGCGCCGGTAATGTTGTCCGCCTTGTTCTTGCGGCGGGCCGTTTCGAGGATCTGGTCGATATCCATATCGACTTCGCGGTTTGCACGGCTGAAATAAATGAGACGGGTCAGAAACATGGCGGGCTCCAGTGGCGTCAAGCCAGCTTACATCGCCATGACTCGGGTGCAATCGAATAGGGCGTGCTGACGCTCAACCGCCACGCTTCAGGGTTTGCATCACCTTTTCCATCCCGTCGAGAAATGCGGAGCGATCGCGCGGGCCAAAGGGTTTGGCGCCGGACGTCATGGCCCCGGCTTCGCGCAGGTCGGTCATCAGGTTCCGGGTCGCCAGCGAGGCGCCGATATTGTCGGCAGTCCAAAGCTTGCCGCGCGGATCGAGGCCCAGGGCGCCGGCCTTGATGCAGCGATCGGCGAGCGGAATATCCGCCGTGATGAAGACATCGCCCGGACCGATCTGCTCGGCGATCCAGTCATCGGCGGCGTCGAGACGCCCTTCGACAATGACCAGCCTGGCCCATTGCGAATTGGGACGCCGCAGCCCGCCATCACAGACGAAGAGCATCTCGCATCGGTGCCGCTCTCCGACACGGATGATCTCGTCCTTTACCGGACAGGCGTCGGCATCGACATAGATGGTCATGGCCCTAGAGCTCGCCCACCAGGGCCAGCATGGCGTCCAGATTGGCGGCGCCGAGCTTGCGACAGCGCTCCGGCGACCAGCCGAATTCCGGGTCGGGCAGATCGGCATTATCCTTGAAGGGCATTTCCAGCGTCATTGCCAGGCATTTGAATTCATTGGCGAGATAATTGGTGCAGATGGACAGGTCCGCCGTGCCCGGCGCATCGACATCATAGCCGTGCTCGGTCTGGAAGTCCGGACTGGCGAGGCAGAGCGCGTCCTTGTAGGCGTCCAGCAAGTCCTGGCCTCGGGAGTCGAAATTCGGGGCCCCTTCGCCGCCGGCGATGAAATTATGGGGAAGCGCCTCATCGCCATGGACATCGAGTGCGAGATCGATACCGGTATCGCGCATCCGGCCCAGGACATGGAAGACTTCCGGGGAAGTCTCCGGCGTCGCCTTGTCCCACTCGCGATTGAGATTGACGCCCTTGGCATTGGTGCGCAGGTGCCCGCGCTTCGAGCCGTCCGGATTCATGTTGGGCACGATATGAAAGACGGCCTGCTCGCGCAGCTTGCGGGCGACCGGGTCGTCATCATCAAGCAGGCGACCGAGAAAGCCTTCCATCCACCACTCTGCCATGGTCTCGCCGGGATGCTGGCGGGCGGTGACCCAGATGGTTCGCGTGGCACTGTCGGCCTCGCCGACCGTCATGAGGTCGATGGCCTGTCCGTCCAGGGTTTCACCGAGCACTTCCAGTTCGACGGCGTGGTGCAATTGCGCCCAGGCGATCAGGTCCTGGTGCCGCTCCATCGAGAAAGGCGCGAAATAGGCAAACCAGACCGTATCGGCTTCAGGAACATGGTGCAGGGTCAGAACGCCGTCGGCGTAGTCCGTGTCGATCCGGAACCAGGTCTCGCGATCATAGGAGGCGCAGGCCTGATAGTCCGTCCAGCCTTCCAGATAGGCGGCTCCACCGGCGTTCTCGATTGCCATGGTGAGCTGCTCGCCCATCGCTCCGGTGACCCGGAAATGGAACCATTGATAGAAATCCGAGCCATTGTCCTTGCGGATTTCCAGACGGATGCGACCGGGATCAGCGGCGTCGAGCACCTCGATATTGCCGCTGTCGAAGGCGTCGGTGATGTGAAGGCCCATGTCTGGCTCCGCTTTCCTCGCTAAAGGGTGACTCGCATGTGAAGCTGATAGACCATATCGCTCCGCCACGCGACGGCGCACCTGCGTCGGGCGGAGGCCGGCAGACCGGCGAATGGCTCTGGAGACACACGCATGATGATCTGGATTTCGCGGGCAATCCGCTTTGGCCTGCCGCTCTTTGTATCGGCAATTTTTCTCGACTCGCTGCGCTACAAGTTCACGGACGCGCCCGAGACGCAGGTGATTTTCGGTCGCCTCGATGGCTGGGCGTCCAGCCTGGGCGCGGCGGGTCTGTTCGACCATGCCGGCCTGTTCAGCCAATACGTCATCGGATCGGCGGAACTTGTTGCTTCTGCGCTCCTATTGATCGGCTTCATACCTGCCCTGAGCCGTTTTCAGGTAATCGGAAGCGCCCTCGGTATCGCCATCATGACCGGCGCGATCAGCTTCCACCTGTTCACGCCGCTCGGCATTGATCCCAACAGTGATGGCGGCGGGCTGTTCGTGGCCGCCTGTCTGGTCTGGCTGTCCTGCGTGACCCTGCTGGCCATCAAGCGTCAGGAAGCACTGGCGCTCGGCTGTGATCTTGCGCGCGCGATCATTCCCGCCAGACGATAGGCCAGCAACAAGGCGAGAATTCCTCCATGAATCCAGGGGCCGAACTGGTTGCCCTTGACCATGAAGCCGTGGTGGAGAACGGCCAGGATGGCGAGCGGGTAAACCAGCCGGTGCAGGCCCTGCCAGCGCCGGCTGCCGAGCCAGCGCTGCATGCGGTTGAACGAGGTGATCGCCAACGGAACCAGCAGCACAAAGGCCGTCATGCCGAGCGTGATGTAGATCCGCTCGGCAACATCGCGCCACAGACCGGCGAGGGCACCCGACACGCTCATTCCGGCTGCCAGGAAAAGGTCGAGACCGAGATAGGCCAGGATGTGCAGGAGCGCATACCAGAAGGCCGCCAGGCCGATCCGGCGCCGGATCATCATGACCGGTCCCCATCGCGTGATATCGCGGACCGGCGTCACCGCCAGCGAGACCAGGAGGATACGGATCGCCGTATCGCCGAGGAAGCGATGGGTCGTCTCGATGGGGTTGAAGCCGAGATCATGATTGCCGCCGGTGAGCAGCATCGTCCACTGCCAGGCCAGCCACAGGCCCGGCAGGGCGAGCAGCCAGAAGGCCAGCGGCTTCATGATGTGTCGGCTGAAGGTCCGAAGGACCGGATTGCGGGCCATGCTGGTTGCGCTTCCCGTTGGCCTAGTGGTTCTCGATCAGGTCCATGCCGGCATACATGTGGGCGACCTGTTCGGCATAACCGTTGAACATTTCGGTATCACGGCGGGCAAAGACATTGCCGCCGATGACCCGCTCCGAGGCCTGGCTCCAGCGCGGATGGGCGCGGTTCGGATTGACGTTGGAATAGAAGCCGTACTCATGGGGGGCTGACCGGTTCCAGCTGGTCTCCGGCTGTTCCGAAACAAAGCGGATCTTCACAATCGACTTGATCGATTTGTAGCCATATTTCCACGGCACAACGAGGCGGACCGGGGCGCCATTCTGGTTCGGCAGCACCTCGCCATAAAGTCCGACCGCCAGGAAGGCGAGCTCATTCATGGCCTCATCCATGCGCAGCCCCTCGACATAGGGCCAGTCCAGCACCCGAAAGCGCGTGCCGCGCATTTCGTCGCGATCGAGCCGGGTTTCGAACTGGACATAGCGGGCATCGGAGGTCGGCTGGAAAGCGGCCAGGACCTGCGCCAGCGGCACACCGACCCAGGGGATCACCATGGACCAGGCCTCGACACAGCGAAGCCGGTATATGCGTTCCTCGAGCGCCGAAAAATCGACCACGTCTTCAAGCGAAAACACACCGGTCCGGTCAGCATGTCCTTCGACCCCGATGGTCCAGGGATCGGTGGTCATCGCGTCGGAATAGCGCGCCGGATCATCCTTGCCGACGCCGAATTCGTAGAAATTATTGTAGCCCGTGACAGCCGGGTAGGGCGTCTGCTCGTCGGCAACCGTATACCGGGTCGGTGTATAGGACAAAGCCCCGCTGGTCGGACGCGCGCCGGCTGCCACGGTCTGTGCGGCCTGAGATGTCTGGGCCTCGCAGCCGGCCAGCCCGCTCAATGCCAGCGCGCCGCCGGAGGCGATGATCTTGCGGCGATTCAGAAAGAGGCCCTTGGGCGTAATCTCGGTTTCCCGACTCTGCCAGGGGCGGTTTTTGCGAATGAACATGTTTTGGTATCCGTGCCTGCTTGCTTAAAGAAATAGGGCAATTTGCGCCGACGTCTTCCCCTTCAACGGTTTCGTGATGATTGCAGGCGAGGATGTTATTCCTGATCACGATCTGCGGGAGGCGCGGATGTTGCGGAACATGCTGAACATATTGTTCGCAATTGCGGGCGCGCTGGGTGTTGCGGGCACGGCCCCGGCTGACGGGCCGATCACCTGGCATAGTGAAAACATACAGTTGCTCAAGGGGTTCGACTATGAACTCGGGCCCGAGGCGCGAACGATCATGACGCTCGAGCATGCCCATCGCTCCGACTGGGGAGATGTGTTCGTGTTTGCCGACATCACCTTCGAGCCTGATGGCGATATCCAGGCCTATGGCGAGATCACGCCGCGCCTGTCCCTGTCCCGGCTGAGCGGTCGGGCCTGGTCCGCCGGTCCGGTGAGTGATGTCCTGCTGGCCCTGAACTATGAACGCGGCGAGCAGGGTGTGGAGCGCTATCTCGGTGGCATCGCCGCGGATCTCGACATCGAGGGATTCCGCGTCTTCCGGGTGCACGCCTTTTTGCGCGATGATCCGCGCCGCGACGGCACCACGGGCCAGCTCACAATTGTCTGGAACCGGCCATTCACGCTCGGTGAGGAACAGTTTCTCGCCGAGGGATTTGCCGATATTGCCGGGGCGGAAGGCAGTGGCGTCGCCAATCAATTGGTTGTGCCACGGCTTCTGTGGGATGTTGGTGCGCACTACGGCACGGCCGGGCGGATATGGCTCGGGCTTGAATGGCAGTACTGGCACAACAAGTTTGGCGTTGACGGCGTCACTGAATCCGTGCCGCAAGTGCAATTGAAATGGGTGTTGCACTAGGCGCGCCCTCCAGCCGCCTGACAGGGGTCTTCATTGCCCAGCCAACCCAGCCGTTCCACGCTCAATGTTCGCAACGCCACACTGGACGATATACCGCGCATCATCGCACTCGTCGGCAAGGTCTACCCCGAGATGGGGGCCTATTCGGCGAGCATGCTGCAGGGCCAGATCAGCGTCTTCTCCGAAGGCCAGGTCGTGGTTGAATATGATGGCGACATTGTCGGTTATGCCGCCAGTTTCATCATTGACGGTGACACTGCGCTGAAACCCCACACCTGGGATGCCATCACCGGTGGCGGCTATGCCTCGCGTCATAATCCCTAGGGTGAGTGGCTGTACGGCATGGAAGTCTGCGTCGATCCGGACCGACGGCGTCTGCGTATCGGCCAGCGCCTGTATGACGCCCGCAAGGAATTGGCCGAGCGATACGAGCTGGAAGGCATTGTCTTTGGCGGACGGATGCCGAACTGGCAGCGCAAGCGCAAGCAGTTTCCGACCGCCAGGGCCTATCTTGACGCGGTCATGGCGCAGGAAGTCTCCGATCCGGTCATCCGGTTTCAGACCCGCATGGGGTTCGAGCCGATCGGTGTCCTCAAGGCCTATCTTCCCAGCGACCGGGCGTCGCGCGGCTGGGCCAGCCACATGGTCTGGCGCAACCCCTATGCGGTCGAGCAGAAACTGAGTGCCAATGCGCCGCCGGGCGCCAAGGATATCGTCCGCGTCGCGACCGTGCAGTTCCAGCAGCGCAAGGTCGAGAGCTTTGATGAATTCATCAGCAATATCGAGTATTTTGTCGATGTAACCTCGGATTATCGCTGCGATTTCGTCGTCTTTCCCGAGCTCTTCACCCTGCAGCTCCTGGCGCTGGAAGAGACCCGTCTCTCGCCGGCCCAGTCGATCGAGCGCCTGACCGAATACACGCCGCACTTTGTCGAGAAAATGCGCGAGCTGGCGATCAGCTACAACATCAACATCATCGGCGGGTCACACCCGACCCGGACCGAGGATGATGATATCCAGAATGTCGCATATGTCTTCCTGCGCGATGGCTCCGTCCACGCCCAGGAGAAGATCCATCCGACACCGTCAGAGCGGCATTGGTGGAATATTCTCGGCGGCGACGAGATCATCACCATCCCGACCGATTGCGGACCGATCGGCGTTCTGATCTGTTACGACAGCGAATTCCCGGAACTGGCCCGCAAGCTGGTTGATGCGGGCGCCAAGCTGCTTTTCGTGCCCTTCTGTACCGATAATCGCCAGGGCTATCTGCGCGTGCGTTATTGCGCCCAGGCGCGGGCCATCGAGAACCAGTGCTATGTTGTGATGTCCGGTAATGTGGGAAATCTGCCAGGCGTGGAAAACATGGACATCCAGTATGCCCAGTCCTGCATCCTGACCCCGTGCGACTTCCGCTTCGCCCGCGACGGGATCGCGGCCGAATGCACCGAGAATGTCGAAACGGTCGCCATTGCGGATCTCGATCTGACCGATCTCGACTGGGCCCGCCAGGAGGGCACTGTCCGCAATCTGCGGGACCGTCGTTTCGATCTCTACAAGGTTGACTGGAAAAACTGATGCCGATCACGGTGCGGCTCGCCGGGCGGGATGATCTTGATCGCATTGACGCGATCGAGGCGGCCAGCTTCACGGCGGACCGGTTTCCGCGGCGCAATCTGGCCCGCATGCTGACCGGCGGACGCACCCGCTTCTTTCTGGCCGAGACCGAGGCCGGCAAGGGCGGCTATCTGGCCCTGAGCCTGAGGCGGCGCAGCCGGGTGGCACGCGTCTATTCACTGGCTGTCGATCCGGGCTCGCGGCGGCAGGGCGTCGCCGAGGCGCTTTTCGCCGCCGCCCGCGCCTGCGCTGACACGGAAGAATGCCGGGTGCTGCGGCTCGAGGTGCGGCCCTCGAACACGGCCGCTGTCAAATTATATGAACGTCTCGGATTTCACTTGCGTGACAGGCGAGTTGCCTATTACGAGGACGGCGAGACAGCCTTGGTTCTGGAGGCCCCGATCGGGACCGAATCCACGACCCTTCCAGCGGAGCATGGCCCATTGTGAGCGACTGGCTCATCCTCGTTGAATTTCCAGCACGAGACCCCACACAAAGTACTGCGCATTCGTGATTACCTGGCCAATCCAGGCCTGTTTACGCAGCGACGGCCCAACATCCTCAACCTCGCGCGCTCCTACGGCTATCAGACCCAAGGCTATTATGCGTCTCTCCTGGCTGAGGCGCGCGGCCACCGCATAGCGCCGACGGCACAGACCATGGTCGAGCTGTCGCGCAAGACGCTCTACGCCCAGGCCTTGCCCGAGCTGAATGCCGCCCTTGTCCGTGAACGCAGCGACGCATCGCCGCTTCCGGCCTCCCTGACCGTTGCCTTCGGCCGCGTCGACCAGCCCGGCCTCGGCCGGTTCGGCAAGCTCCTGTTCGACTGGTTCCGGGTTCCGGTTCTCGAGATCACGCTGAGCAAGTCCGGGCAGGGGATCGAACGCATCCGCCCGCTCGCGCCCAATGCCCTCAAGGGTGACGCCCGTGCTTTCTTTCTCGATGCGCTGGCGCATCACACGCAGCGCGGTTGGTCAGATCGCAAGGAAAGGGCGCCGGCGCGCTGGTCGCTGGCCGTCCTGACCGATCCGGCGGAAGAGATGCCGCCATCAAGGCCGTCTTCGTTGAAGCGCCTGGCGACAGTGGCGGCCCGCATGGGAGTCGAGGTCGCACCCATCGGTCCCAATGATCTGGCCAGCCTCGCCGAGTACGACGCGCTCTTTATCCGCATGACCACGGCGATCGACAATGTCACCTACCGTTTCGCCCGTCGGGCGGAGCAGGAGGGCATGCCTGTGATTGATGACACCACCTCGATGATCCGCTGCACCAACAAGGTCTTCCTCAAGGAGTTGCTGGAGCTTGGCGGCGTGCCGGCGCCGCGCACCGAAGTGATCGACGAGAACCAGTCCCTCGACGGATTGATGGACCGGCTCGGCTCGCCGGTGGTGCTCAAGGCGCCGGACGGATCGTTTTCACGCTCCGTGCACAAGGTCGCCAGCGAAGCCGACCTCAAGGTTCGCGCGAAACAGCTTTTCGAGGATACCGCCCTCATCATCGCCCAGGAATACCTGCCGACCAGTTTTGACTGGCGGGTCGGCGTGCTGGATGGCGAGGCGCTGTTCGCCTGCCAGTACAAGATGGCCAAGGGGCACTGGCAGATCATCAAGCATCTTGAAGGCGGCAAGGCGCTGGAAGGCGGCTCTGCCACATTCGACGTCGCCGATGCGCCGCCAGCCGTTATCGAGACAGCGCTGGCGGCGGCCCGCCTGATCGGACGCGGACTGTACGGCATTGATCTCAAGGAAACGCCTGACGGCGTCTATGTCATCGAGATCAACGACAATCCCAATCTCGAGAGTGACGTCGAGGGGCTGATCCTGAAGGACAAGCTCTGGGAGGCCATCATCAGCTGGTTCTCGCGTCGCCTCGAAGCGCGCATCGGCGCATCAGCAAGCGCGATCAGCCCGAAGGCCTGATCACGACACCGGATATCTCAGCGTACCGGGCCCTGCGCAGACCGTCTTGGCAGGTCCGGACCCGAAGCGAGTTCGAGCGCGGTGATCTGATAGGCGCCGACAAGATTGGCCGGCATCAAGCCGAGAGTCTGGCCGCGAACGCTGGCCGGCAGGACCAACTCGAACGTGTTTTCGCCTTCAGCCATGTCCCATTGCACCGAACGGCCGTTGGAAAACCCGGAGCCCTCGACAAAATGCGTGCCCGGCAGTTGAAGCTGGCCCCGGGCGTCGCCCGGCAGCGTGATGCGCATCCGCAGGCACACGGTTTCGCCGGCAAGCGCCTGCGGAACTTCCAGAGATATGAGCGGTGACCGGTTGTCGGAAACGGCTTGCCCGTTTTCACCGATGCTGACATTGCGCAGGCGGGTCGTGTCTTCGCCAAGGGGCAGAACCGTATCCTGCCAATTGCATTGCGCGGCGCGTTCCGCATTGCGGGCGAGAACCCACCGTCCAAACGGGGATCAGGTCGCCCTCGATCGACAAAGCGACAGACCGCAGGATCATCAATTATTAATGATTGGCACCTGTTGGGCCAGCGAGGCGACGCCCAAATAAATCATTGTTTTTTTAGGCCAATTTTCGCTTGATGGCGGAGGGGGAGGGATTCGAACCCCCGGAACCTCGCGGTTCAACGGTTTTCAAGACCGCCGCAATCGACCACTCTGCCACCCCTCCGGCATCCTCAATTAGACGGCTTGGCGGTCGAAGCGCAACTGTCGACATGCAGCTTACGCTCCTTTCACCATTCCGGGCTAAAAGATTGTCTGACGGATTTTCGGATGCGGAGTGGGTGCGGCGTGCAAAAGTGGCGGCTTTATCTTGCTGGGCTGGCCTTGAGCCTGGTGGCGGCGTGTTCATCCACGCCGGACAATCTGCGTCATTATTCCGGCTCCGGATCGGGTACAAATGCGGCCCGAACATGGCAGCCCGCGAGCACCAGCTCGACGCGGGCAGGGTCTGCCGTTGATACGCGTGGGCTTATTGCCGCATCAAGTGATCATCAGAAGGTGGGGCGCCCCTACACGGTGGCCGGGCGGACGTATCGGCCGACCCGCGACGACCGCTACGACGAGACCGGGATCGCATCCTGGTACGGACCGACCTTTCACGGTCGTCCGACCGCGAATGGCGAGACGTTCGACCAGCACGCCATGACGGCGGCTCACACCACATTGCCAATTCCCTCGATCGTCGAAGTGACCAATCTGGAAAACGGGCGTTCGGTAATTGTCCGCCTCAATGATCGCGGGCCCTTCGTGGACAATCGTCTGATCGACCTCAGTCGGGCCGCCGCGACAGAGCTTGACTTCATCGGCGCCGGCCTGGCGCATGTCCGCGTGCGCTATCTGGGGCCGGCGCATGAGGCAGGAACGCCGCCGGACCGGGTCTATCAGGCCAATGCCGATCCGGCGCCGGCACCGGCAGCCCCTCGGCTTGCGGCGGCGGAAGCGGCCACAATCGAGCCGACTCCGGCCTGGCAGCCGGCCAGCGCATCCACCGGCCGGTTTTCCCTGCAGCTTGGCGCGTTTTCCGATCCTGACAACGCCCAGACCTTCGCCCGGCGCCTCAATGGTGCCGGCGACGTGTGGGTCGAGTCGGGACGTTCCGACCGGGGACAGGTCTGGCGGGTCTTTTTCGGTCGCTGGCCTGATCGCAGCGCAGCCCAGACCGCACGCGGCTCACTGGCTGATTGGGGCATTTATGATGCCCGTATTGTCGCTCTGGACTGACGGCGCCACTGCCGACTTCGTGCCCGCGGCGCTGGACGCCATCGTCTTGCCGCGCTTCAATGCTCACCTCGCCTCTAAGCAGTTCCGATTCCGGCCAGGGAGCGTATCGACGTGCGCGTCATTTCTGTACTTGCCATCCTTCTTTCGCTCGTGATCACCGTGCCGCTTGCGGCACAGACCACGTTTCAGACCGACGCCAGCCACGCCGTCATACTTGACGCAGAAACCGGCGAAGTCCTGTTCTCGCGCAATGGCGATGAGGCCATGGCTCCCGCTTCGATGAGCAAGATGATGACCGTCCTGATGGTCATCGAGGCGCTGGAGGCCGGGTCACTGTCGCTCGACGATGAGCTGCCGGTATCCGAGCACGCATGGCGAACCGGTGGCGCGGCATCGGGCTCCTCGACCATGTTCCTGGAAGTCAATTCCAGGGCCCGGGTCGAGGACCTGTTGCGCGGCATCATCATCCAGTCCGGCAATGACGCCTGCATTGTGGTGGCTGAAGCCATTGGCGGCAGCGAGCAGGGCTTTGCTGACATGATGACCGACCGGGCACACGAGCTTGGCCTGACCAGTGCCAGCTTTGCCAATTCGACCGGCTGGCCACACCCGGACCACCGCATCAGCGCCCTCGACCTGGCGCGCCTCGCGCGGATACTGATCGAAGATCATCCGGCGTATTACGGCATCTGGGCCGAACGCGAATTCACCTATAACGGCATTCGCCAGTTCAACCGCAATCCGCTGCTGGGCGTGTTTTCCGGCGCAGACGGTCTGAAGACTGGTCATACCGAAGAAAGTGGCTACGGCCTCGTGGGCTCGGCGGAGCGCGATGGCGAGCGTCGCATCATCGTTTTCAACGGCATGGATTCCAATTCGTCGCGCGCCACCGAGGCCGAGCGCATGATGCGGGCGGCCCTGTCTGACTATGGTCTCTACCGCCTGTTCGAGGCAGGCGAGCTGGTTGATCACCAGGCCGAGGTATTCATGGGAGAAACCGAGACCATTGCGCTTCGTGTCGATCGCGACATCACGGCCGGCCTGCACCGTCGCGCCCGGCGCGATCTGAGTGTCACGGTGAATTATGACGGCCCGCTGGTCGCCCCGATCAATGCCGGTGATGTCGTCGGGACGCTGATCGTGGAAGCGCCGGATTATCCGCCACACGCGTATGATCTCGTCGCAGCGGAGAGCGTCGCCCGGAAAGGGCTGATGGGCCGCATCGGTGCCGCGCTCGCCCACATGCTGCGGGGCTGAACCGCGTGGCCCCGGGGAAATTCATCACGCTGGAAGGCGGCGAGGGGGCCGGCAAGACCACGCTGATCGGCGGCTTGACCCAGAGCCTCGCCGACCGTGGCCTCGACGTGGTCGTGACCCGCGAGCCGGGCGGTACACCCGGCGCGGAATTGTTGCGCAATATTCTGCTCAATGGCGATGTTGAACGCTGGTCGTCCCGCGCCGAAGCCTTGCTGATGTATGCCGCGCGGGTCGATCATGTCGAGCGTTGCATCAAGCCGGCGCTCGCCCGCGGTGCCTGGGTCCTGTGCGACCGCTTTGCCGACTCGACCCGGGCCTACCAGGGCGTCGGTGGCGGGTTGGGAGCCGACGAACTCGCCGAGCTCCAGCATTTTGCATTGGGAGCGTTTGCGCCCGACCTGACCCTGATCGTTGATCTTGATCCGGCCATCGGGCTGAAACGGACAATCCAGCGCGGCGAAAAGGCGACCCGGTTCGAGAAATTCGACGCCGGCTATCATGCCCGGCTTCGCCAGGCCTTTCTCGATATCGCAGCGGAAGCCCCGGAGCGCTGTGTCGTACTGGATGGGTCGCTGGCGCCGGAAGCGGTGATGACGGCCGCATTGACGGCGGTCGACACGCGCCTGACCGCATCGACATGAGTACTGACCCGGATATCGGTTCCGACGTCCAGCCGGGCTGTCTGCCACCGCGCCAGCGCTATGACCTGTTCGGACATGACGACGCAGAGCAGGCCTTTGCCGATGCCTGGCAGAGCGGCCGCATGCATCACGCCTGGATGATTACCGGACCGCGCGGGGTCGGCAAGGCGAGCCTGGCCTGGCGCGCCGCCCGACGCGTCCTCGGCGCCCGCCCGATGCCGGAAGCCGGACCGCTGGGTGCCAGTGCCCAGGACCCGGTTTGCAAGCTGATCGAGTCACAGGCCACGCCCGATCTTCTGCTGCTGCGACGGCCCTGGGACGAAAAACGCAAACGCTGGCGCGGCGAAATCACGGTCGAGGAGGCCCGCCGGGCACCGCATTTTTTCGAGATGAGTTCCGGTGGTGGCGGCTGGCGCGTCTGTATTGTCGACAGCGCGGATGACATGAACAATAACGCCGCGAATGCGCTGCTCAAAACCCTGGAAGAGCCACCGCGTCGCGGTGTGCTCTTCCTTGTCACACATACGCCCGGTCGGTTGCCGGCCACGATCCGGTCTCGCTGCCGCCGCCTGACCCTGCGGTCACCAACGGTTGATGCGACGGCCCGCTGGCTTGAAGGAGCCGGCTTTGCGAGTGACGCCGGATCAGCGTTGGCGGCGTCGAAACTGGCGGGCGGCGCACCGGGGCGGGCCCTGACCCTGATTGCGGGCGGCGGGGTCGAGCTGGCGGCCGAGGTCAATCTGCTGGTTGATCGTGGCGCAGCCGCCAGCGATGCCGATATCCGCAAGATCGCCGAGCGTCTGAGCCTGAAGGGCCAGGAAGAAATGCGCGACCTTTTCTATGAGGTACTCGCCAATGCGATCCGCGGTCTGGCCCGTGACCGTGCAGAGGCCGGACGCGATGCGACGGACTGGCTGGACAGCTGGCGTAATCTCAACGCGCTTGTCCGCGATGCCAACGCCCTCTATCTCGACCCCAGACAGACGATTTTGAGCGCGCTCGGCCAGGTCCGCGATGTCGCGCGCAAGGAAAAGGCCCGCGCCTAGACATGTTCATCGACAGTCACGTCAATCTGCACGGCGAACAATTCGCCGAGGATCTCGATGCGGTCATTGACCGGGCCCGCGCGGCCGGGGTCGGTCGCATGATCACCATCTGCTGTCAGCTGACTGATTTTGAAGCGGTTTCAGCCATTGCCGAAGCGCATCACGATATCTGGTGCACGATCGGCGCGCATCCGCATCACGCCAAGGACCGGCCGGATATCAGCGCTGACGAGCTGATCGAGATTGCCCAGCATCCCAAAGTCGTCGGGATTGGCGAAACCGGGCTCGATTTTCACTACGGGTACTCGCCAAAAGAAGAGCAATTCCAATCCCTTCTGGCTCATGTTGAAGCAGCCCGCCGAACCGATTTGCCGTTGATCCTGCACACGCGCGACGCCGATGAGGCGATGGCCGACCTGCTGGAAGCGGAGATGGGGAAGGGGGCGTTCCGCCCGCTCCTGCATTGCTATACCGGCGGTGCGGAGCTGGCACGGCGCGCAGCCAGGCTGGGCGCTTACTTCGCGGCCTCGGGCATCATCACCTTCAAAAAGGCAGAGGATGTTCGTGCCGTTTTCCGGGACCAGGTCGCCGATGACCGCGTGATCGTCGAGACCGATTGCCCGTATCTCGCGCCGGTCCCGCATCGCGGACGTCGCTGTGAGCCGGCCTTCCTGCCGGATGTCGCACGCGGCCTGGCGGCCGTGAAAGGCTGGAGCGAGGCCGAGTGCGAGCAACGCACCACCGAGAATTTCTTCCGCCTGTTTGACCGGGTTCCGCGGCCGTGAGCGGCGTCACCCGCCTGACCCTGCTGGGGACGGGGTCCTCCGGCGGTGTGCCGCGGGCCAATGGTGACTGGGGGGCCTGCGATCCCGCCAATCCGAGAAACCGCCGCCGTCGCTGTTCAGCGCTAATCGAACACGCGCAGACCCGTGTTGACCTTGAGGCCGGCGAGGCCGTGACGCGGGTTGTGATCGACACATCACCGGATTTTCGTGAGCAGATGTTGTCGGCCTCGGTAACGCGCATTGATGGTGTGGTGATGACCCACGATCATGCCGACCAGACCCATGGCATTGATGACCTGCGGGCCTTTGCCTATCTCCAGCGCCAGCGCATTCCGGTCTGGATGGACAAGCCGACCGCAAAAACCCTGACCAGCCGGTTTGGCTATACCTTCGAGGCACCGGCCAATTCCGGCTATCCGCCGATCCTGGACCAGCGCGACATGCCGGACTTTGGCGAACCGGTTGTTATCGAGGGGCCGGGCGGTCCGGTCGGCATCATTCCGTTTGACCAGGAACATGGCCGGATCCGGTCATTGGGATTCCGGATCGGTCAGATCGCATACTCGGCCGACATCAATGGTCTGCCGGACACCAGCGCGGCGATCCTGTCCGGGATCGATTGCTGGGTGGTCGATGCCTTGCGCGACGAACCGCACCCGACACATTTTCATCTCGATGACGCGCTCGCGGCGCTGCGCCGCGTCAACGCGCCGCTCGGTGTCCTGACCAATCTCCACATCACGCTGGATCATGCCGAGCTGGCAGCGCGATTGCCGGACGGTGTCCGTCCGGGCCATGACGGGCTGGTGGTGGAAGAGGCCGACGGCGCTGTTTTGATCCGCGACTGATCGATCCGGCCCGGTTTTCCGGTCAAGGTCCGATTGGCTTGCCTGCCTCGGATCATCGTCAATTGTTTCTCATAATATTTATTATGCGCTATATTGATGTGCATGTCTGGCGCTCCATCGCGGCGCCCTGCTTTCGCGACAATCCAATTTATCTCATCCTTTTCATACGCTAAGGATGACTTCTTGCGGCTCCATATGAGCGCCGCCTTCGTTCGCGTGGTATGAGAGGTGCCGATTTTCTTCCTGCTTTAAGTATCGCTGGCGGGCTTACAGCACTGCAAATCGGATTATGGTCGCCGTGCAATCACCTTCGCCAGAATCCGGAGCCGTCATGTCCACGCCGCCCGAAAACCTCCCGCCGATCGACCGCCTCCTCGCCATCATGGCAAAGCTTCGCGATCCCGATGGCGGCTGTCCCTGGGATCTGGAACAGGATTTTGCGAGCATCGCGCCCTACACGATCGAGGAAGCCTATGAGGTGGCCGATGCGATCGAGCGCAAGCGCTATGACGAGCTCAAGGACGAGTTGGGTGATCTCCTGCTCCAGGTCGTGTTCCACAGCCGGATGGCCGAGGAAGCGGATCTGTTCCGCTTCGACGACGTGGCTGCAGCGATCAATGACAAGATGATCCGGCGTCACCCGCATGTTTTCGGGGATGCCAGCACGCGTGATTCACAGACCCAGACGGCCGAGTGGGAAGCGATCAAGGCGGCGGAACGCAAGGCGAGTGACAAGGGCGAGAGCCTGCTGGACGACGTTCCGGTCGCCCTGCCCGCCCTCAAGCGTGCCCAGAAGCTGCAAAAGCGCGCGGCCACGGTCGGCTTTGACTGGCCGGATGCCGAACGGGTGCTCGACAAGGTGGATGAGGAACTGGCTGAAGTACGTGAGGCCATGGCGGCCGGCGATGCCGAGGCTGTGGCCGAGGAGATCGGTGACCTGATCTTTGTGTGCACCAATCTCGGTCGCAAGATGAAAGTCGATGTTGAAGCCGCCACGCGCAGCGCCAACGCCAAGTTCGAGCGCCGTTTCCGCCATATCGAGGTGACACTGTCAGCGCGCGGTCAGCGCATGCAGGACACGTCGCTGGAGGCCATGGAAGACTTGTGGGACGAGGCCAAAAAGATCGAGAAATCCGGGAAAACTTCGCAGGCCGAGCCGGTCTGATCCGGCCGGAACCGGATCAGAAATCGTCTTCGTCCTCGACCTCGCCGATACCCTGCGGGATGGCCAGTTCGGGAAATTGCGAGCGGAAACGGCCGGCTTCGACCGGATGCAGTCGAACCTGCATGGTGGTGGCACCGTTGTCCGGATCAATCTTGCTGGCCAGGACATCGCCATGCGCATGCAACCAGGCCAGTGCCCGCGCGTCCTGCGGCGGGATGAGTATCTCGAGGCGCTCATCATTCGTCGACAAGGCGCGCTCGATGGCATCGACCAGGGTGGCCACACCCTCGCCTGTCACGGCCGACAGCGCCAGCTTGACCGGCTTTCCGGCCTTCAGATTGGCCATCTGGACGGTGATGGCGAGATCCTCGGACTGGTCTTCATCCAGCCGGTCAGCCTTGTTCCAGGCTTCCAGCATGGCTTGTTCGTGGGCCGGCCCCGCCTCGATCGCATCGAGCACGCTCTCGACATCCTGGATGCGTCCTTCACGGTCCGGATCCGAGGCATCGATGATATGGACCAGAAGATCGGCTTCGCGCACTTCTTCCAGGGTCGCCCGGAATGCCGCGATCAGCTCGGTCGGCAGATCGGTGATGAATCCCACAGTGTCCGACAGGAGTATGCGGGTCCCGCCAGGCAGGTCGACGGCCCTCACCGTCGGGTCGAGCGTGGCAAACGGCATGTCCTGGGCGAAAACGCCGGCGCCTGTCAGCGCGTTGAACAGGGTCGATTTGCCGGCATTCGTATAGCCAACCAGCGCCACTGTCGGAAACGGGACATCCTGGCGCTGCGAGCGATGCAGCGCCCGGGTGCGGCGCACCTCGTCGAGCTGACGGCGGAGTTTCGCCATTTTCTCGTTCAGCAGGCGGCGGTCTGTCTCGATCTGGGTTTCACCGGGGCCGGCAAGGAAGCCGCGACCGCCACGCTGACGCTCCAGGTGGGTCCAGGTCCGCACTAGGCGGGAGCGCTCATAGGCCAGGCGCGCCAGCTCGACCTGCAGCACACCTTCCTTGGTCCGCGCGCGCTGGCCAAAGATTTCCAGGATCAGACCGGTCCGGTCGATCACTTTCACATTCCAGGCTTTTTCCAGATTGCGTTGCTGGATCGGCGACAGCGCCGTGTCGATCACAGCGACATTCGCTTCCAGATCGACAATCATCTCGCCGAGTTCAGCGAGCTTTCCGCGGCCGAAATACCGGCCGCTGTCGATCTTGCGGGTTTGCAATATGAAGGCATCCGCGACTTCGAGGTCGAGGGCTTCGGCCAGTCCGGAGGCTTCTTCGAGACGTGCTTCCGCACGACCCATTTCAGCGCGGCTGGCCGGATGAATGACAAGGGCGCGCGATACCGGCGCCTCGCGCTCAATCAATCCGTGGCGCTCTCTTCCACTGCGTCTTCATCCACCTTGTCATCTTCGAACAAGGATACCGGGGCGCCCGGCATGATGGTCGAGATGGCGTGCTTGTAGACGAGCTGGGACAGCCCGTCGCGGCGAAGCAGGACACAGAAATTGTCGAACCAGGTCACAACGCCCTGCAACTTGACCCCGTTCACGAGGAAAATGGTCAGGGGCGTCTTCGTTTTACGCACAGAGTTCAGGAAGACATCCTGGAGATTTTGTTTTTTATCGTGCGACATGTTGGCTCCGCGTGTGTCGCTTTGATCAGCGATTCGTATGTAGGGTATACAGCCCCTGCCTTTCCCTGCAACCACTTCATTTTGCATGGGAAGCTCGTCCGTGCACTCATGCCTCGGCGAGATAGGCCTCGCGCAGCGCGCTTGCCAGTGAGCCCGGTTGTCCGTTTGCAATCACATGGTTGTCAATGGAAACCACTGGAGTCACGAAAGACGTCGCCGAGGTCAGGAAAGCCTCGCGGGCCTCTCTTGCCTCTTGCGGTGTGAAGGCGCGCTCCTCGACTTCCAACCCAAGCTTTTGAGCACATTCGAGAATTCGAGCCCGCGTTATGCCATGTAAAATGCCGTGATCGGCCTGACGGGTCAGCAGTTTTCCGGCCTTGGTGACGATCCATGCATTGGTTGAGCTGCCCTCGGTGATGAAGCCGGCGGCATCGACCTGCCAGGCTTCCACGGCCCCCGCCTCCTGCGCGGCTTGCTTGGCGAGGACATTTGGCAACAGGTTGACGGTTTTGATGTCGCAGCGTGCCCAGCGCTGATCCGGCACGGTGATCACGGCAATTCCCGCTTCGGCGCGCGCGTCAGCCGCCACGAAATCAAGCCGTTTGCAGGTCAGTACGATCGTTGGCGTGATGGGGGTTTTCGGGAATGCGTGATCGCGCCGCGCCTGGCCGCGGGAAATCTGCAGATAGACGAGCCCGTTGCGGAGCCGATTGCGGCGCAGAAGTTCGCATATGACCCGTTCCAGTGCCGGTCGCGTGCGAGGCTCCGGGATCCGCAATTCACCCAGTGACCGTGACAGGCGACTGAAATGCCCGTCTGCATCCATCAGCTGGCTGTTGCGGACACTCCAGACTTCATAGACCGCATCCGCAAACTGGAAACCGCGGTCCTCGATATGGATGGCGGCATCGCCATGGCGGCAGAAGCGCCCGTTGACATAGGCATATCGCATCGGTTTTTCGTCACTTCCTGATGAAAAGCGCCCACACCGCAGCGACAGCGGCGAGCACCTCCAATCGCCCCAGAATCATGGCTGAAATAAGGATCGGCTTGCTCTGGTCCGGCACCTGGGTCCAGCTTGCCAAAGGATGCGACTGGTCCAGCAAGGGGCCGATATTCGCGAGCGCCGCCGTCATCGCCAGGAAGGCATCCTCGAAGCCCAGCCCGGTCGCGGCCAGCGCCATGGTTCCAAGACCGATCGAGGCCACAAAGGCGAGGACATAGGCCCAGATCCCGACCAGGGCCGTCTCATGCACGCGGCGCCCCCGAAAGCTGACCGGCATGACGCTGCGCGGGTCTGAAAGCACGGCAAGCTCGGCGCCCATGCGCTTCCACAGAAGCAGAATGCGCGACACCTTGATGCCACCGGTCGTGGAAGCGGCCGCGCCACCGATGAGCGCGACGAATATCGAGGCAGCCAGGGCCGGAATAACCCCGCCCCCGGCCGAGAAACCACTGGTCGAGACGATGAAGGCGGCGTCAATGAAATCGGAAAACGGCGTTCCGGGCCGGGCCAGGATGAAAAACAGGCCCAGGCCAATGATCAACGCGCTGATGCCAAGGATATCCGGGTCCTTCAGGACGGAGCGGTCGCGGATGACGTCCCAGAACAAGGCGACATTGAGTGATCCGACCAGGCAGCCGATGACGATCCACAGCGTCGAGATGGGCCCGATCGTGGCCAGAAGCCCGCCATCGGTCACCGTATAGCCGCTGGTCGAAATCGCGCTCATCGCCAGCACGGACGAGGCAAACAGCCCGTTGCCGCCGAACAGGAGGCCGAGCCAGATCAGCGAGGTCAGGACGCCATAGATAATGCCGATGCGACGCGCAGCCAGTGGCAGATGCGAGAAGACATTGTCGGATCGCAGCGTCAAAAGCGCCGACTTGCGGATTGCCGGGACATCGCGATCGAGCGCCGCAAATATACCGATAGCCAGCAGCAACGAGGCATAACCGCCCAGCCAGGCCAGGATGGCGCGCCAGAAAATCAGCGAACGCGGCAAATCATCGGCGGGCAACAGCGTGGCCCCGGTTGTCGTCACAGCAGAATAGGCTTCAAACACGGCGTCAAGCGGATCGAAATAGCCGGTGAGCCAGAATGGCAGCGCGGCCATGGCCGGGGCGGTGATCCATGACAGGAGTGCCAGGCCCAGCGCGTCCAGGGCGCTGGCCTTGGACTTGAGACCCCGCGTGGCGGACAGGATAAAGATGCCCGGAATGAAGGCGATCAGCGCCGTTGTTCCGAACAGCGGCGCCAGATGCGGTTCGCCGACAGCGGCCGCAACAAAGGCCGCAAACAGCGCCACACCCGCCAGGAGAACCCAGAGCGCGCCGAGCGGTCGGAGAAAGGCAACGGGCGTCATGGCCTAGAAATATTCGAGGCTGACGCGGAACAGATGCTCGACCTTGGGGATAAGCGCCGTATTGCAGAACAGCAGGACGCGATCATTCTCGCGGATCCGGCCTTCGTCGCAGGGCAGGATGACCCGGTCGCCCCGCACCACCGCACCCAGTGCAACACCGTCGGGCAGTTCCAGCTCGTCCAGCGGCTTGCCGACCAGCGGTGAGGTCGAGAGGGCGACGCCTTCCAGCGCTTCGGCCTGACCGCCGCCGAGACTTTGAAGGCCGGTGATCCGGCCGCGCCGGATGTGCTGGAGGATGGTCGAGACGGTCGTCGCCCGCGGATCGATCAGCACGTCGATATCCAGCGCATCCCGCAGGCTTTCAAAGGCGCGGTCATTGATCAGCGACAGGGCGCGCTCGGCCCCTTCCCGCTTGGCCATGACGGCAGAGAGCATATTGACCTTGTCGTCATTGGTCACGCAAACGACCAGTTCGGCATCCGCAACGCCGGCTTCGCGCATCAGCTTGGCATCAAGCCCGTCGCCATGCAGGACAACGGTTTTCTTGAGGCGTTCCGCGGCAGCTTCTGCCCGGGCCTTGTTGGCTTCGATAAGACGGACCTTGACGCCGCCTGCTCGCTCCAGCGCGCGGGCGACATAGACACCGATATTGCCGGCCCCGACAACGACAACGCGTCGGATCTGTTCCGAGCTGCGGCCGAAAATATCGAGGATGCGTCTCACCTGGCGGCTTTCCGTGACGACATAGACATCATCACCGGCCAGCAAGGGATCGTGAAGCTTGGGAATGAAAAGTGTCTGTTCGCGCTGTACGCCAACCACGGCGAGGCGGAGATCCGGAAACAGCTCCATCACCTGTTCCGTGGTCGAACCGGCGACAGGCGAGTTCTCGTCAAGCCGCAGGCCGAGCAGCTGAACCCGACCGCCGGAGAAAACCGCCGTGTTGAAAGCCCCGGGCGTCTCGACGCGCTGCAGGATGGCACGGCCAACCTCCAGCTCCGGCGAGATCACCACGTCAACCGGCATGTTACCGGTCGAGAAGAGGTCTCCCCAGGCGGGGTCGAGATAATTCTGCGCCCGCACGCGGGCAATCCGCATCGGCGTATGGAACAGCGAATGGGCGACCTGGCAGGCCACCATGTTGACCTCGTCGGAATGGGTCACGGCGACGAGAAGGTCGGCCTGGGCAGCGCCGGCGCGTTCGAGAACGTCGGGATGGGAGCCATGGCCGACAATGCCCTGCACATCGAGATCGGTGACCACATTGTCAACCAGCTCGGTCGACCAGTCGACGACGGTGACCGCATTCCCCTCACGGGCCAGGGCGCGGGCAATCCCCACGCCGACCTGCCCTGCTCCGCAGACAATCGCTTTCATGAGATATCCATTCGTCTGGCGTCAGGCCGCGCCTTCACGTTGCGGGCTGCCAACCCCGAGCGATTTGAGTTTGCGATGCAGGGCAGAGCGCTCCATGCCGATGAAGGCCGCCGTGCGCGAGATATTGCCGCCGAAACGATCGATCTGGGCCTTGAGATATTCACGCTCGAAATTCTCCCGCGCCTCACGCAAAGACAAGGCGATCATCTTCTCGGCGTCAAACCCGACATCCTGATTTTCCCGGGTGACGACTTCCGATGGAAGCGATTCCAGCGTGATCGGTTCGTCCAGCGCCCCGGTCGCCAGGATGAGCAGGCGTTCGATATTATTGCGCAACTGCCGAACATTGCCCGGCCAGCCATGCGCCTGCAAGGCCGCCATCACGTCGTCACCGAAGCGACGGCGCGGCAGGCCTGCGGAGGCGGTCAGCCGGTCAACGAAATGGCTGACCAGTTGCGGGATATCCTCGCGGCGATCGGCCAGCGGCGGCACCTGGACCGGGACGACCGCCAGGCGGTGGTAGAGATCTTCACGAAACAGGCCGCCCTGGATCCGGCCGGCGAGGTCCTGTGCGGTCGATGAGATCACCCGCACATTGACCTGGACGTCGGCCGCGCCGCCAATCCGGCGGAAACGCTGTTCAACGAGCAGGCGAAGCAGCTTGCTCTGCGTGTCCTTGGGCATGTCGGCAATTTCGTCGAGATAGAGCGTGCCGCCATGGGCCCGCTCGAGCAGGCCGATATGCTTGACGCTGCCGTCCTCGTTTTCCCGACCGAACAACTCTTCCTCGACGCCGTCCGGTGACATGCCGGGCGCGCTGACGGCCACGAAGTCCGCCTGGGCGCGCGGCGAGCTTTCATGAATCAGGCGGGCAACCAATTCCTTGCCGGCGCCGGACGGACCACGGATCAGCACACGGCTATTGGTCGGGGCCACCCGATCAATCAACTGGCGGACCTGGACGATGCCGCTGGAAACCCCGATCAGCGAGCTTTGCGCTTCGCTGCGCGCTCTCAGCTGGGCATTTTCCTGGCGCAGGCGACTGGTCTCCAGTGCCCGGGTCACGGTCAGCAGGAGCTTGTCACTCTTGAACGGCTTTTCCAGGAAGTCGTAGGCGCCCTTGCGGATCGCGGCGACAGCCGTTTCGATAGTGCCGTGGCCGGAAATGACGATGACCGGCATGTTGGCGTCGATGGCGCGGAACTCGTCGAGCAGCTCGATCCCGTCGAGGCGGCTGCCCTGGAGCCACACGTCCAGAATCACCAGGGATGGTTTGCGGGCCCGGATCTCGGCCAGCGCCCCGTCCGCATGAGCGGCCTCGCGCGTTTCATAGCCATCGTCTTCCAACAAGCCGCCGATCAGCTCCCGGATATCTGCCTCATCATCCACGATCAGAATGTCGCGCGCCATGGATCAGGCCTCCTGTATGCTTTGAAGTTCTTGTTCGGGCAGCTCGGCGAGCGGGAATATCAGCCGCACAACGGCGCCTGATCCGCTGGGTGGCAAATCGAGCTCGAGCCGCCCCTTGTGGTCTTCCATCACGCGTTTGACGATGGCGAGGCCGAGCCCCGTCCCCTTTTCACGCGTCGTCATATAGGGCTCGGTCAGGCGTTCCCTGTTCGGGGTCGGCCAGCCCAGCCCGTCATCCGTGACCGAAATCACGGCGAACCCATCGCGTTCAGCCAACTGGACCGAGATGGAGCCGGGACGACCGTCCTTTTCCATACGCGCTTCAACGCTTTCCGAAGCATTCTTGAGAATGTTCGCGAGCGCCTGCCCGGACAGACGCGCATCACAAAGCCCGAGGACCGGCTCGGCCGGCTTGTCGAAACGGACATCGATCCCGGACGATGCGACCCGCCGTGCGAAGACCGCCGACTTGGTCAGCTCGCCCAGCTCGACTTCCTCGACCTTGGGCTGCGGCATGCGGGCGAAGGAGGAGAATTCGTCGACCATTCGCCCGATATCGCTGACCTGGCGGATAATGGTCTCGGTACAACGGTCAAATGTCTCGAGATCGCTGTGGATCTCGGCGCGATACTTGCGCTTGATCCGTTCGGCCGAGAGCTGGATCGGCGTCAGCGGATTCTTGATTTCATGGGCAATCCGGCGGGCAACTTCGCGCCAGGCAGCATTGCGCTGCGCGGTCACCAGCCGGGTCACGTCATCGAATGTGATAACGAGTCCGGCTTCTTCATCCATCGAAGCGCGCGCCGTGATGTGCCGGATCTGCTCATCCGCTGTTTCAAGGTCGATCTGGGCTTCCGCGACGGCGCCGGGCCGGCGACGTGCTTCCTGGACGAGGTCATTGAGTGCCGGTGTGATGTCGTCCAGCCGGGTTCCGATCTGATCGTCCGATCCCGGCGACAGCATGCCGATGGCGGACCGGTTGATCAGTGTGACCTTGTCGTCCCTGTCCAGGCCAATAACCCCGGCACGCACGCCGGCGAGAATGGCCTCGATGAAGGCGCGGCGCTGCTCGCTTTCGGCATGGCTCTCGATCAACTCGCGCCGCTGGCTGCGCAATTGCCGTGTCATCCGGTTGAACGCACGGGCCAGCGCGGCGATCTCGTCATCATCACGCCCCATCTGGACGCGCGCTTCCAGATCGCCGCGTCGCACCCGTTCCGCCGCCGCGACAAGGCGGGAAATCGGCGTGACAACGCGGGTTGCGGCGCTCAGGCCCAGCCATACCGAGCCGATTAGGATCAGGGCCGCGACCTCGAAATAGAGCAGGAAGAAGGTCTGCCGGATCGAGTCTTCCTGCTCGTCGGCCCGGCGCAGGGCAACACGGGCCTCCTCCATTTGCCGGAACAGGTCAACATTCATCGGGATCGACGCGTAGAGATAGGCGTCATCATAGCCTTCCAGCTGATGCAGGAGGCGCACGACATCCGTCCCGACCGGCGTGAACTCCGGTGTCGACACGGCGACCCCGCCATCGCCCGCCAGCTCGTAGAGCCGGGTTGATGGCGCGACATAGGGCTCGTTCTCCTGGAAACGCGTGCGCGCCAGGAGATTGCCCCGCCCATCGACGATATAGGCCGCGGAAAAACGCTGCTCGGCTGCGAGCGAGCTGAGTCCCCAGACATACTGGATTCGGCTGGTGCTGAAGGCGTCGACCGCGTCCGGCTGGTTCAGGGCCTCGGCCATGGCGGCGAGCTTGTAGCCAGCTTCGGTGGTCTCGCGCTCATAGATCTCCCGCGCCACTGTCGCGGTACCGTCCACGACCGTCGAGATGCGTTCACCAAACCAGTAATCAACGCCGCGATTGAGGACAGCGCCGAGAAACAAGGCGGCCAGAACGGCCGGCGCTGCGGCGGCGAGCGAGAACAGGGCAACAAAACGCAGGTGGAGACGCGGGGTCGGTTCTCCAAACCGTCGTGCCCGGACCCGGCGCACGAAACGCACAACGACGACCGCGCCAAGCCCGAGGATCAGCACAGCATTGCCAACAAGCAACGCGGTCGCCGACCTGTCGCTGAGCCGCATCAGGCCGTTATCGCCGAGCAAGCCTGTCGCGGCGATGGTCAGGAAAATCGCTGACGTGACGAAGCCGACACCGAACAGCGCCGCGGAACGCGGAGAGATGTTACGTATCAACGGCTTCGATGCAGTATTCGGCAAGTGTGTGCTCACGTGTTGCAGATGCGCATCATTACTCCGATGTTGCACACAATCAACACCCGTGATGCATGGGTCACATATCGGCGTTTTCGCCATCCAGTTCGGCCAGCCTGCGGGCCAGCGTATTGCGGTTCAGGCCAAGCATTTCAGCAGCCCGTGACCGGTTGCCGCCGCAACGATCCAGCGCCTGACCGAACAAGGCCCGGTCCACGGCATCGATCGCGACATTGCGGGCATTCTCGCGACTCAGTGACAGGGCGGCGATGGCATTGGCGTGGACATCAAGCTCCTCACGGCTGTCGCCGGCATCAGCGGAAAACGCCACAAGAACATCATCCAGCCCGGCTACCCGGCCACGGGTGGCCAGCGACAGACGTGACAGGACGGAGCGCAATTCAACGACATTCCCGGTCCAGGCCGATCCCTGGAGATATTGCACCGCGTCCTTGGACAGGCGCACGACGTCCTGCTTGTCGCGACGGGAGAACTGGCCAAGGAAAGCATCGCAGAGCGCCGGTATGTCGCTGCGGCGTTCGCGCAGCGGCGGTACCGAGATCACGCATTCGCACAGGCGCGCGACCAGACGCGTATCGAGGCCGGCATCAGGGGATTGGGACGCGGTCGCAATGACCCGGCCGATCCCGGCATCCAGCGCGTCACGCGCGGCGCGCTGCTGTTCCGCATTCCATTCTTCCAGCCGCAGCCAGACGACCTGGCGGGCGGCCTGGGTTGAGCCGAATATTTCCGTCGCGGTATTGGACGGCGTCACGACCACGGCATCATCCGCCGAAATCCCGCGGGCACGGAGCAGCGCCTCGGCTGCCTGGCGCTTCCCGACACCGGGCTCGCCGGTGATCATCACATGCGCCTGGCTCGTCGCGGCGCGGGCAATCGCCTTGAACGAGGACTGCATCGCGGCGGACTGACCGATGAAGCCAGTGGGCTCTTCGGCCGCACGGCTCCGGCCGGTCTTGGCCTCATCGCCGAGCGCAGCCCCCACAGCCGAGATCATGTCATCGAGATCGAAAGGTTTGGGCAGATACTCGAATACCCCGCCCTTGGCCGCGTTGATTGCCGTTGATGCCGTCGCCTGGGCGCTCATCACGATGACTGGCATCTGCGGCCGCAAGCGCGAAACAAGTCCCAGATTTTCAAGGAAATTCGTGCCGTCGAGCAGCACGTCCGCGAGCAGGAGATCGCCTTCGCCGTTGCGGATCCAGTTGAGCGCGGTGTCCGGCGAGGCGGTCGCGCGAACCTGGTAACCCGCAGTGCCCAGCGCCCGTGACAGGATGAGCTTCAGGCTTTCATCGTCTTCCAGGAGTAGAATTCGGGCGGTCACGGCATGTCCTTTTTGGCAATCGGCAGGCGGATATTGAAAACTGTGCGCCCCCGCTGGCTTTCAAAGTCGATCTGGCCATCATGCAGGGCGGCGATGCGGGCCGAAAAGGCCAGCCCCAACCCCTCACCCGCCGGCTTGGTCGTCACGAAAGGGGTGAAGATACCTGATCCGAGCGCTTCGGGAATGCCCGGCCCATTATCCCGCACAGACAGAACCAACGGGGTCGGATTGCCGCCCGTCCGGCTTTTGGGGCCGGCGTCGAAACGGGTCTCCACGACGATTTCTGCTCCCGGGTCCGGCTTTACAGCGTCGACAGCGTTTTGCAGCAGATTCAGGACTGCCTGCATGAGCAGGTCCGGATCGCCGCTTATGGCGGGCAGGGACGGATCGAAATTGTCTTTCAGCACGCCCTTGGTGGCGGTGTCAGCCCGATTGAGGCTGTCAATCGCGCTGACGGCGAGCAGGTTCAGATTGATTTCCGTCTGCGCACCCAGCTGGATATCACCGACCCGGCTCCAGTGATCGGCCAGCCGGGTTATCCGGTCGACATCCTGGATGATCAATCGGGCCAGGTCGCGCGCGCCGTCGAGATCGGTTTCACGTCGGATCAACTGCGCGGCTCCGCGCACGCTGGCCAGCGGGTTCTTGAGTTCATGGGCCAGCATGCGCCCGAATCCCAGGGCCGGCGCCTCGGAAGCCTTGGCGCCAACTTCCCGGTGCGGCAGGATAGAGAGGATGAGCTGGCCATGCTCATCGGACCAGCGTGCATGCACGTCGAAGGGCCCGCTTCCACCCAGCATGCGGCCCAGTGCGACGACCGTGCGCCGGGCGCTGCAGGCCTGTTCGATGATGTCAGCGAGATGTGAGCAGGTCGCGGACAGGGTCCCGAACCGGCTCTTGCGCATGTGGCGCATCGACAGGCCCAGCCATTCCTCGGCCTGGGTATTGGCCCACAGGCAACGCGCTTCCGGTGAAAAGACCAGGACGGGGATCGCCGCCTGGTCGGCCGCCAATTGCGCCGCGCCGGGAGCAATCGCCGGCGTCATGCGACAGCGCGTCCGTCGAGATGACGCAAGCCATCGAGCGCCGCGCGGATATCGTCGGGCCGGTCCGAGCGGCACAGGCTGGCGCGTTGCGCCCGCACCCAGTCTGCGTCGCCAGCGCCGCATTCGACATCGCAGAAACTGGCAAAATGCTTTCGGATCATGCGGATGCCCAGGCCTTCGCCATAAAGGACAAGGCTGTCCTCGAACTGTTCGCCGAGGGCGTCGATCTTGTCCTGCCAGGGCGTTCCCGCGCCGCCCTGCCCGACCAGTTCGCGGCCGATCTCGCCCAACAGCCAGGGCCTTCCCTGGGCAGCGCGGCCGATCATCACCGCTGCGGCGCCGGACTGGTCGAGTGCGTCGCGGGCATGTTTCACGGTGTGGATATCGCCATTGACGATGACAGGGATATCAACCGCTTCGACCACAGCGCGAACGGCTTTCCAGTCGGCCTCGCCCTTGTAGAATTGCTGGCGGGTGCGGCCATGCACCGTGACCAGGCGGACCCCGGCATCGCGGGCGCGGCGTGCGAGGTCGGGCGCATTGAGGCTGGCATGATCCCAGCCCAGTCGCATCTTGAGCGTCACCGGCCGGCTGGTGGCGCCGACAGTGGCCTCGATCAGGGTCATGGCGTGGTCGAGATCGCGCATCAGGGCCGAGCCGGACAGGCCGCGTGTCACTTGACGTGCCGGGCAACCCATATTGATATCAATGACTTGTGCGCCTGCGTCTTCGGCGATCCGTGCCCCTTCAGCCATCCAGCGGGCTTCGCGGCCGGCGAGCTGGATGACACAGGGCCTGAGCGAGGCATCGAGGGCGGCCTTGCGGATCATGTCGCGCCGTCCGGCGGCGAGCGCGTCGGAAGCAACCATTTCGGAGACCACCATTCCGGCGCCAAAACGCTGGACCTGCCGGCGGAACGGCAGGTCCGTGACGCCGGACATGGGCGCCAGTATGGTCGGGATTTCAATGGTGTGGCGGTCGATCGAAAAGCGCATGCGGCTGGACAAATCCTCGTTGGGCGGCGTAAGCCCGAAGGCTAGCGAGTATGCTGCGCTGCGGCAATCCACGAGGCCTGTTGATGAAGATCGCTGCTGTCATTGTTGCCGCCGGTCGTGGTGAGCGGGCGGGTGGCGGCGTGCCGAAACAGTATCGCAAACTGGCTGGCAAGAGCGTGCTGGCCCGTACGCTTCATCGTCTGTGTCATGATGGCGTCTTCGTCGGCGTCTTCGTGGTGGTCAACCCGGCAGACCGGCACCATGTCGCGGCGGTCGAGGCGGAACTCGGCACGAAACTGGATACAATCCCGGGCGGAGCGACGCGGACGGCGTCGGTCCGCGCCGGTCTGGAGGCCGCCCGCGCCGCCGGGGCCGAGGCGGTCCTGATCCACGACGCCGCCCGGCCCTTTGTCAGCCGGACCCTGATCGAACGCCTGATCGGGGCGCTGGACGCCCATCCGGCAGTCATCCCCGCCCTGCCGGTCGCCGATGCCCTGTTCCGGACCGAGGGCGACACGGACCCAAAAATGGGCGAACCGGTTTCGCGGGACGCGCTGCAGGCGGCACAGACGCCGCAGGCCTTCCATCTCGCTCCGCTGCTTGAAGCCTTCGAGCAACTCGGTGACACCGCCCTGGCCGATGATGCGGCGGTGATCCGGGCAGCGGGCGGCGAGGTTGCGCTGATTGCCGGCGAGGCGGAGAATTTCAAGCTGACGACGTCAGCCGATTTTGCGCGGGCAGAAAGACAGGTCATGAGCGAGACGATCAGCGTTACCGGCCAGGGGTTTGACGTGCACCGGCTCGAGCCGGCTGAATTGATGTGGCTGTGCGGGATCGAGATCCGCGCCGGGCTGGGCCTTGTTGGCCATTCCGACGCCGATGCCGGCCTGCACGCCCTGACCGATGCCGTCCTCGGCGCGGCGGGCGCCGGTGATATCGGCCAGCATTTCCCGCCCTCCGATCCGCAATGGAAAGGCGCTGCCTCGGATGCCTTCCTGCGCCATGCCTTGACGCTCCTGGACGAAGCCGGCGGCGCGCTGGTCCATGCCGATCTGACGATCATCGCCGAACGGCCCAAGATCGGCCCGTATCGCGACGCCATGCGGGCAAGGATCGCCGCGCTGACCGGCCTGCCCCTGGCGCGGGTCAATATCAAGGCGACCACCACGGAAAAACTCGGCTTTACCGGGCGCGGCGAAGGCCTGGCCGCCCAGGCCATTGTCACAGCGAGACTGACATCATGATGTTCAACCATTCCCTTCTCGAACAGGCGGAAACCCTGCTTGATCGCGCCCGCACCGCCGGTGTCATGATCGCCACGGCCGAGAGCTGCACCGGCGGGCTGGTCGCGGCCCTGATGACCGAGATACCCGGCTCCTCGGACGTGGTGGACCGCGGTTTCGTGACCTATTCCAACGCCGCCAAGACCGAGATGCTGGGCGTTCCGGCGCGGGTGATCGAGGCCAATGGCGCGGTCTCGGTCGAGGTCGCCCGGCGCATGGCCGATGAAGCCCTCTTGCGCTCGAACGCCGATATCGCGGTCTCGATCACGGGCGTTGCGGGACCGGGCGGCTCGGAGCACAAGCCGGCCGGCCTTGTCCATTTCGCCCTTGCCTGCCGCGACAAGCCGACCCGCACCGAGATCCGCCGCTTTGGCGATCGCGGCCGCGAGGCGGTGCGCCTGGCGAGTGTCGCGACGGCGCTGGACCTATTGGCCGATGGCGTTGATTTCTTCGGCTAGATCGAGCGCCGGATCGCCTGTGCGGGCATGGCGCCGTTCGGCCTCGGCCGAGAATTTCTCGATCAGGACCCGGCCGGCGCGCTCACGATTGCTCTCCAGCAGGATTTGCAGGATCGGGTTCTTGAACTCGGCCCGGATCGTAAAATCAACCAGGCAGGACCCGTCCGACAGGGCAAAAAACCGCCAATGGTTTTCCAGCACCCGGAACGGGCCGGCCACAAAGCCGACATCGATCCGCCGCGCATCCCGGTCGGCCCGCACCCTGGATGTAAAACGCTCGGTCACGAATTTATAGCGCACCCGCGCTTCTGCGGTGAGCTCGGTCACACCGCCGTCACTGCGCTCGTCCTGCACGCGCATGGCGGTGATCTGCGGGATGAAGTGCGGATAGCGCCGGACATCGCCGACCAGCTCGAACAGATCGCCGGCGTCATGAAACAGGCGCAGGCGTTCGCGAACCTCAACGACCATGCTTGCCCCCTGCCCCTGACCTTGACAACCTGACCCGGCTCAATCAGCCGCGCGCCATCATCTGCTCGCGGGCCGCGCGCAGCTTGGCAAAGTCATCACCGGCATGGTGGCTCGAGCGGGTCAGCGGCGTCGCCGAGACCATCAGGAAGCCCTTGGCCCGGGCGATCGTCTCATAGGCCTTGAACTCGTCGGGATGCACGAAGCGGTCAACGGCCGCATGCTTGCGCGTCGGCTGGAGATACTGGCCGATGGTGAGGAAATCGATGCCGGCGGAACGCATGTCGTCCATCACCTGCATGACTTCTTCCTTGCTCTCGCCCAGTCCGACCATGATGCCCGACTTGGTGAATTGCGCCGGATCGCGCTCCTTCACCCGCTCGAGAAGCCGCAGCGAGTGGTAATAACGCGCGCCCGGACGGATGGAGAGATAAAGCCGCGGCACCGTCTCGAGATTATGGTTGAAGACATCCGGCCTGGCATCGATCACCGCTTCGGCGGCGCCCGGCTTGCGCAGGAAGTCCGGGGTCAGGATCTCGATCGTCGTCGCGGGCGTCGCGGCGCGGATCGCCTCGATCACATCAACAAAATGCTGCGCCCCGCCATCATCGAGATCATCGCGGTCAACCGAGGTGATGACGACATGATTGAGCCCCATCTGCGCGACCGCCTCGGCCACGCGGCGCGGCTCGTCCGTATCGACGGCGGCCGGCAGGCCGGTCTTGACGTTGCAGAAGGAACAGGCGCGGGTGCAGGTATCGCCCAGGATCATGAAGGTGGCGTGCTTTTGCTCCCAGCACTCCCCGATATTGGGGCAGCCCGCCTCCTCGCACACCGTCACCAGACCGCCATCCTTGACGATTTTCTGGGTCTGCGAAAACACCTTGCCCACCGGCGCCTTGACCCGGATCCAGTCCGGCTTGCGCAGCACCGGCGTATCCGCCCGCTTCTGCTTCTCCGGATGGCGAGCCGCGCGCGCCTCGGAGGCGGCAGAACGGGACGTATTGTCGATCAGATTGGCCATGGGGGCGATGTATGATGACAAGCGGGTTGTGGCAAGGTTGGGGGGCTGTGGTGTGTGGGGCACGTGGATCGGCCCACTCAAGACTGCCTAGCGGAAAACTTGGTACAATAAACGAATTCGTACTTCTCTGATACTTCTTGCAATAGCCTGCTCTGATAGCTACTTAAGCTTGCATATCTGGTGGAAGGTCGAAAATTATGGCGGACAAAAAAACAATATTTATCGCGTTTGCGATTGAAGATGAGAAGCAGAGAGATTTCCTGAAGGGTCAATCACTCAATAACTCTTCCCCATTTGAGTATATCGATATGTCGGTCAAAAAGGCCTATGATAAAGACTGGAAAGACAAAGTTCGAACGCGGATCAAGCGATCAAACGGAATTATTGCTCTTATTAGCAAAAACTCTCTGAACTCAAGCGGGCAGAAGTGGGAGATCAATTGTGCAAAAGAGGAGGGTGTTCCCGTGCGCGGTATTTGGGCTTACACGGATGATCGGGCGAATATTGAGGGCGTAAATACAGAAGTTTGGAATTGGGCAAACATCGCGGCATTTATTGATAGCCTCTAACTCGGAAAAAACAAATATATGAAAAAAGCGCTCATCGTCGGCATAGATCATTACAATAATATTTCCCCACTCTATGGATGTGTGAACGATGCTCACCAAGTCAAAGGCATACTTGAACGTCACGCCGATGGTAGCGTAAATTTCGGAGTCAATCTTCTTGCAGGCACTGACGGGCTTGACCGCACCGAGCTAAGGGAGGCGGTAAAACAGCTTTTCGCGGGCGATTGTGAGACCGCGCTATTTTACTTTGCTGGGCACGGTTATGTTGAATCTACGGGTGGGTATCTGTGCCCATCAGACTGCGCAAGCGGCGACGACGGACTTGCCCTCAGCGAGATCATGACGTTAGCGAACAAGTCCAATGCTCGTAATAGGATCATTCTGCTTGATAGCTGCCATAGCGGCGTAGCCGGTCAGAGTGCACTCTCACCAATTTCCGAATTAAGTGAAGGAGTTACTATCCTGACCGCTTCTACAGCAGAGCAATATGCATCGGAGGTGAACGGGGCGGGGGTTTTCACAGACCTGCTCGTAGACGGTCTAGCCGGCGCGGCCGCCAATCTTGTCGGCGACGTGACACCAGGTGCCGTGTATGCTCATATTGACCAGTCTTTAGGGCCGTGGGCCCAGCGACCTGTATTCAAAACAAATGTGAAGTCATTCGTATCGCTGCGAAAAGCAAATCCGGTCCTTCCGCTCGAGGAGTTACGGCGGATTGGGGAGTTTTTTTCCTTGTCCAGGCTATCAATTTGCGCTGGATCCAGCCTTTGAACCAGAACGATCAGAAGCCGAAAAGGCTGCGGCCGACTACGTTGAACCGGACCCCGAGAAGAATGCAATTTTTAAAATTCTGCAAAAATTCAATCGGGTGAATCTGGTGGTTCCGTGCGATGCGCCGCATATGTGGCACGCTGCGATGCAAAGCAAGTCATGCAAGCTTACGGTGCTAGGTGAGCACTATCGTCGCCTCGTTGCTGGAGCGCTAATCTGAGGGTCTGGGCAAAAAAGGACTCCACCACGTTCGCGCCCACACCCCACCCCTTAAGCCCCATGCCAGCCAGCGGGCCGTATCCGGTTCTTCAGGTCAAGGGCCCGTCGGGCCGCGTGGCGGGCATGCCCCTTGACCTGAAGGACCGGATACGGCGATCTCCCGGCAAGGTGTTTAGGGCGTGGTGTGCGCCCGGCGCGATTGTTTGATGGCGGGCGCGGGACTGCCGGGGGATCAGCGTTCCTGGGTCTGGCGCAGGTCACCCACTCCGTCTCGCCCTGCGGGCGATCCACCTCGCCCATCAAGGGCGAGGACCTTGTGCCGTGCTTTTCTTCCCCACTTGTGGGGAAGTGGGCCGGCGCGCAGCGTCGGGTCGATGGGGCCGAGCGTCAGCGAGGGATGGGCGTGGCAGTCCGCCTGCGGCGGCCCCTCCGTCTTGTCGCTGCGCGCCAAGACACCTCCCCACGCTGTGGGGAGGAAAAGGCGATGGCGCTCGCCCAAGCACAGCCCGGACACCTGGCTTCCCCCCTCACCCGGCCCATCCTTGCTTTCCCGCCTGCAACGCGCTTTGTGGGAACATGGCCGATCCGGCCTGGAGGGAAACGATGATCTTGCGGAGTCTTGCCATCGCCCTGCGCAAGCAGGACTGGGTTACTGTGGTGATCGAAACGCTGATCGTAGTGTTCGGCGTGTTTATCGGTCTGCAGGCCAATAACTGGAATGAGGCGCGGCAGGAGCGGGTCGAGACGCACAGCATGCTGGAGCGACTGGAGCGGGATTTCGAGCAAAAACTGGGGCTGACCGAGCGCGGGATTGAAAGGCAGTTGGTGCTTCTGGAGGTCACCAGTCGGTTGATCAACGGGATTCGTGCCGGCCAGCTGGATGACGAGACCCTGGCCGCCGACCTTGCCCTGGTGGATTCCGTGGTGTCGACCCCCGGACCCTCCGTTGCCTTCCAGGAACTGGTATCGACCGGCCGGCTGCGCCTGATCAGGAGCGAGGCCTTGCGGGACGCACTGTATGCCTATGACGGCTATATCAGCTTGTTGCGCGGCCAGCTTTCACAAATCCATACCCCTATGAGCGAATTGGGGCGGGTTATCATCCGCGCAAAGAGGTTGGAACTGTCAGGCCAACCCTCGGAAACCTTTGCGCAGATTGGCCGGGTCGAGGCTGTCGACCGCGCGGTCCTGCTGGAAGATGCTGACATCATGAATGCCCTGCAGGGCGCCTATGTCATTCAGGACAACTCTCATCTCGTCCTGGTTTACCTGCAGGCGCGGATCGCGGTCATTCTCGAGCTTCTGGCCGAAGAGCGCGGCGTTCAGGCGGACTGACCGACACCCGGATCGGGCGAGTATTCCAAAGCACGTCTGCCCCCAGAACCAGCAGCGCGTCGGGGAAGGGTTGAAATGCACCCCGCGCTACCTTGCACTGCAGCATATATCCCCTAACCTCGCGCCACCTTGTTGTTTGTGTTGGGGGATTCGGTCGTGACGTTGTTTTTTGGGGCTACCAGATCGGCGTCCGAGCCGGTGCATCTGATCGGCTTTCATGTCGCAGCCGACGGGAGCCGGCTTTATGACCGGCTGGCCCTCGTGATCGAGGCGGATGGCCGGGTGTCAGGCCGGGCCGACCGGATTGCCGAGCGTGACGGGGTGGCGCGGCCGGCCGAGGCGCGTGGGCTGTTGATGGGCGCACAACTCGCCCTGATGCTTGAATTTGCAGGCGGAAACAGCGCGGCCGAAGCGGGCGTCATGCTCGATCTGGCGCCCGAGGCACGGCGGCACGGGGCGGCGCTGGCCGGGCGGATTGCCGGTCCGGGCGGCACCGCCGCCCAGCCCTATGTCATGGCACACGCGCCGGCCGCACGGCTCGACCGCTCACCCACCCATGGCTGGGGCACGGTCCTGGTCGCGCCCGTCTCTGTCGGTGAGACCGTGCTGGGCATTGACGGCCCGGTCGGCGCGCGCCAGACGCCCTATTCCTTCCGCACCGATGATGATCGCCATGTCGAGCCGACGGGGTACGGGCATTTCGTCAATCATGCCTGCGAGCCGAGTTGCGGGATCGTCTATGACAGCGAGACCGCCCTGCCGACGCTGGTGGCATTGCGGGATCTGGCCGCCGGCGAGGAAGTGACGTTTGACTATACGCGCACGGAAGGCGATCTCGCCGGCGCGTTTGCGTGCCGCTGCCCGGCCAAAGTCCACAAGGTCTGAGGCGGATCAGTCGCTGAAGCGGAGGCGGATCGGTGCGCGGCGTCCGGGGCCCTGCATGGCCGTGCGGACATGCGAGTTGAAGCGCAGATTGGTCATCATGACCTGGTCGTCGAAGGTTTCCGCGAGGAGGTCATTATCGACGATGAAACTGGCCTGTTCGGCCGGCACGTCGGCCGTGAAATAGATCCAGGCAAACTCGCCATCGAGCTCGGCGCCGACATAGTGCAGCGTCATCAGATCGCCCTCGCCGCCGGCCATGCGGAAAAGCGGGCCGACATAGGCGCCAACGGCGGCAAGACCGCCCTCGGTGACGAGATAGGCATCGGAATCCTGCTCGCTCCGGCCAAGGGCTTCCATGAGGTCATGGGCATAGACGCGATGGATGATCTCCATCTCCTCGGTGCGCGGATTGACGGCGACCTCGGTGACGCCGGCATGCATGCGATGGGCAAGCGACGGGGCTGTCGCAAGCGACAGCCCCGCCAATGCGGTCAGGAGGGTCAGTGTGATGCGCATGCGGCGCTTGCCCTCCCCTTCACCTATTCGGGACGCGTGCGGACACTGTCGCGCGTCACGCGCTGGTCCATGTCGTCCATCATGCTCGACGGGTTGGAGCTGGAGCGATAGAGCTCCAGACGCGTCGGCTCGATGCGTGGCGGATAGTAATTATCCGTGCGGTCGGCATCGGCGGTCTCGCGCAGCGGGTCGAGCTCGACCGAGACGACCTGGCGATCGGTGACATAGGTCCAGGTCACATTGCGCGGATCATAGCGCCAGACCTCGGCCGGAATGCGGACCAGGTCGGTCGTGCCATCCGCGAAGGTGAATTCGAGGATGATCGGCATGACCACGCCGCCTTCATTGGTGAAGTCGAGATAATAGACGCGGTCGCCGCGCTCCAGAATCTCCTGTTCCCAGTCCTCGAGCTCGCCCTGGAAGCGCGCATAAGCCTCACGCTCGCGCTCGGTGACCGTGAACGGGTCATTGCGCGAGTAGAAATCCTGCACCTCGGGATTGCGATCGGCATAGGTCACGATGCCCTCTTGCGCATTGCGCTGCGGGGTCAGGTTCTCGCGAAGCGCGGTGTCGTCGGCGCGCTCCAGGAGGCTCTCAATGGCCGGGTCCTCGGTGTTGAACGTGCCTTCTATGACTCGGTCGAGCGAGATGTCGACATGGTCGGTGGAGTAGAACCAGCCCCGCCAGAACCAGTCGAGATCAACGCCGGACACTTCTTCCATCGTGCGGAAGAAGTCATAGGGTGTCGGGCGACGGAAGCGCCAGCGCTCGGAATAGGCGCGGAAGGCATCGTCGAAGAGCTCGCGCCCCAGCACCGTCTCGCGCAGCACGACCAGCGCCGTGGCCGGCTTGCCATAGGCGTTGGAACCGAACTGAAGGATCGAGTCCGACTGGGTCATGATCGGCATCTGGTCGCTGGACGCCATGTAGTCGGCGATCAGGTCGGGATCCCCGCGACGCGACCGGAAGCCCTCTTCCCATTGCTGTTCGGCCTCGAATTGCAGGAAGGTGTTGATGCCTTCATCCATCCAGGTCCACTGGCGCTCATCGGTATTGACCACCATCGGGAAATAGATGTGACCGATCTCGTGGATGATCACGCCGATCAGACCGCGCTTGGCGAGGAGCGAATAGCTCAGATTGCCGTCATCATCGACCATCGGACGGCCATAGGTGCCGCCATTGAAGGTGATCATCGGGTATTCCATCCCGCCCTGCGGTCCGGCGATCGATTGCGCGACCGGATAGGGATAGGGGAAGGCGAACTCGTTATAGACCGCCAGCGTGTGCTCGACGGCGCGGGTCGAATAGGTCGACCAGAGCGGCTCGCTCTCATTGGGATAGAAGGACATCGCCATGACGAGGTCGGGCGCTTGGCCCATCCCGTCCTGCTCGACACCGACCGCGTCCCAGATGAATTTGCGCGAGCCGGCCCAGGCGAAATCGCGGACATTCTCGGCCCGGAACTCCCAGGTCGCCATGGACCGTGTGCCGCGGCGCTCATTGGCGCGGGCTTCCGCCGGGGTGACAATGAAGACCGGCTCGTCGGAGGTGCGGGCTTCTTCGAGACGTTCGCGCTGCGGCTGGGTCAGGACCTCGTCCGCGTTCTGCAGCTCGCCGGTCGCGGAGACGATGAAGTCCTGCGGGACCCGGATCGAGACGTCATAATCGCCGAATTCCAGACCGAATTCACCGCGACCGAGAAAGGCCTTGTTGTGCCAGCCCTCATAGTCGGAGAAGACCGCGGCGCGGGGGAACCACTGGGCGATCTGATAGATGCAATCGGCGCCGGTATCCTCGGTCTCCTCGAAGCATTCCCAGCCGGCGCGGCCGCCAACGACCTGGGTCTCGACCAGACGATAATCCCACTCGATGGTGAAGGTGACGCTGTCGCCGGTTTCCAGGTCCTCATCCAGGTCGAGCCGCAGCAGCGTGTCGACAATGGTGTAGTCCATCGGCTCGCCATTGGCGTCCGTCACTCCGGTGATGTTGAAGCCGTAGCCATCCTCTTCCAGCATCTGGCGACGGCGCAGGGAGCTGGCGGAAATGCCTTCCGGCATGGCTTCGCCAACGCGGCCCGAGGCGCGTCCGCCGCCGCCGACCGTCTCGGTCATGACCGCGATGGAATCGGGACGGAAACGGTTCTGGTCGAGCAGGAACCACAGGAAATCAAGCGTATCGGGGGCGTTGTTGGTGTAGGTCACCGTCTCGGTGCCGAAGAGATGCTTGGCCTCTTCATCGAGACGGATGTCGATGTCGTAATCGACCTGCTGCTGCCAGTAGTCCGGACCCGGTGCGCCGGTGGCCCGGCGCTCGCGATTCGGTGACGGCCAGTCCTCGTCCTCGAGCTGGCGGAAGGCGTCACGCCAGTCATTGACGGTCTGCTGGACAGGCTGGGCGACCGCGACGTTCAACGTCGCAGCCGCCGCAGCGAAGGCAATCATGTTAAGTGTGCGCATTATTCCCCGATACCCTTTCATGGGACAGTTTAGCGGGGAGATTTAGCGCGCGCACCCGGTCAGGTCACCCCTGCCTTTCCGCATTGTCATGATGCGGTTTGCCGCCATCGGCTCAGCCCACCCCGGGTGCAGCCAGCGCCGGAGCCGGTTCGCGGCGCTTGCCCAGCGCCATGATCCAGGCACCAAGGCCGATGAAGAGCAGCAGGAAGCCGATCAGGAAGCCGAGCCCGCCAATGGCGCCGAAGGCGGCGAAGACCGCGACGACAGCGAAGGTCGAGAGCAGGCGCATGCCCAGACCCAGCGTCTTCTCGGACGGCGTGCGGTTGAAAATCATGTCGCCCACCGCAACAGCGCCAAAACCCATGCACAGCAGCATGAAGGGCCAGAAGACCAGCCACATGATCGGGATCAGCAGGATGCCGACCACCGTGATCGCCAGCAGGATGGTCATGATGATCAGGAAGACCGGCGACAGGGCAAAGCCGAGAAAGCCGAAGAATCCGCTGACAACCGGGCGCTCGCGGAAACGGGCGGCCACAGAGGCCACCCCGTTGGGCGCCAGCAGCAGGGCGAAGGCGGCGATCAGGAAGACGGCGCCCGGGATGAACAGGCCGAACACGCCGGTTGGCGCGTCGAAATCGAAATCAATGTGATCCCAGTCCTTCGCCCCGAAATTGAACTGGCGGTACTCGTAATCATAACTGCCGAAGCTGCTATCCTCCGCGATCACCGGTTCTTGCGGAGAGCGGATGCGCAGCTCGCCGGCGACCCGGGTGCCATCAAGGATGTAGACCTCCTCGGCCATGATCTCGACCGAGTCGAGAAAGACGCCGGCAAGATGGATCTCGCCGCCCTCGATATCGACCGGTCCGGCGTATTCGCCAGACAGGTGGACTTCACCGCCGACTATCTCTGCAGATCCGGCAAAGCGGCTGGCCTCGCTGGTCTCGACGTAACCGCCGGCCATCTTGGCGTCGCCACTCACCTGGCTGTCGATCTGGACGTAGCCGGAGGCCGCATTGAGCATGCCGCCAATGGTGCCGGAAATACGTGATTCACCACCGGCAAAATTGGCATCACCGCCTACATTGGCGCGCGATTCAACATCGCCGCCGGCCAGGTCGATGTCTTGCCCCACAGTGCCGGACACGTCGACCTCGCCACCGACGAGTTGGACGGAACCGGTGACGTCGGCATCAATGTTGACCATGCCGGCCACGCCCTTGATGTCACCGTTGATCTGGCCGCGAACGCTCATCTCTCCGCCAAGAAAGATGACGTCATTATTGCTGCCATTGACTTCGACATCGCCGCCGATGACCTGGGCCGACGCGGCGCCTGCGAAAAGGGAAATGGCCAGCCCCCCGGCCATGATCCACTTTTTCATCATGATGTTGTTCATTATCAGATCTCCCTGCGCCCCCCGGCGGTCAGGTGAAAGTTTCACATGCGGGTGAGTGGCAGGCTCAGTTGTCAATCAGGTCGTCACAGTCGCGGCCATTGCGCGGCTGATAGTCCAGACCGGAAACCCGGGCGCCATTACGGGTGACCGGAGCCTCCTCAGCCCAGACCGTTACGCCGGGGCTGACACGGCTGGACTCGGTGAAGACCACCGAGATGGCGCAGATTTCGCCACCACCGGACAGCGTGCCACCGACTTCAACAAGTCCGCGCTGTTCATTGCGGCGGGAGCGGCGGATTTCCTCGGCGGCGACCAGCTTGACCGACCCGACCGCTTCGCCGGTGAAACGGATTTGATCGGCCTGGGCGTGAACGGAATCGCCGAACCAGCCGGCCAGGCGCATTTCGCCGGCCGCCAGCGCGGCCTCGCCATGGGCGCGGCCGGAAAAGTCGATTTCGCCACCGGCCAGGCTGAGTTGGTCATCGACCTCGGCAGAGAAATCGATATCACCACCGGCAATCGAGACCTCGCCGCGGACATGCCCGGAAAAGTCGACATCGCCACCGGCGATCGAGGCCTCACCGCCGATATCCATATTGTCGATATCAATATCGCCTGCGACCAGGCTGAGATCACCACCGATCCGGCCACGCAGGTTCAGATCGCCGGCAAGGCGACTGTAATCACCATCGCGATCAAGCACGACATAGCCGTCAGAGGTGCGGGTATCATGGCTGCTCAGCATCTTGCTGTCGTCTTCGCCGGCAACAACGATCACGCAGCCTGATGTCATCAGCGCGGTGGTCAGGGCCGAAGCGGCCAGCAGGACCTTTTGCATGCAAGTCTCCCGTTCATGCCGGGGCTGTTCGAAGCCCGGCCACACGCTCCCCAGCGATGAGTCGAAGCTTACATTATCGAAAAACGATATCAACTTGTTTTTTCGTTTTTCGATAAATTATTTCCGTATATCGCGATATTCGGGGCGCTGATGATTGTGAATCATTCCTCCCCCTTCCCTATGCGTCAGCCAAGCGTAATATCCCGGGTCAAACGAGCGTCCGCGACAAGCGGGCGCCGATGGGAGGATTACATGGCTGACACAACAGCCGCCGGAAACATTCCGGCTGATGCCGACTTGCCGGTGCGGGACTCGTCGATCGGGAAGATCTTCAAGGGCCCCGGTTTCAACCTCAAGCGGATCCGCAAGTCGGTCTTTGCTGCCCTGCTTGATTCCAGGCGTCGGTATGGCAGCAAGAAGCTGGCGGCGGTCGATGCCGACGGACGCGAGCTGAGCTTTGGCGACCTGACCAAGGCGGTCTTCGCACTTGGTCATTCTCTGAAAGCCGGCACGCAGCCCGGTGAGGCAGTTGGCGTCCTGCTGCCGACGGGGGTCGGCGCCATCATCTCCTTCTACGCGGTATCGGCCTATGGCCGCGTGCCCGCCATGCTCAACTTCACGGCTGGCGAACGGGCGCTCAAGGCAGCCTGCCGGGCCTGCAAGGCCAAGCGCATTGTCACCGCCCGCCGTTTCATCGAGCTGGGCGAATTGCAGGAGCTGGAAGCCGCACTCAAGGAAGATCACGAGCTGATCTATCTCGAGGATGTTCGCGAGAACCTCTCGACCATGGACAAGCTGGCGGCAGCGATCGGCATGGTGGCGCCCTTTCTGGTACGCGCCCATCCGGACCCGGACAGCCCGGCTGTCTATCTCTTCACATCCGGCACCGAAGGTGATCCCAAGGGGGTTGTGCTGAGCCATGCCAACCTGCTCGCCAATGTCGAACAGGTGCGCGATCATGTCCGCATCCTGCCGACCGACGTGCTGTTCAACCCCCTGCCCACATTCCACTGTTTCGGACTGACCGGCGGTGTGCTGGTGCCGCTCGGCCTCGGCGTGCCGGCAATCTGTCATCCCACGCCGCTCCAGGCGAAGACCATCGTCAAGCGGATTGCCGAAACCAAGGCGACCATCCTGTTTGCCACCGATACCTTCATGAACCAGTACGCACGGGCCGCCGATGGCAATGACCTGTCATCGCTGCGCATGGCCGTGTGCGGCGCCGAACGGGTCAAGGACGAGACGCGCTCCTCGCTGCGTCGACGCTTCAACCTGGAAATCGTCGAAGGCTACGGCCTGACCGAAGCGGCGCCCGTCTTCTCGGTCAATCAGCCGGACAATAACAGGCCCGGCACAGTCGGCCAGATCATGCCCGGTTGTGAGGCACGCCTCGTACCCGTACCGGGCATCAATGATGGCGGGCAGCTGCACATCAAGGGTCCGAATATCATGAAGGGCTATATCCGCCCCGATGCCCCGCTGGTGCTTGATGCGCCGGTCGAGGGCTGGCATGACACGGGCGATATCGTGTCGATCGACGAGGACGGCTTCATCTCCATCCGAGGCCGCGTGAAGCGCTTCGCCAAGCTGGGCGGCGAGATGGTGTCGCTCGCCGTGGTCGAGAACTGCGCGACCTCGCTGTGGCCGGACAACATGCACGCCGCCGCCTCGATTCCCGACAAGCGCAAGGGTGAGCAGATCATCCTGCTGACGGACTATGAGAAGGCCGATCGCGGCGATCTGGTCGCCTTCGCGCGCAATCATGGCATTTCCGACCTCGCCATTCCGCGCAAGATCATCAAGGTCGACAGCATCCCGGTGCTGGGCACGGGCAAGACTGATTACGGCTCTGTCCAGAAGACCGTCGAAACCCTGATGGCCGGGGATGCCGCCCCGATCGCCGAGCCGGCTGAATAGGGGGCGATCCCGGGCCTCGGGCTCGCTTGGGGTCCGGGGCCCGACAATCTCGCCGAAACAAGAGGGAGCTGGAAACGGCGGGTGAAGCCTTGGCCTCACCATGACAGCCGGACCCCGGAGACTGGATCGGCGCCGGCCAGGCCGGCGCTGAAAACCCTGGACGCGGCAATCAGATGTGTTCGCAGCTGCGATTGCCCAGTGGTTCGAAGCGGAAACCCTCGCCGCCCGGGCGCTGGTCGGCAATCACCAGCAAATCGCCCCGGATTGTGGCGCCGCGACGGATTTCGACCTGGGCCGCACAGATCACCCCGCCCTGCTGCAGCCGACCGGCCAGCTCGACGCGGCCATTGCCATGATCATCGCGACCATGACCGCGTAAGGTCACCGGACCGGCGATGTCGGCGCGCAGGATCATCCGGCCACCATCCATCTCCAGCCCGCCATCAACCCGGCCGGCCAGTTCCACGCGTCCCGCGGCGACCACGAGATCGCCATTGATGATGGCATCGACATAGCCGGTACCGGCTTCGATCTGGGCATCGCCCGCCACCGTCCCGGTGAAGCGGACCCGGCCTCCGGCCGCTGTCAGATTGCCACCGACGCGGGCATTCGAGCGCACCGTCGCGCCGGCCAGGTCCAGATCGCCACCGACATCGCCATCAGCGCCGACAAACATGCCGGCAAACTCGGCATCGCCGGGCACATCAACATGACGCGAGGCGACCAGCCCGGCCGATTCAACGGATCGGCTATCACCCTGCCCCGACACCGAATAGGTGCAGGCGGACAAGGCAAGGGCGGCGGTGGCGGAAAGCAGGATTCGGGTCAGCATGGCATCCTCGCAAGGGTCTGGTTTGCCCCTTGGATGCCTGCACGCGCCCGATTGGATGCAGCGTGTCGAAAATTCTTCCCGGCCTAGATGTGCAGCGCCTTGCCATAGGCATCGAGCACGCTCTCATGCATCATTTCCGACAGGGTCGGATGCGGGAAGACCGTGTGCATCAGCTCGGCCTCGGTGGTCTCGAGCTGGCGCCCGACCACATAGCCCTGGATCATCTCCGTGACTTCGGGTCCCACCATGTGGGCGCCCAGCAGTTCACCGGTCCCGGCGTCGAATATCGTCTTCACCAGGCCCTGGTCATCACCCAGCGCGATGGCCTTGCCATTGCCGACAAAGGGGAAGCGCCCGACCTTGACCGCATGACCGGCCGCCCGGGCCTTCTCCTCGGTCAGCCCGACAGAGGCGACTTGCGGATGGCAATAGGTGCAGCCCGGGATATTGCCGGTCTCGAAGGCGTGAACATTTTCACCGGCGATCTTCTCGATGCAGACCACGCCCTCATGGCTGGCCTTGTGGGCGAGCCAGGGCGGTCCGGCCACATCCCCGATGGCATAAAGCCCCTTCACATTGGTCCGGCCATAGCCGTCATTGACGACATGGCCCCGGTCGATTTTCACGCCGAGCGCCTCCAGCCCCATGTTTTCGATATTGGCGGCGATGCCGACGGCCATGATGACCTTCTCGACCTCGACGATCTCGACCTTGCCCTTGGCGTCCTTGACATGAACCTTCACCGTCCCGGCGGTCTTCTCGAGCTTTTCGACCTGGGCCGAGACCATCAGCTTGAGGCCCTGTTTCCTGAAACTCTTGGCGGCGAAGGCGGAGATTTCTGCGTCCTCGACCGGCAGCACACGGTCCATCATCTCCACGACCGTTACATCCGCACCCATCGTGTTGTAGAAGCTGGCGAATTCGATACCGATCGCGCCGGACCCGATGACCAGCAAGGATTTCGGCATGGCATCCGGCACCATGGCTTCCCGATAGGTCCAGATCTTGTCGCCATCCGGCTCCAGCCCGGCCTGTGGGATGGTCCGGGCACGTGCGCCGGTGGCGAGGATGACGTGCTTGGCCGTGTACCGGTCCCCGCCGACGACAACCGTCGGCGCGTCCTTGCCCTTTTCCAGGGCGGCCGTGCCTTCAATCACCGTGATCTTGTGCTTTTTCATCAACATGCCGATGCCGCCGGTCAGGCGCGAGGACACCTTGCGTGAGCGCTGGACGACAGCCTTGATGTCGAAGGTGATCTTCTCGGCCGACAGCCCGAAGTCACCGGCATGTTGCATGAGATGATAGACCTCGGCCGAGCGCAGCAGCGCCTTGGTCGGGATGCAGCCCCAGTTGAGGCAGATACCGCCGAGATTGTCACGCTCCACGACGGCGGTCCTGAAGCCGAGCTGGGCCGCCCGGATCGCCGCCACATAGCCGCCGGGCCCACCACCGATCACGATCACATCGAAAGCGCCTGCGCTCATGGCATCCTCACATATTTCGCTAGCGAACCAAAAATGGTTCCGGTATCAGCGGGATACCAGTCAGCGGGCCAGGGATCAATGCAGCTGCCGAGTAACCGGCTCAACAGGTGTCTCCCCTTAAGCGCGTCACCCAAATCTATCGAATTTGGCGTTGCATTTATCGCCTTTAAAGCGAAGACTTGAGGGCATCAACCTGAGGGAGGATTCTATGGGTTTGAAACGTTCTAGAGCCAAGTGGCTGGGCGCGATCGGTGCGCTCCTGGTGTCGTCAGGCGCCATCGCGCAGGAACCGTTCATCGGTCAAATCACGGCGGTCGGGGAGACTTTCTGTCCGCGCAATTTCATGGAGGCCAGCGGCCAGCTCCTGCCCATTTCCAGCAACACCGCGCTCTTTTCCCTGATCGGCTGCCAGTATGGCGGGGACTGCCGGACCACGTTTGCCCTGCCCGATTTGCGCGGGCGCGCCATGATTTCCCACGGCCAGGGACCGGGACTGCCCTATTACCAGCAGGGCGCCACAGGCGGCCGGACCACGCACACCATGAACGTGACCGAGATGCCAAACCATCGCCATTCCATGATGGCGTCGACGGACGCGCCGGTTACAAATTCCCCGTCCGGTGCTGCCATGCCGACCTATACCGACCCGACGTCCGAGATCTACTCGGATCAGGCGCCAGGCTCGGCCCCGCTGAACTCCCTGGTCATCGGGCCAGCCGGCGGCAGCCAGCCTTTTTCAATCACCCAGCCGACGATCGCGCTTCGCATGTGTGTCGCCGTTTTCGGGATTTACCCGTCGCGCTCGTAAGGCGCGGTCTTGAAGGGAGAATGACATGTTGAAACATTTTGTAGGCGCGGCAGTGCTGGGCGCGAGCGCCCTCGCCGCACCGTCCGCCATGGCCCAGTCAGAGCCATTCGTTGGTCAGATCACACCGTTCGCCAACACTTTCTGCCCGCGCGGCTGGATGGAAGCCAATGGATCGCTCCTGCCAATCGCGCAGAATGACGTCCTGTTTTCGCTGTTCGGCACCACATATGGCGGCGATGGACGGAGCAGCTTCGGAATTCCGGACCTGCGCGGCCGGATGGCAGTCGGTCAGGGCCAGGCGCCCGGCCTGAGCATGCGTACCCAAGGGTCCGCTTTCGGCGCAGACTCGGTGACGCTCACCGTCTCGCAGATGCCGAATCACAACCACAGCTTTCGCGTCTCAAGCTCGTCCCCGAACCAGGCTTCGATCGGCAATGCCACACTGGCGACATTCCCGGCGACCCGACCGGCGTACGCGCAAGGCGTGAACATGACCGCGACGCTGAACACCAACGCCATCTACTCAACGGGTGGCAATCTATCGATCAACATCCAGCAGCCCTACAACACGGTGCGCTGGTGTGTCGCGACGGTAGGTATCTACCCATCGCGGAACTAGGGGGAACTCCATGAAACACATGATCAAAACCGCTATCATGGCCGCCGCGCTCGCGGCGCCGGGGCTCGGCGCTGGCGCGCAGGCGCAGGCCAGCCCGACCATGGGTGACATCATCGTGGTCGGCTTCAACTTCTGTCCGCGATCCTACATGGACGCGCACGGCCAGATTCTGCCGATCAACCAGTACCAGGCGCTATATTCGCTATTCGGGACGACCTATGGCGGTGACGGACGGACGACCTTCGCCCTGCCCGACCTGCGCGGACGCACCGCGGTGAATCACGGCCAGGGGCCTGGCCTGCCGGCCTACATCCAGGGCCAGAGGTTCGGCAGCGAGTCGGTGACGCTGTTGCAGGGCAATCTCGCGCAACACAACCACCTGACGGCCGGCACCCACTCGCCGCCCAACGAGGAAACCCCTGGCGGCAACACGCTCGCCAGCTTCCCGGCCGGAAATATCTATACGACCGGTGCGCTCGACCAGCAGATGGCGAACACGACGGTCAGTCACACAGGCGGTGACCAGCCGGTTCAGGTTTCCGCCCCGTCCATGACCCTTCGCTACTGCGTGGCGGTCCAGGGCCTTTTCCCGTCACGCCCGTGACCGGATAGGAATGATCCAGTCTGATGACGGGCCCGCTGCAAGGCGGGCCCGTTTTCATGTGGCGAGGGGCTATTCCGCCGCTTGGCTCGCGCCGGCATAGACGGAGTTGCGCGGTCGGGCCAGAACGCGCCGGACCATGGGCTCGAAGAAGTCCAAAGGCTCGCTTTGGTAATTGCCATCGAAGGCCGCCTGGTCGTACCTGGCACAGAATTCCTCGCAGGCGGCAAAGTGCGGATGGTCGCGGAATTGCTCGCGGGCATCGCGATCGCCGCCGATATGATGGAAGAAATAATAACCCTGGAAATAGCCGTGATGGGCGACAATCCAGTGGTTCTCCTCGCTGAGGAAGGGTTTCAGGATCGCAGCGGCAATATCCGGGTGATTATAGCTGCCCAGCGTGTCGCCGATATCATGCAGCAAGGCCATCACGACATATTCCTCGTCCCGTCCGTCGCGATGGGCCCGGGTCGCGGTCTGCAGGGAATGCTGCAGCCGGTCGATCGGAAACCCGCCGAAATCACCATCCAGAAGGCGCAGATGGTCTAGCACCCGCTCGGGCAGTTTCTTTGCGAAGGGACCGAACTGGCTGGCGATCACGCCCCAGTCCTCGGCCGTCCCGTCTTCCATCGCGGTGAATTTCGCGCGCGGCGCCCCGGCATTGTCCTGTGACATGCTGCCCCCCCTTTTGCCATACCCTGAACTCGAAGCAAGGCAGAGGCAAGCAGGCAGCCATGGCCGAAGCGCTAGAGATCGACCAGCGTCTGGGTCAGATCGCTGTCCGGATTGTCGCCGGTATTGGTGACGCCGGCCTTTTCGATCAGCAGGATGTGCACGGTCTCGGTCTGGGTGATCGGGCGGTGGCGCACGCCCTTGGGAATCACGCAAAGCTCTCCCGGTCCCAGGATGACGGCTTCCTGCCCCTCGATTTCGATTCGCAAAATGCCTTGCGTGACCAGAAAAAGCTCGTCCTCATCGACATGGCAGTGCCAGTCGAAAGAGCCGGCCCCCTTGGCCAGTTTGAGGTCGTAATTGTCGAGCCTGGCGATGCGCTTGGGCGACCAGACGTCCTCGAACTGGCTGTGTTTTTCAACCAGCGATATCGCTTCAACCGTCATCCCGGCCTCCCCCGTGCTGCGACTCGCGTATCAATGTCGCTTGGTGAAACGAGCTTAACCGCTGACAGGAGCCTGCCAAATGACCGGAATCAGTGATCTGGCGACGCTCCTTGCCGGCCTGCGCCCGGAACCCGATCCGCAACGCTATGGCTTCGTGACCGGCCCGCGCGACAAGCTGGCCCGTCATTTGGACACCGCGTTGATGTGTTTCCATGAAGACGAGGGCACGACGCTGATCCTGCCCTATGACGCCGCCAGGGTCGCCGGGCTCGACCCGATCTTTCCCTGCCGCCGCATCACGCTTGCCGTTCACTCCTCGCTCGAGGCGGTCGGTTTCATGGCCCATATAGCTGCGGCGCTAGCCGCCGAAGGCATTGGCTGCAATCCGGTCGCCGGCTATTTCCACGATCATGTCTTCGTGCCGGAAGACCGCATCGGCGACGCCCTCGCCGCGCTCAAGGCGCTGGCGCGCGCCAGCGGGCGCGAATTCGATTGACCGGCTCACTGCCCACGCGTAATTGCGCGCTCCCGAGCTTGATGGATCGCCGCGCGTGAGCCTGTTGCCCCAGGGCCTGACCGGCCTGCCAGCCTTCGATATCGACACGCTGTGCGATGCCCTCGCCGGACCCGGCTTTGCGGCTGTGTGCCTGACCGATACTGACATGCTGGCGGCCCTCCGCCAGGAAGCCGAGGCGCTCTGGCAGGAAGACGCGCTCACCCCGGCCGGCATCGGTCGTGCCGAGGATCACGACCTCATTGCCCGCATCCGCCGCGACAAGACGAAATGGCTCGACGGGTCGACGCCGGGCCAGATCGCCTATCTGGCGTTCGCCGAGACGCTACGCTGCGAGATCAACGCCCGGCTGATGCTGGGCCTGTTCGCCTTCGAGGCGCATTTTGCGGTCTATGAGGCCGGCGCCTTCTACAAGCGCCATGTCGACAGTTTCCGCGGTGCCCGCAACCGGGTGCTCTCGACCGTGCTCTATCTCAATCCGGACTGGCACGAGGGCGATGGCGGGCATTTGCGGATCTATGGCGAGGATGACCGCGAGCTGAGCGAGCTGCGCCCGGAATTCGGCACGCTGGCGGTCTTCCTGTCCGAGGAAATCCCGCACGAGGTCACCGTGTCCAATCGTGAGCGCTTCTCGATCGCCGGCTGGCACCGCTGCAATGATCGCGGGCTTGCCCCGGCCCTGCAGGTTCGGGCCCTGCCAATCGCCGGGTGACCTTTTTCTTCCCCATTTCATGGGGAAGTGGCCCTGCGTAGCCCGGACGCAGTCGGGGTGAAGCAGGGTCGATGGGGCGGCGGCGAAGCCAACGTTCGTGCGCAAGACGTCATCAGCATTCCGCCGTGCGACGCACGCCAGCCCCTCCGTCTCTCCGCTGCGCGGCGAGCCACCTCCCCACAATGTGGGGAGGAAAAGCGCCCTAGGCCAGAGGGCGGGCCGGTGTCGGCTTGCCGTCCGCGTCGAGTGCGACCATGACATAATCCGCCTCGCCAACCTTGCGGCGCTCGCCGGTCATAAGGTCTTCGGCCTCGGCGAGGACGGCGATGGTCATCGAGGTCCGGCCAACCGAGGCGACCGTCGCGATCACGTCCAGCAGCTCGCCTTCACGCGTCGGGGCGATGAAATCGATCTTGTCCGACGCCGCCATGCCGACATCGCAGCGTGTATGGCGCGAGGCGGCGATATAGGCCGCCTTGCCCATCAACGACATGGCATTGCCGCCGAACAACTGGCCGAGATGATTGGTATCGCCGGGAAAGACCAGCTGAAGCGTGCGGGCATAGCCTGGCGGGCTGGCGGCAAATTCCGGCCTGGCATCGGGCGCCGGCGGCAGCCGGTCCGGATTGGTCTTGCGGTCGGCAGCGACCATGGTGAAGGCGCCGCGCGTGCAGACATGGCGGGCGCCGGTGATGAGGTTTTCCGCTGCCAGTTCGACATCGACGATCATCGAGGTCCGGCCGACCATGCGGACCTGTCCGGTCAGCTCGACCAGGTCCCCGACATGCGCCGGCGCCACGAAATCGAGCTTGTCGCAGGAGGCCGTCACGAAGGGACGACGGGCATGGCGGGCGGCAATCAGGAAGGCCAGCTTGTCCATCTCGGCCATCGCCGCGCCGCCGAAATAGCTGCCCTGATGGTTGGTCTGGTGCGGGAAGACGAGATCCGTGTGCCGGATCTCGGCGAGATGGCGGGGCTGGTTGGTCATCGGGAGAGCCTTACATTGTCAGTGATCGCAGGGACCCGGCGCTTGCGCACACCCGCCCATTGATCGCTTGCCGGGACGACGCCTCAGCGTGTTTCTTCAGTCAAGGGGCATGCCCGCCACGCGGCCCTTCGGGCCCTTGACTGAAGAAACACGCTGAGGCCTGCTGGCTGACAAGAGAACAATGTCTCCAACCGCGCCGCGCGCCGGTCTGATAAGGGTGTTTCCGGCCCGTCCGGACCGACTGCCCACCCCTACATCAGCATCGTCATCGGATCTTCGACATAGGTCTTGAAGGCCTGCAGCCACTTCGCGCCGGTGGCGCCGTCGACCACACGGTGGTCACAGGTCAGCGTCACGGTCATCACCATCGCAATCGCCAGCGCGCCGTCCTTGACGACCGGACGCTGTTCGCCCGCGCCGACCGACAGGATCATGCCCTGGGGCGGGTTGATGATGGAGGCGAAGCTGTCGATGCCGAACATGCCCAGATTGGACAGGGAGAAGGTGCCGCCCTGGAATTCCTCGGGCTTGAGCTTGCGGTCGCGGGCCCGCGTCGCGAGGTCTTTCGACTCGCGGGAAATCTGCACCAGTCCCTTCTGGTCGGCATCGGTGATGATCGGCGTGATCAGCCCGCCCTCGATGGCGACGGCCATGGAGACATCGGCATGCTTGTGGCGGGCAATCATGCCGCCCTCGATCCAGGAGGAATTCGCCGCCGGCACTTTCTTCAGCGCCAGGCCGGCCGCCTTGATCAGGATGTCATTGACCGAGACCTTGTCGCCATCCTTCTCGGCGGCGGCATTCACGCGCTTGCGGAAGTCCATCAGCGCATCGATGCGGCAATCCACGGTGAGCGGGAAATGCGGGATATCGCGGAAGCTCTCCGACAGGCGCTTGGCCGAGATCTTGGTGATCCCGTCGGCCTTTTCCAGCTCATAGCGGTCGCGGGCGATGCCATAGGCCTTGAGCGGATCGTCCATGTCGACGGGCTTGGCCGCCGGCGCTTCGGTCGCGGTTGAGCCGCCAGCCTTGGACGGCTGGGCGTTCTCAACATCGCGCTTCACGATCCGGCCATAAGGTCCCGATCCGTCGATGGTTTTCAGGTCCAGCCCCTTGTCGGCGGCGATCCGTCTGGCCAGCGGGCTCGCCTTGACGCGGTTATCGCCGCCCTTGGCGGCGCCCCCTTCGTCTCCGCCTTTGGCGGAGCCACTTCCCCCGCTCGCGGGGGCAGAAACAGGCTCGGATTTTCCTCCACCGCTTGCGGGGGAGGTGTCAGCGGAGCTGACGGAGGGGGCCGGCGCCGCAGGCGCCGGGGCAGAAATCTCGGTTTCACCCTCTTCCAGAAGCACGGCGATCACGGCATTGACCTTGACGCCTTCGGTGCCGGCCTCGACCAGGATCTTGCCGACGACGCCTTCATCGACCGCCTCGACCTCCATAGTCGCCTTGTCGGTCTCGATCTCGGCGAGCACCATTCCGCTCTCGACGGTATCGCCTACCTTGACGTGCCATTTGGCCAGTGTGCCCTCTTCCATGGTGGGCGACAGGGCGGGCATCAGGATTTCGATGGACATTAAAAGCTCCGTCAAGCAGGCCCGTTCGCGCGCGACTTGAGGGTCGAACGGGCAAAGAAGGTCAGGAAAAACAAGGCGACATAGACGATGGCCAGCCCGCCCGAGAGCGATTGCTGGATCAGGGCGTCGAGCCCCGTCTCGGAATTGTTGAGCGCAGCCAGACCCGTGGGTGAGAGACCGGTCGTGCGATCAATCTCGGCCAGGGTGGCGATGAAGCCGTCATGCACCTGCGACGAGCCCAGCGCGATCCGGCCGAGAAAGGCGAGCACAAGACTCAGGAAAAAGAAGGAGAAGAGCCGCAGCCCGGCGCCGGCATGGCGAAGGAAGACCCAGATGGCGACGACATAGGCCGAGATCACGGTGAAGAAGACCTGCACACCCAGGAGAAGGATGTTCTGGTACTCCACCATCTGCTCGATGACGTCGGCCTCATTCATCTCAGGCCGTCCCTTTCGGACCGGAAATCCGATCGATATTCTCGTCCCAATTTGCGCCGTCAAACTCCTGGAAGCGCAGCTGCAGATTGGCATCGGCATCGAGGGCGCGCAGATTGACGCTCCAGCCGTCAGGATGCGAGCGCGGTACATAAAAGCTCTTCACGCCGCATTTCGAGCAAAACATGTGTTTGGCTTGATGCGTGCCGAACGTATAGGTCGTCAGGCTCTCCGCGCCCCGCTCGATCTTGAAATCACCCTTCTCGACAATGAGATGGATGAAGCCGGTCTTGGTGCAGATCGAGCAATTGCACGACAGGGCGACGACGCTGTCCGGCAGGTTCACGGCAAAGCCGACCTCACCGCAATGACACTCGCCGTGGCGCCAGGATTTTTGCGGAGACGCCATCTCCCTACTCCGCGTAGCAGACAGCCTTGGCCGCCTTCACGATGTCATCCACGCCCGGCAAGGAGAGCTTCTCCAGATTGCCGGCATAGGGCAGCGGGACGTCTTCCTGGTGGACGCGGGCGGGCGGGGCGTCGAGATAGTCGAAGGCCTCGGCGGTGACGACGGCAGCGATCTCCGCGCCGACACCCATGCGGCCCCAGCCCTCTTCGGCGCAGACGATGCGATTGGTCTTCTTCACCGACTGCACGATCGTGTCGGTGTCGAGCGGGCGCAGCGAGCGCAGGTCGATCACCTCGGCAGAGATGCCCTCTTCAGCAAGGATTTCAGCGGCCTTGAGGGCAAAACCGACCATGCGGCTGTGGGCGGTGATCGTGACGTCAGTCCCTTCACGGCGGACCTTGGCCTTGCCGATCGGCAGGACCCAGTCCTCCACGTCCGGCACGTCAAAGCTCTCGCCATAAATGAGCTCGTGCTCGAGGAAGACGACCGGGTTCGGGTCACGGATGGCGGCTTTCAGGAGGCCCTTGGCGTCGGCCGCGTCATAGGGCGCAACGACCTTGAGGCCGGGCACATTGGCATACCAGGAGGAATAATCGTGGCTGTGCTGCGCACCAACCCGGCTGGCGGCGCCATTGGGGCCGCGGAAAACGATCGGACAGCCCATCTGGCCACCGGACATGTAGAGCGTCTTGGCGGCCGAGTTTATGATGTGATCGATCGCCTGCATGGCGAAGTTGAAGGTCATGAATTCCACCACCGGACGCAGCCCGTTGAAGGCGGCGCCGACACCCAGACCGGCAAAGCCGTGCTCGGTGATCGGTGTGTCGACCACGCGCCTGGGTCCGAACTCGTCCAGCAGGCCGCGCGTGACCTTGTAGGCGCCCTGGTATTCGGCGACTTCCTCACCCATCACGAAGACGGTGTCGTCGCGGCGCATCTCCTCGGCCATCGCATCGCGCAGGGCGTCACGGACCGTGGTGGAGACCATTTTCGTGCCTTCGGGAATTTCCGGATCGGAGGCCAGGCTCGCTTTGCTCGCCCCCCCTTCGTCTCCGCCTGCGGCGGAGCCACTTCCCCCGCTCGCGGGGGCAGAAACCGGCGTCTCGTCATTCGAAGCCGGCGTTTCGACCTTCGCGGACGGCGCCTCGACCGCGCTGGCATCCTCACCGTCCTCGGCCAGGATGGCGATCGGCGAATTGACCTTCACGCCCTCGGTGCCTTCGGCGACCAGGAGTTTGGCGACCACGCCCTCCTCGACCGCCTCGACTTCCATCGTCGCCTTGTCGGTCTCGATCTCGGCAATCACGTCACCGCTCTCGACGGTGTCGCCTTCCTTGATATTCCACTTGGCGAGCGTGCCCTCTTCCATCGTGGGAGAAAGGGCCGGCATAAGGATTTCAATCGACATGGCTCTACCTGTCCTGTGTCAAATCTTGCAGAAGGCCGAAGTCAGCCATTGGCCGCTTCCGGCTTGTAACGCAGCGCGTGCTCGCGCATTTTTCCGGCGAATTCCATCAGCGTGTTCATCGGGCGGATCAGCACCTCGATGCGGACCATCCGGCCCTCGTCATTAAGGGTGATCTTGTCGATCCCGACGAGGCCCTTGCCCTCCACCGAGCCGGTGAATTCGAGCATGAGATCATTCCCGTCGACCCATTCCTGACGATAGTCGAAGCCTTCCACCACCGTGATCACACCCATCAGGATGTGCAGCAGGTAATGCTTGTCGGCCGACGGTTTCCACACGACCGGCGAATGCAGCTCACAGCCCTCGGCGATGATCGAGGCCAGACGGTTGGCATCGCGCTCCCGCACGGCCTGATGCCAGTTGTCGAGGAAGTGGCGAACCTGCGGGGTCATCAGACCTCCACCAACACATCTGTATAAAGCTCGCTCGGATCCGGTTCCGGGCTGTCCTTGGCGAACTGGGCGGCCTCGTTGACGATGGCCTTGACGTCCTTGTCGAGCGCCTTGAGTTCGTCCTCTGATGCGTGTTTGCCCTCGATGAGGCGCTTCTTGATCAAATCGATCGGGTCGTGATGCGAACGGATATCGTCGACTTCCTCGCGGGTGCGGTATTTCGCCGGGTCGGACATGGAGTGGCCGCGATAGCGATAGGTCTTCATCTCGAGAATGTAGGGACCATTGCCGCCGCGGGCATGGGCGACGGCCTTTTCGGCGGCACGCTTGACCGCCTCGACGTCCATGCCGTCGACCTGCTCACCGGGAATGCCGAAGGAGATGCCGCGCTTGTAGAGCTCGATCTCGGACGAGGCCCGCTTGACCGCGGTGCCCATGGCGTACTGGTTGTTCTCGATCACATAGATGACCGGCAGGTTCCAGAGCTTGGCCATGTTGAAGCTCTCATAGACCTGGCCCTGATTGGCCGCGCCATCGCCGAAATAGGCGACCGAGAGCTTGCCATTGCCCTTGTACCAGTCGGCAAAGCCCAGACCGGTGCCGAGCGCCACCTGGGCGCCGACAATGCCGTGGCCGCCATAGAATTGCTTCTCGCGGGAGAACATGTGCATCGAGCCGCCCTTGCCGCGCGAATAGCCGCCCTCGCGGCCGGTCAGTTCGGCCATGACCCCCTTGGGGTCCATGCCGCAGGCCAGCATGTGGGCGTGGTCGCGATAGCCGGTGATCACCTGGTCGCCCTCTTCGAGCGCCGCCTGGATCCCGGTCACCACGGCTTCCTGGCCGATATAGAGGTGACAGAAGCCGGCGATCAGGCCCATGCCGTAGAGCTGGCCGGCCTTTTCCTCGAACCGGCGCATCATCAGCATGTCGCGATAATACTGAAGCAGCTCGTCTTTTCCGGCAGCCTTGACCGCGGACTTGGCGGCGGTGGTCTTGCTTGTACGCTTGCTAGTCATTTATTCGCACGCGAAATAAACTGTTCGCGCTCCCATCTGACGTCTATCGCCGCATAGCAGATGCCGCACTGCACCCGCAAGCGTTGAAGCGGAAAATCAATCAGGTGGAGGTTTGGCGCAGACGCCGGAAACGCGACCTAGCGGCGGTCTTCCGGTTCGATCTCGACGATGAATTCGCGCGGATGGGCGACATTGAGGATGTCGCGGGCCCGTTCCTCGACATAGTCGAGATCAAGGCTGTCGGAGCGCAGACGGGCTGCGGTGACTTCAAGGGCCAGGCGTTCGGCCTGGGCCAGGGCGAGCTCGGCTTCGGTCTCGCTGATCTCGTTCTTCACGACAATCCAGTTCAGCACGCCTTGCTCGCCCGTCAGAGCGTGATAGCCGAAATAGGCAATCGCGACGGTGAGCAATGCTGTCGTGGAAAAGCGCTTGATCGCGTCCAAAAACCGTACACCCTTGTTCGGACCGGCGCTCATACGCCGTGTTCTTCTGCACGGGTGATTCAACACGATCACACTTTAGGAGTCGTGAATCACGGATTCAGGACTGGGTAAGGGATTGGACTGAAATGAGACCGCCCCTCTCTCCTGCGCCCCGCTTCTAGGGGCTTGGCTGGTCGGCATCACGCTGCACACCCAATGCGTCAAGCAGGATGGCTGCCAATGCCGGGGATGTGGATTGAGCATAGGTCGCACTCAGATTTCCAGCACTGCGATAAACAACCATATTGCCGATGACCGGCGGACAGGTGTCATCGATACACAGGAGTTCGTTGAGCGAAATTGCCGTGGCGCTTTGGACCGTTTCAGCGGCTCGTGCCAAGACGTCCGCCTGAGGCAAAACCGAGCGTCGCGGCTCGCTGCACGATTCAATTCGCGCGTCGTTTTCAATCAGGCAATCAACCGGATCTCTGCTGAATACCGGCGTGGACGCGAGCGCCAGGACCGGGATTCCCAGATCACCCAAACGCTCCCAGGTCTGGATAAGCGCGTCTTCAGTACCCGTGAGCTGAGCAGCCGGGCCATTGAACCCGAAAAGTGGCTGTGTCCAGTTCAAGGATGTGATCACCAGGTCGGGCGAAAGCGCCTCGATTTCGGCGAGAGTCGCGTCACTCCAGGCGCGACACGTCGGGTCCGCTTGGCCGTCACTGCCCATCATGGGGGCGTCCAGCAACGGGCAACGAGACCGGGTGCGCACATGCAGGCGAAGCCCGTAGAAAACCGCAATGTCGTGCAGGGCCGGGTACCATTGCGTCGCGAATGTGTCTCCAGCCAGAACAACGACGTATTCGGCATCTTCCGGACCAATGCTGCAACCCGACACGCCCGTTGCCCCTGATCCGACATGGCAGCCATTGCGCTGAACGGCTGGGAGGTCGTAGAAAGCCCGGTCCAGTGGCGGACGCAGGGGCTCCGGCGCAAGCATCGCAAATTCCGGGTCAATGCGCGCCATGGCGCCTGGATAGACACCCGGATCAAAACCGGTTGGCAGGGTTGCCATCGCCACAGTCTGCGGAGAGGCAGGCGTTGCGGGGCTTTCCAATCCGATGTCCAGCTGACGGCCTTCGACAAGCGGGACGATCCGGGCAGACAGTGCGGGGCCGAGCGTCCGGGAGAAGGTGGCGGACAGATGATGGCTGTCCCGAAAGGCCAGAATATTCCCCAAAACGGGACGGCACATTCCGCTTGGACAGATTGCGTCATTCATATTCACAAGCGTTGCCGTCGGCACCAGCCGGGCAGCTTCCAGCTGTGCGTCAAAGTCCTGGGTCAAGTCCTCCAATGGCTGTGCACACTGGTCCGGATCATCCGGATGATCCGCAACGCAATCGGGTACATCAAACGGAAAATTGGGAGTCTGAGCAATCACCATGACAGGAATTCCCGCCTCGCCAAGCTGTTGCCAGGCCGATGCAAAGCCACGAACCGCGCGCTCGTTATTATCTTGGACCGAGGTGTAGCCAGCGATCCAAGTATTGGTCATTTTGCCGGTGATCACGAGGTCGGGCTGTAATTCAATCAAGGCGTTCAGCGTGTTGTAATACCAATCACGGCACGCCTCGTAAGGCTCGTCTGCGCCATTCACCATTTCATCGATGAACTCGCATGACGACTTGGTATAGGTGTGAACCGCATAATCGCGTTGCTCAGCCAGAAACCGCAGCGCCGGGATCCATTGTGCGGCATGGGAGTCGCCGACAATGGCCAAGACATGCTCCGCGTCCTCGGGGCCATAGCGACACGGTGCTGGTGCCGTGGCCGCTTGATCAACATGACAACCAAGCACGTAGGCTTCCGGGTTATCACGGCGCACCGCTTCAAGACGTGGAATGAAGGGCATGTCCGGGACAATCATGTCGGGATCGGACGCGACCAGCGCCCCGGGATAGTTCCCAAAATCCAATGACAAGCTCGCCGCCTGACCACGCGAATAGATGCTCGGCACGATCAGGCACATCGCGACAGCCAGTGATCCAGCCACGAAACCGAGACAAATGATGGCACTTCGGCCAGATCCGGTTCCGGCGGGGCGTTCGCGGAATCTGTCTTCGACATGAAATTTCGAGAGATGAGCCAAAACGATCGAAATCAGGATGATCGAAAGCCCCGTCAGCGGCCCGGGCGTCTCTCCCAAAAGGGCGTTCGCGAATACCACGACAGGCCAGTGCCAAAGATACAATGAATAGGAGATGTCGCCGATATATCGCATCGGGCGAAGCGCGAGCAAGGCACCCGGATCATAAGCCTTTTCGGAATGCCCCGTAATCAACAGCAAAGCAGCGCCAAGCGTTGGCAGGAGTGCAGCATATCCGGGAAAAACAGTGTCGGACGTGAACCAAACACCAGCGACAAGAATGGCGAGCAGGGCCAACCACCTCAAGACGACCGACAGGCCGGCCGAAAGTTTCACGAACGGCCGATACAGCGCGACCAAACCACCCAGCGCAAGCTCCCAGATGCGCGCTTGGGTCAGAAAATAGGTTCCGCCATCATCCGTGGAGTACAAGACTGAAAGCGCCAGAGATCCCGCGAATACGGCGCCAAATGCGATGCCCAATACCGGGACCACCGAGTGTCTGGTTCGCGCCATCACCCAGGCAATCACCCCGATAATCACCGGCCAGAAAATGTAGAATTGTTCTTCGATCGACAACGACCAATAGTGCTGAAACGGGCTGGGGTCGTAATCGGCCGCAAGGTAATCAAGTGCTTCAAAATAGAGGAAAAAATTCTCTACATAGAGCGCACTGGCAACAACTTCCCACCCCGTATTCTCCCACTGGGTGGATGGCAGAAAGACGAATGCCGCCAATCCCGACACGACCAGTGCCAGACTGGCCGCCGGCAGCAATCGACGGCCGCGGCGCTCATAGAATTTCAGATAGTCGACGCGCTGGTCCTTTGCAGCGCCTTTGAGCAAAATTCCGGTGATCAGATAACCGGAAATCACAAAAAACACGTCGACACCGACATAGCCGCCGGTCACGCTCGCTGGAAATACATGGAAAACAAGGACGAGGAGAACGGCGATCGCGCGCATTCCCTGGATATCCGGCCGGAACTCGCTGGCCCACAGCATACGCCCGCTAGCACTCATTCGTCCTATCCCCCTGAAAGCCTTACCCTAGCGTAGTGACAAGCAGAAGCAAGACGGGCCAATGTCACGGTTCGGCCGACATTGCCGCAGCTCCGCGCTGTCTGGAACGACTGCCCTGAATCGCGGCTCGGATGGAAGGCTTTTAACTTGCGAGGCCGGACGGGCCGGCAAACAGGCCGGTTTCACCCAGCATGCTCTCAATTCTCAGCAGCTGGTTGTACTTGGCGGTCCGGTCCGAGCGGGCCAGTGAGCCGGTCTTGATCTGACCGCAATTGGTGGCGACAGCGAGGTCGGCAATGGTGGCGTCCTCGGTTTCGCCGGAGCGGTGGCTCATCACGGCGCCATAGCCCGAGCGAAGCGCCATATCGACGGCGTCGAGGGTTTCCGAGAGCGTCCCGATCTGGTTGACCTTCACAAGGATGGCATTGGCCGCACCGCTCTCGATGCCCTGGGCCAGGCGTTCCGGATTGGTAACGAAGAGATCATCGCCCACCAGCTGGCAACGACCGTCAAGCCGCTCGGTCAGCGCGCGCCAGCCATCCCAGTCATCCTCGGCCATGCCGTCCTCGATCGAGACGATCGGGTATTTGTTGACCAGCTTCTCGAGATATTTCGCGAATCCGTCGGCGTCATGGCTGATGCCGGCGCCTTCCAGAACATACTGGCCGTCCTTGAAGAATTCGGTGGAGGCGACATCAAGGGCCAGGGCGACATCCTCGCCCGGCCTGTAGCCGGCCGCCTCGATGGCATCCATGATCACATCGAGTGCCTGCTCGGCGGAGGTGAGGTGCGGCGCGAAACCGCCCTCATCGCCGACATTGGTGTTCAGGCCATCCGCCTTCAGGCGGGCCTTGAGCGCGTGGAAGACCTCGGCGCCACAGCGCAGGGCTTCGGAAAAGCTCGGCAGGCCGACCGGCATGATCATGAATTCCTGGAAATCGACCGGATTGTCGGCATGGGCGCCGCCATTGAGGATATTCATCATCGGCGTCGGCAGGACCCGCGCATTCATGCCGCCGATATAGCGGTAAAGCGGGAGGCCCTGCACGTCGGCCGCAGCATGGGCCGTCGCCAGCGAGACGCCCAGCATGGCATTGGCGCCCAGACGGGCCTTGTTGGCCGTGCCGTCGAGCTCGATCATCGCCTCGTCAATGCGGCGCTGGTCTTCTGCATCCATGCCGACAATGGTTTCAAAGATCTCGCCTTCAACCAGCTCGCAGGCTTTCAGGACACCCTTGCCGCCATAACGCTCGCCGCCATCGCGCATCTCGACCGCCTCATGGGCGCCGGTCGAAGCACCCGACGGGACCGCGGCGCGGCCGAAGGAGCCGTCGTCCAGCAGCACGTCGACTTCCACGGTCGGATTGCCCCGGCTGTCGAGGATTTCGCGGGCGATGATGTCGGTGATGGCGGTCATGAGACTCTCTTCGAGGTAAAGGCGCGTTGGCCGCTTCATAACCAAGGCTGACCGGGACGCAAGCCCGCGAGTGCGGGCAAATCGGCTTGTTACCGCGAACACCCGAAATAAGTGCGGTTAATGGGGCTTTGGGCTCCTAGAACAGGCCCTCCACCTCCCCGGCCTTGTTGAGATGGATGTCCAGCGCCGCCGGATGGCGCGGCAGGCCGGGCATGGTCATGATCGAGCCGCAGACCGCAACCACGAAACCGGCCCCGGCTGACAGGCGCACTTCGCGGACGGGCAGTTCATGCCCCTCCGGTGCCCCGATGAGGGCCGGGTCGGCAGAGAAGGAATACTGCGTCTTGGCCATGCAGACCGGCAGATGGCCATAGCCGGCCGCCTGCCAGGCTTCGAGCTGGTTGCGGGCCGCCCGGTCGAAGGTGACCGAACCGGCGCGATAAATGGTGCGGGCAATCGTCTCGATCTTGTCGACCAGGGCAAGATCATCGCCATAGAGCGGCGCGAAATGGCTGGCCCCGGCCTCCACAAGCGCGCTGACAGCTTCTGCGAGCGCTTGCGTGCCCTGCCCGCCCTCGGCCCAGTGACGCGCCAGCACCGCCTTGACACCGCGCGCCTCGCAATAGGCCTGGATCGCGGCGACTTCCGCCTCGCTGTCGGCGGTGAAATGATTGATCGCGACCACGACCGGGACACCGAATTTCGCCAGATTCTCGATATGGCGACCCAGATTGGCGCAGCCTGCCTCGACCGCGGCGACATTCTCGGTGCCCAGCTGATCCTTCGCGATCCCGCCATTCATCTTGAGCGCCCGGATGGTTGCGACCAGAACCGCCGCTGACGGTTCCAGCCCGCCCTTGCGGCACTTGATGTCGAAGAATTTCTCGGCGCCCAGATCGGCCCCGAAACCGGCCTCGGTAACCACATAATCGGCCAGGCGCAGGGCGGTGTCAGTGGCGATCAGCGTGTTGCAGCCATGGGCGATATTGGCGAAGGGACCGCCATGCACGAAGGTCGGCGTGTGCTCCAGCGTCTGCACGAGATTGGGCTGGAAGGCATCCTTGAGCAGCACCGTCATCGCGCCGGCAGCGCCGATATCGGCGGCGGTGACACGGGTCCGGTCAGCCCGCTCGCCAATGACGATCCTGCCGAGACGATCCTCGAGATCGCCCAGATCGCGCGCCAGGCACAGGATGGCCATCACCTCGGAGGCCACCGTGATGTCGAATCCGGCCTCGCGCGGCGTGCCATGGGCCGGACCGCCCAGCCCGGTGACCAGATTGCGCAGGGAGCGGTCATTCATGTCCATCACCCGGCGCAGCGCGATGCGGCGGGTGTCGAGCTGTTGCTCATTGCCCCAGTGGACATGATTGTCGACCAAAGCGGCGAGCAGGTTGTGGGCCGCGGTGATGGCGTGGAAATCACCGGTGAAATGGAGGTTGATATCCTCCATCGGCACGACCTGGGCCATGCCACCACCCGCGGCGCCGCCCTTCATCCCGAAACACGGGCCCAACGAGGGCTCGCGCAGGCAGATGGCGACCTTCTTGCCGATCCGGGCCAGACCATCCCCGAGACCGACCGTGGTCGTGGTCTTGCCCTCGCCGGCGGGCGTCGGGCTGATGGCGGTCACCAGGACCAGCTTGCCGCGCGGACGGTCCTGAAGGCTGGCGATGTAGTCGCCCGACAGTTTCGCCTTGGAACGCCCGAAAGGAATGATGGCATCGTCCGGAATGCCCAGCCCGGCCGCAATCTCGACCATGGGTTTCAGGCTCGCCGCGCGGGCGATTTCGATATCACTGCGCATAAGGTCCCCTGTGGTGTGGTTGCAGGCAGTGTGGGCAAGTTGGAAACGCTTGCAAGCCGTCGAAGATTTCGCCCCGACTTGGCCTTCAAACTGCCCGCGAGACAAAGAAAAACGCGCCAGGTGATGACCTGACGCGTTTTCTTTTCAGACCTGTTGACCAGCGCAGCCGGTCAGCCGGTGACGACTCAGTCGTCTTTCGGCTCGAGGATCTGGCGACCGCGATACATGCCCGACTTCAGGTCGACATGGTGCGGACGGCGCAGCTCGCCGCTGTCCTTGTCTTCGATGTAGACCGGGGCTGCCAGCTTGTCGTGGGCCCGGCGCATGCCGCGTTTGCTCGGCGTCGTTTTTCTTTTAGGGACGGCCATTGAGCCTCTCCAGCGCTATGAATCAGTGGTCGGGACAGCTTTCGCTATCCGTTCGAGCCGCGCCGTATACAGGCTTAATCGACCCGTTGCAAGCATGGCGCGCGGCCTGTTGCAGGCTCGGTCGGCGATCGGGTCAGCCGCCGCTGGAATGGCCGACCGATCCACCCATCGTGCTGCGGGCATGACGCACTGGCGGATTGCCGTGAATGCGCACCGAGGCCCCCATGCTGGCAGAGGCGTCTGATGCCTCTGTGGCATGCGCAGAGACCGACGCACCGGTCGAGGCGTCGACCTCGACCCGGGCGCAGACCAGCTCGCTGGCGCGCAGGGAGGTGCCTGTGGACGCATCAATCTCCAGATCGCCGCAAACCCCGCTCAGGCGCACGGACGAGCCGGTGGCCACGTCAACCTCAAGGTCCGGACTGTCGATGCCACTCACCTCGGCACTGATGCCGCGACCGAAGGCCAGCTCGCTGATCGCCGGCATCGTCACCTGGACCACCACATCGAGATTGTGGCGGCGCGAGAACAGGCCACTGTGCTGGTCGATCTCCAGACGGTGGCCATCGACCTCGGTCTCGACCTTGTCGAAATCATCGGCATCGCCGATCAGCTCGACGGAAAAGACCTCGCCCTGCACGACGACCAGTTCGAACCCGCCATTGGCGTCGATCGAATCAAAACCGGTGAGATTGCGGCTCTCGCTGTCCTGGGCGAAGCCCGGCGCGGTGAGTGCAAGAGCCGCGAGGGCGGCGCCGGCAAGGGCGGTGAAACGGTGATGACGCATGGCAGTCTCCTTGATCCCGTGGTCGCATGATAGCGGCTTTGCCCCCCAGATGCCCGTGACAATGGGTTTAGATGCACCGGACCTGTAAAAAGGATTGAGGCTTGCGGTGCTGCGAAGGCCGACAGAGGGGATGATGATGAAGCTTGAGGAATTCGGCGCCTGGTCGCGACGCATCGCCGACTGGTCGACAACCTATCTGGAAACCCTGCGTGACCGTCCGGTCCGCCCGGCCACAAGGCCCGGCGATGTGCTCAACGCCCTGCCCGTCTCACCGCCGGAAACGGCGACCGGGATGGATGCGATCTTTGCCGATTTCGAACGCCTCGTCCCCGACGCCATGACCCATTGGCAGCATCCGCGCTTCTTTGCCTATTTCCCCGCCAATGCGGCGCCCGCCTCAATGCTCGCCGAACAGCTCGTCAACACGATGTCGGCCCAGTGCATGCTGTGGCAGACCTCGCCGGCCGCGACCGAGATGGAAACCCGTATGATCGACTGGCTGCGCCAGGCGGTGGGCCTGCCGACAGGCTGGCGCGGTGTGATCCAGGACAGTGCCTCCTCGGCGACCCTGTCCGCCGTCATGACCATGCGCGAGCGGGCGCTTGACTGGCGCGGTATCCAAACGGGCCTCAGCGGGGAAGCGGCACCGCGCATCTATGCCTCGGCCCAGACCCATTCCTCCGTCGACAAGGCGTGCTGGGTCGCCGGGATCGGCCAGGACAATCTGGTCAAGATCGCCACCACCGCCGACTACGGCATGGACCCGGATGCGCTGCGCGCCGCCATCCGGGCCGACCGCGCCGCCGGGCATCTGCCGGCCGGCATCGTGATCTGCGTCGGCGGCACCTCGATCGGCGCGAGCGACCCGGTCATGGCCGTCATCGAGGTCGCGCGAGCTGAAGGCCTCTACACCCATATCGATGCCGCCTGGGCCGGGTCGGCCATGATTTGCCCGGAGTTACGCCCGGTCTGGACGGGGGCCGAGCAGGCCGATTCCATCGTCTTCAACCCGCACAAATGGCTCGGCGCCCAGTTCGACTGCTCGGTGCAATTCCTCAAGGACCCGACCGACCAGCTCAAATCCCTCACCCTGCGCCCTGACTATCTGGAAACACCGGGCATGGAGGATGCGGTCAATTACTCCGAATGGACCATCCCGCTCGGCCGCCGCTTTAGGGCGCTGAAACTCTGGTTCCTGATCCGCGCCTACGGGCTGGAAGGGCTGCGTACCCGCATCCGCAACCATATCGCCTGGTCAAACGAGGCCTGCGAAACCATCCGCGCCCTGCCCGGCCTGGAGATCGTCACCGAGCCCCGTTTCAGCCTGTTCAGCTTTGCCTGCACCACTGGTGACGACGCCACCGCGGCCCTGCTCGAGCGCATCAACACTGACGGCCGCACCTATCTCACCCAGACCCGCCATGAGGGCCGCTACGTGATCCGTTTCCAGGTCGGGCAGTTCGACTGCACGCGGACGGATGTGATGGCGGCTGTGGGGGTGGTTGGGGATTTGGTTCAGCACTGATTTTCCTCCCCGGCCGTGGGGCGGAAAACCCTAAACCATCCGGCTCTGTTCCAGCGCCGCAGCGATGAAGCTCGCAAACAGCGGGTGCGGCTCGAACGGACGTGACTTGAGTTCCGGGTGGAATTGCACGCCGATGAACCAGGGATGGTCCTCGATCTCGACGATTTCCGGCAGCACGCCATCGGGTGACAGGCCGGAGAAGGTCAGGCCGCAGGCTTCCAGCTTGTCCTTGTAGCCGACATTGACCTCATAGCGGTGGCGGTGACGCTCCTCGATATGGGCCTGGCCATAGATCTCGCGAACCTTGGAGCCGTCTTTCAGGACAGCCGGATAGGCGCCCAGGCGCATCGTGCCGCCCATATCGTCACCGGCAGCGCGGGTCTCGACTTCATTGCCGCGGGTCCATTCGGTCAGAAGACCGATGACCGGTTCGCCGCGCTCGGAGAATTCGGAGGAGACCGCGTCAGGCAGGCCGGCCAGATTGCGGGCCGCTTCCAGCACCGCCATCTGCATGCCGTAGCAGATCCCGAAGAAGGGCACCTTGCGCTCGCGGGCAAAACGGGCCGCGGCGATCTTGCCCTCGACACCCCGTTCACCGAAGCCGCCGGGCACGAGCACGCCGTGCACGTCTTCCAGCGGTTCAAACGCGTCATCCTTCTCGAACTGCTCACTGTCGAGCCATTTGAGTTTGACCTTGACCCCATTGGCGATACCGCCATGGGCGAGCGCCTCGATGAGGGATTTGTAGGCGTCCAGCAGGCCGACATATTTGCCGACCACGCCGATCGTCACTTCGCCATCGGGATTGGCAATGGTCTCGGAAATGGCTTCCCAGCGCGACAGGTCGGGGTCCGGCGCGTCGGCAATGCCGAAACAGCGCAGGATTTCCGTGTCGAGGCCCTGGCGATGGTATTCCAGCGGTACGTCATAGAGCGAGGCGGCGTCGCGGCCCTCGATGACGGCGCTTTCCTTGACGTTGCAGAACAGGCCGATCTTGCGCTTGTCGCCCGGCGGGATCGGGATCTCGCAGCGGCACAGGAGGATATCCGGCTGGATGCCGATCGAGCGCAGCTCCTTGACGGAGTGCTGGGTCGGCTTGGTCTTCATCTCGCCGGCGACCTTGATGAAAGGCAGCAGGGTGACATGCAGGAAGACCGCATTGCCCTCACCCAGCTCCTGGCCGAGCTGGCGGATCGCCTCGAAGAAGGGCAGGCCCTCGATATCGCCGACCGTGCCGCCGATCTCGCACAGCACGAAATCCACGTCACCGGCATCGGACAGGACGAATTGCTTGATCTGGTCAGTGACGTGCGGAATGACCTGCACGGTCGCGCCGAGATAGTCGCCACGGCGCTCGCGCTCGATGATGCGCGAATAGATGCGGCCCGTGGTGATATTGTCGGCTTGGCTGGCAGCAACGCCCGTGAAGCGTTCATAATGGCCGAGATCGAGGTCGGCTTCCGCCCCGTCATCGGTCACATAGCACTCGCCATGCTGATAGGGCGACATCGTGCCCGGATCAACGTTGAGATAGGGGTCCAGCTTGCGCAGGCGGACCTTATATCCACGCGCCTGAAGCAGGGCTCCGATAGCGGCTGAAGCGAGGCCTTTTCCCAAAGAGGAGACCACGCCGCCCGTAATGAAGATATATCGCGGCATGGGCCGTCTGATTATCCCAGATTCGGACGCGTCGGAAGACGCGAGTTGAAATATGTGATGATTAAAGGCGGAAAGGACTAGCCGTCGGTCGGAACCGGCGTGCCGGACTCGTCATCCTCGACAGTGCCGGTGGCCAGGTTTTCAATCTGCGTATCGAACACACGATCACCGTCGGCCGTCACACCCGTGACGATGGCGAGCAGGATTGAATTACCGATAAAAACCGCAGCCAGGATCATCGTGGTGCGGGTCAGGATGTTGGCAGCCCCGCGGCCGGACATCATGCCGCCACCACCGCCGCCACCGATACCCAGGGCCCCGCCTTCCGACCGCTGCAGCAGAATGACGCCGATGAGACCAAGGGCGACCAGGAGCTGGATGATCAAAAGGACTGTGGTCATGAATACCGCCATAAGCCAGAACGCGCCGCCCGATCGGCAGCCCGTCCAGTGATATAAGGAGTTTCCGGTGCGATGCCAGCACCGCCCGGTCACATGGCGGCGCGTTTTATATCAGGCGAACCCTCTTGGCCAGCATCGTCTGCGGTTTGCGCTGCGGCCGCTGCGGCGGCGATCTCCGCCTTGCGCTGATTGGCTTCGGCCCGCGCCTGCAGGCGCTTGCGCAGATTGGACACGGTCCGGCCGATCTCGTTTTTCGAGCGTTCGATCGTGTCGCCATTGGCAAAGGCGGCATAGCTGCCCATGGCCAGCTCCTTGACCAGTTTGAGCGCCGCCGGCTCGGCATTGCGGCCATCCCCGAGCGCGCCGATCTGATCGATCAGGGCTTCGGCAACCTCGGCCGCCTCGCGGCGCCCGGCGCGCATGACATGGGCCCGCAATTCGCGGGCCGCGCGCTGCAGATCGTTGACATCCAGGGCGACCGGCACCTTGCCCTCGTCCTTCTTGGACGCTTCCAGCTCGACCGAGATGACGATGCGCATGGCGACCCGGCGCACACGTTCGCTGGTAACAGCCTCGCGCGCCTCCTTGACCCATTTCTGGGCATTATTGAGCGCCTGCTCGTCATTCTCGACCATGGCCTTGAGGAAATTGGGCACCGCAATCGGCGGCGCGTCGGTCGAGCGTTCGGTGTCCTTGCGGCGATCCGGACCGATATAGTCCGAAGTCACGATGAAATCCTTGCGGCCCTTGATCAGGGTCTTGACCCGCTCCTCGGCAAACATGGTCGAGAAAGGCCGCACGATGACATCATCGGCGCCACACTCGATCGCTTTGCGGATATGGCCGGTATCGCGACTCCAGGTCGTCAGCAACATGACAACGAACGGATTATTGCCCATCTCGCCACGGCGCACGGTTCGTACGAGGTGGAAGATATCGCTGTCAGTGGCACTCGACTCGGCGACGATCAGGGTCGGCGCACTGTCGGAGATTGCCGACTTGAAGTCCTTCAGTGTGGACACGCACTCGATCTGACGGAAACCGATTTCGAACAAGGCATAGCGCGTTGTCCGCTGGTTCACGTGCACAGGATCAAACAAAAGCACGGTGGCCCGGGCGTAGTCGATTTCGGCCATACTCAATGGAGCTCCAGCGACGGCGAATGACGAGTTCAGCGTTGGAGTGTCCCGCAAATAGGTTTCGATCCACTTACCGCACTAGTTCGCTTTTGAGGCTTGCCGCCTTGATTATGGCTGCAAAATCAGTCGCGTTGAGGCTTGCCCCCCCGACGAGGGCGCCATCGACATCGGCCAGTCCAAGCAGGTCGGAAGCATTGTCCGGCTTCACCGAACCGCCATAAAGAATACAGGTAGTTAGCGGGTCTGGCAGGCGCTCCCGCAAGGCCGCATGCATGCGCGCCACATCATTGATCGAGGCGGTCAATCCGGTCCCGATCGCCCATACAGGCTCATACGCTATGACCAAATCCACCCCGGTCTGATTTTGCGGCAGGGAGGCGGCCAATTGGCGCGCCACGACCTCAACCTCGCGCCCCGCCTCGCGTTCGGCGCGGGTTTCGCCAACACAGATCACCGGCACAAGCCCGGCCGCCAGGGCGGCATCGGCCTTGGCGCGGACATCGGCGTCGCTTTCGCCATGATCCGCACGGCGCTCGGAATGCCCGACGATCACGTGGGACGCGCCGGCATCGCGCAACATGTCAGCCGATACATCGCCGGTATGGGCGCCGCTGCGAGCGGCATGACAATCCTGCCCCCCGATGCGAATCGCCGTCCCCTCGCAGGCCCGGGCGGCCTGGTGCACGAGGGTCGAAGGCGGACAGACCAGCACGGTTGCCGGGCTTTGCGCCGCGACCGGCGCAATCTCGGAGAAAAAGCCGAGTGCTCCCGTGAGCCCGTGCATTTTCCAGTTTCCCGCGATGAGTGTCTGGCGTGTCATCTTGCCTCCCCGACCGGCCCGTCCTGACCCCTGATGAGGCGGAAGGAGTAATGATCAAATCGGGCATCGGCAACGGTGCGAAGCCACAATCGCAGGACAACCGCCCCTCGCGCTTGCGAGGCCCATAGCGCGCCGTTACCTTCCGCGCCACGTTTCCAAAAGGCATTTCGGTCTCATGCTGTCCAATTTCCGGTCCTTCGCCCAGTCGCCTCTCGCGCTCATCATCATCGTCCTGCTGGTCCTGGCCTTTGCCATGACCGGAGCCGGCGGCATCTTCACCGGCAGCGGCACCGCCGTCGTCGTGGTCGGCAATGAGCAGGTCAGCCAACGCGAACTGGCCACGGCCTTCGAACGCGAAGTGACACGCCTGCAGCAGCAGAATCCGGACATCACGCGCGAGATGGCGCGCGAGGAAGGCGTTGCCAGCCAGGTCCTGCAACAACAGATCACCTTTGCCGCTCTCGCCGCCCGGGCCCATGACCTCGGACTGGAAATCTCGGACGCCGCAATTGTTCGTGAGGCCGCGGAGATTCCGGCATTCCGCAATCCGGTCACCGAACGCTTCGACCCGGACACGATGCGCTCGGCCCTGCAGCGGGTCGGGATTACGGAAGACCAGTTTGCCAATGACATCGAAGGCGATCTGCTGCGCACACAGCTGATCCGCACGCTGGCCGGCCTTGCCGATGTGCCGGACCAGATTGCCGCAACGCGCTATCTTGTCGCCCAGGAGCAGCGCCGTATGTCGGCGCTCATTCTCGACGCCTCGACGGCCGACGAGATTGCCGATCCAACCGAAGCGGAATTGCAGGCATTCGTCGCCGAGACTCCGGGACAGAATGGCCAGCCGCTCTTCACCCGCCCGGAATTCCGCGGCATCACCCTGGTCCGCTTCCAGCTCGATGATTTCATCCGCGATGTCGCCATCGACGAGACGGTGCTGCGCGAGACGTATGACTACCAGGTCGAGACCAACCAGATCGGAACGCCTGCCCTGCGCAGCTTCACCCAACTGACTACACCGGATCAGGCCAGCGCCGAGGCCGCTGCAGATCGTCTCGCAAACGGCGAGACGCCGCAGGCCGTCGCCCTCGACCTCGGCCTCGAGACACCGCTGGTGCAGGACAATGTCCAGCGCCATGAAGTGCCGGACACCCAGCTGGCCGATACGATTTTCGCCATGACCCAGGACGAAACCCGCGCGGTCGAGGGGCGTTTCGGATGGAGCGCGGTCGTTGTCACCTTCGCGGAAGACGCCACCATCCCGAGCTTTGAGGACGAGCGCGAGGCCCTGCAGGCCGAAGCTGCGCGGGCCCAGGCGATGGATGACATGTATGCCGCCATCTCGGCTTTCGAAGCGGCCCGTGCCGATGGCGCCTCGCTGGAAGCGGCCGCCGAAAGCACCGGCACGCCGCTGGAGATTTTCCAGCCACTGGCCCAGAACTCCTTTGACGAGAGCCTGCAGTTTGACCCGGAGCGTTACCAGTCGCTGGCTCCGGAAATCCTGCCGGTCGCCTTCGAACAGGTCGAGGGTTTTGCCATCGATCTGCGCTCTTACAACGAGACGGATTTCTTCACCTTGCGGGTCGACACGATCGTGCCGAGCCGACCGTTCGAACTCGACGAAGTGCGCGAGCAGGCTGAAAACCGCTGGCGCGCCATCCAGGTCGACACGCAGCTTCAGGCCCGTGCCGAGGATGCACTCGCACAACTCGAAGCCGGTGACGACCTCGAACTCGTTTCACTGACCGCCGGCGGCCGCACAGAGAGCTCAACCCTCATTCGTGGCCAGACTGCAGGCGGCTTCACCCGCGCTGCGGTGTCGGCAGCCTTCACGATGTCGCCGGGCGAGTACCAGTTGCTGCCGGTTGCGGAAGGCCGCTATCTCATCCTCACGGTCGACGAAATCCTGCCTGCCAATATCGCGACCGCACCGGCAGCTGACCTGGCGGGGATCGAGCGCGACCTGTCGGATGAACTCGGCAATGACGTGATTTTCGCGACCCGGGAATTCCTGCTGCGCGACTATGGCATTACCGATGCGTCGATCGACAACCGTCTCTATTCGCTGGCCATCGGCGAGACTGATCCCAGCTCGCCACAATGACGCCGCACGCGCCGATCTCGCCTGACTTTGCGACGGTCGCCGCGCGTCTGGAGCGCGGTGAGACCTGTGTCATCCAGGCCCGGCGTGTCGACGACCTGCTGACGCCGGTGGCCGCCTATCTTCGGCTGGCGGCGGACCAGGCCAATACCTTCCTGCTCGAATCAGTCGAGGGCGGCGCCTGGCGCGGCCGATACTCGGCGATCGGGCTCGATCCGGACCTGATGTGGCAATGCCGCGATGGCGTCGCCAGCGAGGCACGTGGCATGGATGTCGCGACGCGCCACTTCACGCCGATCGGTACCGACCCGATGACCGCCCTGCGCGACGTGATCGAGGCCGCCCACTGCCCCCTGCCCGATGACGCACCGCCGCTGGCCTCCGGCCTGTTCGGCTATGTCGGCTATGACATGGTGCGCTATCTCGAGCGCCTGCCCGCAGGCGCCGCGCCGGATCCGCTCGACCTGCCGGAATCAATCCTGCTGCGGCCGCAGACCATGGTCGTCTTCGACGCGCTGAAGCAGGAAATCCAGGTCTATTGCCCGGTCCGCCCGGGCGAGTATTCCGCCCGCGAAGCCTATGATGCCGCCGTCGAGCGCCTGCAGACAACCCTGCAAAAACTGGCCGGCGTCACGCCCGAGCAAACGCCGCCGGTCGGCCGGCTCGGCACGCGTCAGTCCAATCAGAGCGAGGACGCCTACCGCCAGGCCGTGGACGCGGCGCGTGCCTATATCCGCGCCGGCGACGCCTTTCAGGTTGTGCCCAGCCAGCGTTTCTCGGCCGATTATCCGGCCGACCCGTTCTGGCTCTATCGCTCGCTGCGACGCCTCAACCCCTCGCCCTTCCTCTTCTTTTTCCGCTTTGACGGGTTTGAAGTGGTGGGATCGAGCCCGGAGATCCTGGTCCGGCTGCGCGATGATGTCGTGACGATCCGCCCGATTGCCGGCACCCGCCCGCGCGGTCGCACGCCAGCCGAGGACGACGCCTTGGAAGCGGACTTGCTGGCCGACCCCAAGGAACGTTCGGAACACCTGATGCTGCTCGATCTTGGGCGCAATGATGTCGGCCGGATCGCAAAACCGGGCAGTGTCCGCATCACCGCGCGCGAGATCGTCGAGCGCTACAGCCATGTCATGCACATCGTCTCCAATGTCGAGGGCGATCTGGCGGCGCAGGAAGATGTCGTCTCGGCCCTGTTCGCCGGTTTTCCGGCCGGGACCGTGTCCGGCGCCCCGAAAGTGCGGGCCATGGAAATCATCGACGAGCTCGAACCGCATCGTCGCGGTGTCTATGCCGGCGCCGTCGGCTATTTCAGCGCCGATGGCGGGATGGATACGGCGATCGCATTGCGCACGGCGGTGTTCAAGGATGGCCGGATGCATGTCCAGGCGGGTGCCGGCGTCGTGCTTGACAGTGATCCGGAGTCGGAACGTGTCGAGACGGTCAACAAGGCAGAAGCCCTGTTCCGTGCGGCGAGTGATTCACTCGGCCACTGATCTATTCAGACAGTGACGCCTGCAGGCCGGGCTCGGCCATGTGAAGCTGGTCCGCCAGCTCACCGGCCGTGACAAAGTCGAGGTCCGAGCGCCCCGGTTCGGCCAGCCAGGCCTCCAGAGTTTCCAGCGTCAGCGTGTGTGGATGTCCGATCACAACGGCGAACCCGTTCTCGCGGGCGAGCGCGACGGCCTCGTCGAGACGCGCCCGGATGGAAACCGTATCGAGATCGTGATCCAGGAAGATATCGCGCTCGATCGATCGCAGACCCAGACCGGACGCGACTGCCCCGCCGCGGCTCGCCGCCGTCGTCAGGCTGTCGAGGAAGAGCGGATTCTCATGGCTGATCGCCGCGAGCGCGACGCGCAGGGCGCGCGGGTCGGCGGTAAAACGGCTGCCCATGTGATTGTTGAGGCCGATCGCGCCCGGCACCTGTGCCATCGCCCAGCGCATGCGCGCCTGCAGGTCGGCATCGCTGAGCCCGATCCGCAGGGCATTGGGCCCCGGATCGGCCAGACCAACCGGCTCCATCGGCATGTGAAGCAGGACGTCATGTCCGCTGGCCCGGGCCCGCACGGCGAGCGGCCCAGACGCTTCGGCATAGGGCAGGATGGCCAGGGTGAGTCGAACCGGCAGCGCAATGACACGCTCGGCGGCAGCAACATCCAGCCCGGCATCATCGATCACCAGGACAATTTGCGGGCGCCGCCTCGGGTCCGTTGAAGGCACTGCGGATTCGGGGAGGACCGGGCTCATATTTGATGAAGCCACATCAATCGGTGTCGCCAGCGCGGCGGTTTGTCCGCCGACCACGGGCAAATCGAGCGAATCAAAGTTGCGGGCGCGGCTGACCCGCACGCCCTGATGCTGGGCCGGGGCGTCGGCGGACGCCATGGCCGGCATCGGAAAACCGCCCTTGCTTGCGATCGAAAAGACAATTGCGCCAAGCAGATAAGCGGCAGCCGCCAACGCACCGGCCAAAGCCGGAATGGCGGAGTGGCGCGCCTTGAGCGGTGTCGGGGAAAGTCGGGTCATGACACCAGCTCGCGCGAGCCTGGTTAATCAGGCGTTAATGCGCTTGCGGGATTGGCGAAACCGGGTCCGGCGACTAGCTTTTCCGGCAAGGAGAGCCGCATGCTGCTGATCATCGACAATTACGACAGCTTCACCTTCAACCTGGTCCACTATTTCCAGGAATTGGGGGCACGGACCAAGGTCGTGCGCAATGACGCTTTGAGTGTGGCTGAAGCGCTGGCGCTGAAGCCGAGCGGAATTGTGCTTTCGCCCGGCCCGTGCGCGCCTGACAAGGCCGGTATCTGCCTCGATCTCATCGCCACGGCACCGGATGATCTGCCCATTCTGGGTGTCTGCCTGGGTCACCAGTCGATCGGACAGGCGTTCGGCGGTGAAGTGATCTCGGCCAAGACCATCATGCACGGCAAAACAAGCCCGGTGGCGCATGACGGGACCGGGCTGTTTGCCGGACTTCCCAGCCCGTTCACGGCCACGCGCTATCATTCCCTTGCGGTGCGCCCGGAAAGCCTGCCCGACATGCTGGTCGCCACCGCCCATACCGCCGATGGCGAGATCATGGGGCTGGCGCACCGGACCCGGCCGGTCCATGGCGTCCAGTTCCATCCGGAATCGATCGCCTCGGAGCACGGCCACGCCCTGCTGGCCAACTTCCTCGACCTCACCGGCCTGCCCCGCGCCCGGGCGGCCTGAGACAAACCGCCGCCCGAGAGCGTTGAATTGCCCGCAGCCTCGCGCTACGTCCCGGGGGTTCGCTTTGTTCAACCCGGTGACAGGTATGCCGTCTTCGACCGTTTCATGTTCGTCTTTCCCGGCCCGTGCGGTCGGCCCGGCCGGCATGGCGCAGGCGACGCGCGTTCGATACGCTCAGCCGGACCGCCGATGGCGCGGCACCCGTCGATGGCGCATGACCGCCTCCTGACGGCCCCCGGGCTGATGGCCGACCGGCTTTGGGCCGGACTTGAATATAGCTGGCGAAACGACTGACAATGCAAAACATTTCCTTGTGCCTCAACGCTTTCTCGCGCGGCAGTTATCCTGAGGACGCCGCCATTGCGGGTGCCTTTGACGAGCTCATGTCCGGCGATGTTGCCGATGCCGCGATCGGTGGTTTTCTGATCGGCCTCGCCGCGCTTGGCGAACGCCCGGTCGACATCGCGGCCGGCGCCCGTGCCATGCGCAGCCGGATGACACGGATCACCGCGCCGGAAGGCGCGATCGACACCTGCGGTACCGGCGGCGACGGCAAGGGCGCGTGGAACATCTCCACCGCTGCGGCCATTATCGCGGCCGGCGCCGGTGCCATTGTCGCCAAGCATGGCAATCGCGCCGCCTCGTCGAAATCCGGATCGTCCGACGTCCTCGCCCAGCTTGGCGTCAGACTTGATTGCCCGCCGCAAGCTGTGGAGCGGGCCCTCACCGAGGCCCGCGTCGGCTTTCTCTTCGCACCGGCGCACCACGCAGCGGTCCGCCATGTCGGTCCGGCCCGGCAGACGCTTGGCGTACGCACCGTGTTCAACCTGCTTGGCCCCCTGTCCAACCCGGCTGGTGTCAAACGGCAATTGCTCGGCGTTTATGACAGGCGCTGGCTCGTGCCGATGGCCGAGGCGCTGCGCAATCTGGGCTGCGAACACGCCCTCCTGATGTGCGGCGAGGACGGGATGGACGAGTTGACGACAACCGGTCGCTCCCACATCGCGGAGCTGCGTGATGGCGAAATCCGTGAATACAGCTTCCACCCGGAAGAAGCCGGCCTGCCGCTCGCATCCGCCGAAGCCCTGCAAGGCGGCTCGCCGCAGCTCAATGCCCAGGCCATTCGCGACCTGCTCGACGGTGCATCCGGTGCCTTCCGCGACATTGCCGCGCTCAATGCCGGCGCAGCCCTCCTGCTTGCCGGACGAGCCGACAGCATTGCCGCCGGCACGCGGCTTGCCGAGGCCGCCATCGATGACGGCTCGGCGAAGGCCGCGCTCGCGCGCATGGTCGCCATCTCGCACGCGGAGGCCTGATCCATGACCGGTATTCCCGACACGCTGGCCCGGATCGGCGCTTACAAGCGCGACCATATCGAGGCCTGCAAGCAGGCGCGGCCCTATGCCGACATTGCCGCCGCTGCACGTGATGCCGCGCCGGTCCGAGGTTTCGCTGCCGCGCTTTCTGCGGCGCCCGATAGTCTCGGCCTGATCGCCGAGATCAAGAAGGCGAGCCCTTCGAAAGGACTGATCCGCGCCGATTTCGATCCGCCCGCCCTCGCCCGGGCCTACGAGCTGGGCGGCGCGACCTGCCTGTCCGTCCTGACCGACACGCCAAGCTTCCAGGGTGCCGATCATTTCCTCACCGAGGCTCGCGCCGCGGTCTCCCTGCCGGCCCTGCGCAAGGACTTCATGTATGACCGCTATCAGGTCGCCGAAGCCCGCCTGCTTGGTGCGGACGCCATCCTGGTCATCATGGCCGCCGTCGACGATGACACGGCCCGCGCGCTGATCGAGGAGGCGGCGCAGTGGTCGCTCGACGTGTTGGTCGAAGTGCATGACGCGCCGGAAATGGAACGGGCGCTGGCCCTGGATGCACCACTCCTGGGCGTCAACAATCGCAATCTGCGGACATTCGAGACATCACTGGACACATTCGATGCCCTTGCGCCCATGGTCGGTGACGACCGCCTGCTTGTCGCGGAAAGCGGGATATTCACCGCCGATGACGCGCGACGCCTGAAGCAGGCCGGTGCGCGCGCCCTCCTCGTCGGCGAAAGCCTGATGCGGCAGCACGATGTCACCGCCGCGACCCGAGCCCTCATGGGTCGATCGGCCGCCGCTTGACGCGTTTTCAGAACACTTGTAGAACAAACCCACCTATTCATGATTTGTTCCCGGCGGGTTGCACCTGATTCCGGGAATGGGAACAAGGGGGTTGCCTTGCTGACGCGGAAACAGAACGAGCTGCTGCTCTTCATTCATCAACGCATCAAGGATACCGGGGTCTCGCCCTCTTTCGACGAGATGAAGGGCGCCCTGCAACTCGCCTCCAAATCCGGCGTGCACCGCCTGATCACGGCGCTGGAAGAGCGCGGCTTCATTCGCCGACTCGCCCATCGAGCGCGGGCGCTTGAGGTGCTGAAGCTTCCCGAGTCGGCTGCCGCAGCCGGGTCACCGGCCGTGCCGCAAGGCAATCTTGGTCCCAATGTCGTACGCGGCAATTTTGCCAAACCGGACGAAAGTCCGCGCGAGACAACCGTCGATGTCCCGATTCTCGGGCGGATCGCGGCCGGTGTTCCGATTTCGGCCATCCAGCATGAAACCGACCGTGTGCCCGTCCCGGCTGACATGGTCATGGGCGGCGAGCATTTCGCGCTCGAGGTCAAGGGTGATTCCATGATCGAGGCCGGCATCATGGATGGCGACACCGTCCTCATCCGGCGATGCCAGTCGGCCGAGTCCGGCGATATTGTCGTCGCCCTGGTGGATGATGAGGAAGCCACGCTCAAACGGCTGCGCAAGAAAGGCGGGTCGATCGCCCTGGAAGCGGCCAATCCGGAATATGAAACCCGCATTTTCGGCCCGGATCGGGTCAAGGTGCAGGGCCGTCTGGTCGGACTGATCCGCCGCTATCACTGAGGCAGATCAACGGCGCTGGCACGGATTTGGCCTTGGCGTCGATTTGGACTTGGCGCCGATTTGGACTTGGCGCCGATTTGGACTTGGCGCAGCGTCCGCTGCAGCGGACGCCATCGACCGAGCCCTCAGGAGTGCGCCCAGGGCCTCAACACGCTCTGTGCCCGCTGCGGCATGTCCGGGAATCCATTCCTGCGACCCGCTGTGTCGGCTTGGTGCCGCCGGCCAGCCTGCAGCGTTGAATCTGCGCCGACCGGTTTCAGCCGACCAGTTTGCGCCGTCCGCTGTGTGCCTTCCGCTTTGTGCCAACCAATTTGCGCCAACCAATTTGGGCCGGCCAATTCTTGCCGTCCGCTTTGCGTGGTCGTTGCGGGCTTGTGAGACCACATGATGGGCCCGCACAACACAGTGTGAACATCCAGTGTGATCATGCAGTCTGGTCATGCTGTGTGATCAAAGTGTGTGATCTCACAATGGCACGGGACAGGGTGACCCGGATGATGCACCCCTTCCGCTTTTGCCGGAGCCGTTCGCACGCGTCCGGACCGCCATTCCCCATCAGACCGAAGCGCGCACACCGGGCCCGTCTCCAGACCGCATTGTCTTGCCCTCAGGAGCCCTGGCGCGGGGCCGGGCGGGCATGCCGGACCGACACGATTTCGCCCTGCCGCAGATACAGCGACTGGCTACCGGTCCGTTCGAGCACATCGGTGTCGATAATGTCGGCACCGCATTGCTGCTCGACAGGTGGTGGCACGCGCATGTCCGCGATGATCAGGTCGGCGCGGGCGCAATCGGTCTGCCAGTCATCAAGGGCAAGCAGGCGGGTTACGCGCAGGCCGCCCAGCCGCGCACTGCAGCCCTGCCCGTCGCAACGGGCGTCCCACACTGCAGGCGCCGGCTGAGCCACAGCCCGGGCCTCCAGGAAGACCCGGGCCGCAAAGCGCGAGCGTCGCCGGTCGCTGACCACCCATTGCCCCGTCTCGTCCCGCGCCAGGATGAGGCCCGTATCCGAGATGAACAGGTTTGGTTGCGGCAGGACCGCCCAGCCAGCCAGCGCCACGGCAATCAGGGCGGCGCCGGAGGCGCGCCACCGGCCACGAACCAGAAGCGTCAGGACAAAACCGGCAGAGAAGATCGCCAGAACCAGACCCGGCGCGGCTGGCAGATGACGCTGGGCTCCCGGCCAGTCCGCGACCCGGTGCGCGAGGTCGAGCATGACCGACAGGCCCCACTCCATCAGCGCAAAAGGCAGGCCATCAAGGCCGAGCGGGATCAGGACCAGTCCCAGCACACCGGCAGGCATCACCACGGTTGAGAAGATCGGCATGACGAGGAGGTTTCCGGCCAGGCCAAAACTGGCGATCCGATGGAAGTGAAAGGCAGCGAAGCCAGCGGTCGCTGTCCCGGCGACCAGGCTGGTCGTGCCCAGTCCGCCAAAGAAGAGCCGGATCTGAGCCAGAACACCATTTCGCGCCTGACGGTCGGAACCCGCCTGCCAGACCCGGGCAGCCGTGATCAGGGCTGCCGCCGCTGAAAAGGACATCTGAAACCCCGGCGTCACCACGGCCTGAGGCTGCATCACCAGAACCGCCGTGACAGCCAGGGCGAGCGTGTGAAGGGACAAGGCGCGACGGCCGAGAATAACGGCCCCCAGCACTGAAACCGTCATGATGAAGGCGCGCTGGGTCGGGATAGCCGCGCCGGACAGCAGGAGATATCCGGCCGCAAAGACCAGCGCCACCCAGGCCGCCGGCACCGCTGCATCATGGCGCCTCGCCCAAGGCGAGATTGCCGAAAACCCCAATCGCACCGCAAAAAAGACACCGCCCGCCAGCAGGGCCATGTGCATGCCGGATATCGCCAGGACATGCCCCAGCCCCGAGCGGCGCAGGGCGTCGACATCACCGGGATCGATATGGGCACGGTCGCCGGTCAGCAGTGCCGCGGCCAGCGCGCCCGGCCGGTCCGCCATACGGCCACGGATATGGCCGGACATGTCAGCCCGCAGGCGGGCAATCGCCCGCGCCAATTCATCCTGTTCGAGTTCGGGTCCGGCGTCCGCCGGCGCAATGGCATAGCCGGTTGCAACAATGTCCCGGAAGGCGGCGTGAAAGGCGAAGTCATAGCCGCCCGGTATGGCGGCCGGGCGAGGCGCTGCGAGCACCGCCCGCAGGCTGATCGGATCGCCGGGACGGATGGAGGCAGCATTGCCCAGCACCCGAACCCGTCGCGCCCGCGGATCGTTCGCGTCCTGCACCAGGCGGACCAGCAGTCTTTGCCGACCGCTGGCGCTGCGATCAATGGCCTCCAGCCAACCGGTCAGCTCGACGGCACGCTGGCCGTCCGCGATCGGTGTCCGGTCGTGATGGGCGGCCTCGTGACTTGTTGCGCGCCAGGCAAGGGCCGCCGCTGCGAGCAGGATCACGGTCATCATTGCGGCCAGCCGGCGCAGGAAGATTCGTCGGCCAGGGGAAAAGCGTGCGAGACCAAAAGCAAGGAACGCTGCCAGCAAAAAGCTCGAAACGAGACGCCAGCCGCTCGGACAAGCCCCTGAAAAGACCGCCGCACAGCCGATGATCGCGCCCAGGCTGACGAGAACGGCCGGGCTGAAATCTGCAAGCGGATCAACGCGATTGACCGGTTGATCCGGGTTTCTTGCCACCCGCTGCGGCAGGATTGCGTCAGGTTGAAGCATGAAGCAGCCTACGGTCTATCGCAAAAGCTGATATTCATGCTAACACGGTTCCTCTTTCTCGCAGTGCAGCATGAATTCGCAATTGCAAAACAACGATAAGATGATCCGAACGCGCTTCGCTCCCTCTCCAACAGGCTTCCTCCATATCGGCGGGGCGCGCACCGCGCTGTTCAACTGGCTGTTCGCCCGCCACCATGGCGGCCAATTCCTGCTGCGCATCGAGGATACCGATCGCGCGCGTTCGACCCAAGCCGCCATCGACGCCATTCTTGACGGCCTCGGCTGGCTCGGTCTCGACTGGGATGGCGACGCCATCTCTCAGTTCGAACGCGCCGACCGCCATGCCGAGATCGCCTATGACCTGCTCGGCAAGGGTCATGCCTTCAAATGCTGGTGCACGCCCGACGAGGTCCAGGCCCTGCGCGACGAAGCCTTCGCCGCCGGCCGCGCCCTGCGTTCGCCCTGGCGTGATCGCGATGCGGCTGACGGTCCGGTCGACCAGCCCTTCACGGTGCGTTTCAGGGCGCCGGACAGTGATGTCGTGCTCGAGGACGCTGTCCAGGGCACGGTGCGCTGGGCGGCCAAGGAGTTTGACGATCTCATCCTGCTGCGCTCGGACGGTTCGCCAACCTATAATCTTGCCGTGGTGGTCGATGATCACGACATGGAAATCACCCATATCGTGCGCGGTGATGATCACCTGGTGAATGGCGGCCGCCAGAGCCAGATCTATGATGCGATGGGCTGGGAGCGCCCGGTCTTCGCGCATGTGCCGCTGATCCATGGCCAGGACGGCAAAAAGCTTTCCAAACGCCATGGCGCGCTCGGCGCCGAAGCTTATCGCGACATGGGCTATCTGCCCGAAGGCCTGCGCAATTATCTCTTGCGGCTGGGCTGGTCGCATGGCGACCAGGAACTTTTCTCTGACGCCGAGGCGGTCGCCGCCTTCAATCTGGGCGGCCTCAACAAGGCACCGGCCCGAATGGACCTGGACAAGCTTAACCACATCAATGCCTACCATATCAGCCAGGCCGAAAATGCCCGGCTGGTCGAGCTGGTGACGCCTTTCCTCGATACCCTTGAAGCGCGCATCGCGGATGCCGATATCACGCGTGAACGCCTGACCGCGGCGATGCCGGTGCTCAAGACCCGCGCCTCGACACTGGAAGAGCTGGCTACACAGAGCTATTTCCTGCTGCGGCCGCGGCCGTTCCGGCTCGAAGGCAAGGCGGCCAAACCGCTCAAGGATGACGACGCCCGCGACCGGCTTTACCGCCTGTTCACGCATCTCGGCGATTTGGATGCCTGGACAGAGGCGGCTTTGTCCGATGCGCTCAAGGAATTCGCCGAAGCCGAGAATGTCGGTTTCGGCAAAATCGGTCAGCCGCTGCGAGCAGCCCTGACCGGCGGAGCACCCGCTCCCGATCTGGCCCTGGTCATGACCTTCATCGGTCGTGACGAGACGCTGGACCGTATCAAGGATCAGATGACGCCGGTTGCGCCCGCGTAACCTGCGAACCATGGGGATGACGTGATGGAAAACAAAGCCAAGCCGAACGGATCGGCCACGCTCAACTACAATGGCAAATCGCTGGAACTGCCGGTGTACAGCGGCGAGATCGGCCCGGATGTGATCGACATCCGCAAGCTGTACGCCGAGACCGGCATGTTCACCTATGATCCCGGCTTCACCTCGACCGCGAGTTGCGAGAGCCAGATCACCTATATCGACGGCGATGACGGCACCCTGCTCTATCGCGGTTATCCGATTGACCAGTTGGCAGACAATTCGAATTTCATCGAAGTCTGCTATCTGTTGATGAATGGCAATCTGCCGTCCAAGGACGAGCTGGAGACCTTTGACTGGACCATCCGCCGTCACTCCATGCTGCACGACCAGTTCGACCAGTTCTTCCGCGGCTTCCGTCGCGACGCCCACCCGATGGCAATCATGGTCGGCACGGTCGGCGCGCTGTCGGCCTTCTATCACGACTCGACCGACATCAATGATCCGGCGGCCCGCACCATTGCCAGCCACCGCATGATTGCGAAAATGCCGACGATTGCGGCCCGTGCGTTCAAATACGCGATCGGCCAGCCTTTCATCAGCCCGCGCAACGAACTCGACTACGCTGCCAATTTCCTGCGCATGTGTTTCGCCGTTCCGGCCGAAGACTATGAAAGCAATGCTGTGCTCGCCAAGGCGATGGACAAGATCTTCATCTTGCACGCCGATCACGAGCAGAACGCCTCGACCTCGACCGTCCGCCTGGCCGGTTCGTCGGGTGCCAATCCGTTCGCCTGCATCGCAGCCGGCATCGCTTCGCTGTGGGGTCCGGCTCATGGCGGCGCCAATGAAGCCGCGCTGAACATGCTCAACGAGATCGGTTCCGTCGACAAGATTCCGGAATATGTCCGTCGCGCCAAGGACAAGTCGGACCCGTTCCGCCTGATGGGCTTCGGTCACCGCGTCTACAAGAATTACGATCCGCGCGCCAAGGTCATGCGCGACACCTGCCACGAAGTTCTCGACGTGCTGGGCGTGCGCAACGACCCGACCCTGCAGGTCGCCATGGAACTCGAGCGCATTGCGCTGGAAGACCCGTATTTCGTCGAAAAGAAGCTCTATCCGAATATCGACTTCTATTCGGGCATCACGCTGAAGGCGATGGGCTTTCCGACCGAGATGTTCACGGTGCTGTTCGCCCTGGCGCGCACGGTCGGCTGGATCGCGCAATGGTCGGAAATGATCGAGGATCCGTCCCAGAAGATCGGCCGTCCGCGCCAGCTCTTCACCGGTGCAACGCCGCGCGATTACATCGACCTGTCCAAGCGCTAGATTCGCCACCGACCAAACGGAAAAGGCCGCCCGGTGGGGCGGCCTTTTTTCATGGGGCGGGATTGAACCCGATACCGGCGAGAACCGCTTCAGCCGCACGGCGACTCGCCTGCCCCGTACCGCGGAGCTCAGCCGTCACGGCCTTCAGCCGGGTCGACATCTCGGCCCGCCTTTCTCCACTGTCCAGCAAGGGCTCGACGGCGGCGGCGAGATTGTCGCCGGTACAGGCCAGCTGGATGACTTCCGGGATGATGCGGGCATTGGCGGCGATGTTGACCAGCGAGATATGCGGCGTCTTCAACAGGTTGAACGCGCGCACCAGCCCCCAGGTGATCCAGCCGAGCTTGTAGCTCGCCACCGTCGGCACACCCGCTGTCGCCAATTCGGTCACCACCGTGCCGGAGCAGGCCAGCGCGACATCCGCTGCCGCAAACGCATCGGCCTTTTCATCCTCGCCAACCCGGATGGCGGTCTTCAGCACCGGATTCGCGGCAATCACCGCGTCGACCTGACCGGCAACCGGATCAGCCACCGGCAAAACCAGACGGAGGTCGGGATAGCGCTCTGTCAGGCGCTGCAGCGCCTTTACAAAAGGGCCCGCCATGCGGCGAATCTCGGACGGCCGGCTGCCGGGAAGCACGACCAGCACCTGTTTCTCCGCCTCGATGCCGTGGCGTGCACGAAAGGCTGCACCATCTCCGGTCGGCAGGCGCTCCAGCGTCGGATTGCCGACAAAGGTAACGGGCAAGCCATGCGGTTGATAATAAGGACCGTCGAAATTGAGTATGGTCAGCAATTCATCGACGGACGCCGCCAGCACCTCGGCCCGGCCAGGCCGGGTCGCGAAGACTTGCGGGCCGACATATTTCACGAGGCGAATGCCCGGATCAATCGCCCGAACACCGCGCGCCACGCGCAGGGTGAAGCCCCAGGAATCGATCAGGACAACCGTGTCCGGCCGCGCCGCAATGATCGCCTCGACTGCCGTCGCCACAGCGGCCTTGACGCGCTTGTAGGCGCGCAGCCCGTCAATCCAGCCGAGAATATTGAGTCCGTCGATCGGCATGGCCGAGACAATGCCCTGTTCCGCCATGGCGCTGCCCCCGATACCGGACAGCAGGACCGCGCCATCGGTCAGCGTGCGCAGTTCGCGGGCCAGTCCGGCGCCAAGCAGATCACCGGAGCGCTCAGCGGCAACGAGGAAGACGTGCGGCGAGGTCATGCCCGCACCTCGATCAGGACGAAGAGACCATGGCTGTCCAATGCGGCTTCAACGCCATCGCGATCCACGATCAAGGCGCCATCAGCCTCGAGCACGATACCGGCCAGCCCCGCCCGGGCGCAGCGTTCGACGGTGTCGATGCCGATGGTCGGCAGGTCGACCCGGCGTTCCTGAATCGGTTTGGGGCGTTTGGCGAGCACGCCCTTGCGATTGCTCGGTGAACCGCGCAGCACCTCGGAGAGACCCGCAACACGCTCGAGCATGGCATTGGTCCCTTCCTGCGCTTCCACGGCCAGCACAATCCCGCCGGCGACAACGGCCCCCTGTCCGATATCGAGCCGACCGATCTCCGCAGCAATGAGCATGGCCTTGTCAGCATCCTCGCGATGCGTCTCGACGAGCCCGGGGTCTCCAATGACGCCGGCCGGCAGTCCGCCCTGCCCGATCAGGCTGTCGGCACCGACAACGGCAAAGCCGGCCCGCTCGAACTCTTCAACCACGACACGGATCACCGCGTCATCGCCCTTGCGTCCGGCAGCCAGCGCCCGCGGCACCATGATGAGGCCACGCGCGTCCATCTTGAGGGCGGAAACATCGGGACGGGAGACATAGCCGGCAAAGCAGACCGCATCACAGCCCGCGGCGCGGAGATCCTTGATTATCCCGCCAATCTCGCCGACCGAGCGGCTGGTTTGCTCGTGGCCGGCATAGTCCCGATCCGCAAAGCCGCGCAGGACAACGACGAAAACGTCCCGGTCGGTCTGGGCCCTGAGGATTTCCAGCGGCAGATCCCCGCCACCAGCCAGAAGGCCCAGCTTTCTCCAGCCCGGCTCAGTCATCCGGCATGCAGATGGAACGCTTGGCATCGGCGCGGATGAAATCGATGATTTCCGCGATCGGGGCGTTCCCGGAATAGAGCTGGGCAACATCATCGACGCGCTCGTCGAACGTGCCTTCCTGGGCGAACAGCAAACGGTAGGCCGCGCGCAGCTCGCGCAGCGTTTCGCGCGGCATGCCGCGCCGCTTCAGGCCAACCACATTGAGCCCGGCGAGATGGGCGTGATTGCCGATGACCGAGCCATAGGGGATGACATCCGCTGTCACCATGGCCATCGCGCCGACAAAAGCATGCCGTCCGATCCGGCTTTTCTGGTGAATGCCGGCATAGCCGCCAAGGATGACGTGGTCGGCGATCTCGGTTTCACCGCCGATCGCCGCACAATTGGCGAACACGACCCGGTCGCCTACGATGCAGTCATGCGCCACATGTGCGCCGACCATGAAGTAGCCATCATTGCCCACCACCGTCCGGCCGCGCGCGAACGTCGTGCCAGGATGCATGGTGACATTCTCGCGCAGGATATTGCGCTGGCCGATGATGAGTTCCGTATCCTCACCCTGGTATTTGAAGTCCTGCGGCGGGTGGCCGATCTGGGCACCGGGATAGAGCACGCAATCCTCGCCGAGCGTCGTATTGCCGGCAATTGTGACGTGCGAGATAACCCGCACCCGATCCTTCAGCACGACTTTGGGGCCGACAATGCAGAACGGGCCGATCTCGACCCCCTCACCGATCCGCGCAGCCGGATCAACGATGGCGGTCGGGTGGACTTGAACAGGCTGGGTCATGGAGTCTCGATAGCCTTGGCAGAGAATTCAGCCTGGACGGCACGTTTGCCATCGGCCCAGACCTCGCCCTTGAATTTGAACACGCCGTGACGCGCGGCGGTCACCGTGACCGGCATTCGCAGCAGCATTCCGGGACGAACCGGCGCCCGGAAACGAACCTTGTCCGCACCCATGAAGAACACGGTCGCGCTGTCCGGGGAGGCGCCGAGTGTCTTGTACATGAGCACGGCACCGGCCTGGGCCATGGCCTCGATCATCAGGACGCCGGGCATCACCGGATTTCCGGGGAAATGGCCCGGGAAGAACGGCTCGTTGAAGGTCACGCCCTTGATGCCCACAATCGATTGGCCGGCGACGTAATCTTCCGCAGCATCAATCAGCAAGAAGGGGTAGCGATGCGGAAGCAGGGTCTGGATTTCCGCGTTTTCGATGCGTTCTGACACGCTTTTCAGCCTTTCTTCGAGGGCTTTTTGCCGGACTTCACCAGCCGGCGGAGCTCTGCCAGCTCTCGCATGTGCTGGCGCAGGGGCTGGGCCGGATTGCCAACCCAGAACTCTCCGGCAGGTACGTTGCGTGACGCTGCCGAATTGGCGCCCACAGTCGCTCCCTCACCGATCCGGACATGATCATAAACCCCCACGCGGCCCGCGAGAACCGCGCGGTCACCGATCACGGCGCTGCCAGCCAGCCCGGTATAGCCCGCCATCACCACCTGGGCACCGATGCGGGAGTTATGGGCGACATGACAGAGATTATCGAGCTTGCTGCCATCGCCGATCAGGGTCGCGCCAAACAGGCCGCGATCAATCGCCGTATTGGCACCAATGGTGACGTCCCGACCGATCACTACGCTCCCCAAGTGCAGGATATCAGTGTTAATTCCATCAGATATTGCAACGCCAAAGCCATCCTCGCCAATCACGGCTCCCGCAAGAATGTTGCAGCCTTCGCCAAGATCTGTGCACAGAAGGCTGACCCGTGCGGCCAGGCGGGTGCCGGCGCCAAGCCGGCAGCCCGGTCCGATGACGCTGTGCGGCCCGATCACACATTCCGCGCCGATAACAGCCCCCTCACCGATCACGACCCCCGCGGCGAGCCGCGCGCTGGCGTCAATCCGGGCATTCGGATGGATGAAAGTGTCCGGCTCGAAGCCGCGCAAGGCGAACAGGTGCGGCAGCACCCGTGCGAAGCCTGTGCGGGGCGCCGTGTGGACAAGCACCCGGGCGCCCAGTCCCGCCGCCGCCTCGGCGGCGTCTGCGGCACAGAGAATGGCTACACCGTTGAGCGCACCCGACGGCGCGCCGGCGAAATGCTTGCCTGTTTCAGCATAGCACAGTGTACCAGCCCCACCCTCGCCGAGCGGGGCAACATGCGTGACCTGCGCGCCGGCGTCCGCAGAATCAGAAATCGCCGCACCCGAAAGCGCGGCGATCTCTTGCAGGGTCAGCGGGCCAAGCCGATCGTAGAAACGCGGATCCGCCACACTCTCCCCCCTGATAGTCTCTTTATTGCTGGCGCTGTTGGCCGGCGCCTTCCTGCGGCAGCCGCACGCGCGTCACCGGAACGGTGGGCAGGCGCTGGTCGAGCAGGGCAATCACCGAATCGGAAATGTCCGTGTCCGGAGCCGCGAAGACGAGGTTCGACCGATCAACCAGGATGTCGATGCCCTGAGCAGCGACAACTTCCTCGAGGATCGGACCAAGGGCCTCATAGACCGGACGCATCGCCTGACGCTCTGTCTGGACGATTTCCTGCTGTCGGGCGCGGCGCGTGACTTCGAACTGCTGGGCCTGCTGGTTCAGCGTCTGGATACGGCTCATCAGGTCCGGGCGTTCCTGGATCGCCTGCTGCGTCATCGACGCGGTCTCGGCGTTCAGGCGCTCGGTTTCCTGCTGGATCGGCTGGCTCATGGCCTGGAGTTCGGAGTCAATTTCCTGTGCGATTTCCTGCATGCGGGCTGCGATGTGCAAACCGGCAGCGCTTTCACGCAGGACGCGCTCCTCATTGAGCACAGCAATATTCGTCTGTGCCATCGCGGGTGCCGCGATACCGATCACAAGGACCGGAAGGAGCAGAAGAGTTTTAAGCAGTTTCATAGTTTTAGAACCCTGTTCGCGTGCTGAACCGGAAGAATTCGGCCCTGTCATAGTCTTCACGGATGAAGGCCTGTGCAAAGTCGAACCTCACTGGTCCGAATGGTGAATCCCAGAAGATGCTCAGGCCTGCCGACGCGCGAAGCGCCAAATCATCAACCGTGAACACCGCGTTTGTTCCCTCGTCTACCTGGTCAGCAGAATCCAGCATGCCAAGCGTGCCGAACTCCGTGAACAGGCTGCCTCTCACCCCGTATTGCTCGGGCAAACCGAGCGGGAATGAGACTTCCAGTGCACCCACTGCATAAAGCCTGCCACCCAGGGCATCACCCCGGATCAGCTCACCGGTATTGGTGTCGCGCGACACAGCGCGCGGACCGATACCGGCGACTTCAAAGCCGCGGAAGGAGTTGCCGCCCTTGAAGAAGCGATCATTGATCCGGACCGAGTCGCCACCCCAGGGCAGGACAAACCCGCCATTCATCGTGAAGCTGGCCACCACGTCATTGCCCAGAATGCCCGGGAAGAATGGCCGATAGATGGCGCCGTTGAACTCGGAGCGGACATAACGCACATCGCCGCCAATGCCGGCAAAACCCTGCGTGAACTGCAGGCGATAGCCGCGGCTGGGCTCGATGGGATCATTCAGTCGCGAGAAGTTGAGCGTATAGGTCATCACCGACGTCGCACGGCTGCCCGCCTGGTTGAGCAGGGCCGACGAGGCCGAAGAGAACACCAGGACGTTATCGGTCCGATAGGTGTAGCCAAGTTGCAGATTGGTCGATGCGGTGACCGGGAAACCCAGACGCAGGCTGGCGCCGGTGGATTCCGTCTGGAACGACGCCTCGGAAAGGAAGTCGGAATTGACCCGGAACAGGTCGAAGCCGGCAGCGAGGTTTCGATCCAGGAAGCGCGGCTCGGTGAAGCGGATATCCAGCGATTCCCGGTTTGACGACGCGGAAATTCGGAAACGCAGGAACTGGCCGCGGCCCCGCAGGTTGCGCTCGGAAATCGAAAGGTCGATCAGGAAGGCATCGGTCGACGAGAAACCGGCGCCGAAGGCAAGCTCGCCGGTTGGCTGTTCCGTCACCGCGACGTTGACGCGGGCCCTGTCCGGAGCAGACCCGGGCGTTTCCTCGACTTCGACTTCCTCGAAGAAGCCCAGACGCCGGATATTGTTGCGCGACCGGTCGATCAGGACCTGGTTGAAGGCGTCGCCCTCGACGATGTCGAGTTCGCGACGGATAACCTGGTCGAGCGTGCGCGTATTGCCGGCAATGTCGATGCGTTCGATGTAAACGCGCGGCCCCTCGTCGATGACGAATTCCACGTCAACGGTCCGGTCCTCACGATTGCGCTGCGACAGAGGGCGGATATTGACGAAGGCGTAGCCCGAGGCGCCGGCCGAGAAAGTGAGCGCATCGATACTGTCCTCGATGAGCTGGCCCTGGAAGAGATCACCTTGCTGAACCGGCAGGATTGCCTGGAGAAACTCCGGGTTGAGATCCGGAATTTCCGTCCGCACGGTCACTTCACCGAAATTATAGACCTCACCCTCATCAAGCGTGATGGTGATGTAGAAGTCGCGCTGATCCGGTGTCAGCTCGGCCACAGCCGACAGGACGCGGAAGTTGGCATAGCCCTGGTTGGAATAGAACTGCCGCAGAAGCTCGCGATCATATTCCAGGCGGTCGGGATCATAATTGTCGTTCGACGAGAAGAAGCGCCACCAACGCGATTCGCGCGTCACCAGCTCGCGACGCAAACGGCGGTCGGAGAAGCTCTCATTGCCGATGAAATTGATGCGGCGGACGCCGGTAACCGGCCCTTCGGAAATCTCGAAAATGAGGTCGACGCGATTCTGAGGCTGTTCGACGATTTTCGGCGTCACCGTGGCCGCGAAGCGACCCGAACGGCGATAGACCTCGATAATGCGTTGCACATCCGACTGCACCCGCGAGCGCGTGAAGATGGCGCGCGGCTGGGCCTGGATCTCGTCGGTGATCTTCTCGTCATCGATCGCGCCGTTTCCCTCGAGGATGACGCGGTTGATGATCGGGTTTTCCTGGACCCGGACGATCACGACCTCGCCGCGATCCTCCATCTGCACGTCCGAGAACAGGCCGGTTGCCATCAGGGTCTGGATGGACAGGTTGACCAGGCGGGAATCGAAAGGCTGTCCCGGCTGCAGGAGAAGGTAGGACAGCACCGTGTCGACTTCGACGCGCTGATTACCCTCAACGAGGATTTGCCGGATGGTCGGAGCCGCCGCGGGCGCCTGCACCGCTGGCTGGGTCGTCGCGGGAACTTCCGCACCCGATTGTTGTGCCGAGGCTATAGCCGACACAGTCACAGTCATCAGGGCTGCGAACAGCACACGCAGAACACTCGCCATGGAAGATCGCCGCTTGCTGGGCCCGGTCAGAAGGTTCGTCAGAACATCTGGCCGAGCAAATAATTCAGGTCATTCCAGGTCGCTACAAGCATCAAACCGAGCACGAAAACAAGCCCCACCCGGAAACCGAGTGCCTGTGCCTTCATGCTCAGTGGACGCCGCGCCACCGCTTCATAGGCGTAATACACCAAATGCCCGCCGTCGAGGATGGGTATCGGTAGAAGATTGACCAATCCCAGTCCGACCGAAAGAAAACCGGCCAGATTGATCAGATTGACCAGCAGCAAGAACGCGCTCTCGGCCGCCGTTCCACCTGCCTCCACACTCGCGCTCGCGGTCTGGCCGGCGGCGGTGGCGATCCCGACGGGACCGTTGAGCAGTTCTGCAGAAACCCGCCCCGTCACCACGCGTGAGACATAGCGTGCGGTCATGGAAACGGCCGCCCAGGTCCGGTCCACACCCTGTCCGAGCGCTTCGACGGGGTTATACTGGTCGCGCAGCGCCGGGCCGGCCTGCGACCCCAGACCGATACGCCCCAGTGTCCGGGTGCCGCCAAACTGGTCTTCGATCCGTTCGCCGCGCGGAGCCGCCAGGATCACGAGGGTGGCGCCATCGCGCTCGACTTCAAAGCGCAGCGCCTCGCCCGGACGCCATACGACTTCAGTGATGATGTCCTGGAAGGTGTCGATCCGGTTGTCATTGATCGCCAGGATCCGGTCGCCGACCTCGAAACCAGCCGCCTCACCGACACCGCCCTCAACCACGCTGCCGACGATGGGGAGCTGGTAGGGCTGGCTGCCAAAGGTCAGCGCGATCGAGGCAAAAATGAAAATCGCCAGGATGAAGTTCGCGATCGGGCCGGCAGCCGTGATGAAGGCGCGCTGCCAGATCGGCTTGAAATGATAACAGCGGTCAGCCGCCTCCCCCATGTCGCGACGAAGCTGCTCCAGCTTGTCGGCATCCGGTTCGCTGGCCGCCCCGGCATCGCCGAGAAACTTCACATAACCGCCCAGCGGCAGGGCCGCGACGCGCCACACCGTGCCGCGCTTGTCCCGCCACGAGAACAGGGTCGGTCCAAAGCCCATCGAGAAGGCTTCCGCATGCACGCCGCAGAAACGCCCCGCCCAATAGTGCCCAAGCTCATGAATCACGACGACAATCGAGATCAGGAAGACAAAGGAGAATATGGTCAGGAAGCCGCTGCCGATCAGGTCCATGGAGGATTTGTCCGTTTTATGGGTTCGCGTCGCGCTCAGCCATCAAGTCCCGTGCCATCCGGCGCGCGCGACCATCAATGGCGAACACATCTTCAAAAGCGGTTAGCGCGTGTGGCATGTCATCATCGGACAGGCTGCGCTCGAGAACCTCTTCAACGCTTGCGGCAATGTCAAGGAAGCCTATGCGATCCGCCAGGAAGGCCTCGACCGCAATCTCGTTGGCCGCATTGAGCACAGCCGGAGCGATCCCGCCCGCCTCGATCGCCTCACGCGCCAGCCGGATGGCGGGAAACCGGGTCAGGTCCGGCGGCTGGAAGTCGAGACGGCCGATATCGGTCAGACGCAGGCGCTCGACCGGTGCGGCCATGCGTTGCGGCCAGGCCAGCGCGCTGGCGATGGGCGTGCGCATGTCGGGTGAGCCGAGCTGGGCCAGCAGCGAACCGTCGGCGTATTCAACGAGGCCATGAATGATGGACTGCGGGTGGACGACCACCTCGACCTGGCTGGATGGCAGGTCGAACAGCCAGCAAGCCTCGATAATTTCCAGCCCCTTGTTCATCATTGTGGCGCTGTCGATGCTGATTTTCGCACCCATCTCCCAGGTCGGGTGGGCCAGCGCGTCGGCGCGGCTGGCGGCCGCCATGCGCGCCCGCGTCGCCTGCCGGAACGGCCCGCCGGACGCGGTCAGCGTAATCGACCGGATCGCTGCGCGCTGGGCCGGATCGAAGACCTGGAACACGGCATTGTGTTCACTGTCGACCGGCAACAGGGTCGTCCCGCAGCGCGCCGCCTCGTCCATGAAGAGCGCACCGGCACAGACCAGGCATTCCTTGTTGGCGAAGGCCAGCGCCCGGCCCTGCCGCAAGGCGGCCAGCGTCGGCTTGAGCCCGGCTGCCCCGACAATGGCTGCCATGGTCCAGTCCGCGTCACGGCCTGCGGCCTCGCACACGGCGTCCTCGCCGACCCCGATTTCGATATGCGGGTGATCCTTCAGCGCGGCCTGCAAGGCCGGCGCGGCCGCCGGATCGGCGATGGCTACGCACTCGGCGTCAAAACGGATCGCCTGCCGGGCCAGCTCGGCGGCGTTGGTCTTGGCCGTCAGCGCCACAACCCGATAGACCCCCGGCTCTGCCCGTCCGATCAGATCGAGCGTCGCCAGGCCGACCGACCCTGTCGCACCGAGAATTGAAATCCGGCGCGGGCTCATGCGCCGTCCCAACCCAATGGCCAGACCCGGATCATGAGCACGGCAAAGATCACCGCCAGCATCAGTGCATCGACCCGGTCCAGCACCCCGCCATGTCCCGGAATCAGCGTACCGGAATCCTTGACCCCGAAGCTGCGCTTGAAGACCGACATGGCAAGATCACCGCCAACGGAGGCCAGGGCCACAACGATCGCGAAGGGAATGACACGAACCGCTTCAAGTCCGAACAGCCCCCCCGCAGCCCAGCCGGCCGCCGCACCGGCCAGGATGCCAGCGAGAAACCCTGACCAGGTCTTCTTCGGACTGGCTTGCGGCAGGAGTTTGGGGCCACCGATCCAGGTCCCGACCAGATAGGCGACACTGTCGGCGGCCCAGACGATGGCGAAGAGCAGCACAACGGCCTTGAGGCCATGGTCCGGCTCGGCCCGCATCGAGGCCAGCAAGGCAGCTGAAAGAGCCACATACAGAACGCCCAGCACTTCACTCGACCAGCCCCGGCGCCAGCGCTCGACGCCGCTGGCCAGCGTTCCTGCGGCCCCCCATGCCAGGGCATCGAGCACACTGGTCTGACCGGCCAGGAGCACTGTGCCTGACGCGGTCGCACAGGCGATGGCATAGGCCACCGGCGGCGCTTCGCGATCGGACATGTGTATCCATTCCCACGCCATCGCGGCCGCAAAGGCGGCAACCCAGGCGGTGAAGGCCAGATCGCCGACATAGAGCAGCACGACCGCAAGCGGGCCGAGGATCAGGGCTGAGACGAGACGACGCCGGAAAACCGGATCACGCGGCGCCGGCATCCACGCCTCCATAACGGCGGCTTCTCTGCCGGTAGACATCGATTGCCCGGGCGAGGTCCTGACGCGAAAAATCCGGCCACAACACGTCCAGGAAGACGAGTTCGGCATAGGCGGCCTGCCAGAGCAGGAAATTGGAAATGCGCTGTTCGCCGCTGGTGCGGATCAGCAGGTCAACATCCGGCAGACCGACCGTGTCGAGATGTGCGCCCAAAACCGTCTCGTCGAGCGTTTCCGGATCGAGGCGCCCGGCCGCAGCCTCACGGGCAATGGCCTGGCACATGCGCAGGATCTCGTCGCGCCCGCCATAATTGAAGGCGATGGTGAGGTGAAACTCGGTATTGTCACGGGTGCGCCGTTCGGCCCGGTCGATGATCGCAACCAGGTCAGGGCCCAGATTGTCACGACGACCGACAATGCGGATTCGTACCCCGCGCTTCGCGAGCCCCTCAAGGTCGGCCTCGACATAGTGCCTGAGCAGTTCGAACAGGGCCCCGACTTCGTCAGCCGGACGGCTCCAGTTCTCGGTCGAGAAGGAGAAAAGTGTCAGATAGCGGACACCGAGTGCCCCGGCATCCTCGACAATGCGGCGGACCGTCTCGACGCCACGCTTGTGCCCGAAGGAGCGCGGGCGGCCGCGGGCTTTCGCCCAGCGGCCATTGCCGTCCATGATGATGGCCGCATGACACGGCCCCGTCTGGTCTGCGGAAGCGTCGTCAGTCATTCTTTCGCTCCGCCAAACGGCATGGTTAGACCTGCATGATCTCGTCTTGCTTGGCCTTCAGGCTCTCATCAACGCGCTTGATCGCCTCGTTGGTGAGTTTTTGCACATCTTCGGAAAAGGCCTTCTGCTCGTCCTCGGACAGGATGCCATCCTTCTCCATCTTTTTCAGCGCGTCCATGCCGTCACGCCGCACATTGCGAACGGCAATGCGGGCATTCTCGGCATAGCTGCCGGCAAGCTTGGCGATTTCGGCGCGGCGCTCCTCGTTGAGCGGCGGGATCGGAATGCGCAGGAGCTGCCCTTCCATGACGGGATTGAGGCCGATGCCGGAATTGCGGATCGCCTTGTCGACAGCGCCGACCATGCTCTTGTCCCAGACCTGCAGGGTAATCATGCGCGGCTCGGGCACAGAGACATTGCCCAGCTGGTTGATCGGCGTCAGGGCGCCATAAGCCTCGACCTTGATCGGGTCGAGCAGGCCGGCACTGGCACGACCGGTCCGCAGGCCGGCAAACTCCTTGCGAAGGGACTCGATCGCGCCGTCCATGCGCCGTTTCAGATCGTCTTCGTCATACTCGTCGCTCATGGTGTTCTTGCTCTTTCCTGGTTCAGTCGGCTGACGCGTCGGTTTTCATCTTGCCGATCATCGTGCACAGGCCCTCCCCGGCCAGCACACGAGCAAGACCATTGGTCTTGTGAATATCGAACACGACAATCGGTATCGCATTTTCACGCATCAGCGTCACCGCCGAGGCGTCCATGACTTTCAGGTCACGGGTCAGCACGTCGAGATAATCTAGCTGGTCGTAGCGCTCGGCATCCGGGTTGGTACGCGGATCAGCGGAATACACGCCGTCGACCTGTGTGCCCTTCAACAGCGCATCGCAGCCCATCTCGGCGGCGCGCAGGGCGGCCGCCGTATCGGTGGTGAAGAAGGGATTGCCCGTGCCGGCCGCAAAGATCACGACGCGACCCTTTTCCATGTGTCGCGTGGCGCGGCGGCGGATATAGGGTTCGCACACCGTGGTCATGGGAATGGCCGACTGGACGCGGGTCTGGACGCCGATGCGCTCCAGCGCGGTCTGCATCGCCAGCGCGTTCATGACGGTGGCCAGCATGCCCATATAGTCGGCCGCGGCACGGTCCATGCCCTTGGCGGCGCCGGACAGGCCGCGGAAGATGTTGCCACCGCCGATGACGAGGCACATCTCGGTACCGCCTGAGACCGCGGCTGCGACTTCGCGCGCAATCCGGTCAGCCGTATCGATATCGATACCGTAATTCTGGTTGCCCATGAGGGCTTCACCAGAAACTTTCAGCAGTACGCGCCGGAATTTCGGCGCGCCCGCCTGGCCATCAGCCGGCCCGGATACAGAGGAATCAGTCACGGCGTGCAGCATATAGAAAGCGGCGGCGCTGGAAAGCGCCGCCGCTTGTTGTTGATGAGGATCAGGACTGGCCGGAAGCAGCGGCGACTTCGGCCGCAAAATCCTCTTCCGGACCCTTCTCGACGCCTTCACCCAGAGCCATGCGGACAAAGCCCGTAATGGTCACCGGTGCGCCGACATCCTTGGCCGCGGCTTCGAGGACCTGTTCGATCGTCGAATCCGGATCCATCACGAAAGCCTGCTTCAGCAGCACGACTTCCTCATAGAATTTGCGCATGCGCCCCTCGACCATCTTCTCGACGATCGCTTCCGGCTTGCCGGACTGACGGGCCTGGTCGGCGAAGACTTCGCGTTCCTTGTCTGCAATCGCACTGTCGACACCGTCGACATCGACAGAGACGGCCACGGCCGGCGAGCCGGCAGCCACATGCATGGCAATCTTGCGGCCCAGCTCGGCAAGCTTGGCCGTGTCACCGTCCGACTTGAGACCGACGAGCACGCCGATGGCGCCCATGTCGGCGGCCGCCGGATTATGGACATAGGACGCAACCACACCCGGCTCGGCGACGACGACGGCAGCACGGCGCAGGGCCATGTTCTCACCGATCGTCGCGATCAGATTGGTCATGTGATCTTCAACCGTGGAACCGGACGCCAGCGTCGCAGCCTTGATCTCGGCAACATCGCCGGAACCGCCAATGGCGAGAGCGGCGATTTCCTTGACGGCGGCCTGGAACTTTTCGTTCCGGGCCACGAAGTCGGTTTCCGAGTTCACTTCAACCACAGCACCCTTGCCACCATCGGTGGCAACGGCGACCAGGCCTTCAGCGGCGACGCGATCAGCCTTCTTGGCAGCCTTGGACAGGCCTTTCTTGCGCAGCCAGTCAACAGCGGCTTCAAAGTCGCCGTCGTTTTCACTCAGCGCCTTTTTGCAGTCCATCATGCCTACGCCGGTTTTTTCGCGCAGTTCCTTCACGAGAGCAGCGGTAATGGCAGCCATCGGTTTCTCCTGAATTTCGCTTTGGATCGAAACGTTACGCTTCGGTCTTGTCAGATTCGGATGACGTGTCCGTGGCAGCAGCTTCGGCTTCCGGAGCGGCGTCAGCGGCTGCGGCTTCCGGAACGGCAGCTTCTTCCACCGGAGCGGCTTCAACCAGCGTCTCGACCGGTGCTTCGGCTTCGCCCAGATCCATGCCCATGGCCAGCTGGCTGTCGCCCATGCCGTCGAGGACGGCGTCGGCGATCAGGTCGCAGTAGAGCGAGATGGCGCGGGACGCGTCGTCATTGCCCGGGATCGGGAAATCGATGAGGTCCGGATCGCAATTGGTGTCGACCACGGCGATAACCGGAATGCCGAGCTTCTTGGCTTCCTGGATGGCAATGCCTTCCTTGTTCGTGTCGATCACGAACATCAGGTCCGGCGTGCCGCCCATGTCCTTGATACCGCCGAGCGAGCGATCAAGCTTCTCGCGCTCACGGGTCAACATCAGCTGTTCTTTCTTGGTGAGGCCGGCCATGCCGCCCTCGCTCTCGAACATGCTTTCCAGCTCGCGCAGGCGGGCAATCGAGTTCGAGATGGTGCGCCAATTGGTCAGCGTACCGCCGAGCCAGCGCTGGTTCATGTAGTACTGGGCGCAACGACCGGCAGCCAGGGCCAGCGGCTCCTGGGCCTGACGCTTGGTGCCGACGAAGAGCACGCGACCGCCCTTGGCCGCCGTCTCGCGCACTTTCACCAGGGCCTGGTGCAGCAGCGGAACGGTTTGCGAGAGGTCGATGATGTGAATGTTGGACCGCTCACCAAAGATGAAATCCTTCATCTTCGGGTTCCAGCGGTGGGTCTGGTGTCCAAAGTGACAACCAGCTTCAAGCAGCTGACGCATGCTGAAATCAGGGAGAGCCATCGATTTTCCTTTTCCGGTTGGCCTCCACGGGGCGGAGCCGCCTGCACCTGCAAGCGACACCGGAGCGTTCGGTCAAAGACCGGACGTAGCCCCGTGTGCGTGATGGCGCGGCTTATAGGCGCGTGACGACCGCTTGGCAAGCGCGCGACCCCGCCGGAAATGCAGTGTGGGCATGCCTCCACGGGCAGGCGTCAGACACTGTCGACAGACGCCACACCCTTCACCCCTTTCAGGGCGGCCTGCAGCGCGGCATCAGCCGAGTGCCGACCCGGCAATCGCATCTCGATCTCGCCGCCATCGCGCAGCGGCAACAGGAGGTCGATCACCGCATCATGACTGGCGTCATTGCGCTTGTTGGCCCGTTCAAGCCGGGCATGAACACCGGCCAGTGCGTCAGCCAGATCGAGCCGGATACGCAGGCGCTCCGCCGAGACCCTGGTATCAAGCGGTTCGATCCGGTCGGCGAAAAAGGAAATCTGCTCGTCGCGCTCATCGACCCGGCAATTGACCAGCACGGCCTGGCCGCTGTCGAGGACCTCGCGCGAGGTACGCAAGAGGTCGGAATTGACGAAGACCTCGAACTCACCGGTCGGATCGGACAGCGTGGTCCAGGCGAAACGCTCGCCATTCTTGTTGGAGACCCGTTCCTGGCGCCGCCGGACCATGCCGGCGAGCCGCAATGCGGTGGCGCCGTCAGCCACCCGTCCCGGCGCTTCGGCGAAGAAGACCACGCCGCGCCCGGCAAGGTGCTCGCGCAAATCATCGAGCGGATGACCGGACAGGTAGAAGCCGATCGCAGACAGCTCGGCATCGAGCCGTTCGGTTGCAGTCCACGGGTCGGGCTCCGGCAGGCGCGGCCGCTCGAGCAGGGCCTCATCCCCGCCGCCGCCAAACAGGCTGGCCTGGGCGCTTTCGCGCTGCTCGGCGGCATGCTGGGCCATCGAGATCAGCGTCTCCGCCGAGGCCATCACCCGTGCCCGGTCCGGATCGAGACTGTCAAAGGCGCCCGCCTTGGCCAGGTTTTCAAACGTGCGCTTGTTGACCTGGCGCGGATCAATCCGTTCGGCGAAATCATAGAGGTCGCGGAAAGGCCCGTTGGCCTGGCGTTCGGCAACAATGTGCTCCATCGCGACGAAACCGACATTGCGGATGGCGCCAAGGGCAAAGCGGATCGTGCCCGCCTCGACCGAGAAATCCGCCTGCGAGGCATTCACGTCCGGCGGACGGACCTCGATCTTCATGCGCCGGATCTCCTGGAAGAAGGCGGCCAGCTTGTCGGTATTGGCGGCGTCCAGCGACATCAGCGCGGCCATGAACTCGACCGGGTAATTGGCTTTCAGATAGCCGGTCCGGTAGGCGATCGCGGCATAGGCGGCGGCGTGGGACTTGTTGAATCCATAGCCGGCGAACTCGGCCACCAGTTCAAAAATATAAGAGGCCTTCTCGCGGCTCACGCCCTTCGCTTCGGCGCCTTCGAGGAAACGGGCCTTCTGCTTGTCCATCTCCTCCTTCTTCTTCTTGCCCATGGCGCGGCGCAGGAGGTCGGCCTCGCCGAGCGAATAGCCGGACAGGATCTGGGCGATCTGCATCACCTGTTCCTGGTAGATGATGACGCCATAGGTTTCCGACAGCACGCCCTCGAGATCCGGGTGCAGATTGTCGACCTCGGCGCGGCCGAATTTCCGGTCGACATAGACGTCGATATTCTTCATCGGGCCGGGTCGATACAGCGAAATCAGGGCGATCAGATCCTCGATCGCATCCGGCTTCATCTTTTTCAGCGTGTCGCGCATGCCGGAGGATTCCAGCTGGAACACGCCGATTGCATGACCCGACTGCAGGAGGTCGAAAGTTGCCTGGTCGTCGAAATCAATGCCTTCGACATCCGGCACTTCCTTGCCGGCCGAGGCGATATAACCAAGCGCGCGGGCGATCACGGTCAGCGTCTTGAGGCCGAGGAAGTCGAACTTCACCAGGCCGGCCGGCTCGACCCATTTCATGTTGAACTGGGTGGCAGGAATGTCAGACCGCGGATCGCGGTAGAGCGGCACGAGTTCGGACAGCTTGCGGTCACCGATCACGACGCCGGCAGCGTGGGTCGAGGCGTTGCGATACAGCCCTTCCAGCTTGAGCGCGACGGTCAGCAGCGTATCGACGCTGTCATCATCGCGGCGCATCTCGCGCAGCCGCGGCTCGATATCAAGCGCCTGGGCCAGGGTGACCGGATTGGCCGGATTGGCCGGCACCATCTTGGCGAGCCGGTCCACGAGGCCGAGCGGAAGCTGCAGCACACGCCCGGTATCGCGTACCACGGCGCGCGCCTGCAGGGTGCCGAAGGTGATGATCTGGGCGACCCGGTCATGCCCGTATTGTTCCTGGACATAACGGATCACCTCGCCGCGTCGCTCCTGGCAGAAGTCGACGTCGAAGTCAGGCATGGAGACACGTTCGGGATTCAAGAAGCGCTCGAACAGCAGGCCGAAGCGCAGGGGGTCGAGATCGGTGATGGTCAGTGCATAGGCAACCAGAGACCCCGCACCGGAACCCCGGCCCGGCCCGACCGGTATGTCATGGTTCTTGGCCCACCGGATGAAGTCCGAAACGATCAGGAAATAACCCGGAAATCCCATCTGCTTGATAATGCCGAGCTCGAAATCGAGACGGTCCCGGTATTCCGCCTCGGTCGCCGCCGGATTGATGCTGGCCAGCCGGTCCGTCAGGCCTTCATGCGCGCGCGCAACCAGCTCCTCGGCCTCGTCACGACCGCCAACCGTCGGAAAGCTGGGCAGGATGGGGGCATGTGTGCGCACCCGGAAGGCGCATCGCCGGGCGATCTCGATCGTATTGTTCAGCGCCTCCGGCAGATCGGCAAAGCGCTGATTCATTTCCTCCGGCGTCGTGAGATAGTGATCCGCCGTGACCCGGCGGCGATCAGCGACCGAGACGAAGGAGCTTTCCGAAATGCACAGCAGCGCGTCATGCGCCTTGTGCATGGACGCGTCGGGGAAATAGGCCTCATTGGTGGCGACCAGCGGCAGGTCGCGGGCATAGGCCTCGCGAACGAGCCAGTCTTCAGCCTCCAGTTCCGGCGCCAGGCCATGACGCTGCAGCTCGACGTAAAGCCGGTCACCATAGGCGGCTTCCAGCTCGCCGAGAAAACTGGCGGCTTCGGGCAGGCGTCCGCCGGTGACGAGCCGGTTGAGAATGCCGTCCGGCCCGCCAGTCAGGCAGATCAGGCCGGTCGCATGTTCCAGCACCAGGGCGAGCGGTACGTGCGGCTCTTCCGACCCGTCAACATCGAGAAAGGCGGCGCTCGACAGCGCCATGAGATTGCCGTAGCCGGTCTCGTCCTGAGCCAGGAGGACCAGCGTGCCGTCGGATTCAGCCCTCTCACCGGGGTGCGGGTCTGACAGCCGAACCTTGAGCGTACAGCCGACAATGGGCTGCACACCGGCCCCCGACAGGACCTCGGAAAACTCCAGCGCTCCAAACAGATTATTGGTGTCGGTCAGCGCGATCGCCGGCATGCCATGGGCCTGGCAAGCCTCGACCATTTTCGGCATGCGGATCGCGCCTTCGAGGACCGAATAAGGTGAGCGAACCCGCAGATGCACGAATGGATATTGCGCGCCCATGGGTCTCTCCTGACGTCCGGCCTGAAAACTGATCCCACCCTGCCCGTGCGCGGCGCGATGGGCGCCGCCGAGTCAGACGGGACAGTCTAGCCGGTTCAGGCGGCGCCGAGAACCGATCCCCACATGGCAATCATCCAGGCAAAGCCGAGAACGGCAGTGGCAGCGGAAACATCGTGAACAAGACGGCGCATGACTCTCTCCCCAAACGCAAGTTCTGCATTTGTTCTATTGACTGACGCAAACGCCGTCAAGCGGAATGTTCCGATTATGTTCCAATCCGATTCGCAGGCGCGACGAACCCGCCCGGAGCTAGTCCGGCCTGTAGGGAGTGAGGTGGCCGTCCGCGAAGGTCAGGATGCGGTCCATCCGTCCGGCAAGCTCGTGATTGTGCGTGGCGACCAGGGCGGCCGCCCCTTCTGCCCTCACCGTATCGCGCAAAGCGTCGAACACAGTCTCCGACGTCGCCGGATCGAGATTGCCGGTCGGTTCGTCCGCGAGCAGCACATGTGGCCGGTTGGCCAAGGCACGCGCGATGGCAACACGTTGCTGCTCGCCGCCGGACAATTGCGACGGCTGGTGCAAGAGGCGAGCCGCCAGGCCGAGCTGGGAGAGCAACATCTCGGCCCGCGCGCGCGCCTGGCGGGACGGGACGCCCCCGATCAGTTGCGGCAGGACGATATTCTCCAGGGCGTCGAATTCCGGCAGGAGGTGGTGGAACTGGTAGACGAAACCGATTTCGCGGCGCCGGATCGATGTCCGATCACGGTCGGAGAGATCGCGTGTCGCCCGTCCCAGCACCCGCACTTCACCGGCATTCGGCCGTTCCAGCAGACCGGCGGCATGGAGCAGGGACGACTTGCCGGAACCGGACGGACCGACCAGGCCGACAATCTCGCCCGGCGACAAAGCCAGGCTGGCACCGCGCAATACCGGCAATTCGCCGGCCTCGGTCACATAGGTGCGGTCAATCGCGTCGAGTTCGAGAACGAAGTCACTCATAACGGAGCGCCTCCACCGGATCGAGCCGCGCTGCCCGCCAGGCCGGTGGCAGGGTGACAAGCAGGGAGATCGCGAGGCCGAAGACGGAGATGAAGGCGACCTCGCCCCAGTCCATCTTGGCCGGGATGCGATAGAGGTAATAGACATTGGGGTCCCAGACCTGGGCACCGGTGGTCCAGGTAATGAAATCCTGGATCGGACCGATGAAGGTCACAAACAGGATGCCCAGCAACAGGCCGGCCAGCGTCCCTGCCATGCCGATGCTGGCACCAACAATCAGGAAAACCCGCATCACCGAGGCCTGCGTCGCGCCCATGGTTCGCAGGATGGCGATATCGCGCGACTTGTTCTTCACCAGCATCACCAGGCCGGAAATGATGTTCATCGCGGCGATCGCCACGACAATCGACAGGATAAGCCGCATCGCGGTGCGCTCGAATTGCAGCGCGTTGAAGAAGGCCGGGTCAAGCCGGGTGTAGTCGTAGACCAGCGCGTTGGGCCCCGCGAGCGCGCGGATCGGCGCAACGAATTGCGGCGCCATTTCCGGCACATCGAGCCGGATCTGGATCGTGTCCACGACGCCGGAACGGTTGAAATAGAGCTGCCCCTGGTCGAGCGGCATATAGGCGAGATTATTGTCGATGGTGGAGACACCGGCGGCGACGATCGCCTCGACATAATAGGCTTTTTGCTGCGGCCGGATGCCGAACACGGTCGGCGCGGCGCGGGCGGCGGTGAAGGTGACGCGATCGCCGATCGTCACGCCAAGCCGCTGTGCGACCCCGGTGCCGATAACAATCCCGTCGCCGCCATTATGGCCCTCGCCGAAAGTCTCCAGATTGCCGTACTGGATACCGGTCAGGCTGCGTGGATCATCGCCCGAGCGGATCACGTCCATGCGGGCGAGATCGGCTGGACGGACAGCCAGGACCTGGAGCACGGATTCATAGCGTTCCGAAGAGGCCAGAACCTGCCCGGTCACCACCGGATCGGCGCTCTTCACGCCGGTTATCGCTTCGATCTCAACGAGTAGGCGCTCAATCTCGCCAGACGGAATTTCACGCGTATCAACATATACATGCGGCTGAAAACCGAGAAGCTGGTTGAACAACTCGGCGCGGAAACCGTTCATAATCGACATCACGGCGATCAGACCGGTCACGGCGAGCGCGATTCCGCCAAAGGAAATCCAGGCAATCAGCGCAACGCCGCCATGCTTGCGGCGGGCACGCAGATAGCGAAAGGCGAGCAGGAATTCATACGGGCTGAAGGGGGGCGCCCCGCCAGACGATAGTGCTCCTGCCTCGCGCGTCGCCTCAGTCATCGCTGAACGCCCGCTCGGCAAGCCGGGCCACCGCGTCCTCCGGCGACAGCTCATGGGTCTCGCCGGTGCGCCGCACCTTGAGCTCGACCTTGCCCTCTTTCAGGCCCCGCGGCCCGATGACAAGCTGGTAGGGCAGACCAATCAGGTCGGCGGTGGCGAATTTGGCGCCGGCGCGGTTGTCGGTATCGTCATAGAGCGGATCAAGCCCGGCCCTGGCGAGCGCCGCATAGGCGGTCTCGCAGGCCGCATCGCAATCGCTATCGCCAACGCGCATATTGATGATGCCGACGCCGAAGGGCGCGACGCTCTCCGGCCAGATACAGCCCTTCTCATCGTGATGGGCTTCAATGATGGCGCCGAGCAGGCGCGACACGCCGACTCCGTAGGAGCCCATGTGGACCGGGCGCGGCTGGCCATCCTGGTGCTGGACCAGCGCCTTCATCGGCTCGGAGTATTTGGTACCGAAATAGAAGATATGCCCCACTTCGATGCCGCGGGCCGAAAGCTGGCGATCCTTGGGGACGGCCGCGAACTGGTCAGGCTCATGCATCTCGTCGGTCGCCGCATAGAGCGCCGTGCGCTGGTCGACATGGGGCTGCAGGTCACCGTCGAAATCAACATCCGGTCCCGGTGCGCCCATCTCGACGAGATCGGCATGGCAGAAGACCTCGCTCTCGCCGGTCTCGGCAAGGACGATGAATTCATGGCTCAGATCACCGCCGATCGGACCGGTATCGGCCTTCATCGGCACGGCCTTGAGGCCGAGGCGCGAGAAAGTGTTGAGATAGGCCACGAACATGCGGTTGTAGGAATGCCGGGCCGCTGCCTCATCGACATCGAAGGAATAGGTGTCCTTCATCAGGAATTCGCGGCCGCGCATGACCCCGAAACGGGGCCGGCGCTCGTCACGGAACTTCCACTGAATATGGTAGAGCATTTTCGGCAAGTCCTTGTAGGACTTGCAATATGAGCGAAAGATCTCGGTGATCATCTCCTCGTTTGTGGGTCCGAAAAGAAGCTCGCGATCATGGCGGTCCGTGATGCGCAGCATCTCGTCGCCATAATCGTCATAGCGGCCGCTTTCGCGCCACAGGTCGGCCGACTGGATGGTGGGCATGAGCAATTCCACGGCGCCGGCCCGGTCCTGCTCCTCGCGCACGATCTGCTCGACCTTCTTGAGGACGCGATGACCCAGCGGCAGCCAGGAATAAATCCCCGCCGCCTGCTGCTTGATCATGCCGGCGCGCAGCATCAGCTGGTGCGAGACGATCTCGGCGTCGGAGGGCGTTTCCTTGAGGACGGGCAGGAAGTAGCGGGACAGGCGCATGGGGCGATTCCGGTAGATTGAGGTTTGGCGCCCATTAGACCGGGTGAGCGCCGTAATACAAGGATGGATGGACGCCGGGATGCAGAGACAAAACGGTGACAGGTACGATTGACGCGGCGCGGTACCGGCCGGCGTCCCCCGACCCGTGCATCGCGCGTCCCTGTCTCCGCGCGCACCCGTTTCCTGTCGCAGGAACCGGGTGGGCGTCCGCGTCCAGCCCCGGCAAGGTCGCATCACCCGTCAAACAGGAGACACGTCATGTCCTTTTCCATTACCGGTCTCGATCCGGCAGCCTTCACACCGCTCTTCGGCCTGTCCGACAGGGCACTCGCCGATCGCGGAATCGTCCGGGTCACCGCCACAGCCAAGCCCGGTTTTCCGTGCCGGATCACACTGGAAGATGCCGAGCCGGGCGAAACCCTGCTCTTGCTCAATTACGAGAGCCACACGGCCGATACACCCTATCGTTCTGCCTGTGCGATCTATGTCCGGGAAAGCGCCCGCGAAGCCCCGGCCTGGCACGACGCGGTTCCGCCGGTGATGCGCGGCCGTCCCCTCGCCCTTCGCCTGTTCGATGACGCGGGCATGCTGGTCGGCGCCGACCTGGCGCTGGACGGAGACCCGACCGGCAAGATCGAGGCGGCGCTGGCCCGCGAGGACGTCGCCCATATCGACGTCCACAACGCCGCGCACGGATGCTTTGCGGCGCGGGTCAATCGCGGCTAGCCGACCAGGGCTACTCGCCGGCCGGATAATAGGTCGGCGAGCCCGGCCCGACTGGCAGGTCAAAACCGAAAGTCCACAGGAAGAAAAAGCCGGACCAGAAAAGCAGGAAGAAAATCGTGTATGGCAACATCATCGCGATCAGCGTGCCGACGCCCAGATTGCGGTCATAGCGCGTCGCCCAGGCGAGGATGAGGCCGAAATAGCTCATCATGGGCGTGATGATATTGGTCGATGAGTCACCGATCCGGTAGGCCGCCTGGATCACTTCCGGGGCGTAGCCGATCAGCATCAGCATCGGCACGAAGATCGGCGCCGTCACGGCCCACTGGGCCGAGGCCGAGCCGAGCGACAGGTTGATTACTGCACACATCAGGATGAACAGGAAAAAGACCAGCGGCCCTGTCAGTCCGCTATCCTGAAGAAATTGCGCACCGGTCACCGCGGTGATCGCGCCGAGATTGGTCCAGCCGAAAAAGGCGACAAACTGGGCCGCGAAGAAGACGAGAACAATGTAAAGGCCCAATGAGCCAAGCGCCGCCGCCATCGCATTGATGACGTCCCGGTCCGTCTTCATCGACCCGGTCGCGCGGCCATAGGCATAGCCGCCAGCGACGAAGAAGATCAGGATCCAGACCACAAATCCGCGAAAGAATGGCGAATTGATGCGGTCACCGGTCTCGGGATTGCGCAGCACACCCCATTCAGGCACCAGGGTCAGCGCCATCAGGCCAAAGACGGCCAGAATGGCAAGACCGGCCCACCCCAGACCCTTGCGCTCACTGTCCTGCAAAGGCTGCATCATGTTCTTGTCGAGCACACTCTCATCGGCCCGAGACGGGTCGTAATCACCCAGTTTCGGCTCAACGATGAAGATGGTCACCAGCGACCCGATCGCGGTGATCAGGAAGGTCGAGGCGAACATGAAGTACCAGTTGGCAGTGGCGACCACGACATAGTCGGGATCGATCAGGCGCGCGGCTTCCTGGGTGATGCCTGCGAGCAGCGGGTCGATCGTGCCGATCAGGAGATTGGCGCTATAGCCTCCCGACACACCAGCGAATGCCGCCGCCATGCCGGCAAGCGGATGACGTCCCAATGCGTAGAAAATCGCACCCGCAAGCGGGATCAGGACGACATAGCCGACCTCGGATGCCGTGTTGGAGACAATACCGGCGAAGACGATGGCGACCGTCACGACATGGCGCGGGGCTGACAGAACCATGCCGCGAACCGCTGCTGAAAGCAGGCCGGACCGTTCCGCCACGCCGACACCCAGCATCGCGACCAGCACCACGCCGAGTGGCGCAAAGCCGGTGAAATTCGTGACCAGGCTGGTCCATATCCGGCGGACACCATCCCCGTTGAGCAAGCTGACGACACGGATCATCCCGTCCTCGGCCACACCCCGCCCGCCGGCCGGTCGAGGGTCCTCAACCGCCAGTCCGAAAGAGCCCAGAAGGCCGGAGAGAAGCACGATCCCCACTGCCAGAAGGGCAAACAGAGTCACCGGATGCGGCAGAAGGTTTCCGAGCCACTCAACGCCATCGAGGAAGCGGGTAAAGGCGCCACGGCGTTTGTCATCGGCCTGGTGCGGGGTGTCGGTCATGGCAATTACCTTCGAATATCGGCGGCAACCCTGGTCCCGGTCGGCACGCCCTGGTGTCAGATCCGTGTCTCAGTAGGACCGGGTCGGCATGAATGGCAGCAAGACGCCACTCTCGGTGATCACGAAATAGCAGATCCAGGCAATCGAGGTCGCGATCGTGGTCCACCACATTTTCCGCATCATGTTGGGTGCCTGCGGCGCCCCCGGTTCAGAGCCGGAGACCACCTCGCCGGTCTCTTCCTGCGAGCGCACACCGATCGGCAGCATGGTGAAGAAGAAGAGCCACCAAACGATGAGGAAGACGACAAGTCCATTGATGATGCCGACCCCGCCATCGCGGACGAAAAAACCCTTGAGCCAGAGCATGGCGGCGATGGCGACCGGCAGATAGCCGAGATAGCGTTTCATCGCATCGGCTCCTGCATCAGCTCGATCAGCTGGCCATGACTGTCCTTGGGATGGATGAAGATCACCGGCACGCCATGCGCGCCGATATAGGGCTCGCCCGTCCCGAGCACGGTGGCGCCCTTGGCGAGCATGTCGTCGCGGGCGGCGATGATGTCGGCGACCTCGAAGCAGATATGGTGCTGGCCACCCTTGGGGTTGCGTTCGAGGAATTTATGAAGCGGGCTGGCCTCGCCGGACGGTTCGATCAGCTCGATCTCGGAATTGGCGAGATGGACAAACGCCACCTTCACACCCAGATGCGGGAAATCCCTCGTCTCGGTCGCGTCATCGGCGCCGTAGAGGTCGGCATAGGTCTTCTTGGCCGCCTCGATATCGGGCACAGCCACGCCAACATGGTTCAAACGTCCGATCTTCATCGACGATCTCCCTTGTTCAGACTTCCAGTATCATGATCTCGACCCAAGGCTTCTTGCCCCAGATGCGGCTTGCCTCGCGGCGCACGCCTCGGCGGACTTCTTCCTCGGCCAGTTCGACATCGCGGCGGTCACGCTTTGACAGACGCCCAAAGGCACGCTCGGCCTCATCCGCCATGGCATCGGCGAAATCATCCAGCGAGGTTTCGGCATCTTCCGGCACGCCCTGGAGGCGGACTTCCGGGCCGGAAATGATCTCGCCCTTCTCGCTCACCGCCATCGCCAGCGTCACCTGACCGGCATGGGCCAACTTGCGGCGTTCGCGCATCGAGGCGGCACCGGCATCGACGAGGAAATTGCCGTCGACATGAAGCCGGCTGGCTGGCGCTTCATCGACGATGGAGGCCGTCCCGTCCGAGCGGATCTGCACCATGTCGCCATTGCGCACCGAAACGGCATGCGGCACCTGGAGTTCACGGGCGAAGTCGGCATGCTCCAGCAGGTGACGGCGCTCGCCATGCACGGGGATGGCGACCTGCGGCTTGGCCCAGGCATACATTTGCGCCAGCTCGTCACGGCAGGGATGGCCGGAGACGTGGATCGGCCGGGTCTTCTCGGTGATGATGTGGACACCCCGCTCGGCGAGCTGGTTCTGCAGCTCGAAAATACCCAGCTCATTGCCCGGAATGACCCGGCTGGAAAAGATCACCGTATCGCCATTGCTGAGCGAGACATTGCGGTGATTGCCAGCAGCGATGCGCGACAGGGCGGCGCGCGGCTCGCCTTGCGACCCGGTGCACAGGTAGAGGATTTTCTCCGGCGGCAGAAAGCCGGCCTCTTCCTCACTGATGAAATCCTGCACGTGGCTGAGCAATCCAACCGCCTTGGCGGCGGCGGTCATGCGATGCATCGAGCGCCCGACCAGGCAGACCCGGCGGCCATTGGCCTCGGCGGCCTCGACCGAAGACTGCAGACGCGCAACATTCGAGGCGAAGGCCGCGATCGCCACCTTGCCGGTCTTGTGCTCACCGACAACCTTGATCAGCTCGTCGCGGACATCGCCTTCCGAGCCGCTTTCGCCGGGCGAGAACACATTGGTGCTGTCGCAGATCATCGCCAGCACACCTTCCTCGCCGATGGCGGAAATGGCGTCGCTGTCGGTGACCTCGCCGATCATCGGCGCCGGATCGATTTTCCAGTCACCGGTGTGCAGCACCATGCCGGCCGGTGTGCGGATCGCGATACCGTTCGGCTCTGGAATGGAGTGGGTCAGCGTGATCAGCTGCAGATCGAAAGGCCCGAGATCGAAACGACTGTCGAGCGCAATCTCGTGCAGCTCGACCTCCTCGATCAGGCCGTATTCGCGCAGGCGGTCGCGGACCAGCCAGGCGGTAAAGGGCGTCGCCCAGATCGGACAGCGCAGCTTGCGCCAGAGATGGGCCACGGCGCCCATATGGTCTTCATGGGCATGCGTCAGCACCATGCCGATCAGATCGTCGCGGCGTTCCTCGATGAAGCGCGGATCGGGCATGATGAGATCAACGCCCGGTGTCGTCAGATCACCGAATGTCACACCGCAATCGACAATGATCCATTTTTGTTTCCCCGCCGGCCCGTAGCCGTAGAGATTGAGGTTCATGCCGATTTCGTTCGATCCGCCGAGCGGCAGGAAATAGAGGCTATCGGTCACGTATCGGTACCGCCATTGAGTTTCCAGACTTCGAGAAGGCCGCGAATGGTCAGATCCGCGTCGTAGTGGTCGATAGCTTTCGAGGCACCGTCAAACAGCGAGACGACGCCGCCGGTCGCGACCACGGTCATGGGTTGGGCGTACTCGGTCTTGAGGCGATGGACCAGCCCGTCGATCAGGTCGATATAGCCCCAGAACACGCCCGACTGCATGGCCGAGACGGTGTCCTTGCCCATGACCTGAGACGGTTTCGCGATTGCCACCCGAGGCAGCTTTGCCGCGGCCGCGTGGAGCGCCTGCATGGACAGGTTGATCCCCGGGGCAATTATCCCGCCCTCAAAGGCGCCGTCGGCTGCAATGACGTCAAAGGTCGTCGCGGTGCCACTGTCGATGATGATCAGCGCGCCCTCATACACGGCCCGCGCACCGAGCGCGTTGACGAGGCGATCAGCCCCGGCGTCCTGCGGTCGCTCGAGGCGAACCTCGATATCCATCCGAACACCGGGCTCCCCCACGATGATCGGTTCCGCCTTGAAATAGCGCCGGGACAGGTTGCGCAGGTTGAACAGGGCCTGCGGCACCACGGTTGAAATCACACAGTCCGTAATTTCGGAAAAGTCGCGTCCCTGCAGGGCCATCAACTGTGACAGCCAGACCGCGTGCTCATCCGCCGTACGCGTCGAGTCGGTACCGGAGCGCCATTGCGCCACCCAGTCGGTGCCGTCATGGATGGCGAACAGCGTATTGGTATTGCCGCAATCGATTGCGAGCAGCATGGCTATCCTTTCATCCCCGGGCCGGGGAAAAACACGTCACCTGCGGAGATATACCGGCGACCGCCGCCGACCAAGTCCAGTCGCAGTGCGCCGTCGGGGCCAAGGTCCGCAAAGATACCTTTCAGGGTCTCGCCCTCAAGGCGGGCCTCGCAAATTTCGCCCAGCCCGTGCGCCCGGGTCAGCCAGCGGTCCCGCACCGGCCCGAACCCGCCGAGTTGCCAGGACTGGCGCTCTCGCTCGAAGGCGGTAATCAGGATATCCAGCGCCGCTCGCGGTGCCAGCGCCTGGCCATGCCGGGCCAGGGCGGTCGCCGGACGTTCGGAATCGTCCGGCGCTTCGGCAAGATTGATACCGATCCCGACCGCGAGCCAAAGCCCGCCTCCGGGTGCCGGGCCGCTTTCCAGCAGGATACCGGCAACCTTGCGGCCACCCACCAGCGCGTCATTGGGCCATTTCAGCCGGGTCAGCGCCGGATCACCTGTCGCCGCATCGCAGACCGCGCCGACGGCGTTCGCCGCGGCAAAGGACAGCTCGGCTGCCCGGCCTGGTTCGCATTGCAGGGTGTAAAGGCCAGTGGTGAAAAGATTTCCCGACAGGCCCGACCAGGCCCGGCCGCGCCGACCCCGTCCGGCCGTCTGGCGCCTCGCGGCAAGCCAGAGCGGGCCCCGCTCGCCAGCGATGGCCCGCTCCGTGATATCGGCATTGGTCGAGGCGGTTTCCTCGACCCATTCGATACGGGGCTGATCGGCGGACAAGGCGCTAGAGCAGCGCCAGTCCGACCGAATAGGCGCGGAAGACCAGCCAGCCGAGAACCGGCAGGAGCAGCACGGTCGCCAGACCGGCGATGCGCGCGATCCAGTAGGTCGACACGGCCGACGGCACGAATTCGACTTCCGAGCTATCGAACCAGATCACCT
>NZ_JADFAJ010000025.1 GCF_015665295.1 Maricaulis sp.
TCCGGCGTGACGCCCTGTTCCTCGGCGGCCACGATATAGAGCGCCATGATCGGCAGGACGGCGCCATTCATCGTCATCGAGACCGACATTTCATCGAGCGGAATGCCGTCAAACAGGGTGCGTGTGTCGTAGATCGAGTCGATCGCCACGCCGGCCATGCCGACATCGCCAGCAACGCGCGGATGGTCACTGTCATAGCCGCGGTGGGTGGCCAGGTCGAAGGCGACCGAGAGGCCTTTCTGACCGGCTGCGAGATTGCGGCGGTAGAAGGCGTTGGAGTCCTCTGCGGTCGAGAAACCGGCATATTGCCGGATCGTCCAGGGGCGCTGGCCATACATGGTCGGATAGGGGCCGCGCACGAAGGGTGCGGCGCCCGGGACGGAGCCAAGGAAGTCGATACCGGCACTGTCCTCGGCGCGGTATTGCGAGCGGATGGCGAGGCCTTCGGCGGTGTCCCAGGGTTCGCGCGTCCCGCCGCCCGGGCTGCGGGTCTCACCGAGATCGATCTGCGTGAAGTCGGGGTGCTGGCTCATTGGGCGGCCTCCAGCGCGGTCTCATGCAGCGCGGCAAAACGTACGGCATTGAGGGCCGTGTCGGGCAGGTCGGTCTCTGGCCAGACCCCGTCGGTTTCCACCGGTCTGGGATCCGGGTCGCGATACTGGGTGACACCGAGGATCGGCGCCTTGCCTTCGGCGATGCGGGCAAGGTGCGCGGTACGTGACTTGGCGATTTCGCCCTGCAGCCAACCCGTGGCGAAGGCTTCAACGAGGCCACCACGCCGCTCGATCTCCTGGAATTCTTCCCAGGCAGACTGTGCGAGGCTGTCGGCGAGGGTTTCGTGCAGGAAGGCGCCGGCGGCCGGGTCGGTGACCTTGCCGAGATGGCTTTCCTCGGCCAGCAGGATGTGGAGATTGCGGGCGACACGGCGGGCAAAGCCGGTCGGCCGCCCGATCGCCTCCGTCATCGGGCGCACGGTGATCGCATCCGCGCCCCCGGCGGCCGCCGCAAAGCCGGCACAGGCATTGCGGATGAGATTGGTCCAGGCATCGCTGGCTGACAGCATGCGCCGGGCCGTGGTGACGTGCAGGGTCAGGCGCCTGGCTTCGCCGGTGGCGCCAAAACTCTCGGCGATGCGGGCAAAGATGCGTCGGGCCGCGCGCAGCTTGGCGATGGTCAGGTGAATGTCGGCATCGGCGGCAAGGCGCGCCTCGATGGCGCGGGCGGCGCTGTTGGCGTCGAGACCGGTCTCCATCATCAGCCGCATATAGGTTGCAGCGGAGGCGGCCATGATGGCCAGTTCCTGGGTCTCGCTGGCGCCGGCCTCGAACATGTGGGCCGCCTCGCAGCGGAAGATTTTGAGATTGGGGAAGGCCGCCTGGGCCAGCTGGGTCAGCTCGATCGCCTTGGGGAAGCATTGCTCGTCCAGCGCGATGCCCTGGCGTGCCGCCCGTTCCACCGGGTGCAGGCCGAGCCCGCCCTCGACGGTCTCGCCATCAATCCGGCGGCGGGCAAACAGGGTCAGGAGAAGATGGGCGTGATGGCCCTGGCCGCCGAGGCAATCGAGATGGATCGGTGCGAGCGTCAGGTCGACACCGGTGAGGGCCGCATCCAGCGTTTCGATCTCATTGGCTTTGAGACCAAATGCGCCGGTCGGATCAAGGCGTAGCTCAAGCTCGGAAACGCCGCCCATCAGATCGTCCAGCGCGGCCGCATTGGCCGCTTGAGGACTCGCCTCGACCAGGGTCTGGCGCATGCCCCAGGGCAGGTGAAGATCCCGCGGGGTGGCGTCGACGGCATGGCATCCGTCGGGTCGCGTGAAGAAAACCGGTCCGCGCGTGATTCCATCGATTGTGGTGCGCCCGAGCGTGTCGCCGAGATCGGCACCCCGTAGCGCTTTTTCGGCCAGGACCGTCCACATCTCAGGGGTTTGCGGCGGGAAATCCCCGGCGAGCGCGCGGATAGTGTCAGTCATGCCCGGTTTTCCTCGATCTTCGTATCGTTGTTCTGCCGCGGAGAAAAAGCGCGCACGGGCTGTGCGTCAAGTGCGCGGCTGAGACGAGGACAGTGCGTCTGCCTGTCCCCGCTTCGACATTCTGCCACAGACTGGCGGGCCAGCGAGGAGAAACCCCATGTCACAGACCAGTCCGACACTCGATCTGCCGCTCGTCATGCCAGCCCAGGCACAAAAACACGTCACGGTGAATGAGGCCCTCCTGCGCCTCGACGCGCTGGTCCAGCCTGTCGTGGAGAGCCGAACCGTCAGCGAGCAGCCCGCGGACCCGGCCGAAGGCGCGGGCTGGATTATCCCATCAGGCGCCAGTGGTCCGGATTGGGCAAACTATCCCGTTGGTACACTTGCGATATTCCGCGACGGGTGCTGGTCGGCCCTTCAACCGCGCGATGGTTGGCGAGTTCATGTTCGCGATCTCGAGGTCCAGCTTCACTGGAGCGAGGCGTCCGGCATCTGGCGCGCGGCGTCGACCATCACGACATTGGCGGCTGGTGCCGGCGGCGCGGCGAGTCGGGCAGTGATCATCGAGGAAACATTGTCCGGCCTGGCGGGCAGCAGCGTGGAAACGTCTGTGGCCATCCCTGCCAGATCGGTCGTTTTCTGCGTCTCGGTCCGGACGCGGGAGGCTGTCAGTGGTGCGCTGTCCTTTGATTGCGGGATTGCCGGCGAAACGTCGAAATTCGGAGGATCGCTGGGCGTCGGTGCCGGTGCCGCCAATCTGGGTGTTGTTGGCCCGACGGCATTCTACAGCGATACACCGCTTGTCCTGACCGCAAATGGTGGCGACTTCAGCGGCGGAGAAGTCGCACTGGCCATTCATGCCTGGCTGCCGGTTGCCCCGGCCATCGATTGATCAGCCAATCCTGGCTGTGACCGTCGCCATGAGATCGTTCAGCTCAAGCTGGGTGGCCTCGGTCATGCCGTGACCGTTGACGGCAACCAGCCGGAAGTCGGCGTGCGGGCAGGCCGCGGCCAGATCGAAGGCGCTGCGAGCAGGGCATACCATGTCATAGCGTGAATGCAGGATTCCCATCGGAATCTCGGCCAGCCGGTTGAGTCTCGCGTGAATTTCGTTGTCGCCCAGGAAACACGCCTGGCTGAAATAATGGGCTTCGATCAGGGAGTGGGCTGCCATGAAATCGCGCCCCCGCGGGATCAGTGCGGCCCGCACGGCCTCAGGCGGATTGTCGAGATAGGACAGGCGGTCCTCGTATTCCGTCCAGCGATAGACGGCAGACTGGCGCAAGGCGTCCAGCGGCACAGCGGGGTCTGCCAGGGCCCTCAGCGCTGGCAGGCCCTCCGCGATTTCCCCGAGCATGGCGTCAAGATACCAGTTCGCGATCGCCGTGTGATCGCCATGCAAATGCGTGGGAACCGGCGCGATGAAGTCTGCAAAGGCGTCCGGGAAGAAGCGGCGGGCGCCGTCCGGCCCGTGCCACCAGGCCAGCTCGTCCGGTCGTGCCGTGAACACCGCTTCCACAACAAGCGCGCTGACGACCCCGGGATGTGCCTGGGCGTAGACAAGGGCGAGGGTGGAGCCCCAGGACGGCCCGAACACCATCCATTTTTCGATACCCAGATGGGCTCGCAGGGCCTCGATGTCGGCGACCAGGTGTTGGGTCGTATTGCCGGTCAGGGAAAGGTGCGGCGTTGAACGCCCGGTGCCGCGCTGGTCGAACAGGATCAGATTGTGGATTTCCGGATCGAACATGCGGCGGAATTTGGCGGAGATGCCGGATCCCGGGCCGCCATGCAGGAATACCAGTGGCTGGCCGTCCGGATTGCCGCAGCACTCCCAATGCAGCTCATGCCCGTCGCTGACCGGGAGGCGCCCTGTCTCGCGGATGTCGGGGTCGGGAAAAAAGGCCGTCATCGCGCCGGTGCAGCGATGAGCGGATGAGGCTCGGCCACGATGGTATCGAGGCGGGTGGGCGTGTGCGTCGGATGGGTCAGCGATTCGCGCGTTCTCGACTGGCCCTGAAAGCTCACCCGGACGGTCCAGGCGCAAGCCGGGGCGGCTGCGCCGAGCGGTGTCGTAACGGTTGCAGCGATCTCGTGGAGCAGGACCTCCGGACCCTCCGCCAGCGGGCTGAATTCCAGCCTGTGGCCGTGGGCCGCATAACCCGCTTCGATGGTCTCTCGCGCGTCGCGCAGGTCCAGCGGACAGGCCTGCCGGTCGGCCATGCGTTCGGTCATGTTGAGGATACTGTAGACGACGGGCGGTTGCGCAGGGCGCGCGCCGGCATCAGCCTGGGACGCCAGGATATGGATCGCGCCGCCAAGCGTGACCGCAAGGGCGCTCAGCGCACGCAGCCAATCCGATTGAAAAAAAGCCAAATCCTGCCCCATCATCCCCGGACGCATCGGCATCACGCCGCTCATCCTGTCAATATCAGGCAATAGCCAGACGGCTGCTATGCGGCAAGCCCGCAGGCGGGCCAAAGCTGCAGTCGTGTGGGGTAATGGTGCCGCTAGAGTGAATTGAACACTCGACCTCTCCCTTACCAAGGGAACGCTCTACCCCTGAGCTATAGCGGCGCCGGGTCGCCTTTCGGCGAGCGAGAGCCGGGCATATAACGCAAGCCCGCCGCCGCGCCAAGAGAGTCTTGACGTGATCTGCTGCGTTCGACATGACCTTTTGCATGAACAAACCCGTTGATCCTCCCGCCACGCCGCCGCGCGGCAAGCGCGCGCAAGCCGATCCGAACTCCCGGGAGGCTCGCCTGGCCGAGGCGTTGCGGGCCAATCTGCGCCGCCGCAAGGCTGCCACAAGAACGCCCGTGGATGAGCCGGCGGAAAATGACAGCGACGCTGCACAAACTGCCTCAGAAAAGTCCCCCGACCCGTCATAATGCCGCCTGGTTCGGGCACTGGGATGGCGCCCATTCATTGCCTCCCGACTGCGGGCATCATTCACAAGCCGCTCAGGGCACAAGCCGCTCAGGGCACAAGCCTCTCAGGGGCACAAGCGTCTCAGGAGTTCACATGGACCGGATTGTCATCCAGGGCGGCGCGCGCCTTGAAGGCCGTATCGAAATCAGCGGAGCCAAGAATTCCGCGTTGAAGCTGATGGCCGCCGCGCTGCTTACCGATGAGCCGGTCATTCTCACGCGCATGCCGCGCCTGGCGGACAGCCGCTTTCTCGGTCACCTGCTCGAAAAGCTGGGTGTCACGGTCAGCGATGGCGAGGATGCACAATTGACGCTGCACGCCGAGACCATCGCCGACACGTTTGCGCCCTATGATCTGGTGCGAAAAATGCGGGCGAGTTTCAATGTGCTGGGTCCGCTGTTGGCGCGTGAAGGTCATGCCCGGGTCTCGCTGCCCGGCGGTTGTGCGATCGGTGCGCGCCCCGTCGATCTGCACCTCAAGGCGCTCAAGGCGCTGGGAGCCGAGATCGAGATTTCCGAAGGCTATGTATCGGCCAGGGCACCGTCCGGCGGTCTGGTCGGCGCCGAGATCGATTTGCCCTTCGCCTCGGTCGGCGCCACCGAGCACGCCATGCTGGCAGCCGCCCTGGCACGTGGCGAGACCGTCATCGAGAACGCGGCCCGCGAACCGGAGATCAAGGACCTGGCGGATTGCCTGACGGCGATGGGTGCGACCATTGAAGGCGCAGGCTCCTCAACCATCCACATCCAGGGACAGCCGCGCCTGTCCGGCGTAACCCACAAGGTTGTCGCCGACCGGATCGAGACGGCGACCTATGCTCTCGCGGTGGCGGCCGCCGGTGGTGATGCCGTACTCGAAGGGGCTGTGCTGCAGCATAACAAGGCGCTGTGGTCGGCCATGCACGAGGCTGGCGTGACCGTCGAGCCTGTCTCGGACGGCATCCGGGTTGCCCGCAATGGCAGCCGCCTCAACAGCGTCGACATCGAGACCCAGCCCTTTCCGGGCTTTCCAACGGACGCCCAAGCCCAATTCATGGCCCTGATGTCGCTGGCGACCGGGTCCTCGGTCATCCGCGAGACGATTTTCGAGAACCGGTTCATGCACGCGCCGGAGCTGGCGCGGCTTGGCGCCGACATCACCGTGCACGGCAATGAGGCGGTGGTTCGAGGCGTCGAACGGCTGAAGGGCGCCCCGGTCATGGCAACCGATCTGCGAGCCTCGGTCAGTCTTGTCATCGCCGGTCTTGCGGCGGAAGGGGAAACCGTGGTCAACCGGGTCTATCATCTCGATCGCGGTTTCGAGCGGCTGGAGGCCAAACTGTCCGGCTGCGGTGCCCGTATCGAACGCCTCCCTGACGGGGCATAGACGACAGGACAATGCGCGATGACGAAAGCCTTGCGGCTCGCTGCCCTTGATGAACAGGACCTGGAAGCGGTCTCGGCGGCGCTCCAGGACGCCGTCGCCCTGCTGGGTGATTTCGAGCATTCGCAACGTCTGAAAAGCTTCACCATGGCCTTCAACCGCTTTTGCTGGGAGGCAGGGCGCAAGAACCGGCGGGTTCGTTGCGGAGTCCAGGTCGGCCATGTCACCGCGGCCCGCTCGCGCAATATCCGCCAGGGCGCCGAGGATGCGGTGGTCAATCTGCTCAATATCCGCTTCGAACCCGGTCAATTGCCGTCCGGACAGGTGATTTGCACATTTTCCGGTGGCGGAGAGCTGCAGCTTGATGTCGAATGCCTGGACGTGGTCCTGGCCGATCTCAGCCGCTCCTGGCGAGCGATAGCCCGGCCTGGTCACGACGACGCCACATCCGGCGAGCCGGACGGAGACACGCACACACGATGAGCCAGTCCGGAGACAGGATTGTCAGTATTGACCTGGATGGCGCCAGCATGGGGCCGGGTGACGTCAATGCGGATCACGAACGCCGCGTCGCAATTGCCGACCTGCTGGAGGGCAATCGCTTCCGTCCCGACGGTGAAGCCGACGGCCCGTTCGCGCTGCGTCTGGCGATCGAGCATGACCGGCTGGTCTTCGATGTCCGGCAGGAGGATCAGACGCCGGTGCGGGGATTTGTCTTTGCGCTGGGGCCGCTGCGCCGCATCATCAAGGATTATTTTCTGATCTGCGAGAGCTATTACGAGGCCGTGCGCGATGCTCCGCTGGAGCGGATCGAGGCCATCGACATGGCGCGGCGCGGTGTCCACAATGAGGGGTCGACCTTGTTGCGCGAGCGCCTGACCGGCAAGATCGAGGTCGATTTCGATACGGCGCGGCGCCTCTTCACGCTGATCTGCGCCCTGCACAGGCGGGCCGCGTCATGAGCCTGCCCTCGGTGCTCTTCGTCTGCGGCCGCAACGCAATCCGATCACCGATGGGCGAGGCGCTCTGGCGGCTGCGCTTTGGCGACACCGCCACGGCGCGCTCCTGCGGGGTCATTCCGGCCGCTTTCGTGGACCCCTTCATGGTCTCGGTCATGCTGGAAAAGAAGGTCGATCTCGAGGACTTCTCGCCGATCGCCCTGAATGGTGTCGGTGAACCGCCGGCCGACCTCATTGTCTCGCTCTCGACAGCGGCCGATCGCATGGCAAAGGAGTATGCCGCGCGCACCGGGGCAGAGTTCCAGGCCTGGCCAATCCCCGATCCCAGCGAGACCGGCGGCAATCGTGACATGAAGATCGCGGCCTATCGCGAAACCCGTGACGCCATCGCGACCCGTATCGCCCAGTGGCAGCCCACGTCAAAAAGCGCCTGAACACTCGACTTTTGCCCGCAAGGGGGAGTATACAGCGCGCTCCGGGGCGCCGGCCGCTCGGCGAGTCGGCCCACACACCCCAAATTCTATGCCCCCACAGGGTCAGAAACGAGGAGCCGCATGGCGAAAGAAGAGCTGTTGGAGTTTCCGGGCGAAGTCACGGAACTGCTTCCGAATGCGACCTTCCGGGTCAAACTCGAGAATGAACACGAAATCATTGCCCATACTGCGGGCAAGATGCGCAAGAACCGTATCCGCGTGCTCGCCGGCGACAAGGTCCTGGTCGAGATGACGCCCTATGATCTGACCAAGGGCCGGATCACCTATCGCTTCAAGTAAGCTCTTTCAGGCGTGGTGACGCGATGACGCTTGCCGACCCGGCAAATCCCCGCCCGCGCCTGATCCTGGCCAGTGCCTCGCCCCGTCGCTTTGACCTGCTGAGCGGGGCGGGACTGACGCCGGACGCGGTCGAACCAACCCATATCGACGAGCACGAGATCCCCGGCGAGCTGCCCGGGCCGCTCGCCCTGCGCCTGGCGCAGGAAAAGGCGATGGCCCATCCCGGCGCCGAGGATGCCTTTGTGCTGGCGGCCGACACGGTGGTCGGCGTTGGCCGGCGAATCCTGCCCAAGACGGAAACCGAGGATGAGGCGCGGCACTGCCTGGCGCTTCTGTCGGGGCGCAATCATCGCGTTTTCACCGGTATTGCCGCGCGCGGGCCTGAAGCCCGGTTTGCGGCGCGTCTGGTCGAGACCCGGGTCAAGTTCAAGCGTCTGTCCAAGCCCGAGATCGACGCCTACATTGCCACGGGCGAATGGCGTGGCAAGGCGGGCGGTTATGCCATCCAGGGCCGGGCAGGGTGTTTTGTGATCAATCTGATCGGCTCCTTCACCGGCGTTGTCGGCCTGCCGCTCTATGAAACCGCCAATCTGCTGAACGGGCTGGGTTATCCGGTGACGGCGCGGATGGGTGAGGGAGGTTCGGCATGAACCGGCAGATCCTGATCGAGGAGAATATCGGCGAGACCCGGGCCGCTGTGGCCGAGAATGGCCGCATCGTCGAGCTGCATCTCGATCGCTGGTCGGAAGCCGGACAGCGCGCTGTCGAGGGCGAGATTTATCGCGGTCGCATTCGCCGCGTCGAACCGGCCCTGAATGCGGCCTTTGTCGATCTGGGCGTTGGCGAGGAAGGTTTTCTGCCCTTTGGCAAGACCGGCCGTCCCAAGGGGCTGCACGAGGGCGCCGCCCTGGGGGTGCGGGTCGCCCGCGAGGCCTATGCCGAAAAGGGCCCGAACCTGTCCATTGTCGAGGTCGAGGCCGGCGAGGCCCCCGATTGTCTCGAACCAGCCGATATTCTCGCCCAGCGCCTGGTGCGCGCCTTCAGCGATGCCGAGCCCGTCTGGGCCGACGAGACCGACCATGATCTCGAGGCCGCCTTTGACGAGGCGCTTCAAACACGTGTCGCCATTCCCGGCGGCGGCTCGCTCTATATCGAGGCGACGCGGGCGATGACCACGGTCGATATCGACGCCGATGGCCGCAAGGGCCAGGGCAATGCGGCCCAGCTCGCCGTTCAGCTCAATAATTCGGCGGCCAAGGAAGCCGCGCGTCAGGCCCGCATGCGCGGTATTGGCGGCATGATCGCGATCGATTTCGTGCACATGCGCGGGCAGCCTGATCGCAAGGCAGTCGAGCAGACCCTGCGCGGCGCCTTCCGGCGTGACCGCGCCAAGGTTGATGTGGCACCGCTTTCGCAATTCTGCATCGGTGAAGTCGCGCGCCAGCGTCGCGGCCGCACCCTGTCCGAGATCATGCTGGCCGCCGATGGCCGCCCGACCGTCGAGACCGCAGCCCTGGCCGCTTTGCGGCGGCTCGAGGGCGAGGCGCGGTCCGACCGGTCGCGCAAGCTGCGCCTGACGGTCGGGGCCGAGGTCTTCGCCTGGCTTGATGGCGATACCATCGCCTGGCGCGCCGCGCTCGCCGACCGGATCGGTCAGCGCTTCGAACTTGCCGAGAGCATTGAGCTCGATCGCGAAACCTGTCGTGTGGCGCGCGCCTGAGCGTGTCTGCCTCAACCGCCTCCCCACAAAGGAGCCTAGATCATGAAATGTCCGATCTGCCGCCAGCCGGCCGAACCCGATTTCAAACCCTTCTGTTCCAAGCGCTGCGCTGATGTCGATCTGGGCAAATGGGTCAGTGGATCCTATGCCATCCCCGGTGAGCCCGCCGATGTGGCCGAAGACAATCCCGCGACGGAAGAAGATCAATAGCCACAGGTGCGGGCATGGCCAAATGGCCGCGACTGCCACCGGTTGTGATTTCGCTGAAAAGGGCCATGGACACGCATCCATGCCCGACCTATAAACCGCGCTCTCGATTGGCTGCCATGGCAGTTGGTCGACACGGTGCCCGGGTAGCTCAGGGGTAGAGCAGCGGATTGAAAATCCGCGTGTCGGTGGTTCGATTCCGCCCCCGGGCACCATTTTTCCTTCAAAACTCGCACCTCTGACATGACCGTTTCACGAATGGTTTTCCGATGGCTTAGTCGGTAGGCCCGGTGGTAGGCGGTCAGTATCTGCTCCGAATTCGGGATTCTGTCTTGTGATGGAACAAGCGCCTCGCGGCCCGCTTGATGGATTGCACCTTGACGTAGCAACGCGCCACCTCCAAAACTGCGGGACATGACTAGTTAGGGGACAACATGTCGTTCAAATCAGTAGTTTTTCTTGCGGCTGGTGCGTTGGCGCTCGCCGGGTGCACCACGTCGCAAGTCTTGACGGTGCAGCAGCCGGGCGACAGGGCCATGTCCTGCAGTGAACTTCAGCGGGAGTTCAGCGAGATCGAGCGCGTGATGGATGACGCGCAAGGTGATCGAGGTGTGAACACGGCGAATGTTACCGCGGTTCTTCTGTTCTGGCCCGCTGCTGTTGGCAATTACCTATCTGCGGACCAAGCTCTGGAGGCCGCCCAAGATCGTCAGACTTGGCTGTATGAGCTTTACGAGGAAAAAAGCTGCGATTCTTGATCTGAACGCGTTCAGCTCGAACACTTGATTCGATTAGGCGCGAAGGCCTTGGATTGCAAAAACGCCCGGTTGTTCAGCCGGGCGTTTTTTTTGGCTGACCGCCTTTTTCAGGTCAGACCAGCTCTTTCAGCTTCTCCGCGCTGAAGTCCTCCAGCTCGTCAAACCGGCCGTCGCGGACCTTGGCGGCCCATTCCGGGTCGGAGATGAGGGCGCGGCCGACGGCGACCAGGTCGAATTCGTCGCGCTCCAGGCGTTCAATCAGCCCGTCGAGTGAGGAGGCCGGGGAGTTCTCGCCCATGAAGGCGCCAATGAAGTCGGAGTTCAGGCCGACCGAGCCGACGGTTATGGCCGGCTTGCCGGTGAGTTTCTGGGTCCAGCCGGCGAGATTGAGGTCGGAACCTTCGAATTCCGGAATCCAGAAACGGCGGGTCGAGGCGTGGAAGATGTCGACGCCGGCATCCGAAAGCGGGCCGAGGAATTCGCCCAGCGCCTCGGGCGCATCGGCGAGGCGGGCATTGTAATCCTGCTGTTTCCACTGCGAATAACGCAGGATGAGGGGCAGGTCGGCGGGAATTTCCGCGCGCACCGCCTTGACGATTTCCTGAACGATCGTGGTGCGTTCGACGAGCCCGCCACCGAAACGGTCATCGCGCTGGTTCATGCCCTCCCAGAAGAACTGGTCGAGAAGATAGCCGTGTGCGCCATGCAGTTCGATGGCGTCAAAACCGATTTCGGCGGCGGCCCGGGCTGCCTTGGCGAAGGCGGCGATGGTGTCGGCAATATCCTCGGCGCTCATCGGTTCGCCGACCTGCTTGCCGCCCGGGACAATGCCGGACGGGCTGTCGGACTTGGCCTCGGGATGTGGTCCGGTGCCGGGCTTGCGGGCGAGCCCGACATGCCAGAGCTGCGGCGCGATCTTGCCGCCAGCGGCATGGACCGCATCGACAACCGCCTTCCACCCGGCCAGCGAGGCCGGTTCATGAAAATTCGGTATGGCCGGGTCGAAGCTGGCGCCCGGGCGGTCGACAGTCGTGCCCTCGGTGATGATCAGTCCGACCGCATTTTCGGCGCGGCGACGATAATAGTCGACGACCGGCTGGCCCGGCACGCCGCCCGGGCTCTTCGAGCGTGTCATCGGGGCCATCACGATGCGGTTGGGCAGGGTCAGCGAGCCCAGCGAGAAGGGGCGGAACAGGGCGTCGGTCGAGGTCATGCGGTGATCCTTGAGAATTGAACTCGCTCAAGATGTAATGGGCTTTGTGGCAAAATCGACCCTTCGGTATGTATTTGACCCATGCATTTTGCGGCGGCGCAGCGAAATCCTTGCGGCCGTGCGGCGCGGCGCGTGCGGGGCGGGGATAGGCGGACCCGCAGCAGACTTGTAGAAGAATCCGATGCCGGAAACCGTTTCGCCCGATCCACAGCCTTTCAATGCCCGCTTCGTGCGCCGCGTTTGCGCGCGCCAGGGCTGGAACATGGTCGATCTGGATGGGGGAGGCGGCTATCTGTTTGCCGTCGAGGCTGGCGGTCGGCGTGTCCTGACGGGGGCGGGTGCGATCTGTGCCTATCCGACCAACCCGGCAACGGCTTACACGATTGCGCGCGACAAGGCGTTCACGGCGGCTGCGCTCGCCGGTGAAGGCCTCGCGCATGTGCCGACCTCGCTCTGGTTCATCGGAACCGCGCGCCGGCATCTGCGACCCCCGGGCCGCGAGCGGGCTGACCTCGAGGCGCAGGCCGGTTCGCTGACCTATCCGCTGTTTGCCAAGCCCAATCGCGGCGCTCATGGTGACTTCGCTGAACGGATCGAAACGTCTGCTGCCCTGCTGGACTATCTTGCCCGTGTCGCCCGGGCGCATGACCAGATTGTGATCCAGCCGCTCGTCGAGGCGGCGGAGTACCGCGTTTTCGTGGTCGGCGGGCGGGCGCGCTTCCAGTATGGCAAGGCCGAGGGCGGACTTGGCGGTGACGGGGTATCGACCTGGACCGACCTGTTCGAAAGCCTCAATGCCCGATTGGCCGCCGATGCGCTCAGCCTGGTTCCGGCGAGTGCTTTCTCGACCGGCCTCGCCGCGATATCGGCCTCACCATCCGATATCGCCAGAACCGGACAGCGCCTGCCACTTGGCGGGCGTCGCAATCTGGCGACCGGCGGCTATCCGGTAGGGTTCCGAACGGATGTCGATCCGGCGCTCGGCGCCCTCGCCATTGCTGCCACGTCCGCCTTGGGTCTCGATGTGGCGGGCGTTGATCTGTTTGCGCCGGACGCGGGTGAGCCGCTCGTTCTGGAGGTCAATGGCAATCCCAGCTTTGCCTCGTTGGAGGGACTCGGTGAGGAGAAGCTGGCAGAGGCGATCTGGGCGGATGTCCTGCGCCGCGCGCTGGAGGTGGCGCCATGAAGATGAGCACGCTCGACCTGCCGCGCTTCGGTGCCGGTATCGGACTGGCACGGACGTCTGCCATCGCCAGGCGCCTCGGCCTCGACCTGGCCGCGATCGGGCGCCGCGCGATGGTGATCACCGGCAGCAATGGCAAGGGCAGCGTCTCGCGCATGCTGGCCAGCCTGTTCACGGCTGCGGGCGAGCGGACCGGGCTGTTCACCTCGCCACACCTGCACGCCTTCAACGAGCGTTTCGTGCTGCGCGGCGAGATGATCGATGATGGTTCGCTCACGGTGCTGGAAGCGCGGGTCGGTGAGGCGATCGAGGCGCACATTCACCAGCAGGGCTGGGATCAGCCCGGAGCCTTCGAGGCCGGTTTCCTGACCGCGCTCCTCTGGTTCCAGGAGGCCGGCGCTGAGCGCCTGGTGATCGAGGCCGGCATTGGCGGGCGCTATGACCCGACCCGGCTGCTCATGGCGCCGCATGCAGCCCTGGTCAGCCTCGACTTCGAACACATGCCGCTTCTCGGTTCCAGCCTGCGGGAAGTGGCGCTGGACAAGCTCGACATCGCGCCACCCGGCGGGCGGATCATTCTTGGTCGCAGCCTGGCCAGCGAGCGCCCGGCCATCGAGACCGTCGCCGGCCTCAAGCAAGTCGCGCTGGGCTGGGTGGCTGATCAGTATCGCCCATCTCGATCGAGCGACGCGCTCTCGGGCCATGTGGTGAGGCTGGACCATGCCGTGCGCGGGCCGCTCGATCTAACAATGGCGATGCATGGACGCTTCCAGCTCGACAATCTGGAAGTGGCGCTGGAAGCCTTCGCCGACGCGCGCCCTGATCTGTTCCCGGGCGCTTGGCCGGATCTCATTGCTCCGGCACTGGCTGGGTGCAGCAATCCCGCCCGGATGGAGTATCTGCCCGGTGAGCCGGGCCTGTTGGTCGATGCCGGTCATACGCCCGCGGGGATTGCGGCGGCGGTAGCCGGGGTCGAGACGCTGCTGAACCGCCGCAAGGCCGTGCTGCTGCTCGGCATGTCAGCGGACAAGCCGGTCGCGGCCATGCTCGATGTGCTCGCGCCGGCCTTCGAGCGGGTGATTGTGTCTACTTTGCCTGGCGGTGTGCCGGCGGCGGATCTGGCGGCTGCCTACAAGGCCCGGAATGCGACCGCTCATGTGTTGATCGCGAACAAGGCAAGTGCAGCCGTGGCGCTTGCTCTGGCCATGCCCGAGCGGCGTGAGGTCGTCGCGCTGGGCGGTCTGTTCTGGGCTGCGGCGGTACGTGAAGCCTGGCTCGGCGCAACACCGGCCCCTTGCGCCGAGTAGAAAACGGTGTTCACTTTTCGACTGACGCCGAAGATGCGGTACGGGAGGAAAGATGTCCGCGACTGATTTTGATGTCCTGATCGTCGGCGCCGGTCTGTCCGGCATTGGTGCCGCTTATCACCTGCAGACGCGTTGTCCGGAGCGCAGTTATGCCATCCTCGAGGCGCGCGATGCGATCGGCGGGACGTGGGACCTTTTTCGCTATCCCGGTATCCGCTCGGACAGTGACATGTACACGTTCGGCTACGCCTTCCGGCCCTGGACCGGCGGCAAGGCCTTCGCCGACGGACCGTCCATCCGGCAATATGTCCGCGACACCGCAAGCGAGAACGGGATCGACCGGCATATCCGCTTTGGCCACAAGGTCCTGGCTGCCAATTGGGACAGCAACGCGGCACGCTGGCAGGTTCGCTCCACGGACGGGCAGGGTGGCGAGACCGTGCTGACGGCCCGTTTCCTCATGCTGTGCTCGGGCTATTACCGCTATGACGAGGGCTATCTGCCCGCATTTGCAGGCTATGAGGACTTCAAGGGCGCCATCGCGCATCCGCAGCACTGGGACAGTGAGCTCGACTATGCCGGCAAGAAGGTCGTGGTCATCGGTTCCGGCGCAACCGCGGTGACCCTGGTACCGGCCATGGCAGAGACGGCAGCGCATGTCACGATGCTGCAGCGCTCACCGACCTATATCGCAGCCCGACCCTCGCGCGATGTCATTGCCGAGACCCTGCGCAAGGCCCTGCCGGCAAAGCTCGCCTACCTCGTTTCCAGGATCAAGAATATCGGCTTGGCCATCTATATTTATCAGATATCCAAACGCTGGCCGGCCTTCGTCAAGAAGGCGGTCATCAAGGCGGTGAAGGACCAGCTGGGTGAGGGGTTCGATGTCGAGACGCATTTCACGCCGAGCTATAATCCCTGGGACCAGCGCTTCTGTCTTGCTCCCGATGGCGACTTCTTCGAGGCGCTGAAATCGGGCAGGGCGGACATTGTCACCGACCATATCGAGCGCTTCACCGCGACCGGGATCCAGCTGAAATCCGGGGCGCAAATTGAGGCCGATATCATCGTGCCGGCGACCGGTCTCGAGATGCAGCTGGCCGGGGCCGCGCAAATCTCGCTCGATGGAGAGGTTGTCGATCCGGCCGACCTTTACACCTATCGCGGCATGATGCTGGGTGATGTGCCCAACCTGGCGCTGGCGTTTGGCTATACCAATGCCTCCTGGACGCTCAAGGTTGACCTGACCTGCGAACGGGTCTGTCGCATGCTGAACCACATGAAGAAGACCGGTACCGATATCGCGGTCCCGAAAGTGCCGGACGACATCAGGCCGGAACCGCTGCTCGATTTCTCGTCGGGCTATGTCCAGCGGGCGATAGCCCACCTTCCCAGGCAGGGTGATCGTGCACCCTGGAAGACCTATCAGAACTATGTCCAGGACATGCTGACCATCCGCTTCGGCAAGCTCGAGGACGGATATATGACCTTTGCCAAGGCACCGGGTCCTGTCGTCGGCAGCCAGGCCCGGGAGGCTGCGGAATGACGGACCGTTTTGATTTTGCAGGGCGAACGGCGCTGATCACCGGGGCCGCCAGCGGCATTGGCGCGGCCCTGGCCGCCGACCTCGCGGGACGCGGGGCGCATCTGATCCTCGTCGATATCAATGCCGACGGGCTGGAGGCGGTCGCGGCGCCGCTGCGTGCCGACGGGCGCACGGTCGCGACCTTTGTGGTCGACATGGCCGATGCCGATGCGATCGAACAGCTGGCCAAGGATGTCACTGACGCGGGGGAGCCCGTCCATCTGCTGATCAACAATGCCGGAATCGCCCTGGGAGGTCTGTTCGAGGAAGTCGACATGGCCGATTTCGAACGGCTTCTGGCCATCAATCTCTACGGCGTTATCCGCATGACCCGCGCTTTCCTGCCCAGACTTCGCGCGGTCGAAGAGGCACATATTGTCAATATATCCAGCATCTTCGGTATCGTCGCTCCGGCTGGACAGGCAGCATACGCGACCGCCAAGTTCGGCGTGAAGGGGTTTTCCAACGCCCTGCGGCATGAGCTCGCCGGATCATCGATCGGTGTGACAACCGTCCATCCCGGCGGCGTGGCGACCAATATTGCCGCCAGCGCCAAAGCGCCGCCAAGCGCCAGCGCGGCCGAGATCGCCGCGGCGAAACGGCAGACCCAGCGCCTGCTGGTCATGCCGCCGCCGGAGGCTGCCCGCCTCATTCTCAATGGTGTGGCGCGCCGGAAACCCCGTATCTTCGTGGGACGGGACGCCCACACCATGATGTGGCTCGAGCGCCTGTTTCCGACCCGCTACTGGTCCCTCATGCAATCCATGGTCGGCGCGCGCCGGTCCGGTTCCAAGGCCTCGTCCTAGGGGGAGTTCATGCTCACCATCATCCTGTCCATCATTGGCGGCATTGGCCTGCTTCTTCTGGTCGGTCTTCTTGTGGCCTGGCGTTTCTCGCACGCGGTATCGGCCAAGGCGTCTGCCGCGATCCCGCCGAAAGGCCATTTCACCGAGGTCGCTGGCGGACGGCTGCATTGGATCGAAAAGGGCGAGGGGCGTCCGGTCGTCATGATCCACGGTCTCGCCGGCAATCTGCACAATTTCACCTATGCGATGGTCGACCGGCTGGCGGCGGCCGGTTATCGCGCCATCGCCATCGACCGGCCCGGTTGCGGCTGGTCCGAGCGTGACACGGACGAGCAGGCGCGCATTCCCGAGCAGGCCCGCATGATCGCCGAAATGCTCGCCAAGGAGGGGATTGAGCGGCCGCTCCTGGTCGGTCACTCGCTGGGCGGGGCGGTCTCGCTGGCCCTGGCCCTGAACCATGCCGACCAGGTCGGTGGCCTCGCCCTGGTCTCGGCCCTGATCAAGGCACCGGAAACCCCGTCGGAGGCCTTTTCCGGCATCAATGTTGCCAATCCAGGCATGCGCCGCTTTGTCTCCGAGACGCTGGCCATCCCGATGTCGATCCGCAATGGCGCCAAGACGCTGGCCATTGTCTTCGGACCGGATGCGGCGCCGGAGGATTTCCGCTTCAGGGGCGGCGGCCTGCTGTCCCTGCGCCCGAAGGCCTTCTACGCCGCCGCCACCGACATGCATGCGGTCGGTCTCGACATGGATGCCATCACCGCGCGCCTGTCGGAAATCTCCGTGCCGGTGGGGCTCTTCTACGGGCTGGAGGACCGCATCCTGTCGGCACCGGAACAGATTGCGGCCCTGACCGAAGCTCTGCCAGAGGCTGATGTCGAAACGATGGAGGAACGCGGCCACATGCCGCCGGTCATCGAGCCGGACCGCCTGCAGATCTTCATCGAGCGCATGGCGGGCAAGCTGGGGTAGGGGCGCTTTTCTGGCCCCATACATTGTCATCCCGGCCGGATGACCCGCATAGGCGGGTCGCAGAGCCGGGACCTATATGCGCCGATATCGGCCGCACTGGGCTGATGGGTCCCGGATCTTCGCCCTGATCAAGTCAGGGCTACGTCCGGGATGACAACGGGGTGGCGAGTGACGTGATGTCTTTCCCTCTCCCCCGGGAGAGGGTGGCCGAAGGCCGGGTGAGGGGGGACTCCCGGTGAAGGGGTGCTGATCCCCCTCATCCGTCGCTTCGCGACACCTTCTCCCACGGGAGAAGGGCGCCCGTACGCGCCTCACTCCACCACAGCCAGCAGATCCTTGGCGTCAACCTGCGTGCCCGCGCTGACGGGCAGGCGTTTGACCGTGCCGGCCTGGGGTGCGGTGATCGAGGTTTCCATCTTCATCGCTTCCAGGGTCATGAGGAGTTCGCCGGCCTTGACGGTTTCGCCCTCTTTCGCGGCGACGGTAGCGATCAGGCCGGGCATGGGGGCGGGGATATGCGCCGTATTGGCCATGTCGGCCTTCTCATTGGCGATCACGGTTGAGGCGACCGACTTGTCATCGACCCGGACCACGCGCGGCTGGCCATTGAGTTCGAAGAAGACTTCCCGCTCGCCATGGTCATTCGGTTCGCCGATGGCCATGAAGCGGATATTGAGCGCCTTGCCCGGATCGATATCGACCGAGATCTCATCGCCAGGCTCCATGCCATAGAAGAAGACCGGCGTCGGCAGTCGGTCGACCCGTCCGAATTCGCGGCGGTGGTCTTCATAATCGGCGAAGACTCGTGGGTACATGATGGCCGAACACAGGTCATTGTCGTTCACCGCGCGCTCGCCATGGCCCTTGATGGTCTTGCGAACGGCGTCGAAATCGACCGGGTCGAGATGCTGGCCCGGCCGGTCGGTGCGGGGTTTTTCACCCTTGAGGGCCTTGGCCTGCAGGGCTGGCGGCCAGCCGCCGGGCGGTTGGCCGAGATCGCCGCGCAGCAGGCCGATCACGCTTTCCGGGAAATTGATCTCGGTGTCCGGGTCGAGCACGTCTTGCGGCGTCAGGCCGGAGGAGACCATGTAGAGCGCCATGTCGCCGACGACCTTGGAGGAGGGCGTCACCTTGACGATATCGCCGAACATCATGTTGACCGCGGCATACATCTTGGCGACCTCATGCCAGCGCTCGGCCAGACCCATCGAGCGGGCCTGTTCCTTGAGATTGGTGAACTGGCCGCCCGGCATTTCGTGCAGATAGACCTCGGATGCGCCGGCCCGCAGGTCCGGCTCGAAAGCGGCATACTGGGTGCGCACATCCTCCCAGTAATCCGAGAAGCGGCGAATCACGGCCGGGTCCAGTCCGCTGGCGCGCGGCGTGTCGCCCAGGGCGGTGACGATCGAGCCCAGATTGGGCTGCGAGGTGAGGCCGGAAAAACTGTCCATGGCGGCATCCACCGCATCGGCGCCGGCCTCGCAGGCGGCCAGCACGGTCGCGGCGGCAATGCCGGACGTGTCGTGGGTGTGATAGTGGATCGGCAGGCCGGTCTCGTCCTTCAGGGCCTTCACCAGGGTGCGGATCTGGGCCGGACGGCACAGGCCGGCCATGTCCTTGATGCCGATGATATGGGCGCCGGCGGATTTCAGCTCCCGGGCCAGGCCGAGATAATAGTCGAGCTGGTATTTCGGCCGGTCGGGATGACCGAGATCGCCGGTATAGCAGATCGCCGCCTCGCACAGCCGGTCGGTCTTGAGCACCGACTCCATGGCGACTTTCATGTTCTCGGCCCAGTTGAGACTGTCGAAGACGCGAAAGACATCGATCCCGGTCTCGGCCGCCTGGCGGACGAAGAGATCGACCGCATTGTCGGGATAATTCGTGTAGCCGACCGCATTGGAGGCCCGCAGCAGCATTTGCAGCATGATATTGGGCATGCGCTGGCGCAGGTCGGCGAGCCGGTCCCAGCTGTCTTCCTTCAAAAAGCGCAGGGCAACGTCAAAGGTCGCGCCGCCCCAGCACTCGACCGAGAAAAGCTGGGAGAGATGCTCGGCATAGGCCTCCGATACGGTGACCATGTCGTGCGAGCGCATGCGGGTGGCCAGCAGGGATTGGTGACCATCGCGCATCGTTGTGTCGGTGATCAGCACGCGCTCCTGGGCCAGCATCCAGTCGCGGAAGCCTTCCGGACCCAGCCGGTCGAGCAATTGTTTGGTCCCGTCGGGCGCCTGGCCGGTGCTCGTCGGGGGCACGGGGATGACAGCGTGCGAGGGCGGCACGGGGCGACCGGCGACTTCCGGATTTCCGTTGACCGAGACGTCGGCGATGAAGCCCAGGAGCCGGGTCGCGCGGTCGCGGCGCTTGGGAAAATCGAACAGGGAAGGCGTGGTGTCGATGAAGCGGGTGGTGATGTTGCCCGAGACGAAATCGGGGTGATTGATGACGTTTTCCAGGAAGGCGATATTGGTCGAGACGCCGCGGATGCGGAACTCCCGCAGGGCGCGGTCCATGCGACGCACGGCCTCCTCTGGCGTGGCGGCCCAGGCGGTGACCTTTTCCAGCAGGCTGTCGAAATAGCGGGTGATCACGGCGCCGGAATAGGCGGTACCGCCATCGAGCCGGATGCCGAAGCCGGTGGCGCCGCGATAGGCGGTGATGCGGCCATAATCCGGGGTGAAATTATTCTGCGGATCTTCCGTGGTAACCCGGCATTGCAGGGCATGGCCGTGCAGGGTGATCCTTGATTGTTCGGGAATGCCGGTTTCGCTCTCCACCCCGATATGACCGCCGCGGGCGATCTGGATCTGGGCCCGCACAATGTCGATCCCGGTGACTTCCTCGGTCACGGTATGCTCGACCTGGACGCGCGGATTGACCTCGATGAAGTAGAATTTCCCGGTCTCGGCATCGAGCAGGAATTCCACCGTGCCGGCGCCGCAATAACCGGCATGGCGCACCAGCCGCAGGGCGGCTTCGCAGATGGCGGTACGGGTTTCCTCGGCCATGTCCGGCGCCGGCGCGCGCTCGACGACTTTCTGGTTGCGGCGCTGGACGGTGCAGTCGCGCTCGAAGAGATGGACCAGATTGCCATGGCTGTCGCCGAGGATCTGGACCTCGATATGGCGCGCCTTGCGGATCAGCTTTTCCAGATAGACCTCGCCATTGCCGAAGGCCGCTTCGGCCTCGCGGCGGCCGGCCCTGGCCTGGTCGTGCAGCTGGCTTTCATCCTCGATCACCCGCATGCCGCGCCCGCCGCCGCCCCAGCTGGCTTTCAGCATCAGCGGATAACCAACAGCGCTCGCCATCGCCGCCCAGTCATCCGACGCGTCGGGCAGGGGGCCTGTTGCGGGCACCACCGGGACATCGGCCTCGACTGCCATATTGCGGGCAGCGACCTTGTTGCCGAGCGACTTCATCACATCCGGCGAGGGGCCGATAAAGGTCAGGCCGGCAGCGGCGCAGGCTTCGGCGAAGTCTGGGTTCTCCGACAGGAAGCCATAGCCGGGATGGATGAGGGTGGCGCCGCACTTCCTGGCGATCGCGATGATGCCGTCGATATCGAGATAGGCCTTCACCGGACCGAGACCGGCACCCACCCGATAGCTTTCATCCGCCTTGAAGCGGTGGAGCGCCAGCTTGTCCTCCTCGGCATAGATCGCGACCGTGCGCAGGCCGAGTTCGGTGGCGGCCCGCATGATGCGGATGGCGATTTCACTGCGATTGGCGATGAGGAGTTTTTCGGTAGGCAAGTGGTGTCTCCCGATTGGGTCAGGGGTGGCGCGCGCCGGCCAGTGCGCTGGTACCGGTACCATGAAACCCGCTTCGGGGCGGGTATGGAAGCGAAATGTTGCGGTGCGAAAGGACAGGGTGACGGGTTTTGGGGGCGACTTCAACCGGCATGCTTTCGCTGGCGCCTGGTTCAGCCCGAGTTGATGTGGCGGGCTCGGCGGCGCCCGAGCAAGTCCTATTCGCGACGCCAAATAGGTAATCATGGCATGGGTCTAATGGCGAAATATTGCCAGGTTCATTGATATTGCTTGTCATCCAGGATGCGAAATGTAATAGATATATTACATGAGGTGATGAAATGATGTCTCCGGACACGATGGATGCGGTGTTTCAGGCGCTTGCCAGCACAACGCGGCGCGAGATGCTCGACATCGTTCGCAATGAGCCGGGGTGTTCGGTCGGGGCGGTGGCCAGCCGTTTCGATGTCAGCCGGATCGCGGTGATGCGTCATCTGTCCGTGCTGGAGGCGGCGGGTCTCATCATCTCGGACAAGCGGGGCCGGACGCGGCATCTCTACATGAATGCGGTGCCGATCCAGATGATCCATGACCGGTGGGCGAGCGAGTATTCCGCGCTCTGGTCCGGTCGCATGCTGGACATCAAATACCTCGCCGAACAGCGCCGCGCCCGCGAGGGCAGTGGCCCGGAGACCGCCGATATTGCTCACAAGAAGGGGGAGCCAGGATGAGTGAACCACACGCCAAAACCCTGTCCGGAGAGATCCGGACCTCGATGTACCGGGTGGTGATCCGGGCGACGATCGACCAGGTCTGGTCCGAGCTGATCCGTACCGACCGGCCGCTGCCCTTCTTCTTCAACGGGCAATACGACACGCCGGGCCTGGCCGAGGGGGCAGCCTTTGCCATGCGCACGCCGGATGGCCGCCACACACTGGTTATGGGCAAGGTCATCGAGTTCGAGCCGCCCCATCGCTACGCCCATACCTTCCGTTTCACGACGTCCGATGATCCGGTCTCGATCGTTCGCTATGTCCTCAAGGCGATCGAGGGCGGGGTCGAATTCACCCTGATCAACGAGCACGCCGCCAGCGATCCGGTTTCGAAGTCCGAAAAGCAGATGGCCCAGGGGGCGAAGTTCATCTGCGAGAACCTCAAGGCGCTGGTGGAGACCGGCAAGGCGACGACCGGCGGCCGCATGATGCTGTTCATGTTCTCGCTGATGGCGCCAATCACGCCGAAGTCCGCCCTGACGGAAAACTGGCCGCTTGAGCGGGCGCCTGATCTTGCGGTGATCAAGACCGTCGAGGAGGCCTGATCATGGCAAATTCCCCCGAGGACATGGCCCAGGCCATGATCAACAACATGCCGGCCAAGACCGGAAAATCGCTCGATGAATGGGTCACGATCGTCAAGGCGAGCGGGCTGGAAAAGCATGGCGAGATGATCAAGCTGCTCAAGGGCGAGCACGGCATGACGCATGGTTTCGCCAATCTGGTGGCGCATGAGGCGAGAGGGCGGGTGGTCTCGGCTCCGGCGCCGGCGGAGGATCTCGTCGCCGCACAATATGCCGGCCCCAAGGCCGGGCTGAAGCCGATCCATGACCGGCTGGTCAAGGCCGTGGAAGCGTTTGGCGAAGATGTCGAGCTGGCGCCCAAGAAGGCCTATGTCTCGCTGCGCCGGGCCAGGCAGTTCGGCCTGGTCCAGCCATCGACCAAGACGCGCCTCGATCTCGGCCTCAATCTCAAAGGGGTCGAGCCGTCCGGTCGGCTGGAAGCGTCTGGCGCCTTCAACGCGATGTGCACGCACCGCGTCCGACTTGACACCGTTGATGCGATAGATGGCGAGGTGCTGGGCTGGTTGAGGCAGGCCTATGACGCTGCCGGTTAGGTCGGTGCGGTTTATCGCTGGACAGAGTTGCCGGGCTTCGGCATGGTTGTGGTGAAATCTTGTTGGAAGTTGATGTTATGCGCCAGTTGGTGGGTAAAATCTTGCAGGCGTGCCGGGGGATGGCCGTCGCCATGTCCGATATGGCTGTGCGCCGTCTTCCGCTCAATTCGATTATTCCCGTCATAGCGCCAGTTGGAGCGACGACGATCACGACCTGACCCCTTAATTAGGTATCGTGCAGTTTGACCCCGCTCCTGGCACCCAGGAGCGGGGTTTTTTCTGTGCGGTCACCCGGAGCGACAGCATGACCTTGCCCGAGACATCCCGCCAATTCATGGCGGCTCGAACGACCGACCATCGCCTCGCCGATGCATTTGTCCATGTCGACCGCCTGCGCGCGGACGGGTTTGGCGGCATTCTGCGCGCCCCGATGATTGCCTCGCCCGGTCTTGCAGCGGCGGCCGGCTGCGACCTGCACGTCAAGCTGGAGAACCTCCAGGTCACGGGGTCCTTCAAGGAGCGCGGCGCCTATGCCCGGATGGCGGCGCTCTCGCCGGCGGAAAGGGCGCGCGGTGTTGTCGCGGCCTCGGCGGGCAATCATGCCCAGGGCGTGGCACGCAGCGCCGCCGCGATGGGCATCAGGGCGCGCATCTTCATGCCGGACGGTACGCCCATGGTGAAGATCCATGCAACGCGCGGCTTCGGGGCCGAGGTCGAGATCGCCGGCGAGGATTTCGACGCCGCCAAGGCGCTGGCACTGGCCGAGGCGCAAGCGACCGGCGCCGTCTTCATCCACCCGTTCGACGACCCTGTGGTGCTGGCCGGGCAGGGAACACTGGCGATGGAGATGCTGGAGGATCAGCCCGATCTCGACGTGCTGGTCTTTCCGGTCGGCGGCGGCGGGCTGGCCGCAGGCGCCGGGCTGGCGGCGCGCCGCATCAAGCCGGATATCGAGCTCGTCGGCGTGCAGGCTGATCTCTTCCCGTCCTTCGCCAACCGCTTTCTCGGCGAGAACCGGCCGGTTGGCGGCTTCACGCTGGCCGAAGGCATCGCGGTGCGGGAACCCGGCGGGCTGACCGGTGACATCCTGATGGACCTGCTCGACGATGTCCTGCTGGTCGACGAGCGCCAGATCGAACGTGCCCTCAACCTCTTCATCTCGCAGATGCGGGTCCTGCCGGAGGGGGCGGGTGCGGCCGGGCTCGCGGCCGTGCTGGCGCATCCCGACCGCTTTGCCGGCCGCAAGGTCGGGCTGGTCCTGTCCGGCGGCAATGTCGATACCCGGCTCCTGTCGTCGCTATTGCTGCGCGATCTCGCCCGCTCCAACCGGCTTGCGCGGTTCAGGATCGAGCTGGTCGATGTGCCGGGGCAGCTCTCGGCCGTGTCCGACGTGATCTCGCGGGCCGGCGGCAATGTCACCGATGTCGCCTATCACAAGACCTTCTCCGACCTGCCGGCCAAGGTGACCTATATCGACATCTCGCTGGAGGCCCAGGACGCCAACCATATGGACCGGATCCGCGCCGCCCTGCGGGGTGCCGGTTTCCGGGCCGAGCCGGCGGGGTACTGAGTTTTCCTGTTCGAGCCCGCTTGAATTGTCACACCGGGCCGTTACCGGTAACCAAAGCGCCAAAGTCCGACCGCCTGCGAGGAGCCTGCCATGAAATTCTTTGTCGACACCGCCGAAACGTCCGAGATCGCCGAGCTGGCCGAGGCCGGCCTGGTTGATGGCGTCACCACCAATCCCTCGCTGATTGCCAAGTCGGGCCGGGATTTCCTGGAAGTGGTCAAGGAAATCTGCGACCTCGTCGATGGCCCGGTGAGCGCCGAAGTCACGGCACTCGAGGCGCCGGCGATGATCACCGAGGGCCGCAAGCTGGCCGAGCTGGCTGACAATGTCGTGGTCAAGCTGCCGCTGACCTTTGAAGGGCTCAAAGCCTGCCAGGCTCTGACCGCGGAAAACATCCAGACCAATGTCACGCTGTGCTTCTCGGCCAATCAGGGCCTGCTCGCGGCGAAGGCCGGCGCAACCTATGTCTCGCCCTTCATCGGCCGCCTTGATGATCTCGGCGTCGACGGCATGGAGCTGATCGCCAACCTGCGGACCATCTTCGACAATTACGCCTTCGACACCCAGATCCTCGCCGCCTCGATCCGCTCGGCCGATCATGTCCAGCAATGCGCGCTGATCGGGGCCGACGTCGCCACCGTGCCGCCGTCCGTGCTCAGGAATCTGGTCAAGCACCAGCTTACCGACAAGGGTCTGGAAGCCTTCATGAGCGACTGGAAGAAGACCGGCCAGAGCATTCTCTGATCACCCAGAGCATTCTCTGATCACAGGGTGATGCATCCGTCGTGTTCGCGCGATGCCAGCGTGTCGTGAGGCATGGCTCAATCTAGGGGTGACGCCGTGCGGCTGTATCGCTAGACTGAACCCTTCCGGGTGAGGGAGGGGCGGATGCAGTTTGCGGGACATTTCGACGCCGATCTGGCGACCCAACCGGTCAAACGGGCCGCCTATTCGGACCGGACGGCCTGGCTGATGTCGGTTATGTCGCTGTTCGCCTATCTGCCGTTCGAGAATCCGTTGGACCAGACCGCCTTGCGCCGGGTTGCCGAGGCGCTTGTCGGCAAGGCTGATATTGCCGCCATCATGGCCGAATTGTCGCGCCTGATCCGGCCCGGCGAGGGCGAGGCGGGGCGCGAGCAATTGCGCGGCCTGCTCGACGCGTTCGATTTCGAGCTGCTCTCGACGATCAGCCTGAGCGAGGGATTGCGACACGATACGCAATGCTTCCTCGCCCGGCTGAGCCGCCCGGTCCGGCCCGACCGTCCGCCGGAGGAAATGCTGGTGCTGTCCTTTCGCGGCACCGAGCCGACCCGGATGGCGGACCTGCGTACCGACCTTGATCTTGAACTGATGGAATTGCCGCACGGGCGAACGCTCGAGGGGGGCGTGGCCAAGGTCCACAAGGGCTTCTATCGCGCCTATCGCTCGGTCGAGGACCAGATCGCCGCCGTGCTGGAGCGCGAAGATTGCATGGACCTGCCTCTCTTCATCACCGGGCACAGCCTGGGCGGCGGGCTCGCTGTGGTGGCGACCCGTTTCGTGGCCAATGGATCGCGCGGCGCCTGTTATACATTCGGCGCGCCGCGGGTCTCCAACCAGGCCTTCACCAACCAGATATTCACACCGGTCTACCGGATCGTGAATGCGGCCGACATCGTCACGGCCGTGCCGCTGAGCTCGACCGTGATCAATGTGGTACGCATGCTCGTCCGCTGGCTGCCGGTCGTCTCGAAGCTCTCGCCCTATCTCGAACGGGTTCGCGAATACCGCCATGGCGGCGATCTGCGCTATCTCGGACCGGCGACCGCGTCGGAGACCCCGGCCGGCAAGATCGACTTTCCAGGCATGGCGTTCATGAACAATCCCAGCCTGATCGAGCGCTGGTGGCAAAGCGGCCGGCGCCTGCTTGTCAGCTGGGGGGCGGCCGGTCTCGGTGACCACGCGATCGAGACCTATATCGACAAGCTCGCCTATTATGCCCGCCTGCGTCAGCTGATGCGGGCCAGCCTCAACCAGCCGCAATCGACCGGTCCTGAAATACCAAGCCCGCCGGTGACCGGCGATGCCGAGGCCTGAGGCGGCCAGGCTGTCGCGACGGTCAGGTGTTGATCGTCACGCCGTCGCGGGGTTTGGCCTTGCCATCAAGGAGCGCCTGATAGGTTGCCAGTGCGCCCTCTGCCCCGTCCGCTGACCGGAAGTCGAAATAGCCTGGCGCGGCGTCGGCAAAGGTCCGCCAGGCCGCCTTGTAGCGCTGGTCGAACACCTCCGGACCCCACTGTTTGATCAGGGTCCGTGCCGCGTCCGGCGCGAAGAAGAATTGCGGGCGTGGCGGCGGCAGGTCGCGCGGCGGGGCGGATTGCTCCCAATGGGCGCCACCGACCCGGACATTGCCGGCCAGCCGTCCGGCAAGGTGGGTATGCAGGACCCGGTTTAGACCGGCATCGCCGGCGAAGTCGACAATCACGGCCGGGTGCTGCGGATCCAGCGTATCGACCGCATCATAGGTGATCACCGTGTCGTACAGGTCGAGGCCGGCAACAAACTCCGCATTGCGTGACGAGGTGAGGCCGATCGCCTCGCGGCCGCCACCGGCCTTGAGCGCGAAGGCGAGGGCGATCGCGGTCTTGCTCGACGCACTGGTCAGAAGGACCGGCGCATCGGTGAAACCGTTTGCCGGATCACGCAGAAAGAAGTCGAGCAGCCAGGCGGTGATGAAGAGCGGTTGCAGCACCATCTGGGCCGGCTCGCCGGCCGAAGTCCAGCCGGGATCAACGCTGCAGCGGACATAATTGTTATAGGCCGGCGGCAGGTCGGCCCGATGTGGTGCCGAGTCGATGAAGGCGCCCGGCGAGATTTTTCCGGGTGTGACGATCAGCTCGCTCGCCGCCGGAAAATACCCGTAGATTCGCTCACCGGCCTGCAGCCCGTCAGCGCGCGTTTCCGAAACTTCGGCAAAACCCCAGACGGGCAGGCGGCAGCGACCGTCCGAACCGGGAAAGAAGTCCCAATAACGCATGGCGTCACCGAAGGCGGCATAGGTGATATTGTTGGCGGTCAGCGCGAAGCTGTCGATTGCCAGGCGTGCCTCGCCGGCATCCAGCGGGCGCGGCGTTTCCTCGATGATGGCCACATCGGTGATGGTCTTGCGGTCAATGGACAAGGCCCAGTTCATGATCTCTCTCCCGTTGATCGACCGTCTCGGCGGTCTGTTGCGGGCAGAGTTGACGGGTTCCCGGTTTCGATCAAGCTGCCGGGCCGGGGATGACAGTCCACAGCCGTCCGCCTGCTTTGGCAGGGCGGGTTCGCGTGCTAGCGTCGCGTCAAGGATGTCGCGCAGGCCAGCTTTGTCGCACGTGACAAATTGCCATAGATATTTTGTGGGAAACTGCGCTACACCCGGACCATGAAAGCCAATCTCCGGGGGCGCACATGATATCCGCACACGGGCTGAAACGAGCCGGGTCCGACCCGTCCACAGCCATCGTTCTCCTCATTACCGTATTGGGTGCCCTGTGGGCACTTTTCGCGGCGGCCTATGCGCCGGATGCCGCCATGCGCGGCCAGTCCTGGCTCATTCTTGGCGGATTCCTGACCGGGATTATCCTGCTGGTCGGCGCGATCGCAGGGGGCGGGGTCGTCACCGACGAGCGCGAGTATAACGAAAGCCTTATCAAGGCTGGGGTTATCGCCTCGCTATTCTGGGGTGTGGCCGGCCTTCTGGTTGGCGTTGTCATCGCCTTCCAGCTCGCCTTTCCGGTCCTCAACCTGGAAGCTTTCGGCTTCACGAGTTTCGGCCGTCTGCGTCCGCTGCACACATCTGCGGTGATCTTTGCCTTCGGCGGCAATGTTCTGATTGCGACCTCCTTCTATGTCGTCCAGCGGACCTGCCGGACCCGGATTGCCGGCGGAATCTGGCCTTGGTTCGTGTTCTGGGGCTATCAGTTCTTCATCCTGATTGCCGCTTCGGGCTATCTCATCGGGATCACCCAGGGCAAGGAGTACGCCGAGCCGGAATGGTATGCCGATATCTGGCTGACCCTGGTCTGGGTCGTCTATCTCCTGGTCTTCCTCGGCACGCTCTGGAAGCGCAAGGAACCGCATATCTATGTGGCGAACTGGTTCTACCTGGCCTTCATCGTCACGATTGCCGTCCTGCATGTGATCAATAACCTGGCCATGCCGGTTTCCTGGCTTGGCTCGCGCTCCTACTCGGCCTTTGCCGGGGTCCAAGATGCCCTGACCCAGTGGTGGTACGGCCATAACGCGGTCGGCTTCTTCCTGACCGCCGGCTTCCTCGGGATCATGTATTACTTCATCCCCAAGCGGGTGAACCGGCCGGTCTATTCCTACCGCCTGTCGATCATCCACTTCTGGTCTCTGATCTTCATCTATATCTGGGCCGGTCCGCACCACCTGCACTATACGGCGCTGCCGGAATGGGCGCAGACGCTGGGCATGACCTTCTCGATCATGCTGTGGATGCCGTCCTGGGGCGGGATGATCAACGGGCTGATGACGCTCTCGGGCGCCTGGGACAAGCTGCGTACCGACCCGGTGGTTCGCATGCTGGTCATGTCGGTTGCCTTCTATGGCATGTCGACCTTTGAGGGGCCGGTGATGTCGATCCGCGCCGTGAATGCGCTGTCACACTATACCGACTGGACCATTGGCCATGTGCACTCCGGTGCGCTCGGCTGGGTCGGCTTCGTCTCCTTCGGCGCGCTCTATTGCCTGGTTCCCTGGCTGTGGAAGCGCAAGGGCATGTATTCCAAGGCGCTGGTCGACTGGCATTTCTGGATCGCGACCATCGGCATCCTGCTCTACATCACCTCGATGTGGACGGCCGGCATCCTCCAGGGCCTGTGGTGGCGGACCTATAATGCGCTCGGCTTCCTGGAATACTCCTTCGTCGAGACCGTCGAGGCCATGTACATCCCCTATATCATCCGGGCCGTTGGTGGCGTGCTCTACCTCGCGGGTGCCCTGATCATGGTCTACAATGTGTACCGTACCGTGCGCGGTGATGCGGTTGAGGTTGACGAGAACGTCATCGATCAGCCCGCACTCGAAGCGGCGAAATAGGAGGTCGTCATGTCAGGGAAAAAATCTCTCTGGAGCGATCTGCACAAATCGCTCTTCGAAAAGAACTCGCTCATCCTCACCGTCGGTGTGCTGGTGACCGTGTCCATTGGCGGGATCGTCGAAATCGCCCCGCTCTTCTATCTCGATTCAACCATCGAGGAGGTCGATGGCGTGCGGCCCTACACGCCGCTCGAACAGCTCGGCCGGGACATCTACATCCGCGAGGGGTGCTATAACTGCCACTCGCAGATGATCCGCCCGCTGCGTGACGAAGTGGAACGTTACGGCCATTACTCGCTGGCGGCCGAGAGCATGTACGACCACCCCTTCCAGTGGGGCTCGAAACGGACAGGGCCGGACCTCGCCCGCGTCGGCGGCCGCTATTCCGACGAATGGCACCGCGATCACATGCGCCTGCCCCAGGCCGTGGTGCCGGAATCGGTGATGCCGGCCTACCCCTTCCTCGAGACGTCCGAACTGGCCTTCGACAATGTCGAAGCCAATCTGCGGGCCCTCCGCACGGTTGGTGTGCCCTATAGCGACGACATGCTGGGGGCGGCCGTCTCGGACATCGAAACCCAGCTCGACCCGTTCGCCGAGGACTATGACGGCTTCCAGGAACGCTATCCCGGAGCGGTGATGCGCGATTTCGATGGCAATCCGGATCTGGTGACCGAGCTCGATGCGCTCATCGCCTATCTGCAGGTGCTCGGCACCATGGTGGACTTCTCCACCTATGAAGCCGAAGCCGACGAGAATCTGAGGTAGCGTCATGTATGAGATCCTCTCCACCTTCGCACAGACTTGGGGCCTCCTGATCTTCGTGGCGCTGTTCGGCGCGGCGCTGGTCTATGCCCTTTGGCCGCGCAACCAGGCCCGTTTCGACGCGGCAGCCAGTGCGCCCCTGACTGAAAACGACACGCCGGCGATGGCCGGTGAGACCGAGGACGAGACCCATGTCCGAGCATGACAGCAAGCGCGAAACCGATGCCCACAGCGGTACCGAGACGACCGGTCACGAATGGGATGGCATCAAGGAACTCGACACGCCACTGCCGCGTTGGTGGTTGTATATCTTCTACGGCTGCATCGTCTGGGCCGTGATCTACTGGGTCTTCATGCCTGCCTGGCCGGCCTTGCCGGGCCTCGCAGGCGAGACCGACCACACCCGTGGTCTTCGCAATCACTCCGAGCGGGCCAATGTCGCGGCGGCGCTGGACGCGCTCGATGCAGAGCGGGCTGGCGGCTTCGCGGCGCTTGAGGGGGCTTCCATAGCGGAGATCGAAAACGATCCGCAGCTGCTCGGCTTTGTCCTGGCCGCGGGGGATGCGGTGTTCGGTGATAATTGTGCGACCTGTCACGGTGTCGGCGCGCAGGGCTTTGTCGGCTATCCCAATCTCAATGATGATGTCTGGCTGTGGGGCGGAAGTTATGAGGATATCCGCACCACCCTGACAGTCGGCATCCGCTCCGAGCATCCCGACACGCGCTTTTCCCAGATGCCGGCCTTCGGTCGTGACGAGCTGCTCAGCCGGTCCCAGATCGGCGATGTGACCGACTATGTCCTGTCCCTGTCCGGCACCAGTGCCGATGTCGGCGCCATCCAGCGCGGCGAGGCCATTTTCGAGGCCCAGTGTGCCAGCTGCCACATGGCGGACGGTCGCGGAGACCGCCTGCAGGGCGCCCCGAACCTGACCGATCAGGACTGGCTCTATGGTGGTACGCGCGAGCAGGTCATGGCGATCATTCACCGCGGCCCCTACGGTGTGATGCCGGCCTGGGAGGACCGTCTTGACGAGGCCACGATTGACGCCCTGGCGGCCTATGTCTTCCTGCTGGGCGGTGGCGAGGATGCGACAGCTCGTCCCACGGGGCGCTAGGTCGCATGGCGCACGCGTGATGGATCGGGTTCAAAGCAGTCATGTCTGACACCGCCGAACAGGGCATGGCCGCGCCCGGTATCACGCAATCCCGGGCCGAGGCCGTCAATGCCGCCGAGACCCGGGAGCTCTACAAGAAGCGCGAGCCGATTTATCCCAAGCTCGCGCATGGCAAGTTCCGCTTTGCCAAATGGGTGATCATGGCCCTGGCGCTGGGGGTGTATTATCTCATCCCCTTCCTGCGCTGGGACCGCGGTCCGGACGCGCCCGACCAGGCCGTCCTGGTCGATTTCGCCCACGGTCGCTTCTACTTCTTCTTCATCGAGGTCTGGCCGCAGGAAATCTACTACATCACCGGCTTGCTGATCATGGCCGCGCTCGGACTCTTCCTCGCCAGCGCACTGTTTGGCCGGGTCTGGTGCGGCTATGCCTGTCCGCAGACGGTCTGGACCGATCTCTTCATCATGGTCGAACGCCTGTTCGAGGGCGACCGCAATGCCCGTATCAAGCTGGACCGGGCGCCGTGGTCGTTCGACAAGGCCTGGCGCAAGATCGGCAAGCACGCGATCTGGCTGGTCATCGCCTTTGCCACCGGCGGGGCCTGGATCCTGTATTTCCACGATGCCTGGGACACGCTGGCCAATTTCTTCTCCGGGACGGCAGCGCCGTCATCCTATGTGTTCGCCGGGGTCCTGACCTTCACCACCTATACGCTGGCCGGCACCATGCGCGAGCAGGTCTGCACATATATGTGCCCCTGGCCGCGTATCCAGGCGGCGATGACCGATCGCGATGCGCTCAATGTCACCTACCGGATCGACCGGGGTGAGCCTCGGGGTGCCCACAAGAAATCGGATAGCTGGGACGATCGCGGCGACTGCGTCGACTGCAAGCAATGCGTCGCCGTCTGCCCGATGGGGATCGATATCCGCGACGGCTCGCAACTGGAATGCATCCAGTGCGCCCTGTGCATTGATGCCTGTGACGACATCATGGAAAAGGTCGGCCGCCCGACCGGGCTCATCACCTACGAGACCGACGACAATATTGATCGCTACGTGGCTGGCGAGAAACCGATCTACCGCTTCGTGCGGCCGCGGACCATGGTCTATGCGGTCGCGCTGGTGATCGTCTCGGCGCTCATGCTGGGCGCCCTGCTGACGCGCACCGAGCTTGAGCTGAATTCGCAGCGGGACCGCAATCCCAATTATGTGCGCCTGTCAGACGGATCGGTGCGAAACGGCTATACGGTCAATGTCATCAACAAGGCCAATTCCGGGCGTGTGATGCGTCTCGAGGTCGAGGGCGGCGCAGCGATCCGCCCGCGTATTCTCGGTGCCAGCGATGAACAGCCAGACCAGATCCTGATCGGGCCGGACCGGTCGCAGGATTATGTTGTCTATCTGACCCTGCCGGCGGATGCGATTGACGGCCCGCGCGAGGAAATCCGGTTCCGTGTCGTCGATCTGGAAACCGGCGAGGTCGCAACCACACGCTCGGTGCTGATCACGGGAGCCCCCTGATGCGCAATCCGCTCAATCCGCTGCGCGGCTGGCATGTGCTGATCATGATCCTCGCCTTCTTTGGCGTCACGATCGGCGTCAACGCCACCTTCATCACGCTGGCCCTGCAAACCCATCCCGGCGAGGACGTGCCGCGCTCCTATGTTCAGGGGCTGAATTACAACGACACGCTGGATCGCCGTGAGGCCCAGGCGGCGCTGGGCTGGCAGGCCCGGGTCAATCTGGTCGAGCAGGACTTGCTGGTGGCCATTTCCGATGCCGACGGCGCGCCGGTGACCGGTCTGGCTCTGGTCGGTACGCTGATCCACCGGGCCGATACCGGACGCGACTGCCCGCTTGATTTTGCCGAAGCGCGGCCCGGGGTCTACCGTGTGGCACTGCCCTGCGGCGGGACCGGTGACTGGCGGCTGCAGGTGCACACACTTGGCGATGCTCCGTTTGAAATGGTCAGTGAACTATGGCTGCCCTAGACATTCATTCCGGCGATGCCCGCCCGCAAGGCGGCGCTGACCCGCGGGCTTTCGTGCGCCGGCAGGATGGCGTGTCCCATCTCGACCTTCTGGTTCGCGGCGCCACCTGTGCCGGATGCATCGCCCGTATCGAGAGCGGATTGAAGGCCGATGACCGGGTCGAGACCGCGCGTCTGAACCTGTCGACTGGCCGGCTGGCCCTGAGCTGGCACGGCGACGAGGCCCTGGCCTCCGGCTATGTCCGCCAGCTCGGCCAGCTCGGCTACCCGGCGACGCCGTATGAACCGGAAAGCGATGCCGACCCGCAGCGTGAGGAAGAAAAACGCCTGCTGCGCGCGATGGCGGTGGCCGGTTTCGCGATGATGAATGTCATGCTGTTGTCGATCTCGGTCTGGTCCGGCGGGCTGGAGATGACCGAGACGATGCAGGCCTTGATGCACCGGATCTCGGCGCTCATCGTGCTGCCGGCCGCCGCCTTTGCCGGTCAGCCCTTCTTCCGCTCGGCCCTTGCGGCCCTGAAGTCCGGTCATGTCAATATGGACGTGCCGATCTCGCTGGCCGTGCTGCTGGCGTGCGGCCTGTCGGTCTGGGAGACATTCATCGGTCACGGCCAGACCTATTACGACGCCGCCGTGATGCTGCTCTTCTTCCTGCTGATCGGACGCTTTCTCGACATGCGCCTGCGCGCGCGTGCCGGCGAGGCGGCCCGCGGTCTTGCCGCGATGCAGGCGGCCACGGCCAACCGGCTCGAGGCTGATGGCAGTATCCGGGCCATACCGGCGCGCGATGTCCGGGCCGGCGATCACCTGGTCCTCGCTGCCGGTGACCGGGTGCCCGTGGATGCGCGCATCCTGGAAGGCGAGGGCGCGCTGGACGGCTCTCTGGTGACCGGCGAGACGGCACCGGTGACGGCGACGCCGGGGCTGGATGTCTGGTCCGGCATGCTCAATCTGGACGGCAAGCTGGTGCTGGAAGCGCGCGCTGACCGTGACAATTCCCTGCTCGCCGAGGTCACGCGCCTGGTGGAGGCCGGTGAACAGGCCCGCTCGCGCTATGTGCGCCTGGCCGACCATGCGGCGCGGCTCTACGTGCCGGTCGTGCACGGTCTCGCCGCGCTGACCCTGGTCGGCTGGTTGCTGATTGGTGGCGAGGTGCGGCCGGCCATCATCAATGCGATCGCCGTGCTGATCATCACCTGTCCCTGTGCGCTGGGACTGGCCGTGCCGGCCGTCCAGGTGGTGGCGTCCGGTCGGCTTTATCGCGAGGGCGTGCTGGTCAAGTCCGGCGATGCGCTGGAACGCTTTGCCGGCGTCGACACCGTCGTGTTTGACAAGACCGGCACTCTGACCGAGGGCCGTCCGCGCCTCGTCGCGCCTGAAAGCCTGCCCGAAGGGGCGCTCGATCAGGCCGCCAGGCTCGCCCGCACCAGCCGCCACCCCCTGTCACGTGCCATCGCCGATGCGGCGGGCATGGGCGAGGCTGCGGCCAATGTCCGTGAAGTGCCCGGCGGCGGGCTGGAAGCCGAGGTCGACGGCACGACGATCCGCTTTGGCGCGGCGCGCTGGCTTGGCATCACCGCGAAGAGTGATCCGCATACCGAGGCCTGGCTGAAGCTCGGCGAGGGCGAGCCGGTGCGCTTCCGGTTTGAAGACCGTGTGCGCAGTGATGCGGCCGAAACCGTTGCCGGCCTCGTGGCCCGCGGCTGCCGGGTCGAGCTGCTTTCCGGTGACCGCGAGGGACCTGTCGCGGCCGTGGCGGCATCACTGGGCATTGCCGACTGGCAGGCCGAATTGCAGCCAAGAGACAAGATCACCCGGCTGGAAGCCATCAAGGCCGATGGCGGGAGCGTCGCGATGATCGGCGACGGTATCAATGACGCGCCGGCCCTCGCGGCTGCCAATGTCTCGGTCTCACTGGCCTCGGCGGCCGAGATATCCCAGGCAGCGGCTGATTTCGTGCTGCAGGGCGATCGCCTCGCCGCCTGCCTGGTGACGCTGGACGTGTCACGTGGCGCCAGGCGCCGGGTGCTTGAGAATTTTGCGCTTGCGGCGGGCTATAATGCGATCGCCGTACCGATGGCGGTTGCCGGTCTGGTGACGCCGCTGATTGCCGCCATCGCCATGTCTGCCTCCTCGGTTCTGGTGACACTCAACGCGCTGCGGCTGGCACGGAGCGGTCGCTGATGTCTGTCCTGATCTGGCTCATACCGGTTGCCCTGACCATGGGCGCGCTGGGCCTTGTGGGCTTCCTGTGGAGCCTGCGCAGTGGTCAGTTCGACGATATGGACGGGGCGGCCCAGCGGATCCTGATGGATGATGACGAACCCCTGCCAGGGCACGCCAAGCCAGGGCAGGCCAAGCCTGTGCAGGCCAAGCCAGGTCAGGCCGAGCCGGGGCAAGGCAAATCGGGCAACATCAAGCTTGGCCAGAGCAAGCCGGGCGAGGGCTGAGCGGATCAGGCCTCGTCCTTTGGCATGAAGTCGCGATAGGCATGCCAAGTGGCCAGCGCAATCCAGGGGAAGGCGACTGCCAGCCCGATCCCGAAAGCGGCGATCCCGGCTCCGATAATGAAGGCGATCAGCCAGGCCCAGGTGACCATCACGAAGGGCTGTTTCAAGACCGCATTGAAGCTGGTCGCGAGCGCGGTGATGGCATCGACATCGCGATCGACCAGCAGCGGAAAGGCGATGACCGAAATGGCGAAGGACAGCGTGGCCAGCGCGCCGCCGAAGACGGTGCCGACGGCCAGCAGCGTAAGCCCGGCGCCATCCGTCAGCAGGAAGTTGAGGAAGGCGCCCGGTTCCAGCGGCGCGAACGGCGCGAGGACGACCAGCAGGATTTGCGCGACGCGCATCCAGATCATCAAGAGCAGGCCGAGCAGGATGCTCAGAAAGCCGATCTGCGCAATGCGCTGGGGAAAGCGGGAAATGATGACGCGAAACCGGGGTGTCTCGCCTTTTTCGAACGCCCGGCTGACCTGGTAGATGCCTACGGCGAGCGCCGGGCCGACCAGCGCAAACCCGCTGAGTGCGACCGGGATGGTCGAACTCATTCCCACCGCCACCAGGCCGAGAATGACCAGAGCGCCAAGCGCAACGAAAATGCCGCCATAGGCGAGGCAGACACCGGGCGCCCGGCGGAAATCATTCCAGCCGGCGCGCAACCATTGCCAAGGCGCATCGCGTCTAACGGTCCGAAGTGGCATCATCGTGCTTTCCCCCATGCATCTTGGCGTACCGATTGAAGTCGGCTTTGCGGCATTACGCCACACTTTTTTTGTGGCTTTCCAGCTTTCTTGACAGTGGCCCGGGCCCCAGCCTCGTGGCAAGGAGCGGTCATGACGGACGCAACTCTCGTACAACTCAGCATCGTCGGCGGTTTTCTCGCCGGTTTCGCATCCAGCCTGCATTGCGTCGGGATGTGCGGCGGCATCGCGGCGAGCCTGACGATGACCCTGTCGCCATCGGCGGGCAAGGCGGACCGCATCCGCACGCTTCTGCTCGCGCAGCTGGGCCGTGTGGCGGCCTATATCGCGGCGGGAGCTGTGCTGGCGGCGCTGGGTTCGCAGGTCTATTTCGAGTTCGATCGCGCGGCGGCCCATCTCGTGCTGCGCTGGGCCGGGGCGCTGGTTCTGGTCTATATCGGCCTGTCGGTCGCAGGCTGGGCGCCATCGCTGGCCGGACTTGACCGGGCCGGTGCCGCTTTCCAGTCGTTCGTCTCAGCGCGGCTCGGCCACCGCCTGCATGCCGCCAGCCCGGTCCTCGCTGGCCTGGTCTGGGGGCTGCTTCCTTGCGGGATGGTCTATGCGACGCTGTTCTACGCGCTCTTGTCCGGGTCGGTAGTGTCCGGCGCCCTGATCATGCTGGGCTTTGGCCTTGGAACCCTGCCCGCCGTGACGGCTGCCGCGTTTGGCGTGACGCAATTCCTCGCGCTGGCGCGGACGCCGCGCCTGCGATGGGGCGTGGGGCTGGCCATCGTGGTTTTGGGCTTTGCCTCTGCCGCGGTGCCGTGGCGCACCATCGCGGCGCTGTGCGGCTTGCCGCTCGACTGAACAGCCGCGAGCCGTTCTGCAGCCCATCGGGGCGAGCGCCAGAAAACCTAATGTTTCGTAAGCTTTGTGGATGCGCTCGGCGTCGCGTTGGCCTATGGTTGCGCCGCTGTGACAGGGAGAGACAGTAATGGTGCAACGGTCCGCGATCTGGCTTGTCGGGATGCTCGCAATGGCTCTGGCCGCCTGTTCAGGGGGTTCGGACGAGGCCAGCAACGGGCCGACCTTCGAAACCCGCGATGCCTCCGCGCCTCGGGCCACGGAGCCGACCCCCGGCCAGTTCGGATTCCTGCGCTATGCCATTGATGTCGACGGCGACGCGCCAACCCTGTGCCTCGGCTTCACCCATCCGCTCGATCCTGAAGCGGACTACACCTCTTATGTATCGGTCACACCGGCGCGTCCCATCGCTCTCGATGCGGATGGCCAGACCCTGTGCGTCGGTGGTCTGGGCTTTGGAGAGGGACAATCGCTGACCCTGCGCGCCGGCCTGCCCGCCGCCAATGGCGATGGCCTGCTCGCAGACGAAACTGTCGATGTCGATTTCGGTGACCGGCCTGCTTATGTCGGGATTGCCGGCGACGGCGTGATCCTGCCGCGTCTCGATGCCGATGGCCTGGCGATCGAGACGGTCAATGTCGACAGTGTTGCGGTTACTCTTCACCGCATCAATGATCGCGCGCTCGCCTTTCGCTCGATCACGTCCGGCGCCAATGTCGCGGCCGGCGATTATTACTGGACCGGTCAGGAGGAGGATCCTGACGGGGTTGGGGAGACCATCTGGCGCGGCGAGATGGATACTGCCGGCCTGCTCAATACGCCGGTCAGTACGGTGTTCCCGATTGCCGAAGCAATCGGCACGCTGGAGCCGGGCGCCTATCACATCACCGTTGTCGATGCGGCCGAGGCCGAGGACGACTACCGTACGCCTGCCCGGGCGACCCGCTGGCTGGTGATCACCGATCTGGCCCTGACGGCCTATCGCGGCACTGACGGTGTCGACTTCATGGTCCGCTCGCTGCAGACCGCCCGCCCGGTTGCCGGGGTCCGGGTCGAACTGGTGGCGCGATCGAACGAGGTCCTCGCCAGTGCCACCACCGATTCCAGCGGGCGGGCCCGGTTTGACGGCCCGCTGACCCGCGGCGAGGGTGCCATGGCTCCGCGCATGCTGACGGCCTACGGGCCGGACAATGACTTCGCGATTCTCGATTTCCAGCGCAATCCGGTCGACCTGTCCGGCCTTGACACTTCCGGGCGTCAGCGTCCGGACGGGGCAGACGGGTTCGTCTATCTCGACCGCGGCATTTATCGGCCCGGCGAGGCCGTTCAGGTCAGCGCCCTGATGCGCGATGCCGAAGCGCGCGCGATCAGCGATCGCCCGGTTGACCTGACTGTTTTCGGACCCAACGGGATCGAGGCTGCCAATATCCGCTTCCCCGCTGCCGAACAGGCCGGCGGCGTTTCCTGGACCTGGGATATCCCGCGCAATGCCGCCCGCGGCGAATGGCGCATTCTTGCCGAGATGGACGGATATGGCCGTGTCGGACAGGTCAGCTTCTCGGTCGAGGACTTTGTGCCGCAACGCGTGGCGCTGACGCTCGATGCCGACGACGCGACGCCTGTCCGTGCCGGCGAAGCGCGCGATGTCGAGGCCAATGTCCGCTTCCTCTATGGCGCCCCGGGCGCTGGACTCGTTGTTGAGGGGCGGGTGCGCGTCGAGGTCGATCCCAGCCCGTTCGACGAGCGCGCCGATTTCCGGTTCGGTCGCAGCGACGAGCCCTTCCGCGAATTCACGCAGGACCTGCCTGACACGGTGGCCGACGGGGCGGGCCGCGCCGTGCAGACGATCGATCTGGGCGAATCCGGCCGTGATGCGACGCAGCCGCTGCGTCTGCGCGCCGTGATCGCGGCCATCGAGCCGGGCGGTCGTCCGGTTGCTGATGATGTGCGCATTCCCTATCGCCCGGCCGATCTCTATCTCGGCCTGCGTCCCCAATTCGACGGTCGCGCCGAACGCAATCGCGAAACCGCGATCGACGTCATTGCCCTCGATCCGGCAGGCGAAGCACTGGCCGTGCCACTCGACTGGCAGCTGGTCCGGATCGACTGGCAGTATGACTGGTACCGGGTCGATGGTGGTCGCTGGCAATGGCGTCGCACGCGCGAGATCATTCCGATCGAACAAGGCGTGGTCACGACGCCGGCAGACGGGCCGGCCTCGATCGATATCCGTGCCCTGGACTGGGGCAGCTACCGCCTCGTCGTGACCGATGCGGCGAGCGGGCAGACCGCGTCAACCGATTTCTGGGTCGGCTGGGGTTCGACTGCCGAGTCCGGCAGCGAAGCGCCCGACCGGGTCGCGCTGTCGACGCCTGACACGCCGACCGCGGTGGGCGACCAGGTCACGCTCAGCCTCCTGCCGCCTTATGCCGGCGAGGCCGAGATTGTGATCGCCAGCGACCATGTGATCGAGACCCGCTCGATCACCATCCCGCCGGAAGGCGCCGAGCTGAGCTTCCGCGTCACCGAAGAATGGGGGGCCGGGGCCTATGCGATGGTCTCGCTGTTCACCCCGCGTCACCCGGTGGACCAGCCGGCGCCGCGCCGCGCCGTGGGCGTTGCCTATCTGCCCGTCGATATGGGCGGTCGGACCTTCGAACTCGCATTCGACGTGCCCGAGCGCATCCATCCCCGCCAGACGCTGGACCTGGGTCTGACGCTCGACGGTCCCGTGCGCGAAGGCGCCTTTGTGACGGTGGCGGCTATCGATGAGGGCATTCTCGCCCTGACCCGTTTTGCCTCGCCCGATCCGGTCAGCTGGTTCTTTGGCCAGGCCGCCCTCGATGTGGCGCTGTACGACGATTATGGCCGCCTGCTCGATCCCAACCAGGGCGCAGCGGCGGCCGTGCGCTCCGGGGGCGACCAGATTGGGGGGGCCGGTCTGACCGTGGTGCCGACGCGCACCGTGGCGCTGTTCTCCGGCCCGGTCTCTGTCGATCGCAATGGCCGCACGACGGTCAGCCTGGACATCCCCGATTTCAATGGTGAATTGCGACTGATGGCCGTCGCCTGGAGCCCATCGGCAGTTGGCGGGCTCTCGCAGCCCCTGACCGTCAGGGACGATGTTCCGGCCGAACTCGTCCTGCCGCGTTTCCTGGCTCCCGGCGACGTGTCCACCGCGACCTTGACCATCGACAATGTCGATGGCGTCGCTGGCGAGTATCTGACCACCGTCTCGGCCACCGGCGCCGTGTCGGCTTCGGCTGATGACAGCCTGCGCCTGGAACAGGGCGAACGGGCCGATCGCCGCTACCCGCTGACCGGCGAAGATGCCGGCATCGGGTCGGTCGGGCTGGACGTGGCCGGTCCCGACAGCTTCGCGGTTTCGCGCGGCTATCCCATCGAAGTGCGCTCGGCCTGGCTGCCCTCGTCCACGGTGACGCGCGGCCGCCTTCTGCCCGGAGAGCGCTGGACCCTGGGTTCCGAAGCGCTGGCTGCGTATCTGCCGGGCAATTCAGCCGTCACGCTGAGCTTTTCGCCGACCCCGCTCGACGAGGCCGCCCTGTTGCGCTCGCTGTCGCGCTACCCCTATGGCTGTACCGAGCAGATCACCAGCCGGGCGATGCCGCTCCTGATGGCCGCACCGCTGTCGGGCGCCGCCGGGCTGGATGATATCGATGGCAGCCGGGCGATTATCCAGGAAGCCGTTGCGACCTTGCTCAACCGCCAGGCCAATGATGGTTCCATCGGGCTCTGGCAGATCGGCGACCGTCAGAGCCGTCCCTGGATCGGCGCCTATGCCGTCGATTTCCTGGCGCGCGCCAAAGAGGCCGGTTTCACCGTCCCGGATACCGCGCTCGATCGCGCCTATGCGGTCCTTGAACATGTTGCGGCGCAGGAGAACTGGCGCGCCAGCGGCTACAATACGAGCATCTATTCCTGGCGTGGCCAGACCGACACCGCGGAGCGCCTGTCGGATCGCAGCGCGGCCTATGCGCTTTACGTGCTGGCCCGCGGCGGACGTGTCGATCGCTCGCGCCTGCGTTACATGCATGATGAAAGGCTCGACCGGATCGACAGCCCGCTGGCCCTGGCCCAGCTCGGCGCCGCCTTGCACCTGATCGGTGACCGGGCGCGATCCCGCAGTGCCCTTGATGCCGCCGAGGCCGCGCTTGGATACGAAAACCCGGGCGACTGGTACCAGAGTGCCCGCCGCGATCTCGCCGGTGTGGTCGCCTATGCCGCCGAAACCGGTGACGCCGAGCGGATTGCCCGCCTGGCAGAACGTGTTGTCGCCGAGCTGCCCGAACCGTCGCGCCTGACGACGCAGGAGAAGGCTTTCTTGCTGTTTGCCGCGCAGGGCTTGTCCGGCGGCGCGGACGCGGTCGTGATCGAGGGGCCGGTCGAGGCCGATGATCCAGCCCGCCCGGTCTTCCGGCTGACGCCTGACATGATCGGGACGCCGCTTGAGTTCTCGGCGGCCGGTGCGGGGCCGGTCTGGGTCACCCAGCTGGCCCATGGTGAAAGCCGCGCAGCCCCCGGCGCAGCCGCCGAAGGGATTTCGGTCCAAAAGCGCGTGCTTGCGCTCGACGGCTCGGCCGTGGACCTGGAACGCCTGGTCCAGGGCGACCGCCTGATGATTGACATCACGGTCTCGCCGCATGAACAGCGTCTGATCCCCGCGATCCTTGTCGATCTCCTGCCGCCGGGTTTTGAAATCGAGACGGAACTCAATCCGTCCGATGCCGGCGCCCGGGGACCCTATCGCTGGCTGGGCGAGATTTATTCACCCGCGATGAGCGAGACGCGGGATGACCGCTACGCAGCGGCAATGGATCTTACCAACCGGCGCCCGCGCCGCCTGGCCTATATCGTCCGGGCCGTGACGCCGGGTGAGTACACCCTGCCCGGCGCCGTGGTCGAGGACATGTATCGCAGCGATGTCTATGCCCGGTCGGAGACGCGTCGCATCGTGATTGTGCCGCGCGACTGACCATGTTCGGACTGGGGCGGGCATACTGGATCATCCTGGCACCGCTGGTCGCCCTGGTCGGCCTGCTGGCGCTGGACCGTGCCCTGCCGCCGCCCCTGCCGGAACCGGGTGAGGTGTCGGCCGTCGTCCGCGATCGCAATGGCGAGGTCCTGCGTGCCTTCCCGGTTGATGGAGGGCGCTGGCGGCTGGCCGCCGATCTCGATCAGCTCGATCCGGATTTCATCACCGCCCTGTTGGCCTATGAGGATGAGCGCTTCTTTGATCATTGGGGGGTCGACCTTCCCGCCCTGGTCCGCGCCAGTCGCGACAGCCTGGCGGCGGGCCGGATCGTGTCCGGCGGGTCGACCATCACCATGCAGCTGGCCCGTCTCATCGAGCCGCGCGAGCGGACGTTCGGCGCCAAGCTGATCCAGATGGCTCGTGCGGTGCAGCTGGAATTGCGGCTCAGCAAGGCCGAGATTCTCGAGCTCTATCTCACCCTGGCGCCCTATGGCGGCAATCTGGAAGGGGTGAGGGCGGCCAGCTGGGCCTATTTCGGTCGTGAGCCGAATGATCTGACGATCGACCAGATCGCGATGCTGATTGCACTGCCGCAATCGCCTGAAGCGCGTCGGCCCGACCGTCGGCCGGCGGCAGCCATTCTGGCCCGCGGCCGGGTGCTGGACCGCCTCGCTTCGGTCGGCCTGGCCCGGGTGGGTGCGTCAATCGACGCCGCTGGTGATCCGGCGCCATCCCGTCGCGCCTTTCCCGCCGACGCCTGGCATGCAGCCGATGCGCTGCGGACAGCCCGTCCGGATGCTGTCGACCAGGTGTCGACGATCGAGCGTCCGCTCCAGCTCATGCTGCAGGACCGTCTCGCTGCGGAACTGCCGGGGACGGGCGAGGACGTCCAGTTCGCCGCCATCATCATCGAGACCGAAAGCCGGGCCGTGCGCGCCCTGGCCGGATCTGCGAGCCGGACCCGGCCCGGTGGCTGGATCGATCTCACCGACCGGCCGCGCTCGCCGGGATCGACCCTGAAACCCTTCATCTATGGCATGGCGTTTGACGACGGAATTGCCGCGCCCGGCACGCGCATCGAAGATCTGCCGCGCCGTTTCTCCGGCTACCAGCCCGATAATTTCGACCGGCGCTTTCGCGGCGATGTCACGATTGCCGAGGCCCTGCAACATTCGCTCAATATTCCTGCGGTGACGACGCTGGACGGCGTCGGCGCCCGCCGCTTCAACGCCGCGCTCGGCTTTGCCGGTGCCTCTCCCTTGCGGCCACGCCAGGCAGGACAGGACAGCGGGCTGGCCGTTGCCCTGGGCGGGGCCGGGCTGACCGTCCGGCAGGTCGCGACGCTGTATGCCGCCCTCGGCGATGGCGGGGAGGCGCGACCGCTGGTCTGGCTCGAGGATGACATGGCGGGCCCGGACCAGCCGCGCGGCAGCTTCCGGATCCTGTCGGCGGAGTCTGCCGGTGAAATCCTGGACGTGCTGCGCCGGGCGCCGCATCCGGGCGGCCGCATGCCGGCCCTTCTGGCCCGGGGTGCGCCGGATATCGCCTTCAAGACCGGCACGTCCTACGGCTTCCGCGATGCCTGGGCTGCCGGTGTGGCCGGGCGCTACACGATTGTGGTCTGGTCGGGCCGGGCCGATGGAGCGCCGCGCGACGGCGTGACCGGTCGGGAGGCAGCCTTGCCGGTCCTGTTCCGGATCGCCGACGGCGTCAGTCAGCTGCGTCCGGATGCGCATATGGGCGTCGAGGACGAGGCCGGAGCACTGCCCGAGTCCTTGCCGGCCACCCTTGCGGATTTTCGTGCGGACACCGCGCCGCACATCCTTTTTCCCCCGGATGGTGCCGAAGTGTGGTCCGATCGGACCGGTCGCGGATTCATCCTAGCGGCCCAGGCGCCGGGACCTGTTCGATGGTATGCGGACGGCCGTGCCGTCGATCTCAATGCCCTGGGAGAACCGGTTTGGGTTCCGCCCGGGCCGGGCTTTTATTCGGTCAGCGCCGTCGACGAATTCGGCCGCGCAAGCCGGGTCAGCGTCCGGGTCCGTGGTGGCGCCGGACAGGCCCGGTGAGGGCGTGATCGTGCACGCGCTTGTGATTGATGTGTGTCCGGACAATCCTTGGTGCATCGCCTAGTCTGGCCGGATCAGGAGGCCGAACCCGCATGCTGACATCGTTGATCGTTTCCCTGGTCCTCAGTCTCGGCCTCATGGGTGAGGGCGAAGAGATGGTGGTCGGGCAAATCACCGATCATGACGCGAGCCTGATCGGCCCGCCCGGTCACGATTTCTACGGTGTGAAGATCGCGGTGCGGCGCCATCACCCTTGCCAGGTGCGTGCCTTCTTTCATGGTGCCCCGCCGCGGGCCGCGCAGTTCTGCGCCGGGCGGGTCACAAGCCGGCACATTGCCGAGGCAGCGACAGGCGTGCTCGATCCAGGTGACCGCGTGAACGGTGTCTCCGCCTGCTTTACCGAAGACGAACAGGTGGGCGCGATCCGTCTCTACAGGTTTTCAGGCGAGGCCGTGACAGCGCGCGCCGGCGCGTGTGTGACGGAATACCGGACGGTTTGGTGTCAGCGCGGTTGGACCGTACAGGGGCTGCAGCTCTATTTTGACGGCCCCTCGGGCGGGCGAAGCCATGCCAGTCTTGTCGGCATGCGCCCGCTGTGTGTCGATTCCACCTGAAGCCCTCTCTTGCCTAAGCCGGTCGCACACGTGAAGCTCTGCCCCGTACATGGGGAGAGACTTGATCATGCTGCGTTTCCTGATTCCGGTTTTCCTGGCGGTGGGAGCCGCCTGTTTCGCGTCGCCGGCCATGGCTCAATCCGATGGCGGCTCACGCTGGGCCATCGTCGTTCATGGCGGCGCCGGTGTGATTGAACGCGGCGCCATGACGCCGGAACGCGAGGCGGAATATCGCGGCGCGATGGCCGCCGCGCTGGCCCGTGGCGAGGCCGTCCTCGACAGCGATGGCAGTGCACTGGATGCGATCGAGGCCGTCATTCACGGGCTGGAAGACGATCCGATGTTCAATTCCGGTCGGGGCGCCGTGTTCACGGCGGCCGGGCGCAATGAACTGGATGCCTCCATCATGGACGGGGCGACGCTCAATGCCGGCGCTGTCGCCGGCGTGACCCAGGTCCGCCATCCGATTTCGCTCGCCCGCGCTGTGATGGACAATTCGCGCCACGTGATGCTGCAGGGTGAGGGGGCGGAGACCTTCGCCCGCGAGCAGGGGCTGGAAATCGTGCCGGCAGCCTGGTTCTTCACGGAACGTCGCTGGGCCGCCATGGAAAGATCGCTAGGTGCAATGGGTCTTGCAATCCCGCCGCGCCCGGACGGCGTGCCCGCTCCGGCCGAGGTGGATCATGGCGAGCTTGAACGCGATGCCCGCGAACACCGTTTCGGGACCGTCGGCGTGGTGGCGCTCGACCGGGCCGGCAATATCGCGGCGGGGACCTCAACCGGCGGGACAACGGCCAAACGTTGGGGCCGGGTCGGCGACAGCCCGATCATCGGCGCCGGCACTTATGCCAACAATGCCAGCTGCGGCGTTTCCGCGACCGGGACCGGTGAGTATTTCATCCGGTTGACGGTCGCCAGCCGTATTTGTGCACTGGTTGAACTGCAGGGATTGAGCCTGCAGGCGGCAGCGGACCAGGTCATCCAGGACGAGCTGACGGCGATGGAAGGCGATGGCGGGATTGTCGCGCTGACCCCGGGCGGCGAAATCGCCTGGAGCTTCAACACGCCCGGCATGTATCGCGCCCGCCAGAACGAGGGCGGCGACGCCGTGGTCGCGATCTATGGCGACGAGGATTAAAGCCTCGTCTGCCGCTGCAGGACGGGCCGACCCCGCAGGTCGGCGACATTCGGGGCCATGGCGACTAGAGAATGGAGGGTTCGCCGCGGCTGAAATAGGCCGCGTCGGCCTTCATTTGTGAAATGATGTGGTCGAAGGCGGCCCGGACCCGGGCGCTCTTGCGGACGGTTTCGTGCGCGACAACCCAAAGATCCAGCGAACTCTCGAAATCAGGCAGGATGCGTTCCAGCACCTCGCTGCTGCGGGCGAGGCGGTGAGAGGTCACACCGACCCCGAAACCCGCCTCCAGCCCTTTGACATGGCTGGCCGGGCTGTTCGACTTGAAGGAGACATGTCGTGGCAGGACCGGCGCGCCGGCTGCAGTCGCGGGCCAGCCGAAATAGTCACCGATCGACCAGCCGACACCGGCGTGATCGGCGAGGTCTTCCACGGTTTCCGGACGCCCATGCGTGTCGAGATAGGTGCGTGAGGCATACAGGCCGGCACCCACCGTGGCGCCGCGGCGACCGACCAGGCTCTGTTGCGTGCCCGGCCCGTTCCAGCGAAGCGCGATATCGGCCTCGCGATCCGCAAGATTGGCCGAGTTGTTCTTGATGGCAATGTCGATTCCGATACCCGGATTGGCGACCTGGAAACTAACCAGGGCGCGCGGCAGCCAGTCGGCGCCCAGACCCTCCGACGCGGAGACCACGACAAGACCGGCCAGTGACTGGTCCTGCGCCATCGCCGCACGCTCAATCGCCGAGGCCTCATCGCGCATGCGAGCCGCATGGGCTGTCACCTTCTGACCCAGCGGGGTCAGCCGGGTCTGTCCCTGTTCGCGCTCGAACAGGGGTTCACCGAAGCGGGATTCCAGCGCCTGAAGTCGGCGCGTTACCGTGGGTTGACTGACCCCGAGCTCATGCGCTGCGGCGGTCAGGCTGCCGGCCTCGGATACAGCGAGGCAGACGAGATAATCAGACCAGTCATCCATACGATTATGTATTCCGATGATGATGATATCGTCAATTCCATTCGCGGAACTTCGTTCTAAATATAAACAGTGTTCACCGCATCGCTCGTATCGGAGGCAATGATCGTGCGTTCAATCCTGCTCGCTGCAACCCTCGCTGTTGCAGTTTCTCCCATGTCATTTGCGCAATCCTGCGAAGCCGCACCGGAACTCGCCGGTCACCGGACCGCGAATGGCGCGGTTCGGGCCCAGTACAACGCGGTCGAGCGCGGTGAATGGGCTGATGCCGTGCATATTGGCGAAGGTGTCGTCGAAACCGGCCTTTCGTCGCGCAACAAGATCGCGGCCTATTCGAACCTGTGCGCCGGTTATGCCGGCTCCGGTGAATTCGAAGCGGCCGTCTCGGCCTGCAATTCGGCGCTCGCGTTGAATGACGCTGCCTGGCGCGCGCTCAACAATCGCGGGGCAGCACATTGGCTGGCCGGCAATCATGACTCTGCGGCCGCGGATTTCCGGGCTGCCGAAGCGGCCTCGCCCGGCGAGGACGAAGTGATGGCGAATCTCGCACTTGTCACGTGCATGACAGCAAGCTGATCCTCCCAGACTGGTTTGTAAGCTGCACAGACTGGCGGCCGGGGCGTGTTGTGCTCCGGCCGCTTTTTTAGGCGCGGAGGTGCGGGCCAGCGCGGCTGCTGTCGCAGGCTTCTAAATGGTTTCGCTTGCAACTAGAACGGCGGTATCGATGTGAGTATCGGGGTCTGGCCCGGTCGACGCAGGGGACACGCCATGACGATCCTCCCGCCCAAACCATTGCTGGACGGCTATCGTGATTTTCGCCGCGAGGCGTACAAGACGCAGCGCAGCCACTATGCCGAGCTCGCCAAGGGCCAGAACCCGCACACGCTGATCATTGCCTGCTCGGACAGTCGTGTGGATCCGGCGGTCGTCTTCAGTGCCCGCCCTGGCGACCTCTTCGTGGTCCGCAATGTCGCCAATCTGGTGCCGCCGCGCGATGATGACGGTGGGCGCCACGGTGTCTCCGCCGCAATCGAGTTTGCGGTCAGCGCGTTGGGTGTCGAGCATATCGTGGTGATGGGGCACGGGCAGTGCGGCGGCGTGGCCGCCAGCGTCGCCGGCCTCGACACACTGTCCTTCAAGTATTTGGGACCCTGGCTCGAACCGCTCGAGCCGGCCCGCGCCGAAGTCCATGCGGTCCATGCCGACGCCGATACCGAACAATTGTGCGATGCGCTCGAACTCAATTCCATTCGCCACTCGATCGAGCGGCTGCATCAATTCCCCTTCGTCGAGCAGGCCATCGCCACGCGCGGGCTGCAATTGCACGGCGCGCGCTTCTCGATTCATGACGGGATACTGGAATGGATGGGGGCAGACGGCGAATTCCATCCGGTTTAGCCTGAACCGGTCGGAACAGTCGTCAGGCTCGCCATAACGCGCTGATCAACCGGTCGGGAACGGACCGGAACCACTTACAAGCAACAGGGAAAACCGGATGAAACTCGCAACACTCAAATCAGATAGCCGCGATGGACGCCTCGTCGTGGTGTCCCGGGACCTCGCCTGGTGTGCCGACGCGCATCAGGTTGCCCCGACCTTGCAGGCGGCGCTCGATGACTGGGAGCGCTGCGAGCCAGCCTTGCGTTCGCTGTCCGACGAGCTTGAGCGCGAGACCATCCCGCGCGAGCGCTTCCACGAGCGCGAAGCCCTGTCACCGCTGCCGCGTGCCTATCAGTGGGCGGACGGATCGGCCTACGTCAATCACGTCGAACTGGTCCGCAAGGCCCGCAATGCCGAGATGCCGGCCACCTTCTGGACCGATCCACTGATGTATCAGGGCGGGTCCGATGCCTTCCTCGCGCCGCGCGCGGACATCCCGCTGGGCGATACGGCCTGGGGCTGTGACATGGAAGGCGAGATTGCCGTCATCACCGGCGACGCGCCGGCCGGCTGTTCGGTCGATGACGCTGCGAAAACGATCCGGCTGGTCATGCTGGTCAATGACGTGTCCTTGCGCGGGCTGATTCCCGGTGAGCTTGCCAAGGGATTCGGTTTCTTCCAGTCCAAGCCGCCGACCGCCTTCTCACCGGTCGCCGTGACGCCGGACGAGCTGGGCGAGGCCTGGGACGGCAGGAAGCTGCACCTGCCACTGCTGGTGAAATATAATGGCGAGCTCTTCGGCAAGGCCGAGTGCGGCATCGACATGACCTTCGATTTCGGCCAGCTGATCGCCCACCTCGCCAAGACACGTCCGGTCACCGCCGGCACGATCGTCGGCTCGGGCACAGTGTCCAACAAGCTCGATGACGGTCCGGGCAAGCCGATCGGCGAGGGCGGTGTCGGCTATTCCTGCATCGCGGAAATCCGCATGATCGAAACCATCAATGACGGCGCGCCCAAGACGCCCTTCATGCAGTATGGCGATACGGTGCGCATCGAGATGAGGGACAAGGACAACAAGTCGATCTTCGGCGCGATCGAACAGGAAGTGGTCAAGGCCTGACCGTCAGGCTGAATGAACGGCTTCCATACCGCATCGACGATCACTAGTCTTCCAGACGCATAATGAGGGGCGGGGTGGCATACCTCGCCCCCGATTTTGTCGGGGAGTGCGTCATGTCCACCATTCAGGCCTATGTGAAACAGGCATTCGGGACCTTCTCCGACCTGGTGGCCATGCAGGCCGCAGCGCTCCCTGACCGGAACGCGCTTCGCTGCGGTGATGACCGGCTCGATTATCGCGGCTTCGACGCCCGCGCCAACGCCATCACGGCCCGGCTCCAGGCCGACGGCGTGCAACCCGGCGGCGTGGTCGCGGTCTGCGCCGCCAGTTGTATCGATTACATGTGCCTGTTTCTCGGCACGCTGCGCGCCGGCGCGGCGATCTCACCGCTCTCGCCCTCCGCGACGCCGGCCCAGCTGGCGGCGATGATCCGGGATTGTGATGCCAGCCATGTCGGCCTTGATGCCGCCGTCTCGGCCCATCTTGCGGCCGAGATCGGCGAGCTGCAGGCCCGCATCCTGGCGCTGGAACCCGGCGCAGCCGGGGAGGCGCTGGATGACTGGCTGGGTGAGGGCGATGCGACGCCCGAGCCGGTCACCATCACGCCGGACATGGCCTTCAACATCATCTATTCGTCCGGCACGACGGGCACACCCAAGGGCATCGTCCAGTCGCACCGCATGCGCTGGCCACATCACAGCCTCACCGATCCGGTCGGCTTCGGTCCGGACGCGGTGACGCTGTGTTCGACGCCGCTCTATTCCAACACGACCCTGGTCAGCGTCCTGCCGACCCTGGCGGGCGGTGGCACGCTGGTCCTGATGCCGAAATTCAACGCGCGCGGCTTTCTGGAGCTGGCACAGCAGCACCGGGCGACGCATTCCATGCTGGTTCCCGTGCAGTATCAGCGCATCCTCGCCGACCCGGAGTTCGATCGTTTCGACCTGTCGGCCTACCGGCTCAAATTCTGTACCTCGGCGCCCTTCCCGGCCGGGCTGAAGGCGGACGTCCTCAAGCGCTGGCCCGGCGGTCTGGTCGAATATTACGGCATGACGGAAGGCGGCGGCACCTGTGTTCTGGTCGCCCACGAGCATCCCGACAAGCTGCACACGGTCGGCAAGGCGATGCCGGGACACGATATCCGCGTCATCAATGCCGGCGGGCAAGAATGCGCGCCCGGCGAGATCGGGGAAGTCGTCGGCCGGTCCGGTGCGATGATGACCGGCTATCACGGTCAGCCGGAAAAGACCCGCGAGGCGGAATGGTACAGCCCGGACGGCGAGCGCTTCATCCGCACCGGCGACCTGGCCTCACGCGACGAGGACGGCTTCTTCACCCTTGTCGGCCGGGCCAAGGACATGATCATTTCCGGCGGCATGAATATCTACCCCGCCGACCTGGAAGCGATCCTGCGCGCGCATGGCGATGTTGCCGATGTCGCGGTGATCGGCGTGCCCTCGGTCGATTGGGGCGAGACGCCCGTCGCCTGTGTTGTTCCGGTGGCGGGCAGTTCAGTGACGCCCGAGGCGCTCAAGGCTTACGCGAATGCGCAATTGGGCAAGATGCAGCGGATCAGTGCGGTCCGCCTGATGGCCGAACTGCCCCGCAGCGCCATTGGCAAGGTGTTGAAGCGCGAGCTGCAAGACCGCTGGGCGCGGGCCTAAACGGACCCTAGTGCGCCTGGTCCGGCGTCATCTTGAGCTGATAGCGGGTCCCGTCAAAGCCCTCGAAGGCCTCGGCGATCTGGGGATGCTCGACCGGCCCGTTCTCGGCGTCGGGCAGGAGATTGCCCTCTGACACATAGGCGCCGTAATAGCTGTCCTCGTTCTCGGCCAGCAGGTGGTAGAAGGGCTGGTCCTTGGACGGGCGGACGTTTTCCGGGATGGATTCATACCATTCCTCGGTATTGGCGAACTCCGGATCGACATCGACCACCACCCCGCGGAAGGGGAAGAGACGGTGGCGTACCACATCGCCGAGTCCGAATTTGGCGTTGCGAACGATCATGCTCAACACTCTGACACAAACTTGCCGGCGTGGACCATCCTCGCACGGCAGCCCCTATTTAGGGCGTTTGGAGCAATAAGCTACGGCCTGTGCTGCCATAGGTCACCCATCCTTGCAGGTCGGGCGCTTCCTTGTATCCTGCAACCAACAACGAGATCAGTCCGATTCGAGCCGCGCCCCGCGAACCCGCAAGCGGCGCGCCGGTCGGCAAGAGGTATATCATGGCGGAGCCATCGCCCCGGGGCTCTCCGGGCACGGACACCGCCGCACGCAAGCGGAGAGGTCGCAATCGCGCGCCATCTCCCGTGTACGGCGCGATCGATCTGGGAACCAATAATTGCCGCATGCTCCTGGCGCAGCGCTCGGGCGCGAGCTTTCATGTGGTCGACGCCTTCTCACGCGTTGTGCGGCTGGGCGAGGGGATTACCGGCTCCGGGGCCTTGTCACAGGACGCCATGGACCGTGCCGTTGAAGCGCTGAAGGTCTGCGCCGACAAGATCCGTCGCCAGAATGTCGTCAAGCATCGTTCGATCGCGACCCAGGCCTGCCGCATGGCGGCCAATGGCCAGGAGTTTCTCGACCGCGTCGAGCGCGAGACCGGGCTCATTTTCGATCTCATTTCCGCCGAGGAAGAGGCCCGCCTTGCCGTGCACGGCTGTGTCGACCTGCTCGACGAGGACAGGGATGCCGCCCTGGTTATCGATATCGGCGGTGGCTCGACCGAACTGTCATGGGTTGATCTGTCAGAGTGGCGTCGGCGCGGCGGTCGCGACAGTGGCGGTCGCCCGCCGATGAAGTCCTGGACCTCGACGCCCGTCGGTGTTGTGACGCTGTCCGAACGTTTCCCCGAGCGCGAGGATCGCGCCGAGTGGTACCAGGAGATGAAGACCTATGCGCGCGATCTGATGAAGACGCCGCGTGGCGCCAAGACGATGCGGCCGCTGTTCCGCGATGGTCGCGCCCATCTCGTGGGAACATCGGGCACCGTCACCTCGATGGCCGGTGTGCATCTTCGTCTGCCGCGCTATGACCGCTCTAAGGTCGATGGTCTGTGGATGACCGGCGAGGAGGCGCTGGATGCTTGCAAGCGCTTGCGCGAGCTGGACTTTCACGGCCGCTCCCAGGAGCCCACGATCGGTGCCGACCGGGCCGAGCTGGTGCTCGCCGGCTGTGCCATTTACGAGGCCGTCGCCGAGCTCTGGCCCGCCGACCGGCTGCGGGTCGGTGACCGGGGCTTGCGCGAAGGCATGTTGCTCAATCTGATGCGAAAGTCCAAGAAGCGCAGGCGCCGTCGCCGCAAGGGCGAGACAGCTGGCCCGGCGACGCAGACCACGGGACCGGACGAATGAGCGACGACGACAAGACACCGCCGGACGATCAGACCCCCAATGGCGAGCCGTCGGGTGAGGGCGCTGGCGGCGATGGTGATGGCGAAATCCCCGGTTGGGGCAGCAGCGACAAGCGTCGCCGCCGTGTCTCCGGCCCGATGAAGAAGGGCGGTGACGCGCGCGCCGCCAAGCAGATGTTCGAACGGGTCAAGACGGCCCGCGGCCGCAAGACCTCGTCCACGCGCTGGCTGCAGCGGCAGCTCAATGATCCCTATGTGAAGAAAGCCCAGATGGAGGGCTATCGCTCGCGCGCGGCCTACAAGCTGCTGCAGCTGGATGAGCGTTTCAAACTCCTCAGGCCGGGCATGCGCGTGGTCGATCTCGGCTCGGCGCCGGGCGGCTGGGTGCAGGTGGCGCTGAAGGCCGGCGCCTCGGAAGTGGTCGGTATCGACCTGCTGGAAATCGAGGCCATCGCCGGCGCGACCCTGCTGCAAAAGGATTTCACCGAGGAAGACGCGCCCGCCCTGGTAAAAGCCGAAATGGGCGGCGCTGCCGACGCGGTCATCTCCGATCTTGCCCCGTGGACGACCGGCCACAAGAGCACGGACCATTTGCGCATCGTTGCCCTGGCTGAAATGGCGGCCCATTTTGCGGTCGAGACCTTGAAGCCCGGCGGCTTCTTCATCGCCAAGGTCTTCCAGGGCGGCTCTGATGGCGAGCTCTTGAACCTGCTCAAGGCCAATTTCGAGAAGGTCCGCCACTTCAAGCCGGACGCCAGCCGCTCGGAAAGCGCCGAGACCTTTGTGGTCGCGATGGGGTTCAAGGGGTAGGGTCTCAGCCCGCCCTGTCCTCCGTCCGCTGGATCGACATCGGGACGCCATGGGCGCCCATTGCGACGGGAAGGTCATTTGCAGGCGCAAATGCGGCGAGAGGCTGGCGCGTGTTCGCCCCGCCTTGCCCGCAGCTCGCGCGGTGCCTAGCGTGATCTCATGGACACCCGCCCGGACAGTTCGGCGCTGCAACGCCTTTCAGACGGTATCTGGACCGCGTCCGGTGATGTCGTCACGGGTGTCGCCGGGTTCCACTACCCCACAAGGATGGTCGTCATCCGTCTTGATGATGACAGTCTGTGGGTCTGGTCACCGGTAGCGCTGAATGAAGCCTGCAAGCGCGAGATCGATGCGCTCGGACGGGTCGCCCATATCGTGGCACCCAACAGCCTGCACCATCTCGCCCTGGCCGACTGGCAGTCTGCCTATCCGGCTGCGTGCCTGCACGGCGCGCCGGGGATGGCCGCCCGGCTCCCCGATCTTGAATTCGACCGCGTGCTGACCGACACCGCCGATCCGGCCTGGGCCGGCCAGATCGATCAGCTCGTCGTGCCCGGTAACCGCATCACCACTGAAGTCGTCTTCTTCCACCGGGCCAGCGGCACGGTGATCTTTACCGACCTGATCCAGCACTTGCCGGATAACTGGTATTCCGGCTGGCGTCGCTGGGTCGCCCGCTGGGACCGGATGACCGGGGAGGAGCCGGCCGTCCCCGGCAAGTTCCGTCTCGCCTTCCGTGATCGACGGGCAGCGCGAGTCGTCATCGACCGTGTCCTCGCCTGGCCGGCCAGAACCGTCCTGTTCGCCCATGGTGCGCCGGTGCGGGACGATGCACACGCTTTTCTCAAGCGGGCCTTTGCCTGGTTGCGGTGAGGCTGGGGCGGGTGTCTTGATGTCAGGCGCCACAGCGCGCGGACTGCCCCATTGTTTGCTTGCTCGCTGACAAGCAAATTATGGCGATTGCTGCGCCGCGCGCGTTCGAAGACGCGTTGTTCAGCGCTTCATGCGTTCGGGTCCATTGAACACCTCCACAACGCGACATTTCAGCGGCCGCCCGCAGACCTCCCTTGCCACACGCTCGAATCCATTCTATTGCCGCGCCGCAAGCAGCTTAGAGGAGTCTCCCATGGAGATTCGCGAAGGTCTCACCTTCGATGACGTGCTCTTGCAACCGGGTCCGTCCGAAGTCCTTCCCGCCGATGCCGATGTTTCCACGCGTGTGGCCAGCGATGTCGCGTTGAAGATTCCGATGCTCGCCGCCGCCATGGACACCGTGTCCGAGAGCGGCATGGCGATCGCCATGGCCCAGGCTGGCGGCCTTGCGGTCATCCACCGCAATCTCACCATTGCCGAACAGGCCGAGGAAGTGCGGCGGGTAAAGCGCTATGAGAGCGGCATGGTGGTCAATCCGGTGACAATCTCGCCGGAAGCGACGCTTGCCGATCTGCGCGCCCTGATCGCCCAGCATCGCATCTCCGGCATTCCCGTGGTCGAGGGCGCCACGCCGTCACGACCGGGCAAGCTGGTCGGCATCATCACCAATCGCGATGTCCGCTTTGCCGATGATCCCAACGAGAAGGTCGGCAATCTGATGACGCGTGAGGTTGTCACCGTGAAGGTCGGCGCCTCGCAGGACGAAGCCCGCGCCAAGCTGCACAAGCATCGCATCGAGCGACTGCTGGTCGTCGACGATGAAGGCCGCTGCATCGGCCTGATCACCGTCAAGGACATGGAAAAGGCGCAGGCCTTCCCCAATGCCGCCAAGGACGCCCAGGGCGCGCTGCGCTGTGCGGCTGCGACCACGGTCGGGGATAGCGGGTTCGAGCGCGCCGAGGCGCTGATCGATGCCGGTGTCGATGTCGTCGTGATCGACACGGCGCACGGCCAGTCCAGATCCGTGCTCGACCAGGTCACCCGCGTGAAGAAGGCGTCCAGCCTGGCGCGCGTCGTGGCCGGCAATGTCGCCACCTATGACGGCGCCAAGGCGCTGATCGAGGCGGGTGCCGATTGCGTCAAGGTTGGCATCGGGCCGGGCTCGATCTGCACCACCCGCATCGTCGCCGGTGTCGGCGTGCCGCAGCTGACCGCGATCATGGATGCCCGCCGCGCTGCGGAAGGCACGGATGCCTGCATCATCGCCGATGGCGGGATCAAATTCTCCGGCGACATGGCCAAGGCGATCGCCGCCGGCGCCCATTGCGTCATGGTCGGCTCGCTTCTCGCCGGGACCGAGGAAGCGCCGGGCGAGGTCTTTCTCTACCAGGGCCGCTCCTACAAATCCTATCGCGGCATGGGCTCGCTGGGCGCCATGGCGGCAGGCTCCGCCGACCGCTATTTCCAGAAGGATACCGAGCGCATGAAGCTGGTGCCGGAAGGCATTGAAGGCCAGGTGCCCTACAAGGGCCCGGTCGGTCCGATCCTGCACCAGATGGTCGGCGGTTTGCGCGCTGCCATGGGCTATACCGGTTCGCGCACCATTGCCGACCTGCATGAGCGGGCGCAATTCGTGCGCATCACCAATGCCGGCCTGCGCGAAAGCCATGTCCATGACGTAAAGATCACGCGAGAGGCGCCGAACTATCCGACCACCAGCTGATCCCCAGGCGCGGGATCCGGCGGAGGGCAAGCACCATCACCGTATGGAGGCCATGCCCGGGCGGAGATTGCCGGTGTGCGGCGGGGTGGCTACCCCGCCGTCATCCATTTTGCCCCCGGGGGAGACAACACGATGACTGATGCCCTGATCTATCCGCTGCTGGTGCAGGTTGCTTTGACCTTTGCCCTGTTGTTCGCCAATGCGCTGATGCGCACCGGCGCCGTGGCCTCCGGCAAGGTGAAGCCGTCCGATATCGTGCTGGGCCAGCGGGCCTGGCCGAAACAGGTCCAGCAGGTCTCCAACGCCTTCCAGAACCAGATGGAAACGCCGACGCTCTTTTTCGTCGGTGTCATCCTGGCCATCATGCTGCAGCTGTCCGGTCCGGTCCTGCTGGCCCTGGCCTGGATCTGGGTCGCGCTGCGCCTCCTGCACGCTTTCATCCATTGCACCTCCAACAATCTGCGCCTTCGCTTCTACGCCTTTGCGGCTGGCGTCTTCGTGCTGTTGGGCTTCTGGGCCGTGCTGGCGATCGGAGTGTTCACGCGATGATGGCTGAACAACCCGCGATCGAGACGGGGCAGGATGTCCTATTCCTGCTCACCGGTGCCTGGGATGATGCCGATGGCGGTCCCTGGCTGTGCGCCGATTGCTGCACCATCGAGGGCGCCCTCAAGGTCAATCCGCACTGGGTGGATGCGGTGACGCTGGTGCGGGTGGAATATGCCCGCCCGCGCGCGCCGATTGTCGCCCTGCTGGACGCCGATCACCAGAACGCACCGACGCTGGTGCTCGCTGAGGACACGGTGGCCCATGTCGCGCCGGAAGCGGTCCTCAATGGACGCCGCCTCTATACCGACCCCAAGGCCATCTGCCGCCAGCTGGCGGCGTGCTATACCGGCGCCCAGCCGAAATAAACCGCGCCCGAGTGCGCCCTTACAAGACGGATATCCGACATGAGAGACGGCGCACGCATTGCCGCAGCCATCGAGATTCTCGACACGCTCCAGACCCAGCACCAGCCGGTGAAGGATGCGGTGCGCGACTGGGGCAAGGCGCACCGTTTTGCCGGATCCGGTGACCGCGCCTGGATCGGCGGGCTGGTGCTCGACGCGCTGCGTCACCAGGCCTCCACCGCCTACGCGATGGAAGAGGGCAATGCCCGGGCCCTGGCGATCGGCACGGTCGGCCGGGTCTGGGGCATCGAGGCGGATGCCATCGACGCCATGTTCGAGGGCGATGATCACGCTCCGGAAAAGCTCACCGATGGCGAGCGCGCGGGGCTCGTTCGCGATATTTCCGACGCGCCGCTGCACATTCGCGGCGATGTGCCGGAATGGCTGGAAGAAAGCCTGATCCGGGCCTTCGGCGAGGCGGCGGCCGAGGAGGGTCGCAAGCTCTCATCACGGGCGCCGGTTGATCTCAGGGTGAATGAAGCGAAGGTCGATTTTGACCGTGCTTTCAAGGAGGTATCGTCGAAACTGAAAGCGGCCGAGAATAGCCCCTTGGTTCGCTCGGGTATTCGGATTCCGCAGCGCGACCCGCGCGGCAAGGCGGCCGCCGCCGAGAGCATTCCCGCCTATGGCAAGGGCTGGGTCGAGGTCCAGGATATCGGGTCCCAGCTGGCAGCGCTCGCCTCGGGCGCCCGGGCAGGCCAGCAAATACTGGATTATTGCGCCGGTGCCGGTGGCAAGACGCTGGCCCTGTCGGCCCTCCTGCACAATACCGGACAGGTCCATGCCTGGGATATCGACTGGCGCCGCCTGCGCGCCATCTGGCCACGCCTCAAGCGCGCCGATGTGCGCAATGTCCAGGTCCATGACGATAGCGAAGACAAGGCCTTGGGCGATTTCGTTGAGAAAATGGATGTGGTTTTTTGCGACGCGCCCTGCACCGGAACCGGCACCTGGCGCCGTCGTCCGGACGCCAAATGGCGTCTCAAGCCGGTCTCCCTGCAAAAGCGCATGGCCGAACAGGACATCGTGCTGGAGCGCGGCCATCGCTATGTGAAGCCGGGCGGCCGCCTCGTCTACATCACCTGCTCCGTCCTGCCGGAGGAAAACGGTGACCGGGTCAACGCCTTCCTCGACAAGGTCGAGGGGTTCCGGCCGGTCCCCGTCATGGATGTCCTGATCCAGTCCGGCGGTCTGGGCGAGGGCGCGGAAGCCCTGCTCGAACCCTGCGTGACCGAACACGGCGCCCTCCAGCTCTCGCCGGGCCGGACCGATACGGACGGGTTCTATATCTGCGTGATGGAGCGAACGGAGGGCTGACGGCGGTCCGGGCCAGCCTGTGGCACGCCCATTGTCTCGGTTTTCTTCGCGATCACGATCCGGATGTGGTTCGGCGATCATCCGCCGCCGCATAGTCATGCCGCTTGTCAGGAACAAGCGGCCCTGATCTCCATCGAGACCGGCCAAATACGAGGCGTCGGTCCGCCAGCGCGCTCACCGCGGCCCTGGTGCTGGCTCTGGTCTCGGTCTTCAACGGTCCGGTTTCTGGCGGGGGCTTACACGGGCGATCAGTGCCTTTCCCGCGACAAGCAGGGGCTGTTCGACCAGCCGGTGTGTCAAGGCGCCCAGGAGGATACTGGCGCCCAGTCCGGTCGCATAAAGCACCAGCAGGGCTGGCAGCGTGCCCGGGATGAGACCGGGCAGAAGCCGCGCCAGAACACCGATAACAAGCAGATGGCCAAGATAGATGGCGTAGGACCAGTCGCCGATCGCCGCCAGCGCACGGGGCCAACGCGGCTGCCAGGCCAGCACGGCCCAGACGACGCCAATGGCCATTGGCGCGAAGATGATCGCTCGTGTGTCGGCATGGGAGAGTCCGTCAATGCCAGAGATCGAAGTCCAGCCGATTGCCAAAGCCAGGCCGAGCAGGGCAACGGCACTGGATGCGCCGCGCAGACGCGGCAGCCGGTCACGGAACTCCGCCAGAATCACGCCGGCGAGGAATTGCAGATTGAAGCCGCTGAGCGCCAGGACTGCCCAGGGCTGGTCGGGGTGAATGACGTCGCCAACCGATAAGAGGGTAAGGGTCGCCCACAGGGCGGCCGCACCAATTCGCCAGCGGCGCGGCAGGAAGAGCGCAAGTCCATAGACGAGGTAGAAATAGAGCTCATGAGTGAGCGTCCAGCCAACCATTAGCAGCGGCGGGTGGCCGGTCGGCAGGAGGGTCAAGGTTGTCAGCCATTCGATTGACCGGTCGGCGGAACCCATCTGCTCGCTGATCACCAGGTATCCGGCAAAGGTTACGGCGGTGAAGATCCAGTAGAGCGGGAATATCCGGTTGAGCCGCTTCAGTGCGAAGGACAGTGAAGGTCCCTTGGCCTGCCGGTAGAGCGTGTGGATGATGAAGCCGGAGATGACGAAAAAGACGTCGACACCGGCAAAGCCGACGAAACCGGCCTGCCCGACCAGATCAGCGCCGACAAAGCGGGCCCCGGCCTGGTGCAGGTGCCCGCCCACAACCATCAGAACGGCAATCGCCCGCAGGTATTGCAGCTCGATGATTTCGGCATGGGGGCGAGGGATCGGCATCGAATCTCCGGTCAGGCGGGCCGATCATGGCGCGACCGGTGAAGTGCGCGCAAGGTTGGCCCGCGCTGACGGGTCTCGCCAAGCGGGATCGTCAGCCGCGTGTGAAGACAAGCGAGAAAGTGACTGGCGCGACCGGAGTGATCGAGGGCAGGTTTGCCAGCTCCTGCAGTGTCGCAAGCCCGTCAGCGAAGCCGAAATCATCCGTGTGAAGCAGGACCGGGCCGCGACTTTCAACCAGCACATTGCGGCCATCGATATCGGTGACCATGACCTCGGCCTCCAGATTGACCGAGACGCCGTGCAGATCGAGCACGGCGTCCAGCGCCAGCGGGCGACGCTCGCCGACTTCGAGGTCTGCGAGGGCGGCGAGGTCGAGGGTGGTCGTCACGCGGGCCTGCGGGAAGTCCGCAGTCTGGAAGAAATGTTCGCGCATGCGTTCATTGCGGATCTCGATCCCGGTTTCGACGGTGTCGAGATCGATGATGAGAACCGCCAGGCCGCCGGCCTCAACCGATCCGCTGAGACCGGTAAAACTGTGGCCTTCGGCGACATCGCCAGCCTTGATCGAGACGAAGTCGAGATGTGACGCCGCGGCATCGAGTTGCCAGTCTGCGCCGGTCACCGGCTGGGAACAGGCAGCGAGTGCGGCGGCGAGGACGGCAATGACGGGCAGGCGCATGACGGTATTCCTGGGCGGCGGCTCGCCCCTACCTGCGCGTCCTCGGCGCGCGGTTCAAGTCCGGCGCAAGAAATTCACGCAAAAACCGCCAAAGCGCAGGCGGGGGCGATGCCGGGGCTGGTCAAGCGGGCTGACTCGCGCTATCGGGCCGCATGCTGACAGATGTTTCTGCCATCTCCCCACAATTCGACCCTTGGGACACCCGCGCGCGCGGGTGCGATCGCGCATGACCGACCAACACGACAAACTCCTCATCATCGATTTCGGCAGCCAGGTGACCCAGCTCATCGCCCGCCGCGTCCGCGAGAGCGGCGTGTTCTGCGAAATCCATCCCTATAACCGCGCCGACGCCGCCTTCATCGATGCCTATGATCCCAAGGCGATCATCCTGTCGGGCTCGCCGCACTCCACCCATTGGGACAATTCCCCGCGCGCCGACGCTTCGGTCTTTACCCGCGGCATTCCCGTTCTCGGGATCTGCTATGGCGAGCAGACCATGTGCGCCCAGCTCGGCGGCCGGGTCGAGGCCTCGGAAGAGCGTGAATTCGGCCGGGCTGACATCACGATCACCGAAGACAGTCCGCTGTTTGCCGGTTTCGGACCGATCGGTCATGAGGAACGCGTCTGGATGAGCCATGGCGATCGCGTCGCGGCGCTGCCGGAGGGTTTCAAGGTCATCGCCAAGTCGGGCAATGCGCCGTTTGCGGCCATCGCCGACGAGGATCGCAAATTCTACGGTGTGCAATTCCATCCGGAAGTCGTGCACACGCCGCGCGGTGCCGCCCTGCTGCACAACTTCACCCACCAGATCGCCGGTCTCAGCGGTGACTGGTCGATGGCCAATTTCAAGGATGAGGCGATCGCCAAGATCCGCGAACAGGTCGGCGACAAGCGGGTCCTGTGCGGTCTTTCGGGCGGTGTCGACAGCTCGGTCGCGGCCGTGCTGCTGCACGAGGCGATCGGTGACCAGCTGGTCTGCGTCTTCGTCGATACCGGCCTGATGCGCCAGGGCGAGGCCGACGAGGTCGTCACCCTGTTCCGCGAGCACTACAATATCCCGCTCGTCCATGCCGAAGCCGAGGATCTCTTCCTCACGGCGCTGGAAGGCGTGGATGACCCGGAGCAGAAGCGCAAGATCATCGGCAGCCTCTTCATCGATGTGTTTGACGAGAAGGCCAGGGAGGCCGGCGGCGCCGACTTCCTCGCCCAGGGCACGCTCTATCCGGACGTGATCGAAAGCGTCAGCTTTGATGGCGGACCCTCGGTCACCATCAAGTCGCACCACAATGTCGGCGGCCTGCCGGCGCGCATGAAGATGCAGCTGGTCGAGCCGTTGCGCGAGCTGTTCAAGGACGAGGTCCGCGCGCTTGGCCGTGAGCTCGGCCTGCCGGACGCCTTTGTCGGACGCCATCCCTTCCCGGGACCGGGCCTGGCCATCCGCATCCCCGGCGCCGTCTCCAAGGAAAAGGCCGACATCCTGCGCAAGGCCGATGCGATCTATATCGAGGAAATCAAGAAAGCCGGCCTCTATGACAAGATCTGGCAGGCCTTCTCGGTCCTCTTGCCGGTGAACACCGTGGGCGTGATGGGCGATGTACGCACCTATGACGCCGTCCTCGCCCTGCGCGCCGTGACCTCGGTCGACGGCATGACGGCCGACTATTATCCCTATGATCACGACTTCCTCGGCCGGGTTGCGACACGCATCATCAATGAAGTCCGCGGCGTAAACCGGGTCGTCTATGATGTGACGTCCAAGCCGCCGGGGACGATTGAGTGGGAATAGGGAGTTCCTGCACATCGCAAACCGCGCCCCGCGCGGATACGGCGACCTCCCGGCAAGGAATATATGGCGGGGCGTGCGCCCGTGCGCCCACTCTCGACGCAAGATGCCAGCCTTGCAATTACAAGATCCATTTTTCCCGGGCGAAGACCCGGGACCGACCGATCCCGACTAGAAGCGCTGTGTTTCCGGTTGGTCCCGGATAGCGCTGACGCGCTTCCGGGAAAAATGGTGTGGGGCGAAGGTCCACGCTTGGCGTCTTTCCTCACCACATCGCGGGGAGGGGTGACGCGCTTTGCGCGGCATCTCGGCCGGGCACACGCACTGTCCCACCTTCCTCCCGGGGCGTCACCCGCTCAAATGAGGGAAGGCCGGACCCGCACTGGAAACGATTTGCCTTGCCAAATTCCCCGACACCCGTCATATAGAGCGCACTCGAACTTGATTGCCGAATCTTCCGGGCGCGACTTGTCGCCTTCCTGACGCTCTTCCCTTTCAAATTTCGACACTTCGGGCATCCGTCGACACGCGGTCGGCGGGGCCCACCCAAATGTGACTGATTGATAAGGATCTCGTCATGGCTACTGGTACCGTTAAGTTCTTCAATACTTCCAAAGGTTTTGGCTTCATTCAGCCGGATGATGGCTCGACCGACGTGTTCGTGCACATCTCTGCTGTCGAGCGTTCGGGCCTGTCGACGATCAGCGAAGGTCAAAAGCTGACCTTTGAAGTCGTCCAGGACAAGCGCTCTGGCAAGAATGCTGCCGAGAATCTTCAGACCGTCTAAGGCCTGAGATTCTTGCCGGCGCCCAGCGCGACCGGTGACGCAATTGAAGAGGCCGGGCGATCGCCCGGCCTCTTTGTTTTTCGACCAACATCCGGAGACCGCCCATGACCACGCCTTATGCTGACCTCTTGCGGACCACGCCGAAAACGGCCCAGTCCCGCGCCGAGATTACCGACAGCACCGTCCGGTCCCTGCTTGATGAAGAAGCCGTTGAGCGTTCGGCCCAGCTGAAATCCCTGCGCGAGGCCCGCCTCGCCATGGAAGCCAAGGCCGCCGCGGCAGCCAAGCCGGCCGCGCCGAAGAAGCCGCGCGCCAGACCTCCGAAATTCGCCAACCAGTCCTAGGTTCGCGCCGCCGGCGCCGTTGGCTGAACGCTCACAGGGCGGCCAGGCGCTCGCGGAGCCGGGTCTTCGCGAAGTCGAGGAAGACCCGCATCTTGCCCGGCATCGCCCCGCGTCCGGCGTGGAGAAGATGCACGGGCAGGGGAGTCGGCTCGTAATCCTCCAGCAGGATGCGCATGGACCCGTCGCGCACGGCATCCGCGCACTGATAACCCAGCACCCGCGTCACGCCGATCCCGTCACGCGCAGCGGATACGGCTGCATCCGCCGTCGACACGGTGAGCCGCGCGCGCGGGGCGGCTTCGACAGGTTTGCCGTCGGGACCGGTAAAGCTCCATCGCCCGGCGGGCGACAGGATGTCGAAATGCACGCCGGGCAGCCTGTCCAGATCGCGCGGCGTTCCGGGCGTCCCGCAAGATGCCAGCAGATCCGGGCTTGCCGCCACGACCATGCGAACCGATCCCACCGGACTGGCGATCATGGTGCTGTCAGGCAGCGGGCCGATGCGAACGGCCATGTCGATATGCTCATCCAACAGGTGAAGGTTCCGGTCCGACAGGGCCAGGCGAACATTGATCTGCGGATAGGCCGCCAGAAAGTCCTGGATCACTGGCAGGACCTGCAAGCGTCCGAACGAGACCGGTGCCGTGATCATGAGCTCGCCGCGCGGCGTGTGGAACTCGCCGGCTGCCGCGCGTTCGGCGGCGTCAACCTGGTCCAGGATCCGGCGCGCCGATGCGATGTAGGCCTCGCCGGCATCGGTGAGGGTGAGTTTGCGCGTCGTGCGGGTCATCAGGCGTGTGCCCAGATGCGCTTCCAGCTCCGTAACCTGGCGGCTGACGGTGGCCAGGGGGATTCCGAGCGCCCGGCTGGCCGCAGAGAAACTGCCCTTCTCGACCACGTTCACGATGATCGACATGGCTTTCAGACGGTCCATGACTGTTCCGTTTTATGGAATAGAATTTCCCAAATCTAGGTTATTATCAATTTCAATGGAATGGCTATTTCTCCTCGGCAGAACGCGATCCCCGACGGATCGCCATGACACCGAAGGAGAAATCAATGTCCCGTCTGCCCATCCCGGACCTCGATGCCGTCCCGGCCGCCTCCAAACCCATTCTCGATGCTGTCCACAAACAGCTTGGCGTCGTGCCGAACATGTTCCGGCTGATCGCCTCGAGCCCGGCGGCCCTGGAGGGCTTTGCCGGCAATAATGGCGCTCTGTCCCGGGCGCTGGATGTGAGAACCCGCGAGCGGATCGCGCTCGCCGTCGCCCAGATCAATGGCTGTGATTACTGCCTCTCTGCCCATACCTATCTTGGCCTCAACCTCGCCAAGCTGACGCCCGAGGAAGTTGCCCGCAATCGCCGTGGGAAGTCCGGCGAGACCAAGGCCGACGCGGCGGTCGGCTTTGCTGCGAAAGTGGTGCGTGAGCGGGGCCAGGTGTCCGACAGCGACATCAAGGCGCTGCGCGACGCCGGTTACAGCGATGGTCAGGTCATCGAGATCGTGGCCCTGGCAGCGGAGAACGTTTTCACCAATCTCGTCAACAATGTCGCCCGGACCGATATCGACTTCCCGGTCGTTTCGGCCGCCGACGCGGCCTGACCTCGCGGCGGGCGAACCGGCTTTGCGGTTCGCCCGCTTTCCTTTCGAACGGGCAGGAGTTTCGCCATGAGTTACGGATATCTCGACACCGCAATCACCCCGAGCGTGCGGGCGGTCCAGGCAGAGATGGGCAGCGCGCGGATCTGGGAGGAATTCACACACGAGCGCGCCTTTGACAGTTTCACCCGCCACGAGATGGACTTTATCGCGGCACGCGACAGTTTCTACATGGCGACGGTCTCGGAGACCGGATGGCCCTATGTCCAGCATCGCGGCGGCCCGGCCGGATTTCTCACCGTGCTGGATGCGCGTACGCTGGCCTTCGCCGATTATCGCGGCAATCGCCAATACATCTCCGTCGGCAATGCCCGCGCCTCCGCCCGGGTCGCGCTCATCCTCATGGACTATGTGAACCGCGTGCGTCTCAAGATTTACGCGACCGTCGAATTCCTGCCAGCCGAGCCGAATACGGCGCTCGCCGAGGCGGTCCGTCGTCCGGGCTATCGCGCCAGACCCGAACGGATCGTGCTCCTGCACCTGGTCGCCTTTGACTGGAATTGCCCGCAGCACATCACGCCGCGCTACACCGAAGCTGAAGTCATCGAGACGATGCGGGGCGTGCGCGAGCGCTTGATCAGCCTGGAGGTGGAAAATGTCCGCCTGCGCGAGCAGCTTTCACAGACCGCAAGCGATGCGCGGCCGGAAGGCGGTGACGCATGACCGGGCTCGAACGGCCGCCGCTACCGCCCTTCAACACCCTGGCGGCGGCAGAACAGAAGGTCCGCCTGGCCGAGGATGCCTGGAATTCGCGTGACCCGGAACGGGTCTCGCTGGCCTATACGCGATGCAGCCAATGGCGCAATCGGGACATTTTCCTCACCGGTCGGTCAGAGATCATCGCCTTCCTGACCGCCAAGTGGGCCCGTGAGCGGGATTATCGCCTGATCAAGGAAGTCTGGGCGTTCCGGGACAATCGCATCGCCGTGCGCTTCGCCTATGAGTGGCGTGACCTGTCTGACCGCTGGTTCCGTGCCCATGGCAATGAGAATTGGGAGTTCTCGCCCGACGGCCTGATGCACCGCCGGATTGCCAGCATCAATGATGTCGCGATCGAGGCGGCCGATCGCAGATTCCTTTGGCCGCAGGGGCGGCGGCCGGATGATCACCCCGGCCTCAGCGAGCTGGGTTTGTAACGGAGCGGGATCGTCGGCGGGCTAGAGCAGGGCTTCGATCTCGCCGCGGATTTTCTCCGGCGTGTCCTGGGGACCGAAGCGCCTGACAACCCGGCCTTCGCGGTCGACCAGGAATTTCGTGAAATTCCATTTGATCGAGGTCGAACCCATCAGGCCCCTGGCCTGTGACTTCAGCCACGCATAGAGCGGGTGGGTCTTGGGTCCATTGACCTCGATCTTGGCGAACATCGGGAATTTTACATCATAGGTGAGTGCGCAGAAATTGGCGATTTCCGCCGCGTCGCCCGGCTCCTGCTTGCCGAACTGGTTGCAGGGAAAGCCGAGCACGGCGAGCCCCTTGTCGGCGAGGTCCTCATGCAGGGTCTCCAGCCCCTCATATTGCGGGGTGAAACCGCACTTGCTGGCCGTGTTGACGATCAGCATGACCTTGCCGGCATAGCCCGACAGGGCGACCTCCTGTCCGGAAAGATCGGTGGCGGTGAAGTCTTCGATGCGGCTCATGGGTGCGCTCCGGCTGGTTGCTTGACCTCAAACTGGGCCATTCGACGCACAAGGCAAGCCTCCTGGAGTGCCGGGCATGACGCGCTGGACAGACCGTATCGCGACACGCCGCGATCTTCCCTTTGATCCCGGCGCGGATCAGCTAGATTGCGGCGCAGTCCGGCCGGTTCGTGACGGGGAGAGCGAGATGATCGATACATTGCAGGCCCGCATCGAAGCGCTGGAAATCCATGTAGCGCATCAGGATGCGACGGTTGAGGACCTCAATGGCGTTATCCTCGACCAGCGCGAAGAGCTGGACCGGCTGACCCGCCGGATCAACAAGATGATGTCGCAGATCGATCAGCTGGAAGCCGCCGCGCCCGGCCCGGAAGTCACCAAGCCACCGCACTACTAGCCGCCTGCCCATTGAGGGTCAGGGCGCCGCGTCAGCCGTCTTTCCCGCCAGTGCCGAGCGTACGGCCGGCATGATCCTGCGGCTGACCGGCACCTCCGTCCCGTTGGCCAGGACCAGGCGGCCGGTGCCGCTCGCCTCGCGCTCGAGGGCGGAGACGAAGAGCGTGTTGACGATGTGCGAGCGGTGGACGCGCAGGAAGGCAGGCGGCAGCTCGCTCTCGAGACCGCCCAGCGTGCCGGTATAGAGCGTCGTCGCGCCGTCCTCGAAGTGCAGTTCAACATAATCACCGGCCGCCTTGAGCTGGACGATGCGATCGGTCGAGACATAATCCACCCGTCCCGCACTCACCAGCTGGATCTGGGCCGGTGCGGATTTCTGGCGGGCCTGGGCCAGCGCGGCCTGGAGCTGCAGCGCGCGCCCGGCCTCCACGCGTCGCTGACGCCGTTCGGCCACGAGCGACTGGGCCTGCTGGAAGATCAGGAAGCCCAGTGCACCGGCAGCAGCGTAGAAATAGCCAATATCGAGGAAGTGTGAGCCGAACTGGAGAATGGTCAGCCCCGTCAGCGTGAACAGGGCGAGCAGGGTGAGGGCGCCAGGCTTGCGCTGGATCGCCCAAAGGCCGGACCAGACGAGACCGGCTGCGGTCGCCGACAGGAAGACGCCGGCCGTTTTTCCGTCGAATCCGGGCCCAAGCGCCACGACGACCGTCATGATCATCGCGACCAGTGCCAGCCGGACCAGGCGGGAGAGCTGGCTGAGCGGTGTCATCCGCAAGAAGAGATAGGCCAGCAGGCAGAGGCTGAATCCGGCGGCACAGGCCGTGATCATCACCAGCCGGATATCGTGGAAGGGATAGGGGTAGGCGACCAGCCCGCGTGCCGACTCAACCAGCAGCTCGCAACCGGCGAACAGCGAGGCTGCCGCCAGCAGGATCGAGGCCTCGCGCTCCTCATTGCGCCAGGCCGTGACACCAAAGAAGACAAGACCGACCAGGAAGACCCCGAAAGTGATGAGGCTGGGCCAGTAGCTGGTGATGATGAAACGGGTTGGGTCCTGGTAGCGGCCGAACTGCACCGCGTGGATCGGCGAAACCAGTCTCAGCCAGCCGTGATGGGAGGACATGCGGATGTCGACGAAATTGTCGCCCGGGTGAACCAGTGTGTGCGGCACGAACAGGCTCGCATCGATCCGCCCGGGACGTTCACCGGCGCGATCATCGCCCGGTTCACCATTGGCACCGATCCGGGTGCCATTGATGTAAACCTCGCTCGACATCTTGCCCATGATGATCAGCCCGTAGGGACCGGTGCCATTCAGGCGCTCCGCCGCGATCGGCAGCCGCAGGCGGGCCCAGATATGACGGCCCTGCGGATCAAGATCGTAGATGTGCACCCTCCCGCATTCCGGGCTGTCATAGTCAGGTGGTGCCTGGTCGGCCTCGGAGGCCGGGCAGACCTGTACCGGCTCGACGGCGACCTGCGAGAGCGGCTGGGCGCCAGCTGTGCCCCAGGGCCCGGCGCCCGTGAACAGGAGGCAAAGCGCGCAAAGGGCGGCGAGGGGAGAAGGACGAACGGCCATGTTGCCCAGACTAGCGGTCGATCCGCCCAACGTCCCGCCATTTGTCGGTCGGTGACTGCCGCTGACCGATTGCCGGATGCCCGGCGCGCCTGAAAGCGCTTCCATGTCGATGTGCCGGGGGGCACCCGACAATGCGGAGACCGCCATGATATTCCCGAGATTTACCCTGCGCACCGGCCTGATGGCCGGTGCCCTGTTCGCCCTGTTCCCGGCCTCTGACGTCCTGGCTGAAAGCCCGGTCGAGGAGGCCATCACCTTCACCGCCCAGAGCGGCGAAACGGTCGACGCGTTTCGCGGTGAGCTGCGCGTGCCGGAAAACCGGTCCGATCCGGACAGCCGGATGATCGCGATCCGCTATCTGCGCTTCCCGGCGACGGGTGAGGTCGCCGGGCCGCCGATCATCTATCTCGCGGGGGGGCCGGGCGGATCCGGTTCGGGAACAGCCCGAGGCGCGCGCTTCCCGCTCTTCATGGCCATGCGCCAGCATGGCGATGTGATCGCCTTCGACCAGCGCGGTACCGGCCTGTCGGATCAACCGCCAGCCTGCCAGTCCGGCGCGATGTCGGATGACAGCGTTCGGCGCAGTGATGCCGACATTGTGGCCGGCTACCGGTCGGCGCTGGAATATTGTGCGGATTTCTGGGCAGAGGCGGGCGTTGACCTGCTCGGCTATACGACGGCGGCGAGTGTCGCGGACCTGTCCGACCTGCGAGAGCACCTCGGTGGCGACCGGATCTCGCTGTGGGGCATTTCCTATGGCAGCCATCTCGCCCTGGCCGCCCTGAACGCGATTCCCGACGAGATCGAGCGGGTTGTGATTGCCAGCGCGGAAGGTCTCGACCAGACCGTCAAGCTGCCGGCCCGCACGGATGCCTATTTCGAACGCCTGCAAGCGGCCATCGACAGCCAGCCGGCCGCCGCCGCGCTCCATCCCGATCTTGCCGGATTGATGCGCCGGGTCCATGACCAGCTGGAGGCGAATCCCTTGCTGATCGAGCTGCCGCAATCCGATGGCAGCAGCCTCCCCTTCCTGTTGCAGCGCCATCACATGCAGCAATTCGCCTCCGGCCTGATCGCCGATCCCGCCAATGCCGGCATGTTGCCGTTTCTCTACAGGCAGGTCGAGGCTGGCGATCCGACACTGATCACCATGCTGCTGTCGTATTTCGTCACGCCGGGCGAGGGTATCACCCTGCGTGCCATGCCGACGGCCATGGATATCGCGTCCGGTGTGAGTGCCGGGCGGCGCGCCCTGTTCGAGGCCCAGGCGGAAACCGGGTTGATCGGCCCCTATCTCAATTTTCCGATGCCGCAACTGGCCGGGGCGATCGACGGACTCGATCTGGGTGACGGTTTCCGGGCCGGGCCAACCGGCGACACGCCGGTCCTGCTTCTGACCGGTACGCTGGACGGTCGAACCTATCCGCAGGCCCAGGTCGAGGCCGTCGCCGGTTTGACAAATGTCAGCCAGGTCATCGTACGCAATGCCGGGCACAATCTCTTCATGACCACGCCGGATGTGGGCGAGGTGATGCATGAATTCATGCGCGGGGAGGCGGTGACCACCACCGAAATCGTCATCGACCTGCCGGATTTCTCGAGGCACCCCTTCCAGCGCTGAGACGCCGCATCGCCTGCAAGGCGCAAGACAAGCCCCGCCGGCCTCGCTAGGCTGGCGGGGCTTGCCTCCGGGGCGATCAGCAGCTGCGGCTTCAAGCGCGTGCTGCAATTATTTTCACCGGCCTGCATCCATGCGCTGGCCCGGCGGCGACACAGGTCAAAGGCCTGGTGCTGGACCGGCCGACACGACAGGTCAAACAGGAGATCATCCGATGGCAGAGATTTTTCAGGGATATTGGTGGTTGCTCTTCCCGCTCGGCTTTTTCGTCGCGGCGGGCTGGGGCAGCTTCATGCGCTACAAGCGCACCCAGGCCAAGATCGACCTGCTGAAGACCTATGCGGCCTCTGGCAAGGAGCCGCCGGCGGACCTGATCGCCAGCCTCGATGATCCCGGTGATGGTCGCCATGACTGGACCGGCGGTGACGGCGATGGCGATTCCAAGCGCGGTGGCGGCAACGCCTTCCTCGTCATCCTGTTTGCCGGCTTTGCATCGGTCTTTGCCTATGAGGGCTATGCCGGTCTTCTGGGCATGGGCGATGTCGCCTATTTCGTGTCGCTGATCTTTGTCGTCCTGTCCCTGTCCTTTCTTGCGGCGGCGATCTTCAAGCGCAAGGACTAGGCAGACCGATGACGTCCCAACCGACGGACGCCGCGCTGGTCGCGGCGGCCCGCTCGGGCCAGGACGCAGCCTTTGCGCGGATCGTTGATCGCTACCAGGCGCCGATCCGCGCTTTCCTGCGTCGTCTGTGCCCCTGGGAGGGTGATGCTGACGATATGGCCCAGGAAGCCTTCCTGACGGCCTGGACCCAATTGCGCGGCTTGCGTGATCCCGGGCGCCTGAAACCCTGGCTGTTCGCCATCGCCTGGCGCAAGGCCAAGGGGCAGGCGCGCTCGATGGCTCGGACCCGGCAGCGCGACCATGACTGGCAGGACATGCGGCCCGAAGCCGATGATCCACAGCCGGACAAGGCGATCGCGCTGGGGCAGGCGCTGGCGCAGCTGTCGCCGGAACAACGCGCCGCCGTGTCGCTGTGTCTGGGTGAGGGCTGGACCCATGCCGAAGCGGCCGGGGTCTTGGATATGCCGCTGGGGACTGTAAAGTCACATGTGCTGAGAGGCCGCGCGCGCCTCGCAGACATTCTGGGAGTGGATGATGAACACGCCTGATCCGCTGGCCGGCTTCTTTGCCGCCGATACGCCGCCGGCCATGGACCGGGTCTTCAGGACCGCGGTGATGGAACGGGTTGCGCGCCGGCGTTTCCAGATCGAGCTCGCCCTTCGCTGTGTGGCGACCCTGTGCCTTCTGGCCGGGCTGGCCTTGGTTGCGCCGGTCCTGCAGCGCCTGGCGGGCTTGCTTGGCCGCGATCTGTCAGAGGTCCTGGTCATCCTCGCCCTGTCCGGCGGCATCGCCTTTATCGGGCATGCCTGGCTGACCCGCGCGGCCTCGTTTGAATGGCCGCGGCTGCGCCTGTTTTGACCCCGTGCGCAATGGCGCACCCCATTTGCCACGCGACAGGCCGGTGAATCGCCTATAATCAGGGTCAAACGGGGGAATGGCGCATGCTGGTATTGGCGGTCGGTCTGGTTTTGTTTCTCGGTGTGCACTTCCTGCGCGTTGTGCCCGGCGCGCGAGACGGCCTTCAATCCGCGCTCGGCGCGACCCGCTACAAGCTGATCTATACCGCGATCTCGCTGACCGGCTTCGGCCTGATCATTTACGGCAAGATCATCGCCCATCCGACCCCGGCTGTCTGGCAGGCGCCCGACTGGGGGCGTCATCTCGCGCTATTGGCCGTGCCGCTGGGGATCATCCTGATCGCGTCTGCCTATGCGCCCGGCCATATCCGGCGCTGGGTGCGTCATCCGATGCTGGCCGGCGTCGTGCTCTGGTCCGGCGCTCATTTGCTGGCCAATAGCGAGGCCTCGGCGGTGCTGTTGTTCGGCAGTTTCTTCGTCTGGTCCCTGATCACCTTCGTCGCGGCCTGCTTCCGCGAGACCCCGCCGCCGGTCGTGAAAGGCTGGGGTGGCGATCTGACGGCCATTGTGCTCGGCCTTATTGCGGCACTCATAATACTGAATTTGCACATGTATTTGTTTGGTGTCGCGGTTATCGGCTGATCTTTGCATCCAAATGCGAACGTCGCCGCATCTCATGGTCAAAGCAGGCGTTGAGAACGCCTCGACCATTAGCAGGAGTAGCAAAATGGACTTTTCGGTTATGTTGGTCTCCCTGGCCCCGTTCATCATGGTGCTGGGTATCGTCTGGGTCGCCGTGAATGCCGGAACGCAAAAGCGCAAGGCGACGCTGAATACGATCGAGGAGGCAATTCGCGCCGGTCAGACAATCGATCCGGATACCGTTCGCGCCCTCGGCATGCCGCGCAAGGACCGCAATGGCGACCTGAAAGCGGGCCTCATCCTGATCGCGGTGGCCGCAGCCTTCATGGTTCTGGGCTGGACGGTCGGCATGGTCGAAGGCGAAGAAGAGGCCATGTATATCATGCCGGCCCTGGCCTCGTTCCCGGGCTTTATCGGTCTGGTTCTGGTAGGCTTCGGTCTTCTGGGCAAAAAGAAGCAGGACTCCGAGTAACCGGAGCGGGTCGATGAAGGCGTCGGACGAAGAACTCACAGCCCTGGTGGTCGCCACGAATAACCCGGCGGCCTTCGGGGAACTGGTCCGGCGCCATCAGGGCCTGGTCCGCGGCATGCTGCATCGCATGTGCCGCAACCATGCCCTGGCCGATGATCTCGCCCAGGATGCCTTCATCCGGGCCTATGAGAAGATCGGCAGCTTCAAGGGCACGGGCTCGTTCAAGTCCTGGCTGTGCTCGATTGCCTATACCCAATTCCTGATGTCGGCGCGCAAGCGCAAGGCCACGGAGCGGGTGCTGGAGAAATACCAGATCGGTATGGATGACAGCGAAGCGCCGCGGGACATGGGCAATGTGGTTGATCTTGACCGCGGGCTGGCCACGTTGAAAGAAGACGAACGGATCGCGGTTGTGCTATGTTATTCTTGCGGTATGTCGCATTCGGAAGCCGCTGAGGCGACCGGTATGCCGCTCGGGACGGTCAAGTCGCATGTCAATCGCGGCCGGGCCAAATTGCAGGCGTTCTTCACGGACGCGGAGGTGATGGCGTCATGACGATGGATGATGCATTTGATGCACGGCTCAAGGCCGCCTTCGCACAGGCCGCCGAGCCGCTTGAAACCGAAACCGAGGCCGACATCTTCTCGCACCGGGTGGTCAGGCAATTGTCCAATCCCGATCGCAAGCGGATCCTATTGCTGGGCGGAGCCGGCTCGACCGGGTCGGCGATTGCCGGCACCCAGCTTGAGGGCCTGCTCGGCCAGGTCCACCTGCCAACTGATGGCCTGCTTGCCAATGTCGGCTTCCTGATGAGTCCGGAAGTCATGGCGGCTGCCGCGATGGCGATAGCGGTGGGTATCGTGGCAACAGTTCTGCCGCGTCGCATCGCCTGAGGCTTTTGCAGCGCAGCATGCTGCGCTAGGGTCCGGCCACCCAAGTTCCGGAAGGCCGTTCTCATGTCTGCCCAAAACCAGGTCCGCCGCGTCACGGCGCCGGATATCCGTGCCCGCAAGGGTGGTGAGCCGCTCGTCTGCCTGACCGCCTATGACGCGCCGATGGCGCGCATTCTCGATCCGCATTGCGACCTGCTTCTGGTCGGCGACAGTGTCGGCATGGTGGTACACGGGCTGGAGTCCACGATCGGCGTGACGCTCGACATGATGATCCTGCACGGCCAGGCCGTCATGCGGGGGGCCAAACGCGCCCTGGTTGCCGTCGACATGCCGTTCGGCAGCTATGAGCAGTCGCCTGAGCAGGCCTTTGCCAATGCTGCCCGTATCATGGCGGAGACCGGCTGCCAGGCGATCAAGATCGAAAGCGGCACCTATGCCGCCGAGACCATCCGCTTCATGGCCGAACGCTCGATTCCGGTGATCGGCCATATCGGCCTGCGGCCGCAGGCGGCACTCGCCGATGGCGGATTCCGGGCCAAGGGGCGCACCGATGCGGAGCGTCAGCGTGTGATCGACGAGGCGATTGCCACGGCCGAAGCCGGTGCCTTTGCCATTGTTATCGAGGGTGTCGCTGAAGACCTGGCCCGCGAGATCACCGAGACCGTCGCCGTGCCGACCATCGGTATCGGTGCCTCGGCCGCCTGTGACGGGCAGATTCTCGTCACCCAGGACATGCTCGGCGTGTTCGACTGGACCCCGAAATTCGTCAAGCGCTACGACAATATGGCCGAGCGTACGGACGCGGCGGTGGCGCAATATGCCAGCGATGTCCGTGACCGCAGCTTTCCCTCGCAGCGCGAGGTCTACACGATGAAGCGTTCTGACGGCTGACCTCTGTTGCGGCAGGGGGGTAGTGACGCTAGGGTCCGCCGCACATTGGTAGGAATTACGGAGCCGCTTCGACGTGGTCGATATTTTTGAAGAAGTCGACGAAGAACTTCGCCGGGACAAGTATCAGGATTTGTTGCGTCAATGGGGGCCTTGGGTCCTCGGTGCCGCAGTGGCGGTCATCCTCGGTACGGTCGCCTGGCAAGGATTCGACGCCTGGCAGACGCGCAATCGTGAAACGTCGTCCGACGCCTTCATCGCAGCGATGAATGATGTCGAGGCGGGCCGGCTTGATGCGGCCGCGGCGGCGCTCGACTCGGTGGTCGCGGAAGGCACGCCGGGTTATGCCGCCCTGGCCCTCATGCAGCGCGGCAATCTGGCGCTCGAGCAAGGTGACGCAGCTGCGGCCGCGGGCTTCTTTGATGAGGTTGCAGCGCGGGCCTCCGATCCGCTGCTGCGTGACATGGCCGAAATCCGTTCGGTCTGGGCGTCCTGGGACAGCCTGTCCTATTCCGATATCGACCTGCGCCTGAATGTGCTGATCGGAGGGGATTCGCCCTTCCGTCACCTGGCCCGCGAAACGATCGCGGCGGCGGCCTTGCGGGCCGGCGAGATCGAGCGGGCGCGGACGCAATACCAGTTCCTCGCTTTCGCGAGCGACGCACCGAGCGGCGTTCAGCGTCGTGCCCAGGAAGCCCTTGCGCTTGTCGCCCAGCACAATTCGCTGGTCGGCGAGGCGGACGACGGGGCCGCGTCGGCGGCAGCGCCCGACGCCGGAGCCGATGGCGAGACTGCCGGGCAAGAGACTGAAGAAACCAATGATGCCGGGGATGCAGGCGATGATTGATGTAAAGCGTATCCGCACCCTTCTGGGTGTGGCCCTCATTGCCCCGCTGGCTGCCTGCTCGTCCATTCCCAACCCGTTGGACATCATTCCAGGGCGTGGCAATGACGACGATAATGCGCGCCTCAACGGGGACGCGCCGACCGATGGTCGTGTTTCCATCCTGAATTTCGAGCAGGGCCTGCGACTGGACGAAAACGGCGAGCGCGCCGCGGTCGACCTGCCCACAGCCTACGTCAACACGGTCTGGCCGCAGCCCGGTGGCTACCCGACCAATGCCGTCCAGCACACCCAGGCCTCCGGTCCGCTGGCGATTGCCTGGCGTGAGGGCTTCGGCGCTGGGTCGGACAATGATCATCGTCTCAATGCCCGTCCGGTCGTGGCGGATGGCAAAATCTTTGCGATCGACGCGCGCGGCGAAGTCGTGGCGATGGATGCCGAAACCGGCGGTATGCTGTGGAGCCACCGGATCGAAGCCACACACCGCTATGACCGCATGTCCTTTGGCGGTGGCATCGCCTTTGACGGCGGCCGCATCTACGTCCATTCGGGTCTCAATTTCTTCATCGCGCTGGACGCGCAGAGCGGCAGCGAGATCTGGCGTTCGGAAACGCTGGTGCCTTTCCATGGCGCCCCGACGGTCGCCGATGGCCGCATTTTCGTCTCCAGTGACGACAATGAGCTTCTGGCACTCGACACCACGACCGGACAGGTCCTGTGGACCTATCAGGGCATCGTCGAGTCGGCCCGCCTCCTGACCGCGCCGAGCCCCGCTGTTCTGGGCGACATTGTCGTGGCGCCCTTTGCGTCCGGCGAGCTGATCGCGCTGCGGGTGCAGAACGGCAATCCGATCTGGCAGGACAGCCTGACCCGGTCCGGTGGCCTGACCGCCATGTCCGAGATCAATGATGTCGCCGGCAGCCCGGTTGTGGTCGATAACACCGTCTATGCGATGAGCCATTCCGGACTGCTCGCGGCGATCTCGCTGCGTACCGGCGAACGCCTGTGGAGCCAGCCGGCCGGTGGCCTGCACGCGCCATGGGTGGCAGGGGATTTCCTCTTTGTCACCACGAGCGAAGCCGAGATCGTCTGCATCAATCGCCACGACGGCGAGGTCTACTGGATCACCCAGTTGTCGCTGTTCGAAAACGCCCGCGAGCGCAAGAACCGCCTCGCCTGGACCGGCCCCACCATGGCCGGTGGCCGGCTCGTTGTTGCCTCCAGCCGCGGCGACATGGTGGTGCTCGATGCCTTCAACGGCACCATCCTTTCCGAGCGCGAATTGCCCGGTGATGTGTTCGTGCCCCCTGTCATTGCCAATGAAACCGTATATGTCGTCACCGATGATGCGCGGATGATCGCGCTCCGCTAGGCGCAAATGCATGACTGCTTACCTGCCCCGCATTGCCGTCGTTGGACGGCCCAATGTGGGAAAATCGACCTTGTTCAATCGCTTGGCTGGAAAACCGCTGGCCATTGTCGACGACCGGCCGGGTGTCACCCGGGACCGGCGTGAGGCGCGTGGGCGTCTGGGCGATCTGCCGCTCCTGCTGATCGACACGGCCGGTTATGATGATGCCGAGAAAGACGGTCTGGATGCGGAGATGCGCACGCAGACCGAAATGGCCATCCATGATGCCGATCTCTGCCTGCTTCTGATCGATGCCCGGGCCGGTGTCACGCCGCTCGATATCGTCTTTGCCGACGTCATCCGCAAATCCGGCAAGCCGGTCCTCCTGCTTGCCAACAAGTGCGAAGGCAAGGCCGGTGAAGACGGTTTGATGGATGCCTTCCAGCTGGGTCTCGGCGAGCCGATTGCCTTCTCGGCGGCGCATGGCGCGGGGATTGGTGATCTCTATGATGCAGTCTTCACCGCGCTGGGTCCGATGGCCAAGGCGGCCCGCCGGATCAAGAAGGATGAGGGCGAGCCGCCATTGCGGATTGCCGTGATCGGCCGACCCAATGCCGGCAAGTCGACCCTGATCAACACGCTGATCGGCGAGGAGCGCCTGATCACCGGCCCCGAGGCCGGGATCACCCGCGACGCCATTTCCGTCGACTGGGTCTGGGACGGGCGCCGTGTGCGCCTGCACGACACCGCCGGCCTGCGCAAGCGCGGCAAGGTCGCCGATCGGCTTGAGCGGATGAGCGCGGCCGACACGCTGCGTGCCGTGAAGTTCGCCGAAGTCGTGCTCTTGCTGATGGATTCCGATCACCCGCTTGAAAAGCAGGACCTCCACCTGGCCGACATGGCCTACAAGGAGGGCCGGGCGGTCGCGATCTGTGTGTCCAAGATGGACCTCGTGCCCAATCGCGAAGCCTATCTCAAGGAAATCCGGCTCGAGTTTGAACGCCTCTTGCCACAAATGACCGGTGCACCGGTGCTGCCGATCTCGGCCCTGAAGAAAAAGGGTCTCGATGCGATCATGCCGACCCTGGCCAAGCTGCACGAGAACTGGGACGCCAAGGTCAAGACGCGCGATCTCAATGACTGGCTGCACGAGATGACCGAGCGTCATCCGCCGCCGGCCGTCAATGGCCGCCGCATCAAGCCGCGCTACATCACCCAGACCAAGGGGCGCCCGCCGACCTTCGTGATGATGTGTTCGCGCGCCTCGGACCTGCCGGAAAGCTACAAGCGCTATCTGGTCAATGGTCTGCGCGAGGCCTTTGAGCTGCCCGGCGTGCCGATCCGCCTGATCGTCAAGGCGGGCAAGAACCCCTATGTCGATGGCGATCGCGGCGGCAGCGTCGCGGCCGACAAGTCCGGCAAGCCGGCCCGGCCCAACCGTCCGGTCAAGCCGCCCAAGGGCCAGCACCAGGCCAAGGGCAAGGCGGCCGGTCGCAAGCCCTGACGACCGGTTCGGACACCCGGTGACTAGCCTTCAAACTTGACGATCTCGCCATGCCGCTTGCAGTCCGGGCCGACCAGTTCGGCGATCGTCGGCCACAGCGCGGCCGGTTCCGGCAGGTCATTCGGATTCTCGCCCGGAAAGGCCTTGGCGCGCATCTGCGTGCGCAGGGCACCGGGATAAACCGTATTGATGCGGATATCCGGATTGTTGACGTGCTCATTGGCCCAGCTCTCGACGAGCGCGTCGAGGGCGGCCTTGGAGGCCGCATAGGGGCCCCAGAAAGCGCGGCGGGACGCAGCGGCACCCGAGGAGATGAAAACGGCGCGGCCGGCGTCAGAGGCCAGCAGAAGCGGCTCGAAGGCGCGGATCATGCGGGCCGGGGCCATCAGATTGACGCCGATCACCTCGTGCCAGGTCTTGGACTTTACCTGGGCCGCCGGGGTCAGCACCCCGAGAGCACCGGCGCACGCCACCAGGATGTCCAGCTTTTCCCAGCGCTCCGAGACGATTCCGGCGAGCTTTTCGATCCCGTCCTGGCTCATCAGGTCAAGTGGCACCAGGGTGCAGCTCCCGCCGGCTTCCGTAATCGCGTCGTCCAGCTCTTCCAGGCCACCGGTCGTACGGGCCGTCGCGATGACATGGGCGCCGGCCTTGGCCAGTTCGAGTGCCATGGCGCGGCCAATACCACGCGATGCCCCGCTCACCAGAGCGAGGCGGCCTTGAAGATCAATCTGGGTCATGCGTCCACCAGGAAGGAGAGCTGGAATTCCTTGGCCGAGAGATCACGGTCGTGATCGGCCAGGAGGGTCGGGTATTCACCCGTGAAATAATGGTCAGCCAGTTGCGGCGCGGTTTCGTCGCGCGGCGCGCCGATCACGGCCTGGTAGAGACCGTTGACGGTGAGGAAGCCGAGGCTGTCGGCCTCGAGTCTGGCGGCCATTTCGTCGACCGACATGTTGGCGGCGATCAGCTCGTCGTGACCGGCCATGTCGATGCCGTAGAAGTCGGGGTGCTTGATCGGCGGGCAGGCCGAGCGGAAATGGACTTCCGAGGCGCCGGCTTCGCGCATCATGCGCACAATTTTCAGCGAGGTGGTGCCGCGGACGATGGAATCGTCGATCAGCAGGACACGCTTTCCCCGTACCACGGCGGCATTTGCAGCATGCTTGCGACGCACGGAGAGATCGCGCCTGTCCTGGGTCGGCTGGATGAAGGTCCGTCCGACGAAGTGCGAGCGAATGATGCCCAGCTCGAAAGGAATTCCCGACGCTTCGGAAAACCCGATCGCGGCCGGCACGCCACTGTCGGGCACCGGTATGATGACATCGACATCGGCCGGGGTTTCCAGCGCCAGCTGACGTCCCATTTCCTTGCGCGCTTCATAGACGCTGCGGCCACCGATGACCGAGTCGGGACGGGCGAAATAGATGTACTCGAAGGCGCAGATCTGGGCTGGACGGGCCGGGGCGAACCGTTCCGAGCGCAGGCCGCTTTCGTTAACCACAACGGCTTCACCCGGCTCGATCTCGCGTACGAATGTGGCGCCGACCATGTCGAGGGCGCAGGTTTCCGAGGCGAAGATATAGGCTTCACCGAGGCGGCCCATGACCAGCGGGCGGATGCCATAGGGGTCTCGCGCCACGATCAGGCGGTCATTGACAACGGCGACGAAGGCGAAGGCGCCCTGGACCTGTTTCAGGGCCGAAAGCACGCGATTGGTCAGCTTGTTCTTTTTTGACAGGGCCGCGAGGTGAAGCACGACCTCACTGTCCGACGTCGACTGGAAGATCTGGCCATGATTGACCAATTCCTCGCGCAGCACGCGGGCATTGGTCAGATTGCCGTTATGGGCAAGGGCGATGCCGCCGCCGCGAACATCGGCGAACAGGGGCTGCACATTGCGCAGCACGGAGGCGCCCTGGGTCGAATAGCGGGCATGGCCGATCGCCACCCGGCCGGGCAGGCGCTGCGGCATGTCGGGCGAGGTGAAGTTCTCGCCGACAAGACCAAGATAGCGTTCAATATGGAAACGCGACCCGTCATGGGTCGCGATACCGCAAGCTTCCTGTCCCCGATGCTGAAGCGCATGGAGGCCGAGCGCGGTCAGGATGGCAGCGTCGTCGGCGCCATATACGGCGAAAACACCGCATTCTTCCTGGGGGCGATCACTCTCCGGATCGTAGGTCAGCGTGGCGGGAATGGCGCTGTGGTCGCTCATCCATCGTCTTCCTGGTCATCCGTGGTCGAACCGATGAGGTCATCTAGTCGGTTTCGGTCGCGTCTGCCATAGGACGTGTCATTATTTCTTATTGTTTCTGCAATCGGATCGTCGCGCCCGCCCGGCAGCGGCGCCGTCGAGCCGATACGGGAGCTCTCGGGCGCCAGTGTCTGCAGGGCCCGGGCGGTGGCGTTTACCAGCGGGTAGATCCGCGCCTGGGTGATCGTTGCCGGCGGTCGGCCATTCTCACCGAAGGTCGCGGCCACGAAGATCACGCCGAGGCCGAGCAGGACGAGGCCGCGCACCAGGCCGAAGGCAAAGCCCAGGGTCCGGTCAACGACATTGACGTCCTCGCCCTTGGCGAGGCCGCGTGACAGCGAGCTCGTGACGAAGGTGACCGCCAGATAAATGATGATGAAGACGATACCGCCGACTGCCAGGGGGGCGAGCCAGTCGGGATCAATCATGTCCTGCGCCGGGCCGATAAAGGCCGGCAGCGCCCACAGGGTCGCCAGCGATGCGGCCACGAAAGCGGTGACCGACAGGGCTTCGCGCACGAAACCGCGGACCAGCGCCAAAAGGCCCGAGGCCATCAGGATGGTCAGACCAATCCCGTCAAAGGCGGTCAGTGAAGAATCCATCGGCGCGACACTCCGTAACTATTCGCCCGCCATTGCCCGCAGAGTCTGCACCAATTCGAGCGCCGTGGCCACGCCATCGACCCGTACCGGGGCGGTCTCGTCGGCAGCAGCCTGGGGGGCGATGGCCCGCGTGAAGCCGAGTTTGGCAGCTTCCTTGAGGCGCGAATCACTGCGTCCGACCGGACGAACATCGCCGGAAAGACTGATTTCTCCGTAAACAACGCCGTCAGCCGGCAGGGCCACGTCGAGAGCCGAGGACACAATCGCAGCGGCGACGGCGAGATCGGCAGCCGGTTCGGTGATCTTCAGCCCGCCGGCGACGTTGAGGAAGATGTCGCGGCCGGCCAGTTCGACACCGCAGCGCGCTTCCAGCACGGCCAGCACCATGGCGAGGCGGCCACTGTCCCAGCCGACCACGGCCCGGCGCGGCGTCCCGAAGGCGGCGGGGGCTACCAGGGCCTGGATTTCCGACAGGACGGGCCGTGTGCCCTCCATGCCGGCGAACACGGCGGCACCCGGCGTGTCGCCGCCGCGGCCGTCCAGAAAGAGGGAGGAGGGATTGAGGACTTCCGACAGCCCCTTGTCACCCATCTCGAAGACGCCGATCTCGTCGGTCGGTCCGAAGCGGTTTTTCACGGCGCGCAGGATGCGGAACTGGTGCGAGCGTTCGCCTTCGAAATAGAGCACGGCATCGACCATGTGCTCGACCACCCGCGGTCCGGCGATCTGGCCATCCTTGGTGACATGGCCGACCAGGATGACCGTGCAATTGCTTTTCTTGGCAAAACGGACGAGCTCCTGGGCGCAGGCGCGGACCTGGGCGACGGTGCCGGGCGCCGCTGCCAGCTGGTCCGACCAGACCGTCTGGATCGAGTCGATGACGACGATGTCCGGCTTTTCCACCTTCAACCCGTCGAGAATGTCGTTGAGAGCCGTTTCCGACGCCAGTGATACCGGTGCGTCCGCCAATCCGAGGCGCCTGGCGCGGCGGCGGACCTGGTCGATTGCTTCTTCGCCGGAGACATAGATGGCGCGGGCCTCGCTTCGGGCAATCTGGGCCATCATCTGCAGGAGGAGGGTAGACTTGCCAATACCCGGATCCCCGCCAACCAGGATGGCAGAGCCGGGTACCAGACCGCCGCCGCAGACCCGGTCGAGCTCGCTGATGCCCGATTGCAGCCGGTCAGGCTCGGGGCTTTCCGAACCCAGGTCGACGAGGTTGAGGCGGGCCGCCCGGCCACGCCGCTTGGCGGCCGTCGCCTGGGTGCCGAGCGGCGCGGACGGGGTTTCCTCGACCAATGTGTTCCACTGGCCGCAGGCATCGCAGCGCCCGGCCCATTTCGGCTGCACGCCGCCGCAGGACTGGCAGATATAGGTGGTTTCGGCGCGCGCCATGACGAATCAACTCCCTTGCTCGCAGGCATTGAAACCTGCAGGGGTGACAGAACAAGTCCTGGCCAGCGTGGCCAGGGCAGCGGGAATTCAGCGCTTGTAGACGCGGTCGAAGCGGATGCCGAGCCGGACAAGGAACTCATAGGAGATGGTGCCGGCGGCATCGGCGATCTCGTCGAGATGCGCGCCGAGGAAGCTGACCGGCATGCCCGGCTCCAGCGGTGTGTCGACGGCGCTGAGATCGACCGCGATCAGATCCATCGAGACCCGGCCGAGAATGGGCGTTCGCACCGAACCGACATAGCCGGCCCCCCCCCGGGCACTGGCCCAGAGCAGGCCGTCGGCATAGCCCGCTGCGACCGTCGCGATGCGGACCGGTCTGTCGGCAGTCCAGGTCGCGCCATAGCCCAGCGTGTCGCCGGGCTCGAGCTCGCGGATCTGCAGGATTGGCGCGTCAACGCGAACGGCCGGCTCAAACGGCGCGGGATGGCCGGGCGCCGGGTTGCCGCCATAGAGCGCGAGTCCCGGACGCAGCACGTCGAAATGCCAGGCCTCGCCCAAAAGCACGCCGGCGGAATTGGCGAGGCTGGCCGGGATGTCCGGGAAGGCGGACCGGATGGCCGAGAAGCGCTTCAGCTGCGTCGCGTTGAGCGGATGCTCGGGGGCATCGCCGCATGCGAGATGGCTCATGATCTGGCGCACATCCAGGCCGGCCAGAAGCTCACGGCGCGCGAGCAGGTATTCGGTTTCCGGCCGGCCGAGACCGAGCCGGTTCATGCCGGTATCCAGGTGCAGGGCGCAGGGCAGGTCGGGCGCCGTGGCGCGCAGGCTCGCAAGCTGGTCGATCGTATTGACGACCGGGATCAGTCCGTGTGCCCGCAGGGTCGGCAGTTCGGAGGGCCAGTAGCCGTTGAACACGTAGATTGCGGCGTCACGCCCGGCGAGCGCCTGCCGGGCCTCGACGGCTTCAGCCGTGTGGGCCGTGTAGAAATGCCGGCAACCGGCTTCGGCCAGGGCCGGCACGACCTCGGTCGCGCCCATGGCATAGGCATTGGCCTTTACCACGGCGCCGACCTCGGCAGTCGGGGCCAGAGCTTGCAGCCGGGCGTAATTTCTCTGGATGGCGGCGAGGTCGATGATCAGGCGCGGAGCCGGACGGGCCAGCCCGTCGGGCGCGGCAGGATCAGGACGAGGTGTCGTCAAAGCGCGTTTCCAGATCCGTGAACTTGGTCCGAGCGCCGTCGAACGCCATTTTCGCCGTACCGATCGCACCATGACGCTGCTTGCCGATGATCACTTCGGCGAGCTTTTCGATGCGGCGGAATTCCTCTTCCCACGCCAGATATTCCGGCGTGTCCTCGCGCGGTTTCTCGCGTTCCTTGTAGTAGGCCTCACGATACACGAAGAGCACCACGTCGGCATCCTGCTCGATCGAGCCGGATTCGCGAAGGTCGGACAGCTGCGGCTTCTTGTCTTCCCGGTTCTCCACCTGGCGCGAGAGCTGCGACAGGGCGATCACGGGCACGGATAATTCCTTGGCCAGCGCCTTGAGGTTCTGCGTGACTTCGGAGACCTCTTCCACGCGGCTGCCGCCGGACCGGTTCTTCGACGAGGTCACCAGCTGCAGGTAGTCGACCACGATCAGGTCGAGCCCGTGGGTGCGTTTCAGGCGGCGCGCGCGGGCGGCGAGGGCGGAGATGGGCAGACCACCGGTGTCGTCGATATAGAGCGGCAGGCCCTGGATCTCGAGGCAGGCGTCGCGGATTTCCTCGTACTGGGTCGCGTCGATCGTGCCCTGACGGATCATGTAGCCGGGGATGCCGGTATAATCGGCGATCAGACGCGTCGCGAGCTGTTCGGCCGACATTTCCAGCGAATAGAAGCCGACCACGCCTCCATTGGTGGTCTTCTTGGTGCCGTCCGGCTGGATCTCGAACTGGTAGTTCCGGGCCACATCGAAGGCGATATTGGTCGCCAGGGCGGTCTTGCCCATCGAGGGGCGGCCGGCGAGGATGATGAGGTCGGACGGGTGCATGCCGCCGAGCTTCTCGTCGAGCGATTTCAGGCCCGAGGAGATACCTGACAGGCCGCCATCGCGCTCATAGGCCGCCGCTGCAGTCTCAACCGATTCTGCGAGCGCCTGCTTGAACGAGACGAAGCCGCGCGAGGCCGAGCCTTCCTCAGCGAGATTGTAGAGTTGCTGCTCGATTTCCTGGATCAGCTCGCGGGCCTGGACCTCGACATCGGCGCTGGCCGCATTGGCCAGGTCATTGCCGATCCGGATCAGCTCGCGGCGCAGCGCCAGTTCGTAGATGATGCGGGCATATTCGACGGCTGCATTGCCGGTCGCAGCGCCTTCCATGAGGACAGCGAGATAGGTCGTGCCGCCAATGTCCCGGAGGCCGTCATCCCGATCGAACTGTGTCTTCAGCACGACCGCATCCGCCAGCGATCCGCGGCCGATCAGGTCGGTCGCCGTCTCGAAGATGCGGCCATGGACCGGGTCATAGAAGTGTTCCGCCTTCAGCCAGTCGGCGACCCGGTGGAACATCTCGTTGTCATAGAGAAGCGCCCCCAGGAAGGCCTGTTCGGCGTCAAGATTGTGCGGCGCCGAGTCGAGCGTCTCGGTCTGCGTGTCATCATCGTATGGCATCAGGGCGGTGGTCATGGCTCTGGGATACAGAAGCTGGCCCGCCGATACACCCCCTTGAGGCGCCTGTGCTGCGATTGCCCACAGCTCATTGGCCTGCCTGTGGAGGAGTGTGGAAAAGTCGCGACCCGGGATGCAAACAAGAACGGGCCGGTCAGCTGACCGGCCCGTTCCTGCAAAAGCAATGAAGTGGCAGGCGCTTACGCGTCCGTCTCTTCGCTTTCTTCTTCGCCGGCACCGGCATCTTCGCCCGCTTCGCGCTGGGCAGCCAGTTCCTGGCCTTCCTCGCTGGCTTCGAAGAGTTCCGCCGCCTGGGCTTCCGCGATGGCGCGATCTTCATCGGCCTGGGCCGCGATCACGTCTTCGCCAGCTTCCTGGCGTTCAGCCTCGTCCTGCGAGCGTGCGATGTTGATCGTCACGGTCACGGAGACGTCGGCGTGCAGCTTGATCTTCAGCTCGTGCAGACCCAGCGTCTTGATCGGGGCATTCAGGGCGACCTGCGAACGGACGACCTTGGTGCCGCTTTCGGACACGATCTCGGCGATGTCACGCGAGGAGACAGAACCGTAGAGCTGACCGCTCTCGCCAGCCTGACGGATCATGACGAAGCTTTCGCCATCGATCGTCTTGCCGGATTCAGCAGCTTCCGCAGCCCGTTCGGCATTGCGCTTTTCGAGGAGCTCACGCTCGACTTCAAAGCGCGCCATGTTGGCTTCGGTTGCGCGCAGTGCCTTGCCTTGCGGCAGAAGGAAATTGCGGGCGAAGCCGGGGCGTACGGAAACGACGTCACCAATGACGCCGAGATTTTCAACGCGTTCCAAGAGAACCAGTTTCATTGTCAGTTCTCCTTAATCGACCACATAGGGGAGCAGGGCCAGCTGGCGGGCGCGCTTGATCGCACGGGCCAGTTCACGCTGCTTCTTGGCCGACACCGCGGTGATGCGGGACGGGACGATCTTGCCACGCTCGGACATGTAGCGAAGCAGGAGCTTGGGGTCCTTGAAATCGATCGCCGGTGCATTTTCACCGGAGAACGGGCAGACCTTGCGACGACGCATGAACGGACGGCGCGCCGGCAGATTCGAGATATTGCCTGAAGACATCGTACGTTCTCCTAGTTCCGCTCGCGACGACCGCGGCGATCATCCTTTTTGGTGAGGATGGCCGACGGCTCTTCGGTGTGGGCTTCAACGCGCAGGGTCATGTAGCGGATGACGTCTTCCGACAGACGCTGCAGGCGCTCGAGCTCGTCGATGACGGCGGCTTCGGCGTCGATATCGATGAGGCCGTAATGGCCCTTGCGGGATTTGTTGATGCGGTAAGCAAGATTGCGCAGACCCCAGTATTCGGTCTTGCCGGCCTTGCCGCCCTTTTCTTCGATCAGGGCTTTGGTCTCTTCGAGAAGAGATTCCATCTGCGCCGGAGAAACGTCCGGGCGCACGATGAAGATGTGCTCGTAAAGTGCCATGAAGGCTCCCTTCGATAACGGTTGCGGCGCACGCCATGCCGAAGGGTCGGGCAGGTGTGCGGCGGCTCTCCAATCCGGTTGAAACACCATGCTTCAACGCCATGAACGGGAGACCGCAACCAAGCGAAGCGCGGGCCATAGCCCATGCGGCCTGCATGTGCAAGCCGCATCGCCTCTTGCGCGCTGCCCTCGGGAAGGGCTAGTCAGCGGCCAACTCAAATCTTCATGGGGGAGGGATCGCCATGAAACTCGCCTTTGTCTTTCCGGGGCAAGGAAGCCAGGCCGTCGGCATGGCGCAGGAACTGGCCGGACAGTTTGCCTCGGCTCGCGCTGTGCTTGACGAGGTCGATGCGGCGCTGGGCCAGAATCTCAGCGGGCTGATGGCCGAGGGGCCGATCGAGACCCTGACCCTGACCGAGAATGCCCAGCCGGCCCTGATGGCCGCCAGCCTTGCCGTCATGGCCGTGCTCGACGCCGAGTTTGACGTAAGGGTCAATGTCGCGGATTTCGTCGCCGGTCACAGTCTTGGCGAGTATTCGGCGCTGGCCGCGGCCGGTGCCCTGTCGATCACCGACGCTGCCAGACTGCTCAAGCTGCGTGGTCTGGCCATGCAGAAGGCCGTTCCGGTCGGCGAGGGTACGATGGCGGCGCTTTTGGGGGCCGACGAAGACCTCGCAGCCGCCGCGGTTGCGGCCGGCGCTGAGGCGGGTGTCTGCGCGATTGCCAATGACAATGCGCCCGGCCAGATCGTGATCTCCGGCTCCACCGCCGCGATTGATGCCGCCATCGCCAAGGCGGCCGAGCTGGGTCTCAAGAAGGCGATGAAGCTGCCGGTCTCCGCGCCTTTCCATTGCCCGATGATGCAGGCCGCTGCCGATGCCATGGCCGAAGCGCTGGCTTCGGCAACCATCAATGCGCCGACTGTCCCGCTGGTCGCCAATGTGACGGCGCGCCCGACCTCTGACGTCGAAACCATCCGCAAACAGCTGGTCGAGCAGGTCACCGGCCGGGTCCGCTGGCGCGAGAGCGTGTTGTGGATGGTCGAGGAGGCCGGCATCACCACGCTCGCCGAAGCCGGCTCTGGCAAGGTGCTATCCACCATGCTCAAGCGCACAACCAAGGATGCCGCCGGCGTCCCGCTCAATTCGGCCTCCGATCTGGAAGCCCTTGCTGCCTCACTGAAGGAGTAGTCCGCCATGTTCGATCTTACCGGCAAGAATGCCCTCGTCACCGGCGCGACCGGTGGTCTCGGCCAGGCGATTGCCCGCAAGCTGCACGGCCAGGGCGCCACGGTGGCGCTGTCGGGTACGCGCGAGAATGTGCTGCAGGAGCTGGCTGACGAGCTTGGTGAGCGCGCCCATGTGCTGCCCTGCAACCTGTCGGACGGTGCGGCCGTTGATGCGCTGCCGAAACAGGCCGTCGAGGCGATGGGCTCGCTGGATATCCTGGTCGCCAATGCCGGCATCACCAAGGACCAGCTCCTCATGCGCATGAAGGATGAGGACTGGGACACGGTCATCAAGGTCAATCTGGAAAGCTATTTCCGTCTGACCCGCGCCGCCCTGCGCGGCATGATGAAGGCGCGGTGGGGCCGTATCGTCGGCATCACCTCGGTGGTCGGCGTCACCGGCAATCCCGGCCAGGCCAATTACTGCGCCTCGAAGGCCGGCATGATCGGCTTTTCCAAGTCGCTGGCCCAGGAAGTCGCCGCCCGCGGCATCACCGTGAATTGTGTGGCACCCGGTTTCATCGCCTCGCCGATGACCGATGTGCTCAATGAGGATCAGCGTTCGACCATCCTGGCCAAGATTCCGGCCGGCGACCTTGGCTCGGGCGATGATATTGCCAATGCTGTCGTCTATCTCGCCAGCGACGAAGCCGGTTACGTGACCGGTCAGACGCTGCACGTGAATGGCGGCATGGCGATGATTTAACTGTAGAACTTGAACCTGCGGCTGTGGCTTCCCATTCTGGTCTTGCAGAGGGAAACATGCTAACTGCCCGCGCATCCCGGGAATGGCCCACTGTTTCGCCGCTTCCCGTCCTGTCCTGCACCGCTATTATGGCGCGGTGAATCACTATGAGGGTCTGAAATGTCTGACGTTCTCGAGCGCGTTACCAAAATTGTCATTGAACATCTCGATGTCGAGGCCGAAAAGGTCACCGACAAAGCCAGCTTCATCGACGATCTGGGCGCCGACTCCCTGGATAATGTCGAACTCGTTATGGCGTTCGAAGAAGAATTCGACATCGAAATTCCGGATGACGCCGCCGAGCACATCCAGACGGTCGGTGACGCCGTGAAGTTCATCTCCGAGAAGGTGGGCTAACACCCCCTCATGCGCCGCGTTGTCGTCACCGGGATCGGGCTCGTCACGCCGCTGGGCTGCGGGCGGGAAGTCGTTTGGGAACGTCTTCTCGCCGGTCAGTCCGGGGTCGGTCTGATCGAGCATTTCGAGACGGAGGATCTGGCTTGCCGCGTGGCAGGGCTGGTTCCGCGCAAGGACGGTCGTGGTGGCGGGCGCGCAGGCGAGGCCGGGGTGTTTGACCCCGACACCGTCATGAGCCCGCGCGATCAGCGCCGGGTGGATGATTTCATCCTCTACGGAATCGCTGCGGCCGACGAGGCCATCGCCGATTCCGGCTGGGTTCCGCAGTCCGAAGAGGACAAGTACCGGGCCGGCGTCATGATCGGATCGGGCATTGGTGGTCTGGAGACCACCTATGACGCCTCGATCCTGTTGCACGAGAAGGGGCCGCGTCGCCTCTCTCCCTTTGTCATTCCGGGCATGCTGATCAACCTCGCCTCTGGCCAGGTCTCGATCAGGCATGGCCTGAAAGGCCCCAATCACGCGGTGGTGACGGCCTGCTCCACAGGCGCCCACGCTATCGGTGATGCGGCCCGCCTGGTCGAGCGCGGCGATGCCGATCTGATGGTGGCCGGCGGGGCCGAAGCGACGGTCTGTCGGCTCGGGGTTGCCTCATTCATCGCCTGCAAGGCGCTTTCCACAGGTTTCAATGACACGCCCGAGCGCGCCTCGCGCCCCTATGACACGGACCGTGACGGCTTCGTCATGGGCGAGGGCGCCGGTGTTGTCGTGCTGGAAGAATACGAACACGCCAAGGCGCGTGGCGCGACCATCTATGCCGAGGTCAAGGGCTATGGCCTGTCCGGCGATGCCTACCACATCACGGCGCCGGCCGAGGATGGCGATGGCGGTTTCCGCTCGATGTCGGCGGCTCTCAAGGATGCCGGACTGACGCCGGCTGACATCGACTATGTCAATGCGCACGGTACCTCGACGCCCAAGGGTGACGAGATCGAGCTGCGGGCGGTTGAGCGCCTGTTTGGCGAGGCCGCCGGCGATGTCGTGATGTCGTCGACCAAGTCCGCGATCGGCCACCTGCTCGGTGCCGCCGGTGCCGTCGAGGCGATCTTCTCCATTCTGGCGATGCGCGACGGGATTTGCCCGCCGACCCTCAATCTCGACAACCCGTCCGTCGAGACCGCGATCAATCTGGCTCCGCGTGCCGCCGTGAAACGGCCGGTCCGGGCCGTCCTGTCGAACTCTTTCGGATTCGGCGGCACGAATGCGTCCGTGGTATTTGTCGCGGCCGAGTAACGCGTTTTCGGGGACCAAGACATGAGTGACGCAAATGCGCCCGGGGCCAAATCCGGCCTGGTCCGCTTCTTTCTCTGGTTTGTCGTTGTGCTGTTCGTGCTGGCGCTTGCCGCGGCCGGCGCCGTCTATGGCGGCTACAAGTGGATGCAGGCCGAGTTCGCTGCGCCCGGCCCGTCGGCCGAGGAGAACATCATCCTTCTGCCGCGCGGCGCAGGGCTGATCACCATCGCCGCCCAGCTTGAACGCGAGGGCCTGATCTCAGACCGCCGCATTTTCCGTGCGGCCGTGACGCTGGATGGCGGCGAGGGCGTGTTGCGGGCCGGCGAGTATCGCATCCCCGCCGGGGCCTCGATGGCGCAGATATACGAGCAGCTTCGCGTGGGTCAGACGGTGCAATACCCCGTCACCTTTGCCGAGGGCCTGACCAGCGCCATGATTGTCGAGACCCTGAATGCGGCGGACGTGCTGACCGGTGCGATCACCGAAATCCCGGCCGAAGGCAGCCTGCTGCCGGAAACCTATCTGGTGACCCGCGGGACATCGCGCCAGGAAGTCCTCAACCGCATGGCGACCGCCCAGGCCGAACTGCTGGACCGTCTATGGGAGGGCCGGGCCGAGAACCTGCCCTTCGAGACCCGCGAAGAGGCGATCATCCTGGCCTCGGTCGTCGAAAAGGAGACAGGCGTGGGGGCTGAACGCCCCGAGGTCGCTGCCGTCTTTGTCAATCGACTGCGTCGCGGCATGCGGCTGGAGAGCGACCCCACCATCATCTACGGCATCACCCGGGGCGTGCCGCTGGGCCGTGGCCTGCGGCGCTCCGAGATCGATAATCCGGACAATGCCTGGAACACCTACCAGATCCCGCGCCTGCCCCCGACTCCGATCGCCAATCCCGGCAGCCAGTCGCTCGCCGCGGTCCTGAATCCGGCCGAAAGCACGGCCCTCTTCTTCGTTGCCGACGGCACGGGCGGCCACGCCTTCGCCGATACCTACGCCCAGCATCAACGCAATGTCGCCAACTGGCGCCGCATCGAGCGCGATCGCCGCAATGGAGGCAATTGAGATGGGAGTCCTTTCCGGCATGACCGGTTTTGCCCGCGTCGACGGCCAGACGCCGGGCTGGAGCTGGACCTGGGAAGCTCGCAGCGTCAATGGCAAGGGGCTGGAGGCGCGGTTTCGCCTGCCGACCGGCTTCGAGCGCCTGGAATCCAAGGCCCGCGATCTCGCCAAGGCGCATTTCACCCGCGGCAATGTCAACGCCACCCTCAACCTGCGTCGCGAAAGTGAAGCCGGCGGGGGGCGGATTGACCTGTCCCGTTTGCGCAGTCTCATCGACCAGGCCGCACCGTTGCTTGAAAGTGGCGCGGTGCAGCGACCGACTCTGGACGGGCTGTTGGCCCTTCCGGGCATGATTGACAGCGACCAGGCCGATGAGGGCGAGGATACAGATGCGCTCGACAAGGCCATTCTCGCTTCGCTGGGCAGCGCCCTGGAAGGCTTGCGCGCCGCGCGGCGTGAAGAGGGGGCGGCGCTCTGCGGTGTCCTGACCGGACATGTCGAGGAAATCACCCGCTTGACCGCCGAGGCGGCCGGTCATGCGGCCACCCGTACCGATGCCATTCGCGACCGGATTGCCGCCAAATTCACCGAACTCCTGCCCGACGGGCTTCCGGAAGACCGGCTTGCCACCGAGGCCGCGATGCTGGCTGTGAAGATGGATGTCCGCGAGGAACTCGACCGCCTGCACGCCCATATCGGCTCGGCGCGTGAACTGCTGGCCCGGGGTTCCCCGGTGGGCCGCAAGCTGGACTTCCTGTCTCAGGAGTTTAATCGCGAGGCGAACACACTATGCTCGAAGTCCTCCGATTCTTCGCTGACCGCGATCGGGCTTTCGCTCAAGAACACGGTCGATCAGTTCAGGGAGCAGATACAGAATGTCGAGTGATGGCTTTCCAGCGCCGATTTTCCGTGGCCGCCGCCGCGGCGTTCTGCTCGCCCTGTCCAGCCCGTCCGGTGCCGGCAAGACGACCCTGTCCAAACGGCTTTTGAGCCAGAACCCCGATGTCGTACTGTCGGTCTCGGCGACCACGCGCAAGCCGCGCCCCGGCGAGGTCGACGGGCAGGATTATCACTTTATCTCGGTCGATGAATTCAAGAAGAAGATCGAGGACGACGCCTTCTTCGAGTGGGCTGAAGTGTTCGGTCGCTACTACGGCACGCCGAAAACCCCGGTCATGGAGGCCGTCGAAGATGGCCGCGATGTCGTCTTCGATATCGACTGGCAGGGCGCCCAGGCCCTGGCGGCCGCAGCGCCCGATGATGCCGTGCGCGTCTTCATCCTGCCGCCTTCGCTGGCCTTGCTGGAAGACCGACTGCGCAAGCGTGGTCAGGATACGCCGGAGATCATCAAGGACCGCATGGCGCGCGCCAAGGACGAGATCTCGCACTGGCATGAATATGATTATGTCATCGTCAATGATGATTTCGCGCGGGCGCTGGAAAAGCTCAACGAGATCCTCCACGCCGAACGTCTCAAGCGTCTGCGTCATCCCTGGCTGGAAGAATTCGTCGACGCCATCATGGACCAGTAAAGGCCCCGCTTCGGATCAGGCCCGGCTTGCTTCATAGGCCGAGCGCCAGACCCGAGCGAGTGTTTGAAATCCAGTAATATCAATTACTTCGGCTCTTGACCCGGCATCGATCCCGGCACTGTCGAGCAGCGCGTCAGCGCTGGTTCCGGCCTGGCCGGCTGCCTGGGCAAGGCTGCGGCGAAGCGTCTTGCGGCGCTGTCCGAAGGCCGAGGCCGTGATCCGCTCGAGGGCCGTCACGTCCTTGAATTGCTGTGCTTCAGGCAGGGGATCGAGCACCACGACCGCCGACTCCACCTTTGGGGGCGGGGTGAAGGCGCGGGCCGGGATTTTCAGCGACAGCCGGGCATCGCAGCGCGATTGGGCGATGACGGCAAGCCGGCCATAGGCCTTGTCTCCCGGCTGGGCGACCACGCGTTCGGCGACCTCGCGCTGGAACATCAACACCGCACGCCGCCACCAGATCGGCTCGGCCTGCAGCCATTTGATCAGCAATTGCGTGCCGACATTATAGGGCAGGTTGGACAGGATGACCTTGTCACCCGGCCCGGTCAGAAGCGCCGTCTCGTCAACCTCCAGCGCATCGCCCCGATGCACCGTCAGGCGTCCGCCCGATGCCGCGTTGATTTCCTCCAGAGCGCCGAGGAAGCGGGCATCCATCTCGACCGCGAGCAGGGATTTTGCGCCTTCGGCCAGGATGGCGCGGGTCAGGCCGCCCGGACCCGGTCCGACCTCGATCGCCTGGGCCTCGCTCATATCGCCGGCAAGTCGGGCAATCTTGGCGGTCAGGTTGAGATCGAGCAGGAAGTGCTGGCCGAAGGATTTCCTTGCGCCGAGATCATGGCTGGTGATGACATCGCGGAGCGGGGGCAGGGCGTCGAGGCTCATGCGCGACACTCCGCAATGTCCACAGCCTGGTCGAGCGCGGCGATCAGGCTGTCCGGACGGGCGATGCCCTGGCCGGCAATCGCGAAGGCCGTGCCGTGGTCTGGCGAGGTCCGCACGATGGGCAGGCCCAGCGTGATGTTCACGCCGCCATGGAAATCCAGCGTCTTCACCGGGATCAGGCCCTGATCGTGATAGAGGCAGATTGCCGCGTCATAGCTGGCGCGTGCCTCGGCATGGAACATCGTGTCCGGCGGCAGGGCGTCGGTAATGGCGATTCCGGCCGCGCGCAGCTTCGCGGCCAGCGGGTTGAGCAGCCTGATCTCTTCCTCGCCGAGGGCACCGCCTTCTCCGGCATGCGGATTGAGACCGGCCAGGGCCAGGCGCGGGGCGGCGATGCCGAAATCCGAGCGCAGGGCGGAATCAGTCAGCCGCGCAATCGCCTCAACACGCTCCGGCGTGATCAGCTCGATGGCGCGCGCCAGCGCTTCATGGATGGTGACAAGCACCACGCGCAAGCCGCCACCGGCGAGCATCATGGCAGGTCCGCGGGGGCCCCCGACGGGATGGCCGGCGCATAGCTCGGCGAGGAATTCGGTGTGGCCGGGAAAGCTGAAACCCGCCTCATACATGACGGCCTTCGAGATCGGTGCCGTGACAAGGGCGCTGGCCTGGCCATCCAGGCAGAGGCGCACACCGGTTTCGATCGCCGCCTTGATACAGGCGGCGTGAGCCGGATCGGCCGACCCGGGAGATAGCGGGGCGTGCAGGGATATGCCGACATCGAGCACGGGCAGCGCGTCATCCATCACGCCGTGGGCGTCGCCCGGCGTCGCAACTGGGCGCGGTGCGGGCAGGCCGAGCCGGGCTGCAAGGGCTGTGAAGGCATCAGGATCGCCCAGCGCAAGCAGCGGGCAGGCATTGTCGCGCTGCCGCCAGCTGTTCCACGCCTTGAGGATGATCTCGGGGCCGATACCCGCCGGATCACCCATCGACATGACGACGGGTGACAGGCGGCTCATCACTGACGTATTTCGACAGTGGAGTCGCGGCGCAGGTCTCGCAGCCAGCGGCGCGAATGAAGCGATAATTGCTGGCCGCGCAGCTGGCCTTCAAGGTCGTCGCGGGTGGGAACGCCCGGACCGGCAATGGCGCGGTCGCAGACGATCAGGCCCTGCAGGCCGACGGGCGATTGCATGACGCCGGTATTCTCGCCCTCGTCGAGCGGCTGCAGCGCATCGCGGATGGCGGGCAGGACGGCGTCCGCGGCAATCGAGCCGAGCGGGGTGTAGATCGAACCCGGGATCCGGCCGGCCACGGCCTCGGCCTGACTGCAGGTCGGATTGGCCGCGAGTTCCCGGGTGAAACTGGTGCGGGTCGCGTCGGTCACGGCACTGGTCGGTACGGTGATCTGGACGAGGTCGTATTGCAGTGTCGTCGTACCGTCGCGGGCGCCGACAAGGGCGATCACCATGTAGCCGCCGGGAACCTCGATCGGGTTCGACAGGGCGCCACGACCACCGCTCTGCTCATACTGTCCGCGCATTTGTGGCATGATGCCTGCGACTTCCGGCTGCAGCTGGGAGGCCGTGATCCAGCCGATATCACCGCCATTGGCGGCCGAGGGTGCGTCCGAGAACTGGCGCGCGAGTTCCGGGAAAGTTGCGCCCTGCTGGAGCTGGTTCATCACCGTGATCACACGCTGGATGGTCTGCTCTTCCTGGCCGGGACCGGGAACCTCAAACAGCATTTCGAAAATCCGGAACTGCGGCTGCGAGGCGCTGGCGGCGAGGCGTTCAAGTGCCTGCTCGATCTGCTGTTCGGAAATCCGGACGCGCGAGCCATAGCGACCATTGACGATGATCTGCCATGCAATCTCGGCTTCCAGCTGATGCTGAAGGGTCGACGGATCGACACCGGAGCTTTGCAGGTCCTGGATGATGACGTCGATCGTCGTGCCATTGCGGTCGGCAAGATCGAGCAGGGAGTTGGAGATTTCCTCGTCCGAGACTTCGATGTCGAATTCCGAGGCGGCCTGAAGTTGCAGGTGCTCGTCGATCAGACCGCGCAGGGCCTGATCCTGGATTCGGGCCAGCGTGCCGTCGTCAATCTGGGACATGCCGGTCGAGGCGATGATCAGGCGCATGCGGTTGCGAACATCGACCGTGGTGATCGGCTCGTCATTGACCAGGGCGGCCACGCCTTCGGTCGTCTGGGCGTGCGCGCTGGCGGCACACGCCATCGCGACGGAGGCAAGCAAGGAAAGGACAATTCGTTTGGCGCAGGTCATCAGCATTCGCATATCGGTTCGGCGCGGAACATTACTCAAACTTGTCCCCGGCGCAATCGCCGGACACCGTAGCGCGCAGGGTTCAATCAATCAGGCCCGAAACTCCCGAGCGTGAACAGGGTGATGCGGAACTGGATCGATTCTGACGGGCCCAGTTCGGAAATCCCGAGGTCTTCACGCTGGTAGACAATATCAAATTGTGAGCATTCGTCGCCATAGCGCAATCCGATTTCCTGGCGCCGCGTCGCTTCGCTATCCAGATCCCGCATGACCTCGCCGATAGCGCTCCAGTGTTCGGTCAGCCCGACCTCGAAATCGCCGCGCAATTCGCGCTGGGCACCGTTTCGGGTGCCCGCATCATCGCTGACGTCGAGATAGCGGACATTGCCGGTGAAGCGCTCACCTCGATAGCCGACCGAGACGTCCAGGCGGTTGGTGTCGAGACTGTCAGGGTCGACGCGCGCCTGGATATCGGCCGAGAAACCGGCCAGGGCGATCTCTCCGGCAACGACGTAATCGGACTGGTCTTCTGCCAGGCCGCTGGCGGGATTGAACACGGCGCCGCCGTCAATCCGCTGGCTCTGGCCGACGAAGAAACGGGCAAGGCCAGCCTGGCCCCACATGGCGGTGGTGCGAAGCCCGTAGCTGACACGTTGCCCGTCTTCCCACAGGTCATGGCCCGGTGCGCGAACCGGCTGGAACAGCAGGCTTTCGTCGAGGTCGATTGCGACGCTGTCCTCATTGACCACACGGCTCGCTTCGGTGTCGTCGCTGGCAGCGACAAATGAGACCACCGGTTCGACGATCCAGTCTGCCGATTCGCCGCCCCGGAAGAAGGGCCAGCTGATTTCGGTACCGACCAGGCCAAGCGTTCGGGAAAAACTGTCGGACGCCGGATCGGTCAGCGGGTCGGTGACCGTCAGATCCTCAAAGCTGTAATGGTCCAGGCGCGCCAGCGCGAAGGGCTCGACAACGATACCCGGTCCGCTCACCCAGCGAGTGCGCCAGTCCACCCCGGCAGAGGCGCGGTTGTAATCAACACCGACCTCGCGGCGCAGCATGCTGGCGCTGACATCGACATTGACCCGACCCCAGCCTTGCGGGGCTGTGAAAACACGGGTGTATTCGGCGACCGGTGCGAGGGCCGGAATGATATCGTCATCGGCATTGGTGCGCAGCGACTGGTAGGACGCGGCCACGATCGAGCCGGTGGAATTGCGCGTCCGCCCGTCCAGATAGACCTGGCTGACCAGCTGGCGGCTCAGCGAATTGAGCGGTGCACCACGATCCTTGTCAGCTTCCGAAAAATCATAGCGGCGCAGGTGCAGGCTGTCCGAGGTGCGTTGCACACCGAAACCCCAGCGCCAGTCCGGATTGATGGCCCATTCGCCACCGCCGAACACGTGCCAGCGATCTTCGCTGTCGCCATAGCGTTCGCCATCGCTGTCGATCTCGAACTCATTGGTATAGCTGCCCTCCAGCTCCATGAAGCCGGACCAGAAGCGCTTGCGGTATTCGCCATAGATGAGCGGATTCACATTGGTCATCAGGCGCGGCGCGATGACAGCATCCTGGGAGGGCGAGATCGACCAGTAATAGGGCTGCTGGTAGACGAAGCCGAGGCGCGAGGAGACCCCCACAGCCGGGAAGAGGAAACCGGAGCGCCGCTCGGACGATGGGTCCGCATGCGCAAACACCGGGGCATACAGGACCGGTACGCCACCGATCTCGAGCCGCGCATCGCGGTAATAGATCATCCGGTCGTCGGCATCCTGGACAACCTCGCGGGCCCGCAGGCGCCAGGTCGGCTCGTGTTCGCCGTTTTCGCACAGCTCACAGGCTGTGTAATAGGCATCGTTGAGCTGGAGCGAGCCGTTTTCGCTGCGGATCGCGGCTGCCGCGGCCATGCGGCCATTGTTTTCCAGCATGCTGGCGAATCCGATCGCGACACCCGCCGCGAGCTGGCTGTCGAGTTCAACCTCGTCGGCATATTGCGGGAAGGAACCCTGGCCGAGGATGATGACATTGCCGCGGGCAATTACGCGGTTTTCATCCGGATGATACTCGATCTCGTCGGCCAGCAGGGTGCGCGGTTCCTGGCGAACCCGCACATTGCCGCGTGCGATGTATCCGCTGCCACCCGCGATATCCTCGACATGGTCGGCTTCCAGATAAATCGGTGCCTCTTCGGCCGGAGCCCCTTGGCCAAGGACCGGTGCCCCTTGGGCAAGAACCGGTGCCGACAGGGCGAGTGCCGAAGTGCTGAGCAACACTGCCGCCAGGCGGCGAATATGCGACGCCATGCGCGTCACTCCCTCTCGTCTCCCGGCCCCCGCAGGCGGGTCATGTTCATGACTAGCCGATGCCGGCGGCATCGTCCACGCCGTCAACCGTCTTCGGTCGAGGCAATATAGATCAGCGCCAGCAATGCGGTCAGCGCCGGCGCCGACCAGGCCGCGGTCGCCGGTGGCAGGGCGCCGGAAATGCCAAATGAACTCAGCATTTCCTGAAAGAAAAACATCACGAAACCGGCAATGCCGCCTGCCATTGCGAAGGCTGCCGCGCCACCCAGCCGGTGCAGGCGCAGTGTCGCGGCCGCGGCAATCAGGGTTGAGGCGAGCAAGGTCAGGGGCAGGGCCAGCAGGGCGTGCAGTCGCAGCTCATAGCGCTGGGTCGCCAGACCGGCCTCACGGGCCGAGGTGATCAGGCGCGGCAGATCCCAGAAGGCGACGCCTTCGGCCGACCGGGCCCGCTCGAACAGGGCCTGGCGGTTGATCGAGGTCGGCATGGTGATCTCGCCAAGGTCAAGCCGAGACGGGGTGGGCGTGCGTTCGACCGCACCCGTGACCTGCCAGTAACCGGCGTGCAGCTCGGCTGATTCGGCATCGATGCGGCGTTCCAGGCGAGGCGTGCCGTCACTGTCCTCGGCAAACTGGAAGAAGACCGGGTCGCGCAATTCCTGGCGTTGCTCCTCGAGCTGGGTCGCGGCGATCACGGTGAAACCGTCGATATTGGTTTCGCGCAGCCAGACGGGCTGGGCGGCGCCTTCGACGTGGCGGACATTCATCAGGCTGTCGCGCCGGGCCTCGAACTGGGCATTGAGCTCCGCGGCCAGCGGGTTGAGACCGGTTGCGCCGATAATCCCGACCAGCACCGCCAGTACCATCGGTGCAGTCAGGATGCGCCAGGCCGACATGCCCGAGGCGCGCATCACGATCAGCTCGCTCGACCGGTTGAGCCGGAACAGCGATGTCAGCGTTCCGAACAGGAAGACGAAGGGCAGGGTGCTTTCCAGCAGCGAGGGGGCACGCAGCATTGTCAGCCCGAGCAGGTCCAGCGTCGATACGTCGACCCGGGTGCCGACCGCCCGCGACTGTTCGACGAAATCGACCAGGATGATCACCGTCGCGATGGTCGCGAAGGCCAGCAGCAGGCCGCCCGCCGTCTGGCTTGCCATGTAGCGATTGAGCCGTCCGCCGATCATGCGCCGGCCTCACCAGCCAGCTCGGGCTGTTTCCGGTGCGCGGGACGGGCTCGGGCCGGCCAGTAGATGACTGCCAGGGCGCCGAGCATGCCGGCGATCGGGACCAGGTATTGCGCTATGTTCATCGCGGCATCATCGGCACTGGCCGATTGCATGGCAAAGCCTGCAAGACGCAGCGTCAGGCCGGCGCTGACCGCAATCATCACCCGTCGGCCATAGCCCATTCGCGAATGGTCGCCGGCGAGGAAGCAGGCCGCCGCGATCAGCGCAAAGGCGAGATTGTAGAGCGGGCCGGACAGGCGGTAATGGGCCTCGGCCCAGGCGCGTTCCGGCCCGCCGGTGCGGGCAACCTCGGCGGCCGAGGGCCAGAGGAGTTCGTGCAGGTAGCGGTCCGATTCCTTGAAGAACATGGCGTCGGCCGGCCCGACGAACTCACCAAGGTCGAATTCATAGCGGTCGAAATTGGCGTAGTAGAGTTCGCCGGCCGAATCGATCTGCTGCAGATTGCCGTCGATCAGCACCATCGCGGAGCGTTCGCCTGAACGCACGACGACGCCTTCACGCGCCGAATAGGTCGAGGCCTCGTCCTGGCCGCGGCTGTCATGGATCAGGATGTCCTGCATGCGGCCGTCACGGTCCCGCTCGCGGGCATAGATGGTTACGCCCTGGCCAAGCTGGGAGAAGGCGCCCGGGGTCACCAGGCTGGCGGCCACGTCGGAGCGCAGATTGTGCAGCGAGCGGCGCATCTCGCGATAGGCGACCGGTTGCACAACGAGGTTCACGACCAGATTGGCCAGCAGGACATAGACGCCCAGCCGCATGATCGGTGACAGCAGGCCGAAACGGCTGACGCCGGCGGCCGAGGCAATCACCAGCTCGCTGTCACTTGTCAGCCGGTTGAGACTGGACAGGACCGCCACAAACAGGGCGATCGGAACCAGCAGCGCGGTAAGATGGGGCAGGGCCAGCGCGGTGACCTTGATAAAGGTGAGCGCGGTCTCGGAATAGCCGGAAACCAGGTCGACATTCGACAGGCTCTGCGTCAGCAGCGCGAGGCCGGCAAAGGCTGCAATGGCCGTCATGAACGGCCAGAGCAACTGATTGAAGAGATACCGCTGAACGAGAATCATGAAGCCGGCTTGTGCTGCGCGTTCAGCCTTCTATCTCACGTCGTGATCGGATACCACTTCCGCGACACAAGTTTTCGGCTTCGGGTGCACACTTGGTCACACCGAATAGCCCCGAACTGACTGGATGAGAGGGAATACCATGAAAATCGAATTCGCCGCCGCTCCGAACGTTGCCGGCGCGATCGCCGTTCCGGTTTATGAAGACGCGACGCTGTCGCCGGCTGCTGCCGCGCTCGACACGGCATCCGGTGGCGCCCTCAAGCGCGCCATTGCGGCCTCGCGCTTTGTCGGCAAGCCGGCCCAGACGCTGGAAATCATGGCGCCGTCGGGGATCGAGGCGAGCCGCGTCGTGCTGTTCGGCCTCGGCGCCAAGAACAAGCGCACGGCCTCGACGCTGGAAAAGGCTGCGGCGGCTGTTGTCGCCAAGCTGCTCATCAGCGGCGAGACCACGCTGTCGATCCAGTTTGATGGCGAAACCGACGGCGAGGGTGCAGCCCGCGCCGGCCTCGGCGCCCGCCTGGCCGCCTATCGTTATGACCAGTTCCGCACCAAGCTGAAGGACGAGCAGAAGCCGTCGCTCGCCAATCTGACCATCGCCGTCTCCGACGTTGAGGGCGCCAAGGCCGCCTGGTCGGGCTGGGGCGCGGTGGCCGACGGTGTCGACCTCGCCCGCGAAGTCACCAACCTGCCGCCGAACATTCTCAACCCGGAGACCTATGCCAAGAAGATCGAAGGCATGGCCGAGCACGGGCTGGAAATCGAGATCCTCGATGAAGTCCAGATGACCGAGCTCGGCATGGGCGCGCTTCTGGGTGTCGGTCAGGCCTCGGAATTCGAGAGCAAGATCGCCATCATGAAGTGGAATGGCGGCAAGGAGGGCGAAAAGCCGCTCCTTTTCGTCGGCAAGGGCCTCACGTTTGACAGCGGCGGCATCTCGCTGAAGCCGGGTGCCGGCATGGACGAGATGCGCGGCGACATGGGCGGTTCGGCCGCCGTTGTCGGCCTGATGCGCGCGCTCGCCGGCCGCAAGGCCAATGTCAATGCGATCGGCATTGTCGGCCTCGTCGAGAACATGCCCGACGGCAATGCCCAGCGTCCCGGCGACATCGTCACCGCCATGTCCGGCACCACGATCGAGATTCTCAACACGGACGCCGAAGGCCGCCTCGTTCTGGCCGATGTGCTCTGGTACGCGCAGGACCGTTTTGATCCCAAGCTGATCATCGACCTGGCGACCCTCACCGGCGCCATCCTGATCGGTCTCGGCAATACTCGCGCCGGCATTTTCTCCAACTCCGACGAGATTGCCGCCCAGCTGTCCTCGGCGGGCGATGCCTCCGACGAGCCGGTCTGGCGCCTGCCGCTCGGCCCGGACTATGAAAAGCATATCGAGACCAAGAATGCCGACATCAAGAATGTCGGCGAGGGCCGGCTTGCCGGTTCGATCTCGGCGGCCGAATTCCTCAAATGCTTCGTCAATGACAAGCCCTGGTGCCATATCGACATCGCCGGCACGGCCATGGGCGGGATGAGCATGAAGGATGATCCGCGCCAGCCGAGCTGGGGCACGGGCTGGGGTGTGCGCATCCTCGACCGCTTCGTGCGCGACAATTACGAGGGCTAGGCCCACGCTGTGACCAGGGCGGCCCGAGCGGCCGCCCTTTTCATGTCGGGGCAGGAGTATGGAATGAGCGGCGATCTCTGGTTCTACCATCTCGAGCGCTCCTCGCTGGACGAGGTCCTGCCCGAGCTGCTGGAAAAGACCCTGGCGCGCGGCTGGCGGGCGCTGGTGCGCTCGCCGGACGCCAAGCGCCGCGAGGCGATCGACCAGCTGTTGTGGACCTGGCGGGAGGACAGTTTCCTGCCGCATGGCCAGGTCGAGGCCGGCTCGCCGGAACGCCAGCCGGTCCTGATCGCCGAGGACGAGGCCAATCCGAACGGGGCGCAATGCCTTTTCCTGCTCGATGGCGCCGAACCCGAAAATCCGTCATCCTTTGACCGCATGATCGTCATGTTCGACGGGCAGGACGAGATGGCGGTCACCGATGCCCGCGCGCTCTGGAAGAAGGCGTCGGCACAGGGCTGCAGCGTTTCCTACTGGCGACAATCGCCGGAAGGCCGATGGGAGAAAAAGGCATGACACGTTATTGGCTGATCGCACTGGCCGGCCTCTCGGTCGCGGCCTGCACCACGGGCGGCCATCCGATCGATGGCGGCGAGACCATCATGCCGACCCCCGACTTCGTCGAGGACTCAATCGGCGATAACCGCGCCGATCCGCTCGCCAGCTGTGGCGCCAATGCGATGGGCTATCTGGTCGGCCAGCCGATCGGGGAGGTCGATCTGGACAGCCTGCACGGCAATATCCGGATCATTCATCCCGGCATGCCGGTCACCCGCGATTTCCGCCGCGACCGGCTCAATCTTGACGTCGATGAAGCCGGTGTCATCCTGCGCCCCTGGTGCGGTTGAGCGAGTATATCCCATGATTTTGCGTGTGATCATCCTGTCCTGTTGTCTTGCGGGCTGTGGACTTACGACCGGCGGCAGCGCCTCCAGCCGTGAGCGCCAGCTCGACGCCTTGCCGCCCCTTGGTTCTGCCGAGGATATCAATGGTGGCGTGGTCCGGGCGCCGATCACCGGGACCTGCGGCATGGAGAATGTCCAGCATTTCGTCGGCCAGCCGCGCGTCTCCGTACCGGCCAGCGCGATGCCGGACAATTACCGCGTCGTCGGGCCCAATTCGGTCGTCACCATGGATTACCGCTCCGATCGCCTGACCGTACGGGTCGATGAATACGATGTCGTGGAAAGCCTGGCCTGCGGCTGAGCCGAGCCTCAGCCCGCGAACAGGTGCTGCAGGCGCGCTGCATGGTGGCTGGTCATCGAGAGCGCATGACTGGCCAGCCAGGCGCTGACCGTGTGGGCGGTCTCGATGGCCGTCTCGCGGTCCAGCAGGCTGTCATCATCCTCGTCGGCAAAATCCGGCCCGTCATGCGACTCCGGATCGGCCGCCATCACGATATCGACGCGGATATCGTCCGGGCTGTGAAAACTGTTGTCATGGCGTGAGGCCGCCGGCTGGGGCGCGTGCGGCGAGGCTTGTTTGCGCAGCGGTGTCGGGCGGGGCGGCGGAACGCTGTCGATCTTCATGACCCGCCTCCGTCGCCGGCCGGAGGACAGGCGAGGAAACTGCCGGGCCACCCGGGCCCGGCATCGGCCAGATCAGCCAGTTGATGTGTCGCCGGGCCAGCATCCTGTCGGTAGATGACGCCCGGCAACGCGCCTTCGGATCCCATTGATCCATCCACCTGTAACTTCGATGCTCATATTATATGAGCGAAAGTGCAAATGGTTTCTTAACGGGACGGATTAGGCTTTATTTCTTGTTAAGTCAGGAGGTTAGAATGGCCGGTGACGGTCAATCTACCCCGCCTGCGCCGCTTCCAGCTTTTCTTCCGCCTCCAGCCAACTCATCTCCGCGGCATCCAGCAGTTCGACGGCTTTGGCGCGCTTGATCTGGAGGTCGGTCGCGGTCTTGGGGTCTTTCTGGTAGAGGCCGGGGGCGGCGAGGCCCTTGTCGATGACGGCGATGATGCCACGCAGGCGGTCGGCTTCCTTTTCCCAGCGGGCGATCGTGTCGCGCAGCGGTTTGAGCGCCTTGCGCTGATCGGCGGCCGAACGCCGGGCGACACTCTTTTCGTCGCTGGCGGCGGTCTTTTTCTTCGGTCCATCCTTCGGGGCGCGGCCGAGCAGGGACTGGCGATAGGTCTCGATATCCTCGTCATAGGGTTTGACCGTGCCATCGCCGACCACCCAGAGCCGGTCGACGCAGCTCTCGATCAGATGCCGGTCGTGCGAGATGAGGACGACGGCGCCTTCATATTCATTGATCGCCTGGATGAGGGCGGCGCGGCTGTCCATGTCGAGATGGTTGGTCGGCTCGTCGAGGATCAAGAGGTGCGGGCCCTCAAAGGTGATCAGGTTGAACAGGAGGCGCGCCTTCTCGCCGCCCGACAGCGTATCGGCCGGGGTCTCCTGGCGGTCACCGGGCAGGCCGAAGGTCGCGAGTCTGGACCGGCGCTGGGCCTCGGTGGCGTCCGGCATCAGCTCGATGATGTGCTGGTAGGCCGACATGTCCGGTGACAGGCTGTCGATCTGGTGCTGGGCGAAATAGGCGATCTGCATCTTCTTGTGCTTGCGCAGATGCCCCTCGAGCGGATCAAGCCGGTCGCACAGGAGTTTCGCCATGGTCGACTTGCCGGCGCCATTGCGGCCGAGAATGCCGATCCGGTCCTCGGTGTCGATATTGAGCGTGACGTCGCGCAGCACCGGCTTGCCGGGTGCGTAGCCGGCCTGGACATTGACCATGCGCACGATCGGCGGCGCCATGCGGCGCTGCGGGCTGGGGAAGTTGAAGGGCGCCACCGGGTCTTCGACCTGGGTCGCCACGATCTGCATCTTCTCCAGCCGCTTGACCCGGGACTGGGCCTGCTTGGCCTTGGACGCCTTGGCCTTGAAGCGGTCGACGAAGGATTGCAGATGGCGCCGCTCGACCTCCTGCTTTTCGACCATCTTCATCTGCAGGCGTTGCCGCTCTGCCAGCGCCTTTTCGAAATCATCATAGCCGCCATCCCAGACGGTCAGCTTGCCGTTCTTGAGATGGGCGATCTTCTGCATCGCCCCGTTCAGCAGGTCGCGGTCGTGCGAGATCACCAGGGCGGCGCCGGGGAAGGTCTTGAGGTAGCTCTGCAGCCACATCACGCCTTCCAGGTCGAGATAATTGGTCGGCTCATCCAGCAGGAGAAGGTCGGGCCGGGCGAACAGGGTGGCCGCCAGGGCGACCCGCATGCGCCAGCCGCCGGAGAACTCGCGGCACGGGCGGCGCTGCTCCTCGCCGGTAAAGCCCAGACCCGCCAGGATGGAACCGGCGCGGGCCTCGGCGGTGTGGCTGTCAATGTCGGCCAGCCGAGTCTGGATCTCGGCGATGCGGTTGGGCTCGGTCGCGGTCTCGGCCTCGGCCAGCAGGGCGGCGCGCTCGGTATCGGCGGCCATCACCACGTCGATCAGGCTGTCATCGCCGCCCGGCGCTTCCTGGGCCACCGAGCCGACGCGGGCGCCTTTCTGCACGCGGGCCTCACCGCCCTCGGTCGCCGCCTCGCCACGGATCAGGCGGAACAGGGTCGACTTGCCCGTCCCGTTACGCCCCACCAGACCCATCTTGGTCTTGGCCGGCAGGAAGAGGGTCGCCTGATCAAAGAGCATCCGCCCTTCAATGCGATAGGTGAGGTCATTGATGTGCAACATGGGAGAAGCCGCGTAGCGCGGCTTGTGGTGCCGCGCAAGCGCCGCTATAAGCCGCGCGAATCCACAGGCCGGGTGTGTGCCCGGACAATCACAGTTTCAGTCTCAAGGACTTCTCCCATGGCGATCCAACGCACCTTCTCCATCATCAAGCCCGACGCCACTGCCCGTAACCTGACCGGCGCCATCAATGCCAAGATCGAGGAAGCCGGCCTGCGCATCATCGCGCAGAAGCGCATCCGCCTGTCGCGCGAGCAGGCTGAAGGTTTCTACGGCGTCCACAAGGAGCGTCCCTTCTTCAACGATCTCGTCACCTTCATGATCTCCGGCCCGGTCGTGGTCCAGGTCCTCGAGGGCGAAGACGCCATCGCCAAGTACCGCACCGTGATGGGCGCGACCAATCCGGAGCAGGCTGACGCCGGCACGATCCGCAAGGAATTCGCCGAGTCGATCGAAGCCAACTCCGTGCATGGTTCCGACGCTGAAGAGACCGCCGCGCAGGAAATCCCCTTCTTCTTCTCGGACGACGAAATCGTCGGCTAGGCGAAGCGGCAAGTGCAGACAAGAAGGCCCGGCTTTTCAGCCGGGCCTTTCTTTTTTGTGCAAGTGCGGGTGCGCCAATCTGCGACGCGACCTGACTGCGCCTGATAATCGGTATGAGGGCGCGTGCGATGGATGTGGCTGATCCTTTCGGCCTGATCGGTCCGGCCTGAACCAAGCCGCAGCGAGGCCCTTGCGTCAGGCGGGGACGCGGCAGACGATGGCGCGCCCAAGCGCCGGAGAGCTGCCATGACCGATCTTGCCCGTCTCGTCCAAGCCCTGCCCAAGGCCGAGCTTCACCTGCATCTGGAAGGCTCGCTCGAGCCGGAGCTCATGTTCGAGCTGGCCCGGCGCAATGGCATCGATATCCCCTACGACTCCGTCGAGGCGATCCGCGCCGCCTATGATTTTTCCAATCTGCAGGACTTTCTCGACATCTATTATGTCGGCATGAATGTGCTGGTGACCGAGGCGGATTTCTTTGATCTCACCTGGGCTTACCTCACCCGTGTCCACGCCGAGAATGTCCGCCATGTCGAGGTCTTCTTCGACCCGCAGGGCCATACCGATCGCGGCATCGCCTTTGACACCGTGGTCGCGGGCATCACCCACGCGCTCGACAGGGCGAAGGCTGAGTGGGGGCTGAGTTCAAAGCTCATCCTGTGTTTCCTGCGTCACCTCTCCGAAGAAGCCGCCTTTGAAACGCTGGAGATGGCCAGGCCGCATCTCGACCGCATTGACGGGGTTGGCCTCGACAGTTCCGAGCTCGGTCACCCGCCGTCGAAATTCCAGCGCGTTTTCGAGGCCGCCGGTGCGCTTGGCCTCAAGCGGGTTGCCCATGCCGGTGAGGAAGGTCCGCCCGCCTATATCCACGAGGCGCTCGACCTGTTGAAGGTCGACCGGATCGACCATGGCAACCGGGCCCTGGAAGACGGCACACTGGTTGCCCGTCTCGGTCGCGAGCAGATGACGCTCACGGTCTGCCCGCTGTCCAATCTTCGCCTGTGCGGCATTGCCCGGCTCGAGGATCACCCCTTGAAGCGCATGCTTGCACTGGGCCTGCGCGCCACGGTCAATTCCGACGATCCGGCCTATTTCGGCGGCTATGTGAATGACAATTACATCCGCACCGCCGAAGCGACCGGCCTGACCGCTGATGAGATCGTCGAGCTGGCGCGCAATTCCTTCCGCGGCAGTTTCCTGCCAGCCGACGAGATTGCGCGCCATCTGGCCGAGATCGACGCCGTCGTTGAGACGGTGGGCTAGTCCGCCACGCGATTGCGGATCAGATCGACCAGCTGGTCCAGTACGACATCGTCGGTGCCGCGCAGGTCCGGCATGTCCAGCGCGATGTCGGGCGTGACAGGATGCGACTCCGAGACGCCGTCGGGACGAATGATATGCGCCTTGGGATAGGCAACGCGAATGCCGGTCGTGTCGAGGCTGAAGGTCTCCATCGCGCCGTAGGTTGTGGCCATGTCCGCCGTGGTCTCGCCAACAATGCTGCCGAAGCCGTAGTCCTGGACCATGGCCGCCACCGTCACCGCGTTGGAAAAACTGTAGCGGTTGACCAGTACATAGACCGCGCCGTCAAACCGGTCGCCGGACGGGCGAGGCTCGGTCCAGGGCAGATCGATCTCGATCAACGCGCCATCGGGCGATTGCGCGTAAAGCTCGGCATAAAGGGCTGACATGCCGCCGGGCGTCTCCATCGCATCCAGCCGGGCCTGGTTGGCTGCCGTGCTTTGCGGGCTGACACGGACGGTGAAATGCGAGGCAAACCGGAAAGGCCGGTCCGCGATCCAGGCCAGCATCGGATCGGAAAAGGAATTGTCGCCGCCTGGATTGTCGCGCAGGTCGATGATCAGCGTATCGGCGCTGGCCGCCTGGAAATCCGCGAAACTCTCATCCACAAACGCGACAAAGCCGGTCGGGTCCCAGACATCACCCCCGGGCATCGTGTTGTAGAACGGGCCGGGGCGCAGATAGGCGATGTCATCGCCGATCAGCCGGGCTTCCTGCGTATCGAGCCTGAACTGTGGGGCGCCCACGAAGCCGGCAATTTCCATCTCCTCGCTGTTGCGGAAGGGAAGGGTGATGCGGGATTGGCTGCCATCGGCATGGCGGACGTCCAGCGAGGCCGTGTCGAGCTCGGGCCATTCCTGCCACACCAGGCGGCGCAGCTGGAATTCCAGCAGGGTCTGTCCGAACCGCGGCGTTTCGGCCGAGACATGGCGCAACAGGCGCGGCATCCAGACCGTGTTCGGCATGCCGTTGAAGGCGAGAATCTCGTCGCCGGGCTGCAAGGCGCCGACCCCGGAGGCATGGCTCTCTACCAGAACCCGACCGGCGCGAATGGAGATGTTCACGGGCAGGACGCGCCCGCCGGCTTCGCGATAGGCGCCATAGTCGCGCCCGTCGGACTCGATGCGCGCATGGGCATGGCGGGCGAGGGCGGTGAAAGTCTGAAACGCGCGCTCGATCTCGGTACGGGGCAGGGGTGCGTTGAAACCGGCGCGGATCTCGGCGTGATGCCGGTCCATGACGGAACGCGGTGTAGCCGCGAACAGGTCGACATGCGCCGCCTGCAGGCCGGCATAGAGTTGATCGAATTCGGCGCGGATGATGTCCGGCGCGAAAAGCCGCTCGACGGGGTCCGGATCCGGGGCGGGCGGCTGGGCCTGCACGGGCGCGGTCGCGAGCAGGGCAAGACAGAGGGTGAAGCGCTTGATCATGTGAGGTTCCCGTGGCTTGTTTGGGAGGGGGCTTGCCCTCGCGAAGACGCTGCGGTCGCGCGCAGTTTTTCACCATGACGAAGATTTCCCGTCTGTCTGACTTTTTTCTGACCGGGGAAAAGGGGTCTTTCCTTCAATGCCTTACAGAAAGCCTTTCCTGCTTGGCGATTGGCGCGTCACGCCGGCGTCCTGTGAAGTGGCGGGGCCGGGCGGCGTCCAGGAAGTGGAACCCAAGGTGATGGACCTGCTCTGCCTGCTGGCGGAGGCCGGTGGCGAGGTGGTCACCCGTGAGACGGTTTCCGAGCGGATTTGGCCGGGTGTCACCGTCAATGAGGATGCGATGGGGCGCTGCGTCTGGAAACTGCGTCGCGCGCTGGGTGATCCGGCCCGCAATCCGCGTTATGTCGGCACAGTGCCCAAGCGCGGCTATCGCCTGCTCGAGCCCGTTCGCGCCATGCCGGTAAGCGCTGCGACGATGGCGCGGGTGGTGCCGAACTGGATCTGGGGCGTGCTGGGAGCCTTGCTGATTCTCATCGCTTTTCCGGCTTTCTGGCTGGTCCGCAATGAGGTCGCCGCGACGACCGCGCCGGCGAGCCGGGCGCTGCAGCTGGTCGACCGGGCAGAGGGCTTCTACTACCAGTTCGAGTTCGACTCCAATGAAGCGGCCATGCGTCTGTACGAGGCCGCGCTGGCGCTTGAGGCTGACAATCCTGCGGCGCTCGCCGGGTTGGCCAATACCATCACCCAGCGCGTGATCCGCGGTGATGCGGCCAGCTGGGCGAGCGAGCTTGGCACGTCACGTATCGGTCAGGCTGTCGCCACAGGCCTTGGCTCACAGCCCGACGCGGCGCGGCGCCTGGCGCGCGCGGAGGCGCTTGCGCGCCGGGCCGTGGCAGCGGAACCGGATTACGCGCTGGGCTATCGCGCCGTGGGCCTCGCCCTGTCCGCGCAGGGGGCGCTGGACGCCGCCATCGAGGCTTACAACCAGGCGCTCACCATCGACCCTGACGCCTGGGAGGCCTGGATAAACCTGTCCGACCTGCACAGGATCCGCGGCGACGACGCGCTGGCCCTGACCTATCTGGAGCGCGCCTATGAGGCGATGGGACGGGTCTATGAAACCCGGACCGTGCTGGTGCGGCCCTGGTACAGCCCGACCGGCCTGCTGATCGCGCGCCGACATGCCGAACGCGCCGATCCCGTGACCGCCGAGCTCTGGTATCGCCGGGTGCTGTACTGGGATCCCTACAATCGCGACGCCATGGCCGAGCTGGCCGCCCTGCTGCGAAGCAATGGCGACGGCTCTGCTGCGGATGCCCTGTGTGCCGAAGGCATTGCCCGCATCGGCGATCCGACCCTGTGCGAGCCGCGCTGAGCCAGACCTTTCGGCTTCGGCTTCGGACGCAGCGTATTCGGACGGGGTGCCCGAGCCTCGCCGGGCAGGCGCCGAGGCATGTCTCGAGCGGCCATTCATCGGGTCTGCCAGCGTATGTAATTATGTTGCTTGCCCGGGGTTTCACCATATTGTTGCGCGCATGAGTGGATGTGCACGGCACCGGGTCGTCTCGACACGTCATCGATACGACTGGGACTCGAAATGTTTCTGAATTTCATGCAGTTGCCGGCGAAGGCGTTCGCCGCTTGCCTGGCCATGGCGATGTTTCTCGATGCGGCCGCCGAGGCCCAGAATTTCCCGCAGAGACGCGCTTACCCGCAGTTGGGTCAATCGCTCACCTATGACGACCTCATCGCGTGGATTGACGCGCTGGACTGCGATTTTATCGTCAATACCCGTCCGGATTCGCGTGACGCGCGGGTCCAGATGGCCCGGACCAATCGTTTGGACCAGCCCGGCGTCTGTGTCGCTGAAAGACGCCTCGCCGAAGCACTGGCCGCGCAGGCCCACCGCGACGGTGGTGCCTGTCGTCGCTGTGATTTCCGCAACTGGAACGGCGCCCTGATCGGTGGGGATTTCGATTTCACCGAGAGTGTTTTCAGTCGCGCCCAATTGGCCAACGACGATTTCGCGAATGCCAATCTCACCCGCGCCGTTTTCGATTACGCCAACCTGACCGGCGCGAGTCTGGCAGGCGCCAATCTGAGCCAGGCCAACCTGTCGAACGCGAACCTCGCCGGCGCGAATCTCACCGGGGCCATTCTGACCGGGGCCAATCTGACGGATGCCAACCTGTCCGGCGCCAACCTGCGCGGCGCCCAGCTCGGCGGGGCCAATCTGCAGCGCGTCAATCTGCAGCGCGTGCAAATGGATATGGCCACCCGGCTGGATGACTGGACGGGTCTCGATCTGCGCGGGGCGAGCCTCACCCGCATGCATTTCTTTCAGTTCGATTTTCGCGGCGCCCGGATGAGCGGAGTCGACTTCACCGGCTCCATACTGAGCGGTGCGAACTTCTCCGACGTCGATCTGACCGATGCGAATTTCAGCGGCGCCAATCTTCGCTCCACCATTTTCGTCCGGTCCAACCTGACCGGAGCCAACCTGTACCAGCAATGGCTCAACGATACCCAGTTCGGCGACACCATACTGACGCGGGCCAATATGAATGAGATCACGCTGGGCAATAATCAGCTGATGCGGCTGCAGATGTCCCGCGCCACCCTGGTTGGCGCCAACCTCGCCGGGGTGAACCTGTTCCGGGCCAACCTGGCCGGGGCCGATTTCAGCCGCGCCAATCTGAACCGCGCCGATCTGTCGAGCACGAGCCTGATCGAGGCCAATTTTACCGGCGCCAACCTGACCGGCGCGGTATTCGGTCATGCCGACATGAGCCGCGCCAACATCGCCGATGCGGATCTGACCGGGGCCAATCTCACGGCCGTTCAGAACATCGCCAGCATCATCATGAGCGAGCAGACCATCTTCTGTCGCACAGTTGGCTATGACGGCAGTGTTTTCAGCTATACCTGCCCGAATGTCAGGATTGAGGTGAGATAGGCGGTAAGGCCGCCCCCGGGCGCCTAGTCCTCTGACCCCGGCTTTCGCCGCAGCGACTTGGTTTTGGCTTTCTGGGCCTTGGCCGCTTTCACGCGCCTGATCGAGGCGAGGGAGGGGCGGGCTTTCTTGCGCGGTTTCGGGGCAATCAGGGCCTTTTCAATCAGCGCCCGCAGCCGGTCGCGGGCATCCGCCCGGTTGCGCTCGCGCTCGCGATAGGTCTCGGCCCGGATCACAAGGGCGCCATCCTTGGTCATCCGCGAGCCGGCGAGGCGCGCAAGGCGCCGTTTGGCGGCTTCGGGCAGGGAGGTGTTGCCGGCGAGGTCGAAGCGCAGCTGGACGGCGCTTTCGGTCTTGTTGACATGCTGGCCGCCGGGACCGGAGGCGCGGATGAAGCGCTCCTCGATCTCGGTCTCGTCAATCAGGATGGTGTCAGCGATCAACATGTCCGGCCTCGCTTGCCTGCCCCTTCATGCCGTGTTTGCAGGCATGCCCGCAAGGCCTTGCCGTCCTTCAGGCGGTGGTGGCCAGGAGGAAGCAGCAGCAAGAGGTCATGGCGCCCACTGTCCTCACATGGTTCCAGCCGGTCCAGCGGCTGACATAGTCAGGCCAGTAGGCGGCGGTGGCCTGCGCGTCGCCCGCCAGGCTCTGAAGCCGGGTATTCATCGGTACATTGCAGGTCAGTGTGGACAGCATGACGAGGACGATGTGGCTGACCGCCCCGAAACCGAACCAGACCGCCATGCCGTGTCGTTCCAGCAGGAAAGCGGCAGCCGCCAAGGCCAGGGCAAGCAGGGGAAGGGCTTTGAGCATGAGCAGGAATTTCGAGCTGTAGACAGACCGGTTGATGCCGCGCATGGCCTCGGCTCCGGCTCCGGCAGGGGCTCCGGCAGCGACGCTTGCCGCTGCCAGTCCCCGCATGATGAAGTCGGAAAAGGCGAAGAAGATGCCGGCGACAAGACCGGCGATGAGGCCCAGACCGAGGGCGGCGAGTGTCAGAATAGTCATTTGGCCGTTTCCGATTCAGCGGCTTTGGACGTCCATGCATCGCCAGGCAGCGAGGCTGCAAACTCTGCAAAGCTGCGCGGCTTGCGGCCGAGGGCCCGTTCGACGCCGTCGGTGGTGGCAATGTTGCGCCCGTCCAGCACGGTGCTGAACAAATAGTCGAGCAGCCAGATATGGTCTTCAGGCAGCCCGGCTTGGCGGGCGCCGTGCAGAAATTCGGCATGAGGAATGTCGATGTGGGTGACCGTGTGGCCGGCCTGCGCCGAAATCAATCCGGCGAGCGCGCCGAATGTGAGCGATTGCGGGCCGGTGACTTCATAGAGTGCGCCATCATGCGCCCGTGTCGTCAATGCAGCGGTGGCGATATCCGCAATGTCACGGGCGTCGATAAAGGGTTCGGGCGTCTGGCCGACGGGCAGCGGAATCTCGCCTGCCCCTACCATGGGCTGGAAGGCGCCTTCCGTGAAATTCTGGAAGAACCAGCTGGCACGGATGATGGTCCAGCGCAGCCCGCTCCTGCGCACGATGTCTTCGCAGGCTTGCGCTTCGGTTTCGCCGCGTCCCGAGAGCAGGACCAGCTGCTGCACACCTGCCTGGCGGGCTGCGGCCACGAACGCGGCGATATCCGCCGATGCTCCGGGAACGGCGAGGTCGGGCGCATAGGCAATGTAGGCGGCGCGGACATTTTCCAGTGCATGGGGCCAGCCGGTGCGGTCTTGCCAGCTGAATGGCCGCTCGGCCGTGCGCGAGCCCTTCCTGACCGGATGGTGGGCGGCCTGCAACTGGTTGACGATATGGCGACCGGTCTTGCCGGTGGCGCCGATGACCAGGATGTCGGTCGGGGCGGATAGGTGGTGCATCGAATTCTCCGTTTCTTGACGCGGTGTAAACTTTACGTCGCGTCAAGTGGCATGGGCTTGACATCGTGTCAAGTGACGGCGCAGGTTTGGGCTGTCGCCCGGCAGGCGGGTCGGGGCAGTGGGGACATGCACAGATGCGAGAGGACGGGAGCTCGACGCGGGACAGGATCCTGCAGGCGTGCTGGCAATTGCTGAAGCAGGGGTGTGGAGGTCAAACCCGCATGACGGATGTCGCGAAGGCAGCCGGCGTCAGCCGACAGGCGGTCTACCTGCATTTCGCCAACCGGGCCGAGTTGCTGATCGCGGTCACGCACTATGTTGATGCGCGCAGCGATATTGATGCACGGCTGGCGGCCAGCCGCTCGGCTTCATCCGGTCTGGAGCGACTGGATGCCTTCATCGAGGCTTGGGGGAATTACATCCCGGTCGTCCATCCGGTTTGCCGCGCATTGCTTGATATGGCGCCCGGTGACGAGGCCGCGCGCCTGGCCTGGGACGACCGGATGACCGCCCTGCGGGACGGATGCGAGGCGGCGGTCAATGCCCTTGCAAGCGATAGTGTCCTGTCCGGCCAGCATACCGCGATCGCGGCAACCGACCTGCTTTGGACATTGCTGTCGGTGCGCAATTGGGAACAGCTCGTGGAGGTCTGCGGCTGGGCGCAGGCGGATTATGTCGCGGAAATGAAGCGTCTCGCGCGATTGGCGATCGTCACGCCGTCCTGAGCCGGCCTGGCACATGAACGCGGCAGCTCCGGCGATCAGTCGTGCGGATTCATCAGCAATTCAGCTCCGAATTCACGGACTTGCAGGCGGACCCGTTCGCCGGCGACACGGGCCTTGCCGGAACAGGCGAGAGCGACGCACTGGGCGTAAAGGGCGTGTTCGGCCTGTAGCACACGCGCCGACAGCGTGTCCGGCGTATCGCCCGGCAGGACAGGCACGGCGGCCTGGCCGATGATCGGTCCGTCATCCATTTCCGGACGCACATAATGGACCGTGCAGCCATGGATCCGCACACCCGCCTCCAGCGCCCGCTCATGCGTGTGCAGCCCCTTGAAGGCCGGCAGCAGGGAGGGGTGAATATTGATCAGCAGGTCGCGCCAGCGTTCGGTGAACCAGGGCGTCAGGATGCGCATGAAGCCGGCCAGGCAGACAATCCGTGCGCCGTACAGCCTGATCGTCGAGTCGAGGGCTTCCTCAAAGGATTCCCGGTCATCAAACTCGCGATGATTGACGACTTCGGTTTCGATGCCGGCAGCGCGGGCGATTTCGAGCCCGGCGGCGTCAGGATTATTGGACGCCACGAGCACGATCTCGGCCGGAAAGTCTTCGTCCTGGGCCGCTTCGATCAGGGCCTGCATGTTGGAGCCGCGCCCGGAGATGAGCACGGCGATCTTGGTCTTCGCCATCGTTGTGCCTCTCGCGGTCAGGCTTGCTGGAGTTCGCCGATGATCATGGCGGTCTCGCCGGTCAGCGCAAGCGCTTCAATCGTCGCATCCACCTTGTCGGGTGCAACCGCGAGCAGCATCCCGATGCCGCAATTGAAGGTGCGGTGCATTTCATGGGCGGAAATCCCGCCCGTCTCGGCGAGCCACTGGAAGACCGGCGGCAGGGTCCAGGCGCTGTAGTTGATGACCGGGACCAGATCATCCGGTGTCATGCGCGGCGGGTTCTCCACCAGCCCGCCACCGGTGATGTGGGCAAGACCGGTCACAAGGCCCGACTTGATCAGCGGAAGACAGGATTTCACATAAAGCCGTGTCGGCGCGAGGAAGGCCTCGCCCAGCGTCTGTCCGGGCGCGAAGGGGGCCGGGTCGGACCAGTCGAGACCGGCCAGTTCGATGACCTTGCGGACGAGCGAAAAACCGTTGGAGTGGATGCCCGAGGAGGCGAGGCCGATCAGCACATCGCCGGCGGCCATCCTGTCATGGTCGGGCAGGAGGCGGCCGCGTTCGGCCGCGCCGACGACAAAGCCGGCGAGGTCGAAATCATCGCCCTCATACATGCCGGGCATTTCCGCCGTCTCGCCGCCGATCAGGGCGCAGCCGCTTTGCTTGCAGCCGGTCGCAATGCCGGAAACAATGGCTTCGCCACGGGCGGGGTCGAGCTTGGCGCAGGCCAGATAATCCAGGAAGAAAAGCGGTTCGGCGCCCTGGGCCAGAACGTCATTGACGCACATCGCCACCAGGTCGATGCCGACCGTGTCGACCTTGCCGGTTGCGATAGCGAGCTTGAGCTTGGTGCCGACCCCGTCAGTGCCGGAAATCAGGATCGGATCGGTATAGCCCGCCGCCTTGAGGTCGAAGGCACCACCAAATCCGCCCAGATCGGCTGCGGCACCGGCGCGGCGCGTCATGGCAGCCAGCGGCTTGATGCGATCGACCAGCGCATCCCCGGCGTCGATCGAGACGCCGCTGTCGGCATAGGTCAGCCCGTTCGGGCGATCATCGTTTCCGGTACCGGACATGCCGTTTCCCCAACTCTGCAAAAACAGGCGCGGTGTATGTCGAAACACGCCCCTGAGGCAAGCCGCGGGCTTCACGCCCGACAGCGGGCGGTTATAGTGCGCCCGAAGCCCAAGTTACAGGAGTCGCCGCCGTGCGTTTCATTCTAGCCGCGCTTGTTCTCAGCCTCGCCTGTCTGCCGGCAGCCCTGGCGGACGACCCCTACACGATCGAGGGGGTCGCCATCGACGCCACCGCAGACAATGCGCTGCAGGCCCAGACCGCCGCCATGCGGCAAGGTCAGCTGGCGGCCGCGCGCCGCCTGGTCGAGCGCCTGACCCTGGCCGAGGATCGCGCGGGCACTGCGCTGGAGCTCGAAGCGCACATGAACGAGGCCGGCGAACTGGTCTCCGGACTCGCCATCGACGAGGCGATCATTGCGGAGATGATTGCCGGTCTGGAGATTTCCAACGAACAGCGCAGCGCAACCCGCTATCTCGCCGAGCTGGACGTGACCTTTGACCCGCGCGCCGTGGGGCGGGTGATGGCGGCTTACGGTGTCCCCTATGTCCAGTCGCAATCACGTCCCATGCTGGTGCTGCCGGTCATGGAAACCGGCGCCGGCTTTGCGCTGTGGGAGGCCAATCCCTGGCGCGCGGCCTGGGAGGAACAGGATTTCGGTCATTCGCTGACGCCGGTCATGCTGCCGCCGCAGTCCGCCCCTTCGACCGCCCACCCGATCTCGGCGCGCCAGGCCCTTCAACTCGACGAGGAGGCGCTGCGCAATACGGCGCTGATGTACGGCATCAACCGGATCGCGGTTCTGCGGGCCGGCGAGCGCGAGGGTATCCGCCGCTTTGGCGGCTATCTGGTCAGCTTCGACGGGACGGGCGAAATGACTGCCGACACCTGGGGGCCGCAAATTGTCTATGGCGGCTGGCGCGACGCGGCGAGGGCGTTCGTCACCGATCGCGAGGAGGCGTGGAAACGCCGCTCGGTGGTGCGTGATTTCGAGACCAGCGCGCTTCGCGTCACGGTGCTCTATAATGGCCTGGACGAATGGCGTCGGCTGGAGACGGCGCTCAGCCGGGCCTCGCTGGTTGAGGCGGCGCAGCTGGATGCGCTGTCGCGCGACGGCGCCCGCATGAATGTCGAGTATCGCGGCGATTTCGCCCAGCTGGTCTCGGAACTTGCCGAGCGCGGCGCGACGCTGGAAGAACACCCCGGGCTGGGCTGGGTGGTATTGTCGGCCCGCTGAATGGCGTGAGCGCGATGAAGATGTCTGTGACACCACAAATGGCGCTGGACCTGCCGGCGCGCGAGGATTTCAGCGAAGCGGCCTTTATTCTCGGTCCGTCCAATGCCGGTGCACGCGACGTGCTGGACCGGCCGGGCGACTGGCCGCGCAATGTCATGGCGCTCGTCGGTCCGGAAGGGTCAGGCAAATCGCATCTCGCGGCGATCTGGGCGATGCACAATGACGCGCTGATCGTGCCGGCCCCGGCGCTGGCGGGGCATTTGTCCGATCGCCCGGCGCAAGCCCGGCTTGTTGTTGAGGACGTGGATCATGGCATTGACGAGGACGCACTCTTCCACCTCCTCAATCGCGCCGCCGAAGGCGAGATTCCGGCCATGTTGCTGACCGCGCGCATTTTGCCGGCGCACTGGTCGGTGCGACTGCCCGATCTGGTCTCGCGACTGCGGGCGCTGGTACATGTCGACCTGCATGAGGCCGATGACGAGCTCCTGACCCGCATGATGCAAAAACAATTGGCCGACAGGGGCGCACCGGTGCGGCCCGGCGTGATAGACTATCTCCTGCCGCGGATGGAGCGATCCGTTGCGGCCGTGCGCCTGCTCGCCGAACGCATGGACAAGCTGGCGCTCGTCAAGAAGACCCCGATCACCCGCGCCATCGCGCGCGAAATCCTGGACAGCTGGACTGAGACTGGAGACGCGGCATGAATGCTCCTGTGGATGACCTCGCCGAAATCGAGACGCTGATGCAATCGCCAACCCGTTTCCTCAATCGGGAACTGTCCTGGGTCCGCTTCAACATGCGCGTCCTCGACGAGGCCGCCAATCCGCATCACCCGGTCTTCGAACGGCTGCGCTTCCTGTCGATTTCGGCCAGCAATCTGGACGAGTTCTACATGGTCCGCGTCGCCGGCCTTCGTGCCCAGGTCCACAACGGCGTCAGCGCGACCAGTATCGACGGTTTGACGCCGGCCGAGCAGCTGGAGAAAATCCACGCCCTGGCCGGTGAGTTGATGCTCCGGCAGCAGGCCCTGTGGCGCAAGCTGCGTATCGAGATCGGCAAGGCGGGCGTCAAGGTGCTGGAGGCACACCAGGTGTCCAAGACCGATGAAGCCTGGCTGCGCGGCGATTTCCTCAAGCACACCTTGCCGGTGATCACGCCGCTGGCGATCGATCCGGCGCACCCTTTCCCCTTCATCCCCAATCTCGGTTTCGCTCTGGCCCTGCAGCTGCGCAAGAAGGGGACGGGCAAGATGATGAATGCGCTCATTCCGCTGCCCAGCGGGGTCAAGCGCTTTGTCGAGCTTCCGACCCGGCCGAGCCGTGACGGAAACCGTCCGGCGCGCCGCTACATGACGCTGGAAAGCGTGTTGACCATGTTCGTCGATACGCTGTTTCCCGGCCATGAAGTGGTCGGCAAGGGCAGTTTCCGGGTCATCCGCGACAGCGATATCGAGGTCGAGGAAGAGTCCGAAGACCTGATGCTGGAGTTCGAGAACCTGCTCAAGCAGCGCCGGCGCGGCGTCATTGTGCGGCTGACGCTGGACGAGGGCATGTCACCGGCCTTGCGCAATCTCATCGTCCAGCACCTGCATGCCGGACCGCAGGACATCGTGCCGGTGAGCGGGCTTCTCGGCCTGTCCCAGGTCAGCCAGCTCATTCCGGATGATAGGGCCGAGCACAAGTTCGTGCCCTACGAGCCGCGCTATCCCGAGCGTATCCGCGATCATCGCGGCGATTGTTTCTCGGCGATCCGGGAGAAGGACATCATCGTTCACCACCCGTATGAGAGTTTCGATGTGGTGGTCGAATTCCTGCGCCAGGCGGCGGCCGATCCCGATGTCATCGCGATCAAGCAGACGCTCTACCGAACCTCCAAGGACAGCCCGATCGTTGCCGCCCTGATCGAGGCCGCCGAAAGCGGCAAGAATGTCACCGCCCTGGTCGAGCTCAAGGCCCGTTTTGACGAGGAGGCGAACCTGAAATGGGCCCGCGATCTCGAGCGCGCCGGCGTGCAGGTCGTCTATGGTTTCATCGAGTACAAGACCCACGCCAAGATCTCGCTCGTGGTCCGCCGCGAAGGCTCGGACCTGCGCACCTATGCGCATTTCGGGACCGGCAATTACCACCCGATCACTGCACGCATCTATACCGACCTGTCGCTGTTTACCGCCGACCCGGCCTTCGGTCGCGATGCGGGACGCGTCTTCAACTATGTCACCGGCTATGCCCGGCCGGACAATCTGGAACGTCTTGCGGTCTCGCCGATCGGGATGAAGGAAGCCATTCTCGGCCATATCGAGCAGGAGATCGCCAATGCGGGCGAGGGTCTGCCCGCCGCCGTCTGGGTCAAGATGAACTCGCTGGTCCATCCGGAAATCATCGACGCGCTCTACCGCGCCAGCCAGGCCGGGGTCCGCGTCGAACTCGTGATCCGCGGCATTTGCTGTCTGCGTCCGGGGATTCCGGGGCTCTCCGACAATATCCGCGTGAAATCGATCGTCGGCCGCTTCCTCGAGCATTCGCGCATTGTCTGCTTTGCCAATGGCAAGGCCATGCCGTCGCCGGCGGCCAAGGTCTATATCTCCTCGGCCGACTGGATGCCGCGCAATCTCGATCGCCGGGTCGAGCATCTGTGTCCGATCCAGAACCCGACCGTGCATCGCCAGGTGCTCGACCAGATCATGGTCGCCAACCTCAATGATACCGACCAGTCCTGGTACATGGACGGCAAAGGCGATTATCGCCGCGTTGATACGGCCAATGTCGACAGGCCTTTCAGCGCGCATGCCTATTTCATGACGAACCCGTCCCTGTCGGGGCGGGGGCATGCGCTCAAGAATGACCAGCCGCCCGTCCTCACAGACAGTAATGGCTGACCGGAATTGACCAGCCAGCTGACGCCCTCCGATTTCCTGGCCGAGCAGGCCATACACCGCGATATCGCGGTCATTGATGTCGGCTCGAACTCGGTGCGACTGGTTCATTTCCGGGTCGAGGGACGCTCGCTCTGGCCGATTTTCAACGAGAAGGTCATGGCCGGTCTCGGACGCGGCGTGCATGACACCGGCAAGCTGCACCCGGAAGGCCGGGATATTGCCCTGCGCGCGCTCAAGCGATTCCAGCGACTGCTCGATGCCAAGGGGGTGAGCGACCGCCATGTGGTCGCCACGGCCGCCATTCGCAATGCCAGCGACGGGCCGGACTTCATTGCCGAGGTCGCACAGCGAACCGGACTGCGGGTGCGGGTCCTGTCCGGTGAGGACGAGGCGCGTCTGTCCGGCCTGGGGGTCGGCGCCGGCATTCCGGACGCCAAGGGCATGATGGGGGATCTGGGCGGATCGAGTCTCGAGCTCACCGCCATGCATGACGGCCTGCCCGGGCGCGGTGTGACCACGGCGCTGGGCCCGCAGGAAATTCTTGATGACGGTCCGATGGACGAGGCCGCGGTTATCGAGGCGATCGACGCACAATTGCTGGCGTCCGATCAACTGACCGGGCAGGGCGGCGCCTTCTACGCGGTCGGGGGCGCCTGGCGGGCGCTCGGCCAGCTCGCCTTTGCCCGCTTTGCCTATCCGCTCAATGTCGTTCATGAGTTTTCACTGACCGCCGCCAGAGCAGACGAGTTGGCTCGACTGGCGACCCGGCTCAGCCCGGCCTCCCTGCGGGGCACGCCGGGCCTGTCCTCGCGGCGGGTCGCGACTTTGCCCTACGCGGCGCTCCTGTTGCGCCGGATCATGCTTCATGGCCGCTTCGAGCGCCTGGTCTTCTCGGCTTTCGGGGTGCGCGAAGGCGTGCTCGCCTCCGGCCTGCCGCCGGCGCTTCTGGCCCAGGACCCGCTGATTGCCGGCGCCGAGGCGATGGCCCGTCCCAATGCGCCGACGCCGGATTTCGGTCGCGCCCTGGCGCGCTGGCTGGTGCCGGCCTTCGGGGCGCTGGAGACGGCCTTCGGCGATGCCCGCGACCAGGTTCTGCACGAGGCGGCAACGCGGCTGACCGATCTGGGTGCCCGTCACCATCCCGACCACCGGGCCGACCTGGCCCGCGGCAGTGTGCTCTATGCCCCCTTCGCCGGGGTCAATCATGCCGAACGGGTCTTCCTCGCCGCCGCGATCCATTACCGCTATGCCGGGCGTCGCAGCGTGCTGGAGGACAATCCGATCTTCCACCTGATCAGCGAGGAGCAGCACAATCTCGCCCAGATGCTCGGCCTGTCGCTGCGCCTGGGCGCCAAGCTGTCGGGCCGCTCGCCGGCCCTGCTGGACCGCTATTCACTGAGCGTCGAGGCTGATGTCATCCGGCTGGAAGTCGATGAAAGCGTGCGCGATCTCTATGTCGAACGCTCGGTCTCCCTGCTCGACCAGCTCGCGGCAGCGGTCGGCCGGACGGGTGAGGTGGTTTACGTGACCGGACGGGGAGGCCGCGCGTGAGCCCTATCGACAGCTATCCGCACCAGCTGGACGCCTCACGGTCAGCCCTCAAGCACGGTCATTTCGACAACAAGCTGCTCCCCGCGCCGAACGCCCCAACCTGCGCCTATCGCGGATAAGCGGTTCACGCGGCGGAGCCGGCGACCGGGGCGGTAGTGGGAGCACCACTTGCCGATCAGGCGTCGCGCCCGCGGCGCCGATGATCTGATGGATCGCGCGAAGCGGTCTGACGACCCAGCCTCAGCCCTTCGTCTCGACGATCACGACCTTGCCGTCCTTCAGCGCCAGCGCCATCTCGCCGCGCTTGAGCTTGAGGGCGGGTTCGCCGAACACGTCGCGGCGCCAGCCGGTCATGGCTTCGACATCGGCCTTGTCGTCGGCGGCGATCTTTTCCAGATCCGGCATGGTGGCGATCAGGCGCGGGGCCACGCCCTTTTCGTCAGCGACGAGCTTGAGGAAGACTTTCAGCAATTCCACCGTCGGACCCAGGCCCTGGGGCGGCGGGGCCGGCTTTTCGACCTTCGGGGCATAGGCCTCGGGATCGGCGAGGGCCTCGGCCATCTTGTCGAACAGGCGACGCGCGGCGCTCGAGCGCTCGAATCCCTTGGGCACGGCGCGCAGGCCGGTCAGCTGTTCCGGCGTGGTCGGGGCGACACCGGCGATCTCGTAGAGCGCATCATCCTTCATGACGCGCTGGCGCGGCATGTCTCGGGTCTGGGCTTCGGTCTCGCGCCAGGCAGCAGCGGCGCGCAGGGCGGCGACCCATTTCGGGGTGGTCTTGCGCAGCTTCATGCGGCGCCAGCTCTCTTCCGGATCGAGCCGGTAGGTTGCGGGGCTGGTGAGCGTCTTCATCTCCTCGGCCAGCCATTCGGTGCGCTTCTTCTTCTCCAGCCGTTCGACCATGATCGGGTAGAGATCGCGCAGATGGGTGACGTCGGCGATGGCGTATTGCGTCTGGGCATCGCTGAGCGGCCGGCGTGACCAGTCGGTAAAGCGCGGGCCCTTGTCGATCGGTCTGTTGAGGAGTGTACGAACAAGCGCGTCATAGGCGATGGAATCGCCGAGACCGAGCGCCATGGCCGCGACCTGGCTGTCGAACATCGGGCGCGGGATGAGATTGTCGCCACCCTTGTGGAAGAAGATTTCCAGATCCTGGCGGGCCGCGTGGAAGACCTTGATGATGCGCTCGTCGGCCATCAGCTCCCAGAAGGGCTCGAGGTCGATACCCTCGGCCAGCGGGTCGATGATGACCTCGGTGTCACCGGCTGCGGCCTGGATCAGGCAGAGCTGCGGCCAGTAGACCGTCTCGCGCATGAACTCGGTGTCGACAGCCACATAGGGGTGCTGGAGGAGGGCGTCACAGGCCGCTTCGAGGGCCTCGGTCGTCGTAATCATTGTCATGAAGCGGCCCTTTAGCGCGGACCGACGCCTTTGGCTATCGTTTCGGCCAGCCGGGCACCGATTTCCCGGCTGGCCGATGCGGACCGGACCCAGGTCCTGCGGGTCAGGCCGGTGCGCCGCGACGCAGGTTGAGGCGCCACAGGATGAACAGGACGGCGAGGGCGGAGATGAAGGCAATCATCAAGAAGGCCATCTGGATCGGCAACTGGATCAGCGAGATCGCCGCCAGGGTAAACTGGCCCAGCGTTGCCGTGGCCGCATTCATGATCCCGCCGGCCGCCAGCAGCCGCCCGCGCATTTCGGCCGGCGCCCGGCGCTGGGCCATCGCCTGCAGCGGCACCACGAACAGGCCGGCCGAGATCGCTGCAAGTCCCAGATCGGCGAGGATGCGCCAGTTGGTCTTGTCCGCAAGGAAAGCGTCGGCTGCGATCAGCGCTGCGCCTTCCGGCACGACGGGATTGGACCAGGTGATGACGGCGACATCGGTGGTGAAGACGACCAGGCCGATCGCGCCGGTTATCGAGAAGGGCAGGGCATCGCCCTCGCCCGACAGGGCGCCGCACAACAAAGCGCCGATTGCCGCGCCGATGGTGAAAAGGGCGCTGAACAAGAGGACCACGCTCTCGTCGGCGCCGAGGATGGAGGCGGTGAAGACCGGCATCAATGTGATGATCGAGGCCGCCAGCATCCAGAACCAGGCCGCGCCCAGCAGCGGCCGCAACACGTCCGGGGCCCTGAAGGCATAGGACAGGACGCGAAAGGTCTCGCCGATGAAGTTGAGGCTGAGCGCCATGTCCGGTCTGGCCGCGCGCGCTTCGGGCAGGCGGCGGATGGCCAGCCAGCCGACAACCGCCATGGCCACCAGGCCCAGACCGACCAGTTCCGGTCCGAAGGGCCGCATGACCAGCCAGGTGCCCAGTCCGATCCCGAGCAGGACCGAGACATTCAACAGGCCGGACAGCATGGCATTGGCCGGCACCAGTTCGCGTGGGGCCAGCAGGGTCGGCAGGGCGGAATTCTTGGCCGGAGTGAAAAAGGCCGATTGCGCGCCCATCAGGAAGAGGGCGACCATCAGCAGAAGCGGCTGTTCGATGAAGAAGGCGAGGGCGACGATCAGCATCAGCCAGATCTCGGCGAATTTGGCAAAACGCATGATGCGGGTGCGGTCGAACTTGTCGGCCATCCGTCCGGCAATCGCCGAGAACAGGAAGATCGGCAGGGTGAAGAGCGAGGCCGCGATCGGCACCATCATGTCGCGCTCGAGATCAAACAGGGTCAGCCCGCCAAAGGTCACCAGGGTGACCAGGGAATAGCGGAAGAAATTATCGTTGAAGGCGCCGAGCGACTGGGCGAGCAGAAGCGGCAGGAAGCGGCGCTGGGTGACCAGCCGGGCAGCGATCTTGGCACTCATGAGCGGGCCTCCTTGTCGGCCTGGCCCTCGGCTTCGAGGGCGCGGGTGCGGGTTTCAATCGTCATCTTGAGACGCGGCAGGAAATCATCGCGCGGCAGGCCGGGCGGAATGTCGTCGAGAAACTCGATCACCGCCGGACCGGGATGTTTCTGCCAGCGGTTTTGCGGCCAGCGCAGGCCGGTATTGGTGGCGACCGGAACGACGGTTCGGCCGAGCGTTTCGTACATCAGGTGCACGCCCTTGCGATAGCGATAGCTCTCGCCGACTTCCGGCAGGCGGCCCTCCGGATAGATCAGCAGCGGGCGCGGATCATCGGCCGCGCGCTTGATGGCCTCTTCCAGCGCGCCCTGGGCGCCGGTCAGGCCGGGCGAATTGACCATGGTCGCTCCGGACGTCCGCACGATGCGGCCGATCAGCGGAAACTTGCCGATCTCATTGCCGATCACGAAATTGATGTCGCCCATGATCGCCATCATCAAGAAGCCGTCGGCCCAGGACTGGTGCTTGGCGGCGATGATGACCGGGCGTCCCGCTGGCACCTTGCCGCGCACCTCGACCGGCGCGCCAAGCACGGCGTGCATCAGGGTACGCACCGCGCGGCACCCGGCCCGCATGACCGCCTTGAGGCCGCGCGTCCAGGGTGTGAGCGCGACCAGCCAGGCGACCAGGGCAAAGCCGATCAGCACCGGCCAGAACATCAGGTTGAAGACAAGCGAACGCATAGGATCCTCCCCGGATCATGGCGCCGGTCTGCGGCTTACGCGCAGATCCGGGCCGTGCCTGTCATTGGGCGGGTTTCACCGTGCGATGCTTTGCCGGAGGTGGCAAATTCGGCTTCGAGCGCGCGCGAGCGGGTTTCCACCCTGTCCTGCAGCTCGGCCAGATCGGCATCGCGGTCGGCGCCGGGCTGGATCGGATCGAGAAATTCGATCACGGCCGTGCCCTTGTATTTGGTCCAGGCCTGTTGCGGCCAGCACTGGCCAAGATTGGTCGCAACCGGAATGATCGGGCGATCCAGCGCCCGGGCCATGTGCCAGACGCCGGCGCGAAAGCGCATCCCGCTGCCGACGGCGGTCAGATGGCCTTCCGGATAGATCAGGACCGGGCGCGGGCGACCTTCGCCCTGCGAGCGGACAATGCCGGCCATCAGGCTCTCGCGAGCTGCCGGCCCGCCCTGGTTGGACAGGATGATGGCGCCGCAGCGCTTGAGCACCCAGCCGATCAGCGGGAATTTCAGCATGTGGTCGCCGCACACGAAGTTCACATCACCGCACTTGGCCATCATCACGATGCCGTCGCCCCAGGACTGGTGCTTGGCGCCGATCACGACCGGCTGGTCCTTCGGCGGGGTGCCGCGCACCTCGACCCGGATGCCGCACACGAGCCGCATGAGGATCAGCGTGGCGCGGGCATAGGAGCGCAGCCCGTGCATCAGCACGGTGCGGCCCGGGATCAGCGCCAGGATGGCGCAGACAATCGCGTAGAGACCGGACAGGGACCAGTAGGCGATATTGAAGATGAAAGAGCGCATGACGCTTGTCCTGTCGTTCGCTGGAATTCGGGTGAGGGCGCTTACGAGCGCAACACGGCCATGATGCCGCGGGTGAACTGGTCGATATGCTGGGAGAGCGGGCGATCAATGCGGCCATAGAGGCTGTATTCGGCCGCCTGCATCACCACGCCCAGCGCCATGGCCGAGCGCAGCTCCGGATCGCCCTCGGGGATCTCGCCGCGTTTCATCGCCTGGGCAATGCAATCGGTCATCAGATCGGACGGGTCGGCGCCGCCATCACCGGAGGCTGCGATGAAGTAGTTGCGATGGGTCAGGTGGTAGGTGAATTGCGCCGGGTCCTCGTCGGCCAGGGTGCAATAGGCGGTGACCAGGGCGCGGGCGATCTCCTCCAGCGAGGCATTCGGCCTGAGATGGCTGGCGACCATGTCCAGCAGCTTCTTGTGGATCGCCTCGAACATCAGCCGGGCCAGCGCGTCCTTGGATTTGAAATGGCGATACATGGCGCCATCGGAAATCGTGCAGGCCTCGGCGATCTGCTTTATCGAGACGCCGTCCATGCCGTGGCTGGCAAACAATTGCAGCGCGGCGCGTTCGATCCGCGCCTTGGTGGTACCGGTTTTGGCGGTCACACCGATATTCGGGTTGGAGCCGTCAAACAGGCCCTCACGCAGCATTCCGGTCATGTCCTACCCCTTCGAGACTGTAAGTGAATGATCATTTACACGTCGTATAGCCGGGGTGCGGGGCAGGCGCAAGTGAATAGTTACTTACATCCCGGATTTCTGCTGGCGGTGGGGAAGGGAGGGCCGCCGGACCAAGGCCCGGAGGGGCTGGCGCCGTCTGTCATTCGCCTCAAAACAGGGAAAATCCGCGCCTGAATGCGCCCATGCAAGACTTTGAATACGTGTCCCGAATTCAAATATTCCCTTGCTGCACAGGCTAATCCGGCCGGCCCATTAGCGAATAATTTAATATTACCGCGTAGCTTTACCGTACCGAACGGCCATTGAGACCAACCGAAAACAGGTTGGCCAGGCCGGATCCGGTGGTGGATAGCAGAAGCGTGGGGAGCCAAGAAATGGCTACGATCAACACCAATGCGGGTGCCATGGTGGCCCTGCAAAGTCTCAACCAGACCAATCGTGACCTGGAAACCGTCCAGGCCCGGATCAATACCGGACTGGTCGTCGGCTCGGCCAAGGATAATGGCGGCGTCTATGCCATTGCCCAGTCGATGCGGGCCGATGTGCGCGGCTACTCAGCCGTGAGCCAGTCGCTCGATCTGTCAGCCTCGACCGTCGATGTCGCCCTGGCCGGCGGCGAAGCGCTGTCGGACCTGCTCGTCGAGATGAAGGAAAAGGCGCTGGCTGCGTCCGACAGCTCGCTCGACCAGGCGTCGCGTGATGCCCTGAACGAAGACTTCAAGGCGCTGCGCGACCAGATCGGCAAGATCGTCGAAACAGCCGAGTTCAACGGAACCAATCTCATTGACGGCTCGAAATCACAGATCTCGGCCCTCGCGAATGCCAATGGATCGTCGACCATCACGATCGCGGCGGAAGACCTGTCGCTGGGCGGTGGTGTGGTCACCCTGGCGGCAACGGCCTCTTTCGCCTCGGCCGGTGATGCCGGCACCCTGGTGGCGACGATCGAGACCTCGCTCGACAATCTCAACGCCTCACTGGCCCGTCTCGGCACCGGCTCGAAATCGCTGGGCGTGCACAAGGCTTTCGTCGGCAAGCTGTCCGATGCGCTGGAGAAGGGGATCGGCAATCTTGTCGATGCCGACCTCGCGAAGGAAAGCGCCAATCTCCAATCCCTCCAGGTCAAGCAGCAACTCGGTGTGCAGGCGCTTTCCATCGCCAATTCCGCACCGGCGACCATACTGGGCTATTTCCGCTAGGCGCGGAGCCAACGAACAACATCTTTCTGGTGGCGCGGCCCGCGAGGGCGTGCAACTGGGGGCGCTCCGGCGCCCCCCTTTTTTGGCTGGGTGCAGGATGGGGACAGGTACAATTAACGTGCGACGCTAATTGTACCTGTCCCCATTTTCATCCGAAGGGCGGGACGAAGGGGTGACGCCTCAGGCGGCATGGGTCTTCCTCGCTTGTGGCCCATCCTCGCTCCGTTCGGTCCGCCTTGCTTCTCCCCCACCGGGGAGAAGTGGCCCGCAGGGCCGATGAGGGGCGGCGCGTGAGCGCCTATCGAGATTCCCTTTTGCGCCGCGTCGCGGCGCGCCCCTCACCCCCTGCGCGCTTCGCGCTCCGGGACCTCTCCCCGGTCGGGGAGAGGCATGTTATCCCACGTTTCATCGCCCTAATGCACTGTAAAGGCGAGACTTCCCGGAAACCTTGTCCGCCCCCGCCCGTTGCCGTCCCATAATCCTTGCCGTTCCC
>NZ_JADFAJ010000011.1 GCF_015665295.1 Maricaulis sp.
GCGGTCGACAATGCCTCGGGCGTCTCGATCATGCTGGAAACGGCCCGCACCTTCCTCGAGCAAGGTGCGCCGCGCCGCTCGGTCCTGTTCGTCGCCCTGACGGCCGAGGAAAAGGGTCTGCTGGGTTCCGAGCATTTCGCCCGCAATCCGACGGTTCCGGCCGAGAATATTGTCGCCAACGTCAATCTCGACATGCCGGTCATCGTCTACGACTTCGCCGACGTGATCGCCTTCGGTTCGAACCACTCCAATCTCGGACCGATCGCCACCCGTGCCGCGGCCCGCATGGGCATCGAAGTGTCCGAGGATCCGCTGCCTGAGCAGTCGCTCTTCGTGCGCTCCGATCACTACAACTTCGTGCGTGAAGGCGTGCCGGCCCTCTTCCTGATGACCGGCTTCTCCTCACCCGACCCGCGCTGGGACGAGGGCGAGGGCTTCATGGGCTTCCTGAACACCCATTATCACCGCCAGACCGACCAGCTGGACGGCGAGCTGGAAGTCCTGTTCGAACAGGGCGCCAAGTTTGCCAATATCAACTACATGATCGCCCGCGAAATCGCCGACAGCGACGAGCGGCCGGCCTGGAATGATGACAGCTTCTTCGGCAATCTGTTCGGCCAAGACGCCGACTAGGGTCGTATCTTCCCGCCCCCGGCCAAATGACCGGGACCGGATGGCTGAGAAATGCAGGCGCGCGTCGTTCCAAACGGCGCGCGCCCTGTTTATAAGCTTGGGCAAAGGGAGCCTGAACTTGACCACTGCCTACGAGACCGTGACCGATACCGACAGTGCCAGTCCGCGCGATGGCCGCATCAAGCTGCATGGGCCGGAGGCGTTCGAAGGCATGCGCAAGGCCGGTCGACTGGCCGCTGAAATCCTCGACATGCTGGTCGAGCATGCCCGTCCGGGCAATACGACCGCCTATCTCGACAAGCTGGCGCGGGACTATGCCTTCGCCCATGATTCCGTGCCCGCGACGCTGTTTTATCGCGGCTACCGGCACTCGCTGTGCACCTCGATCAACCATGTCGTCTGCCACGGCATTCCCGGCCCCAAGCCGCTCAAGGCGGGCGATATCGTCAATATCGACGTCACCGTGGTGGTCGATGGCTGGCATGGCGATACCAGCCGCATGTACACGATCGGCGAGCCGCGCCGGAAGGCCGAGCTTCTGGTCGACACGACCTATGAAGCCATGATGGCCGGCATCAATGCGATCAAGCCGGGCGTCACGCTGGGCACGATCGGCGCCATCATCCAGGACTATGCCGAGGAGCGCCGCTGCTCCATCGTCCGCGATTTCTGCGGCCACGGCCTCGGCCAGAATTTCCATGACAGCCCGAATGTCCTGCATTTCGGCGAGCATGGCGAAGGCCCCGAGCTGAAGCCGGGCATGTTCTTTACCGTCGAGCCGATGCTCAATCTCGGCCGACCGGACGTGAAGGTCCTCTCCGATGGCTGGACGGCGGTGACCCGCGACAAGTCCCTGTCGGCCCAGTTCGAGCACTCGGTGGGCGTCACCGAGACCGGTGTCGAGATCTTCACCGCCTCGCCCAAGGGCCTCGACAAGCCGCCCTATTCGCTCCGCTAGACGATGACCGAGCTGGCCCCGCATACAGGTCACCGGGACCGGCTGCGCGAAAAGCTAACCTCAGCGGGTGGTCTGGCCCTTCACGATTATGAATTGCTGGAGCTTTACCTCTTCCGCTCCATCCCGCGCCGCGACACCAAACCCATCGCCAAGGCGCTGATTGCCCGTTTCGGGGATCTCGGCGGTGTGGCCGGGGCGAGCGTCCGCGACCTCACCGCCATCAAGGGCGTCTCCGAACGTGTCGCCGCCGATCTCAAGCTGATCCAGCCACTGGCCGAGCGGCTCGCCCGCGAACAGGCGATCGGGCGGCCGGTCATCACCTCCTGGTCGGCCCTGGTCGCCTATTGCCGCACCGCCATGCAGCACGCCACCACCGAGCAGTTCCGCGTGCTCTTCCTAGACCGCAAGAACAAGCTGATCGCCGACCAGGTCCTCGGTGAAGGCACGATCGATCATGCCCCGGTCTATCCGCGCGAAGTGGTCAAGGCCGCCCTCGCCCACGAGGCCTCGGCCATCATCCTCGTGCACAACCACCCCTCCGGCGACGCCACGCCCAGCCAGGCCGATATCGAGATGACAAGAACACTGATGGAGATCTGCAAACCGTTCGAAATCGCGGTGCATGATCATCTGGTGATCGGCCGGGAAAATACGGCGAGCTTCAAGACGCTGGGCTTGATGTGATGGTAGAGGGCGTAGAGCAATAACGCGCCGCGCGCGAATTGAACCATGAACCGCTTGTCATCCCGGCCGGATAGCCTGCGCAGGCAGGCTGTAGAGCCGGGACCCATTGGCGCCATTGCCCGCCAGAATGAGCGTACAGGTCCCGGATATGCGCCCCGCCTTCGCGGGGCATTCTTCCGGGATGACAACAGCACGAAATGCCTGGAAAGCCCTACCCCGCCGGCTCGATCGGCTGCCAGAGCTCGATCTTGGTGCCGTCCGGGTCCATCACCCAGGCGAAACGGCCATAGTCGAAATCCTGCGGTTCACCCTCCAGCGGCACGTCCTTTTCTTTCAGACGCGCCAGCATCGAATCCATGTCGTCAATCATGAGATTGATCATGAAGGGCTTGTCCGACGGCTTGAAATAATCCGTCCCGGTCTTGAAGCCGGAGAAGATCGTCCGGGCGCCTTTCGGGAAGGCTTTGCCGGCGTCGGCGTGCAGGAAATCGGCACCGCCATAATCATTGAGCTCGAGACCGAGCTTGTCGGCATACCAGGCCATCAACGCGGATGGATCAGGGCTGTGAAAGAAAATCCCGCCGACACCAATCACCCTTGCCATGCTCACCTCCATGATTGTCCGCAAGGATAGCGGCAATAGCCGCTCAGGCCAGCCGTTTGTCGATTTTGCGGAGGATCGGATCACGCGCCCGGGCGCTGAGGAAGATCGCCGGGATGCGCAGCAGATATCGCCACCACTCACTGGTCTTGCCGATGGCATTGCGGTCGGCTCCGGCGGCGATGAAGCGGCGGATCTCGGTCATCATGGCCCGATCCTTGGCCCACAATACCTGCCCCCGGTACTCGACCTGGAACCAGGCCTGGCCCGGCCAGTCCAGCGTGTGCGATGCCGCATGACCACAGGCCGTGCAGCCGACCTGACCGTCCCGGTTATCAGTCAATATCGTCCCGTCCGCCCGCCTGACCGTGACCGGCAAGGCCTTGTCGTGGCGGGTCGAAAAGACCGCCCTTCCGCCGCAGCGCGGACAGGCGATATCCATCGGTCCGCGCAGCAGGGCATGGTCGTAGATCTCGGTCATGCCTCAATCTAGTCACGTCCGGCTGGCTCGCACAGATGAAAAGCGGGCTGGACGCAGCGAGCCACTCGCCTAGCCTCTGGCGCGAACCAGAAGGAGCGTCCCCATGATGCAAGCCCCCGCCCATTACTTCACCCATCTGGCGTGTTCGGAAACCGGCGAGCGCCATGAGGCCGACCAGCCGCACAATCTGTCGAAGGCCGGCAAGCCGCTGCTGGCGCGCTATGACCTTGAGAAGATGAAGACCGAGACCGATCGCGGCGCGATCTGGGCGCGCGCGGGCGGGTTCTGGAAATGGCGCGAGCTGCTGCCGGTCGCCGATGAGGCGCATGTCTGCGCCCTGGGCGAGATCGACACGCCGCTGATTGATGTGCCCGCGACGGCCAGGGCTTCCGGCGCGACCGGCAAGGTCTGGGTCAAGGATGAGGGCCGCCTGCCGACCGGCAGTTTCAAGGCCCGCGGCCTCGCCCTCGCCGTCGCCATGGCCCACCAATACGGCCTCAAACGCCTCGCCATGCCGACCAATGGCAATGCCGGCGCGGCCCTCTCGGCCTATGCCAGCCGCATGGGCATGGAGAGCTGGTGCTTTGCGCCGGAAGACACGCCGGAAGCCAATCTGCGCGAGATGGCGCTGCAGGGCGCACGGGTCTTCAAGGTCAACGGATACATCCACCATTGCGGCGCCCTCGTCGGCGCAGGCAAGGACAGGATGGGCTGGTTCGACGTCTCCACCCTCAAGGAGCCCTACCGGATCGAGGGCAAGAAGACGATGGGCTTGGAACTCGCCGCCCAGCTGGGCTGGCGCGTGCCCGACGCCATCTTCTACCCGACCGGCGGCGGCACCGGCCTGATCGGCATGTGGAAGGCCTTCGACGAGATGGAAAAGCTCGGCTGGATCGGTTCCGAACGCCCGAAAATGTTCGCCGTCCAGGCCGAGGGCTGTGCCCCCATCGTCAAGGCTTACGAGGACGGCGCGAGGCACGCCGAGGAATGGCTCGACGCCCAGACCGCCGCCATGGGCATTCGCGTCCCCAAGGCGATCGGTGATTTCCTGATCCTCGACGCTGTCCGGGAAAGCGGCGGTGCCGCGCTCGCCGTCTCGGAGGACTCGATCGAGACCGCCCGGACGCGGTGTGCGCGACAGGACGGGCTGTTGCTCTGTCCGGAAGGTGCTGCGACGCTGGCTGCCATGGAGAAAGCAATGGGCGACGGCTTGCTGGAACGCGATGCGGAATGCGTGCTGTTCAATTGCGGGTCCGGGCTGAAATACGCGATGCCGGACGGGGCGATGGCGCTGGACCGGCATGGCGAGGTGGATTGGGGGAGTCTTTAGTGGCGCAGCTGCCGCTGCGCGCCCCTCACCTTTGATTCCTCTCCCCGGTCGGGGAGAGGCGGAGCTGCCGCGCCCTTATCCATCAACCGCACCAAGGAGGTGAGAGATGATTGATCACATCTCGCCCGATGATATTCGAGTGATAGCCAGAGAGACGGTTAGTGAGGCTCTCCGTCTTGGAGTGCAGCAAGATAGCTCAACAAGGCATCTCTCACCGGGTCGTCATCTCCGTAATGCTTGGCGCTTGCTTCTAGGTGCCTGCAAACATCTTCGTTTGTCACTCCTGTCTGCTCTTTCGGGAGGCGCAAAGTGATGGCGAATAATTCTAGCGATAATGCCGTTTGCGTGCCTTGCATGTCGGTCCCCATTCTATCCGTGATTGATCGTATCTCGCCTGCCGCTAATGTGCGGGTATGTGGACGCTATTTAGACGCGCTGCGCTTGCCTTTGGTGGGTGGCTGTTCGGTTTCGCTGTCGGCGTTGGGTCTGGCATGATTGATCCCGACTATCAGGGCTGGGTGTTTTGGCTGGGAGGCGGCCTCGGTCTGGCCATGATCTTGGCTGCTTGGATTTGGGAAGCCGTCCCATTCTTGAAGGGGCAAAGGCTAGTTTCTGGTCAGACGCACTACACCTTGCACCAGCTTTGCCATGATCTGGCCGGAATGCCCATTTCGGATAGCGAACCTACGGGGGACGCGTCATCCGTACTCTACATGATACGGCAATTGCGCTTTGACGGTAAAATTCCCGGCTACAGCATTTCAGAAAACGACAAAAAGAAGTGCCAAATGGAAGCGGTGATGTTGGGGGAGAATAAATCCGACCCAATATCATTTTATAGGATGGCGAATTTTTCTATTCCAAAAAAAGACAAAGCCGTTTTTGAAAAAGCAATTAAATCCGAACGTCAGTCGCGCCAATCTCGCTCAAACACTGCAGCATAAAGCCAGCCGTAAACGATCCACGACTTAGCTTGTTTGCCAAGCTGCGTTCATTCTCTCCAATCATCTCTGCAAGCTGTTTCACGCTTACATCCCTCCGGGTCATCTCAGCCCGGAGGATATTTTTTGCCTGCTTGTTCCAATCAACATCTGACATTAATCACGCCTCCTGATTATACAATCATCATATTCGGTGATTATCTCATTGACAAGGGCATGCATAATCACCATATTTAGTGACAACAGCACTGAATATGGAGATTTCGACATGGCGCAACACTTCCTTCTCTCTGCACAAGCCCGCACCATGTCCCTCAAGGCCATCTACAAGGCTGGCGAGGAAGCTGCTTATGAGGCGTTCAAGTCCATGCGTTGGGCTGGGACGGATGGCGAGGCGGTTTGCCCGCGTTGTGGCTGTATCGAGACTTACGACATTGCCACCCGCCGCAAGTTCAAGTGCAAGGCCTGTTATCACCAGTTCTCGGTTACGTCCGGCACGATCTTCGCCAGCCGCAAGATGGACTTCACCGATCTGCTGGCCGCGATCTTCCTGTTTGTGAATAGCTCTAAGGGTAAGAGCGCCGTCCAGATGAGCCGCGAGCTGGATGTGCAGTACAAGACCGCTTGGGTTCTCTGCCACAAGCTGCGTGAAGCCATGCAGGGCGAATACGAAAACGCCACGGTGTCAGGTGAGGTCGAGATTGACGGCGCGTATTTTGGTGGCCACGTGAAGCCCGCCAACAAGCGCGAAGATCGCAAGGACCGCCGCCTTGCTGAAAACCAGAATGGCCAGCGCCGTTCGGTTATCGTGATCCGTGAGCGCAAGGGCCGGACGCTGACCTTTGTAACCAAGACGGAAGCTCAAGGCGTCCAGCACGCGAATGACCGCGTTGCGCCTGGCTCTGTCCTGTTTGCTGACGAGGCGCGCCACTGGGACGGTCTGGCCCGCAAGTTCGACATGGGCCGGATCAATCACCAAGAGGCTTATTCGCTGAATGGCAACAGCACGAACATGGCGGAAAGCTTCTTCTCTCGCCTGCGCCGCATGGTGCGCGGGCAGCACCACTTCGTTAGCCCGAAATACCTCTACCAGTACGCCAATCATGCCGCATGGCTGGAAGACCACCGCGAAGAAGATAACGGCGCCCTGGTGGGTCGCACGGTGAGCGCCGCTATGTCCGCCCCGGTGAGCCGGGCGTTCAAGGGATACTGGCAGCGTGGTGCGGCTTAGTTCGCGCTAGGCTTTCGCCTATCCTTCACGGATTGGTGCACGCGCTTAAGTCTCACCTGATCCCAGCCCCTACGCTCGACAATCCAAGCGGCAATGTCGGCATTGCTCTCAAGGCCCGCGCGCTCTGCCTCACCAATTAAGGCGACCAGCTCACCAGAGCGGAACAGGCGCGCTCTCACGGGCTTTCTGCGCGGCTCGATACTCTCGATATCCTCGAACCCAAACACCAGCAGAGCGCGGTCTATGGCCCGCAAATCGGACTTCACCCGCTCTAGCTCTCCGGCCAGTTCGGATCGCTTTTTCTTTAGCGCACTGATAGCGTGGTCTGACATGGCAATTTAGGGGAGAGATATGGACGTAGCTCAATACATTAGTTTGCGGAAGGAATTCGAAGCGGTTGACCGAGAGCTAAAAGAAGTCGCCGCTTTGGTAGTGCGATATGGAGCGCTGCTCCGTGGGAATCCTGAAATGTGCTCGGTAGACGGATACACCAAGCTTCCTGTTGAAAGAGCTGGAACCGCAATTGAGACGATAGATGACCACAAGTGGCCAGACGCTAAGCGTCTTGGGGGCCTTCTTTCTCGCTGGCATCACTGTGACAGGGAGACTGAAAAAGCTTTTGCCCAACTGTCTGACGACGATAAGAAGGAAGTACGGAAGCCGAGATACCTAGAGTAAATACTTGGTCGCGCTCACCACGTCCATGCAAATTAATCGGCACCTCAAGCACCTCCCCTGTAAGTTTATAGGCTAATGCGCCTATAGCATTGCAGAGAAACGTAAACTTTTCTTCTTCTGTCGGCGGTCTATTTATCATACCCCAAATCTACCCCATCTCCTCTTCTGCCTAAACTACCCAAAGCATATCAAAAGCAGCACCCCACGTCTTGGTGCTGTTGATACATGGGGACGAGCTGCCGTCTCCTTCTCCCCGACCGGGGAGAAGGAGCCCCGGAGGGGCGGATGAGGGGCGATCAAAAACCTGACCTCCATAACCGGGATCACATCGGCATTGCAAACCGGCGCGGTAGCCTCTCACCATGCGTCACCCGCACCGAGAGCGCGCCCGGCAATTGCGTCGCGAGCAGACACCGGCTGAAGCCCGGCTGTGGGCCCGGCTGCGCGGGCGCCAGCTCCACGGCGCCAAATTCCGGCGGCAAGTCCCTGTCGGGCCTTTCATCACAGACTTCCTGTGCAAAGAGCTATCGATCGTGATCGAGGCTGATGGCGGCCAACATGGCGACCAGGAAGACTATGATGCCCGGCGCACCGCCTGGCTGGAACGCGAAGGCTTTGAGGTCTTGCGCTTCTGGAACCACGACGTTCTGACGGATATCGACGCTGTCATGGAGGTCATCGGTGAGGCCGTACATCTGGCTCAACGCCGGAACGCGATTCTTTGATGGCGCAGCTGTCGCTGCGCGCCCCTCACCTTTAATTCCTCTCCCCGGTCGGGGAGAGGTGGTGCGTCTTCTTCTCCCCGACCGGGGAGAAGGTGCCCCGAAGGGGCGGATGAGGGGCGAAGGAAAACTGCCACGCGCCCGCGGCCCGGCAGTATCCCGCACACCTCCCCTGCACCCCCCAATCTTGACCCCGCGCCATTTCCGTCGCATCCCCCGCGCTTCTGTCTCACATCGCGCGGAGCCCGCTCATGATCCCCCGCTATACCCGTCCGGAAATGGCCGCCATCTGGTCGGACCAGAACAAGTACAAGATCTGGTATCTGATCGAGGCGCACGCGACGGAAAAGCTGGCCGAGCTGGGTGTGGTGCCGCAATCGGCGGTCGACGCGGTGTGGAAAGCGAAAGACGTCGAGTTCGACGTGGCGCGGATCGATGAGATCGAGCGCGAAGTAAAGCATGACGTCATCGCCTTCCTCACCCATCTGGCCGAGCATGTCGGCGAGGAGAGCCGTTTCGTCCACCAGGGGCTGACCTCCTCGGACGTGCTGGACACCTGCCTGGCGGTGCAGATGAAACAGTCCGCCGATCTCCTGCTGGAGGGCATGGACCGGGTGCTGGCGGCGCTGAAGACGCGCGCACAAGAGCACAAGTTCACCGCCTGCATCGGCCGCTCGCACGGCATCCATGCCGAGCCGACCACGATGGGTCTCAAATTCGCCCGCTTCTACGCCGAGTTCGACCGCAACCGCGCCCGCCTGGTCGCTGCCCGCGAGGAGATCGCGACCTGCGCCATTTCCGGCGCGATTGGCACGTTCGCCAATATCGATCCGGCCGTGGAAGAACATGTCGCCAAACAGATGGGCCTGACCGTCGAGCCGGTCTCCACCCAGGTCATCCCGCGCGACCGTCATGCCAATTATTTCGCCGTGCTGGGCCTGATTGCCTCGGCGATCGAGAATATCGCCATCGAGGTGCGCCATCTGCAGCGTTCGGAAGTGCGCGAGGCGCAGGAATATTTCTCGCCGGGCCAGAAGGGCTCGTCGGCCATGCCGCACAAGCGCAACCCGATCCTCACGGAAAACCTCACCGGCCAGGCCCGCCTCGTGCGCTCGGCCGTGGTGCCGGCGATGGAGAATATTGCCCTCTGGCATGAGCGCGACATCTCGCACTCCTCGGTCGAGCGCGGCATCGGTCCGGACGCCAATGTCCATCTCGATTTTGCCCTGCACCGCACGGCCAGCATGATCGAAAAGCTGATCGTGCATGCCGACCGCTGCGCGGAAAATCTCAACGCCTATGGCGGTATCCATAACTCCCAGCGTGTCCTGCTGGCCCTGACCCAGGCCGGCGCCTCGCGTGAGGACAGCTATCGCCTCGTCCAGCGCAACGGCATGAAGACCTGGGATGAGGGCGGCATGCTGGTCGATCACCTCAAGGCCGATGAAGGCGTCACCGCCCTGCTCTCAAACGAGCAGATCGAGGCCTGTTTTGACGAGGCCTATCACATGAAGCATGTCGACACGATTTTCGCGCGGGTGTTTGGCTGACGCCCCTTTCCTCCCCCGCCTGCGGGGGAGGTCCGGCGTACAATGGGAACAGGTACTATTAACGCGTGCCGTTAATTGTACCTGTCCCCACAAAACTCCCAAGCGGGGGCAGAAAACCGTGCCTGCCTCTGGCGGCCCAGCCAGCGCCCGCCTACATTGCCGCCATGGCCAAGACTCACCCCCAAATCGACGACCGCATCCGCGCCTTCATCGAGAAGCAGCAGATGTTCTTTGTTGCCACGGCTCCGTCGGGAGACGGCGGGCATGTGAACCTGTCGCCCAAGGGCTATGACAGTTTCCGCATCCTGGGGCCCAATGAGGTCGCCTATCTCGATCTCGGCGGATCGGGCATCGAGACCCTGGCCCATGTCCGCCAGAATGGCCGCATCACCTTCATGTTCTGCGCCTTTGAAGGGGCGGCCAATATCCTGCGCCTCTACGGCCAGGCCGAGGCGGTATCCTTCGACGAGCCGGGCTTTGCCGACAGGCTCGCCCTCTTCCCGGACTTCCCCAAGGCGCGCACCATCTTCACCGCGACGATCGACCGGATCCAGGACAGCTGCGGCTGGGGTGTGCCGTTTTACGAATATGCCGGCGAACGTGACCAGCTGGTGCGCGTCAATGCCCACCGTACGGACACGGAGTGGACGGAGCGCCGCTACCAGTCCAATGCCGTCTCGATCGACGGACTGCCGGGACTGGTCAGGCCCGGGCAGACGGGCTAACTCCCGGCCAGCCACCCTTCGACACCGTTCCATGAAAGCCGTTCCATGCGCATCAGCCTGATCCTCATCGCCGCCCTCGCCGTCTTCATGGCGCCGAACTTTTTCCGCTCCAGCTGGGACGGGGCTGCCGAGGCCGAGATTGCCGAGACGGCCGCAACAGAGCCGCGCCTGGTCGCCGCCATGTTCCGCTCCTCCTGGTGCTCGGCCTGCCGCATCATCGAGCCGCGCGTCGAGGATGTCCGCACGGAATACGAGGACGCGGCCATCGGCTGGGTAAAGTTCGACTTCACGCTGGGCCGTCGCGACAGCCTGGCCGAGCTGGCCGAAGCCGAGGGCTTGTCAGGGATTTACAGCGAGGCCGCCGGTTCGACCGGCTTCATGCTGCTGATCGATCGCGAAACGGGCCAGGTCTTCGAGATGATCACCATGGATTACGACCGCGACCAGATTCGCGAAGCGCTGGATCGCTGGCTGCACGTGGTCGAGCGGCTGGAAGCGGAAGGCGTCTGAGCTGCCCCCTCATCCCCCCTACGGGGACCTTCTCCCGCGAGGGGAGAAGGCGTATGAGTGCGCCGCTGGCAAGAACGCCCTCTCCCCTTGCGGGAGAGGGTGGCCCGGAGGGCCGGGTGAGGGGTCACAAAAAAAGCCCCGGCCAGGCCGGGGCTTTTTCGTCAGTCAAACCGGTCGGCATCAGCCCTGCGAGCGGATCTGTTCGCGTGCCGTGACCATAAGGTCGTCCATCTGCTTGCGCAGGAGATGGTCTGACAGGTCGACGCCCTTGGCATCGAGATCGGCGCGCACCTTGCGGAAAACGTCGTCATCGCCGGCCTCCTCGAAATCGGCCACGATCACCGACTTGGCGTAGGCCTCGGCTTCCTGGCCTTCAATCCCGAGCAGCTCGGCAGCCCACAGGCCCAGCAGCTTGTTGCGACGGGCCGTCGCCTTGAACTCGATCTCCTGATCGTGGGCAAACTTGTTCTCGAAGCCTTTTTCGCGGTCGTCGATGCCCGACATGGGTCTCTCCCTGAAGACGGTCCTGATGGACGGTTGTGTTGCCTCGTTGAGTAGCTTGGCCGTCCGGCCAAATCAATCTTTGCGCTGAAGCTCGCACAGGCTTCATGCCGCACCGCGACAAGAGATTGCACCGCAGGGCCGCGAGGGATATTTTCACTCTCCGATACGCGGTCCGGTCTTCGATTCGGGCCGCGTCGTGCTTTTTCACGGCCGGGCGTCCGCTGGGGGCTTCCGGTTCTGACGCTGGAGCGCTGCTCATGTCCCGCCGCAAGATGATTTACGAAGGCAAGGCCAAGATCCTTTATGAGGGTCCCGAGCCGGGTACTATCGTCCAGTATTTCAAGGACGACGCGACCGCCTTCAACAACCAGAAAAAGGCGACGCTGGAAGGCAAGGGCGTGCTCAACAACCGGATTTCCGAGCATGTCATGCTCGGCCTCGGCCGGATCGGCATCCCGACCCATTTCCTCAAGCGCCTGAACATGCGCGAACAACTGGTGCGCCAGGTCGAGATCATTCCCCTGGAAGTGGTCTGCCGCAATGTCGCCGCCGGCTCCATCAGCACGCGCCTCGGCGTACCGGAAGGCGAGCAATTGCCGCGCTCCATCGTCGAATTCTACTACAAGAAGGACGAGCTCGGCGATCCGATGATCTCCGAGGAGCACATCACGGCCTTCAACTGGGCGACCCACCAGGAGATCGACGACATGATGGCGATGACCCTGCGGGTCAACGACTTCCTGTGTGGCCTGTTCACCGGTGCCGGCATCCGCCTGGTGGACTTCAAGCTGGAATTCGGTCGCCATTACGAGGGCGACATGGTGCGCACCGTCCTGGCCGACGAGATCAGCCCGGACAGCTGCCGCCTGTGGGATCTCGAGACCAACGAGAAAATGGACAAGGACCGTTTCCGCCGCGATATGGGCAATGTCACCGAGGCCTACGCAGAAGTCGCCCGCCGTCTGGGCATCATGAAGGAAAGCGGCCAGGGTGCCGCCAATGGCGATGTCGGCAAGGGCGACGCGGCGAAGTAGATTCACCCGCATAGCCAGAACAAGAGGGGCGCAGCCGAATGGCGCGCCCCTTTTTTTTCATTTTTATTGGTGTTGCGGATATCGAAACCGGCGCGTCACCCGACCCGCCATGATTACAATTCAGAAAGCCGCCCCCTGTCTGATTTACTCCCCGAGCGGTTCGACCGGTTATTGTCGGTGCTCGGGCCCATTGAAGTGGGGACAACGACATGATTCACGCCATCCTGGCCGGGGCTCTCAGCCTCGCCATTCAAGCGGATATGGCCCAAGCCCAGACAGACACCCGGGCGGATTTCGATATCGAGGTACTCGCCGAGACCCTGGAAAGCCGGGACTTCAACTATCCCTATCCCGTCGAGGTGCTCGACCTCCCGACAGCGCCCAACGGCATTGATTACCGCCTTTACATACGTCCACCCCTGCGCGATCCCGCCGAGGGAGAGCAATCCTCCAGCATCTATCTTCTGGATGCCCGGCAGCTTTTCACGCCGGCTGCGTCGATGACCTATAATCAGGAATATTTCGACTTCATCCCGTCGAGTTACTTCATCGGCATTGGCTATCAGGAAGATGGCGCCGACAGTTTCGACGAATATGACCGCACACGGGACTATACACCGACAGCCTTCACGCCGGACGAGAACCATTTCCTCTACAATTCACGCCAGGACTGGGAAGGCTCCGGCGGGGCCGAAGCCTTTTTCGACTTCTTTGAAACGGTGATCATCCCGCTTGTCGAGACGCGCTATGACGTGTCCCCGTCCGACCGTGCCCTGGTCGGCAAGTCCACGTCCGGGCTCGGCGCCACCTATGCACTGCTGGAGCGCCCGGGCATGTTCAACCGCTATGTCATCATCTCCCCCGCCCTCTGGTGGGATGATTGGCTCTTGCCACGTCATGAGCGCTGGGTGATGCGCGCCGAGGCCGCGACGCGTGACACCGAATACCCGGTCGAGACACGCGTTTACCTCGCAGCCGGCGAGGCCGAGCACACATTCGGGCTCGCGACCGATGTCTTCGTGCTCTTCGATGCCTTGCGGTCCCGTCGGAACGACAATCTGCGCCTGAATGCCGAACTCCTGCCCGGAGAACAGCATGAGAGCGCCTTTCCGGCCGCCCTCATGCGCGGGCTTGCCGGCGTTTACTCGGACCGGCGCGAATCCGCGTCGCCATTTGAGTGGGGCGATTGACCGGGGCTGGCGACAGCCCCTCCCGACCGCGCACCGCATGACAGCTGCGCGGCGGTCCGCCTTCCCGGCTTTGCGAGCGCAGATCTGACACCTTGCATCCCCGCCCTGCTGAATCACCACGCTCGGCGAATTGCACCAACGCCGACTCCGCTTTATGCAGGGGCGAAATGTCGTGATCAGCACAAGCGAGTCGAGCCCGTGAAAGCGAAAATCCACGTCTACCTGAAACCCGGCGTCCTGGATCCCCAGGGAGCCGCCGTTGCCGGCGCCCTGCACAATATGGGCTATGACGAAGTCACGGCGGCCCGCCAGGGCAAGCTGATCGAGCTGGACCTGACCGGCGATGATGTCGAGGCGGCCCGCAAGCGCGTCGACGAGATGTGCGCCAAACTCCTCTCCAACCCGGTGATCGAGAGCTACTCGATCGAGCTGGCGTAGGGAGAGGCCGCGCTCATGAAATCCGCCGTCATCGTCTTCCCGGGCTCGAATTGTGATCGTGACGCCCACGACGCGATCGAGAAGGTCACGGGTCAAAAGCCGGCCATGGTCTGGCACCAGGAAAGCGAGCTGCCCGAAGGCACCCAATTCGTGATGGTGCCCGGCGGGTTTTCCTATGGCGACTATCTGCGCTGCGGCGCCATGGCCTCGCGCTCGGCGATCATGCCGGCCATCGTCGCCCATGCTGCGACCGGCGCGCCGGTCCTGGGCGTGTGCAACGGCTTTCAGATCCTCACCGAGAGCGGGCTTCTGCCGGGCGCGCTGATGCGCAATGCCGGTCTGAAATTCGTCTGCGAGAAAGCCCCGCTCACCGTCGAGAACGCCAATACGCAATTCACCTCGCGCTATGAGGCCGGGGCCCAGCTGCTGGTGCCGATCGCCCATCATGACGGCAATTATTTCGCCGATACCGAGACGCTCGACCGCATCGAGGGCGAAGGCCAGGTCGTCTTCCGCTATGGCAGGAACCCCAACGGGTCTGCCCGCGACATCGCCGGCATCATCAATGAGCAGGGCAATGTGATGGGCATGATGCCCCACCCGGAACGCGCCGTGGACGACGGCCATGGCGGCACGGACGGGCTGGCGCTGTTTGAATCTCTTCTCGGGAGCGCTTGACGATGACCCAATACGCCGAAGGCATCACCGCCGAGATCGTCAAGGAACACGGTATCAATGACGCCGAATACGCCGTCATCCTGGACCGTCTGGGCCGGGCGCCGAACCTCGTGGAACTGGGCATTTTCTCGGTCATGTGGTCCGAGCACTGCTCCTACAAGTCCTCGCGCGCCCATTTGGGCAAGCTGCCGACCAAGGGCGAGAAGGTGATCCAGGGGCCGGGCGAGAATGCCGGTGTCATCGATATCGGTGACGGGCCGAATGGAAAAAAGATGGCGTGCATCTTCAAGATGGAGAGCCACAACCACCCCTCCTTCATCGAGCCCTATCAGGGCGCGGCGACCGGTGTCGGTGGCATCCTGCGTGATGTCTTCACCATGGGCGCGCGTCCGGTGGCGCTGATGAATGCGCTGCGCTTTGGCGCACCCGAGCACAAGAAGACCCGCCAGCTGGTCTCCGGCGTCGTCGCCGGCATTGGCGGCTATGGCAATTGCGTCGGCGTGCCCACGGTGGGCGGCGAGACCAATTTCCACGCCGGCTATAACGGCAATATCCTCGTCAATGCGATGGCGGTGGGTCTGGCCGAGGCCGACAATATCTTCTACGCCCGCGGCGCCGAGCCGGGCCAGCCGATCGTCTATGTCGGCTCCAAGACCGGCCGCGACGGCATCCATGGTGCGACCATGGCTTCGGCGGAATTTGACGACCAGTCCGAAGAGAAGCGTCCCACCGTGCAGGTCGGCGACCCCTTCGTGGAGAAGAAGCTGATCGAGGCCTGCCTCGAGCTGATGGCGACCGACGCCATCGCTGCCATCCAGGACATGGGGGCTGCCGGCCTCACCTCCTCCTCGGTCGAGATGGCCGACAAGGGCGGGATCGGCATCGCGCTCGACATGGACAAGGTGCCCCAGCGCGAAACCGGCATGACCACCTATGAGATGATGCTCTCGGAAAGCCAGGAGCGGATGCTGGTCATCATGAAGCCGGGCCGCGAGGACGTCGCCTACGAGATCTTCAAGAAGTGGGAGCTGGACGTCGCGGTGATCGGCGAGACCACGGATACGGGCCGCATGGTCCTCACCCACAAGGGTGAGGTCGTGTGCGATATCCCGGTCGCGCCGCTGGCCGATGACGCGCCGAAATACGAGCGCCCTTATTTTGCGCCGGAAGTGCGCGCCCAGCTCAATGCCAAGGACGTCGCCCAGCCATCACACATGGGCGAGGTCCTGCTGAAGATCATGTCGAGCCCCGACATGGCCTCGAAAGCGTGGATCTGGAAACAGTATGACCGCCACGTCATGGCCGACACGACCGCCTCCTCCGAGGACCCGTCGGACGCCGCCATCGTGCGCGTGCACGGCACCAACAAGGCGCTGGCCATCACCACCGATTGCACACCGCGCTATTGCTTTGCCAACCCGTTCGAGGGCGGCAAGCAGGCCGTCGCCGAAGCCTGGCGCAATCTGACCGCTACCGGTGCCGATCCGATCGCCATCACTGATTGCCTGAATTTCGGCAATCCCGAGCGTGAAGAGATCATGGGCCAGTTTGTCGGTTGTATCGACGGCATGGCCGAAGCCTGCGCCAAGCTCGACTTCCCGGTCGTGTCCGGCAATGTCAGCCTCTACAATGAGACCAATGGTGTGGCGATCCCGCCGACGCCCGCCATCGGCGGTGTCGGGCTGATCCCGGACATGGCCAAGCGCGCCCATTTCGGTGGCATGCGCGAAGGCGATATCCTGCTGGTCGTCGGCGAAACCGAAGGCGCGCTGGGCGCCTCGGTCTATCTCAAGGTCATCGAGGGCCGCGAGGATGGCGGCGCACCGCTGGTCGATCTCGACGCCGAGAAAGCCCATGGCGATTTCGTGCGCGGCCAGATCCGTGCCGGCCGCCTGTCGGCCTGTCACGACCTGTCCGATGGCGGTCTTGCCTGTGCGGCGGCCGACATGGCGCTGGCCTCGGATATGGGCATCAAGCTCGCCCATGAAGGCAATGTGCCCATGCATGGCTATCTCTTCGGCGAGGACCAGGGACGCTATCTGCTGGCGGCCGCCAAGGAAGACGCCATCGCCATCCTGCAGGACGCCAAGGCCGATGATGTGCCGGTGCATGTGGTCGGCCTCGCCGGCGGCACGGCGGTCACCGTTAATGGCGCCCACCCGCTGGAACTGGATCGCCTGCGTGCGGCCTGGGAAGGCTGGATGCCTGCGCTGATGGACCAGCTGGTCGAAGCCGCAGAGTAGCATCGCGGCGGCAATTGCTAGTTGTGCCTGATTTTCCTATAGTTTGAAGTTACGCACCACCTAGGCGGGCGTGAAGTGATGGGGCAAATTTCGATGGCAGACCCAGCAGCGCCACGACAGGGGCCACCCGTTGATCCCGAGCACTGGATCGACCAAGCCGTACTGCACATCCGGCATGGAGATTTGCGGGGCGCCACGGTCGCGATCAACCGATTCACGGACGCCTGCCCCGACCGGCTACACCCTTTGGAGCGCATCTTTGCCAACCTGTCCCGGCCCGCGCAGGATGATGCTGTCGCCCCGCTCCTGCGGGCGATCGAAACCGCCTGTTCCGATTCCGCCACCTTCCGGACTTTCTGCAACCGCCTGAAGGCCCATCATCGCATCGAGGTCGAGCCGGATCACTATACAAAGCGGATCGACCGTCGCGACGCATCAGTCAGCAAGCTCGCGCGCGACTGGTCCCAGGCCACCTTGCAGGTGACAAGCCAGCCACGCGAGGAACGGCCGTCCGTCAGCTATGCCGAGGAAGTCGCCGCGTCGCTTCAAAGCGCGCTGGATGGGGATTTCCACAGCGCGCAAACGGCTTTGGCCGAACTGCATGGCCGGGCGCCCCAAAGCTTCACCCAGGAACGTATCGACGAGGCGCTCCGCCTGCTGGCACGCCTCCAGAAAGCGCCGCCCCCTGACCGGGCCATTCTCGACGATCGACCGCGTGACATGGCCGTTTCCGATCGCGGTTCCGGCCCGCATACGGCCATCATTTTCACCGGCCTGGCCGAACGTGTAAGCGGATTGCCGATCTCCATTTTCGACCGACTGCTCGCCGAAGCCGGCTACCGGACCATCTTCCTGCGTGACCCCAGCCGATTTGCCTTCGCCTGTGGCATCGCCTCGCTTGGATCGACCGCACACGCCACGATTGACGCCCTGAGGCCCCTCGCCGTCCCGGAGGTCGGCGGGGAATTGCTGGTTATCGGCACCTCCGGCGGCGGCTATGCGAGCCTGCGCTACGGGCTTGAGTTGGGCGCAGACCGGATCGTCGTGATCTCGGGGGGCACGGTATGCCATCCCGACGACCTGGCCGAGCTGGGCGATACACGGGTACCGGTCGTCTCACGTCGGACCGTGGCGCGGGCCGGACCGGGCGATTTCACCGAGCCGGTGCACGCGATCATCGGCCAGTACCGCAAGCGGCCGGACATCACGCTCCATTTTGCCGAGGACATGGCCATAGACCGGGCCCACGCCATGCTGCTGGACGGACGCGATGGGGTCCGGCTCTGCCCGTGCCGCAATACGGCGCGCCACAACATTATCCTGACCGTGCTGGACAGCCTGACAGACGGCGCCCTGAAGCCCGTTTAACTAAAAATTGCCTCATGATAGGCTTGCAGCCAAGGGGAATCATCTAGGAGTTGGCGCTTGGCCTCGTCGTCCACAGAACTGCAGGCAGATAATCGCCGCCCCACGGCGATGGACCGGCGCAGCCTGGTCCGCATGCTGCGCTTTGGCGCCGACTTGCGGTCATCGGGCTATGATGTGGCCTCCACGTGCAATCTGCGCTGTGAGGGCTGTTTCTATTTTTCCGGCGAAGCCTCCAACATCCAGGCGGATACGTCTGTCCTGTCCGACTGGCAGGCCTTCTTCAGGGCGGAGCGCGGGCGGGGGGTGAATTATGCCTTCCTCGCGGGCGCCGAACCCTCCCTCTACCTTGACCGCATTCGCGCGGCGGCGGCCGAAATTCCCTGGGGCATGGTCTTTACCAACGGGACGCGGCGCATTCCGGCAGACATTCCCTACCGGCTGCACATCTCGCTCTGGGGCGATGACGACACGGCTGACCGGGTGCGCGGTGCCAGCGTCAACAACAAGGCCTTTCGCAATTATGCCGGCGATCCGCGTGCCCTCTTCATCTACACGATCAACGCCCAGAATATTGACGAGATCGCGCCGATGGTGGCGCGGTGCGCGACTGCCGGCGTTCCCATCAGCTTCAATTACTACAGCCCGACCGGTGACTATCTGACCCGACTGGCCGAGCAGGCCGGCGACCGCAGCGACTATTTCCGCTTCTCCACGCCGGACGACAATCTCCTGCTCGACGAGACCGCGTTCGCGCGCTGCAGGACCGTTCTGAAATCCGTGCTGGAGACCTGGCCGGACACCGTCCTCTACTCCATGGATTACGACCGGTGGATTACCGCCTCACCGGCGCCCTACGCGCTGGATGCCGAGGGGATCGCCACCGACTGCTCCTTCCGCGCCGACGGATGGCACCGCCATCACCAGATCGACCGGTCCGTCAGTGCCCAGAAGTGCGGCAACCCCAATCTCGACTGCAGCGCGTGCCGCACCTATGCCGCCGGCATGGGCAGCTATGTCCGCCAGTTGCGCCAGTCTGCCGGGCAGGACAATGCCCGACAGGCCTGGGCCGAGGCGTTTTCAGTCTGGCAGAACATTTTCATGGGTCCGCAGCTCAGCAGCCAGCGGCGCCTCGCGGCCGAATGAGAGGGTCAGCCCTCGGCCAACGCGAACACGTCTTCGACCGGGACCCTGAAATGACGAGCCAGACGCAGGGCAATCACGGTTGATGGCACAAAGCGTCCGACCTCGATCGTGCTGATGGTCTTGCGCGACACGTTGATGGCGTCAGCCAGGTCGGACTGGCTCATCCCGGTCTCGGCTCTCAGCACACGCAGCCGGTTGGTCAGCGGCGCACTCACAGCGTCTCTCCCGGGTCGCTGTCCCGGCTGAAGAGGAAAAAGGACAGAGCAAAACTGGCCAGGGCGATGGTCAGGACCAGGTCAAGCAGGACGTCCGCTGCAATCCGCTCGAGCACCAGCCCGTCCAGCATCGTCAACACACTCATTGCAAGGAAGGTCGTGGCGAAACCGGTGAGCGCTGCCCGCCGGATCGCCTGGCTCATGAAGCCGTCTTCCTTCCACGGATTGACCGGCGGACCGCCAAGCCGTCGCTTGATGATGAAGAAGCTCGGCAGGAAGACCAGGACAATCAGCAGACTGCCAATCAGCCCGGCATCATTCAGATAGTTCGACATGGGCGGCCCGGTCAGCGCCTGAACCACGTTCAGGGCGTAGACCAGGGCGGCCAGGGCGGCGGCCCAGCCGGTCATGCCGGCGAGCCGGTCACCGGCCTCGGCGCGATTGCGGGGTGAGAAGAAAGACATGATTGGCTCCGGAGCGACTTCGATACCTGTGATATACACAATGATACCTCAAGGTGTCAACTTGGGACGTATAATTCCCAACTCGCTCCGGGGATGAAACAGGCCCGGCGCACGCACCGGGCCTGTTTCAGATCGTCAACGCCGGAGCGAAATCAGCGCCCGGACGCTTCACCGATCATGTCGAGATTCGCGTCTGACTGACGCGCAAAGTCGGCGATCGCCTCACTGGCATCCTGGAAGAAATCCAGCGTCATGTTCTCATAGGTATCGGTTGGCTGGTGATAGTGCGGGTGGAAATCGACACCGAGATAGATGAAGGGAATGCCGACGGCGTGAAAGGCGCCACTATCGGTCAGATTGGTCCAGTCCCCGCCCGGCTCATCGGTGGGCTCGTCATAGCCCATCGGCATGTCGACCGTCGCCCGACCGGCCACGTCTTCGACGATCGGCGTCAGAAAGGGATAATGGTACGTGCCGACCGCCCACAGGATGCGGTCGCTCGACATGGCGACCATGTCCATATTCAGGTTGAAGGTGATGTTCTCGATCGGGATGGGCGGGTTGGCGACGAAGGCACGCGCGCCCTGCAGGCCGCGCTCCTCGGCGTCGACAAAGGCGAAGATGACATCATGCTCGGGCGGTTCGGCAAGGAACATCTCGGCCACCGCGAGGACGGAGGCAACCCCGGAGGCATTGTCGTCGGCGCCATTCCATATCTGGTCGCCCCGCATGCCCTCATGATCGTAATGGGCCGAGACAACCATGGTTCGCGCGCTGTCGCTGGTCCCGTCAATGCGGGCCAGGATATTGACCCCGTCTACCTTCTCGCCCGTGCGCCGCATTTCGAATGAAAAGCCGTGCTCATAGCTGTCGCCGACCGGGGCCAGCCCCATCATCTCCAGCCGTTCAACGATATAGGCGCGGGCACGGGCATTGCCGTCGGTTCCGACCTCGCGGCCCTCCATGTCATCGGCAGCCAGGACACGCAGATCGGCAAGCAATTGCGGTCGGTCAAGCGACCAGTCCGCGACCTGGTTTGCGGGCTGGATCGCCGTGCAGGCCGTCGTCAGCAGGATCGCGGAAAACATGGAAGAAGCCAGAATGGCACGCATGGAAAACCCCCGGTTCACAAAGATGTCAGCCAGATTGCCATGCGCGGGTCAGCCGCCCCACCAAATTTTCCGTAACATTCAGAACCAGCGGCTCGGGCGCGCGGCCGGTTCGTCCTCATGCGCGGGCCAGTTGGCCTCGGACTGTTCCAGGTATCCGGGGATGTCGCGTTCCCAGCGCTCCTGGATATCGGGCGAGAAATTCATGTAGAGCACCTCATCGACGACGCGATAGGCCAGCGGGTCGCTGCGGACCTTGCGGTCATTGGCCAGCGCATAGGCGCAATGCCCGTCATAGGCCGGCGCATAGCGGGCCGGGTTGGCGACGAACAGGTCACGATTGGCCTCGCTGGCGAAGAACCAGGTCACGCCATTGAAGTCCGCCGTGATGCTCTCCCGGCCCTGCAGCGGCATGTCTTCCGTGTGATAGCTGACCACGTCATAGCCCCCCACGGGACGGCCTTCGCGATCAACAAAGGGCTCACCGGCATCGGCGAACCCGACAAGAAAAACCGTCGCCAGGACAAGATTGGCGAGGCCCAGTGCAAGGCGGAGGAGAGATTTCGCAGTAAGGATGGCGGTCATGGTCTTTTCCCGTGCAGCGGTCACGACTAGCTTGGCGCAGATATGGGCTGCAAAGGCTTTGGGTGATAGTCCACGAGACGACACATCCGGTCACGGACGCGCCGGGCCGTTGTGATCCATCGTGAACGCGCAGCCCCTCACGGCCGATCTGCACCCCGGGACGGAAACTCAACGAGGACACGCCATGCCCATGCCTGCCGACGACATCATTGCCCTGATCAAGGCCGGCATCCCGGATGCCGAGATCGAGATGACCGACCTGGCCGGTGACAATGATCACTGGAAGGCTGTGGTCACGGCCGAGAGCTTCCGCGGCAAGCTGCGCGTCGCCCAGCATCAGATGGTCTACGCCGCGCTCGGCGAGAAGATGGGCGGCGAGCTGCATGCGCTGGCGCTGGAAACGCGGACGCCCGGCTGATGATCGAGGCGGACGGCTTCTCGCGCCTGGGCTTCGGCGTCACCGGTCCGCATGCCGGGCTTGGCACCGGGCGCAGCGCCACGACACGCCTGATCCACCAGGCAATCGATCTCGGCGTCACCCTGTTCGACACCGGTCCCGCCTATGGCAGGGGCGAAGCGGAAAACCGTCTCGGCACCGCCCTCAGGAGCGTGCCCCGCAACAAGGTCTTCGTCGCGACCAAGGCGGGCGTCCAGGCCGGCGGCTATCGCGACTTCTCGGCCGGCGCGGTTGAAATGTCGCTGCGCGATTCCCTGAAACGCCTGCAGCGGGATCATGTCGATCTTCTGCTCCTGCATGGCCCCTCGCCAGACGAGCTAACCGACAGGCTGATCCGCCGCCTGCAGGCTTTCCGGGATCGCGGCATGATCCGCCATATCGGCGTGTGCGGCCGCGGCGCCGAACTGGACCGGGCCATCGAGCTGGGCGTGTTCGACGCCCTCATGGCGCCGGTCCACGCCGGCATCAGCGTGCCCGAACAGCAGCGCCTCGAGCGCGCCCGAACGGCCGGCCTTTCGGTGATCGGCATCGAAGCCATGGCCGGCGCGGCCCGGCCCACCGGCCTGCCCGCTTCGCGCGGCGATCTGTGGTATCTGGCGCGCCAGGTCAAACGGCGCCTGCGACGCGATCCACCTGTCGTGGCCGGCACGAGTCCGGTTGACGGCCTGCGCTGGGCACTCTCGCAGCCCTTCGCCGACAGTGTCATCTGCCTGACCACACGTCCGGCCCACCTGGCCGCCAATGCGGCACTGGTCGCCGCTCTTGAAGCCGGGCAGCCGACGTCCTAGCTATCGACAAGGTTTACCCGAGGAGTTCAGCCATGTCCGTGACCGCCCAGGACAGCATCAAGTCGACCATCGACACTAACGACGTCGTTCTCTTCATGAAGGGCACGCCGGTCTTTCCGCAATGCGGCTTTTCCTCGGTGGTGGCGCGCGTCCTGGATCATCTCCAGGTCAGTTTCGAAAGCGTCAACGTGCTCGAGGATGACGGCATTCGCCAGGGCATCAAGGAATTCTCGAACTGGCCGACCATTCCCCAGCTCTATGTGAAGGGGGAATTCCTTGGCGGCTGTGACATTATCAAGGAAATGTTCGAGACCGGTGAGCTTCAGGCCTATTTCAAGGACAAGGGCGTCATCGACGCCGCGTGATCGCTGGCCGTCGAGCGGCGTGACCGCTTCGGCGCCATCCGGCTCCCCAAACTGGCCATGTCATCCCGGCCCGCATTGAAGCGGGCCCTCGCCTTGCCCTGTCCCCGAGCGCCGTGAAACCCCGTCCCCGGTGCAAGCAGCGATGATGGCCCGCGCTCGCGGGCTGGCATTGACCGTGTGGAAATCGCGCAAGGGAAAGCGGCGGCAACGGGTCCGACTGAAGCGACGAGCGGCGCGCTGTGGGGCAATTTCCCCCGACCTATTCCATGTTCGGCGTCATCAATGCCGCCGCGCGCCTGTCATCGGGCCGGGCCGCCCGTGCTCGAGCATGCCTGTGGCCGCGTGCCCTAGCGGCGCGTTGCAACATGGGTACGGTCTTCATTCCAGTCCCAGGGACGCTCGGTATCAACCGGATTGAGCACGATCACCTGGCCGCCGATCGGCACGCCGAGTTCCTCGAAACCGAAACCGAGCTGGGTGCCCCAGGGCACGTCGGTGGCGCACAGGTCGGGCGACTGGCGCGTCAGGCGCACCGTGTAGATTTCATCATGATATTGCTGGACATCGACCCGGAAATCCGCGCGCGAGGTACAGCCATTCGTATCGGCATGGACGATCAGGATATCGTCCTCGATCACGCGCCAGTAGATGATGTCCTCCAGCGACGGGTCCGGCGCCGGTGCCTGACGGCTGGTGCCGGGAATGCGCATGTCGGAGATATTGATCGTCGGCAGGGCCGGCATCGCCGGCATGGCCGGCAGGCTGGGCAGGAGACTGCGCCTGGCCTCGACCTGCGGATCCCCGCTCGTTGCACATGCCGAAAGTGACACTGCCAGCCCCAAACCGGCCAATACGCCCCGCCAACGTCCTGTCATCCTTGCCCCCAAAGACAGCCCCGATACGCATCCGGATCCCGCATATTGCCCCCGCGGCCCCGAACGATGCGCCATACAATCAGGGATTAACGCCAGATCAACCATGGACTCGTGAGACGCGAATTCCCGAAGTGATATGCTGCAAGAGCGGGCAGGTCTGCGTGCGGGCCAGGCAGCGACTGCGGCGCGTCCACGAAAAAGGCCGCCCCGGTTTCCCGGAGCGGCCTTTTTGCACGGTCGATTTTCGTCCTCTTACGAGGAGTAGAATTCGATGACCAGGTTCGGTTCCATCTGCACCGCGTACGGCACTTCGGAGAATTCCGGCATGCGGGTGAAGGTAGCCTTCATCGCCTTGGGGTCGAGATCGACATAATCGGGAACATCACGTTCCGGGCTTTCCAGGGCTTCCAGGACCAGCGCCATCGAGCGCGAACGCTCGCGGACTTCGATCACGTCGCCCGGCTTGCAGCGGTAGGACGGGATGTTGACCTTGATGCCATTGACCTTGACGTGGCCGTGATTGACGAACTGGCGCGCGGCGAAGACCGTCGGCACGAACTTGCAGCGGTAGACGATGGCGTCCAGGCGGCTTTCCAGCAGACCGATCAGAAGCTCGGCGGTGTTACCCTTGCGGCGGGAAGCTTCGTCATAGGTACGACGGAACTGCTTCTCGGTGATGTTGCCGTAATAGCCCTTCAGCTTCTGCTTCGCCATGAGCTGAAGACCGAAATCGGACATCTTGGTCTTGCGGCGCTGACCATGCTGGCCGGGGCCATAGGAGCGCGAGTTGACCGGAGACTTCGGACGGCCCCACAGGTTTTCACCCATGCGGCGGTCAATCTTGTATTTCTGCGAATGACGCTTCGACATTCTGGTCTCTCTATATGCTTGATGCGGACCGGCAACCTCACGATTGAGATTGCGTTTGCAACGGCGGCGCTCGCATCACCCGTAATGATTTCCCCGGCCCAGGCGCACCTGTTCCGAAGGAAGCGCGGGTTTTACCTGTGTGGACAGGGATGTCAATGCCCGGGCTGTCGTTGTGGGACGGGTCAAGCGGGCGTGAAAGCGCCTGTGATCCCCCCGGGCGGCGCCTCGCGGGGCATCCGGGCGCGACGCGCCCCACCAACCCGCTGTTCTCCTGAAGGAATTCAGTCAGTCGGGACATCCCCTGTGGAACAACTTGCGGCCTGCCGCAATCCTTCCTACCTCACCGCCATGCGCCAGCTCCTTTTGCCTGCCCTCGCCGCCTGTGTTTTCAACGTCGCCGCCCTGGCGCAGACGGACCAGGGCGACCAGATCCAGACGCGCCTCGACGCCGCCATCGCCGACGATGCCGCACCCGGCCTTTCGGCCACACTCCTCGCGGCCGACGGGGCGCGCATCGACCACCAGTCAGGGTTTGCGGACCGGCGTGGGCACGTGCCGGTCGACACGGACACCCGCTTTCTTTCCGGCAGTGTCGGCAAGACCATCACTGCCCTCCTCGCCGTCCAGCTGGCCAATGATGGCGTGCTTGATCTCGACGCTCCGGTTGCCCCCTGGCTTTCCGGCCATGACTGGTGGCCCCGCCTGGCCAACCACGACGCCCTCACCCTGCGCCGCCTGCTCAATCATTCCGCCGGCGTGCCGGACTATCTCGAGGATATCGACTTCTTCCTGGCCGGACTGACCCGTGGCGCGCGCGGCTTCACCCCGGAAGAGACAGTGGGCTTTGTCGCCGGTGACGGGCCGGAGGGCCCACCGGGGGCGCATTTTTCCTACTCGGACACCGACTACATTCTGGTCGGTCTGGTCATCGAGGCCGTAACGGGCGAGGACTTCTACGATCTCGCCCAACGCCGGGTCATCGGGCCATTGGAGCTTGAACGGACCGAACCGCTGCAGGGGCGGGTGTTCGACGATCTCGCCGACGGCCGTCGCGGCGGTCTTTTCGGGCGCCGCACGACCGCGCGCAACGGACGCCTCAATGAAAATCTCGATCATGAATGGACAGCGGGTGGATGGGTCACCACGCCGGGCGATCTGGCGCAGCTCTACCGCTCACTGGGCGAGAACGGCCTGTTCGCCGCCGAAGGCGCGGAGATGCGGCTTGATCCCAACCCGCTGAACGCGACAGGCACCAGCGGTTATGGTCTGGGCCTCTATGTCCGCCTGCGCGATGACGGGACCTATCGCATCGCGCATGGCGGCGATTTCGGGGGCTACCGCTCGGCGGCGATGTATGACAGCGGGTCCGGACTGGCGCTCGCTGTGCAAGCCAATGACAAGCGCTTCGAGGCGCCGGACATGGCCGCCACACTGCTCGATCTGCTGGGCGAGAACTAGCCGCGCGCGAGCACGCTGCCGAGGCGGCGCTGGAATCCGGCATTGCCCCATTCGGAGGTATAGGCCGTGGCCTTCGCCTTGGCCTCACCCAACGAGACGCCCCAGAAACCCGCAAGGGTCACCGCGTCATTGAAATCGAGTCCGGTATCAACCCAGCTGCACTGAACGGACGCCGCCGTCGAGGCGATGTCCACGTCCACAAGGTCTGTGATCCCGCCGGCAATCTTCTGGCCGATCACGGTCTTGGCTGACCCGACATCCGTACCCCAGACCCGGGCGACCTTGAGCGCGTCGCAATAACCGTAATCGCTGTTGAAGAATAATTGCTGGTAAGCGCCGTCGTTTCCGGACGGGTTTTGCGGGGGCGCCGAATTGAGGACATGCGCCATGGCCCGCCTGAAACCCTTATGGCCGAGATCAGTCGCGATATCCCCGGACTTTGCCTTGGCCTCGCCGGGACTGCGACCCCAGTAATCGGCCAGTGCCACGGCCTGTTCCCAGCTCAGGCCCAGCTCGCCCCAGTCACAGGCGACCCGGCCGGCTGTCGAAGCGATATCGGCATCGACGAGGTCGGTCAGCCCATTGGCGATCTTGCCGCCGATAATCGCCTTGGCGGCAAAGGGGCTGGTTTTCCAGACATCGGCAACCTTGCGGGCATCGCAATAGCCATACTCGCTGGAAAAGAACAGGTCGAGACGGGCGGCCTCGTCCTGGCCAAACGCCAGACCGGCTGACGACACGGCGAGAAGGGCCGACATATCCGCGCCGGGCAGCGCAATGTCCGCCCCCGCCACTTCGGCCTGGGCCGATGCTCCGACAAGCGAGACCAGAGCCAGTGCACTCATGACCGACGTGTTCGACATTTCAATTCCCCCGGATTTCAATCCTGCCCAGCCTTAACCGCGTTGGCCGGGCCCGGCAATCAGAATGCGTCCACCGCCTGACATGCGGACTCCCGCACCGGCCGGATCGCTGCCAGATTGCCCGAACCGGATCAGGCGAAAGAGGGCGGAGACAGACATGGCAGACCCGACGCGCCGTCCCTGGAAGACGGGATTCGAGATCGAGCTGATGGCCCCGCGCGGGCTCAGCCGCCGCGATCTCGCCGCCCGGATCGCAAACCGGGTGGGCGGCCGCGTCCACACCGTCTTCTACCCGCAATCCGAACCCAGCCTTGTTCCCGGCATGCCGGTCTTTGAAAACCTCGTCCTGGGTTTCGAGGTGTTGAGCGCCGCCGGCGAGCGGGTTGCCCTGTGCGTCGATGACCTCACCCTGCGCGACGGGCTGGACCCGCAGGCCGCGCCGCTGCCTGGCTGGATGCGGATCCTCAGCGATGATGCCCGCCTCCTCGCCCTGGTGACCGAACATTGCGACCCGGACGCTGACACGGGGAATGTCCTGACGCCCATCGCGACGCTGTTCGGAACCCGGCTTGAACACACCGAGGGCGGGATCGCCAAGGTGGTCGACCGAGCCGCCCGCTCGATCGCCATGGTCGCGCCCCTGCCCGGCGAGCGGGAACGGCCCTGCGAGCTGATCACCCCGCCCTATGAGCGTGATCCCGGTTCGGCGCTGGCCGCCCTGCTTGAAGATGCCCGGGCGCTGGGTTTCACGGTACCGGCCGAAGCCGCTGTCCACGTGCATTTCGACGCCGCACCGCTGCGCTCTGCCCGCACCCTGTCCCGCCTCGTCACCTTTCTGGCCCGCCATGGCGACGAGCTGCGACACCGGGTCGGCACCAATCCGCGCTGCGTCCGCCTCGGACCCATTGCCGACACCCTCGTCGATCTGGCCAGCTCAAAGGCTTTCCTGGCCGCTGACTGGGATAAGGCCCGCGCCATGCTGATCGAGGCCAAGCCGACCAAATATGCCGATTTCAACTTCCTGAACCTGGCCCACGAACTGCCCGGCAAGACGACCTTCGAAGCCCGGATCTTCCCGGGCTCGATGGATCTCGACGAAATACTGCGCAATGCGCGGTTGATGGAGTCGGTGCTGGGCTGGGCTGCGGGCGATGATGCTGAACCGGGCGGTGACCGCTTCTGCGGGTCGCTGGGCTTGTCAGCGGCAGACCGGGCGTTCTGGGAAGACCGGGCGGACCCGTAAAGGGCCTGTCTGCGCGCCCTAATCCTCGCGCACCACCCGCGCCTTGCCGCGGCCGAGCGCCAGCGCTTTCACGGCGCCGCGGAAGGTGCGGACTTCCTGCTCGGTCCAGCGGCCGCGGATGAAGGCGTTGCGGAGATTCTGGACCATGAGCGGGGTTTTTGACGGCGGGTGGAAGAAGCCGGCGCGGTCGAGCTCATGCTCGAAATGCTCGAACATGCGTTCCAGGTCTTCTCGCTTTGCAATGTCGGAAACCGGTTCGAACACGGCCGGAACGCCTTCGCCGGCCGTCCATTCATAGGCGATGACGGCGACCGCCTGGGCCAGGTTGAGCGAGGAGAAGGTGCGGTCGACCGGCAGGGTGATGATGACATCGGCCATGTTGACCGCCTCATTGGGCAGGCCGGACTTCTCGCCGCCGAACATCACCGCGAGCCTTTCGCCCGCAGCGATGGCTGCCTTCATGTCGCTGACCGCCTCGCGCGCCGTCATCACCGGCTTTTCCATCCCGCGCGGCCGGGCGGTGGTGGCATAGAGGCGGGTGCGGTCATGAATCGCATCGCCGAGGCGGTATTCCACCCGGGCATTGCCGAGCACCGGTGAACCGGCCGACATGGTCACCGCCTTGTCGTTTGGCCAGCCATCACGCGGATCGACAATGATCAGCTCGGGCAGGCCGAAATTCCCCATCACACGGGCTGCCGCACCGATATTCTCGCCGAGCTGGGGCGTGTGCAGTATGAAAGCGGGTGTGGCGGAAATTTCTGGCATGGAAGCGGGCCTTCACCTTGGCGCGCACCGATGCTAGAGAGCGCGCAAATGACTTGTCAGCGCTGTCCTAGCGCGACTTCCGACTGTCCGAAAAGAAAGCAGAGCACCCATGGCGAAGATCAAAGTCGATACCCCGGTCGTCGAACTCGACGGCGATGAGATGACCCGCATCATCTGGCAGCTGATCAAGGACAAGCTGATCCTGCCCTATCTCGACATTGATCTGAAGTATTACGATCTCTCGGTCACCAAGCGTGACGAGACGGACGACCAGATCACCATCGACGCTGCCGAGGCGATCAAGCATTACGGTGTCGGCGTGAAATGCGCCACCATCACCCCGGACGAAGCCCGTGTGGAAGAGTTCGGCCTCAAGAAGATGTGGCGCTCGCCGAACGGCACGATCCGCAACATCCTCGGCGGCGTTGTCTTCCGCGAGCCGATCGTGATCTCCAACGTGCCGCGCCTGGTGCCGGGCTGGCAGCAGCCGATGGTGATCGGCCGTCACGCCTTTGGTGACCAGTATCGCGCCACCGATTTCCTGGTCGACCGTCCGGGCAAGCTGACCATGACTTTCGAGCCGTCCGACGGCTCCGATCCAGTCACCCGCGAAGTCTTCGACTTCCCGTCCCCGGGCGTCGCCATGGGCATGTATAATCTCGACGACTCGATCCGCGATTTTGCCCGCGCCTCGCTCAATTACGGCCTGCAGCGCGGCTGGCCGGTCTACCTGTCGACCAAGAACACCATCCTCAAGGCCTATGACGGCCGCTTCAAGGACCTGTTCGAGGAAATCTACCAGGCCGAGTTCAAGGACGCCTTCGCCGAGAAGGGCATCTCCTATGAGCACCGCCTGATCGACGACATGGTCGCCGCCGCGATGAAATGGTCCGGCGGTTTCGTCTGGGCCTGCAAGAACTATGACGGCGACGTCCAGTCCGACACCGTGGCCCAGGGCTTTGGTTCGCTCGGCCTGATGACCTCGGTCCTGATGAGCCCGGATGGCAAGACGGTGGAAGCGGAAGCCGCCCACGGCACGGTCACCCGCCACTACCGCCAGCATCAGCGCGGCGAGCAGACCTCGACCAACTCCATCGCCTCCATCTTCGCCTGGACGCAGGGCCTCAGCCATCGCGGCCGCATGGACGGCAATGCCGATGTGATGAAGTTCGCAGCGACGCTGGAAGACACCATCATCAAGACGGTCGAAGCCGGCTTCATGACCAAGGACCTGGCCCTGCTGGTCGGCGAAAGCCAGGGCTGGCTGTCGACCGAGGGCTTCCTCGACAAGGTCGACGAACGCTTCCAGGTCGCGATGGCCAACTGGAAGTAAGCGCCACCATCACGGCGACAATGACAGGGGCGGCTCCGACGGGGCCGCCCTTTTTCTTGTGTGTGGGGGGCTGGTCGGTTGTTTGCGGATGGCGCCCGGTTCGAAGCTCCGCCCGAACACTTTCGCGGCGGCATCCTGACCAACCGGATTGAACGGATCGGACAGCCGGTGAACGGTATTATGCATGGCGACGGATCAGTCCGACATCAGGATGCATTTCGAAACGGGTTGAAATCTGGCGCCATCAGATAATATGACCAATAGGCCCCGCCATCTCTGACACCCCAAGCCCTGTGCCGAAGAATGAATGCGGATTTCGAATTCGACCCTGACAACGGTCTCTGTATTTACCGGATTTCGGGCGTGATCAGCGCCAGAGCCCTGCTGAATACGTTCGCCCGCGCCCGATCGCACCCGGACTGGTCGGACCGCTACGACTTCCTCACCCTGCTTTCCAACGCCTCCCTCGCCCAGCTTCCGGCCGACGCCATGACGCGGCTGCAGGTACAGATGGCCGACGCTGATCCGGTCAACAAGGGGCCGCGCCGGCGTGCCGCCATCGTCTACGATGACGACCTGTCCAGGGCCATGCTGACCTATTGGGAGATGGTCGCCGGGAAAACCCTGACGACCGACGAGCGGGTCTTCACCAGCGAGGTCAAAGCCCGCGCCTGGTTGTCTGAACCGCGCTGATCAACCGCCGCCGCTGCGCTTCATCGTGACGAAGGTTTCTGCCTCGATCCGCCAGCGCCCCTCAACGCAGCGCCATTTGGCGAAATAGCGGCCCGTATAGCGGATGGCAAAGCCGTCGCTGGACCAACTGCCGGTCCAGCGACCGGTTTCGGCCGCCAGATGGCTGTCCTCGCAGACCTCGATCCGCGACGGGGCACGCACATAGCGCACGTCCGGCATCGTGGTGAAAATGGAGGACCAGGCCTCCAGCTGCGCCTCGCGACCGGTAATCAGCTGGGCCTCGTCGCCGGGCACCAGGACGACATCCTCAACCAGATGCGCGGCGATCGCCTTCAGGGACCGGTTTTCCAGCGCCGCATTGAAATCGGCGCGGGCCATTGCGACGGCGCGCGCCGCCGCCTTGTCACCCACGAGCTGGGTGTCGGTTCCGGCCGGCTTGCGGGCCATCAGCCCGCCAGCACGTCACGAATGGCCGCGATGCCGGCTTCGGCCCTGGCGCCGTCCGGTCCGCCTGCCTGGGCGAAGTCCGGCCGGCCGCCGCCCCCCTTGCCGCCCACGGCAGCGGCGCCGGCCTTGACCAGATCAACCGCACCGAAGCGCTCCTTGAGGTCGTCGGTCACGCCGACCGCGAGGGCGGCCTTGCCATCATTGACGCCAATGAAGGCGGCAATGCCGGAGCCCATCTGCGCCTTGGCCTCATCGACGAGGCCGCGCAAATCCTTGCCGCCCACACCCTCGACCACGCGGCCGATGAAGTTGACGCCATTGACGCTCTCCGGGCCGGCCGGAGCACCAGCGGCGCCGCCACCCATGGCCAGCTGCTTCCTGGCTTCGGCAAGCTGACGCTCGAGCTTCTTGCGCTCTTCCATCAGGCCGGAGACGCGGCCGGCAAGCTCCGCCGTGGGGACTTTCAGCGCGTCAGCCGCGGCCCGGCCAAAGCCGAGCTGTTCTTCCATGTAGAGACGCGCGCCCTCGCCGGTCATCGCCTCGAGACGGCGGATGCCGGAGGACACAGCGCCTTCCGAGACAATCTTGAACAGGGCGATATCACCGGTACGCGCGACATGGGTGCCGCCGCACAGCTCGACCGAATAGGGTTTGTCATGATCGCCCAGCGCCTCGCCCATGGTGAGGACGCGGACCTTGTCGCCATATTTCTCACCGAACAGGGCCAGCGCGCCGGCCTCGATGGCCGCATCCGGCGTCATTTCGGCCGTCGAGACGGCGGTATTCTGGCGGATGACCGCATTGACCTGGGCCTCGATGGCCACGATCTGCTCGGCCGTGACGGACTTGTTGTGCGAGAAGTCAAAGCGCAGCCGGTCAGGGCCGACATGCGAGCCCTTCTGGGTGACATGTGCGCCCAGCACATCGCGCAACGCGGCGTGGGCCAGGTGGGTGGCGGAGTGGTTGGCACGGATCGCGGCACGGCGCGGGGCGTCGGCGTCGAGCGTGGCGGTGTCGCCGAGCGTGATCTCGCCCTTCGTCAGCACGCCGATATGGGCATGCATGTCGCCGCCGCGCTTTTGCGTGTCCTCGACCGTGAAGATGGCGCCATCATCAAAGCGGATCTCACCGGTATCGCCGCACTGGCCGCCGCTCTCGCCGTAGAACGGCGTCTGGTCGAAGACGAGCTCGGCGCGTTGGCCGGCCCCCAACGCCTTGGCTTCCCGGCCGCCTGAAATGATCGCCGCCAGCCGCCCCTTGCCGCCAGTGCCGGCATAGCCGGTGAAACGGGAGGCCCCGACCTTGTCGCGCACGGCGAACCAGACCGCATCCGGCGCTGCATCGCCGGAGGAGAACTTGCTGGCCCGCGCATCGGCGCGCTGCTTGGCCATGGCCGTATCAAAGCCCGCCTCATCCACCGTCATGCCCTTGGCGCGCAGCGCGTCCTGGGTCAGGTCGAGGGGGAAGCCATAGGTGTCGTAGAGCTTGAACGCGGTTTCGCCGGGCAGGGCTTCGCCCTCGGTCATGTCGGCGGTTGCCTCTTCCAGAAGGGAGAGACCACGGCCGAGCGTGCGCTGGAAGCGCTCCTCCTCGACCTCAAGCGTCTCCTCGAGCAGGGCCTGGGCCCGCACCAGTTCCGGATAGGCATCGCCCATCTCGGCGCTGAGCGCTTTCACCAGCTTCCATATCACCGGTTCGCCGGCGCCAAGGATATGCGCATGGCGCATGGCCCGGCGCATGATCCGGCGCAGCACATAGCCGCGGCCCTCATTCGACGGGCTGACACCATCAGCCATCAGGAAGCAGGTCGAGCGCAGATGGTCGGCAATGACGCGGTGGCTGGCAAGGGCGTCACCCTCGGCCTTGACGCCGAGCACGTCCTCACCGGCCGCAATGAGATTGCGGAACAGGTCGGTCTCGTAATTATTGTGCTTGCCCTGGAGGATGGCGGCGATGCGCTCCAGTCCCATGCCGGTATCAATGGAGGGTTTGGGCAGGTTGATGCGCTCGTCCGGGCCGAGCTGTTCGAACTGCATGAAGACGAGGTTCCAGATCTCGATGAAACGGTCACCATCCTCGTCCGGCGAACCGGGCGGGCCACCGGCGATCGACGGGCCATGGTCGAAAAAGATTTCCGAGCACGGACCGCACGGGCCGGTCTCGCCCATGGACCAGAAATTGTCCGAGGTCGAAATGCCGATAATGCGTTCGTCCGGCAGGCCGGCGATCTTGCGCCACAGGGCGCGCGCCTCGTCATCCTCGGCATAGACGGTGACCAGGAGCTTGTCGGCCGGCAGGGCGAATTCCTTGGTCACCAGCTGCCAGGCATGCGCGATCGCCTCTTCCTTGAAATAATCGCCGAAGGAGAAATTCCCCAGCATTTCAAAGAAGGTGTGGTGGCGCGCCGTATAGCCGACATTGTCGAGATCATTGTGCTTGCCACCGGCGCGCACGCATTTTTGCGACGAGGCCGCGCGCGGCTTGGCGCGCTTTTCCTGGCCGGTGAAGGCATTCTTGAACGGCACCATGCCGGCATTGACGAACAGGAGGGTCGGATCGTCCTGCGGGACCAGGGGCGCCGACTGGACCACTTCATGGTCCTGGCTGGCGAAATAGTCGAGGAAAGTCGCACGGATGTCGCGCAGGCTGGCCATGATGTCCGATCCCGTCGGCTGGAGTGTCGCGCGCCGACCTGACAGGTCGACACAAACCGGTTTCTGTAGACTGACATATAGAAACGGGTGCCCGGCCTAGCCAAGCACCCGTTCACAATCAAGCTGCGATTGTCGCGACAGCGTGACGGACATGTCGCGGACCGGTCGGCATCGAGGCCTCAACCTGCGCCCTGCAGGACCCGGCCGGAGCCGTCCCCCGCGACGCGCACGAGATGGCGGACCCGCAGCGCCAGCGCCTTGGCCATGCCCCGGATCGATGTCCCGGATCGATGTCCCGGATCGATGCGCTCAATCAGCACCGCAGGACAACGCCCGGGAAGCAGCCCGTCGAATCCGGTTGTGGCGTCCGCCAGTCGCGGCTAGCCCGCCGCGACGTCTTCCTCTTCCGGCAGGTCAGGACCGGTGAGCATTTCGTCGGCGATCAGGCCGGCATTGGCGCGCACCTTGGACTCGATCTCACTGGCAATGTCCGGATTGCTGAGCATGAACTGGCGGGCATTTTCACGGCCCTGCCCGATGCGTTCGGAATTGTAGGAGTACCAGGACCCCGACTTCTCGATCACATCGCCCTTGACGCCGAGATCGATGAGCTCGCCCATCTTGGAAATGCCCTCGCCGTAGAGAATGTCGAATTCGACCTCGCGGAAGGGCGGCGCGACCTTGTTCTTCACCACCTTGACGCGGGTCTGGTTGCCGATCACCTCGTCGCGATTCTTGATTGCCCCGATCCGGCGGATGTCGAGCCGGACGGAGGAGTAGAATTTCAGCGCATTGCCGCCGGTCGTGGTTTCCGGCGAGCCGAACATGACACCGATTTTCATGCGGATCTGGTTGATGAAGATGACCAGGCATTTCGACTTCGAGATCGAGCCGGTCAGCTTGCGCAGCGCCTGGCTCATCAGGCGGGCCTGGAGGCCCGGCAGGCTGTCGCCCATTTCACCTTCAAGCTCGGCGCGCGGCGTCAGCGCGGCGACGGAGTCGATGACCAGGATGTCGACGGCACCGGAGCGAACCAGCGTATCGGCAATCTCGAGCGCCTGCTCACCGGCATCGGGCTGCGACACCAGGAGCTCGCCGACATCGACGCCCAGCTTGCCGGCATAGATCGGATCGAGCGCGTGCTCGGCATCGATGAAAGCGGCCACGCCGCCCGCTTTCTGGGCCTCGGCGACGGTGTGCAAAGCGAGCGTCGTCTTGCCCGAGCTTTCCGGACCGTAGATCTCGATGATCCGGCCCTTGGGCAGACCGCCAATGCCGAGCGCGATATCGAGCCCCAGCGAGCCGGTGGAAATCGTCTCGATCTCCATGGCCGGCTTCTGGCCCAGCTTCATCACCGAACCCTTGCCGAAGGCCTTGTCGATCTGGCTCAGCGCCGCCTCGATGGCCTTTTCCTTGTCCATGTTCTTTTCGTTCTTCACGAGTCGAATCGCGCCCTTGCTCATAGCCTTCATCCCTTATTTCACGCCCCTCAGGTATGGGCAACCGAGCTCCGGTGTACCAATTTTGTTCCCGGAACACAAGCGGAACATCTATGGTTAACAAAACGGAACAAAGGCCGATCAACCGTCATAAAGTGCGATTTGTATTTCCACCTCACAGCCCCTAGCTTGGACAGATGACGGATATCGCTCGACGAATTGGATCACGACGGAATCGCGGCCTCGCCGCAGGCCTCCTGCTGACATTGCTGGCCGGCTGCAGCCCGCGCTCGAGCATGCCCGCCCCCGAACCGGACACGCTGGCGCTGATTCGCGAGCGCGGTGAGCTGATCGTGCTGACCCTGCCCGGCCCGACCAGCTATGAGGACGGCTCGGACGGCCCCGAAGGGTATGAGGTCGACCTCGCCCGCGCCTTCGCGGACAGCCTGGGCGTCGCGGTGCGGTTCGAGACCGCCGACTCGATTCCTCGCCTGCTCGGTGCGCTCGAAAACGGCGAGGGTCATATCGCTGCAGCCGGATTGACCCAGACTGCAGAGCGGGCGGCAAGGCTTGCCTTTGCGCCCGCCTACAAGTCGGTGACCGAGCAGCTGGTCTGTCGGCGCGGCGGGCCGACACCGACCCGGCGTCACAGCCTGCCCGGAACCGATATCCTGGTGCTGGAAGGCTCCAGCTACGAGGAGACCTTGCGCTCGCTGCAGGCCGGCCTGCCGGATCTGGGCTGGCGGACACAGCCGGCCGGGTCTGCCATGCCGCTGCTGGACGCGGTGGAGGGCGGCGATGCCGACTGCACCGTCGCCGACTCCCATCTCGCCGACTTCGCCCGGCGCCGCCATCCCGAATTGGTCGTGGCGCAAAATCTCACGGGCGAGCAACCCCTGGCCTGGGCCGTGGACCCGCGCGTGGACGGGCTGCCAGACGCCTTGACCAGCTGGTTTGCCGAAGCCCACGCCAACGGACTTCTCGAGGCCCTCGACGAGACCTGGTTCGGGCAGTACGGCGATTACGACTATGTCGACATTGCGCGTTTCGTGCGCCGCGTCGACGATCGTCTGCCGCGCTATCGCCGCATCTTCGAGACCGTCGCTGAAGACCTGCCCTTTGATTGGGAATTGCTGGCCGCGCAGGCCTACCAGGAATCGCATTGGGACCCTGATGCGGTCAGCGCGACCGGGGTGCGCGGATTGATGATGCTGACCCTGTCGACCGCCGAACGGGTCGGCATTGAGGACCGTACGGATCCGCGCCAGAGCATTCGGGGCGGCGCCGCCTATCTGGATGATCTCTACGCGCGTGTTCCCGACGGGGTGACCGGCGAGGACCGGCTGTGGTTTGCGCTCGCCGCGTACAATGTCGGCATGGGCCACATGTATGATGCACGGCGACTGGCGGAACGCCTCGGCCGCGACAAGAACAGCTGGGACGACCTCGCCGAGACCCTGCCCCTGCTGTCGGATCCGCAATACTATCCGACGCTGCGCTATGGCTATGCCCGTGGTCACGAGCCGGTCCGCTATGTCGCCAAAATCCGAGAATACCGCGCCATGCTGGCTGCCCAGGACCTCTGACCCGGACCGCGCGCCCTGGCTGAACATGCCCCGGAAAAAAGGGCGCGCCCGACGGACGCGCCCCTGTCTGTTCGGTCTGCCGGTTCAGCCTAGCGGCGGCGACGGGCGACGCGATCGATTTCGGCCTGGACCTTCTCGTCGACGATCGACGGCAGGTTGGCATCGAGCCATTCCTTGAGCATCGGACGCAGCAGGGCGCGAACCACGCCTTCCAGCGTGCGGCCTTCCTCGTCTGAGATACGGATATTCTCGGCCAGGGTGTGGAACGATCCCATGGCGGCAGCGGCCGCCGGCTCGCTCATGATACCATCGGCGGTTTCATCAGCCAGCGCGTCGAAATCGATTTCGGGCTCGGGCTCGGCCATGACCGGCTCGTCCTCGATCTCCTCCTCACGATCGACAATCATCAGATCATCATCAACGGACATCGGTTCGGAGCCGGCGTCGTTCGTGTCGACCCGTTCGGTCAGTTCGAGCACGTCATCGGCGCCACTTTCCTCGACCGGCGCGTCGAACAGGGCATCGACATCATCCTGGCTTTTCGGGACCTCATCGACGGCCTCAGCCTCGGCCGGCGCATCATCATCGTCCTCGTTGATGATGCGGCGAATCGAGGAGAGGATTTCCTCCATCGACGGTTCGTTTTCAGCGGCATCGGCCATGAGCGCCCAAGTCCTTGTTTTCGGTCTGCGTCTTCGGTCTGCGTCTTCAGTCTGCGTCTGCAGTCTGCGTCTTCGGTTTGCGTCTGCAGTCTGCGTCTGCAGTTTCGTCGGCGTTTGCGGGCCACCGCACGCGGCAGCCTCCCGTGATACGCGAATAAACCGGGCCGCAACTCGCCTGTCCAGCCCGAGACTCTTCGAAAACCCTAATTCCAGGGCGTTAAGTCAAGGTTAGGGAAACGCGATTCGCGGGAAACCCCTGCAGCGGCATCATAGATTTCCACGTCCAGGCCAAGCGTTTCCGCAGAGGCCAGCCCCATGGCCTGCAACAGGCGATAGCCGGCAACAAAGCTGTCGCGCTCGGCGGTCACGAAGGTGAGACGCGATTCGAGCAATTCCTGTTCGGCATTGAGCACATCCAGCGTGGTGCGGATGCCGACGAAGGCCTCCTGCTGCACGCCATCCAGCGCAATCTCGTTGGCACGCACGGCCTGGCGGCTCGATTCGATCACGGCCAGCGACGCAACATAGGAATACCAGGCATTGGTCACGGCTTCGGTGACCTGGCGCCTCGCGTCACGGACCAGGAAGCGGGCCTGCTCTTCCTGCGCCACGGCGGCGCGGACGCGCGACCGGTTGAGGCCGCCCGTGAAGATCGGCATCGAGACCTGGCCCATGATCGATGCGCTGTCGCGAACATCGCCGGAAAAGCTTGAATCCCGGGCCGAAGAGGCCGAGGCGGTCAGCGAGACTTCCGGACGCAAGGCGCCGCGGGCAATGCGGATCGCATGCTGGGCGGCCTCTTCGCTATAACGGGCAGCCAGCAATTGCGGGCTGTTGTCGAAGGCGTATTCCGCGGCATCGGCCAGATTGTCCGGCAGGGGCGGCAGGGCGGGCGGTTCGCTCAGCGAGGCGGCCGGCTGACCGGTCACGCGCTCATAGGCAGCGCGGCTGGCCGCCATCTGCGCCTGGGCGGCAGACAGCTGGGTCTGGGCCAGCGACAGGCGCGCCTCGGCCTGCGACACGTCGGTCCGGGTGATCTCGCCAACCTCGAACCGGTCGCGCGCGGCCCGCAGTTGCTGGGCGAGGACTTCGACATTGTTCTGGCGGATCTCGACGACATTGCTGTCGCGTCGCACATCCATGAAAGCCGTGACGGCACTCACCAGCACGGTCTGCTCGGTCGCACGAAGGTTTTCACGCCCCGCCATCACGACCGCGGTCGCCTGGTCGATCGCCCCGTCGATCCGGCCACCGCGATAGATCGGCTGGCTGGCCGAAAGGCCGTAATTCTTGGGCGTTGCATCCGACTCGTAACTATTGGTGGAATTGTTGATCTGCGAGAAGCTTTCGCCTTCCGCGTGCGATCGCGAGATCGAGGCCGAGGCTGAAACCGACGGCAGACGTCCCGCCTCGGCCTGGACGCGCCCCTCATCGGTGGCACGCAGGCGGGCGCGTTCGGCCTGCAGGGTCGGGTTGGAGTTGTAGGCCAGTGCCAGCGTCTCTTCGAGCGTTTGTGCCTGCCCGGCGCCGGCAAGCGCGAGGGCCGATGCACCCGCTGCCAGAACGAGCGCCAAATTCTTCAATCGCGACATTACGAACCCCTCTTGCAGCGCCGGAACCGTGTCCGGCGCCCTGCCTCATACTAGCGCGTCATCCGTCCCGATCCAGTGTTGGTGACCGGGTGCGGCCAAAATCTGCCCACGCGCATACCACGCCAGCATATAGGCACGCCATGATTAAAAGTGAACACTGTTCACTCTGATATTTCCGTAACAATTCCCGTCCCTGCCGCATTCGCAGCCAGACGCAGACCCGGACCGGCGGCCGAGCCTGTCGGGATTGAACGGGCGAGACCACTGATTCCGTTCCTTCCGGACCGGAAACAAGTCGGCACCGGGTATTGTCAGAGGACGAATCCGGCCTCGGCCTGGAAACCCGGCAGCGGCGCGACATTGGCGTCGAAAACGACACGCTCGCCGATCCCTGCTGCCGAACGGGTAAAGATGGTCGCCTTGCCGATCGGCCCCTTGCTGATCACGGCAGCCAGACGTCCGCCGGGCGCCAGCTGGTCGAGCCAGGCCTGGGGCACCTCATCGACCGCCCCATTGACGAAGATCACGTCGAACGGTCCCTGCTTGGCAACGCCGGCCGCCAGATCGCCCTCGATCACGACGGCATTGTCGGCACCAATGTCAGACAGCAGGCTGGGCGCGCGCGCCAGGCTGTCCTCGTCTGACTCAAGCCCCACGACGGTTCCGGCCATACGCGCCAGGATTGCAGTCGAATAGCCGCGGGCACACGCGATATCGAGCACCAGCTCATCCGGCTGGATGTCCGCCGCATGCACCAGCTTGGCGAAATCGCGCGGCCGCATCAGCGTGCGCTCATCGCCGATCGCGACCTGGGAATCAGAATAGGCTGAGGCGCGCCGGGCGCGCGGCACGAAGAGGTGTCGCGGCACATCAAGGAAGGCCGCGATCAGGCGCCGGTCCGTGACATCTGACGGGCGGATCTGGCAATCCACCATCTGCTTGCGCGCCGTTTCGAATTCGCTCACGAGGCTCTCCCTGACCAGGCCCTGTTGGGGTACGGATTGTCGCTGATATATCCCGGCATCGCACAGCGCCGCAAGCATGCCACTGCGCGCGCGTGGAATTGCCCTGCAATCGGAAAGGGGATGACCGTAGCTCTTCGCCCTGACAGGGCGAAGCGGATCGCCCCATGGCGGCGAGACGGCGTGGGTGACGGGAGGTCGGTGACAGAACGCCGGCCCAGCTTCGGCACTGAACGACCGCCCCTCAGTAGCTGGCGCATTGGAATCGGCGGCGAGCGCGTCCGGGAAAGCTCCGCGAACGGGATGCCGGCGAAGTCACCTTGTGCAAATCCACCGGCTGTCGGCATCGGCCAGCACTCCCCTGCCCTCCCATTCTTTCGGCGTGAAAGCGTGCGGAGCGAACGGCGTGTTGTCACACGACCAGCCCGTCGCGGAAAAGCGCGCGCGGCGCGGGCCCGGGGATCAGCCATCTGCTCGGCCGGAGGATGTCCATTTCAGGTGATATGGCGGAAGATCCTGAAATGGTGAGCCGACAGGGATTCGAACCCTGGACCTACTGATTAAAATTTACAATATTACTTCATTAAATCAACGAGTTACCTGTCTAGCCCGCCGAATTCGCGCCATTTGAAATCAAGCACTTATATGAACCACGTTAAACGGCAACACTCTTCGCGGCAGCCGGTTGGCCCACACGCGAAAGCTACGCATCACATCAAATAGTTCCAGAAGATCGCTCCGATTGTGCACGCTAGAGCGAGAACAAAACCAATTGCCGCGAACAACAGAACCCGCCGGGTGTGTTTGCCGAGCCACATTGTGAGCGTGTGAGTAACCCCCTTCCGCACATTCTCCTCTGAAAAGTCGTATGGATTTCTGTTCGACAATGCCGCCAACTCGTTCCGTATCGGCGCGGCAATATCCTCGGTCGGCTGCTTGAGTCCTGCCATGGCAGCAGAAAGGTTGGCGAGCTCAAGATCTTCTGTAGCGTGCGCCATCGCCAATGAATGTGCCGCGAACGCGTGCTGGCGAAGCGCATAACCATCCTGCAGCAGGAACCCGACAAATGTGATCGTGACGAATATCCCGATGGCAACGACCGCTAGCACGAACGCCTCAATCGGGACGTCATCCGCGACCGCATCAGCCAACCAAATCAAGATCGACCCGGCTGCTGCTCCGCTAGCTAGAAAGAGCAGCCTGTTCATTTCGAGCAGCGCCTGTTCTGCCTTCTGCCATGCACTATCCTTGGAGGCTCGATAGGAAGCGACCTGTCTTGCAAGTCGCTCCGCGCTCAAACGAGCAAATCTTTCCGGAACCTCCTCAACCACATCGGCCTCATCGCTGGTCATCGCGCCCTCCATCGGCCTTACCAGGCCAGATCGAACTTAAACTCGAAATTAGGATTTCTGACCTGGAGCAAACCGCATCGCTACGGCGCATGGTAGCAACATTCACCGCACGAACATCGCTATCGTCCTTCACTCCAAAAACCTTGTAGCCGCCTCCATCCCCGCAGAGGCCTATTGCGATATCCGGGGCGATCGGCATCGACATTTCAACACTCGCGTCCCATAGCGGGAGTGAAGCATCGGGGACGCTCGCCACGCGTTGACGAAACCGTCCTATCGGCACGTCTCCCAGCACGAACGACTTTTTTGAGTTGGCGAGGACCGCGAAGAACAAGTCTTTCCTAGCGAACACCTCCGCGATGTTGTCGCTACCCTTCACCAGGGTGTCGATCAGAGCATTATCTAGGACATCAAGCAGCTCTAGTCGGACGCCTTCGACGCTCTCCTCAGGCACAGATCCATCCAGCAACGCATCGTCGAGACGTTCAATTTCCTCGCATTTCACCCGATTAAGCTGATAGGGAACCCGCATAAACTGGTGATAGAAAAACCCTTCCAGAGAGCGCCGCTCTGGTCCGGTAAACAATGGCGCCCGGCCTGCACGCAAATCGCGAACAGCCCTGTCGATCAAGGGGGCCCATTCACTTTCGGCCTGCCCGTACGCCCGTTCAACTGCCGGGTCTCGCAGATTTTCGCCGTCGCGATATGAATACAAATGCCGCTGCCAAAAAACGCCTGACGGAGATCGTAGCTCTGCTCTCCGGTCGGCGCGCGCTCTTTCAAGATACCAAACTCGGCCGTCCGATCTCGCGAAGTTCCGGATTACGAACTGTGGCACGAAATGATGACGCTTGGGCTTCCCCATAGGACCGCCTGCCTTCTCAACGGGAGGGCGACCACTGTGCCAGCGATTCGAGCCAAAGACCGACGAATATGCAATCAGATGAAATTAGCAGGAATTTCAATAACTTACTTGTTAAGCACGCACCAGTTCACACGTTCGAGTGTTAAAAGGCTCCAGAGATCCGCCAACCGGTGGCGAACGGAAAGAGCAACAAGCATTTGAATTTTATGGAAGAAAAGGATGGTGAGCCGACAGGGATTCGAACCCTGGACCTACTGATTAAAAGTCAGTTGCTCTACCAGCTGAGCTATCGGCTCCCCGAACGAGGAGGGCGGAACCTATACGGGCGATTTGGGGGGGTCAATCGGGCTTTGCCTGCGGATTTCAGCATTTTTGATGAGATTTCGCCGCAATCACCGATTAAAATACAGCGCATGAGGAGAAGACTGAGTCTGCTGGCATGCTTGCTCGGGGCGTTAGCCGCGACCGCATGCTCGTCCACACGCCAAACCGCCGGCAATGCCGGCAGCTTTGCGCGCGAGGAAACAGCGGAGGCATTTGAGGATGCCGTCGGACTGCCGCGCGAGCGGCCGGGCCGGGTCATGGTTGATCAGGGCGAGGACACCGTGCCCACCCCCTATGGCGGTGATGGCTCGCGTCGTCGCTGCTCGACGGTCGCCCAGGACATTGCCCGCCTGACTGTCGTGCTCGGCCCGGATGTCGAGGAAGAGCGTCGTCTCGCGGAAGAAGACGAGCATGATCACGACACCTGGATGGGCCAGAGCGCCCATATCGCCGCCCAGGCGCCGGACGCGGCCGCCGATGGCGCGCGCGGCCTGTATCGCTCGACGATTGTCGGCCTGAACCCGGTCCGTCCGGTCGTGCGCTTCCTCGGCGGTGCCGGACGCATCGAGCGTGAAGCCCGCGAACAGCGCGACATGGCCCAGCGACGCCGGGCCTATCTGCGCGGTCTCTATGACGGTTTCGGCTGCCCGCCCGCCCAGATGCGCCGTGCCTTCGAGGCCTATGGCCTGGTGGAGGAAGAGACGGAGTAAGGCCTTCGCCTCGCCCGTCTCGGGGCAATGCTCAGATCAGCGACTTGTAGAAGAAGGTCGTCGAGCAGGGCGTTCCGTCCGGGAAGAGCGCGTAATCCGGCACAGGCCCGACCTCGACCCAGCCACGCTTGCGATAAAGCGCATCGGCCGGCGAGCCGGTCACCGTGTCAAGGACCAGCGTGCGCAGCCCTGTCTCTCGCGCATGGCGCTCCAACGCGTCCATCAGGGCATCCGCCACACCGCGGCGACGGGCCTTAGGCGAGACCATCAACTTCGCCACATCGCCGCGATGCGGCTGGTTGTCCGGCAGGCCGGTGATCAATTGGACGGTGCCGAGAAGCATGCCGGATGCGGTGTCCCGCGCCGACCAGATCAGCCGGTCACTCCGCTCAAGCTGATCGGCGATACCAGCCCAGAAATCGCCAGCCTGCCCTTGGCTGAAAGGCGACAGGAAGCCGATCGAGGCGCCCGCCCCGACACAGGCGGTCAGGAGACCGGCAAACGCGGTGAGTTCGGCGCGCAATTCGGCGTGACTGAGCTGCCGCAGCGTTACAGCCATGACTATCCCGCCCGCTTTGCCGCTTCGGCCTGACCTTCTTCCCACTTCGCCCGGAAATCCCGCCGGAAGGCCTCGAACTCACCCGCCGCAATGGCCGCGCGCATGCGCGCCGTCAGGTGCTGGAAGTAGGCGATATTGTGCCAGGAGAGCAGCATCGCCGAGAGATATTCTCCGGCCCGGAAAAGGTGGTGGAGATAGGCCTTGGAATAATCCGTGCTGGCCGGGCAATCGATCTCTAGATTGAGCGGGCTGTCATCCTCGGCGAACTCGGCACGCTTGATATTGATCGGGCCATAATCCGACCAGGCCTGGCCATGACGCCCCGACCGGGTCGGCAGGACACAGTCGAACATGTCGACACCGCGGGCGACCGCCTCGACCAGGTCGATCGGTTTGCCGACGCCCATCAGATAGCGCGGCCGCTCGGTCGGCAGGTGCGGCGTGGTGAAATCGAGCACATCGCACATTTTCTCAAAGCCCTCGCCGACCGCCAGGCCGCCGATGGCATAGCCGTCATAGCCGGTCTCGATCAGGCGCTCGGCACTTTCGCGGCGCAGGTTTTCAAAGACCGAGCCCTGGACGATGCCGAACAGGGCCTGGCTGTCGCGCGTGCCGAAGGCGGCCTTGGAGCGCTGCCCCCAGCGGATGGAGAGTTCCATGCTGGTGCGCGCCTCTTTCTCCGAACATCCGAACGGGGTGCACTCATCCAGCTGCATGGAGATGTCGGCGCCCAAGAGGTCGGCCTGGATCTCGATCGAGCGTTCCGGGGTGAGATTGTGCTCCGACCCGTCGATATGGGAGCGGAACTTCACCCCCTCCTCGCTCATCTTGCGCAGCTTGGACAGGGACCAGACCTGGAAGCCGCCACTGTCTGTCAGCATCGGGCCCTGCCAGGTCGAGAATTTGTGCAAGCCACCCAGACGCTTCACCCGCTCGGCGCCGGGGCGCAGCATGAGGTGGTAGGTATTGCCCAGGATGATGTCGGCCCCGGTCGCCTTGACCTGGTCCATGTAGAGCGCCTTCACCGTCGCCGCCGTGCCGACCGGCATGAAGGCCGGCGTGCGGATATCGCCGCGGGAGGTCTTGAGAACGCCGGTACGGGCCGCACCATCGGTGGCATGGATCTCGTAGGGAAAGGTCGTCATGTGCGGCGCTCCAGCAGGCAGGCATCGCCATAGGAGTAGAAGCGATACTCCGCGGCAATGGCGTGGGCATAGGCCTTCTGCATGACGTCCAGGCCCGACAGCGCACTGACCAGCATGAAGAGCGTCGACTTGGGCAGGTGGAAATTGGTCATCAGCATGTCGGTGATGGCAAAGTCCGAGCCCGGCGTGATGAAGATGTCGGTGTCGCGGCTGCCGGCTTTGATCACACCCGGCCCGGTGGCCAGGCTCTCGATCGTGCGCAGGGCCGTCGTACCGACCGGAACCACACGCCGCCCCTCGGCCTTGGCGGCATTGATCGCGGCCGCCGCCTCCGCCGAGACGGTGCACCACTCCGAATGCATCTGGTGATCATCCGTATCGTCGGACTTGACCGGCAGGAAAGTCCCGGCCCCGACATGCAGGGTGACGCGGGTCTGCTCGATACCGCGCGCCTCCAGTGCCGCCATCAGTTCCGGCGTGAAATGCAGGCCGGCGGTCGGTGCGGCGACCGAGCCCTCATGGGTGGCGAACAGGGTCTGGTAATCGGCCTCGTCCTGTTCATCGACGCCGCGCTTGCGGGCGATATAGGGCGGCAGCGGCATCTCTCCGGCGGTCGCAATGGCGGCATCGAGCGCTGGACCGGTCGCATTGAAGACCAGACGGACATCGCCGCCTTCTGACTTGCCCGTGACTTCGGCTTCGAGCGTCTCGCCGAAGGCAATCCGGTCGCCGGTCCGCAGGCGCTTGGCCGGCCGCACGAAAGCCCGCCAGGCTGACGCATCGATTCGCTTGTGCAGATTGACCTCGACCTCGACCGGTCCGCCGCCACCGACAGCCCGCGCCGGACGCACGCCCCTGAGGGCGGCCGGGATGACGCGGGTGTCGTTGAAAACCATGAGATCGCCCTTCCGGAGGATGTCCGGCAGGTCGCGAACGCCGCGATCGGAAAAGACGCCATTGGAGGCAATATGGAGCATCCGCGCCGCATCACGCGGACGGGCGGGACGCAAGGCGATCCGCTCCTCGGGGAGGTGAAAGTCAAAATCGGAAACACGCATGGCTGCGGGGTCTATATTCGGACACACCGCTTCGCAATCTTTGGCGTGTAGAAAGCCTGCCAATAGCTCCGGTTCACACGGCGAGTTCATCACGTGCGTCACACGATTTCCGCTTTCCTGGCCCTGTGCGCCGTCATGGGCGTCGCTGCCTTCACGACCCTCGCCCCGATGTGGCGCGGCTTCGATGCCTGGCGGCAGATCTGGCCGCTGGTGGTCGTGTTTGTGATGGCCGTGACACTGTTCTCCTTGCGCAATCGCCATCGCTGGCTGGCGCCTGCGCTGGCCCTCGGCTGTATCGCGATCCTGGTGCCAGCGATTCCGGAAGGACTTCGCCGCCCCGACCGGCAAGCCCTCGCAGACAGCGACGACGCCATGATCGAGCTGACCTTTGTCACCCACAATCTCTGGGGTCTGAGCACGAATCCGGTCGGCGCACCATCCGTCCTCGAAGCACTCGCGCCGGATATCCTGGCCCTTCAGGAAGCAACCCGGAATGCCAAGCCCGTCGTCGATGCCCTCGAATCCGGCTACCCGCACATCGCCCGCTGCCGCTCGGTCCGGTTACTGTCGCGCCTGCCAATTCTGGACAGTGGCTGCGTCCGCCACCCGCCGGAGATTTCCTTCGAGAATGCGGTGCCATGTGACTGGGAGCTGCCGCCGGCCGTCTGGGCCCGCATCGAATTGCCGGACGGGCGCGAAGCGAATGTTGTTTCCGTCCATCTGACCTGGCCCTTCCCCAGCGCAGCCCAGGACTGTCAGCGACGCAATCTGGCCCGCTCGCTCGGTCAGATGGACCAGACAAGCATGGTGGTGATGGGTGATTTCAACGCGGCCCCCCCGTCCCGGGCCCTTGCCCGGATTGAACGCGATCTGGCCCTCGAACGTCGCTCCGTCGCCCTGCCGACCTGGCCGTCGGAAGGCCTGTTCAGCGCTGACCCGTCGGCCAATTTCGGGGTGTCGCCCATGCTGATCGGGATCGACCATGTCTTTGCCGGTCAGGCCTGGCAAACCGTCTCGATCGAGGCCGGACCGAATACCGGCTCGGACCATCGCCCACTGGTGACGCGGATGCAGCTGTCGGCGGACTGATCAGTCGTGAGACCAGTTGTCCGGATCATCCGAGCTGCCCGGTGACAGCCCCAGGGTTTCGCCGTCATGGCTGACACCGAGGCCGAGCACGGTCCGGTTTGCGTAAGCGAAATAGGCGGTCACCTGGTTGATCTCGAGGATCTCGCCATCATCAAAACCGGCCTCGCGCAAGGCGATCACATGCTGCCGGCTCAGCGTGTCGGGCGCACGCGTCAGGATTTCCGCATAGCGCAGGCCGGCCAGCTCGCGCCCGGAAAAGGCACGCTCGGGAATGCCGCTGTCGATGGCGTCGCGGATCTGTGCAGCGCGCTCTTCATCGGCGACCAGCCGCCGCAATCCTTCGAAATGATGCTCGACGCAATAGGTGCAGCGATTGAGCTTGCTGACCCAGGTCCCGATGGCTTCCAGATAGGCCTTGTCGAGACTGTTTCCGTAATGGTGCAGCACGGCTTTATAAAGGGCCATATGGCCCTCCAGCGTGTGCGGGCGCAGCGCGTGGGCAGCGAGGATATTGTCGATCTGGCCGGTCTTGCCGGCCACCCGGTCATAGATAGCCGAAAGGCGGCCATCGGCCGCCTTTCGATCGAGTGTCTTTATCCAGCTCAAGGCCTCAGGCCTCGACGACCGTCGCCTTGATGATCTTGCCCGGATTGGCCGGCGGCTCGCCCTTGGGCAGCGCGTCGACATGTTCCATGCCGGAGATCACTTCGCCCCAGACCGTGTACTGGTTGTTGAGGTAGGGCACGTCATCCAGGCAGATGAAGAACTGGCTCGAGGCGCTGTCCGGGTCGGCGGCGCGCGCCATCGACATGGTGCCACGCACATGCGGCTCGGCCGAGAATTCAGCCGGAATGTGCTGGCCGGAACCGCCCATGCCATTGCCGTTCGGACAGCCGCCCTGGGCCACGAAACCGTCGATCACACGATGGAAGTTCAGCCCGTCATAAAAGCCTTCCTTCGCCATCTCGGTAATGCGGGCCACGTGCTTGGGCGCGAGGTCAGGACGCAGCTTGATGGTGACGTCACCGCCTTCAAGCGTGAATACGAGTTGTTCTTCAGCCATGGGTCTTCCTATTCCACAATCCGGGTCGGCACGGTGATATCGCAAATGTCCGGCAGATTTCCAGACGTGTCGCGCAGCGTGTCGAGATAAGCGGCAAAGGCCGCTGAATCGGTGTCGGCCACCTGGATGATCACCTGCTCATCGGCCGGCAGCTCATCGCCGGTCCGCATGGAGCGGATATTGTCCGGCCGGAAGCCCGGATCATCCATGGACGAGCCGACGGCAATCGCATCGACGGCTTCCTGGCCAACTCGTACACGGCCCCAGGACGTGTATTGCGCGTTGAGATGCTCGGCATTGCCGCGGGTGATGTAAAACTGGCTGCGGGCCGAATTGGGATCGGCGGTCCGCGCTGCCGCGGCCGCACCGCGACAATGAAGTAGCCAGGACTGAACCTGGCCATCGCCGGTGATCGCTGCCAGGGCGGCGGTCTGCGTCCCGGCATGGAAACCATCCCAGAAGCCGGCCTTGGCTATCTGCGGCAAGGCGCGCGGATTGATGATGCGATCCTGCAGCTCGGTCACCACCGGTTCGCCGGCGCGGCGCACCGTGAATTCAGCCTCCAGCCCTTCGACTTCCGCAGCATGGCCGGGATTGGAGCGGGCCCCGCCGCCCTGCGCCATGAATCCGTCGATCACACGGTGCCAGACCAGAAAATCATAGAAGCGTTCCTGCGCCAGACTGCGCATGCGGGCGACATGATTGGGCGCGAATTCCGGTGCCATTTCGACGATGACCATGCCGTGATCGGTGTCGATATAAAGCAGGTCTTCCTGGTCGGCCGTCCGCCAGGCATCCTCGGGAAATTCCCATTGCGGTGCCGCCGGCGCGGCCTGGGCGCTTGCCACGGCATCAGCCCGGGCATTTCCGGCTTCAGCCTGGCTCGCATCGGTCCCGGCCTCACGGGCGCAGGCGGCGGCGCTCAGCGCGAGTGCCAGGGAGGCGGACAGTGTAAAACGCATGATCACGCAAGACGCTCCTTCAATCGGCGTTCAATACTCGGCGTCACGAAGGCGGAGACATCACCGCCCAGACGGGCAATTTCCTTGACCAGGCGCGACGCGATCGCCTGGTGACGCGGATCGGCCATCAGGAACAGCGTCTCGATATCGTCATTGAGCTGCTGGTTCATGGCGACCATCTGGAATTCATACTCGAAATCGGACACGGCACGAAGCCCGCGAACAATCGACTGGGCGCCGATTTCCTCGGCAAAATGCATCAGCAGCCCGTCGAACGGGCGCACCTCGATATCGGCACCATCGGCAAACGGGGCGACCTCGGCGCGGACCATGTCGACACGTTCCTCGAGGCTGAACAGCGGATTCTTGCCCTCATTGACGGCAACCCCGATCACCAGGTGATCCACCAGCTTCACGGCCCGGCCGACAATGTCGATATGACCATTGGTCAGCGGATCAAACGTGCCCGGATAGAGCGCTGTGCGGATCATGACCAATCTCTCCCGGGCCTGATGCCCTCAAGGCGCCTGCCCGGCGCCCGGCCCTTGTCTGGCAGAAGGCCGGAGCGATTTCAATCACTCCGGCCCTTTGCTGGCTCTACTCGCCGGGTCCGGTCTCGCCCCCGGCGGCCGGACCGGCATCCGCATCGCCCGGGGCGGCAGGGCCGCCCTCGGCATCGATTTCTTCGACCGTTTCGCCATCATCGCCGGCATCCTGGATGCGCACGACGGCGACGACATTCTCGCCTTCATTCAGGCGGATAAGGCGAACACCGCGGGACGAGCGGCTGGCGATACGGACGGTATCGACCGGGAAGCGGATCAACTGACCGCCATCTGTGACGGCCATGATCTGATCGGCATCCTCGACCGGGAAACTGGCCGACAAGGGCACGTCGCGTTTGATGTCGGTGGCGGCGACGCCATTATTGCCGCGCCCCATCACCCTGAAATCATAGGCCGACGAGCGCTTGCCCATGCCGTCGGACCCGACGGTGAGGAGGAATTCCTCGGCCGCGCCGAGCTCGGCCAGGCGCTCGGTCGACAGGGCCGCTTCATCCTCGGCCTCTTCGTCGGGATCATGGTGGGTGAGATCGACGTCTTCCTCGTCACCCAGCGCGCGCCGCATGGCGGTGGCGTGCTTGAGATAGGTACGGGCTTCCGGCGAGGTCACGTCGACATGGTGCAGGATCGCCATCGAGATCAGCGTATCCCCGTCGGCCAGGCGGATGCCGCGCACCCCGACCGAGTTGCGGCCGGCGAAGATGCGGACATCGGTCACCGGGAAGCGGATCGCGCGGCCCTTGTGCGTGGTCAGGAAGACATCATCATCCTCGGTACACAGCACGACATTGACGATCTGGTCGTCCGCTTCCTCCAGCTTCATCGCGATCTTGCCATTGCGATTGACCTGGACGAAGTCCGACAGCCGGTTGCGGCGGACAGTGCCCTTGTTGGTGGCGAACATGACATTCATGTCGGCCCAGACGCTCTCATCCTCGGGCAGCGCCATGATCGAGGTGATGGTCTCGCCCTGCTCCAGCGGCAACAGGTTGATCAGCGCCTTGCCGCGCGTGTTCGGCGCGCTCAGCGGCAGACGCCAGGTCTTGGTCTTGTAGACCATGCCCCGATTGGAGAAGAACAGGAGCGGCGCGTGGGTCGAGGCGACAAACAGGGTCGAGATGAAATCCTCGTCCTTGGTCGCCATGCCGGACCGGCCCTTGCCGCCGCGACGCTGGGCGCGGTAGTCGGACAGTGCCGTTCGCTTGACATAGCCGCCATGGGTGACGGTGACGACCATCTCGTCGCGCGGGATGAGATCCTCGTCCTCGAAATCGAGCTCGGCATCAACGAATTCCGAGCGCCGCGGCGTCGCATAATTGTCGCGCACCTCGACCAGCTCGTCGCGGATCATGCCCAGCACCCGCTCGCGCGAGCGCAAGAGGTCCAGGAGGTCGGCGATCTGCTCGGCCAGCGTCGCCGCCTCATTGCCCAGCTCCTCGCGGCCCAGACCGGTCAGGCGGTTGAGGCGCAGTTCCAGGATCGCGCGGGCCTGTTCCTCGGTCAGGCGCAGCGTATTGTCCGCGCGCAGCATGGAGCGCGGATCGGCGACCAGTTCCACCAGCGGCGCCACATCGACAGCCGGCCAGTCGCGCGCCATCAATTGCTCACGCGCGGTCGCCGGATTGGGCGCCTTGCGGATGAGGGCGATGACCTCGTCGATATTGGCAACCGCCAGGGCCAGACCGATGATGACATGGGCCCGGTCGCGCGCCTTGTTGAGCTCGAACTTGGCCCGGCGCGCCACCACTTCCTCGCGGAAGCGCAGGAATTCCTTGAGAATATCCAGCGCACCCAGCAATTTGGGACGACCGCCGACGAGCGACAGCATATTGGCGCCGAAACTCGTCTGCAGGGGTGACCAGCGATAGAGCTGGTTGAGGATGACATCGGCATTGGCATCGCGCTTCAGCTCGATCACCACGCGCATGCCGTTGCGGTCGCTCTCGTCGCGCAGATCGGCAATGCCCTCGATCTTCTTCTCGCGCACCAGGTCGGCGATCTTCTCGATCATCGAGGCCTTGTTCACCTGGTAGGGGATTTCATGGACGATGATCGCCATGCGGTCCTTGCGGACTTCCTCGATCGAGGTGCGCGAGCGCATCACGATCGAACCGCGCCCGGTCAGCACCGCATTGCGGGCGCCCGAGCGGCCGAGGATCAGGCCACCGGTCGGGAAATCCGGACCGGGGATATAATCCAGCAGCTCGCCCTCGGTCAGGGCCGGGTTTTCCAGCAGCGCCAGCGTCCCGTCGATCACCTCGCCGAGATTGTGCGGCGGGATATTGGTCGCCATGCCGACGGCAATGCCGCCGGCGCCATTGACCAGGAGATTGGGGAAACGGGCCGGCAGCACGACCGGCTCCTGGCGCTCGGCCGAATAATTGTCGATGAAATTGACCGTATCCTTGTCGATATCGGCCAGCAGCGACTGGGCCACCTTCTGCATGCGCGCTTCGGTGTAACGATAGGCGGCGGGCGGATCGCCATCGACCGAGCCGAAATTGCCCTGCCCGTCGATCAGCGGCACCCGCATCGACCATTCCTGGGCCAGGCGGACCAGCGAGTCATAGACGGCCTGGTCGCCATGCGGGTGGTAGCGACCCATCACGTCACCGACGGCGGTGGCGCATTTGCGGTAGGACTTCTCGTGGGTCTGGCCGTTCTCGTGCATCGTGTAGAGGATGCGGCGGTGGACCGGCTTCAGCCCGTCACGCGCATCCGGGATGGCGCGCGAGACGATGACGCTCATCGCATAGTCGAGATAGGACGACTTCATCTCGTCCTCGATGGCGATATTGCCAATCCCGTCCGGCAGGGCCGGCGGCAGGCCGCCAGCGTTTTCGGGTCCGTTCTCGGGTCCCTCGTCCGGGGTGTTCGGCGTGTCGTCGTGATCGCTCAAGGCGGCCCTCTTTTCATTGTATCGCGAAGCCGGTCATGCTTGCCCCGACCGGCCCGTCACGAAAATCGCCGCCCTTCACCCAGCCTCGCGCGCGGGCGCGAATCGACAGCGTGAATCAGGCGGCTTTCCTGTCGCAGAGTCTTAACAATCGCGGGAGGGGAGAGCAAATGCGGGGGGCGGTTGGGGGGCAGGCACACGTCCCGCACTTTTTCCGACACTCACCCCGCCACATACCGTCATCCTGAAGAAAGTCAGGACCCAGTCTCGCAGACCCGATTTCGCCGAACCCTGCAATGACGTCGCGTCGCAGACTGGGTCCCGATTGTCATCGGGATGACGGTGGGTCCGGGGTTTCCAATACCCTTGTCATCCCGGGCGGAGCCCTGACTTGATCAGGGCGCAGATCCGGGACCCATACGCCCGGTGCGGCCAGCTTTCGCGATAATGGGTCCCGGCTCTGCGGCCTGCTTTCGCAGGCCATTCGGCCGGGATGACAAGCGGGTGGGGGACAGGTGACATATCTCTCTCCCCCGTCCACCCCGGCGCCGTCGCGCAGACCGATCCATACATTGCTTGTCAGCCAGCAGGCCGTATCGGGTTCTTCAGCTCAAGGGTGAAACCGCGAAGCGGCGGCTGCGCCGCCCTTGACCTGAAGAACCCGATACGGCGAACTCCCAGCAAGCAGATTATGGCAAGGTCTGCGCCGGGGCGCCTGAACAGAGCGGAAGCGGTTTTGGCACAGATCGATGCGCAAAAAGGCCGACGTGAGCCAGGAGATATCGATGCGGCAATATGGATCACCGATATTGATCGACGCCAGCGGGACTGTAGCGAAGCCCCTTTCCCCGGTGCAACGGAGCGGGAGCGCAGAGGTGCGCGGATACGACGAGGCGTTTATCCAGCGCCTCGTGCTCAACCACCCGGCGCTCTTGCCGCTGAACGAAATCGACCCAACCTGCGTCGATCCCGTTCCTGTTTGTGATGAGCTGCCCACGCGGGCCGGACCTATCGATGTATTCATGATCACTCCGACGGGCATGCCACTGCTTGTCGAATGCAAGCTCTGGAACAACCCCCAGGCTCGACGTGAAGTCGTCGGGCAGATCATCGACTACGCCAAAGAGCTTCAAAAGTGGTCCTACGAAGACCTCCAGCGAGCTTGCGCCGCGCGCAAAGGGGCGGACTTCGAGCTATTCAATTTTGTGGCCTCTTGCACGGGAAACCTCGATCAGAAGACGTTCACCGACAATGTCACCCGAAACTTGCGGGATGGCCGCTGCGTGCTCCTCGTTGTCGGAGACGGCATTCGCGAGGGAGTCGAGGCGATAGGCGAATACCTGACTGGATCAGGCGCATTGCAGTTCAGCTTCGGCCTTGTCGAACTGCCTGTATTCGAGACCACCGACGGGCAACGTCTCGTCACGCCGCGCACGTTAGCGAAGACAACCATCATAGGTCGATACGTGTTTGGCTTCGCCCCGGATGGCGCTCCCCGAATTATCGATGACGGCTCGACCGAAGAAGAAGAGCAAGACGAGACCGTAGACGAGGCCAAACGCCTCATCAGCGGCGAGAATTTTGCGTTCTGGACTGACGTGCTTTCCAACCTAGAACTGGACGATCGCTCACAAGAGCTGGCTAAACCAAAGACAAGCGAGACGATCAATTTCTGGCTTCCCGCGCCCCGTGGCGGCACCATGATCAAAGACAACTGGATCACCCTATATCTGGCCCGCAGCAGCAATCAGGCTGGAATTTTCTTCACAGGCACACGCACCGGCTTTGGTGGTGAAATTGCTCGCGCGATGCTTCCCGAAATCGAGGACATCCTGGAAGAGCTTGGCCCTGAGGCTCGGCAGACTGAGCCGAAGTCTGGAAAGATCAACATAGGCGAAGCGCATGTTCTTGGCCCGCTGCACGACTCCAACAATCGCGCGGAGTTGGTCTCGTGGATGCGCGAGCGTGTGAATCGATACGTCAACACCTTCCGGCCGCGAGTGGAGGCAATCGCGGAGACATTGGATTGATATCAACCTCGGTTTATCTAGCCAATTGATCAGTTGGGTCCTAGGTCATCGGGTGTTAAAAACGACAGTTTCTGAGATCAACGAGAACAATCGATTTGGAGCGCGCAAGCGCCCTGAGCCCCGCCTCACAACCAATCTCGAATTTCTTTGCCCCCCCCAACAGCCCCGGCCGCAGCGCGGCCGGGTCCATCGGCGCAATCACTCCACGCGGTAATTCATGAACTCGTCGCGGGTGACGCGGCCATCGCCATTGGTGTCGATCATGTGGAAGACGGCGGTGACGCTTTGTGCAGCCGTTTGCTCGGCATTGGCGATGACGCGGGCGAGATAGTCCGGCGAGGCGACGCCTTGCTGGGCGTCCATGCCGAGCTCGGCCAGGGCGGTCTGGACCGAGCCGGTCACCTCGGCGCGCAGTTCCGGGCCGAGATGGCCGTCGGCGGTGAGGCCGGCCTCCTCGAAGAGTTCGGCGAGGTCAAAATCCTGGCTGCCATCGCGGTCGACAGAGGCAAAGCTGGCTTCCGGATCATTCCGGTCCGCGTCGGCGGGTGATGTGGTTTGCAGACCGGTTGCCGCAGCGACAACCGAGATGAGGGCGAGAAAACTGGCAGGCATGGCGTACTCCTTGAAATTGAGACTGGGGAGCACCCGGCGCGGTCGGCGTGAACCGGAATAGGTCTCGACATAGGCGCGCAACACCTCGCTGGCTGTGACGCCCTGCGATTGGCAAGCCTGCATGAAGTCCTGCTTGGTCTGGTGACCGATGCGGATTTCCAGGAACTCGCTCTGTTTTTCACGCCGTTTCATGTCGTTTCCGACCCGCCAGGCGGGCCGACCCTTGTTTCACGCTGACATCCAAGTGCGAGCCGATCTGGCCACACCAGGCCGGCCAAGAAGAACCGATTTGCCGTCCCGACGCACGCCTTTTAACGTCCGGACACTGATTTCATTGATGAAATTTTGGTCAGGCGGGGGTGGGCGAGCACGGCCGGAGTACGAATGCACCTTTCCTCCCCGCCCTGCGGGGAGGTGGATCGCCCGAACGAGCGAGACGGAGGGGCCGCCGCAGGTGGTGTGCCACGCTCCCCCTCGCTTTGCCCCGCCCTCGCTTCGCCCCACCCTCGCTTCGCTCGGCCCCATCGACCCGAGGCTGCGCCTCGGGCCACTTCCCCACATGTGGGGAAGAAAAGATATCCGGGCCGGCCCTGCACCGCCGCCGTCACAAATCCTTGCCTTGTCGCGGCGGGCCTGCCTCACTAGGGCCGAAGCGGTTGACCCATACCACCGATCGGGGGCTTTCATGACGTTCCGTATTTTCACCATCGCCATGCTGACGGGCCTTATCGCCGCTTGCAGCCATTTGCCTGCACCCTTCACTGAACCGTCCACCGAACCGGCCGCCGAACGGGTTGCGGCGAACGCGCCGCCGGTTGTCATCATGATCGGGCTGGACGCGCTTCGCTTTGACGCGATCGACCGGCATGAGGCGCCCAATCTGCGTGCCCTCGCCGCGCGCGGCACGCGTCCCGAGCGCATGTATCCGGTGATGCCCACGAAGACCTTCGTGAATTTCTACTCGCTGGCGACCGGGCTTTATCCGGAACATCACGGCATGGTCTCCAACTCGCCCTGGGACCGGCGGCTGAACGAGACCTTCTCCAATTCCGGCGGCAGCCCGCAGGATCCGCGCTGGTGGGGCGGCGAGCCGATCTGGATCACGGCCGAGGAACAGGGCCTGCGCTCGCACATCATGTTCTGGCTCGGCTCGGAAGTGGAGATCAACGGCATCCGACCGACGGTCTGGCACCCTTACGAGCACAACAAACCCTATGAGGAGCGCGTAGCGGAAGTGCTGGCCTGGTTCGACGCACCGCTTGCCGAACAGCCGCGCTTTGCCGCCTTCTACATGGATCATGTCGACACGGTCGTGCACCGCGCCGGCGTCGAGACAGAGGCCGAGGGCGACGCCGTCGCCCGGGTCGATGCGCTGGTGGGCGAGCTGGTTGCAGGCCTCGAGGCGCGCGGCATGATGGACCGGGTCACGCTGATCATCGTCTCCGACCATGGCATGGTGAATGTCTCGACCGAGCGCTCGATCGCCGTCGATGAACTGGCCGATCTCGAGGGTCTGTTCATCGAGGAGTTCGGCGGTGAGTACGGCGCCGGTCTGGAACCCTTCCTCATGGGCTATGGCGATGCAGCGACCGTGGCCCGCATCCATGCCGAACTCCAGGGCGCCCATCCGCACATGCAGGCTTATCGTCGAGACGACATGCCGGCGCACTGGCATTTCGACCATCCCGATCGCGGGCCGGACCTGTTCATCCACGCCGATCCCGGCTGGCTGCTGACGCGCTCCGACACCGACCTCTCCAACCCCTATATCGCCAGCCTGCTGGCCACCCACGGCTATGACAATCATGCCGACACGATGGGCGCGACCTTCATCGGCGCCGGCCCGATATTCCCGCAGGGTACACGCCCGGCCGCCTTCGAAAACATCAATGTCTATGGCCTGATCGCCTGCGCACTGGACCTCGAGCCGGCGCCGACCGATGGTGATCCGGCGGAGGTTGAGCGCATCACGGGCGGACGCTGCCCGGCGCAATGAGGGAGATTGCGATGACCGGAATGAACCGGCGGACCGTGCTGACCGGCCTGGCGGCCTGCGGCCTCCCCGCTCCGGCATGGGCGGCGCAACAATCCGGCGAGACGGCCTGGCAGGTCATGGCCGCCCTGCCCCGCCGCGTGCAGGAAATCTATCCGGGCCTGCTGGATGGACGCCTCTATCTCGCGGGCGGGCTGGAGGCGCGCAACGGTGCGAATGTCGACTCGATCAGCGACCAGCTCTTCGTGCAGCACGCGCCCGCCGACCCGGCCTCGCCCTGGGAGACCCGCGCCCCGCTGCCGGAACCGCGCCACCACCCCAATCTCGTCGGGCATGACGGCTTCGTCTACGCGATTGGCGGCTTCCGGGCCGGTGATGGCGGCATCTGGGAGATGATCCCCAATACAACGCGCTACGAGCTGGCGCGCGATGAATGGACCGAAATGGCGCCCATGCCGACGCCCTATGCCGAGACCTGCGCGGTCTCGCTGGGCGGATTGATCCATGTCGCCACGGGTCGTCAGCCCGATGGCGAGGCCAATGCCAACTGGCCCGATCATGGCGATCGCGGCGACCATCTCGCCTATGACGCCGCGGCCGACAGCTGGTCCCGCCGGGCGCCCAATCCCAACCCGCGAAACTCGGCCGCCGGTGTCGTGCTGGACGGTCGCTTCCATGTCGTCGGCGGCCGCCGGGTCAATGCCGGCAATGAAACCCATCACGAGGCCTATGATCCCGTCACCGATGCCTGGCATCGCCGCGCCCCCCTGCCCCAGGGCCAGGGCGGTCTGGCGGCGGCGGTCGCCGGAGGCCGGATTCATGCTTTCGGCGGTGAGTATTTCGACAATGGCGGCGGGGTTTACCCGCAGGTCTGGGTCTATGATCCGCAGGCCGATGCCTGGCAGGCCGGTCCGCCCATGCTCACCCCGCGCCACGGCCTCGGCGGTGTCGGTCTGGATGGTGCGATCTATGCCATTGGCGGCGCGTCGAGCGCCAGCGGTCGCAATACGAGCGATCTCGTCGAACGCCTTATCCCGGCTTCGTGATCATCAGCCAGACAAGCGCGATCAGCGCCGCAAAGGCTGGCCAGCCGAGCGCGAACCAGATCCGCATCAGCCGGTGCACGGCCTCGGGAATGGCAGGACCGTCGGCCTCGGCCAGCAGGCGCTTCACCCGCATCTGGATCCACACAACCGGCAGCCAGCACGCCCCGATGAAGAGATAGAGCGCCACGCTCGCCACCAGCCAGGGCGCGGTCAGGGACCAGCCGGCCACATGGGCCAGGGCGAGACCGGAGACGGGTTGCAGCACGACAGCACTCGCGGTGAACACCCAGTCGGCCAGCACGACATGGCGCGCGACCAGGGCAAAGCCGGCCCGCTCGCCGCTGCGCCAGGCCATCAGCATGAAAAAGGCAATCGCCGCGCCCGATCCGAACAGGACGGCTGCGCCGAGGATGTGGATCAGCCGCAGAACCGGGTAGAGCTCCATCAGCGCTCATCCTCGGTCGCAGCAATCATCAGCGCCAGCGCCATCATCGGGAAGACCTTGAGAATGGGGCCCAGAGCATCGGCCCACAGGCCCGGCAGGGTCACGCTGAGCGTGGCAATATAGGCAAAGCTGCCAGCGATCATGATCGCCGAGAGCAGGCGTACCCGCCACTTGGCCAGCATGCCAAGCCCCATGGCGATGTCGAACAGGGAACCGAACCACAGGACGGGCGGCCGGGCAGCTGCGGAAAATCCGCCGTCCGCGAGGATGGAATAGGCGTGATCCCTGGCGATGGTCAGCGCCAGCACCCCGGTCATCAGCCAGTAAAGCCCGAGGACCCAGCGCGCCAGAGGCCGGGCAAGGCCGAGCCGGGCGTGCCAGCGGTCCTGCAGCCCGGCCGGGTGGGCGGCGAGCCAGTCATGGAAGCCGCGCGGGGTCGCCCCGGTCGTTGCGAGCCAGGCTGACGGATCGCCCTCAACGTCGAAATCGAGCTGTTTGAGCGCATTCGAGCGCATCGAGGTGCGCACGCCCATCCAGCCCAGAAGGTCGCCGAACAGGAAGGCCGGGCGCGCCAGCCATCGTGGCACGGCCCAGATCCGGCTGTCGCCGAAGCCGAGCCAGCGCCGATAGCTGCGCACAGTGTCAGCAAGGCTGACCCGTTCCGGCCCGGCAAGGTCAAAACAGGTACGGGTCGGCGCGTCAGGCCTGAGGAGGTCCGCAATCGCGGCGCACAGATCGTCCATGCCGATCGGCCGGAAGACCTGCCCGCCGCCAGCCACCGGGGTGACGAAAGGCAGGCCGCACAGGCTGCGCACCAATGCCGTCCCGCCATAGACATTGCGGGCGATGACCAGCGAGGGCCGCAGGATCAGCCAGTCGAGATTGCAGGCCTTCAGCGCCGCTTCGCCAGCCAGCTTGTCGCGCGCATAGCCGGACCGGGCGGCCGCGTCGACACCGACAGCAGAGATGTGCAGGACGCGCGGCACGCCGGCCAGCTCGCAGGCCGCAAACAGGGCGGCGGCGCCATCGACATGCGCCTTGCGGCTATTGTCACCGAGCCCGTCCTGCAACACGCCGACGCAATTGATGACGGCATCGACATCGACCAGGCGGGGGATCCAGTCCTCCGTCGTGTCGCAACGAAAATCGCACGCCACCCAGTCCAGCCAAGGCGCCCTGCGACGCGCTTTCGTCACGCCGCGCGCGGCAGCGATGACGGCATGGCCTTCGGCGTGAAGACGGGCCGCAAGATGCGACCCGATAAACCCGCTGGCTCCGGCAATCAGAATGCGCATGTCCCCACCCCGCCTCAGCTGCACCGCCAGTCTAGACGGCGCAAGCGGGGAGGGAAGCCGGGGTGTCAGCCTATTGGCGCTGATAATGGGAGATTGCGTTTTCCAGCGAGAAGCTCATGCCGGTGGTCCGGCCCCGCGCGTCCCGATGAAGATCGATCCGGGCGAGCCCGACTGTCTCCTCGATCGCCGGTATCAGGAAGCATGTCGGGCTGAGCGGAACCAGCTCGAAAAACTGCTCGGTGCCGGCTGCGCCGACCGACAGCGCTCCGTCCGTCGCGCGGATCTCCAGATCGTTCTGGAAGAAGCGCCCGACCATTTGCTGGCGCAAGGCCAGCGGGAAGCTCTGGTCGAGCGTGTAGGTACCGGCATAGTCGGCGAGCAGACCTTCAGGTAGGTCGAGGCCGGGATCGATGACCGGGGCGTTGATTGTCCAGTTCATCGTGTCGGAAACGGCATTGCGGATCTCGTTGATCAGGGCCCGGCCGCGCGCACCATTGGTGAGGATGACCAGCCCTTCCCCGCTTTGCGGATGCCCCTCGATCCAGGTCTGGTAGGAATTGTTGGCTCCGCCATGATGGAAGAAGAAGTCCTGCGCCAGGCCGGTGACACGCGGCCCCAGACCATGTTCACCCGGCGCCACCCGGGTCAGCATCTCGATGGCGAGCGGTTGGGGCAGATAGCGCCCCTGGCCGTGATAGTCCGCCATCAGCATCGTCACCAGACGGCCCAGATCATGGGCACTGGTCCAAAGCCCCGATGCAGCGGCTTCCGGCATCGCCTCGTATCCGCGCGGCAGGGCCGCCGGCGCGCCGAGCCGGTCATGGGCCCGGGCAATATTGCCATGGGCCTGCGGCAGCGGATTGGCAAAACTCGACCGGTCAAGCCCGAGCGGGGCGAAGAGATGGGCGGCAGCGGCCTCCTGGAACGGGCGCTCGAGAACATCACTGACGAGCAGCTGAACCATTGTGTAACCACCACCGGAATAGCGATAGCGCGTGGCCGGGGCATGCTCGCGCGCCAGCGGCGCATGCGTGGCCGGCGCCTTGCCGTCGAGCGTCTGGACGGTCGTTGGCAGCGCCTCGCCGGGCTGGAAGTCGGCAAAGCCGTGCAGGTTGAACCCGGCGGTGTGCGACAGGAGGGCCCGCAGCGTCACCGGCGCCTCCGGCGACATGTCGCGCTCGGCCGGCAGCTGCCAACGGGTCAATTGCGCGCGGACATCCCGGTCCAAGTCCAGCTCGCCCTGCGCCACAAGGTGCAGGATCAGGCTGGCGGTGGCGACCTTGCTCACCGAACCGGCGGAGAAAACTGTGTCGGCGGTCACCGGGTTACTGCCTCCAGCCTGCAGGACGCCATAACCGGTCGCCAGCACGATGTCGCCATCGGCAATGATAGCGATGGCGACACCGGGGACGCCGTAATGGGCCATGCGCGCCTCCAGCGACCAGGTTTCATCGGCGACACCGGTCACGACACGCGGCCGCAGCGCCTCGACGAAATCGGCCGGCTCGGTCTGGGCTGCGGCTGACGGACCGGGAAGGACGGCGAGGCTGAAAGCAAGCATGACAAAGGGGTTCGCCAGACCGGCGAAAGACGGGCGGATCATCCAACTCTCCTGTTTCGCTTTGGGGGTGGTGTGTGGATCGACCGGGTCGGGCCCGGCCGATCCGCCGGCTCAGCGCGTCGGCTCATTGTGCTGGGCGCCGCGGGCTTCGAGCCAGGCCGCGATCCGGCCATGACCGGTCCGACGGGCCTCGCTCAGCGGCGAGCGATAAATTTCCTGGCCATTGCGGTCCGTGGCCCGCACCGTCAGGGAGAGATCGGCCCCGGCCGCGACCAGGCGCTCGATCACAGCAAGATGACCCTGCTGGGCAGCATTCACCAGCGGGGTTTCGTCACCGAAGACATAGCCGTCCGGATCGGCCCCGGCGCCGAGCAGCAGATCAACCGTACCGACCCGGCCATGCAGCGCGGCCGCGATCAGCGGATTGCCGTCGCCGGACTGGCCCGCATCCACATTGGCGCCGGCAGCGAGCAGGCGCTGGACCAGATCATCACGGCCGCGGGCCGCCGCAGCGATCATCGGATTGCCGTCACCATCAACACCAAGATCGGGATTGGCGCCGGCATCGAGCAGGGTCTGGAGCGTCTCGGCATCGCCGGACCGGACCGCCGCGATCAAGGCCGTTCCATCGCCGCGGTAGCGGACATCCGGATTGCCACCCTCGGCCAGCAGCGTGCTGACCTGTCCGGCGCGGCCGCGCCGGGCAGCCTGGTAGAGGCGAGCGTCGAGACTGTAGCTATCATCGAGATGACGCAGCGGAGACGGACGGGTGTCGCTGCCTTCCATGGCGCGGGCCTCGCCGAATTGCGGTGTCAGTACCAGCGCCGTTGCGGTGAGGACGGGAAGAATGAGCGCGAGACGCATCGGGGTATCCTTTCTGTTGCATTCATCGGCAGCGGTCAGCCGTCCGACACGGTGGGCCAGGCTCGAGCGTGCCGGCGCAGCGGCCAGCGCGAGAGAGGCTTGACGGGTGTTCGAGGCAGCGGCCTCGATCAGGGCGAGGGCCAGATCGCGGGGCCGACCGGTGATCCGGGCAGCGTCCCGGTCGCACAGGGTTTCCCGGTTGCGTTCCAGATGATCCATCAGCGGCTGCAGCGGCAGAACCCACCAGAAAACGGCGTGCAATCCCCGCAGCGCCAGCACGGTCCATGCATCGCCGCGGCGGGCATGGGCGATCTCGTGCTCGAGCACCGGCAGGGCTGCCTGATTGAGCATGAAGCCGTCAGGCAGAAGGATTTGCGGCCGCCGGTAGCCGGCCAGCATGGGCGCCGTCACGGCCTCGCTGGTGGCGAGCGGGAGTGGGGCTGACAGGCTCAAGGTCTCGGGACAGTCCAGCGGGCTTGCGGCGGAGCGCATGTGATGAAGGGCAAGAAAGTCGCGCGCCAGACGCACGGCCATGGCGACGAACCCGATCAGCCAGAGCAGCAACAGCGCTCGGAAAACGGGCCTCCACATGTCGGACACCGGCCTGTCTGCCCGGTCTTCCGCAATCCCGGCCGCACCAGGCAGCCCGCCGGCTCGCGGCCCGGCCGCCTGCGCCAGGCTGGTGATCGACGTGTTGGCTCGCGTCAACTCGGGCGGGGCGAGCGGCGTTTCCGGTGCGGTGCGCAGGGCCAGAAGGCAGACCAGCGGAATGACGACCAGCGCGGCCAGGGCCAGGTCATGCCGTTCGCGCACAAGGGACGCCGGCAGCAGACGATCCAGTCCGGTCACCAGGACCGCAAACATGGTTGCGGCGACCCCGCTAGCCAGGCCGGCGAGCAGCACGGTTTCGAGCGTCATGATTGCCCCTCCCCGTCCTCATCATCAGTGACCGGCCGGTCACGGACCTCCCCCTGCAACACGGCGGCGCGCAGGGCGTCGATATCATCGAGAGTCAGCTTTTCCTCGCGCACGAGATGCTGGGCGAGGCTTTGCGCCGAGCCGCCAAACAGGGACCGGACCAGTGAGCCGAGGGCCTGGGCTCGTGCACCATCGCGGCTGAGAAGGGCGGAATAGATATGGGCGCGCCCGGACTTTCGAAACCCGACATAACCCTTGTCGGTCATGATCCGGATCGTGGTCAGGACGGTGGTGTAGGCGAGTCCGTGTTCGGCGCTGAGGGCATCGGTCACCTCCCGGACACTGGCTTCGCCGCGCTCCCAAAGAACGGTGATGATGCGCTGCTCGGCATCAGTGAGTTGAGGGGATGCCGGACGGGCCATCTACGAATTCCTTAGTTGATGGTGACAAGGTGCCTGCGCCACCCGGACATCATCAACTAAAAAATTAGTAATTGAGCATGGAAGGGCCGGGATCTCATTCCCGATCGCCTTGCCGAGCAGGCCTGGACGCCCGCCTTCCTAGTCGTCCGTTGCCACGATCGTGGCACGCATCATCTCCAGATTGCTCTGAATGTTTGCCGTGATACGCGCCTCGATGGCCGGCCAGCGATTTTCCACCATCAACCACTCGTCACCGCTCAATGTCTGTTCATTGACGGCGGCGAAATAGGCATTCGACCCGAAGGAACACGCCCACCAGGGCGAGTTGCCGCCGCTGAATGCACTGCCGGATTCAAGGATGGTTTCGATGGCCGCGACGGTCAGTTCGGGACGCTCGGCCATCACCGAGATGATCGCTTCACCGGCATAGGCCGACGCTTCATTGATGATCTCGATCGCGGATGAGTCGAGGCAGCGCGCCGCATCATACATGGTGCGAACGCGGCCAAGAAAATAGGCCTGGATGGCAAAGGCCGGATCGGAATCGACCGTCATCCGGGCCAGCTCGAACATGAAGAGTGGCGGAGAATCGTGCCGTGCCAGCCACAGGCGCTGCGCCAGCTCATCAGGCGGAATCTCGGTCTGGGTCTGGAGCTGGCTGAGCGTGCCCAGCGCGTCGCCCCAGGCCATGTCGCCGACCACGAAATGCGCTTCACCGCCCTCGATCGGGATCACCACGATCCCGGGCGACCGGGCGTTGGCGTCGCCGGTCGCATCCTGGGCCAGCACCGCCCCCGCCGCCGAAGCGGCAAGCAGGCCGGCGCCGATCAGGCCGGTCAGGCTAGAACGGAATTTCATCATCGAGATCAGCATTGCGGAAATCTTCCTTCGGACCGTCCATCGAGCGCTGGCCGCCACCGGAGCCGCCGCCCATTTCCTCGTAGCCGCCGCCACCGCCGCCGGAACCACCCTCATTGCGACCGTCGAGCATGGTCAACTCGCCACGGAAACGCTGCAGCACGACCTCGGTGGAGTATTTCTCCTGGCCATTCTGGTCGGTCCATTTGCGGGTCTGAAGCTGGCCCTCGACATAAACCTTGGAGCCCTTCTTGAGATAATTCTCGGCGACCTTGGCGAGATTGTCGTTGAAGATCACGACACGGTGCCATTCGGTCTTCTCGCGGCGTTCGCCGGAGGACTTGTCGCGCCAGCTTTCCGAGGTCGCGACCGAAAGATTGACGACCGGATCGCCATTGTTCATGCGGCGGATCTCCGGATCACGTCCCAGATTGCCGACCAGAATTACCTTGTTCACGCTTCCCGCCATCGCCCGTTCTCCATCCTTGCTGCCCGGTCCTGTTATCAGGGGCAACCCAGTGTTCACATTCTGTTCCGCAGGTCAATTCACGCCTGCGAGTCACGGTGATTTGAGAGGAGGCTGGCGACAGAGTCCAGTCGAGCGCAACAGGGCAATCACACCTCGCCGCAAGCACGCCTCCTGCCACCGTCATGTCAGTTGTCCCGTGTCCGGCGCTGGACCCGGCGGGATCGGCGTCCTATCTCCTGACATCGACCTCGTGCGCTGGACAGACCACACGACGTTCCCCTAACGTTCCGCACCGGTTGCGATTCTCAGCCGACAGGCGTGACCAATAAAGACAGGCAGACGCATGGCGCTCGACAAAATCCGCGTGCAGGGCGCACGCGAACACAATCTGAAGAATGTTTCGGTCGAGCTGCCGCGCGACAAGCTGATCGTGTTCACCGGCCTGTCCGGATCGGGCAAGTCCTCCCTTGCCTTCGACACGATCTATGCCGAGGGCCAGCGCCGCTATGTCGAGAGCCTGTCGGCCTATGCCCGGCAATTCCTTGAGCTGATGTCCAAGCCGGACATGGACAGTATCGAAGGCCTCTCCCCGGCGATCTCGATCGAGCAGAAGACGACCTCGAAGAACCCGCGTTCGACCGTCGGCACGGTCACCGAGATCTATGATTATATGCGTCTCCTCTGGGCCCGCGTCGGCGTGCCCTACTCGCCCGCGACCGGCCTGCCGATCGAGAGCCAGACCGTCAGCCAGATGGTCGACCGGCTGACCGCGCTGGAGGATGGCTCCCGCCTTTATTTGCTGGCCCCCGTCGTGCGGGGCCGCAAGGGCGAATACCGCAAGGAATTCGCGGAATGGCTGAAGGCCGGCTTCCAGCGGGTCAAGGTCAACGGCGAGTTCTACACGCTGGAAGACACGCCGACGCTCGACAAGAAATTCAAGCACGATATCGACGTGGTAGTGGACCGGATCGTCATCAAGCCGGACATGGAAAGCCGCCTCGCCGACAGTCTGGAAACCGCGCTGCGCCTGGCCGACGGGCTCGCGGTCGCCGAGTTCGCCGACCGCCAGGACGAGAAGGGCCAGGCCGAACGGATGATCTTCTCGGAGAAATTCGCCTGCCCGGTTTCCGGCTTCACCATTTCCGAGATCGAGCCGCGCCTGTTCTCGTTCAACAATCCCTTCGGCGCCTGTCCGAGCTGTGACGGTCTGGGCCAGTCGCTCAAGTTTGACGAGGACCTCGTCGTGCCCGATCGCGACAAGCCGCTCTCCGATGGTGCCATCGCGCCGTGGAGCCGGGCGACCTCGAAACTCTACCAGCAGACCCTGCAGGCCCTGGCCGGACATTTCGGCGGCGACATGTTCCAGGCCTGGCGCGACCTGCCCGAACCCTTCCGCAAGATTGTCCTCTTTGGCACCAAGGAGAAGGTCACCTTCGTCTATGAGGACGGGCTGCGGAAATTCGAGACCCAGAAACCCTTTGAAGGCGTCATCCCCAATCTCGAACGGCGCTGGCGCGAGACCGACAGCAGCTGGGTGCGCGAGGACCTGGCCCGTTTCCAGTCTTCCCAGCCCTGCGAGACCTGCGGCGGCCGGCGCCTGAAGCCGGAAGCGCTGAGCGTCAAGATCGACGGCCAGGACATTGCCGACGCCTCGAAACTTTCCATCCGCAATGCCCGGGACTGGTTTGGCGCCGTGGAAGCGACGCTGAGCCCGAAGCAAAAACAGATCGCCGAGCGCATCCTCAAGGAAATCCGCGAGCGCCTGCGTTTCCTAGTCGATGTCGGGCTGGACTATCTCACGCTTGACCGCGCCTCGGGCACACTGTCGGGCGGCGAGAGCCAGCGTATCCGCCTGGCCAGCCAGATCGGCTCCGGCCTGACCGGCGTGCTCTATGTCCTCGACGAACCCTCGATCGGCCTGCACCAGCGCGACAATACCCGCCTGCTGGAAAGCCTGCGCGGGCTGCGCGATCTCGGCAATACGGTGATCATTGTCGAGCATGACGAGGAAGCCATCCTGACCGCGGATTATGTCGTCGACCTCGGCCCCGCCGCCGGCATTCATGGCGGTGAGATCGTCGCCGCCGGCACACCGGAGGAAGTCACCCACAACCCGAACAGCCTGACCGGCCAGTATCTGCTGGGCACGCGGCGCATCGAAGTGCCGACCCGGCGCCGCAAGATCGACAAGAAACGCACGGTGAAAGTCGTCGGCGCGACCGGAAACAATCTCAAAGCGGTGGATGCGGAATTTCCGCTCGGCGTCCTGTCCTGCGTCACCGGCGTGTCGGGCGGCGGCAAGTCGACCCTGACCATCGAGACCTTCTACAAGGCCGCCGCGCGCAAGCTGCAAAAGGCCCAGCAGGTCCCCGCTCCGCACGACCGCATTGAAGGGCTGGACCGGCTCGACAAGGTCATCGATATCGACCAGTCACCGATCGGCCGCACACCGCGCTCCAATCCGGCCACCTATACCGGCGCCTTCACCCCGATCCGCGAATGGTTCGCCCAGCTGCCGGAAGCCAAGACCCGCGGCTACAAGCCGGGCCGCTTCTCCTTCAATGTGAAGGGCGGTCGCTGCGAAGCCTGCCAGGGCGATGGTGTGGTGAAGATCGAGATGCACTTCCTGCCCGACGTCTTCGTGCCCTGCGATGTCTGCCACGGCAAACGCTTCAATCGCGAGACGCTGGAGGTCCAGTTCAAGGGCAAGTCGATCGCCGATGTGCTCGACATGACGGTCGAGGAAGGCGCCGACTTCTTCAAGGCCGTGCCGGCCGTGCGCGACAAGATGGAAACCCTCAAGCGTGTCGGCCTGGGATATGTGAAGATCGGCCAGCCGGCGACCCAGCTCTCCGGTGGTGAAGCCCAGCGTGTGAAACTCTCCAAGGAGCTGTCCAAGCGCGCCACAGGCAAGACGCTCTACATTCTCGACGAGCCGACCACCGGCCTGCATTTCGAGGATGTCCGCAAACTGCTGGAAGTGCTGCACGAGCTGGTCGAGGCCGGCAATACGGTCGTGGTCATCGAGCACAATCTCGACGTCATCAAGACCGCCGACTGGCTGATCGATCTCGGCCCCGAAGGCGGTGATGGCGGCGGCGAGATCGTCGCGGTCGGCACGCCGGAAGACGTCGCCAAGGTCGAGCGCAGCTGGACCGGTCGCTATCTGGCCCCGATGCTGGAACGGGCGAAGGAATTGCGGAAGAAGGCGGGTTAGTCGGCGGCTTCTGCCGGGGCCGGCGCCGCCTCAACCCCGTAATCCGCCGCCTTGCCCTTGAACGCCCAGTAGAGCGTGCCGGCGAGCAGGACGACGGTTGTCACGGCGCTGGCTTCCGGTCCGAACACACCGCCGGTGAGCCACCAGGCGGCGTCGGGCCTGTCGGCGAGATCGATCAGGATCGGGCTGACCGGGCTGTCATGGCCGCTGACCGGCAGGCCAAAGCCCGACGCCAGCAGCCAGTTCCACGCCGCATGCCAGCCGCACACGCCCCACAGCGAGCCTTCCTTGATGGCGTAGAAGGACAGCATCACCCCGACCAGCAGGATATTGGCGAGGCCGAAAGCCAGCTCGGCCGACATCGCGATATTGGCGCCGTGCAGGAGCGAGAAGATCGCCGAATTGATCACCACGCCCCAGACAATCCCGTGCCGGGAGGTGATCAGCCCCATCAGCCAGCCGCGCATGAAGATCTCTTCGGTCGAGCCCTGCACGATGAAGCCGAGCAGGACCCAGGCGGCGGGTATGAGAATCGCCAGGGCGAGTGATCCGCTGGCCTCGACCTGATACCCGCCCAGCAGCCAGATACCGCCGACCACGACCGCGAGGAAGGCGAGGCCAAGTCCGTAGCCGCGCACAAACCGCCCGAGGAAATTCGCATTCAGGCCAAGGGCGGCAAGCGGGCGCCGCTCGAAAAAGATGACCCAGAGGAAGACCAGCACGGCTCCCGGCGCAAACGTGCCGATGAGCGTATAGGTCATGCCCTGCCAGGTCTCGTCCGACGTGCCATCGGCCGAGATATAGCCGAGGAGGACACCGGCTATCGCACCGATGACCGCGCCGAGGATGATCAGGGCAATGGCCATGGGAATGGCCGCCGCCGTCCAGGTCCGCCGGGCCCGCAGCCCGCGCTTGGCATAAATTTCCTGTCCGGCCATGTTCGATGCCCCGTTCCGCCGCCCAAATCTGCGCTGTCGCACGAGACTAGGCGGCGGCGGGAGATGTGGGCAAGTCCGGCTTACGCCTTTTCGACCACCGGCGCGGCGGCCAGCATGGCACTGGCATAATCGGTGATCGAATAGCCGGTCTTCGACTGGGAATTGAGCACATTGGCCGTGTTCCAGATCCAGCCGCCCGGCGATTGCCAGGTGTTGAGTTGCGCGGTCATCTGGCTGGGTGTCAGGGCCGGCGCCGAGGGTGATCCTGCGACCGCCATGCCCGGGCGGACAAAGGCCTGCGCATTGCTGACCCCGATCGACGAACCGGCCCGATGGATCTCCTGGACCCATATGCGGGGATCATTGCTCGCGCCGCCGGCATAGCATTGCAGGTTGAAGCCGACGACCGGCTGGCTGCCCAGCTCGGTCATGTTGGCTTTCAGGCAATCGATCCACATCGAGACGCCGTAATAAGGGCAATAGGTCAGCTTTGCGCCCATGCGCTGGTTGAGCTCGATCGTGAAACGGCTGATCAGGCCGGCCGGCTCGGTCAGGTATTCCTCATAGTCGAGGTCAAAACCATCGGCGCCGAGGTCCATCAGGACCTGGAAATTCGCAAAAAGGTTTGCTTCATTGGCCCCGCCCCTGTTCAGGATGGACTGGATGTTCTGGAAGTCGGACACACCGCCAGAGCCAACCGAGAACCATACATTCTGGGCCAGCCCGGCCTTTCGGGCGGCACTGATGATACCGCCGATCCCGGCACCGGTGGTCGGGTCGAGCACGCCATTGGTGACCAGCGGCACGTCATTGTAGTGCAGGTTGCCGTCCGGGTTCACATGGACTGACCAGAAGATGTAGTCATTCATGCGCGATGCGAGCAGTTCCGACTGCGTCGGGGCCAGCAGGTCAGATTTCCCGAACAGACCCGTGATGTACGCGCCGGCAAGATTGGTGGTCATGATAGTGCCTCCCTGGGCTTGGCGGAGGCCGTCCGCGCAGACTCACGGGAGACAGGATAGCAGATTTAATCTCAGGTTGCGATTCACGACAGGGCCACCCCCGGTCCGGACTTGTGCCGGACCGGGGGTGCGCGATCCTGTCAGACCGGAGCGGCGGCTCACCCCTCGCTGGGCGAGGCGCCCATCGGGTGGCCCGCGGCCAGGGTCGGCGCATCCGACGCCTCGCCCTCACCGCCGCTGCGGACCCGCACGGCATTATAGGCACCGATCGAGTGCCAGACCGCTTCCAGCATGACCTGGAAGGCGTAGAGCAGCACGAAGCCGACAATCAGGGCGATCAGCGTGCCGGGCTGGCTGAGGCTGGACTGGAGGCTGGCGAGAACGGCGTCAGGATCCACCTGGCTACCCTGTTCCGCGACATCGACCAGATCCATGAGCATCGGGAAGAGCGCCGCCAGCAGGGCCAGCTGGACCACGAAGCCCAGCGTGCCGCCAATCACCATCATGATGGCATAGGCAACGACATAGCTGACCAGAAGCGGCCAGAACACGCCCTTGCTGGCATCCCAGCTCTCGAAGAAGCGCAGGCGTCCGTCCAGCACGGTCAGGGCCGGCGCTGAAGCCAGGCGGATGGCAAAGACCAGCAATGCGACCAGAACCGCGAGGAAGGCGAGAAAGGCCAGCAGACCGCCACCGAAACCGATCGCTGCGGAATCGCCACCGCCCTGCGCCATCATCACGGCGCCGAAGCCGAAGATCCCGATCACCAGGGCCGCGCCGAAATAGGCCACCGCAGCCACGACCACGTAGAGCAGATTGACCCCGATCAGGCGCAGCTCGTCGCCGCCGAAACGGATCGGAACGACCGGCTTGATCTCACCCTTGGTGAGAAAGCGCAGCCAGGCGGCCTGGAACGTGACCGCAAACAGGAAGGTGAGCGGGATAATCAGGAAGCCATAGGTCAGGAAGGGCATCAAGATGCCGAAGACCTGCCGCATGGCGTCGGCATCACTGAGACCGCCATGGGCGTCCGCCTCGATGAGTTCGAACAGGTTGATATAGGCCGGCCCCATCATCATCACCGACAGGGCGACGAGAACCGCAGCGCACAGTGCCTGGAAGACGAAAAGCCAGAGCGCGCCGCCCGGCTTCTCGCCGAAGCGAATGAAAAACCAGAAGATTGCCTTGCCGATATCGAAGCTTTGCGTGGCCATGATCAGTCCCTGCCCTTGCGTCACGATAATACCATCATGCGCGCCTGACGAAAAATCGCCAGCGGGAACAGAGCCGCAATCGTCCCGCTAGGCGGAAGTTTGGGTTCGCACGGCGTGGAAATGGGCATAGAGACCGGCAATTACAGGCAGGTTGAGGATGGCAAAAAAGCCGGTCACCCGCATGTATTCCTGCATCATCACGAAGCCGCCCGAGGTCTCCACCGTGGCGCCGACGGTGACCGGCGTCGCCAGGAATCGATCACCCAACATCGCGCTGAGCGCCTCATAAAGCCCGATCTCGATGGCGAACAGGGGCAGGACTGCCAGCGCCATCGCGCCCATGATGCGCCAGGCCTGGCCCTCGCTGAGCGTCCAGACCGACAGGACCCGCACAGCGCGCTGCGCGATGCTGGCCGGGAATGAGATCGACAGACGGGCGATCAGCCAGGCAACCAGCAGGAAGGCGACGGCATTGACGACCCAGGCCGCGATCCAGTCGGCCAGTGTCATGTAGCTCATGGCGGTCGGCAGGTCGAAACCGGCCTCTTCCGGATTGATGCCGGCCCGGTCGACCGCACCGCCGGCAATCGTGCTGAACACGACAAAGGCGAACATGGCCGCCAACAGGGCGACGATGAGGACCAGCGCCGCATTGAGCAGGGCCACGATGAAGAGGCGCCACTCATCGCCGGACAACTGCAGCCCCCAGCGACCGGCATACTCGTCGCGCACGGCAAGGCGAAAGGCCATGGCCGAGAAGGCCAGGCTGCCAACGGTCATGGCGATCAGGGCCGTGGCATCAAGGGTCAGCCAGAAACCGTCCAGCGGCGCAGCCTGACCCTTTTGCGCCAGCCACAGCCGGACCGCATAGGCCAGGGTGAAGGGCAGGCCGGCCAGCGCAAAGCGCTGCCAGTGCGTGGCCAGCAGGCCATAGGCGACCACAACACTGCGCAGGACGGGTATGGGCAGGACGGGAATGGGCTGGCTCGACATGACGGCTCCGATCACTTCGTCGCCAGAGATACCGCCCTGCCCGCAAGGATCAAGCGCGACGCGCGGTCGCGTCAGCGCTGCATGCGGTAATCAAAGCGTTGCTCAACGCCGCTGCGCCGGACTGGAACCCCGTCCTGGGTGGCCGGGTCGTAGCGCCAGCCCTCCAGAGCATCGACCACAACCTCGTTGAACGCGCCTGGCGGGAAGCCGCCGACGATCTCGATGTCGTCCACTTCGCCGGTCTCGGTGACGACAAATCTCACATAGATCACGCCCTCAAACCCGGCCATTGCGACCTCCAACGGGTATCGCGGACCATCCCGCATGACGACAAGCCTGCCCCCGCCCGCTTGACTCCCATGCGCCCCGGTTCGATATGCCGCGCATGACAGATCAAGCGATGAAACCCGTTCACGTCATCGGCGGCGGCATGGCCGGTTCCGAGGCCACCTGGCAGCTCGTCTCCAAGGGCGTGCCGGTCATCCTGCACGAAATGCGCGGCGTGAAGGGCACCGATGCCCACCATACAGACGGGCTGGCCGAGCTGGTGTGCTCGAACTCCTTCCGCTCGGATGATCACCGCACCAATGCGGTCGGCCTCCTGCACGAGGAAATGCGCCGCCTCGACTCGATCATCCTGCGCCAGGGCGATGCCGCCCGCCTGCCCGCCGGCGGCGCGCTGGCTGTTGATCGTGACGTCTTCTCGCAGGCCGTCACGAAGGAGCTCTCCGAGCATCCGCTGGTGACGATCAATCGCGAGGAAATCCCCGCCCTGCCGCCGGAGGACTGGGACAGCGTCATCATCGCCACCGGTCCCTTGACCTCGGAAAGCCTGTCCGAAGCGATCCTGAAGGAAACCGGCGAAGGCGAGCTGGCCTTTTTTGATGCCATCGCACCGGTCGTCTATCGCGACAGCGTCAACACCGAGAAAGCCTGGTTCCAGTCACGCTATGACAAGGGCGAGACCGAGGCCGAGCGCAAGGCCTATCTCAACTGCCCGATGGACAAGGACCAGTATGAGGCCTTCATCGACGCGCTTATCGCGGCGGAAAAGACCGAGTTCAAGGAATGGGAGGCCAACACCCCCTATTTCGACGGCTGCCTGCCGATCGAGGTGATGGCCGAGCGCGGTCGCGAGACCCTGCGGCACGGCCCGATGAAACCGGTCGGCCTGACCAATCCGCACAATCCGACGGTGAAGCCCTGGGCCATCGTCCAGCTGCGCCAGGACAATGCGCTGGGCACGCTGTTCAATCTCGTCGGCTTCCAGACCAAGATGAAATACGGCGCCCAGGGCGAAGTCCTGCGCATGATCCCGGGTCTCGAGGAGGCCCGCTTTGCCCGGCTTGGCGGCATCCACCGCAACACCTTCCTGAACTCACCGAAACTCCTCGATGCGCAATTGCGCCTGAAGAGCCAGCCGCGCCTGCGCTTTGCCGGCCAGCTGATCGGTGTCGAGGGCTATGTCGAAAGCGCCGCCATGGGCCTGCTCGCGGGCCGCTATGCCGCCGCGGAGCGCCTGGGGACTGCCCTCATCCCGCCGCCTGCCACCACTGCGCTCGGCGCGCTGATCGGCCATGTCACGGGCGGTCATCTGGATGGCGGCAAGGGGTCTTTCCAGCCGATGAATGTCAATTTCGGTCTCTTCCCGCCGATCGAGCAGCCCACGATCGATGCCGACGGGAATCGCATCAGGGGCAAGGCCAAGACACCGGCGCGCAAGACGGCGCTGTCGGAGCGCGCGCTGAGCGATTTGGCGAGCTGGGCGGCCGGCTGACCTGATCAGCCTGGCGCATGGGCGGCGCAGAATGCCCGAGGAGGAAAGCCCGTGTCCCGATTCAATCCGCGTTCCCTGCTGGTGGCCGTGGCCGTTGGGCTCATCTCGGCAGGCAGCTGTCTTGCACAGGCCTTGCCGGCCGTTTCGGCATTCTCCCGCACGCCCCACGCGAGCCTGGTTGCCCTCTCTCCAGACGGCTCACGGATCGCCTTCGTGACCAATGACACTGGCGGGAACCTGATCCTGCTCGCCGCTCACCTGGCCAGTGGCGAGCGACGTATCTCGAACATATCGGGCCTCGTGCCGCATACCGTGCTCTGGGCTGACAACGACAGCCTGGTCATGGTCGCCAGTCAGTCCGGCCGCCTGCCCTATCTGGAAGGCATGGTCGATTTCACCGCGGCGTTCGGCTTTGAGATCAATAATGGCTTCGAGCCCGTGCGCCTGATGTCGCGGCAAAATTCCAGTGGCGGCATCGGCAGCAATCTCGGTGAGGAAGGCAATACCGGCCTCGACCTCAACCGCGGCCGTATTGCGGGGCGGGTGCCGTCAACCGGCGAGGTCATGATCGCGATCAACAGTGTCAGCCGCCAGCGCGACCTGCATCGGGCGAGTCCCGGCTCCCGGCGCTCGACCCTTGTCCACGAAGGTGGCGCGAGCACGGTCCGGTTTTTCCTCGATCGCGACGGCCAGGCCGTCGCCCGGATGGATTATGATGCAGTCGGTGACTATCAATCGATACGCGTTTTGCGTGGCGGCAACTGGGAAGAAGTCTTCGCGCTGGAAGACTCCCGGATCGAAGGGCTGGAAGTGTACGGCCTGTTGCCGTCCGGGGATCTCGCCGTCGGCTATTACATGGACGACCATCTAAGTGTCCTGCCGCTGTCGCTGGAGACCGGCGTGATAGGTGCACCGATCTTCCAGAACCAACAGTTCGACCATTCCCGTATCATCTGTGATCCGCATTCCAACCTCGTGCGCGGGGTTGAGGTGGAAGCGCAGACCCCCACGCAAGTCTGGTTCAATGCCGGGATTGACCAGTTGCGCGGCCAGCTTGAAGCCGCGCTTGGCGGCGTGCCGACGACCATCGAGACCTGGTCGAGCGATTTCACCAAGATCCTGGTCGCAACTCATCCGGCCAACGGCCCCACCGTCTATTACTATTTCGACGGAGAAACCGGCGCACTCTCCCAGTTTGCAAATTCGCATCCCGACCTCGCCGATGTCCAACTGCCCGCCCGTGAACCCTACAGCTATGCGGCACGGGACGGGACGCCCATTCCGGGCTACCTCACGCGCGCTGCCGGAGCGGGTCCGCAACCAACCATCATCCTGATCCATAGCGGCCCGCAATCACACGGGTCACTTCTCGTGCACGGTCAGCCGGAAGCGCGCGCGAACGGCCGCTTCGACTATTGGGCCCATTTCCTCGGCTCCCGCGGCTACACTGTCCTGCAACCCAATTTTCGCGGCTCCGATGGTTATGGCTATGCATGGGCACGCGCCGGCGACGGGCAATGGGGACGCTTGATGCAGCAGGACATTTCGGATGGCGTCAACGCGCTCACAGAGGCCGGACTGGCTGATCCTGACAGGATCTGCATTGTTGGCGCGAGCTATGGCGGCTATGCGGCGCTGGCAGGGGCAACACTGACGCCGGACCTGTATGCCTGCGCCGCGGCCTTTGCGCCCGTGACGGACCTGCCGGCAATGCTGGGCTTCATCGACCGGCGCACCGGGCTTTCCAGCGCAATGCAGGCCGGTTTTCGGCGGTCTATCCTGGGCGAAAACGACCTGTTGAGCTTCACCGAAGCCGACAATGTCTCCCCGCGCCATCTCGCGCCGGACCTGTCGATCCCGGTACTCATCCTCCATGGCGAAAGCGATAGCGTCGTTCCGATCGAACAGAGCGTGTTTTTCAACAATGCCGCACGCGACCGCGATTTGGTGACCTTCATCCGGCTAGAGGACGGCGACCATTGGCTCACCCAGCCGCAGACACGTGAAACGCTTCTGACCGAGCTTGAGCGTTTCCTCGCCGAGCATCTCGGCGAGGAATAAGGCGTGAGCCGTGCCCCGTTCCAAGGGCGACCTACCAGGGCAAGTCCTGGCCGGAGACGTGATAGAAACGGCCGCTCATGACCGGATTGCCATAGGCACGGGCAATCAGATCGAGCTGGCCGGAGACGGATTCCTGAACCGTAAGCTGACCATTGGGGCCCCCCATATCGGTCTTCACCCAGCCCGGGTGCAGGATCAGCACAACAATGCCGCGATCCTTGAGGTCTATGCTCAACGACTTGCCGATCGCATTGAGCGCGGCCTTCGAGGCGCGATAGCCGTAGCCACCGCCGCTGTCATTGTCGCGGACCGACCCCATGCGCGACGACTGAAGGGCAATCACCTTCATCTCGGACTCGGCGACGCGGTCCACAAAGGCCTCGACCAGGGCCAGCGGCGCGATCGAATTGACCCTGAATTCCTCCAGCATGGCGGCCCCTGCGGCGGCACCGAACCGGCGCGTCTCGGGCGCCATCATGCCGGCATTGGCAAACAGCAGGTCGACCGGCCCCGTGACCATCCTGGCCAGCGCTTGGGCACTGTCGGGATCGGCCGCGTCATAGGCATGAATATCCAGCTTGCCCGCGCCGACCTGCAATGCGGCGAGCTCTGTGGCCGCGGCCGGATCGCGAACCGCGGCGCTGACATGCCAGCCGCGCTCGAGCAATTGCCGGGCATGCTCCAGCCCCAGTCCGCGATTGGCTCCGGTGATAAGCGCGTGATGCATGTGTCGTCTCCTTGGTTGCCGCCATGTTGGACGCGAGCGCCCCGGCGAGGCAAGCCTCCTAGACCAGCTAGCGGCCGGTCAGGGCCAGCCAGGTCAGGCGCAGGCGTCGCGCCAGCGGATTGATATCCGCTGCCAGGGCGTAGGGATTGTCCGGCAAGCGCTTCAGATACCCCGCGGCCAGAAGGCAATAGCCCATCGCCGGCACGGCCTCGGCCGGCAGGGGGCGCGCCGCCTGCAGCCCTTCAACAGCGCTGCGGGCGGCCGCGATGATGCCGGCCCGTGCCTCGGCGACCTGCGCCTGCCCCAGCCCCTGGGCCATCATGGCGGGCGTCACGCCGGCCGCCGCCAGGGCCTCGCCGCCAATCGGAGCCCGTCCGATCTGCGCGCGCATCGGGAAGGCCCGCAACAGCCCGGTCAGCCCCCAGGCCCGTCCCGCATCCCGAATGCTGTCCTCGGGCACGGCATCGACGGCATCAACCACGATCAGGGCGAGACGCACCAGTCGCACAGCGGTTGCGTCGACATAGGCAAGCAGGTCGTCGAGATCGCTATAGGGGCGTGCCGCAATGTCATCGAAGCGGGCCTCGACAAGCGGTGTCAGTTGGTCCAGCGAAATGCGGTCCGTGAGCGCGGCCAGCCCCTCGGTCACATCATGACGACGGACCCTGGGCGGGTCGGCATGAAGGTCGGCGATGGCGTCGCGCCACCAGGTCAGCTTCATCTCGCCGATCAGGCTTTCCGAGCTGGAATCGGCCGCCCGGCCCAGCTCGTGATTGAGACCGTAAAGGGCCAGAAGACCGGCCCGTTCCTGCGGCTTTGCGAACAGGGCGCAGAGATAGCGGTCGGGATCGGCATTTTGCAGCAAGCTGTCGATTTCTTTGGCCATCATGCGTCTCCCGGGTGGACTTGGGCGGCATCCACACCATATGTGCGGACATGAAAACGGCCCGACCGGCCCTCATCTTCCCCGACTTCGTCACTGTAAGAGGTTCCCATGGCTTTCACCCTGCCCGATCTGCCCTATGCCAAGGACGCGCTGGCTCCCCATATCTCCTCCCAGACGCTGGATTTCCACCACGGGAAACACCACAACGCCTATGTCGGCAAACTCAACGGCCTCGTTGAGGGCACCGATCTGGCCGAAATGTCGCTGGAAGACGTGATCAAGGCCACTGCCGGTGATGCCGCCAAGGCCGGCGTGTTCAACAATGCCGCCCAGATCTGGAACCACACCTTCTACTGGCAGTCCATGCGTCCCAATGGCGGTAGTGCACCGACCGGCGATCTTGCCGCAATGATCGACCGCGATTTCGGATCGCTGGACGCCTTCAAGACCGCCTTCGCCGATGCCGGCGCCACCCAGTTCGGCTCCGGCTGGGCCTGGCTGGTCCTGGCCAATGGCAAGCTGGAAGTGCGCAAGACGCTGAACGCCGAGACGCCGCTGACGGATGAGGGCGTCACCCCGCTCCTCACCATGGATGTCTGGGAGCACGCCTATTATCTTGATTTCCAGAACCGCCGTCCGGACTACATCTCCACCTTCCTCGACAAGCTGGTGAACTGGGAATTTGCGGCTGAAAACCTCGCCGCTGCCCAATAAGCCTCTCGTCAGAGCGGCTCTTGCGCCCTAACCTTCCCTTCGGTCGATAATTACAATCCCGAAGGGAAGGTTAGATGGCGTTCAAACAAGCCATGGCTGCGTTCGCGCTGGCCACGACGGTGCTCATGCCCGTCACCGCGCCGCTGCTGGCGCAAGACACACACTCCGTTGAGAATCCGGCTGCGCTGGGTTTTGACCCGGTCGCCCTGGCCGATCTGGACAATCATCTCGACACGCTCGCCGCTGCCGGCGCCCGCCCCGGCTATGCCGCGATCATCGCCCGCGGTGAACAGATTGCCTTCCTGTCCGAGGCCGGCGAAGCCGATCTGGACAATCATGCCCCTTTCACCGTCGACACGCCGGTGCGCATTGCTTCCATGACCAAGCCGGTCACTGCGGTTGCGATCATGATGCTGGTCGAGCGCGGCGAGATCGCGCTGCACGATCCGGTCAGCGACTACATCCCGTCCTTCGCCAATGTCCGCGTCGCCGTCTCTCCCATGGCCAATGAGGCCGGCGAGATCGAGACGCGGGCACCGGACACGGTGATGACGATCGAGCACCTGCTGACCCATACAGCCGGGCTGGGCTATATCTTCGAGGCGGAGAGCGATCTGGGTCGGCTCTACCTGGAAAACTCCATGTATGACGGCGAGGGCGACCTCGCCTTCCGGGTCGACCGGCTGACGGCCATGCCGCTCTATACCGATCCCGGCGAACGCTGGATGTATTCCTATGGGCTGGATGTCGCCGGACGGGTGATCGAAGTGGTCTCCGGCATGCCGCTCAACACCTTCTTCGACACCGAGATCTTCACGCCGCTGGGCATGAACTCGACCGGCTTCTTCTTCGAGGACGTCGATTTCTCCGAGGACGAACTGGCGCCGCTCTATATCCATGACGAAGACGGCGCGATGGTGCCGTTCGAATTTGGCACCCCGACCTGGCCGTCCGGTGGCGGTGGTCTGGTTTCGACCGCGTCAGACTATATCCGCTTTGCCATGCTGCTCGCCAATGGCGGCCAGCTCGGCGATGTCGAACTGATGTCGCAGGAGACCTTCGCGATCTTCTCCAGCCCGCATGCGACCGGCGATCAGCTGGGCGAAGGCTGGGATGGCCGCGCCTTCGCGCTCGCCATGGACGTTGTGCTGCCGCCAGAGGAAGGCCAGCGCCCGGCCGGCGTTCCGGGTGATCTGAGCTGGGGCGGTCTCTTTGACACCGACTTCTTCGTCAGCCCGCGCACCGGCACGGCGGCGGTGATCATGACCCAGATCCAGCCCTCGCAGTATCGGCCCGAACCACGCACACTGCGCGAATTCCGGCCGCGAGTGTATGCGAGTTTCGCCTTCGACTGAGGCGGCTGCAAATCGAGCGCCGTCCCGGCGACGGAATGTGACGCGTCTGCTCGTTATACGAAGGCATCGAGCGGCGCCCCTCCCCGAAAAGCCGCACGGATGCTCACGTACCCCCCGAACGTGAACAGGGCCCGCCGAAGTCTCCGGCGGGCCCTGAACGTTTCGGGCAGACAGATCGGAGGCGTCGCTAGCCGAAGATCGTCTGGGCCATGGCCATCGCGATCAGCATCGGGAAGGACAGGAGCGTATTGGTCCGCGAGAACAGCATCGCCGTGCGCGCGGCCTTCGGCTTGGCGTCGGCGTCTGCCTCGACCAGGCCGAGAGCGATCTTCTGGTTCGGCCAGATCACGAACCAGACATTGATCGCCATGATGATGGCCAGCCACATGCCGATTCCGATGAATGAATATTGTGGCGTGTAGACCTCGGCCACGAGTCCGAGACTGAGCACTTCCATCGAGTAGCCGCGCAGGCCGGCCACCATGAGGCCGGTCAGAACGGTGAAGGCGGCACCCCAGCGGAACCAGAACAGGGCCGCCGGCGCGATCACCTTGCCGATGGCCGGCTTCTGCTCGTCCGGAATGTTCGGCATGTTCGGGATCTGCACGAAGTTGAAATACCAGAGCAGGCCGATCCACATGATGCCGGCGACAACATGCGTCCAGCGCGCAAGGCCCTGCCAGAAAGCCCCATCCGGCACGATCGCACCGGACATGACATAGGCGCCCAAATAAAGGGCCACGAGCACGAAGGAGACGATGACCGTCGTGCGCAGATTGCTGAGTATTGCACCCATTGTTTTCCCTCCCCAATCGACAGAATCACTCTGTCAGTGGAGGGAAAATACGGCTTATTCGCGCCTCAGGATAGTGTAGCCGGCCTCACACCCGCTCAGCTCTCATTGCTCTCGCGCTGGACATTGGTGAACAGCAGGATCGGCGCGGCCACGAAGATCGACGAGAAAGTCCCGATCAGCACGCCCCAGATCATCGCAAAGGCAAACCCCTTCAGGGCCGTGCCACCGATCAGATAGAGCGAGATCAGCGCGACCAGCGTGGTCACCGAGGTCAGGATCGTGCGTGACAGCGTGTCATTGATCGACAGGTTGAGCACTTCGGGCAACGGCATGCGCTTGTACTTGCGGAGATTTTCACGGATCCGGTCATACACGACCACGGTGTCGTTCATCGAGTAACCGACAATGGTCAGGATGGCAGCGACGGTGGCGAGATCGAAGGACATCTGGGTCAGCGAGAACATGCCGATCGTGGCGATAACGTCGTGGGTCAGGGCGACGATTGCGCCGACCGAGTACTGCCACTCGAAGCGGAACCAGATATAGACCAGCATCAAGAAAAGCGCGACGCCGATGGCGGTAAAGCCGGAAACGATCAGCTCGCCCGAAACAGCCCCACCGATCACCGTCGTTCCGCGCATTTCGATATCGGGGAAATCGGCCAGCAGCGCATCTTCCAGCGCCTGCCGGGCCGTATTCTGGGCCGCCTCGCCCTCCAGCCCCTCGCCTTCCTGCAAGGGAAGCGAGATCAGGTAGGTCGTACGGTCTTCGCCGGACGCGCCGGCGCCCTGCACCCGGGCTTCACCCAGGTCGAGCGCGTTGGCTGTCGTGCGCAAGCCCTCGATCGAGGTGGTGTTCAGCGCGGCGACTTCGGTCTGGATACCGCCGCGGAAATCAATGCCGAAATTGATGCCTACCGTGGCGAATTCGAACATGGAGAAGACGATGAAGAGGCCCGAGACCGCCAGCGCGATGAAGCGTCCGCGGATGAAGGGGACCTTGGCCGATGTCGGCAGGTATTTGACGAGTGCGAGGGTCATGTCCGTTTCCTCCCCTTAAAGCGGCAGCGTCTTGGGCTTGAACGCCCGCAGCCAGACAACCGCCAGCAGGCGGGAGATCACGAAAGCGGTGAAGACCGAGGTGATGATGCCCACCCCGAGCGTCACGGCGAAGCCGCGCACCGGTCCGGCGCCGAGCATGTACAGCACGGCCGCAGCAATGAAGGTGGTGATGTTAGCATCGAGAATGGCGGCCAGCGCCCGCTCATAACCGGCCTGCAGCGCCTGCACCGGGGTGCGGTTGTTCTTCACCTCTTCGCGGATCCGCTCATAGATCAGCACATTGGCGTCAACCGCCATACCGATGGTCAGGATGATACCGGCAATACCCGGCAGGGTCAGCGTCATGCCAAGTCCGGACAGGCCGCCCAGGATCAGGAAGACGTTGATCAGGAGCGCCGCCGTCGAAAAGACGCCAAACACGCCATACATCGCGACCATGAAGATGATCACCAGGCCAAAACCGATCATCACGGCGAGTTGTCCGCTTTCGATCTGGTCACGTCCGAGCGAGGCCGTTACGACGCGCTGCTCGACCGGCGTCAGGGTCGCCGGCAGCGCGCCGGCATTGAGCAGGATGACAAGCTGGTTGGCAGATTCATAGGTGTAGCCGCCGCCGATCACGCCGGAGCCGGACAGGATCGGCTCGTTGATCCGGGGCGCCGTGATGATCTCGTCATCCAGCACGATCGCAAAGCTGCGGCCACGATTGGCGCGCGTGAGTTCGCCAAAAATGATGGCGCCTTGCGTGTCCAGGCGGAAGCCGACGACCGGACCCACATAGTTCGGGTGGTTCGTGACGTAGGCGCTGTTGAGATTTTCGCCGGTCAGACGTTGACGGGTTTCAACCGCAAGCCAGGCTGTCCCGCCCGTGTCCGCCATCGGAAAAACGGTGACGCCGGGAGGCGTGCGCGCCTGGCCATTCGGGCCGGGATCAACACTGTCATCGACGAGATGGAAGCTCATGGCGGCCTGGGTGCCGACAAGGTCGATAATCGCCTGCGGATCGTCAGCGCCCGGCACCTGGACCAGGACGCGGCGATCACCGGAACGGGCAATGGTCGGGTCAGTCGTGCCGAGCCCGTCGAGGCGGCGACGGATCACCGTGATCGACTGCTCCAGCGTCCGCGTTCGGATCATTTCATACTGTTGCGGCGTGACCGAGATACGGATCGCGCTGAGATCCGATGCGTCCGCCGCAATGTCATACATGTTGGCAAGACCGACCTGGCCAACCCCGGTCGTGACCGGCGCGTTGAGATCGCGGACACGTTCCAGCGCGGTTTCGCGATCCTCGGGACGGACCATCAACACCACGACCTCATCGCCGATCACCGAGACCGAGCGGGCCAGCACGGGCGGTGCTTCACGCAGCGAGGTGCGGATATCCGAGGCCAGCGCTTCGAGCTGGGCATCGCGGACCTCATCCATATCGACTTCAAAGACGATATGCGAACCGCCCTGGAGGTCGAGGCCGAGATTGATCGTCCCTGCAGGAATAAAGCGCCAGATGCCCTTGGGCGTGCGTGTCCCATCCGCCTCATTGATCGTGTAACGGTCGGTTTCCGGCACGAAATTGGGGATGGTGTACATCACGCCGAGCAGCGTGATGAGGAATATGGAAAGCAGTTTCCAACGCCCGAAATGCAGCATGTCAGCGCGGCCTCTTGGTCAGGGACGATCAGGGATGACGGTCAATCGGCTCAGCCGATTTCCTTGTCGTCCTTCTTGGCATCGGTCTTGGAATCATTGGCCGGCTTGGGCGCGGTGCGACCCTTCACATCGGCAATCGTCGAGCGAACGATACGGACCTTCACGCCCTCGCCGAGATCCAGCGTCACTTCCTCGTCCGTCACCTTGGCGATCTTGCCGATCATGCCGCCCTGGGTGATGACTTCATCGCCACGCTTGAGACCGTCGATCAGCGCCTTGTGCTCTTTCATGCGCTTTTGTTGCGGACGGATGAGCAGGAAGTAGAAGACCAGGCCCATCAGGACCAACATGATGATCGAAGAATACTGTTCCATGAGGTAGCGCGCTCCGCGGCTTGTGGGTGCGTAACGCAACGAGAGTGCGAAAACGCCCTGAAATTCGAATGCGCGGGACTATATCGGGACGAGGCCTGGTTGCAACAAGGGTCGGCTGTAGCGGCGCTGCCGGACTGTGTGCTCCAAGGCACACGGGACACGCACCGGGCTCAGCGCAGATAGGACATCGGATCGACCGGATTCACCCCGGAGCGGATCTCGAAATGCACCTGCGGCCGGTCGACCGTGCCGGTAGCACCCGCCTGGGCGATAATCTGGCCCCGACTGATCTGGTCGCCCTCACGGACGAGCAGGCGCGAATTATGGGCGTAGGCAGTCACAAAGCCACCACTGTGGCGAACCAGCACGAGCTGGCCATAGCCGGCGAGCTCGCTGCCGGCATAAACGACCTGACCCGGCGCCGCGGCGCGGACCTCGGCCCCGGTCGTGGCCTCGATATTGATGCCGTCATTGCGCTCGCCATTGGGGCGACGCCCGAAGGACGACAGGACCTGCCCGCGAATGGGCCAGTCAAACCTGGGCGCTCCGGCTTCGGCCGGTGGCGGGGCGTAGCGGTCATTCGGCGCCGACGTCGTCGGAGCGCGCGAAGAGCCGCCCGATGTGGTCGAGGCGACCTGGGCGCCATGCGGCAGGCGTATCTGCTGGCCGACTTCGATCTCGTAGGGCGCACGAATACCGTTATGGCTGGCCAATTGCTGGAAGGGCACGCCGTAGCGCAGGCCGATACGGTAGAGGTTCTCGCCGCGCTGCACGACATGCACCGGCGGTCGCGGCATGGCGATCGTCTGGCCGACCCGAAGCGTATAGGGCGCACTGAGCCCATTGGTGCTGGCCAGGTCCGACATGCTCACGCCGCAACGCTCGGCAATCTCGGACAGGGTATCATTGGTGCGGACGGTATAGCCGGAACCACAATTCACCGAGCCGCCACGGGACGGCCGCGAAGCGCTGCTTGTCGTCGAACCATTGCCGAAGCTGCGATAGTCGACCCGGGCCGGCTCACGCGGGCCGGAAGCACAGGCCGCAAGGCTCGCGCTCACCACCACAAGGAGGCAGATCAGGGACACAGAACGCATTTCGGGCTCGACCTCCGGCAGGAATAGCGGGGTCATCAAGCCAGATAAGGCTTAACCGGCGGTTATCCATGCGCGGTCACGCGCGATCCATGATGCAGATTTAATATGAGGCCGATCCGCGGTCCACGCCGGTCTCAGTTGCCTTGTTCCGGACCGGTGCCGCCGGCCGCGATCTCGGCGAGGCACCATTGCCGGGCATCCTCGACCGAGGCGGCGAGGCGAAACCTGGCGCCCCATTCCTCAACCAGCTCGGCGATCATGGCGTCGCGGGCCTCGCTTTGATGTCCGACGGGCGGCAGGTAGGCAAAGGGGCGCGCCCCCAGCGTGCAGAGAAAATCTTCCCAGATTTCCAGGGAGATACTCTGATTGGCCGGAACTTCCGCGCCCGAGGCATCGACAATGAGCGCCTTCAGCCGGCCACTGCTTATATCGCGCCGGGCCTGCTCCTCGGCCGACGCATGCTCGGTACGACTGGCCAGCCCGACAAGCGTCACGCTGATCAGGCCGTCCCCACCCAGACTCTCGTATACGATGCCCATTTTCTGATCCTATCAGCGTGGCGCCGCCCGCTAAAGGGCGCGTGCCTCACCCTTCACCAGCGGCACGAAGCGAACATCCATGAGGTCGGTTTCGGAGATCGTGTCGCCATCGCGGACATAGCGCACCAGAACCTGGCGGGTCTCGCGATCAACCGGCGCCACGGCGATACCGCCTTCCTTGAGCTGCGCCAGGATGGCATCCGGGCGGGTCGGGGCAGAAGCGGTCAGGATGATGCGGTCAAAGGGGGCCTGTTCGGGCCAGCCCAGCGTTCCGTCGCCGATCCGGGTCACGATATTGGTCAGGCGCAGGCCTTCGAACCGGGCCTCGGCCTCACGTGACAGGGTGCGATAGCGCTCGACCGAATAGACCCGCCGCGCCAGCCGGGCGAGCACGGCGGCCTGATAGCCCGAGCCGGTGCCGATCTCGAGCACCTTGCAGCGATCATCCAGTTTCAGCGCCTGGGTCATCAGGGCGACAATGAGCGGCTGAGAAATCGTCTGGCCGCAATCAATCGGCAGGGCCCGGTCATCATAGGCCTGGTCGCCGAAACGCTGCGGCACGAAGAGATGGCGCGGCGTGCGTTCGAGCGCGCCCATCACCTTGGCATCGGTCACACCGCCACCGCGCAGGCTCATCACGAGCTGGATCATGCGGGGATCAGGCAATTGCATGCGAGACAACCTTCTTGAAACGCCGGGTCGCCGCCCGGGGCGGGATCAGGACTTGGGCGGCACGCCGCCGAGCATGCTTTTCAGATTGCCCAGCGTCTCGCCATGGGTGAGGTCCATGTGCAGCGGCGTGACAGAAATCTTGCCATTATAGATGGCCCGCAGATCGACCCCGTCCGGCGGATTGGACAACAGACCCTTGAAGGCGAGCCAGTAATAATCCATGCCGCGCGGGTCAGTCCGGTGTTCGGCATGCAGGATGTGCTGGTCGCGGCGGCCCTGGCGGGTGACCTCGACCTCCTCGACATCTTCCGGCTTGCGGTCCGGGAAATTGATGTTGATCAGCACGTCATCCGGCCATTTCAGGTCGAACAGGCGGCGCAGGATCGGCGCGCCATACATCTCCGCCGTCTCCCACTGGATCGGATCGTCCTTGCCAAAGCCATAGGCCTGGGAGAGCGCGACCGAGGGTATACCCAGCTGCATGCCCTGCATGGCGCCGGCGACAGTCCCGGAGAAGGTCACATCCTCGGCAATGTTCTGGCCGCGATTGACGCCGGACAGGACGAGATCGGGCTGCTTGCCCGGTATCAGGTCCTGCACGCCCATCAGCACGCAATCGGTCGGCGTCCCCGACACCGACATGCGGCGCTCATCGAAATGGCGCACGCGCAAGGGCGCGTGGAGCGACAGCGAGCGCCCGGCCCCGGATTGTTCCTCGGCCGGTGCGACAATCCACACATCGTCCGACAACTGACGGGCAATCTTCTCGAGAACCTTGAGCCCGTGGGCCCGGATGCCGTCATCATTGGTGAGGAGAATGCGGGGATTGTCTGGGATCATGATCGACCGGTCGCTTGCTGTGTTGGCTTTCGCCTGCTTCTAAAGCAATTCGAGCCAGCCGCCAGTCCCCGGACGCGGTCACAAGTGTGCCAGACAAGCGACAGGCCAGTTCAACACTGCGACGACCACAAGATTGCCGGCATGTCGGACACGGGCGGTGCCAGGGCAGTTCAATCCTGGGGCAGGCCGAAAACACCCAACCGGGCAAGTCGAATGCATCTGCCTGACCAGGCGTGCGATGCACGCTCTTGAGTTCCGTTCCTACGGCGCCGGTTCCGGTGAGAGAGACAAGAATCTTCGAATGCGAGCAATCACCCAAGCGGGTGAGCGCACAACCTCGACCCCGGCGCGACAGGGGTGCCATACGGTAGCCCTTGATCCCGGACATCCACGCGAGGCATTGCATACGTGCCGATGCGACCTCACGCGATGCTGCAGCCGCTTCGACCGGTGGAACGGGACGTCTGTCCTGCCGGCCGGATGGACTCACTGGCAGGGCCGGAAGCCCTTGAATCAGGCTGTAATCGTCTCGAGACCGCCCATATAGGGGCGCAACGCCGCCGGAATGGTGATCGAACCGTCGGCATTCTGGTGGTTTTCCAGCACCGCGACGAGGGCGCGGCCAACCGCGACGCCGGATCCGTTGAGCGTATGCAGGAAGGCCGGACGCTTCTCGCCCTCCTTGCGGAAACGGGCATCCATCCGGCGCGCCTGGAAATCACCGCAGGTCGAGCAGGACGAGATCTCGCGATAACAATCCTGGCTGGGCATCCAGACTTCCAGGTCATAGGTGCGGCGGGCGGCAAAACCCATATCACCGCTGCACAGCTTCATCACCCGATAGGGCAGTTCCAGGAGCTGCAGGACCTTTTCCGCGCAAGCGGTCATGCGTTCCAGCTCGGCATCGCTGTCGTCCGGCGTGGTGATCGAGACCATTTCCACCTTCTGGAACTGGTGCAGGCGGATCATCCCGCGCGTATCGCGCCCGGCCGAGCCGGCTTCCGAACGGAAGCAGGGTGTGTAGGCGGTCATGCGCATCGGCAGATCGCTCTCGGCATGGATCGCATCGCGGACCAGATTGGTCAGCGGCACTTCAGCCGTCGGGATAAGCCAGCGGTGATCCGTGGTGCGGAAGAGGTCATCGGCGAATTTGGGAAGCTGACCCGTGCCGAACATGGCTTCATCTCGCACCATGTAGGGGGGGCTGACCTCTTCATAGCCATGCTCGCTTGTATGGAGATCGAGCATGAATTGCGCCAGCGCACGCTCCATCCGGGCCAGACCGCCCCGCAGGGCAACAAAGCGCGAGCCGGAGATCTCGGCCGCCGTCTTGAAATCCATCTGTCCGAGACCTTCGCCGAGATCGACATGGTCACGCGGCGCAAAATCCATGGCCCGCGGATCACCCCAGCGACGCACTTGCTCATTGTCGTTTTCATCGGCGCCCTGCGGCACATCATCATGCGGCAGGTTCGGCAGGGCAGCGAGATGCTGGTTCAGCGTCTCGTCGAAATGACGCGCCTGCTGACCGGCCTCCTCGAGTACGGTCTTGAGCCGATCGACCTCGCCGCGCAGACGATTGAACTCCGCCTCGTCGCCGGTGGCCTTGGCCTTGCCGATCTGCTTGGACAGCGCGTTGCGCTCGGTCTCGGCATCCTGCTGTTTGCCCAGCGCTTCGCGGCGGGAGGCGTCAAGCTCGATCAGGATCGCGGATTGCGGCGCGAGGCCACGCTTGGCAAGGCCAGCGTCGAAAGCGTCGGGATTGTCGCGGATGAGCTTGATGTCGTGCATGGGTCTGATCCGGTTGGAATGAAATGACGAGGCCGGGCTATAGCCCTGCCCGCGCGCGTCGTAAACCGGATCAGTCCTCTTGGGTCTCGTCTGCGTCGGCACCGGAGGGCTGCATCAGGTGCATGCCGGCGATCGAGAGGAAATAGAGCAGCATCAGGGCGCCACCCAGCGTGATCTGGGAGATCGGGTCCGGCGGCGTCACGAAGGCGGCGAAGAGCGCGATTCCGACGACCGCGAAACGCCAGCCCTTGAGCAGGGTCCTCGCCTTGAGAATACCCGCCTTGGCCAGCAGCATCAGGAATACCGGCATCTGGAAGGACAGGCCGAAGACCAGCATCAACGTGGTGATCAGATTCATGTAGTCGGACACGTTGAGCAGGAGCTCGATCCGGGTGCCGACCAGCTCGGCCGACTGTTCCTGTCCCAGGGAGAACCGCATCACCATCGGCAGGACCAGGAAATAGACGAAACTCACACCCAGTCCGAACAGCACGGGCGACATGGCCAGAAAGGGCGCGAAGGCACCGCGCTCATTCTTGTAGAGGCCCGGCGCGACGAAGCCGTAAACCTGCCAGGCGATGACCGGGAAGATAATGATGATGGAACCGACCAGCGACAGTTTCAGCCGCACGAAGAAGAATTCCAGCGGCGCAAAGAAATTCGCTGTCAGGTCGAGCTCCTCGATGGGAACCCCGCGCACGATGGAAGCCGCATCCCGGTAGGGCAGAAGCAGCCACTGGTAGAGCGTCTCGGAGAACAGGAAACAGCCGACAAAACCGGCCAGCAGGAAACCCATGATGAGGACGAGCCGCGACCGCAGCTCGATCAGATGATCGACCAGCGGCGCCCGGCTCGATTCGACCTCATCATGTTCAATCTCGGCCATGCGGCTCAGCGTCCCTTGATCTCGTCGACGGGCTTTTGCGGCGCCGGCGCGTCGTCGGCAGCCGCCATCCCATCGTCCGATGAAGCCCTATCACCTGTCGCAGCCGCTTCAGCCGCACCGGCCTGTTCGAGGGCGGCCTGCTTGTCGGCCTTCGCCGCCTCAAGCACGGCCTGGTCCTTCTCGACCTGCTTCAACTTGAGCTGACGAATATCGTCGTTCTGCGCGGCACGGGCCGCCTTGCCCAGCTCGCCATGGATCTCGTTGACCGGATTGGACTGCTTGAGGGCCTCGATTTCGCGGCGCAGCTCGGAGAGTTCGGTCTCCCGACCGATTTCCTCGAAACTGTTCTGGAAATCCTTCGCCATGGCGCGGGCCTGCGCCAGCATCTGGCCGACCTTGCGCATCATGACTGGCAATTGCTGCGGACCGACCACGACCAGGGCGAGGACCAGGACCACCAGCAATTCCGGCATGCCGATGCCGGGGCTCATCGCCTAGCTCCCGGTCTTTTCGTCTTCACGGGCCTCGGCATTGAGCGAACCGGCCGCCGTATCCGACGTCGTCTCCTCGCCTTCGCCCTCATCATCCTTGAGCCCCTTGCGGAAGCTGGTGATGCCCTTGGCGAAGTCACCCATGACCGAAGCGATCTTGCCACGGCCGCCGAAAAGCAGCACCGCAAGCAGAACTACCAGAAGAATTTGCCACATACCGGGAGCCATTTGCCCCTCCGTCTGAAACACGCCAATTGGGTCTACTGCGTTTGCCCAGCGCCGTCCAACCCGTCAATCAGGCAGCACCGTCCGGATCGTCATCCCCGTCCATGAAGTCGACGTGGAAGGCGTGCGCCTCCTCATCGCTGAGCGGGTCTTCCAGCAGGTCCGGTTCGACGCTGCGAGTCGGATCGGGAACCGAAAAATCCGGCGGCAGGCGGGCGTCGAGCAGGCCCGCAGCCTTGAGGTCCGACATGCCCGGCAGGTCGCCGATCGACTGCAGCGAGAAATATTCCATGAAGGCCTTGGTCGTGCCGTAGGTGACCGGGCGGCCAGGGGTCCGGCGGCGACCGCGCGGGCGGACCCAACGCAGTTCGAACAGGAGGTCCAGCGTGCCACGCGAGACGGCCACGCCGCGGATCTCCTCAATCTCGGCCCGTGTGACCGGCTGGTGATAGGCAATGATGGACAGGGTCTCGAGCGCGGCCTGGGACAGCTTGCGCGGCTCCTGTTTCACTTCGACCAGCACGTCGGCGAGATCGGGGGCCGTTTCGAAACGCCAGCGTCCGCCGACCTCGGTCAGTTGCACGCCGCGCTCGGCATATTCGGCTTTCAGCTTGCCGAGCAGGTCCTGGATATTGGCTTCCAGCGGCAGACGTCCGATCAGGGTTTCCTCGTCCAGCGGTTCAGCCGCAGCGAACAGGAGCGCTTCGAGGATGCGAAGATTCCGGCGTTCCGTATTCACGGCGAGATGCACGCCCAGCGCGTCGGAAGCCTCGGCATCGGCAGCGACGCTCGGCCCCTGATGGGCGGCGCGCTCGCGCAGCGCCGAGATGGCGCTGGCGATCGCGTCCTGCGGCTCGTCTGTCGTCGTTTCGTCAGTCATCTGTCGCGCCCTCTTGCCCGGCCAGCGACCGCACGAAGAGCGGCGCATAAGCTTCACGCTGCCGCAATCGTGCATGGCCCTCCTTGGTGATTTCAAGCGCGGCCAGCATCGAACTGGCTCGCACCGACCGCATCGGAGGTGGATTGGCGCCCAGCTCCCCGGCCCCGGGAAGCAGGCTGTCCAGTTCTCGCCATTCACTGATTTGCGGCATCAGCGATTCAAGCCGGTCTCTTGCAGTTTCCAGGCCATAAACCCTGGGCGTGGGCGGTCGGTAGACCGAGCGCGCCTGCTTCACCCGCCGACTGGCATAGGCCGACAGGAGGTCGTGCAGATCCGCCTCATAGACAACCGACCGGGTCGCCCGCACGCCTTCCGGCATGCCGCGCGCATGGACATCGGTCGCCAGGAGTGATCGCGCAAACAAGGCTTCGCCCGCTGCCCGCATGGCCTCCAGACGACGCAGGCGAAACGCCAGCGCCGCGGCCATGACCTCGGCCGGCTGGTCTTCTTCCTCCCTGGCCGGCTTGGGCAGGAGGAGCTTCGATTTGAGATAGGCCAGCCAGGCCGCCATCACGAGATAATCGGCGGCCAGGTCGAGCCGCTTCTGGCGCGCCGCTTCCATGAAGCGGAGATATTGCTCGGCCAGTTCGAGGATCGAGATCTTCGCCAGATCGATCTTGCGCTTGCGGGCGAGCGCCAGGAGGAGGTGAAGCGGTCCCTCGAATCCGTCGAGATCAACGACGAGCGCATCGGTCTCGGCATTCTCGGCGGCTTCAAACCGGACGTCTTCCTCGAATTCCTCGTTCACATCATTTCCGCTTCAGCTTGCCCGGATCAGGCCGGAAGCCTGTCCAGACAGTCATTGAGCCGCGATTCGGCCTCGCTCGGGTTGAATTCCTCGATCCCGTCGCGTGCCGCTTCCGCCGCTTCGGCGCGTTCCAGCGCCCGACCGGTCAAGCCTGCGGCGCTTTCGGCCACGCCGATCATCTCGCTCATCTGGCCATTACAGTGCAGCAGCATGTCGCAGCCGGCCTTGAGGGACAACTCACCGCGCTCGCGGAATGTCCCGCTCAGCGCCTTCATCGACAAATCATCGGTCATCAGCAGGCCGTCAAAGCCGATCTCGCCACGAATGACCTTGCCGACCACATCAGCCGACTGGGTGGCTGGCTGGTCGCGGTCGATATCGGCGTAAACAATATGCGCCGTCATCGCCATCGGCGCGTGGTTGAGCCCCTTGAAGGGGGCGAAATCGGTTTCCGACAGCAGGCCGTGCTCTTCCGGAACCACCGGCAATTCGAGATGACTGTCGGCGCGGGCGCGGCCATGTCCCGGGATGTGCTTGATGATCGGCGCCACACCGCCCGCCATCAGACCGTCCATCGCGGCGCGGCCAAGATGGATGATCGGCTCCGGCGTTGTGCCGAAAGCGCGGTCACCGATGATGTCGTCGGCGCCGTCAATCCGCAGGTCGGCGACCGGGGCACAATCGACATCCACACCGATCGTGCGCAATTCGTGCGCCAGCAGGCGGTGATTGATCCGGGTCGCCTCGATCGCCAGCTCCTCGTCGATGAACCAGAGATCGGCAAAGCGCTGCGCCGCCGGCGCGGCGCGCCAGGTCGGGGGGCGGAGGCGGGCAACGCGGCCGCCCTCCTGGTCGATCAGGACCGGGGCGTCACGGCCGACACAGTCACGCAGCTCCAGCGTCAGCCGCGAGACCTGGTTGATGCCCTCGATATTGCGGGCAAACAGGATAAAGCCCCACGGATCGATGTCGCGGAAGAAGGCCTTCTCATCCGGGCTGAGCTTGGGACCACCGAGCCCGTAGATCACCGAGGCTATCGTCATCGGCGCGCCACCAGGCAGTCCTGACCGCGCGATTGCAGGGTCGAGCAAAAGCCGACCGCATCATCGCGATCGGCAAAGGCGGCAATACGCAGGCGGTGATAGGTGCCGCGGCCGTCGATCTCGACCGAAGCGACATCGGGCGCCATGCCGGACGAGATGTCCGGGAAGCGCGTGCGGAAGGCGACCCAGGCAGCCTCGGCATCAGCCTCGGTGCGGAAAGACGCGATCTGGACAACCCAGCTGCCCGACAGGTCAACGCCAATGGTAGCCGTGCCGGCGGCGGCAGCCGGGACCGGATCGGGCTGGCGGGCGGGGGTCCGGACTTCCGGTTCGGGTTCCGGATCCGGCTGGCGCGCCGGGCGCTGCGGTGCCGGGCGCGGCGTGGCGTCCGGCAGGGTATCCGTCTCGACACGGGCGCCACCCGCGGCATCATCGGCATCAACCTGTTCGACGCGCAAGGCCGGCCGGCCAGTCTCTTCCAGCGGTTCTTCCGGCGCCGGACGGACCGAAACCGGATCATCGGTCGTATCATCGCCGGTCAGCCGGTCATAGACTTCCAGATTGGTGTCGGGCGTCGCCTCACCGCCGGGGTCGGCGGGACGTTCCCGATAGGGTTCCTCGTTGGGAATGAGGCGCGGCGCGCCATCGCGACCACTGTCGCGCAGGCCCTGATTATAGGCGCTCCAGACCACGCCAAGGAACAGCACGAAGGCCGCGAGCGCCGTGGTCAACAAGAGCAGGCCGCGACGGGCATCCTCGTCACGCGCATCAAAGGTGGCGAATTCGTCAGCTGGCGGCGCATAGGCCCCGATCCGGCTTTCCTCGTCCTGGTCTGTCATAAATTCCGGTTCTCACACTTGCCCGGCCGCCACGCGAATCGCGACGCGCCGCCACAGGATAACACCGCGGTCGATAAGCCCTTACCGCAGCCTCAGTCTAGAAATACCCCTGCACGGTGAAAAGCCGTCTGTGCTCTTCCACTGCAAAGCGATCCGTCATCCCGGCAATATAATCGCACACCGCGCGCGCCGATTGTGCCGTTCCGGCGCCCGTCATACCGGCCTGGACATTGCTTGGCAGCACGCCGGGATCGCCCAGATACAGGTCAAACAGATCGCTTGTCACCCGGCGGGCCTGGCTCATCATCCGGTTGACCTTGTAGTGCTTGTACATGTGGGCGAAGAGATGGCGACGCAGCGCCGCCAGATGCATCAGCATCGGCTCGGAGAAGGCCACGACCGGATGGTCAAGCTCGCGCAGGGCCCGGGCGCTGGCCGGATTCGCCGCCGCAAGCCGTCGGCCGGTCTCCGCAAGCACATCCTCGACCATGATCCCGATCAACTCGCGCACGGCTTCATGCACGATGATCGCCTGCGGCTTGTCCGGCCAGCGCGACCGGACCCGGACGAAAATCTCGCCGACGAGCGGCAATTCCAGCAGCGGCTCCATCTCCAGCAGGCCGGAACGCAAACCGTCATCAATGTCATGATTATTGTAGGCGATATCGTCGGCCAGGGCCGCGACCTGCGCCTCGAGACCGGCATGGGTGGCAAGCTCCAGATCGCGCCAGCCCTCATAATCGGTAAAGGCCCAGGGCAGATCCGCCTCGCTTTGGCCCGGCCCCAGGAGCGGCCCGTTGTGCTTGACGACGCCTTCCAGGGTCTCCCAGGTCAGGTTCAGGCCGTCGAACTCGGGATAGCGGACTTCCAGCTTGGTGACCACGCGCAGAGTCTGGGCATTATGATCGAAGCCGCCGAAATCCTTCATCTTCTGCGCCAGGACACGCTCGCCCTCATGGCCGAAGGGCGGGTGGCCGAGATCGTGCGCCAGCGCCAGCGCCTCGGCCAGGTCCTCATCGCCGCGAAGCGCCCGCGCCAGTGTGCGGGCGATCTGCGAGACTTCCAGCGAATGCGTCAGCCGGGTGCGGTACTGATCGCCTTCATGGGCGACGAAGACCTGGGTCTTTTCTTTCAGCCGGCGGAAGGCGGCAGAGTGGATGATGCGGTCGCGATCGCGCTGGAAAGCATTGCGCATGGTGCTGTCCGGCTGGGCAAAGCGGCGGCCGCGCGATTGCGCGGGATGGCAGGCATAGGGCGCGCGGGTGCGGTCAGTCGCGGCGATGATCATGTCAGCGGGGCCTTTTATCCGCGCGGGGGGAGGTCCATATAGGACCACACCGGTACAAATCCAAAGGCCCCATCGGGGCAAAGACAGGCTCAACCATGACCGTCAATGTCACCCTCTCGGCCTCGGCCGCGAAACAGATCAACGCCATCATCGCCAGCCAGGCCTCGGCCGGCCTGTTGCGGATCGGTGTGGTCGGCGGCGGCTGTTCGGGCTTTTCCTACACGTTCGACCTTGATGAGACGGTCAATGGCGACGACCTCGTCATCGAACGTGATGGCGCCAAGGTGGTGATCGACGAGGCCTCCCTGCCCTTCCTCGACGGCTCGGAGATCGACTATGTCGACGAGCTGATCGGCGCGAGTTTCAAGATCCACAATCCCAACGCCACGGCGGCCTGCGGCTGCGGTACGAGTTTCTCGATCTAGCCATCGCCCACCACACCGCACTACGCTATCCCCCTTGCCAGCCAACGGGAGGAGAAAGCCATGGCCTATGTGCAGGGATATGTTGCAGCCGTGCCTGACGAGAATCGCGATGCCTTCATCGAGAGCAGCGAGACGATGTGTGCGATGATGAAGGAATTCGGCGCCTTGCAGGCGGTCGATTGCTGGGGCGTGGATGTACCCGAAGGCGAAGTGACCTCATTCCCCAAGGCCGTCCAGAAACGCGACGGGGAAACCGTCACCTTTTCCTGGGCCGTCTGGCCGGACAAGGCGACGGCAGATGCCGCAATGGAAAAAATGATGGCGGATCCGCGCATGAAGTCCGACGTCATGCCGTTCGACGGCAAACGATTGATCTTTGGCGGGTTTGAGTCGCTCGGGGAGCTCTGACCGACATGGCAGGCACATTTTCAGACATCGCCAGGCGCCGCATTTCGACCCGCGCCTTTCTCGACACACCGGTCAGCGAGGCGGAGATCCGCGAGATTCTCGATACCGCCCGCTGGGCCGCCTCCGGCGGCAATCTCCAGCCCTGGACGGTGCATGTCGTGACCGGCCAGGCTCGTCTGCGCGTGATCGACACGGTCCGCATGCGTCTCGAGGTCGATCCGTTTGGCGATGAGAATGATTTCGGCGCCTATCCCAAATCGCTCTGGGAACCCTTCCGCACCCGTCGCCATGCGCTGGGCGAGCAGATGTATGAGACGATGGGGATCGGTCGCGACAACAAGGCGGCGCGGCTCAATCACCTGTTGAAGAATTTCGAGTTCTTCGGGGCCCCGGTCGGGCTCTTCTTCAGCCTCGATGCGCGCATGAACCCCAATCAATGGGGGCATCTGGGCATGTTCATCATGTGCGTCATGCTGGCGGCCGAGGAAAAGGGTCTGGCAACCTGCGCCCAGGAAGCCTGGATGACGCGCTGGAAAACCGTCGGCGCCGCCATCGGCCTGTCACCGGAGGAACGCATCTGGTGCGGCATGGCACTGGGCCACGCCGACCCGGACGCCGCGGTCAACACGCTGCGCTCGGAACGGGATCCGGTCGACAGCTTCACGACATTTCTGGAGCACTAATACAGCCCGTCCGGGATCAGCTCATCGGCCTCCTGGCGTGAAATGCGCTGGAAATCGACCTGCATGATGGTCACGCCGCCCTCGGTCGTGACCACCGAATACCCGTCCGGCCCGGTGATCGCCATCACGGTCGAGAACACCCGTTCGGCACCGTCCTGGCCGCGGTGGGTCTCGTCCGGGAAGATCATGCGGTCGCCGTCCGGCGTCATGGTGCCGTCGGAGACGCCGCCGATGGAGTTGTAATAGCGATAGGTGATCACCGCCTCGTCCGCATCCCAGTGATAGAGCGTCTCACCGCGATAGACCTCGCTGCCCTGCGGCACGGCATGAACATCGCGCAGATATTGCCCGCCATAAACCGGCTCGTAGCAATGGACGTCAAAGGCCTCCGAGCCCTGGAAGACGCCGGTCCAGCAGGAACCGGCGAGGAAGGCGAGCGGCATCAGCTCGTCGCGCAGGACGGGCGCCTCATCCTCGGCCTGGCAGGCGGAGGCCAGCAGGACAACGCCCAGCCCGGCCAAGAAAACCTGTCTCTGCATCATCCGTGTCCTCCGCGCCTTTTCTCGTTTGCGAAACGGGTTAGGCTGACCGCTGCATCGCCCACCAGCCCCCGTGACCTGCCATGACCCTGACCGTTGCCTCCTGGAACGTCAATTCCATCAAGGCCCGCCTGCCCAATGTGCTCGACTGGCTCAGGGACGCCCAGCCGGATGTCGCCTGCCTGCAGGAGATCAAGACGGTTGACGAGGGCTTCCCGCGGCTGGAGATCGAGGATCTCGGCTATAATGTCGAGACGCATGGCCAGAAGTCCTACAATGGGGTCGCCATCCTCTCGAAACACCCGATCGAGGAGGTCCGCCGCGGCCTGCCCGGCGATGAGAGTGACGAACAGGCGCGCTATATCGAGGCGGTGATTTCGGCGACCAGCGGCCCGGTCCGCGTCGCCTCGATCTACCTGCCCAACGGCAATCCGGCACCCGGTCCGAAATACGACTACAAGCTGGCCTGGATGGAACGCCTGCGCCGGCACGCCAAGGGTCTGCTGGCCTTCGAGGAACCGCTTGTCCTGGCCGGTGACTATAACTGCATCCCGCGCGACAGCGATTGCTGGGACATCGCCGAATGGGAGCGCGACGCGCTCGCTTTGCCGCAGACCCGCGCCGCCTTTAGGGCGCTCAAATGGCTCGGCCTGACCGAGGCTTTCGAACAGCTCGACGGGCGCGGTCACCAATACACTTTCTACGACTACCAGGCCGGGCGCTGGAACAAGGGCCATGGCATCCGCATCGACCACCTCCTGTGTTCACCGCAGGCGGCCGACCGGCTCGAGGGCATCGAGATCCACACCAGGACGCGCGGCAAGGAGAAGGCCTCCGATCACATCCCGATCGTCGGCAGCTTCAGCCTTTGATGCACCGGGCCGGCCTGACACGCGGCAACTGGCCGAACACGAGAAAGACGCGCCGCCACATACCGGCGCCGGTCACTTATTCGCGTGGATCGCGATTTTCTCTCCAAAGACACGCGCACCTCGTATAGGGTTTTCTCGAGGGACCAGCCTGCACGGACCAGGACATGCGCATTTTTTTGATCTCCACCTTCACGCTGGCCATTTATGCCGGTCAGGCCGACGCCCAGCCGCCGGCCGAAGATGTACGCCCGGCTGCCACCCAGGAGGACCGAGCCAGCGCGCCGCCATCACAGACCCGCAATCACGCCCGGGCAGCCCAGCGCATGGCCCGGGCCCGGCACGCCTCGCTCGCGACAGGCGATAATGACGCGCCAGCCAGCACGGGCCTGCCCCTGAGCGAAACGGTCGTCAGCCAGGCACCCGCCGCCCCCGATCCGGACCGGTAGCATGCTCCGTCTGATCGCGTGTTGCCTCGTCCTGCTCATTCCCGGCATCCCGGCCGGGGCCGACAGCGATGCCCGCCCGGTCGATCATTTCACGCTGCAGGAGGCGGCGAATTTCTCCAAACAGGTCGAGCGTGAACTGGCCGACCAGGGCGCCTATATCGCCCTTGTCTTCCGCTCCGGTCGCCCGCGCGCGGATCTGCCCGACGGGGTCCGCTACACGCATGGCGCCTTCTGGGTCTATGGCCCGGTAACCGAGGCGGACGGTTCGCAGGGCTATGGCTATGCGGTCTACAATCTCTACCACGGGCAAGCCGATCCGACGCGCTCGCACCTGGTCCAGGACTGGCCGCTGGACTTCATGCGCGGCGATGCCGTCGGCGAGGTCGGGGTGATCATTCCCAGCGAGGAGATGCAGATCCGCCTGCTCGATGTGCTCGCCTCGGACCAGTATGACGCCCTGCACCAGCCGGACTATTCCCTGCTCTCCAACCCGGCCGACCTGCGCTATCAGAACTGCACCGAATTCCTGCTCGATGTGGTCGCGGCAGCGGCCTGGCTGACCGATGACCGGACCCGGATCAAGGTCAATCTGGACGCCTATTTCCTGCCGACCAGCCTTCGCTTGGGCTGGTGGCAGCGGATGACGGCAGGCTGGTTCGATCCGCGCATTCGCCTCGACGACCAGACGAACGGCCCGGTTCGCGTCGCAACCTTCGCCTCAATCAGCGATTTCATGCTGACGTTTGAGCTGGCGGACAATGCCCACGAAATCGAGCGGGTCCCCGCCGACTGAGCAATCGGATCATTCCGGTCAGGTCAGCGTGATCCCCGAACCGGTTTCGATGCGGCCGATCACGGCGGCATCGACATGGCCGTGCTCCCGGAACCGCGCCAGCACAGCATCAGAACGCTCCGGGGCGCAGCTGACCAGAAGACCGCCGGAGGTCTGCGGGTCACACCACAGGATCTGGTCCAGCCCGGACCAGTCGCCGGGCGTCTCGATACCGTCTCGCACCGCCGCCCAATTGCGACCTGACGCACCCGTCTTGACCCCGTCTGCCGCCAGCGCGCGGGCCTCCGCGAAGACCGGCACGGCGGCCCGGTCGATCACGGCGCGGACGCCGGCGCCCTCGCACATCTCGGTCAAATGGCCGAGCAGGCCAAAGCCGGTGACATCGGTCGCGGCATGCACACCGCCCAGCGCCGCGAGCCCCGCCCCCGGCGTGTTGAGCCGTGTCGTCGAGGCGACCATCTGCGCATAGCCGTCAGCCGAGAGGCGATCCTGTTTGAGGGCCGCCGAGAACACGCCGATCCCGATCGGCTTGCCGAGGATCAGCACATCGCCCGGCCGTGCACCGGCATTGGTCAGCAGGCGGTCGGGATGGACGGTGCCGAGGGCGACCAGGCCGTAGATCGGCTCGGCCGCATCGATGGAATGACCACCGGCAATCGGCGCCCCGGCGGTTTCGGCCACCGAACGCCCGCCGGCCAGGATGGCACGGATCATCGCCGCCGGCAGCTTGCCGACCGGCATGCCGACCAGGGCGAGGCAGAAGATCGGAGTCGCGCCCATGGCATAAACGTCGGACAGGGCATTGGTGGCGGCGATCTTCCCGAAGGTCTCCGGATCGTCAACGATGGGCGTGAAAAAATCCGTGGTGGCGACCAGCGCCATATCGTCATTGATGCGCCAGACGGCAGCGTCGTCGCGGGTGGCCGAATCGACGATCAGCTGCGGCGGCACGGGAAAGGCCGAGGCTCCGCCCAATATGTCGGAGAGCACGGCCGGGTCGAGCTTGCAGCCACACCCGCCACCATGGGCGAGCGAGGAGAGGCGGATCGGGGCTGTGTCATCCATCATCGCGAACCTTCCAGTTTTGGCTAGTCTGCCCCGATGACCGGGATCGACACGCCGATGCAACGCATTGCCACCACTGATGACCTATCCGCGCGCGGATTGGAACGCTTTGATGCCATCATCGATGTGCGGTCGCCATCCGAATTCGCCGAGGATCACCTGCCCGGTGCCATCAACCTGCCGGTGCTCGATGATGCGGAGCGGGCAAAGGTCGGCACGCACTACACCCAGGTCTCGATCTTCGAGGCCCGCCGGATGGGGGCGGCAATCACGGCACGGAATATTTCCGAACATATCGCCACGACCCTGGCGGACAAGGACAAGACGTTCAAACCGCTGGTCTATTGCTGGCGCGGCGGGATGCGGTCGCAATCCATGGCGACCATTCTCGCCGCGGTCGGCTGGAAAACCACGCTGGTCGCCGGCGGCTATCGCACCTGGCGGCGCCAGGTCAGTGCCGCCCTTGAAGACGAGCGCGCGCTGCCGGTTGTGCTGATCGATGGCCAGACCGGGACCGCCAAGACCCGCCTCCTTCACCAGCTTGCCCATCTCGGTGAACAGGTGATCGACCTGGAGGGCCTCGCCCATCATCGCGGCTCGATCTTCGGGGATTTTGTCGACCAGCCCCAGCCGGGCCAGAAAGCGTTCGAAACCGCGCTGTGGTGCGCCATCCGCGAGCTCGACCCCGCCCGCGCGGTCTATGTCGAGGCGGAAAGCCGCCAGGTCGGCCAGCGCCGCGTGCCGCAGCGGCTATGGGCCGCCATGCAGGCCGCGCCCCGGATCGAGATCCGGGCACCGGTGGCCGAGCGGGCCCGCTATCTGATAACCGCCTATCCCGACCTTGCCGGGGATCGGGACAAGCTGCTGGCCGCCATAGAGGTTTTGCGCCGCTTCCATCCGCGCAGCGATATCGAAGCCTGGCAGGCGATGGCCGAGGCGGGCAATCTCGAAGCCCTTGCCGCCGCCCTCGTGACCGCCCATTACGACCCGGCCTATGACCGCGCCCGTAAACGCGATGGCGATGTTGAAGGGTGTGTCGTGCTTGAAACGCCCAGCCTGTCAGACGATGCGCTGGACGTGCTGGCGACACGCGTGATCGCGGCGCGCCAGGGCTGACGCCCGTCCGCGGTTACTGCCCCTGACGGGCCTCGTGCTCGCCGAGCTGCGCCGGTGCGATCAGCAGGTCGATCAGGCCGGTGATGTGGTCGAGTTCCTCGACGACCCGGGAGAAACGGCCCGGCTCGGTCAGCGGTTTGGACATCGAGCCGACCTCGAAAAGATTGCCGGTCTCGGCCGCGATCAGGAGCTCGCCCTCACCGCTATCCGCATCGAAGGCGGCGCGGACCTTCTTGCCGTTCAGGCTGGTTTCCAGCGCCAGCAAACGCTCCATGAAGGACGGGGTGAGCATGTAGCGGGCGAGGACCTGGTCATTGCCATAGACCTCGAAGGCCTTCTCGAATGTCGGGTCAACCAGGCCGATGCGCTCCAGCTTGTGGGCCCCGAATCCCCGAGCGAAGGACTGGACGCCGTTGAACCAGCCCGCATCGCGCGTAATGACCGTGATCCCTTCGACCTTGCGCGGAAAATTGATGCGGATGATGACGCCGCGAAACACGGTGACATAGTAGGTGCGCTTGTTCGAGCGGCGACGCTGTTCCAGATGCGCCTCGTAGAGCTCGAACTCACAGCCATCGCGCGCGCCGGAGAAATGGTCCTCGAACTTGCGACGGTCAGACGACGGCAACAGGCCGAATTCACGCAAGCGGTCAAAGCGGGACGGCGAATAGGGCTTGGGCGAATAGGCCAGGCCCAGCGCCTCGGCGATCGTGGTATTGAGCTCGGCCTTGACCCGTTTCGACATGGCATGCAGCGCATGGCTGCCGATCACGTAGCCGAGCAAGGGCGCCAGAACGAGCGCCATCACGACCGGCATGCCCTCGGCATTGTTGGCCGCGAGAACAGTCGCCAGGCCCCCGCCGAGCGCAGCACCGCCACCCAGCCACATCCATCGCCGACCGACAAAACGCTTCCGGTCCGCCTCCAGACCGGCGAGCCAGGGTTCGAGTTTTTCGGTCCAAACGGCCTGGAAACGTTCGTCCACTACATCCCCTCGAGCCGGGCCAGGGCTTCGGTCATCTTGGCTTTCTGGCCGGCATAATCGGTCAGTTTCTCGCGCTGCTCGGCGACGACGCTTTCCGGGGCATTGGCGACAAATTTCTCATTGCCGAGCTTTTTCTCCAGCCGGCCGATCTCGCCGTCGAGCTTGGCGACCTCCTTGGAGAGACGCGCCTTCTCGGCGTCGAAATCGATGACACCTTCAAGCGGCAGGGCCAGCGTCGTCGTGCCCAGTACCGTCTGTGCCGAGGCCGGCGGGACGGCGACGGCGGTCGTCACGTCGGACAGGCGCGCCATGCGCCTGATCAGCGCTTCGTGACGGGCAAAGCGCTCGGTGGTGACGGGATCGGCCCCGACGGCCACCAGCGGCAGCTGGGCCCCGGCCGGGATGTTCATCTCGGCACGCAGGCGGCGGATATCGGTCACGAGATTGATCAGCCAGTCCATCTCGGCGGTGGCGTCGACATTTTGCAGGCCATCAAGCTGCGGCCAGTCGGCGACAATGAGATGGGTGTCGCGCGTCCCGGTCTGCTGCCACAGTTCCTCGGTGACGAAAGGCATGAAGGGGTGCAGCATTTTCAGCGCCTGGTCGAGCACGAAGGCGGTCGTCGCCCTGGTCTCGGCCTTCGCTGCCTCGTCCTCGCCATTGAAGAGCGGTTTGGCGAATTCCAGATGCCAGTCGCAGAACACATTCCACACGAAACGGTAGGCCGCCGCCGCGGCGTCATTGAAGCGGTAGGTATCGAGGCCGGCATTGATCGCCTCGATGGCCTGGGCGGCCTCCGAAAGGATCCACTTGTTGACGGTCTGGGTGACGGACTTGGGATCAAACCCGTCCGGCACGATGCATTCATTCATCTCGGCAAAACGCGCCGCATTCCACAGCTTGGTGCCGAAATTGCGATAGCCCTCGACGCGTTCCTTGGACATGCGGATATCGCGGCCCTGCCCGGCCTGGGCAGCCAGGGTGAAGCGCACGGCGTCGGCGCCGTATTCGTCGATCAGCTCCAGCGGGTCGATCACATTGCCCTTGGACTTGGACATTTTCTGCCCGTTCTCGTCACGGACGAGGGCGTGGATATAGACGTCCTTGAAGGGCACCTGTGGCTGGCCGTCGGCATCCTTCATGAAGTGAAGGCCCTGCATCATCATGCGGGCAACCCAGAAGAAGATGATGTCGAAGGCGGTGATCAGGACCGAGGTCGGATAGAATTTCTCGACCATCTCCGGCGTGTCATCCGGCCAGCCCAGCGTGGAAAACGGCCAGAGCGCGGAGGAGAACCAGGTGTCGAGGACGTCCTCGTCCTGGCTCAGCGGCACGTCCCTGTCGTGCTGGGCGCGTGCCTGCTCGGCGGCCTCTGCTTCGCTCTCGGCGACAAAGACATTGCCGTCCTCGTCATACCAGGCCGGAACCCGATGCCCCCACCAGAGCTGGCGCGAGATACACCAGGGCTGGATGTTGCGCATCCATTCGAAATAGGTCTTTTCCCAGGTCTTGGGGTGGAAGGTGGTGCGGCCATCCTCGACGGCGGCGATGGCCTCCTTGGCCAGCTCGCCGGCATTCACATACCACTGATCGGTCAGCCAGGGCTCGATGACCACGCCGGAACGGTCGCCATAAGGCTGCTGGATGACCTTGTCCTCGACGGCGCGGAGAAGACCCAGCTCGTCCATCTTCGCGACCAGCTTCTTGCGGGCCTCGAAGCGGTCCAGGCCGCGCCATTCGGCCGGAATGCGCTCGAGACCGCCGGTGCCGTCATCCTCGGTGAGGAGGCGCGCTTCGCGGTCGAGAATATTGACCTTCGGCAGGTCGTGACGCTTGCCGACCTCGAAATCGTTGAAGTCATGCGCCGGCGTGATCTTCACACAACCCGTGCCCTGCTCCGGATCGGCATGCTCGTCGGCGACGATCGGGATTTCGACATTGGCGATCGGCAGTTTGATCATCTTGCCGATGAGATGCTTGTAGCGCTCATCCTCCGGATGGACGGCGACGGCGCTGTCACCGAGCACGGTTTCCGGGCGCGTGGTGGCCACGACCAGCTCGCCGGAGCCGTCGGCCAGCGGATAGGCGAAATGCCAGAAATGGCCCTGGGTCTCGCGGTTCTCGACTTCAAGGTCGGAGATCGCGGTCTGGAAATGCGGGTCCCAGTTCACCAGGCGTTTATCGCGGTAGATGAGACCCTGCTGGTGCAGTTCCACGAAGACCTTGAGGACGGCCTTGGACAGGCCCTCATCCAGGGTGAAGCGCTCGCGCGACCAGTCGCAGGAGGCACCGAGACGGCGCAGCTGCTGCAGGATGGCGCCGCCGCTCTCCTCTTTCCATTCCCAGACGCGCTTGATGAAGGCGTCGCGGCCCATGTCGCGGCGCGAGATATTGCCTTCGTCGGCGAGCTGGCGCTCGACCACCATCTGGGTGGCGATACCGGCATGGTCGGTGCCCGGCTGCCAGAGGACAGAACAGCCCAGCATGCGCTTGTAGCGGACAAGCACGTCCTGCAGCGTATTGTTCAGCGCGTGGCCGATATGCAGGCGACCGGTGACGTTGGGCGGCGGAATGACGATCGAGAAGGCCTCGGCATTGTCGTCATCCTTTGGCTGGAAAGCCCCGCTGTCTTCCCAGGCCTGGTAGATCCGGGTTTCGGCGTCATTCGGGTTGAAGGTCTTGTCCATCATGGTCCGCACAGCGAGTTGGGCGCGAAAGCGCGCGTTCGGCACCTTTATGGACATCTCACGGCAATTGTCAGCCCGCAAACTGCGGATCGACGCTGTGGGCCTGGGCGAATCCGGACGCCGCTACTCGCTGCGCTGGCCGAGCTCTTCCTTCACCTTCTCCGCCAGCTGGGTCAGCGTGAAGGGCTTGGGCAGGAAGGAGACGTCCTGTTCCTTGGACAGCGTCTCGGAGAATTGCTCGGCGGCATAGCCGGAGATGAAGACGATGCGGGTGTCCTTGAGCAGGTCGCGGGCCTTCTTCAACAGGCCCGGCCCGTCCAGCCCCGGCATGACGACATCGGAGATCATCAGGTCGAAACCCTCTTCCTCGTCTTCCAGGATCTCGAAGGCTTCCTCGCCATCACAGGCCTCGACCACCTCATAGCCGCGCTTGACCAGGGTCTTGGCGGCGATCTGGCGGACCGCGTCCTCGTCCTCGACCAAGAGGATGCGGCCGCGACCGGAGAGATCTGCCGGTGCCTTCTCGACGGTCCTGGCGACCTCGGCCTGTTCCAGCTCGCTGGCTTCTTCCTCGGTCGGCTCATGACCGGGCAGATAGATGGTGAAGGTCGTGCCGACACCCACTTCACTGTCGGCAAACAGGAAGCCGCCCGACTGTTTGACGATGCCGTAGACGGTGGCGAGGCCCAGACCGGTGCCCTTGCCGGCCTCCTTGGTGGTGAAGAAGGGTTCGAAAATCTTCTCCATCGTCGCCTTGTCCATGCCGTGGCCCTCATCGGTCACGGCGATGGCCAGCCAGTCGCCCTCACGCGGATTGGGCGCACCGGCATTGCGCACCGTGTCGGCATCGACCCGGCTCGTCTTCACGATCAGGGAGCCGCCACCATTATCGCGCATGGCGTCGCGGGCATTGGCCGCGAGATTGATGATGGCGGTCTCCAGCTGGCCCTTGTCGGCCTTGATCAGCGGCAGGTCGCGGCCATGCTTGATGTCCAGCCGCACCGTTTCCTCGACAATCTGGCGCAACAGGACCGAGACGTCGGACAGGAGGTCGCCGATATCCATCGTCTCCATGCGGAAGGTCTGCTTGCGCGAGAAGGCCAACAGTTTGCGCACCAGGCCGGCGGCCCGGGCGACGGTCTGGTTGATCGCCTGCAGCTCGGAATAATCAGGATCGCCGACCGGGTGACGGTTCAGGAGCTCGTCGCAATTGAGTCGGACGGCGGTGAGCAGATTGTTGAAATCATGCGCCACACCGCCGGCGAGCTGGCCGACAGCCTGCATCTTGTTGGCCTGGCTGAACTGCCGTTCCAGCTCTTTCCAGGCGGTCACATCGATGACATAGGCGACCCGCTTGCCACCGCGGGCCGGGGCAAAGGCGAGGTGGACATAGATCGAGCGTTCCTCGCGATCGATGCGCGCCTCGGCCGGATCGCTGCTGCCAGCCATCGCGGCGGCGAAGGCATCGGTCGGCGAGCGCCCGTCCTCCCAGTTGAACAGGTCGCAGAATTTGATGCCGGGCAACGCCTTGCCGCCGGAGAGCTGGACCAGGGCGGGATTCACATCCTCGATAATGGCGGTTTCCGGATCGGCCCCGTCGAGCCGCACGACACCGAAGGGCGCATTGCCGAACATGTCGTCCAGCGTGCGACCGGTCGGACGCGGGGCGGCACCATCATCGCTGGCCATGGCCTGGGCCACGCCGGGCGGTGCGCCGGTGATCGACAGGCCATACATCACCACACGACCGGCGCCGGGATCGCCCGGTGCCCACTCGACCGCCAGCGCGACCGGGCTTTCAATCCCGTCGCGGGCCTTCAGGCGCGCATCGATCCGGGCAATGCCCTCGCCGCCGCGCGTCTGAAGCACGCGTTTGGCACCGTCACCGGTCAACATGTCCCTGAGCGGCGGGAAGACCGCGCCGTCGGACAGGCCGAGCCAGTCGCGCAACGTCGCATTGCCCATCGGCACGTCGCCATTGGGGCGCAATGAAAACAGCGCCACCGGAGAATGCTGTGACCAGTCCGCCAGCGCCGCCGAAGACCCGCTCTCGCGATCGCCCGCCGGCATCAAACGCCACAGGATAAGGCCACCGTCCTGCGGGGCGGCCTCGAGGTGGAAGCGCTGGACGCCATGTTCGCCGAGATCAAGCGGCGGCAGCAGTTCGCAAGCCCCCTCGCCGCGCGCCGCCGCGCGGGCCAGGCGATAGACCGTTCCGTCGCCACCACCGGAGCCGGCCCACAGCCGGTCGACGGTCGGCAGGCCGAAGCTCTGGCCAAAACCGCCGGCCTTGCGGGCCAGTTCGCGATAGGCTGCATTGGCCCAGCGGGCCGCGCCACGCTGGTCGGAAATCAGGACCGGATCGGGAAACCCGTCCATCGCTGCGAATCCGATATCAGTGGTACTGGGCGCCTGGTTGCGCGCCACCTGGCGCCGCATGGTCTGGCCGGCTGCCTCACCCGCCGCAATGGCGAACAGGATCAGGACCGCAATCACTGCGAGCCCGAACAGGTAGACCAGCCCATGCCCGCCATCCTGGCCGGCGCCGACCAGCGCCACGGCTGCAGCCGCGACCGCGATCACCCCGCAAACCCAGAAAGCCACCCGCCCGGCCGGTTTCGACCAGAAAGGCTTTCGCTCGACAGGGGCATCGACTTGCGGGCTGGACTGGGACGTTTCGGCCATGCGGCTCTCCGGCGCGAATCAGGACGGCAAAGGGGAAGTCTACTCGCTCGGGCGATAACGTGCGCGCTGTCCTTGTGCGAGCGACAGGACATAGCCGACCACCTTGGCCACCGCCTGGAAATGTTCGGTGGGAATCTCCTCGTCGAGATCGGCGGTTGCGTGCAGGGCCCGCGCGAGCGGCGGGTCCTCGACAATCGGCACGCTGTTCTCCTCGGCGACCTCGCGGATACGCAGCGCCACCTCGTCTACACCCTTGGCCACACAGATCGGGGCCGGCGTTTCGCCCTGAACATAATAGAGCGCAATCGCGTAGTGGGTCGGATTGGTGACCACAACCGTGGCATCGGGGACCTTGGTCATCATGCGGCGCTGGGCGCGTTCATGGCGCAGCTGGCGCAGCTTGGCGCGCACCAGCGGGTCGCCCTCGGACTGCTTCATCTCGTCCTTGATCTCGCGCCGCGACATCCGGTTGCGCTTCATGAAGCTCTGACGCTGGAAGACATAATCGAGGCCGGCGATGACGGCATAGACCGTCAGGGCCGCCAGCAACAGCTCGATCGCGCCCTGCCGGACCAGCGACAGGAGCGCAGTGATATCCAGTGCCGGCATGCCGGCAAGGGTTTCCCGCTTGGGATAGATGACCAGGAAGGCGGCCATCGCGACCAGGGCCATCTTGCCGACACCCTTGAGAAAATTGGCGACACCCTGCGGGCCGAAATTGCGCTTGAACCCCTCGATCGGATTGAGCTTGTCGAGCTTGGGCTGGATCTTCTCGGTCGTGAATAACAGGCCCTGCTGGACATAATGACCGGCAAACCCGGCCAGCGCGAGCACGCCAATCGGCAGGCCGACAACGGTCACCACCTGCCAGGACACCGAACGCATCAGCGTCATCATGGCGCCCGGCTCGAGCGCGAAACGGTGTGGCTGTTCGAAGAAGACTTCCATGTTGCCGGCAAGCGCCCGCGACATCAGCGGGAAGATGAAACTCAAAAGGGCCAGGCCGGCCGCCAGTATGAACCAGCCGGGTATCTCCTGCGACTTGGCGACATCGCCCTTCTTGCGCGCGTCATCCAGCCGCCGCTGGGTCGGTTCCTCGGTTTTCTGGCTGTCGTCTTCACCTTCGGCCATGCCGGTTCAGCCTTTCAGTTCATGTCTACGGCGAAGCGCTGCATGCGCTCCAGCCAGACCGCACTCATCGCGCCGAGCGCGATGGTGAGGATGAACAGACCGACCATGATATTCGAAGGCATGGCGATAAAGAAGATCTGGGCCTGCGGCATCAGGCGCGAGAGAATGCCCAGCGCGAGATAGAAGAGCAGGCCGTAGAGGATCAGGGGCGAAGCCAGCTGCACGCCGAGGCGGAAGGAGTCACTGAAGGCCGACAGGGCCCAGTCGGCCGCGTCAGCCATCGAGGGCATGCTGCCGGCCTCAAACACCGAATAGGAATTCACCGCCATATGCAGCAGCATGTGGTGCGTATTGGTCGCCAGCAGGACGAGCAGGAAGGTCAGGTTCAGGAAGGTCGCGATCAGCGCGCCCTGCGATCCCTGCGACGGGTCGAAGGACTGCGCCATGGCGAGGCCCGACTGCATGCCGATCACCTGCCCGGCCACAGCCGCCGTGGACACCAGCATTCGGGCCACGGCGCCGATCATCAGACCGATGATCACCTCGCTCATCACAATCCCGGCCATCGAGAGCGGCTGGGCCGGCATGGCAGGCAGACCGGGCGCAATGATCGGCCCCATGATCAGGCAGAGCAGCAGCGCGAAAGCCAGCCGGATACGGACCGGGATGGACGGCTCGCCAAAGCCGGGCAGCAGCATCAGGATTGCCCCGAGGCGGGCGAAAACCAGGCCCGCAGCGTAAACCAGAGCGGGAAGCTCGGGGATCATGGATTGGCGATCCGGTCGAAGATCATGGCCATGAAGCCGGCCATCAAACCGCCCATGAGCGGCAGGAAAAGCAGCAGGGCAATGAAGATGGCGATGATCTTCGGGACGAAGACCAGGGTCATTTCCTGGACCTGGGTGAGGGCCTGAAAGAGGGCAATCGTGACCCCCACGGCCAGCCCGACCAGCATGACCGGGGCCGACATGGCCAGCATGAGCCAGATGGCTTCTCTTGCGAAATCGAGAACTTCAGGTCCGGTCACGGGTCTCGCCTCAGCACAAGCGGGGAGAATCGGTCTTAAGATTAATTATATTTACGCATGCCTCTGCAGCGTTAAGAAATAGTCAATTCTTGTAAACGGGGACACCCAGTCATGCGCCTTCATCTCCTGCTCGCAAGCGCGAGCGCCCTGGTTCTGGCGGCGGCCTGCACGCCCGCCGACGAGACCATCGACACGGCGGCTGCGCGTCCGGCGGTCGAGACACCGGCCTCCGCAAGCGGAGCAGCGGCGAGCGAGCAGACCGAGACCGAACGCCTCTATGCCTGGTTCCAGCAGGAGTTCGAGGCGGAGATCGAGTTCCAGCCGGTCGCCAAGACCTATCTGGGCATGCTGGACGACCTGGAGGCCTATGGCCAGTGGAACGACCCCGGCGAAGAGGCGTTCCGCGCCGGCCTGCAGCGCGCCGCCGACCGGCAGCGCTACATGCATGAGAATTTCGACTTTGACGCGCTCACCCCGGAAGCGCAGGTCACCTGGCGCTTCGCCGATTTCATCACCGAGAACAATGCCCAGCAATCGGAATTCTGGGATCACGGCTTTGTCTTCTCGTCCTTCTTCGGCCAGCATACCGGCCTGCCTTCAACGCTGATCGGCTATCACAGGATCGACAATCTCGACCATGCTGAAGCCTATCTCAGCCGCCTGGAATCCCTCGGCGAAGTGCTCGACGTCTACACGCAGCAGGCGGATGATCGGGCGCGCCAGGGCGTGATCGCACCGGCTTTCGCCTATCCGATCATCATCGGCGCGTCCGAGCGTTTCATCACCGGTGCCCCGTTCGGCGACAGCAACACCGACTCGCCGCTCTGGGGCGATATCCAGACCAAGCTGGCCGGCATCGAGATCGACGACGAGACCCGCCAGGCCCTGCTCGACCGCGCCGAGGCCGCCCTGCTCACCGGCGTCGGCCCGGCCTATGGCCGTCTGATCGCCACCATGCAGTCCCATGCCGAGCTGGCCGGCGAGGCCAATAACGGCGCCTGGGCCCTGCCCGATGGCGAAGCCTATTACCGCAGCCAGCTGATGAACTACACGACCCGCAGCGACATGACGGCGGACCAGATCCACCAGACCGGGCTGGACGAGGTCGCGCGCATCCATGGCGAGATGCGCCAGATCATGGCGCAGGTCGGCTTCGAGGGCACGCTGCAGGACTTCTTTGAGCACCTGCGCACGAGCGATGAATTCTACTATGAGGATTCCGAGGAAGGCCGGCAGCGCTATCTGACCGAGTCGGCCGCCATGATCGACCAGATCACCGAAGTCGCCCCGCAATATTTCGGGCAGCTTCCGCGGGCCGAACTCGAGGTTCGCGCCGTTGAGCAATACCGCATCACCACGGCGACCGGCGCCTTCTACGAGTCCGGTTCACTGGATGGCACACGACCGGGCGCCTATTACGTCAATCTCGCCAATATGCGCGACAACCCGACCTATCTGATGGAATCCCTCGCCTATCACGAGGGTGCGCCGGGCCACCATTTCCAGTCCTCGCTGGCCCAGGAGCTCGAGAACGCACCGATGTTCCAGCGCCTGCAATGGTATTCCGCCTATGGCGAAGGCTGGGCGCTGTATGCCGAGAATCTCGGCAAGGACATGGGCTTCTTCACCGATCCCTACCAGGATTTCGGACGCCTCTCCTATGAGGTCTTCCGCGCCGCCCGCCTGGTCGTCGATACCGGCATCCACCACCTGCAATGGACCGAGCAGGAAGCCGCCGACTACATGCTCGCCACCACGCCGATGCCGGAAGGCGATATCGCCAACGAGGTCCGTCGCTACATGGTCTGGCCGGGTCAGGCGGTGTCCTACAAGGTCGGCATGCTGACCATTCTCGACCTGCGCCAGCGCGCCATGGACCAGCTCGGCGATGCGTTCAGCTATGGCGAGTTCCACGACATCGTGCTGACCAATGGTTCGATCCCGCTGACCCTGCTGGAAGAGCTGGTCGACGCCTGGATTGCGCGCAAGCTCACGCAATAGTGCTCAGCTTTCGCCCTTGAAGTTTGACAGGCCGGCCCGCGAAGCGGCTATTCTGGGACCGGCTCGTATGAACAGCCGCCGCACCCTTGTCAGTGCGGCGGCTGGATTGCTTTTTACGATGGCCCGCCCGGTCTGAGAGAAAAACCGGACGCGCCCGGGGAGACCATCATGACCAAGCTTTCGACCTGGCTCGCAACCGTCTCTATGGCCGCACTGATTGCTGCCTGCTCACCGCCGCAGGCCACGCCTGACGCCACTCCCGGCGGCAATGGCAGCAGCGCCACCGCAGCCACCACAACCGCACCCGAAACCGCCGCGACCGAACAAACCGAAAGCGAGCGCCTCTACGCCTGGTTCTCCGAACTCTTCGAGGCCGACCTCGCCCGCTCGCCACAACAGCAGACCGGGCTCGGCCGGATTGATGATCTGGGCGCCTATGGGCGCTGGGATGATATCAGCGATGCTGCCGCAGAGGCCGCCCAGCAACGCCGCATCGACCGCCTGGCCCATATGCGTGCGAACTTTGACTTCAACGCCCTGGACCGCGACGCCCAGGTCTCCTGGCGGGTCTTCGAATACCTGCAGGAAACCGGCATCCGCCAGTATGGTTTCCGTGACCAGAATTATGTCTTCACCCAGATGTTCGGCCCCCATACCGGCATGCCCTCGACCCTGATCGGCCAGCACCGGGTCGACAATGCCGCGCACGCCGAGGCCTATATTTCCCGCCTTGGCGGCATCGGACCGATCTTCGACATCCTGATCGCACGCGCCGATGCCCGCGCTGAAGCGGGTGTGATCCCGCCGCGCTTCGCCTTCCAGTACCTGATCGGCAATACGAGCGCCGTGATCACGGGCGCACCCTTTGACGACAGCGACGCCGTTTCGCCGCTGCTGGCCGATTTCACGGCCAAGGTGAATGCGCTGGAAATCGATGACGCCGCCAAGGCCGACCTGATCGCCCGGGGCACCGCGGCGCTGACCGATGTCGTCGGCCCGGCCTATGAGCGCCTGATCGCCATGTTCGAACGTCATGAGCAGATGACCGACGACCGTGACGGGGCCTGGAAACTGCCGCGCGGTGAGGCCTATTACGAAAGCCAGCTTGCCGCCTTTACCACCCTGCCCGACCTGTCGCCGCAAGAGGTGCATGATACCGGCCTCGCCGAGATCGAGCGCATCCATGGGGAGATGCGCGGCATCATGGATGAGGTCGGTTTCGAGGGCTCGCTGCAGGACTTTTTCGAATTCATGCGCTCCGACGAGCAATTCTACTACCCGTCAACCGATGAGGGCCGGGCCCGCTACATGGCCGAGGTCAATGACGTCTTCGACCGGGTCCGCGCGGTCATTCCGGACTATTTCGATACCTTGCCGCGGGGCGAGATGGTGGTGCGCGAGGTCGAACCCTATCGCGCGGCCGGCTCACCGACCGCCTTTTACAATACCGGCTCGCTCGATGGTTCACGGCCCGGCGTCTACTATGCCAACACGCTGAACATGCGGAACCTGCCGACCTACCAGATGGAGACGCTGGCCTATCATGAAGGCATTCCGGGCCACCATTTCCAGCTCACCCTGGCGCAGGAGCAGGAAGGCACGCCCATGTTCCAGCGCTTCCTCTACCTGTCCGCCTTTGGCGAAGGCTGGGCGCTCTATGCCGAGAGCCTGGGCAAGGATATGGGGATGTTCACCGACCCCTACCAGGACTTCGGGCGCCTCGCCTATGAGCTCTGGCGCGCTGGCCGTCTGGTCGTCGATACCGGTATCCATTCGCTGCAGTGGAGCCGCGAGGACGCCATCGATTATCTGCGCGCGAACACCTCCTTCACCGAGGAAGAGATCACACGCGAGGTCGAGCGTTACATCGTCTGGCCGGGCCAGGCGACATCCTACAAGACCGGCCAGATGCGGATCCGGCAGTTGCGGGACTTTGCCCAGGCCGAGCTGGGCGAGGCTTTCGACTACGGCGAATTCCATGATGTCGTGCTGACCAATGGCTCGCTGCCGCTCGCGGTGCTGACCGCGCTGGTCAATGACTATGTCGAACAGAAACGGGCCGAAACGGCCGAATGAGGATCAAGAGGGGTTATATGATGCGCATGTTCCACCTGGCCGCCGGCGTCTCCGCCCTGGCCCTGCTCACCGCCTGCAATGCCGCCGATGACGAGACGGTCGCCCTGGCGCCGACCGCGACCGGCACGGCCACCGAAATGGCCCGTGATGGGGACGCAAGCGACATTGCAGCGGTCGCCGGCGAGGAAACCGAGTCGGATCGCCTGAATGCCTGGTTCCAGGAGGTCTTCGACCGCAATACCGCCCGATCGCCGATGACCCAGACCTTCCTCGGCATGAAGACAAATTACGACCAGTGGTCCGACGCCTCGCCGGAATTCGCGCTGGAGAGCTATGAACTCGGCCAGGCCGATCTGGTCCATATGCGCGAGACTTTCGACTTCGATGCGCTGGACGACAGTGCGCAATTGTCCTGGCGCCTGTTTGAATACAATGCCGAACGCGCCGCCGAGGGCCGGCGCTGGGTCGATCACGGCTATACCTTCACGCCGCGCTCGGGCCCGCACATGAATGCGGCCTCCTTCCTGATCAATAGTCACCGCGTCGACACGGCCGCGGATGCGCAGGCCTATATCGGCCGCCTGCGCAACCTGCCGGCCTATATGGACCAGAATATCGCCAATTCCCGGCGCTCGGCAGAGCTCGGCGTGCTCACTCCGCTGTGGACCTATGAGCCGATGATCACCACGGCCCGCAATATCATCACGGGCGCCCCGTTCGACGATGGCGAAGCCAGCCCGATCCTCGCCGACTTTGTCGCCAAGGTCGCGGCGCTCGAACTGGACGAGGCCGAAGAATCCAGCCTGATCAGCGAGGCGGAAACTGCCCTCACCGAGGCCGTGGCACCAGCCTATGAGCGCGTCATCGCCATGTTCGAGGAACAGGCCCGGTTGGCGACCGAGGATGACGGCGTGTGGAAACACCCCGATGGCGGCGAGTTCTACAACTACCTGCTCAATGGCTATACGACGATGGACCTCTCCGCCGAAGAGATCCACCAGCTCGGTGTCTCCGAAGTGACCCGCATCCATGACGAGATGCGCGGGATCATGAATGAGGTCGGCTTCCAGGGCTCGCTGCAGGACTTCTTCGAATTCATGCGCACGGACGAGCAGTTCTACTATCCCGACACGGATCAGGGCCGCGCCGGCTATCTGGCCGATGCCACGGCCATGATCGACACGATGCGCGAAACCCTGCCGCAAATGTTCAACACCTTCCCGCGCGCCGAAATCGAAGTGCGCCGGGTCGAGCCCTTCCGCGAGGACAGTGCCGGCAAGGCCTTCTATGGCCGCCCGGCACCGAATGGCTCGCGGCCCGGAATCTACTACGCAAACCTGCGCGACATGTCGCTGATGCCGACCTATCAGATGGAAGCCCTCGCCTATCATGAAGGCATTCCCGGCCACCACATGCAGCTGGCCATCATGCAGGAGCTGGAAGGCGTGCCGGCCTTCCGCCGCTTTGGCGGTTACACCGCCTATACCGAAGGCTGGGGTCTCTACACCGAATACCTGCCGCTTGAATACGGCTATTATTCCGACCCCTATTCCGACTTCGGTCGCCTGGCGATGGAGTTGTGGCGGGCCTGCCGTCTCGTCGTCGATACCGGCCTGCACCATCACCGGTGGACGCGCCAGGAAGCCGTCGACTATCTGGCCGAGAACACGCCCAATCCGCAGGGCGATATCGTCGCCGCGATTGATCGCTATATCGTTTATCCGGGCCAGGCGACCGCCTACAAGATCGGCATGCTGGAAATCCTCCGCCTGCGCGGCATGGCCGAGGAAGCCCTCGGCGAGACTTACGACATCCGCGATTTTCACGATGTCGTGCTGACCCAGGGCGCGATGCCGATGTCGGTATTGGAGGAACGGGTGATCGCCTGGATCGAAGGCGAGCAGCACTAGCACAAGGTCTGATAAGACAAACAGGGCCTCCGGTATCGTACCGGGGGCCTTTTTTTTTGCGGCAAGCACGCCGTCCGGCTCTGCACGCTTGTCGCGCCGGAGGCAGGAGGGAGCGGGATGCCGGCGGACACCGGGGTGTCCGTTTGGCTGGTCTGCGGTGTCCGTGGTGTCCCCGGCTGCGCGCCTCCGGGAGAAATGGGAGGGGTTCAGCGATGTTGTTCTCGCCCAAGGACCATCCGTCCACAAAAAACCCCGGCCTGGACCGGGGCTTTCAGTGTGCGAACAAGGCGTGCCGTCAGATCGGCATGCGCAGGATTTCCTGGTAGGCCTTCACCACCTCGTCGCGCACGGCGACGACGGTTTCCAGCGATATTTCGGCGGCCGAGACGGCGGTGACGACGTCGATCAGCTCGGCCTGGCCAGCCGCGCCGGCGGCGGTCATCTGCTCGGCAGCGCCCAAAGCCTGGCTGGTATCGGCAATGGCACCAGAAACCAGCGAGCCAAAATCAAGGCCGGCGCCGGATGATGCCGCGTCCTGGCTCGAGCCCATCGCCGATTGCTGGGCAGAGCGGATAGCAGCCTGGTAGGCCTGTACGGCAGAAAGATCAGCGGCCATGGACTTTGTCCTTCATGAATGGGCTGGCGAGCGCGTGCGCTGTTCTAGCGGCGCAGGAGATCAAGCGCCCGCTCCTGCATGCGGCGGGCATTCTCGATCATGTTGAGATTGGCTTCATAGGTACGCATGGCTTCACGCATGTCCATCATCTCCACGAGCGTCTGCACGTTGGAGTACTGGACATAACCCTCCTGGTTCGCGGCCGGATGGCCGGGATCGTATTCGAGGGTGAACTCGCTCTGGTCATGCGCGACATCGGTCATGCGCACGGCATTGAGGCCGGTGGCGCGGTCGAGCTCGGCTTCAAATATCGGGACCTGGCGGCGATAGGGATCACCGCCCGGCTCGCGCGCCGTGGAATCGGCATTGGCGATGTTCTCCGAGATGATCCGCATCCGCGCGGCCTGCGCGCGCATGCCGAAGGCGGAAATCTGCATCGCGTCTGAGGCGTTACCCATCGGTCACTCCCTAGCGGCCCGGCGCGCGGATTGCCGTCCGCAGCAGGCCGATGCTTTTCTGGTACAGGGTCAGGGCGCTCTCATAGCGCATGCGGTTTTCCTGGGCCCGGACCATCTGTTCCTCGATCACGACCGAATTGCCGTTGACCGTTGTCTCGGAGTCAGGACGTTCGATTGACTCCCACATTGCCGAAGACCCGGTGTCGTCACCAGAGGCCGGAATGTGTCCCGAATCGGTGGTGGCCAGTCCGATCGGGCCGCGGCTCGGGGCGCGCTCGCCAGACATTTGCGAGCGCAGGGCCGAATGGAAGTCGGATTCGTCCAGATCCCGCGGCGTGTAGCCCGGCGTATTCGCGTTCGCGACGTTTTCCGCAATCACCTGCTGGCGATCGGCGTGAAAACTCATCGATTGTCGAAGCAGTGCCAGCACCGGCACGTCATCGGGTCGCATGCGCGAATCCCCTGTGTTGATCAGTATCGAAAGTGGTCCCGCACGGTTAACGGCGGCTTAACCGCATCACCCCACACAGTGGTCATTGATTATGAGGCCGAGCCGCGATGTCCGATATCGTCAACTGGACCAGCTACCTGTTCGCCATCGCCATCCTGGTCGCGCTTCTCGGCGGGTTGGGTCTGTTTGGCTACGCGATCCAGAAAGGCTGGCTCTTGCAGCAAATGACCGGGCTGCGGCAGCTTGGCGGCCAGGACCGCCGCCTCAGGATATGCGAGACGCTGGTCATTGATCCGCGCCGCCGCCTCGTCATCCTGCAAGCCGACGGCACCGAGCATCTCGTGCTCCTGGGGATGGAAGGCGAAACCGTGCTGTCGACCGGTCAGACCCTGTCCGATGCGGTCACGCCCGACACGCTGAAGATGGAACAGCGCGGATGACGGCTCGCAAAGGCTTCTGGACCTGCCTGACCCTCTTCCTGCTCGGCCTGGTGACGCTGGCCGGCTTCCAGGCCGAGGCCCAGACCGTGACGATTGATGCCGGCCAGGAAGGCGCACTCACCGAGCGCGTGCTGCAGCTGATTGCGCTGCTGACCGTCCTGTCGCTGGCCCCGTCCATTGTCATCATGACGACCAGCTTCGTGCGCATCATTGTGGTGCTGTCACTGCTGCGGACCGGGCTCGGACTGCAACAGAGCCCGCCCAATGCGGTCCTGGTCTCACTGGCGATCTTCCTGACCGGCTTCATCATGGCGCCGGTCTTCACCCAGTCCTACGAACAGGGCATCCAGCCCCTGCTCAATGAAGAAATCGAGCTGACCGAGGCGTTCGACCTGTCGACCGGGCCGCTCAAAACCTTCATGCTCAGCCATGTCCGCGAGGACGATCTCGCCCTCTTCATCGACATGTCGCAGCAGGCCGTGCCGGAGACTCCGGAAGAGACCGATTTCTGGATCGTCGCGCCGGCCTTCATGATCTCCGAGCTGCGGCGCGCCTTCGAGATCGGCTTCCTGCTCTTCATCCCCTTCCTGATCATCGACCTGGTGGTCGCCTCCATCCTGATGTCGATGGGCATGATGATGCTGCCCCCCATCGTGATCTCCCTGCCCTTCAAGCTGATCTTCTTCGTGCTGGTGGACGGCTGGCGACTGGTGACGGGATCGCTGGTGCAGAGTTTCGGGACGCTGGGTTGACGAGGGTCGCCAGAGACGCAGAGCGCCAGCCATTTTTCGGCTCGCAATGGTCTGGGTGACCGGGCGTTGAGGCCAGGTCGGAGCGTCTGGATGAGCGGCGCCTCGCGCGGATATGTCCATTGATCGCTTGCCAGCCAGCAGGCCGTACCCGGTCGGGTGGAACCGCGACCTCGCGGCAAGCGATCAATGGAGCAGTGCGCCCCGAAGCGCTTCATCATCAAACGACCGGTCACGCAGAATCTGCGTCCCGCCTTCGCGTGACATCCGTCCGGTACGACTGTGATCAGGGATGCAAGGAAAAGCCGAAGCCCTAGCTCGGGCCGCCGCCATTCACGAAGCGGGCCCGGAAGGGTTCCATGAAGGCGTCCAGCGTGTCGATCGAGGCGATGCGGGAGGCCATGTCAGTGAAGCGGACATTGCCCGGCGTGGCGTCGTCATTGGTCAACAGGCGAAAGGCCGCCGCATGGTCAGTTTCAGCCATGGCTTCGCCGTAGCGCTGGCCGAGCCGGACGGCGCTGGTCGCGTCGCGGGCCAGGCTGTAGGCGATGGCGGCGCGCAGAAGATCGTCTTCCTCGGTCGGGATCAGAGGTGCCGGATCGCTGAAGCGTGTATCCAGAATGCCTTCCAGCCGACGGCCGGCATTGCGCCAGTCGCGCTGCGTCCAGGCGACATCGGCGCGCAGGCGGTCGGCAGCATCGGACTGATCAGAGGCGATCAGCTCGAGCGCCTGTTCGGACCGACCCAGCTCTGACAGGGCGCGGGCCTCGAGCAGGTAGCGCTCGTCGACAAGGGCTTCCGGCAGACCGGCGACACGGGAGCGCCGGATCGTGTTGAGCGCATCTTCGTAGCGGCGGTCCATCAGGTAGACGATCGCCAGATCCGTCGCGACACGGGCCCGGGCGATCGGTTCGCGCAGCCGGTAATCGACCTGGTGCTGCAGGAGTTCGGAGGCCGGATCCAGCAGATCGAAGGCGATCAGGCGATCCGCAAGCCGCCGGATCATCCGGTCGCCATCGGTCCCGATGGGAGCAAGGTGCTGATACTGGTAGAAGATCGCCACAGCCTCGACCGGGTCCATCCGGTCCGCCTCGCCATCGAGGAAGAGGCGGCGGAAGATCGAGACCATGTCCTCGCCGATGCGGCGTCCGGCCTCGGAGCCCGGAAAGCGGGCCTGCGCGGTCGCCATGGTTTCAAGGCCTCCGGCAAAGTCGCCGGCCTGGACATAGAGCTCGCCCAGCGTGCGGACCGTCTCCAGCTCGATCGTATCGCCGCGCCAGCGGAAGCGCAGGTTTTCCAGGCTTTCGATGGCTTCATCGCGGCTGATCCGCTCATCGGCCAGCTGCAGCCGGTAAAGATCGAACAGGGCGCGTGCCTCGACTTCCGGATCGCCGGAATCGGCCAGCGCCTCAAGCCGGTCTATGGCCTGGTCGATATCGCCACTGGCCTCGGCCAGACGCGCGGCAACGTAATTGGCCTCGAGCCGCGACGGCTGGTCCGGGTCGCCGGTTTCAACCTCGTAGAGGAATGCCTGCGCGGCAGACGTATCGCCGAGCTCGAGCGCAGCGCGCGCCTGGGCCACATTGAATCGGGCCCGCCATTCCGGCGAATAGTGATAGGCGGTGGCGACGCCGGTGCTGAAGCGGCGGCGCGCGTCCTCCCAGCGCTCTTCCTCGACGGCAACCATGGCGCGCCACAGGTCGGCGGCGGCATCCCGGGCGAGACCGGAATGGGCAAGGAAACCCTCGGCATCCTCAAGCCGGTGCATGCGGTAGCTGGCAACGCCCTGCAGGGCACGGATGTGCGGATCATTGGCGAGCTCCGGCTCGGTGCCCAGTGCCAGCTCGATCATGCCGAGCGCTTCCGGTGCGAGATTGCGGGCGAGCAGGAAGCGGGCCAGGGCGATCTGCCCGTCCGTTCCGTCCTCCAGGGCCGCGCGGCGAAGGCGCGCCGACCACTCATCCGGGAAGGTGCCGTCGCCGCGCCAGGCGTCGAAATACATCAGGGCCGGCGACGAGATATTGGACAGGACCGACCCGTCCGTGTCGTTGCGGCCGGGTGTTGCGGCCGGGGTCAGATCAAGGCCGCTTGGCCGGCTGACCGCGACGCCGGCACCGATCAGCTCGATCTCGATATCCTCGGCGATTGCCTGCACGGCACCGCCCTGGGCGCTCGGCAGCAAGGCACCGCCGACAAAGTCACGACGGGCCGACAGGCCCTGGACCGGGCCCATGGCGGTGATCACACCGATCTGGTCACCCACCACCGGATCCTCGATCCAGCGGACCGCGTGCGCACTGGCCATATCCATCAGGATCCGGCCCGGCCGGTCACGGCGGGCGTCCCGCCGGACGATGATCGGGCGCGGCGGCGAATCGATGCGTTCGGACAGCACAACAGTCCAGCGATTGCCGTCGAGACGGGCTTCGGCCTGGGAGGTCGAGGGCGCAATGATACGGGCCGCGACATAACCCTCGCCATTGACCCCGGCTGCACTGCGCACGTGACGGCCATTGGTGGCGTCCAGTTCGCGCAGATCCAGCTCGGCATCCGCGTCGAAGACGATCCAGATCGCCTCGCCGCGCCGGAAAACCGCCATGCCGAGCGGTGCGGCCCAGTTGAAGTCAATCCGAAGGTCACCATTGAAATCAGAGACTTCCGCCCGCAACACGCCACTTTCCGGACGCGGATCAGCGGCGGCCAAAACAGGGTCGGACGCGACCGGCACCAAATCCGCGGGAACCGGCGATTCAACGGGCGCTTCCGCAAGCGTCACCGGCGCGTCGACCGGCGCGGGCGCAGTCGACGACGTCCCCGGGCGACGAACAGGTCCACCGCTGACAGGCTCGGCAACGGCGTCTTCGGCGGGCAGGTCTTCATCAGGGGTCTCGCCATTGCTGGCGGCGGCGTCGGAGATATCGGCCAGCTCGGCCATCAAGGTCGCGGCATCGACGAAGGCAGGATCGGGCAGGTCGATCACGACCCGGCCATCCTCGCCCCAGGCCCGAACCTCGACGCCCGGCTCGACAACGAGCCCGAGCACAAATTCATCACCCTCACGGCGCGAAGTCAGCCGGTTCAGGAAGCGCGGCGGTGAGCCGGCCAGCCGGCTCAGATCGATCTCGGCGGGTTCCTCGAAACGGACTTCGGCGGCATTGCCGGTCTGGCTGACCTCGAAACCAACCTCGCGCGGCCACAATAGCTCGATCCGGGTATATTCGGTCGCCTGGCCAACGCGATAACGTACCGGCAGCGCTTCCGCCGGTGGCGGTGGCGGTGGCGGCAGGGCCGCCTGTTCGGCCGCCAGGCGGGCCGCTTCAATTTCGCGCGCCTCGCGCGGCGAGACGATATCGGCCGGACGGGTTCCGCCGACCGGCACGAAATCGATCGCGACCTGGTCATAGCTGGACGAGGTATAGGCATCCACGGTCTGGTTGAGCGCGATCCGCAGGGTCGATCCGTCGGAATCCAGCCGCACCCGCGCGGCCAGCCCGGACAGGTCGGCAACCAGCGTGGAGACATCGGCCTCCAGCGGCTCGCTGAGCCGGGCGATCAGGACGGTATGTTCAATATTGATATCGGCTGTCGGCAGCTGGTCAGCGACGCTGTCGGCATAGTCGATAACAAGGCGCAGGGAATTGTCGCCGCGCTCGACGCTCAGCCCTGCCGGCGTCTGGGCCAGCGCGGTCGAAGCCAGGAGCAGCGGCAGGAAGCTCCCGGCCAGACGGCCCATATGTCTAGCCGCCGTCGGCAATCCGCGCCTCCAGCTCGGCCACGGTCTCCGGCAGGTTGGATCGGCTCGCCATGCGCTCGGTGAGCGCGGCCGCGGCACCGGTATTCATCTCCGCCAGGATGGACCCGAAAACACGCTGCGACATGCGCGAGGCAATCTGCAGCTGGGTTTCCATGTCGAGGGTTGCGATCCGCTCGGACGCGTCACCCGGCTCCATCGCCGAATACCAGGCGACGATGACCGCCATGTCTTCATCCTCGCGCTCGGAAAGCTCGCCGGTCAGGCTTTCGACCTGGGTGCGCAGCTCGTTGAGCTCGGTGATCTTCGTGTCGACGCGCTGCTCCATGGCCAGCATCAGCGCCTCGCGGGTCTCCAGCTCGCGCTCCCGCGCATCGAGCTCGCTCGAGCGTTCGCGCAGGCGGTAGATGACTCGCTCTTCCTCGGCAGTGCGGACACCACTGGCGATACGTTCCGCGAAGGCTGCCGAGACGTCGGTCGGGCTGGGTGTCGGTTCGATCGGGGCCTGCGCAGCATGCTCGGCCGGCATGATCGGCGCATCGCTCTGCGTCGCCTCCCCATCCTCGGCCCGGGCTGCCTCGTCGACGGCAGCCATGGCACTGCCCTGGGCCTCCCACCAGTCGGCGGCGCCATTGGCGATCGACAGGGTCTTGAGTCCCAGCAGGCCGCCCATCAGGACGGCGAGCACGGTGAGAAAGCGAAGGGGTTCGCGCATGGCGCTACCTCACATCCTTGAGATCATTGATGACGCGCGAACCGGCACCATCCGGGAAAATATCGGCGGCGCGGCGGCGCGGCGCACGGGGCTGGGCCATGCGATCGGCCTTGCGATCGGCACTGCCGGTCACCAGGCGCAGCTCGTCAGCCAGGCTCCGCGCTTCGTGGACGCGCTTTTCCAGCACATCGACAGACTGGGCAGTGGCGCGCTCGAGTGCGCCGAGGCTGGCCCGGGCCCGATCGGTTGCCTCATTGAGTGCGATCACCGATTCACGAACCCCGTCCTGGCCCTTCTTCAGAGCGCTGAGACGGCGATCGACGCGCCAGCACATGACGACAGCGACCACAAGCAAGGCGGCGACGAGACCTTCGAAAATCAGGGCGGCGAGTGTCATGCAAACCTCATCATGGCTTTCTTCGCGCCCGGCGAGAGCGGTCCGCTCAGTCGCAGGGCAACATTGTGTCCGATACGGCCCATACGGCCGCGGGTCAGGGGAACCTGGCCGCAACGCAGCTCGACATCACTGGTCGGCGTCGCGTCCAGGAAAAGCGTGTCACCGACTTTCAGGTCAGCCACCGTGCCCAGCGAGACGCGCTGTTCGTCGAGCACGGCCTGGACTTCCATCTTGGTCGACCAGAGCTCGGTCGCCAGGTGACCTTCCCAGATATTATCACGTCCGAACTTTTCCCCCATGAACTGCTGGAGCAGCATCTTCCGGATCGGCTCCAGAGTGGCATAGGGCAGCAAGAGCTCGATTCGTCCGCCGCGGTCTTCCATGTCGATCCGCAGCTTGACGAGAATGGCGGCATTGGCCGGACGGGCGATCGCGGCAAAGCGCGGGTTGGTCTCGACACGCTCAAGGTCGAAATCGACTTCGGTCAGCGGCTGGAAAGCCTGTTTGGCATCCCCCAGCACCACTTCGATCATGCGCTGCACCAGCATGCGCTCGATCGTGGTGTAGGGGCGCCCCTCGATCCGCATGGCCGAAGTACCGCGGCGACCGCCGAGCAGGACATCCACGATCGAGTAGATCAGGTTGGAGTCGACCGTCAGCAGACCGTAATTGTCGAGCTGCTGGGCCCGGAAAACCGCAAGAATGGCCGGCAGCGGGATCGAGTTGAGATAGTCGCCGAAACGGATCGACGAGATATTGTCGAGCGAGACCTCGACATTGTCCGAGGTGAAGTTGCGCAGTGAGGTCGTCATCAGGCGCACGAGGCGGTCGAAGACGATCTCGAGCATCGGCAGACGCTCGTAGGAGACCAGGGCGGAATTGATGATGGCGCGAATGCCCGACTTGTCGGCCGCATCATCATCGGACAGCGAGAAGCCCAGCAGGCTGTCGATCTCGTCCTGGTTGAGGATGCGTTCGGCGCCGCCACCGACCGTTGGAAGATCCTGGTCATCGTCCTCGGCGCCAACCATGGCTTCCCATTCGGACGCCAGGTCGAGGTCGTCTCCGTCCTCGGCCATGGCCTCCCATTCGGCCGCCAATGCATCTTGGTCCATATCGTCAGACATGTGCGTGCTTTCCGTTGGTCCTGGCTGTCCTAGTCGACAATCATGAATTCCTGGATCCAGACCGCGTCGATCTCGGCCGGTTCAATGGCGAGATTGACCCGGCGCAACAGTTCCAGCTTGACGCGGTGCATGCCGGTCGACCCGTACAGGTCGTCCTCACGCAGCTCGCGCAGGAACATGATGAACTGGTCCATGATCGGGTCGACATGCTCCTCGAGGATCGGGCCGAGATCGGCACGGCTCGACTCGAAGGTGATCTTCAGCTGAACGATGACCGGGCGACCGGTCGAGGACCGGATGTTCGTGGTGATGGTCTCTTCCGTCCCGTCACCCTCGCGCAGGTCATAATAATATACTTCTTCGCTGGCGTGGGCATCAGCCGCGCCGTGACCGTCTCCGGCCTCGCCATGACTGGCGTCCGCATGCTGTTCCTCATCGTCGCCTCCACCGGCAAACATCATGAAACCGCCTACGCCAGCGAGCAGCAGGATGAGGACAGGCAGACCGATAAAAAGAACCAATTTCAATGGGTTCTTCTTCGGCTTTTCTTCGCCTTCGGCCTCGTCGTCGATGTCGTCGTTCTCATCAGCCATCTTCGGGCTCCCGTTCGGGGGAATCGCAGGGGCCTATTAACGGCGAGCGCGGTTAACGTTTCGTAGTGATCGGACGCGACCCGGCAACTTCTTCCCAGTGCTGTGACGGTCTTTGCCGGAAAGGCTTGCCGGTCTTTTGCCCACCCTCCCGTCAACCCTTTGTTTTCCATCAAAATTAACCTTGGCACGCCGCATGCAGCTTGTCGGGCAACTGCCGCGCAATGACGACGGCGGACCCCAGGCTCCAGAAAGGAACCGCCCGATGGACAACGCAATGATGATCGGCCTCTCGCGCCAGATGACCCTTCGCCGGTCTATGGATGTCGTGGCCAACAATATCGCCAACGCCAACACCGCCGGCTTCAAGGTTGAATCCCTGCTGCTGGAAAATCGCGCTGCGCCAACCGCCGAACACGCCGACGGACCGTCGGACGTCCAGTTCGTGAACACGTGGGGCATGGCCCGTGATTTCCGCCAGGGTGAACTCGCCTTCACCGGCCGTGAATTCGATCTCGCGATCGACGGTGAGGGCTTTTTCGCCGTTGAAGCCAACGGCGCCGAGCAATTTACCCGCGACGGACGCTTCCGCCTCGACGGTGCCGGCCAGCTGGTTGCCTCCGACGGTGCACCGGTGCTGGATGCCGACACGCGCGGCCCCATCCTGATCGATGCCTCGCTCGGCCCGATCGAGTTCGTCGACGGCGGTGCCGTCGTACAGAATGGACAGCAGATCGGCCGGGTCGGCGTGTTCGAGATCGCCAATCGCGCCGAGATGTCCAAACAGGGCAATGGCCGTTACGTCATCCCGCCGAGCGACGATCCTGCGGACGCTCCCCAGCCCATTCTCGATCCGGGCGTGCGTCAGGGCTATGTCGAACAGTCCAACGTCCAGTCGATCCTCGAACTCACCGACATGATGGCTGTCATGCGCAGCTACCAGTCCGTCTCGAAATTCCTTGAACAAGCAGAAGATCTGAGCAAGCGCGCCATCGAGCGCCTCGGCCGGATCTGATCGGAGGAGAACGAATATGCGTGCTCTCACCACCGCCGCCACCGGCATGCAGGCCCAACAGCTCAATGTCGAAGTGATCTCGAACAACCTGGCCAACATGAACACCACCGGGTTCAAGCGCCAGCGGGCCGAGTTCCAGGACCTGCTCTACCAGAACGTCCAGCAGATGGGCATGGATAGCTCCGACGCCGGCACCATCGTGCCGACCGGTGTCCAGGTCGGCCTGGGTGTCCAGACCGCCTCGATCTACCGCATCACCGAACAGGGCGCCCTGTCGAACACCGGCAACCCGTTTGACCTGGCGATCTCCGGCCATGGCTATTTCCGGGTCCAGATGCCCGACGGTTCGGACGGTTACACCCGCGCCGGCAATTTCTCGATCAGCCCGGAAGGCGAACTGGTCACGACCGACGGTTATACCGTTGCGCCGGGCATCGCCATTCCGCAGGGCTCGCGCGAAATCGCCATCAACGCCCAAGGCCAGGTGCAGGCGCTGATCGATGGCCAGGTCGATCCGCAGACACTGGGTCAGCTCGAGCTGGCAACCTTCTTCAATGAAGCCGGCCTTGAAGCCCGCGGTGACAATATCTTCCTGGAAACCGCCGCTTCGGGGGCAGCCGCCACCGGCACACCGGGTTCACCCGGCTTCGGTTCGGTCCGCCAGGGCTTTGTGGAAACCTCGAACGTCAATTCGGTGTCCGAGATCACCGCCCTGATCCAGGCGCAGCGCGCCTATGAAATGAATGCCCGCGTCATCACCGCTTCGGACGAGATGATGGCCGCTTCGTCCAACCTTCGCTAACGGGAGCGCTAGATGATCCGCACAAGCCTCATCGCCCTCGCCTGCCTCACCACGGCCCCGTTTGCGAGCTCCGCAGCATTGGCCGCCGACACGGTCGTGCTGCGGGAAACCATCCGCGTCGACAGCGCCCATATCACGCTGGGCGACCTGTTCGAGATCACCGGACCGCAGGCCGACATCGTCGTCGCCCGCGCGCCGGCCCCGGGCAGCCGTACGGCGCTGGACGTCAATTATGTCCGCCGCATCGCGCTGGAAAACGACCTCGACTGGGCCAATGCCTCGGGCATGCGCCGCCTGTCAGTGGAACGCGCCAGCCGCGTGGTGACGGCGCAGACGCTGGCCGATATCCTGGAAGGCGAGCTGTTCGCCTCCGAGGGCCGCGTCCATGACGTTCAGCTGTCCAATACGGCGATGGCGCTGCATGCCCCGCTCGACAGCACGGGCGGACCGGAGATCCACGATCTCACTTTCGACAGCCGCTCCGGCATGCTCGCCGCCGAGATCGCGCCCTATCACGGCGCCGCAGCCGTCCGCGTCACCGGCCGCGCCTATGCCACGATCGAGCTGCCAGTGCTGGCCCGTCCGGTCGGCGCTGGCCAGGCGATCACCGCCGGTGACATCACCTGGATCAGCCACCGGGCCGATCGCATCCGTCCCGATGCCATCCTCGACCCGTCCGAGCTGATCGGGCTGGAGACCCGTCGCGCCCTGCGTCCGAACGAGCCGATCCGCGGCTATGACCTGCAGCGTCCGCTGATGGTCGAGCGCGGCGACCTCGTCACCTTGATGTTCGAAGTACCCGGCATCCAGCTGACCGTGCGTGCGCGTGCCATGGAAGATGCCGCCGACGGCGAGGTCGCGCGCTTCGTCAACCTGCAATCCAATCGTACGGTCGAGGCCCTCGTCGATGGCCCGGGCCGGGCCCGCGTCGGCACCTCGCCGGTCGCAAGCTTCTGATCGAGGAAGTCACATCATGATCCGCAAGTTCACCGCCCTCGTCCTCGCCGCCCTCGCCCTGCAGGCCTGCGCCACCGACCGCCTGTCCTATGTCGGCCAGGCTCCGCCGATGACGCCGATCCAGAATCCGGCCGAGCTGGCCGGCACCGGCCCGTCACAGCTTCCCATGCCGATGCCGCGCATGCCGCAACAGCGTTATGCCAGCAACGCCACCGCCAACAACTCGCTGTGGAACGCCAATTCGCCGACCTTTTTCGGTGACCCGCGGGCCGACCAGGTTGGCGACATCGTGACGGTCAACATCAACATTTCCGACAGCGCCCAGCTGA
>NZ_JADFAJ010000023.1 GCF_015665295.1 Maricaulis sp.
ACCGGTCCGGGCCTCAAGATGGCCTGGGAACGGCAAGGATTATGGGACGGCAACGGGCGGGGGCGGACAAGGTTTCCGGGAAGTCTCGCCTTTACAGTGTGTTAGGGCAATGAGGCGTGGGATAACATGCCTCTCCCCGACCGGGGAGAGGTCCCGGAGCGCGAAGCGCGCAGGGGGTGAGGGGCGCGCCGCGACGCGGCGCAAGAGGGAATCTCGATAGGCGCTCACGCGCCGCCCCTCATCGGCCCTGCGGGCCACTTCTCCCCGGTGGGGGAGAAGCAAGGCGGACCGAGCGCAGCGAGGATGGGCCACAAGCGAGGAAGACCCATGCCGCCTGAGGCGTCACCCCTCCGTCACGCCCTTCGGCGCGTCACTTCCCCACGATGTGGGGAGGAAATGAGTGCGCATTGAAAAAGAAGGATTTCAACTGCGATGACCCGGGCCGGCCAGACGCGCAAACGCCCGCCATCCTTCACGGATCAGCGGGCGCGTGTGTTTTGCGGCCGGCAGATGCCCCCATCCGCCGGCTTGCAATCATCTCTGTCGGTATCGCCTAGTGGCGGGTCGACAGCCATTCGCGGGCAGCGCGCTGCGCCGCTGCGACTTCGAAGGTCGACATCTGGTCGGAAATTTCCGCGCGATAGTATTTCGCCGGTTCCGAACCCATCAGGGCTGCCAGGTTGAACCATTTGTGCGCTTCGACATAGTCGATTTCGCCACCCTGGCCGGTTGAATACAAGATACCAAGCTTGCACAGATCCTCACCCGTCGGGTCGGCAAATGCTGCTTGATGCGCTTGGGCCGTTTCTACGTCCGTGAACGCCATGGGATTTCCCCTACTCTACACTGGCGGGCCCAGTCATTTTGACCTGTAACCCGCGACCACCATCCAGTCCGAATGCCTTCGAACAGATGCGATCCTGAGCAAAGAGAATTGCATTAAGGTTAAGGCGAATCAGGAAAAATACGCCTTAAGTCTTTAAATCAATTAGATTTTCCTACCGAGTAGTAAACGCGATATCCACGCATCGGTAAGACTTGTGCGGCTGGCCCGCCGCAAACGGTCCGGCGTCATGATCCGGATCAGCGTGAGCAGCATGACAAGGCCGGCCGAGGCGAGTGCCAGCAGCAGGCCCTGGCGAACACGCGGCGCGGCAACCGGTCGCGGCGGCAGGTCTGCGAGCGCCGCAAAGGCCCGCGGGCCGAGCCATTCCATGACCGCGAGGCTGGACGGCCCGGCCAGCGCAGTCAGGCGCTGCAGATCCGGGAGGGTTTCCGGCGCCGTGACATGCGCCATCAGCCGGATGGCTTCGAAGTCCGAAGTGGATGACCGCACCCCGTCAATGCGCTGCAGGAGCGTGGACAGTTCGACGGCGCCTGGTGCCGTGCGCGCATCGAAGAGGCCGTCCAGCCGGGGCCTCACGCGCGACGGGGCGGCAAAGGCAACATCCGGTCGTATCCCTGCCTCGATCAGACGGGTGCGAACCGCACCGGACGGCAACAGCGCGACCATCGCCTCACCCAGCCAGGTTTCGAAATCCGGGTCGAGGCGCCCCGCGCGCCGCGCGGCGATCAGGATTTCAGCGCCCGAAGCCATGGCATGATTGCGGCCCGGCAGGTCGACCATGCCGGCTTCGATCGCGGCCAGCGCCAGCGCCAGCGGCTCTGCGTCGGCGGGCGGGATGATCGGGCTGTCACAGCCGGAAAGCGGCGCGGCGGCGCCCGGCATGGCGCAAAACTGGATGACCAGGTCACGCACCCCGCCATACAGGCGTGTGTCGCGGGTGCCGCCGGCGACCAGCGCCGGGACCGAGCGCAGTTCGAACTGGCCACGATGATCGCCCCGGAAAAAACCATCGGCACTCGTGCGTGCAACCGCCCAGGCAAAGCGGCGCGCTTGCGCCCGCTGGCGAAGGCTCTCGGGGGCAAAGACCAGGGCGGCCGGATCCAGCTCCAATGCGTCAGCCCGGGCCATCTGGCGCTGCCAGGCCGCGTCGAGACGGGCCCGCCTCTGCCAGGCCGGGCCGGCACGCAATTCGGCGTCGAGGGCGCGCGGTCCCGCGGCCCCGGCCAGGCTTTCCAGCGCCAGGCGGTCGCGACCGATCAGGTCCGGGCCCAGGGCCGCCCAACTGCGGAAACCGTCAATATCGGCGCGTCGTCGCTCATCGCCGCGCAAGGCCATATCGAGCCGGGCGTGCCAGACCTGCCGCGCATCCTCACCGGCGGGCAGCTCGGCACGGACCAATTGCGCCAGACGTTCCGCTTCGCCAGGCTGCTGCGTGACGTGCGCCGCCAGTCCGCCGGTCTGGCCCAGCCACTGGATAGCGAACCATCCGGCCAGCGCCAGCGAGGCAATGAGCCAGAGCGGCTGAAAACCCTTGAACAGGGCGCGCCAGGCCAGCCAGGCGACCAGCCCGGCAAAGCCCGCCTCCCAGGGCGACAGGGTCTCGCCGCGCCAGCGATCGACGCGCTCACGCCGGATCGCCTCGCGGCGGGTCAAGCCGGCCCGTTGCCAGGCCCCGGCATCCGGTGCGCGCATCTCTCCAGCATCGACGGTCTCCGTCATGATGCCCCCCTGTTCCCGCCTTTCTCTTATGCCGGGCCGTGTTAACCGTGCAAGGCCATGCGCCTGAGGCGCGAGAAAACCGGATGCGACGTGACGCCTCATGAAAGGATGATTGCCTGCGCTGGGCGTGCGGATTATTCCCAACGCACCGTCGCCAGGAGCCCGTCATGCCGTCCGATACCCTCTCCCGCTTCCCGCCCGTTTCGATGACACTCGCGCAGACCGACAAGGCGCGCTTCGCCGCAGAGCTGGGTCGCAGCTTCCGGGAATACGGATTTGCAGCGATTTGCGACCATGGACTGGATGCGGCGCTGATCGAGGCGGCCTATGACAAGGCGGCAGAGTTTTTCGCCCTGCCCGAAACGACCAAGATGAAATACCTGATCGAGGGCGGCGGTGGTGCGCGCGGCTACACGCCCTTCGGCAAGGAGATTGCCAAGGACGCCAAGCATGTCGACCTGAAGGAGTTCTGGCATGTTGGACGCGATCTGCCGGCCGGCCACAAATATGAAGCCGACATGGCGCCGAACCTGGTTCCCGAAGACGTCGAAGGCTGGCGCGAGACCGTGCACGGCCTTTACGGCGCGTTTGATGCGCTCGGCGTCCAGGTGTTGCGCGCCATCGCGATCGATCTCGGCCTCGAGGAGACACATTTCGACGATACGGTGAAGGACGGCAATTCGGTGATGCGCCTGTTGCATTACCCGCCGGTCACCGGCGATCCGGGCGGCTCGATCCGCGCCGAGGCCCATGGCGACATCAATACGATCACGCTGCTGCTCGGGGCCGAGGAGCCCGGTCTTCAGGTCAAGACCCGCACGGGCGAATGGGTCGACATGAACCCGCCGCCCGGCTGCCTGGTCGTGAACATGGGCGACATGCTGGCCCGCTCGACCAATGACCTCCTGCCCTCGACCCAGCACCGCGTCATCAATCCGGCCGGCGCCCGCACCGGTTTCTCGCGCTATTCGCTGCCGTTTTTCCTGCACTACCGGCCGGACTACATGATCACCACCCTGCCCGGCTGTGCCGGTCCGGACAATCCGGACAAATATCCAGAGCCGATACGGGCCAATGATTATCTCAACCAGCGGCTTCGCGAGATCGGCCTGCTGAAATAGGATCACCGCCGTGATCCTGGCCCTTTCCATCACCGGCGCGAGCCTGAGCTTTTTTCTGCTCTGCTTTCTGGCCAACAAGCCCAAGGCGGTCCTGGGGGACCGCTGGCTTGGTGCCTGGCTGGGCATTCACACCGCCTATTTCATCGCCCTCGCCGTATCACAGGCCGGAACCGGCCTGGTCCTGTTGTTCAGCAGTGTGGCGGTCCAGAGCCTCGCCGTGCTCTTTGCACCGGCCCAGTATCTCCAGGTCATGGAGGCGACGCGCGCGCCGGGCGCAGCGCCCTATCGCAACGCCGTGATCGCCGTGCTCATCGCAACCCTCCTGCTGGCCGGATTGCTGACCCAGTCGCCAGCCCTGCAGCAAGGCGCAGTGCTGATCGATGTCCGCCAGGCCTGGGTGCTCGCCTTTCCGCCGCTTGTAATCCTGGCGACGCTGTTCTTTCCGGTCTCAGCGCTGGGCCGCCTGACCCGCTACCGCCGCGCCGCAAAATCGCGCCTGTCCAATCTGGAAATGGCCGGCCTGGACTGGATCCGGGTCTGGGTATGGAGCACGATCGCGATGCTCGGCGTTCAGCTCGGCGTCTTCATTGTCTCGGTGACGCTCGTCCTGCCGCTGCCGCTGCACCTCGCCACGCTTCTGATCGCGCAATGCCTGCAAGTCGGCTGGGCCGGGTTTCACGGGCTTCGCACACGCGGCGTCTTCCAGCTCGATGCGGCCGGGCTCGACGATGCCGGACTGGTCGACCGCCGGGACCTCGCTGCGGCCCGAGAGGACTTTGCGGCGCTCGACCAGCATCTCGCCGCGACCCAGCCCCATCTTGACGCGACCCTCACCAGCACCCAGCTGGCCGACGCGATCGGCTGGAGCGGTGAGCGGCTGCACCGGGCGATCCGGGTCGGCGGCGCGACGCATTTTCATGAGCTGATCAACCGGCGTCGGCTGGACATGCTGGCGACGCTGATCCGCGATCCGGCGAATGCGCGGGTATCCCTGCTTGGCCTCGCCCATGATGCCGGTTTCGGATCAAAATCTGCCTTCTACGCAGCGTTCAAGACGCTGGAAACCGGTTCGCCGGCGGCCTGGCGCCGCAATTTGACCGCGCCTTAACCTCCTGAAAATACTGGATTCACGCGTCCCGACCCAGATTCTGTGGCCGGCAGGACGACGCGCAAGCATGGGTGGGACATGAAATCGGGTGTGTTTTGCAAACGGACCCGACCATGACCCCTATCGCCTTCCAACCCGACCCTGGCCGCCGCCACTGGATCCAGACCCTTGCCGGCCCTCTGGAGATTGTCTGCGTGATGGGGGCCAGCCTCGCCGCAGCCATGCTGATCGGACCGATGATCTCGCCCGGCCTCGGCGAAGCCCTTGGTCTGGGCGGTGGCCCGCGCGACCTGCTCGCCGGTGCCCGAGCGCTGGCGCTGCAATTCGGCGCGCAATACGGCGTGCTCGCCGCGCTCGCCCTGGTCTTTGCCCTGCTGCGAGGACGCCGCTCGGCGCGCGCCTATGCCATCGCCACGCCGGCCAGCCCGGTGACCCGTCCCCTGCGCTACGGGATCGTGCTCGGCCTTGTCATCAGCGTCATTCCCTCGCTCGTCTTCATCCTCCAGGAGATCGCACCGATCGGCGCCGACACGCCGATCTGGGCCGCCTTGCGGACCGCGCCCTGGGATCTCGATTTCTGGATCTTCATGGCCGTCGGCAGTTTCCTGGTCGTTCCGCTGATCGAGGAATTGGGCTGGCGCAGCTATGTGATGGGCCGCCTGCTGGAAGGTTTTGGCCCCGGCGCAGCCCTCATGCTGACCACCCTGCTCTTTGCGCTCCTGCATGTTCAGTATCTGCGGCTCGATGCGGCCATGCTGCTCACTTTTTTCGGACTGCTGATTGCCAGTATCGGCCTGGGCTTTGCGACCTTGCGGGCGGGCACAATCTGGCCGGCCGTGATCGCCCATGTGATGATCAACCTGCCGCTCTCGACCGAGCTCCATGCCGTACGCATTGCCCTGGCGCTGCTGGCGCTGATTGTTTTCCGCAAGGCGGTCGCGGCCGAACTGGCGGGGCTCGTACGCCTGGTCTTCCGCCTCGATACGCTCTGGGCCATCCCGGTGCTGGCCGGGATCGCCGGCCTCGTCGGCTGGGCGACGGTCTGGCCCGCCGGCCTGCCTCATATCGCGGCCGGCCTCGGCGGGCTCGCCCTGGCCGGGGCGCTGGTCAGGCGATCGGCCTGGAAAACCTGATGCCCGGGCAGGCGGACCCCAGAAAAAGGGGTGCGATCCCCATGCCCGCACCCCTCAAGTCTGATAGCGCCCTCCGGTGGTCGGCTGTGCCCGCCACCGTTCGGCCGGCCCAATATCCAGAGGTTGTATTACCAGCTTACTAAGCCGGAACCGTCCTGAATGGATTGTAATACAACAAGAATGCATGCACCCCATACACGCAAAGGTGGGCAGCAGGATCGTCATAGCCCTTTCTTATGGCGACCACAAAATCAATTGATTTTACCCCGGGCGAGACGAGGTTCACCCTCACATCGTGGAAGGCGGTTGGCTGACGTCACGCATGACAACAGCCGACCGCGCCGCCAGCGAACTGGACGGCCGCGCGGCGCAAGCCTCGCGGCCTCTTTTTGCACCTGAGCTAGCCGGGCTTCGCATCGGCAGGCTTGGGCTTTTTCATGCCCGCGGGCACGTCGCGGACATGGATGTCGATCTGCGGATAGGGGAATTCCACACCGTTCTCGTGGAAGGCCTCCCAGATCGCGAGGTAGACATCGCTACGCACATTCGCGAGGCCGTTTTCCGGGTCGGCGATCCAGAAGCGCAGGTCGAAATTGACCGAGCTGTCGCCGTATTCCATGAGATTGCAGACCGGCTCCTTGTCGGACACGACGCGCGGCACCGACATGGCCGCCCCGATGGCGATTGCCTGCACCCGGGCCAGGTCGCGCGTGTCATAGGATACGCCAAACGGCGCGTGCTGGCGGACAACCCGGTCGGATTTCGACCAGTTGATGACGCCATTGGCAATGAAATGCTCGTTCGGGATCAGGTGCTCGGTCCCGTCGCGCGTGCGCAGCGAGACATAGCGCGACTCCATGCCCGTCACCCAGCCGAACTGGCCATCGACCTCCAGCGCATCGCCCGGCTTGATCGACTTGTCGGCCAGCAGCGTGAATCCGGCGGCGAAATTGGCCACGGTCTTTTGCAGGCCCAGACCGACCCCGATACCGACGGCGCCGGAGAAGATCGCCAGGGTGGCGAGATTGAAACCGGTCAGCTGCAAGGCGATCAGCAGGGCGATCACGGGCAGCGCCACGCCGAGCACCTTGGCGATCAGGGCGCGCAAGGCCGGCGAGATCTCCTCGGTGCGTTCCAACTGGGTGTTCACCGTGCGCCCGGCCATCGAGGCCAGCCAGAACAGGGCCCCGAAATAGATCATCGTACGCAGCACATCGAACAGCGACAGGTCGACCGGCTGACCGTCATCGGTCTCGCCCAGCGGGATGGCCAGGGCCTGCAACTGCACCACCACATCATCGAGCAGGCCGAACACGTCGAGGGCTGCGACCGGCCAGGCGACATAGAAGGCGACCTTGGACCAGAAGCGCGAGCGGATGATCAGGGTCACGGCGCGAATGACCAGCCAGGCGGTCATCAGGCTCATGGCCGCGTCAATCAGCGCAAAGGGCTGATCGAGCGCACCCAGCACGATGCGGGTCAGCGCCAGCACGGCGACCAGTGCCAGGGGCGTGGCCAGGGAGATCGCGGCGGTCAGCAGGCGCCGCGCCAGCCCCGTCTTGATCCGCCCCTTGGTGAGACCCTCGACCACTTCGCGCAGGCGCGGGCCAAAGATCAGCGCCGGGACAAACGCGACCAGGATCAGACCGAGCTGGATCGCCACGTCGAGATTGAGCAGGCTGTCAATCAGCCAGTTCCAGGCGCCGCGGACATGCCCTTCCAGCACCTCGATCGGCAGGAGTTCGTCCAGCGCGCTGTCATCCTGTTGTGTGGTCATGCTCGCTCTCCCCTGAGATCCAGACGGATAGCATTGTTGGGGGGAGACCGGCCAGAGCTATGCGGCAAGCCCCGGGCTTTCCCCCTCACCCGGCCTGCGGCCACCCTCTCCCGAGGGAGAGGGTAAGCCGTCTTCCTTCTCCCTTGGGAGAAGGTGCCCCGGAGGGGCGGATGAGGGGGAAACCACCAACACAGAAAATCACCGCCTCGCATCGGGATTGCGCGCGTGCACGGCGTAGTGAACCGCCTCACCGATGACTTCCATCACCGCATCCGTGTCGGTCAGGATGGCGTGGTTCCAGAACCGCAGGACTTGATAGCCGCGATGCTCGAGAAAGGCCGTCCGCTCGGCATCTTCGGCCTCTGTCTCACCATGCTGGCCGCCATCCGCCTCGACGATCAACCGCGCCTCCCGAGAGGCGAAATCGGCGATGTAGGGACCAATCGGGACTTGCCGCCGGAACTTGACGCCAAGCAGGTTGCGGTTGCGCAGCCGTGACCACAGGCAAGCCTCCGCCGGTGTCTGTTCCTTGCGCATAGCGCGGGCGAGATGGCGGTGCTTGTGGACGGATTGCGACATCGGCGAGTTCCGGGCTTTCCCCCCTCACCCGGCCTGCGGCCACCCTCTCCCAGGGGAGAGGGAAAGTGAGCCAGCACACCCTAACTCGCGATCATGCCGACCGGCTGTGACACAGCTCACGCCCCTTCCTTCTCCCTTGGGAGAAGGTGCCCCGGAGGGGCGGGTGAGGGGGAGATCCCGGTGTCGGGGATCAGCCCAGCAGCTTCTTCCGCAAAATCTCGTTCACGGCTTGCGGATTGGCCTTGCCCTGCATGGCTTTCATCACCTGGCCGACGAACCAGCCCATGGTCTTGGGCTTGTCCCTGACCTGGGCGGCCTGGTCGGGATTGTCGGCGATGAGCTGGTCGATGACGGCTTCGATGGCGCCGGTATCGGTGACCTGTTTGAGGCCCTTGTCTTCAACGATCTGCGCCGGATCGCCGCCCTCGGCCCACAGGATCTCGAAGACGTCCTTGGCGAGCTTGCCGGAAATGGTGTCGTCGGAGATGAGCGCGATCAGGCCGCCGAGCTGTTCGGCCGAAACCGGGCTGTCGGTGATGTCCAGGCCTTCCTTGTTGAGACGGCCATAGAGCTCGTTATTGACCCAGCTGGAGGCCAGCTTGGCGTCACGCCCCTCGGCGACGACCTCGAAATAATCGGCCCGGTCCTTGTCGGCGGCCAGCACGGCGGCGTCATAATCCGACAGGCCGAGTTCGGTCACCAGGCGCAGGCGTTTCTGGTCCGGCAGCTCGGGCAGGCCGGCCTTGATCGCGTCCACCCAGGTCTGCTGCAGCTCGAGCGGCAACAGGTCGGGATCGGGGAAGTAGCGGTAATCATGCGCTTCTTCCTTGGAGCGCATCGAGCGGGTCACACCGGTATTGGCGTCGAACAGGCGGGTTTCCTGGTTGATCTTGCCGCCCTCCTCGATGATGTCGATCTGGCGCTTGGCCTCGTATTCGATGGCCTGGCGGATGAAGCGCAGCGAGTTCACATTCTTGATCTCGCAGCGCGTGCCCAGATGCGAGAAATCGCCCGTCTCGCGGAATTTCTCGTACTGGCCCGGCTTGCAGACCGAGACATTGACGTCGGCGCGCAGCTGACCCTTCTCCATGTCGCCGCCACATGTGCCCAGATAGCGCAAAATGGTGCGCAGCTTGGCGACATAGGCCGAGGCCTCTTCGGGCGAGCGGATGTGCGGGCGCGAGACGATTTCCATCAGCGCCACACCGGAGCGGTTGAGGTCGACATAGGTCGAGTTGGGATCGAGATCGTGGATCGACTTGCCGGCATCCTGTTCCAGGTGCAGGCGCTCGATGCCCACGGTAAAGCGCGAGCCGTCATCGCGCTCGCACTCGATCTCGCCCTCGCCGACGATCGGGAACTGGAACTGGCTGATCTGATAGCCCTGCGGCAGATCGGGATAGAAGTAGTTCTTGCGATCGAAGCGGGACCAGAGATTGATCTGGGCATTGAGGCCGAGCCCCGTCTTCACCGCCTGTTCGACGACATGGGCATTGATCACCGGCAGCATGCCCGGCATGGCCGCATCGACCAGCGAGACCTGGGTGTTGGGCGCCGCGCCAAAGGCCGTCGCCGCGCCGGAGAACAGCTTGGCATTCGAGACTACCTGGGCATGGATCTCCAGACCCATGACAACTTCCCAGTCACCGGTCGCGCCCGGCAGGATGTAGCTGTGATCACTCATCTCGATCTTCCTCGTCGTCATCCCAACCGGGACGCTCGTCTTCCGGCGTGTTCATCGCCGCAACCAGGACCCGTCCCGCCATCGTGACGGTCAGGCCGAAAAACAAAAAACCAATCCCGGGCACCACCAGGAGCACGGTCCACAGATTGCGCGGCTCCAGCTCGACAATGCCGCGAAACACCACGACCGCGGCCAGCACGAAGAGCGCGCCGACCAGAAAACTCGGCCGCGCCAGCTTCATCGCGGGATGGGCCGGTTCAGGCGTCGCCATCGCGCGACCCCATGAATGTCTTCGCGACAGCCCAGGCGGCGGACAGTCCGAAACCCGCCAGCATCAGGCCAAGGCCGAGCTGGACGATATAGCCGACCGACGGAAACTCACCTGAACCGAAGGCCTGACCCACCATCACGCCGCCGGAATAGACAGTCGGCAGACCGAAGGCGAGGCCGAGCACGGCCATCATGATCATGAAGCCGCGCTGCGGCTTTTGGGAGCCTTCCGGCTGCGGGGTGTCCGGCGTGCCCATCAGCTCCACCAATTCTCCGGCCTGGCGACGAAGCCCGCCGAGTCCTCGATCGCGGCGCCGACCTTGAACATGGTCTCCTCGTCCAGCGCCGGGGTGATGATCTGCAGCCCCAGCGGCAGGCCGTCCTTGTCGACACCGGCCGGCACCGACATGGCCGGCAGACCGGCCAGGTTGGCGGTCACGGTGAAGACGTCATTGAGATACATGGCGATCGGATCGTCCGACTTGGACCCCAGCGCAAAGGCGGCGGACGGGGCGGACGGGGTCAGAACGGCATCGACCTTTTCAAACGCCTGTTCGAAATCCTGCAGGATGCGCGTACGCACTTTCTGGGCCCGCAGATAATAGGCGTCGTAATAGCCGGCCGAGAGCACATAGGTGCCGATCATGATGCGGCGCTGGACCTCATGGCCGAAACCGGCGCCGCGGGTGTTCTCATAGGTCGCGTTGAGATTCTCCCCCTCGACACGATTGCCGTAGCGCATGCCGTCATAGCGGGCGAGGTTGGAGGAGGCTTCCGCCGGCGCGACGATGTAATAGGCCGGCAGGGCGTATTTGGTGTGCGGCAGGGAAATGTCGACGATCTCGCAGCCGGCGGCCTTGAGCCAGTCAATGCCCTTCTGCCAGACCTCGTCGATCTCGGCCGGCATGCCGTCAACCCGGTACTCCTTGGGAACACCGATGCGCAGGCCTTTCACCGACTGGCCGACCGCGGCGATGAAGTCCGGGACCTCATTCGGCAGCGAGGTCGAATCCTTGGCGTCATGGCCGGACATGGCCTGCAGCAGGATGGCCGAATCCTTCACCGTCTTGGCGAACGGGCCCGGATGGTCGAGCGAGGAGGCAAAGGCGACCGTGCCCCAGCGCGAGGTGCGGCCATAGGTGGCTTTCACCCCGACCGTGCCGGTAAAGGCCGCCGGCTGACGGATCGAGCCGCCGGTATCGGTGCCCGTCGCGCCAAAGCAGAGATCAGCGGCCACCGCCGCCGCGGACCCGCCCGAAGAGCCTCCCGGCGTCAGCATTTCGCCGTTCGGGCCTTTCCAGGGATTGTTGACCGGGCCGGTGTTCGAGGTCTCGTTCGACGAGCCCATGGCGAACTCGTCCATCGAGGTCTTGCACAAAAAGACGCCGCCATTTTCCCACAGCTTGGCCGTGACGGAGCTCTCATAGGTCGGCTTGAAGCCCTTGAGGATGTTCGAGGAGGCCGCCGTTTCCACGCCCTCGACCGCGAACAGGTCCTTAATCGCCAGCGGTGCGCCCTCGATGAGACCGCCCTCGCCCCTGGCCAGCTTCTCGTCGGACGCCTTGGCCATGGCCAGCGTCTTGTCGGCATCAAAGGCCGTGAAGGCATTCAGCTTGGGCTGGGCAGCCTCGCACAGGGCAAGGCCTTCCGTCGCCAGTTCCACAGCGGAGACCTCACGCGCCTTCAGCTTGGCGGTGATGTCGGACAGGGTGAGTTTGAAAAGCTCGCTCATGACCTACTCCACCGACTTGGGAACAACGAAGAAGCCTTCGTCGGACTTGGGTGCATTGGCCAGGACCTTGTCGCGGCAATTGCCGTCGGTGACCACGTCCTCGCGCTGCGGCAGCGGGAATTTCACCGGTGTCGTCATCGCTTCGACACCCTCCACATCGACCTCGTTGAGCTGTTCGATCCAGCTCAGAATGCCATTGAGCTCGCCGACCAGCGTGTCGACACGATCGGTGGGTTCGGCAAGACGGGCGAGGCGCGCAATGCGCCGCACATCATCAGCGGTGACGGACATGGGAAATCACTCCGGAAATTCGAAGCTGACTGAGTAGCAATCGCCTTTCGCAGGTGCAAGAAAGCTTGACGGTGACGCGTGCAGGGCGCATCCCGCCATCATGCCGATTGTGACGCTGGAAGACCTGCCGGATGGCCCGTTGATTGCCCTGGATCCGGGGACCAGGACCATCGGGGTCGCCGCCTGTGGTGCCTCGCGTGGCCTCTCGACGCCGGTTGAAACCATCAAGCGCACCAAATTCACCGCCGACGCGGAGCGCGTTTTCGCCCTGCTGGACGAGCGCAAGGCCACCGCCATCGTGATGGGCCTGCCGGTCAATATGGACGGGTCGGAAGGTCCGCGTGTCCAGTCGGTGCGCGCCATGGCCCGCAATCTCATGCGGCTGCGCGATCTGCCCATCGTCTTCCAGGACGAACGCCTCTCGACCTTCGAGGCCGAGGAGAAGCTGATCGCGGTCGGCGTGCGCCGCGACAAGCGCAAGGACATCATCGATGCCCATGCCGCCGCCAACATCCTGCAAAGCGCCCTCGACCGGCTGGAGATGCTGCGCCCATGAACCCCATCATTTCCGCCCTCGTGCCGGTCTTCGGCGTGATCTTTGTCGGCTGGCTGCTGCGCCGGTCAAACCTCCTGCCCGACGAGAGCTGGGGACCGATCTCGCGGCTGGCTTATCTCGGCCTGTCGCCGGCCCTCCTGTTTTCCTCGATCAGCCATGCCGACCTGTCCGAGATCCAGCTGGGCAGTTTCATGGGCGCAGCGATGCTGGGCTTTCTCGGCATGGCGGCGATCACGCTGGCGATCAAGCCGCTGCTGAAAATCCCCGACCCGACCTATACCAGCCTCTTCCAGGCGACCTGTCGCTGGAACGGCCTTTTGATCCTCGCCCTGGGCATTGCCCTGTTTGGCGAGGAGGGCGAGATCCTGGTGGCGCTGATCATGGTCGCCTCCATCCCGCTGGTGAACATGGAATGCGTGGCGGCCCTGTCCGTGTGGGGTGATGGTGCGGCACCGAACTGGCGCTCGATCATCTACCGCATCCTGACCAATCCGCTCATCCTCGGCTCGGCCGCCGGCGGCATCGTCAATCTTGGCGGCATCCCGCTGCCCGGCATGCTGACCGACACGGTCGACCTGATCGGCCAGGCCGCCCTGCCGCTGATCCTGCTGGCCGTGGGCGCCGGGCTCAACTTCACCGCCATGAAGGCCCGGCCGCGCTTGCTCGGCCTGTCCGTCTTCCTCAAGCTGATGGTCGCGCCGCTGGTCTTTTACGGCATCGGTCGTCTGCTGGGCATTGAAGGCGTGCCCCTCACCATCCTCCTCCTCACCGGCGCCTCGCCCGGTGCGGCTTCGGCCTATGTCCTGGCCAAGCAGATGGGCGGCGACGCCCCCTATTCCGCCGGCGACATCACCGCGAGCGCGCTGTTCTGCTTCGTGACGATTCCGTTCTGGCTTTGGCTTTTGGGCTAGGCAGCCCTTGCGCAAGACATCCGGACAGGCGCCGCTTGCCGGTTTCGCCCGATCGAACTAGGAATGAGGACCGGGCTTGCTCTGACGAGCCGGATCTCGTCTTTGGGGGGGAATGGCATGGCTTACAAGGGCGTACTCTCTCGCCGCTCGTTTCTGATGCAGGTGACCGGCAGCGTATTGGCGGTGGGCACCGGCGCACTGATCAGCGGTGCAGCTAAAGCACAGACCTATACCGGCGCATCGGACTCGGATGGCGGGGCCTATGCGGATCGGGCCGGGTATGGACGCAGTGGCGGCGCGCGCGCAGGCAGCTCCGGCTTGACCGATAATGACAGCGGCGGCTCCGCTGATCCGGCCGGGAATGGCCGTGGATCAGGCGGCGCCGGCGCACAGGGCATGTCCGACCAGGACGGTGGTGCAATGGCGGATCCGGCAGGACGGGGTCGGGGAGCCCGCGCCGGCACGGGCGCATCCGGCTATACCGACACCGATAGCGGGGCGGTCGCAGATCCGGCCGGTCGAGGACGCGGCCCAGCGGCCCAGCGCCCGGCTCAGCCGGACGGCCCGGTTGAAGGCCAACTCCCGGATCCAAGCCGGAACCGGAACCGGCGGCCCTACTAGGGATCCTGCTAGCCGTCGGCGCCGGGCTCTAAGGTCACCGCCATCTTCGACATCACGCGGCGCTGTGAGCCTCAACCGGACTGGCTTTGATTGCCGGTGTATTCCCTGTCTCAATCCGCCAGACAATAACGCTCGCCTTCATCGGCCAGGTTGAACCCGGCCGCCTCGACCACATCCCGCTCCGGCGCATCGGGATAGCGCACCGGATTGGTGTGGTTGAAATGGATGAAGCGGATCTTGGCGCGCTCGCCGGCCGGCAGGTCGGCGAAACGGTCCATGGAGTGGGTGATGAAAGGATGCGGGAAACCGGACATGTCGCGACCGGGTATCTCGCCATTGGCGAAGAAGGTCGCGTCGATATAGGCGACGTCGACCGTGGCGATGAGATCCTCGATCCGCATCGCCGCGCCATCCTCCCACATTTCCCACTCCTCCCAGCTGTCAATGTCCGGCAGGAAGATCGCCGAACGGGTCGGGCCGGCAATGTGATAGCCCACCACCTCGGTATATTCCTGACGGTGCGGCACCTCGAAGGCCGTCACCCGGACATCACCGAGCTCGACCGGCTGACCGGCCTGCAGCGCCTCGAGTTCGATATTGTCGTAGCGGACCAGCTGGTCCCACGGCCCGTTCGCGAACAGGAAGGCCGACATGGACGGCATGGCATAGACCGGCACATCGTGCGCGCCCATGCTCTCATGCCCGAGAAACATCAGCCCGGTGTAATGGCCGATATGGCCATGGGTGAGAAAGATACCGTCCAGCCCCGGACGGGCCGTCACCGGCATGACCTGGTCGAGCCGGTAGAGCTGTTCGCGGATATCCGGCGTCGCCTCGAACAGGTAGCGCGCGCCGGCCGCCCGATCGACAACCGCAATCGAGGTCGCCAGGCGGCGCAGGGATGGATCGGCCCAGGCCGGGTCCGCACTGTTGCCCAGCTGTGGTACGCCGCCATCCTGGCCGACACCGAGGACGATGAGTTCGACCGGGCAGGTCGTGGTTTCCGTGTCCGATTGTGCAGAAACAGGCGGCGCCCCTGCGAGGATCAGGGCGCCCAGCGCCAGGATGTGAGTCTTCATGGGCAAACGAGACGAAAGCCCGGCGCGCAGGTCAAGCGCTAATCAATCCCCGCGACCGTGCTGCGCCGCTCCATCTGCACGACATCGCGCCACCGCCCCGCCATCGGACCATGCCCCATCTTGCCAAGCCCGCGACGCACGCCGAGACGTTCGAAACCGCATTGCGTGTGAAGCCGGATCGAAGCAGTGTTCTCGGCAAAAATGCCGGCGGTGAGCGTCCACAGGCCTTCGGCTTCCGACGCCTCGACCAGGCCAGACAGCAACATGCGTCCCACGCCCTGCCCGCGCGCGGCTTTTGAGACATAGACCGATACCTCGCCCACCCCGCCATAGACACAGCGCGAGGAGACCGGGCTCAGCGCCGCCCAGCCGGCAATGGCGCCCTCACCGTCCACCGCGACGAGCCGCGGTGCAGCGAGCTTGCTGTCATCGAAATGGCCCCAGTCCGGCGCCGCACTCTCGAAAGTGGCATGCCCCGTGGCGATGCCCTCGGCATAGATGGCCAGGACGGCGGACGCGTCAGCGGCGGTCATGGGGCGGACTGTGGTCATGTTTGCTCCAATTGCGAGCAGTAATTTGCCCAGCAGGCCGCAAGCCCCACCGCAGGTCAACACCCTCACTCGTCATCCCGGGCACTTGTCATCCCGGGCGGAGACCTGCGAAAGCAGGTCGCAGACCCGGGACCCAGACGCCCGGTACGTCAACTTTCGCGGGTATGGGTCCCGGATCTCCGCCCGGCCTGACGCCGGGCCTGCGTCCGGGATGACAACAATATCTGGTCACCGCCAAAGCCACCACGCCCCCTCCCTTGCTCCGGCCCGCAACTCCCCCTATACCGCCGAACACTTTATCTGTGTGCCCTTGGCGACCCAGGAGACGGGATGAGCCGCGCGGAATTTTCCTACGACTTCCCCCACCGCCACCTTGTTTCGGTGGCCGACCTCAACCCCGTTGATATCCAGATCATTTTCGAGCGCGCCGCGCACCATCTGGCTGCCAACCGGACGCCGGACAAGCGCAGCGAAGTCCTGCGCGGCCTGACCGTGCTCAACCTCTTCTTCGAGGCCTCGACGCGCACGCAGGGCTCGTTCGAGATGGCCGGCAAGCGGCTGGGCGCCGATGTGGTCAATTTCGCCATGGCGAGCTCGTCGGCCTCCAAGGGTGAAAGCCTCTCCGATACGGCCCGCACCCTGGCCGCGATGAAGCCGGACATCATGGTGGTGCGCCATTCCGCGACCGGGGCGCCGCAATTCCTGGCCGAGCGGACCGGGCTGGCGGTGGTCAATGCCGGCGACGGCATGCATGAGCACCCGACCCAGGCCCTGCTCGACAGCTTCACCCTGTCCCAGCGTTGGGACTCGGTTGGCGGACGCCGCATCCTGATTGTCGGCGATATCCTGCATTCGCGCGTCGCCCGCTCGAATATCGGCCTGTTGAACATTCTCGGTGCCGAGATCCGCCTGTGCGCCCCGCCGACCCTTCTGCCATCCGATGTCGACCAGTGGGGCTGTGACGTCTTCCATGATCTCGACGAGGCGCTGAAGGGCTGCGATGCCGTAATGGCCCTGCGCCAGCAGCGCGAGCGCATGTCCGGCGGCTTTGTGCCGTCCGAGCGCGAATTCTTCCATCTCTTCGGCCTGACCCATGACCGTCTTGAAGCCGCCTCGCCCGACGTGCTGGTCATGCATCCCGGCCCGATGAATCGCGGTGTCGAAATCCACACCAAGCTGGCCGACGATCCGGAGATGAGCGTCATTCTCGACCAGGTTGAAAGCGGTGTCGCGATCCGGATGGCGATCCTCGAGCTGATCGGCGCCAATATCCGCAAGGAGGCTGCGGCATGAGCACGACCCGCGCCATCATCAATGCCCGCCTGGTCGACCCCGCCTCCGGACAGGATGGTCCCGGCGGCGTGCTTATCGAGGACGGGCTGATTGCCCAGACCGGCAGCGAGCTGGACCTGGATGCCGCTGACGAGGTGATCGACGCCAAGGGCCGTATCCTCGCCCCGGCCCTGATCGACCTGCGCTGCGCCAAGGAGCCCGCCCTCACCCCCGATGGTGAAACCGTGGACACGCTTTGCGCGTCGGCCATGACCGGCGGGTTCGGCACGATCGTGCTGGCCCCCAATGCCCGCAGCCCGCTCGACAAGGCGGACGGGTTTGCCGGCATGAACCGGGGCCTCGCCCAGCGCGGCGTGCGGGTCCTCTCGGCCTGTGGCGCGACCCAGGGTCTGGCCGGCGAGCAGATGGCCGAGATCGGCCTGATGGTGCGCGGCGGGGCGGTCTATGCCGGCTGCGGCGATGCCCCGATCCACGACACCCGACTGATGCGGCGCCTGTTGAGCTATACCAGCCAGTTCGACATCTGGCTGGCCAGCCGTCCGGCCGATGCCCATCTGGCCCAGGGCACGGTGGCGCTGGAGAGCGACTGGTCGGCGCGCTACGGCCTGCCATCAGAACCCGCCGTTTCCGAACGCATCGCCATCGAGCGCGACGCAGCGCTCGCCGAACTGTCCGGCGGCAAGCTGATGATCGACCGCCTGTCGACGGCGGCAGGTCTGGACGCGCTGCGCCATGTCCGCAGCCGCGATCTGGAGATTGCTGCCACGGTCGCGGTCGCCCATCTCACGCTTAACGAGGTTGATGCCGGCGGGCTGGACAGTGCCTTTCGCATGGACCCGCCGCTGCGCAGCGAAGCCGACCGGCTGGCGCTGGTCGAGGCGCTGGTGTCGGGCGAGATCGATGCCGTGGTCTCCGACCACCGCCCCACCCCGTTCGATGACAAGGGCGAGCCCTTTGCCCTCGCCATTGCCGGCACGCTGAGCCTGGAAACCATGCTGGGTGCCATGCTGGGCCTGGTGCATGATGGCGAAGTTGAACTGATCGACGCACTGCGAGTGATGACCAGCGGCCCGGCCGACCTGCTCGGCCTGCCGCAGGGCCGCATCGCGGTGGGCGCGCCGGCCGATCTCATCCTCATTGATGGCGACAAGCCCTGGGTGTGCCAGCCCGACGCCTTTGCCTCGGCGCGCGGCAATTCAGCCTGGTCCGGCCGCCGTTTCCAGGGACGGGTCTTGCAAACCCTCGTCGCCGGGGACACACTCTACAACTCCTAGGTGTAAACATGATGACCTATGTCCTGATCGCGCTTGCCGCCGCCGGCGGTTATCTCTTCGGCTCCATTCCCTTCGGACTGGTGCTGACGCGCATGGCCGGGCTGGGCGATATCCGCGCCATCGGCTCGGGCAATATCGGCGCCACCAATGTCCTGCGCACCGGCCGCAAGGACCTCGCCGCCCTCACCCTCATCCTCGATGCCGGCAAGGCCGGGATCGCGGCCGCCGTATTCGGACTGGCCTTCGGCACCACGGCAGGGCTTGTCGCGGGCGGTTTCGCCTTTGCCGGGCACTGCTTCCCGGTCTGGCTCGGCTTCAAGGGCGGCAAGGGTGTGGCCACTTTTGTCGGCACCATGCTGGTTGTGTTCTGGCCGGTCGGCCTGACCGTGATCGCGACCTGGCTGGTCATGGCCGCGATTTTCCGGATTTCCTCGCTCGCCGCGCTCGCCGCGGCCCTCGCCGCGCCCTTTGCGGCCTTTGCCTGGGGGCGGCCGGATGTCGCCATCATGGCCGGCATTCTCACCGTGCTGATCTACTGGCTGCACCGCGCCAATATCCAGCGCCTGCTCAAGGGCGAGGAACCGCGCATTGGTGGCAGGAAGGACAAGGCCGAGGCCTCCGCCGAAGACCCGGACACGCCCGAGACATGACGGCGACGGGGCCCGGCCACACCGAAAGGGTGACGTGGCTGCGCCTCGCGCGGACAAGGGGGCTGGGCGCAACCGGCTTTGCCCGGGCGATGGCCCGCTATGGCAGCGCCGAAGCCGCAATCGACGACCTGCCGGCCCGCGCCCGGGCTGCCGGTCGCCGCAATCTCGACATCCCGCCCGTCGACCGGATCGAGGCCGAACTCGACCAAATCGACCGCGCCGGCGCCCGACTGATTTGCGGTTTCGAGCCGGCCTATCCTGCCCTGCTGGCTGCCATTCCGGACCCGCCACCCGCCCTCATCATGCGTGGAGCACTCTCGCTGCTCGAACGACCGGCCTGCGCCATCGTCGGTGCCAGAAACGCCTCCGCCGTGGGTCTGCGCTTCGCCCGGGACCTCGCAAATGGCCTCGGCCGCGAGGATGTTGTCATCGTGTCCGGCCTGGCGCGCGGGATTGACGGGGCCGCCCATGCCGGCGCACTGGCGCATGGCACGATTGCCGTGCTGGCCGGCGGCATTGATCACATCTATCCGCCCGAACACGCGGCCCTTCATGCGCAGATTGCCGAACAGGGCCTGCTGGTGTCGGAGATACCGCTGGGCCGGACACCGACCGCGCGTGACTTCCCGCGCCGCAACCGGATCATTTCCGGCCTGGCGCTCGGCTCGCTGGTGGTCGAGGCGGCACTGCGCTCCGGCTCACTGATCACCGCACGCTATGCGGCGGAACAGGGCCGCGAGGTGATGGCCGTACCCGGTTCGCCTCTGGACCCGAGAGCCCGTGGCTCGAACCAGTTGCTGCGCGATGGCGCCCATCTGATCGAGACGGTCGATGACGTGCTCGCCATACTGTCAGCGGCCCGACCGCCCATCCATGATACCGGACGGCTCGAGGAGAATGCAGCGCCCGACCTCGATGTCTTCGTCGAGGATGAGCCTGACAGTGCAGACAGCTATACGGACTTCGAGCCCGTGGCGACAAACCCGCTTGAGCGTTTGCGCAACCTGCTATCACCGGCGCCTGTCTCCAGCGACGAGCTGGCTCGGGCGGCAGCCCTGCCGGCCGGACAGGTCCAGGCACTGCTGCTGGAAATGGAGATGAGCGGAGAGATCGCCAGCCTGCCCGGCGGCCTGGTTCAGCGCCGACGCCAGAGCTGATCCAGCCGCGCCGCTTCCATCTCGACATAATTGGCGGCGAGCTCGATCAGGCAGGCGCTTTGGCCATAGCCATGATGGAAGGCATCTTCGCTCAGGCGGCGCAAGGCCCGGGACAGCCGATCAGACTCCTCACCGAACGGGGCGACATGCGGCAGGGGATGGCCAAACAGATCATGGCCGGGCCGGATTTTGCGCCGCATATCCCCCTCCCTCAACAGCGCAAGGATACGCGAGGGCGCGCCGGGATACAACCTTTAGTAATGTTCCGACACTATGAGTCGAGCTGCGCCAGAAGCACGTCACGGGCCTCCTGGACCTGCCGGGCAAGCGCGGCCGACCCTTCACCGGTGTCCGGGTGCAGCTTCTTCATCAAGCGGCGATGAGCGGCGCGAATGCTCTCGGCATCGGCATCGGCGGCAACGCCGAGAATTTCACGCGCCTCGCTCACACTCATGCCGTTGCTGGCACGCGGCGGCGCCGTCCCGCCGCGCTGTCCCGCTCCACCGCCTTGACCACGCGGGCGCAGCGCTTCGCCCAGCATGCCAAGCCCGAACACACCGATAGGTCCGCCCAGGATGACACCGCCACGCAGGCTGATGATCACGCCGGCGAACAATGCCGCGCCACCCAGGATGATGCGCACCATGCGCGCAGCCTTCGCTGTCTTCTGCCGGGAAAACCACCAGGCGGCTCCCAGGAGGGCGAGCAAAACAAGAAAACCAAGGACAAAAGGGGTCATGTCAGAACGGTATGGTTTCGCCCTGCAGGCCGGGCAGTTTGAGCACGATCAACAGGTCACGCAGCTCCTGGCGGGCTGCGACATGGCTCATGGTGAAAGTCACCGTCGAGCCGCTTTCGGTCAGGTCCAGCAGGGTCAGCCCCAGCGGAAAGAGTTCACGATAGATCACCCGTTCGGCAAAACCCGGCGCGAGGCGGAAGCCGATACGCTGCGACAGCATTTTCAGGCCGTCACCGACCCGCCGCTTGTTGCGCGCATCCAGCATGGAGATGCGATTGCGCATCACCACCCAGTCGATCGAGCGCTTCTCCAGCTGGGCCTTGCGCTTGCGGCACTCCCACAGCATTTCCGAATAGACGCTCGGCGTTCCGACCTGGAAGGTCTCCGGATCGATTTCTGCGAGCAGGTCGAAATCGACAAAGCTGTCATTTATAGGCGTGATCACCGTGTCGGCGCAGGAATGGGCGAGCCGCGAATAGAGTGTGTCAGCGCCGGGCGCGTCGATAATGATGAAATCGCAACTCGTCTTGAGCCGGGTCAGGGCGTCGGAGAAGCGCTCTGTCTCCTCTTCCTCGACCAGGTCGAGATCGCGCAGCGCGCTGGGTGCCAGCACGGCCTCTTGCGGGCGCGGCAGCGACAGGCCGTGACGCTCGCACCAGCGCTGGCGATTGGCGAGGTAACGACCGAAGCTGCGCTGGCGCAGATCGAGATCAATGGCGCCGACGGTCTTGCCCATGCGCAGCAGGGCGACCGCGAGGTGCATGGCGACCGTGGACTTGCCGGCCCCGCCCTTTTCGTTTCCGACCACAATGATGTGCGCCGCGCGGACGCCCTCGCGGACCCGGCCCAAGGGCCGTGCAGGCAAACGAAAACCGGTCTGACTTGTCATCTTGCCCCAATTCTGGACCACGGTCCCTGCGCGCCAGGTATACGGCACGCAAGCGGCGATTCTATTCGCCCGCGATCGCGCTCATATCCGCCATGCGCCGCCCGGAGAAGTCAACCACGGCACAGTAATCGCCACTGCTGGTGATCCGGGCGCAGGCCGCCTGTGCATCACCGGCACTGTCGAACGGGCCGGCTTTCAAACGCAGGTATTCGCCCTGGCCGGCGATCTCGGCCCGGCTGAGGCGCGGCTCCAGCCCGGCCAGCAGACTGCCATGCTCGACCACCAGCTCTGCCCAGCCGCGCGTGGCGGTTTCGAGCCCGCGATAGGAGGCCAGGTGGATGGCATGCTGCAGGCTCGGCGCGTCAAGCATGTCAGCCGGTGGCGGTGGCAGGTCCATCGAAACCGGGGCCACCGGCAGGTCCGGGGCATCGCCGGGATCATTGAGGGCGACGATGGCGTTGGCGAGGGCCCGCAATTCAGGCGCAACCAGTTCGACCGCATCGGGATCAAAGCGGGCCAGATGAGCCAACTCTCGCGACATCGCCTCGGCGAGCTGGGCATTGCGTGTCGGCGCAATGGCGGCAGCCGGCGCGTGGTCCGCGGTCATCGCCTCGGGCCTGCTGGTCGCGCAGCCGCACACGCTCAGTGCGGCGAGAAAAACAGTCAGTCGTTTCATGTCATTGTCTCTGGACGAGATCGGATCGCTTGCCTGTATCATCGCATGAGATTATCCCCAAGCGACCCGTTTTGTGGACCCATACATGATCACCCAGCAAATTCCCCACGCCACCACTGTTTCCGCCCTGCGAACACGGGTGCGGACCTGGCGGGAAGACCGCCTCAGTGTCGGCTTTGTGCCGACCATGGGAGCGCTGCATGACGGGCACCTCTCGCTGGTCCGTCTGGCCAAGGCCCAGTGCGACCGGGTGGTGACCAGCATTTTCGTCAATCCCAAGCAATTTGCGCCGGGCGAGGATCTTGATGCCTATCCGCGCACGCTGATCGATGATGCCGAGAAGCTCACCGACGCCAAGTGCGATCTGATCTACCTGCCAACGCCGGAGGTCATGTATCCGGATGGTTTCACCGCCAACCTCGCCCTGAAAGGCCCGGCTCTCGGCCTGGAAGCCGCGATACGCCCGCACTTCTTCGACGGCGTCGCGACGGTGGTCGCCAAGCTGTTCAACCAGGTCCGGCCCGACATGGCCTTCTTCGGCGAGAAGGACTACCAGCAATTGCTCGTGATCCGGCAGATGGTGAAGGATCTCGACTTCCCGGTCGAAATCCTGGCCGGCGAGACCGGGCGTGACACCGATGGCCTCGCCCTGTCCTCCCGCAACGCCTATCTCGATGCCGGCCAGCGCGTCCGCGCCGGCCAGCTCAACCACATCCTGAAAGCCTTTGCCGCAGCCCTGACGGCCGGGACCGACCTCAAGACGGCCCGCGGCGAAGCCCTCGCGGCCGCGACGGCGGCGTTCGACGCCGTCGACTATGTCGAGGCGCGATGCGCAACCAGCCTGGCCGAGCTGGGCGACGGCATACTGGACGGTCCGGCCCGGGTGCTCGCTGCAGTCAGGCTGGGTTCAACTCGCCTGATCGACAACATGGCGGCAAAACCGCCTTCCTGACGCCGAAATCCCGGCCAAGCTGGCCGACAAATTCATGCGGGAGCTTCGCACCCATGCTTGCCCGATCCATCGCCCTGCTTGTCCTTTGGACCAGTCTGACCCTTGCCGCCTGCGCCCAGGCTCCCGAGATCATCCGGCCGGACGTGGTGGCGCGTTATCCGCACGACGCCAATGCCTTCACCCAGGGCCTCTTCATCCATGACGGCGAGCTGTTCGAGAGCACCGGCCGCGTTGGCCAGTCGAGCCTGCGCCGCGTTGATCTGGAAACCGGCCTTGTCGAGCAGAGCGTCGCCATCGATCCGCCCGTCTTCGGCGAGGGCTCGGCCCGCATCGGCGACGCGATCTTCATGCTCAGCTGGGTCTCCGAGCGCGGCTTCATTTTCGATGCCGAGACCTTCGAGCAGGTCGACAGCTTTACCTATCCCGGCGAAGGCTGGGGCCTGACCTTTGACGGCACCCATCTCATCCTGTCCGACGGCACGCCGGAACTGCGCTTCCTCGATCCCGGGACCATGACGCTCGACCACAGCGTCAATGTCACGCTGAACGGTCGCCCGGTCCGCCGGCTCAACGAGCTGGAATGGATTGACGGCATGATCTGGGCGAATATCTGGGAGACGCGGTCAATCGTCCGGATCGACCCGCAAACCGGTGTGGTGGATGCCATGATCGACCTGAGCGCGATCATCCCGCCAGAGGTCGACGGGCGGCGCGATGCGGTTGCCAACGGCATCGCCTGGAATGCCGAGACAGGACAGATCTATGTGACCGGCAAGCTCTGGCCGACCCTGTTCGAGATCCGCTTGCCGGAAGCGCGCGAATAGGCCGCAGCGCGTTACCCGGCCGGCGCGGCCACGCCCCGCAGCCGCTACCAGGCCCCCAGTTCCAGCAATTTGGCCCGCAGCTCGCCCGGAAGCCCGTCGCCGCCATCGGTGCCGCCGATATCGCGCGGGGCATCCTCGGGTTTCAGATAGCGCCAGCCCTGGAAGGGACGCCGGGGTGCGGTCGCTGTCCGGATGATCTCGGGCGACATGATGATGGCGCAACGCTTGATGCCGTCACCGCCGGTCACCGGTTCCAGCGCGATGATCTCGGACCGGCACTGGATCGCCCCCGACATGACCCAGTAGAGCGAGCCCCCCGCCTCGACCTCATCCTTGCGGGCGGGGAACATGCGCGTGACATGCATCGCCACTTCCGGCTCGCCGGCAGCGCGGCGTGCCGCCATTTCGCGGTCGCGATGGGCTTCCAGTTCCTCGACCGAGGACACGCCGACACAGAGCTTGATGATATGCAGAGCCATGCAGGGGAATTAGGCCGACTCCGGCGAGCCGTCAAAACCGACCGCAGCGATTGCACAAAGGCTGGACTTGGGCGGTCCCGCCCCCTTATCTGTCGGCATGGCGCAACCGGTTTCCAATCGCAACAGCACAACAGCCGGATACGCCATGATGGCGGTCTGCCTGGTGCTGCTGCTTCCGCCTCTCTTCTTCATCAGCCAGATCCTGCTCGAGCTGATCGGACGGCCGGAACTCAACGCCTTCGGCGAGGATGGTCGCAATCTGTTCGCCCATACGCCGACGGCGTCGCTGATCGCGCCCTTCGTGCGGGCACCGGTGCTGATCGCGTGCCTGGTGCTGCTGCATTTCCGCTCAAGCTGGATCGTCGCAGCCTTCGTGGTGGCGGCCACTGTCCACCTGGTGAGCTGGTTGAGCATTCTCACAAACAACTATTTCACCCTGCCGACCGGCTATGCGACGCTGGCGGCCGAAGCGATCGGCGCCTACCTCCTGCTTCGCTTCCCCGAACTGCGCGGGCAAAAGACCCTGCGCGCCGACCGTTAGCCTGACGCGGCGTCAGCGCGCCGGCTCAGCGGCTCCAAGATACTCGATCTCGCTGAAGGCCAGCTCGAAACTCTGATCGAAGGACTGGAAGGCGGCGCTGCCGCTTATTTCCTGCGACATGCGGGTCAGCACGGGTGCCGGCAAACCGTCGAGCTGGTCGAATTCCTGCACCATGTCGAAGCTGTGGAGACGGACCGCGAAATGCGGCTTGAAGCTCTCCGGCGCCCAGATCCGCAGCCGGGTAACAGCAAGCCGGTCCCGCGACACTGTAAGGGCGCCGACGATATTGCCGGCCATCGCCATGTCGTCCTCGTCCATTTGCGGCTCGAAATTGAAGACAAGGGCATCGCCCGTCTCCTCGGCGAGCGTGAGGGAGCCCGGCACGATCTCGCTGTCGCCAGCCGAGAAGAACAGGCCGCTATCCTCCTCGTTCTCATCGGGCTCCTGCAGACCGGTCCACATGCCCGACTGCATGTCCGAGAGCTCGTCCAGGGTCGGCGAAAGGAGTTGCCAGCGTTCGCCTTCCGGCCGGGTCCCGTCGAAGCGGCCGACCATGACCCCATCGGCATTGTTCATCGTGACCGTGAAGCGCCATTCGCTTTCCTCGGTCGTGATCTCGCTGCGCGACAGGGCCGCGTCGAGAACGGGATGACGCGTGACCGTATCGGACTGGGCAAGCACGGGCATGGTGGCGAGCAGGCCAAGCGCGGCAAACAGGGCGGAAACAGGTTTCATGGGTTCATATCCAGGCAGGTTGGACGGTTCAACGATCACCCCCGAAACTCATGTGAAACAAATGAAAAAGCGAGGGGACCCCAATCCCCTCGCCTTACAACATTGTCACACCGATGAACGGCTGACCGACGCGCGCGTCAATCCTCAGGCGGCCCGGCGATCGACAAAACCATCGGGTGCGTCCGGGTCGATATCAAACGTGCGCTCCGATTTGGGCATTGGTCGCCCGGTTTCACCGAAGACGCGGACTTTCAGCTTCACCGCAAAGCTCAGCAGCCGCTTCATCAGAGCGCCCGGCCCGTCCGTGCGGGTCTCCGTCGGCACATGACCGAACCGGCGGCGCAGGACACCATTGGCGAACAGAACGGCGTTTTGCAGGCGCGATTGCGGCGTGGAAATCTCGAACGGGACCGAGACATTCACCCCGGACTGGTTCTCGATCCGGTGCGGACCATGCAGGGGCCAGTTGGCCGCCATGCCGGGATGCAGATCAACCGTGAAGGCATCCTTGTCCCAGGCCGGGTCGAAGGGAATATCCTCGGTCTTGTCGTGATGCAGCACGGCTTCCACATCGTCGGTGTTGAGATAGGGCCGCTTGGGCGGATAGGTGCGGAAGCGCTTTACGCCGCGCATGTGCCACAGCATGGTTTCCGACACGTCCGAGTGCAGGAAAACCTGTGCCGTCGGCGAGGAGATGAGGATTCCCGCTTCCGCGACCAGCGGCCGGAAGGACGGGTCGGCCTTTTTCATGTCCGCCAGCATGGCGTCATAGATCGGGCGGTATTCGGGATCCCGGTCCATGGCGTGACGCAGATTGATCCACAGCTTGCCCTTGCGGACGGCCTCGATCAGCTCCAGCCCGCTCAGAGCACCGGGATCGCCGGCCCGCCAGCTGTCATGGTCGGTGGCGTCATCCCCCATTGTGCAGAAATCGATCATGTCGCGCGGATGACGCTCGATCAGCGCCGCCAGGGCGACGTCGGAAAAAGCGTGATGTTCGTGATAGTTGTGGCGCACGGTCATCGGCTGGTGGCGAAACTTGCGCTTCGCATCATCCGACCAAGTCGACCCGAACTGATCCATATAGGTGTCACGCATTGATCCATCTCCCGTGATGTCTCCCCTGAGGGAGCAAGAGATGTGCCGGTTTCGCGTCTGGGGGGATAAGTGGGGCGACGAGCCGTCCGGTCCCGTCGACGATCGACCTGTGGTCGGTCCTCCCCATTCATGGCTTGCGGGCAGAAGGCCGCAAGCCATCAATGGTTACGTGTGCTCACGCACAGCTCCAAGGCATCAGCGAAGCGATCCGGCGCGTCAGGCCGCCACCACCTCGTCCAGCGCTTCCAGCGCCACCAGGACATCGCCCTCGGCCACCTGACCGCCCGTCTCAACCGTCAGCTCGCCAATCACGCCGTCGCGCGGTGCGGCCAGGGCGTGTTCCATCTTCATGGCTTCCAGCACGACAAGGGCCTGGCCCTTCTTCACGCTGTCGCCGGCCGTCACATTGACTGCCAGCACCTTGCCCGGCATCGGCGCCTTGATCACGTCACCGGCCTCCAGCGCGTCGGCAGCGGCTTCTGGGTTTTCATAGGCGAACACCGTCGAGCGGCCCCGGCACGAGACCAGAACACCGCCCTCGACCGGCTCGCACACCGCTCGCAGATCGTGACCATTGGCGCGTGCCTCGAAGGCATAGCCACGGTCCCGGCTCTCGATCGCGAGATCGGTCATGCGGGTTGTCTCGGTACCGACGGTGACCTCCAGCGCCCGGCTGCCGCGCTCCAGAATGACCGTGATGACCTCATCCCCCACGGCGAAGCGATGGCGCAGCCGCGGCGCCGCGTTGAGGCGCCAGCCATCGGCGGCCTCGAACGGATCAAGCGAGCCGCCGATCACGGGCCGCAGATCCAAAGCACCGAGCAAGGCGAAGGCCGCATCCACCGGTCGCACCTGGCCCGCAACGAGATCATCGAGATTTTGCTCGATAAAGCCGGTCGACAGGCGCGCCGCGAGGAATTCCTCGTGCAGGGCGGTGCGGCGCAGGAAGGCGGCATTGGTGCGGACCGGGTAGATCACCAGCTCGTCGATCATGTCGGCAAGGATGTGGGCGGACTCGCGACGATTTTCGCCATGCGCAATCAGCTTGGCGATCATCGGATCATAGTGCAGCGACACCTCGCCGCCCTCTTCAACGCCCGTATCGACACGGCGACCGGGCCCCGTTTGCGGGAATTCGAGACGCTCCAGCGGACCCGTCGACGGCAGGAAACCAGCCACCGGGTCCTCGGCATAGAGACGCGCTTCCATGGCGTGGCCGCTCAGGCGGATCGCGTCCTGCTGCGGCACCGAACCGCCCGCGGCGACCTTCAGCTGCAGCTCGACAAGATCGAGGCCGGTGACCATTTCGGTGACCGGGTGTTCGACCTGGAGGCGGGTATTCATCTCCATGAAGAAAAAGCCGTCCTCGGAGAGCTCGCCCGACCCGTCGACAATGAATTCAACCGTTCCGGCGCCGACATAATTGACCGCCTTGGCGGCGTTGATGGCGGCCGAGCACATGGCCTGGCGCACATGCGGCGTCATGCCCGGCGCCGGCGCTTCCTCGATCACTTTCTGGTGGCGGCGCTGCAAGGAGCAGTCGCGCTCGTAGAGATGGATCACACGGCCGCGGCTGTCACCAAAGACCTGGACCTCGATATGGCGCGGATTGGTGATGAATTTCTCGATCAGGACGCGGTCATCGCCAAAGCTTTTCGAACTCTCCCGCTTGCAGCTTTCGAGCGCAGCGAGGAAGGCTTCCGCCGCATCGACCTTGCGCATGCCCTTGCCGCCACCGCCGGCGACCGCCTTGATGAGGACCGGATAGCCGATCCGGCCCGCCTCGTCGGCGAGATGGGCCGGGTCCTGGTTGTCGCCGTGATAACCCGGTGTGACCGGCACACCGGCCTTCTCCATCAGCGCCTTGGCCTGATCCTTCAGCCCCATGGCCCGGATCGCCTCGGGGGACGGGCCGACGAAGATGATGTCATTCTTCGCACAGGCCTCGGCAAAGGCGGCGTTCTCCGACAGGAAGCCATAGCCCGGATGGATGGCGTCGGCCCCGGTGACGATGGCGGCCTCGATGATCTTGTCTCCCAGCAGATAGCTCTCGGAGGCCGGGGCCGGCCCCAGCAGGATCGACTCATCCGCCTCGCGCACATGCGGCGCATCGGCATCGGCTTCGGAATACACGGCAACCGTGCGGATACCCATGCGCTTGGCGGTCCGCATGACGCGGCGGGCAATTTCGCCGCGATTGGCGATCAGGAGGGTCTTGATCATGAGCCTGTCATCCCAAAGGTCAGTGGTGTGGTCGGTCATTTGGTCGTCGAGTGGTCAGTCCGCGATCCGTGACGGATCCTTGCGCCGGTATTGCACAGCCGCCACCAGCACGAAACTGATGATCATCAGGAGATACCATGAGCCGAGCTTGGCGAGGGAGACCATGTGCCAATCCACCGCCTGTCCCGGATAGGACCAGGCGCGGGCGAAGGTTCCCAGGTTTTCGGCAAGCCAGATGAAGAGTGCGACCAGCAGGAAGCCGATCACCAGCGGCATGGGTCGATGGGCTTCGTCGGGCCGGAACCGGACCACGCAACGCCCATAGATCGCGACCGTCGCAATGAACAGGAAAAAGCGGATATCCGGTCCGTAGTGATGCGTGAAGAAATTAATGTAAATCGCTGCAGCCAAAGCAGATTGTAGCCACAGATTCGGGAATCGGTCGAACCGGAACTCGAAGATCCGCCAGACCCGTGCGAGATAGGACCCGACGGCCGCATACATGAAGCCGGAAAAGAGCGGCACGCCGGCAATCCGAAGGAAACTCTCCTCCGGATAGACCCAGCTGCCGGCCTGGGTCTTGAAGATTTCCATCACCGTGCCGACGATATGGAAGATGGCGATGACCTTGGCCTCTTCCAGGGTTTCCAGCCGGGTGACCAGCAGGGCGATCTGGATACCGAGCGCCGCCAGGGTGATGAAGTCATATCGTGCGAGCGCGAAGTCGGCCGGGTACCAGAGGAAGGTCGCCAGCAGCAAGGCGAGCATCAGGCCTCCGAACAGACAGGCCCAGGCCTGCTTGATGCCGAAGCTGACAAACTCGAACACGCCCAGCGTCCACGGCCCGCGCACGAACCAGGCCCGCAGCGCCGCGCGGCGGGCATGCAGCCAGGCGCGGGGATCGCGAAGCGGGGCCAGAGCCTCCTACTCCGCCCAGACCGGCTTGCGACGCTCGAGGAAGGCGCTGAGGCCCTCCTTGCCCTCCTCCGAGGCCCGGCGCCGGGCAATCGCCTTGGCGGTAAGCACGGCGAGGCCATGATTGATCTCCTGGCCCGTGACGTCATCAACCAGCTTCTTGGCGTCCGCGACGGCGCCTGGCGCCGCCGAGAAGGCCAGCTTGGCGATATGTTCTTCCATCAGCGCCATCTCGTCCTCATTCTCGACGACATATTGGGCGAGCCCGATCTGGTGCGCGAAATTGCCGTCAAAACCCTCGCCCGAGGCAAACAGGGCGCGGGCCCAGCGCGGGCCGATGGCGCGTATGACGAAGGGCGAGATCGTCGCCGGGGTCAGGCCCAGGCGCACTTCGGAGAAACGGATCTTGGCGTCCTTCATGACAATGCCGACATCGCAGGCGGCCAACAGGCCGGCGCCGCCGCCCATCGCCGCGCCCTGGACCAGGGCGACCGTCATCTGTGGCAGGTCATAGAGGCGCTTGAGCATGGTGGCGAGCGCCATCGCATCCTCTTCATTGTCGGCCTCAGTGTAATGCGCCGCCGCCTTCATCCACTCCAGATCGGCGCCGGCAGAGAAACTGCCGCCATTCCCCCGCAGGAAAACGATGCGGACCTCATCGCCATTGGCGCGCAAGGTCTCGAATGTATCGGAAAGCCGGGCGATCACCTCGGCATTGAAGGCATTGTGCTTGTCGGGACGGTTGAGCGTGACCACGGCCACTCCGGCCGGGCTGACATCGAGCAGGACGGGGGCGTCAGTCATGGCAATCTCCGCAGGCAGGACTGTATGAAATCAGTCCCCTAGGCTTAAGCCTACCGGCGCCTGGCAACAAGGCGTGTGATCATTTTCAAAAGAATGCAGGCCTGTGAGGTGCGGACGAAGAAAAGCGGGCCGCCGGTCGCCCGACAGCCCGCTCTTGCCCCCAGCCCGGCAGCGCTTTTACGCCGCCGGAAGATGCCGCGATCAATCGCCGCGGAAGATCAGGCCCTTGATCATCGACAGGATGATGATGGCCACGAAATAGCCGATCGCCAATGCGCCGAGATAGAGGAGATAGGGCGTCTGGGTGAATTGCGCACCGAAGGCCGCGATGTCGAAATCGCCTGCTCCGCCGCCACGCACCATGGGCATCACCACATCAACAATGACGTGGATGATCACACCGACGACGGTAAAGATCAGGATGGCGCCAAATTCCCGCATCAGGAGCGCCAGCACGAGCGCGATCACGCCCAGCTGAATTCCCAGCGGCATCCAGTTCACCACCGTGCCGTCACCGGCATGGGCCACCAAGCCCGGCATGAAGAAATCAATCGCGGGCTGAATGTAGCCCATGATCTGGTCAAGAAATTCCATTACGCGGTCCCCTTCCGCAAACAAACGCTACGCTCACCTTACCCCAAGACGGGCGTCTAGTGTTAACGTTCTAGTGAATTTTTCGTCTTGGAAAGCGAGTTCTCCTGACAGGCGAGTTTTATTAATTTTTTGTGACAATCCGCTTGATCACGAACAGAATTCCGATCACCACGAGATATCCGACAAACAGCACCCCGACCTCACGCCAGAAATACGCTTCCAGGAGCGGTGGCAGGTTGAACCCGCCGACCTCTGCAATAACGGGCGCAAGGCTTTCCAGCACGATATGGGCGATGACGGCACCACCCGCCACCACAATGAGGCGCGACCATTTTGACAGGACCAAGGTCGCTACGGCCGCAATGAGCAGGCCAAGCACCGCATTGACCTCGGCAAAGCCCTCACGGGCCAGGCTGAGAAATTGTTCCAGAAACTCCGGCACTTGAACCTGCCCCCCGACAGTCAATCAACTGACAGAGAGGTTAACAGGATCAAGTCGGATGTCACGCGAAGCGTGCTCAGTGGTCCACCCCGCCCGACCGGTCAGCTGGCGGCAATCTCGATCATGACCTCATTGCGTCGAAAGGGCGTGGGAATCCAGGGCGGATCATAACGCGCATAAACCGGGTCACCGATCCGCTCATAGCCCCCGGCATCCAGATAGGCGACCAGTTCGCGGTACCTCGCTTCGAAGCGGGAATCAGAGGCGCCGCCGGAAAAGCGGATAACCGCCATGCGACGGGCCGGGACTTCACGGATTTGGACCTGCGGATCATTGGGGATGGGCAGCGTGTCCAGGCTCCACTCATCCGGCATGATGAAGGAGACACGCCAGTCATCCCTTCCCTGCATGGACTGCGTGACCGGCGAGGTCATGGCGATTTCCTGCGACCGGGTCTGGGTCACCGGCGTCGTCATGGCAATCTCGTCGGCCCCGGCCCCGTCGCGCGCGGTGTTGCCGCCGAAGATGTAATTGGCGAGCGGTCGAAAGCCGGAATTGCCAGCGCGCGCCATCGAGCCGTTCACCTCCACCGAGGCCGTGATCTGGGGGGCGTAATCACGGATCTCGATCGCACCGTCGCGCAGGAGCACCGTGTGCGCCGGCTCCTCCGCAGCCCGGGCGGGTGCGGCAAATCCCAGCGACGCAACAGAAAGGGCAATGGCAAGAAAATGGGACGAGGTCATGCGCGATCTCCTTTGCCTCAGTCTACGCCCGCCCCGTCGGATCGGATCGGCACCGGTCGCCGGAAAACGGATCAGCGCGCCTGTCGACCGAGTTTTTCAACCCGGTCCAGCATGGCCTGGCGCGTCTCGGGACCACACGCCCCCACGCCGCCCAAGATGGTGTGATGAACCGGTTTGAAGCCGGACATGCGGAAAATGCCCGCCTCCAGCCCTTTCAGGCTGTGAGCTCCGAAGAGCAGCCGGTAGGCAAAGCCGGGCATGCCCATCGTCACGATGATGCGGACCGACTTGCCCCGCATGCGGCGCGCCGGCCATTTGCTGCTGTCACCGCCGGTATCGAGGAAAAAACCACCACGGCTGACCTGCTCGAGAAAGGCCTTCAGCCGGGCCGGCACCGTGCCCAGCCACAATGGATAGACCAGGACGAGATGGTCCGCCGCTCGGATCTTTTCCTGCGCGGCCGCAATCTCGCCTTCCGGTGCCGATGCGAACTCGGCCTCGCCCGACAGGAACGCGATCGGCACAGCCGCGATATCAATCCGCGAAACGTCATGCCCGGCAGAACAGGCGCCACGCCTGTAGGCCTCGCTCAAAGCCGCCACAAAGCGCTCCGGCGCGCCGTCGGGATGCCCGTTGATGATGCAGATCGATTTCGCCATGACCACACCTTGAGTGTGGTTTATCCGATCGCGCCGACCTGCGCACCGTGACAGGCCGTCACAGGGGAGACCGGACCTCGCCTACATCCGGAACACGCCGAACTTCGTTTTCTCGATCGGCGCGTTCAGCGCCGCCGACAGCGACAAGCCGAGCACGCGCCGCGTGTCGGCCGGGGCGATGATGCCGTCATCCCACATCCGGGCGGTCGAGAAATAGGGATTGCCCTCGGCCTCATAGGCCTCGCGCACCGGCGCCTTGAAGGCAGCCTCGTCTTCCAGCGACCAGTCCTCGCCGCGCGCTTCCATGCCGTCGCGCTTGACGGTGGCCAGCACGGCAGCCGCCTGCTCGCCGCCCATCACCGAGATGCGGGCATTGGGCCACATGAACAGGAAACGCGGGGAATAGGCGCGGCCGCACATGCCGTAATTGCCGGCGCCATAGGAGCCGCCGATGATCACAGTGAATTTCGGGCCGCGATAGGTCGAGACGGCGGTGACCAGCTTGGCACCATCCTTGGCGATTCCGCCGGCCTCGTATTTCGAACCGACCATGAAACCGGTGATATTCTGCAGGAAGACAAGCGGAATGCCGCGCTGGGCGCACAGCTCGATGAAATGCGCGCCCTTCTGGGCACTTTCCGAGAACAGGATGCCGTTATTGGCGATAATGCCGACCGGCATGCCGTAGAGCCGGGCAAAACCGGTCACCAGGGTCTCGCCATAGAGTTTCTTGAACTCGTCGAACTCGGAGCCGTCGACCAGGCGGGCAATGACTTCGCGGACATCATAGGGCGCGCGGATATCGGCCGGGATCACGCCGCCCAGCTCGGCCGGGTCGTAGGCCGGCTCGCGCGGCTCGGTGACATCGAGGTCGACGCGCTTGACGGTGTTGAGCGTGCCGACAATGCGACGCGCCGTGTGCAGCGCATGCTCGTCATTGGCCGCATAATGGTCGGCGACGCCGGAGACGCGGGCGTGGACATCGGCCCCGCCCAGATCTTCCGCCGAGATCACCTCGCCCGTCGCCGCCTTCACGAGTGGCGGTCCGGCCAGGAAGATGGTGCCCTGCTTGCGCACGATGACCGTCTCGTCGGACATGGCGGGCACATAGGCGCCGCCCGCCGTGCACGAGCCCATGACCACGGCGATCTGGGGAATGGCCTCGGCTGACATGTTGGCCTGGTTGTAGAAGATGCGGCCGAAATGGTCGCGATCGGGGAAGACCTCGGCCTGGTGCGGCAGGTTGGCGCCGCCGCTATCGACCAGATAGACACAAGGCAGACGGTTCTGCATGGCGATTTCCTGCGCCCGCAAATGCTTCTTCACCGTCATCGGATAGTAGGCGCCGCCCTTGATGGTCGGGTCATTGCAGACGACCATCACTTCGCGACCGGAAACGCGGCCGATACCGGCAATCATGCCGGCGCCGTGGACATTGCCCTCATACATGCCGTTCGCCGCCAAAGCCCCGATCTCGAGGAAGGGCGAGCCGGGATCGAGCAGGCGTTCGACGCGGTCGCGGGGCAAAAGCTTGCCGCGCGACAGGTGTTTCTCGCGCGAACGCTCGGAACCGCCAACGGCTGCCGCGGCGGTACGGACCTCAAGGTCCGCCACCAGCACATCCATGGCGTCGGCATTCTCGCGGAAGGTGGCGGAACCGGTATCGAGCGCGGAAACAATCTTGGTCATGGAGGCCCCGAAAGCTGCAATCTTGCTGGCTGATTAACCCGCGCACCGCGTCGATGGCAAACAATCATGCATCCGAACCCGTGGTTTGCCGCATCATGATGTCGGGAAACGCAAGACCGGGGAGAAATTCATGCCGTTCAATCCAATTGGCAGGCTGTTCGGCCTGGCCGCCGCACTCCTGCTGGCACCTGCCGCTCTGGCGCAGGAAGCGGCGCAGGAAGTCGATGCTCCGGCTCCGCCGGGACAGGTTCTCGTCCTCGGCAGTTTTCACTTCACGGGCGGCGGCAGCGACTTGATCAATCCGCAGGTTGATGACTTCCTGTCAGCGCACCGCCAGGCCGAGATCGCCGACGTCCTCGATCGGCTGGAAGCCTTTGCACCGACCCGGATCGCCGTCGAGCTCCTGCCCGCGCATGAGGGCGGCTTCAATGCCCGCTATCAGGCCTTTCGCGACGGCACGTTCGATCTGGGCGTGAATGAACGCCAGCAGATCGGCATGCGGCTGGCTGCCCGTCTCGGCCATGACCGGCTCTACGCGGTCGATTCGCCCGGCGGGATGGATTTCGACGCGATGATGGGAGCGGCGACGCAAGCCGGACAGGTCGCGCTGATGGCCTCATGGGAGCGCTATATCGCCGGTGTGCAAGCTGAAATGGCCGCACGCGCCAGGCTGGACCACACGATCCTGGAACGCCTCGTCGCCGAAAACTCGCAACCCACTCGCGACATGCACGATCTCTATCTCCTGCTGGCCCAGACGGGCGACGCCGGTCATCCGGCCGGTGCTCGCGAGATGACCCGCTGGTGGGGCCGCAATCTGGAGATCTTTGCCAATATCGCCCGGCTTGCCGAACCCGGCGAGCGCGTGCTGGTCATCTACGGGTCGGGTCACAAGGCCTTGCTCGACGAATTCGTCGACGGCGCACCCAATCTGGTCTGGGTCGACGCGCTCGATTATCTCGACGGATACCCGGACGACGCGGCGGACTGACCCGCGGTCGGTCGCGCCTTGCTTGGCAGGGATGAGGCCATCATCTATGGTTGCAAGGTCGAACCGGGCGTCAGGATTCTTAATGACTGACGCTCTGGATTAAGACATGATTCAGTCCTCCCTCGCAGGCTGATGGGGATTGGAGCCGGATTGTACTAGACTGTTTCCGGCTTCTTGTGGGAGGTGCCCATGCGCGTACAAGCGATTGTAACTGCCGCGCTTATTGCGGCTTCGACGACACAGGCCCATGCCCAGCAGACGGTCGAGCCGGCTGCCTGGATGGCCGGAATCAGCGATTCTGGCGACGCATCGGCCGTGCGTTGGCGTGTCAACACCACCAACGGGTCAAGCGCGCCTGTGCTGCTCGATACCAACATTTCCGATCTCAGCGAAATCACAGCCCTTTCCGGCCAGGTCGATATCCACCCCTTTGGTGACGAGTTCTATCTTTCAGCCGGAACCATCGCCCAGCGCCGCGACCGCGCCATCCCGGCCTGGATGCGCGGCCCGGAGGCCCCGGCCTGGTCGGCCTTTCCCCATGCCGAACTCTCCGAAGAGCTGACACGCTCCAATCTGGACGCCCTGACCCGCTATTTCGGGGCGGGGATCACCGTGCGCACGATCGACTCCTGGAGCATCACCATGGAAGGTGGCGCCTACTTCCAGGACTCCAGCGAAGACCAGATGATCCTGTTCGATCCGGAAACCGGCGAACGCATGCAATTGCTGGAAGATCTCGACCGTGTCGACGCCGATGCAATCGGCGAGAACCAGTCCCGCACGGTCCGTCCCGTGGGGCATCTGGTCCTGCGACGTCGGTTCTAGACAGCCGGCAGCCTGACCCCGCGGGCCCCGGCTGCCCGCTCATCCCCCCTTCAATACGGCCCGGTGCGGTCCTAGAGTGGGGATCGTGACCAGCCGACGGCGATTCTAGATGCCCCTCAACCTGTCCTTCCTGCCCTTCCTCAACCGGGTCGAGAAATCCGTGCTCGATGCTGTCGAGCATGAGGTTGAATGGTTTTGCCTGCCGGCGGGCAAGCTGTTGTTTCGCGAAGGTGATGATGCCGACGCCATCTATCTGGTTCGCTCTGGCGCACTGGCGGCCTTCCGCAATGGTGCGCTCGGACGGCCTGACCTGATCGGCTATATCCGGACCGGCGAACCGGTCGGCGAAATGTCGATGCTCGACGAAACGCCGCATTCCGCCAGTGTCTATGCGCTCAGGGACAGCGAGCTGGTGCGCCTGCCCAAGGCCAGTTTCGAGCGCCTGACGAACAAGCATGCCAGCCTGATGCGGGAATTGTCGCGCATGATGCTGGCCCGGCTGCGTGGCCCGCGCCGGGCGTCCGGTTCGGAACCGAAAGTCTTCGCGCTGATCGGCACCTCACCGACCATTGATCTGGACTATCGCGCCAAGGAGCTGGCCGCGACCCTCACCGGCATGGGCGTGAACTGCGGCATTGCCGACGAGAAATGCGCTGACTGGAGCGGGCAAAGGCTCGACGCGCTCGAAAAAGAGCATGACATCGTCCTGCTGACCGCCCGCTTTTCCGATCCCGCCTGGGCCCGCCGCGCGATGGGCCGGGCCGACCGGATGTGGCTGTTCGCCCGGGCTGATGCCCGCCCTTCGACGCCGCTCCTGCCGGACGATCCCTCGCCCGCCATGCGGCTTAAGCTCCTCGATGTGGTGCTGCTTCATCCCGGCGGGGTGAGCGCCGCCTCGCGGCCGCAGGACTGGGCGAATGCTGCCGACGCCTCACGGGTCTTCCACTGGCGCCAGAACCAGCATGTCGCCGACACGGCGCGCCTGGCGCGGACGCTGTCCGGACGCTCGGTCGGCCTGGTCGTCTCCGGCGGCGGCGCACGCGCCTATGCCCATATGGGTGCGATCCGGGCGCTGCGCGAGGCGGGCCTGTCGTTCGACTTCGTCGGTGGCGCCTCGATGGGTGCCATCATTGCCGCCGGCATTGCGCTCGACTGGTCCGATGACGAGCTCGAACAACGCATCCGGAAGGCCTTCGTCGACTCCAATCCGCTCGATGACTGGACCCTTCCGGTCGTATCGCTGGCCAAGGGCGAGAAGGTTGATGCCCGCCTGAAGGAGAATTTCGGCGACATCGAGATCGCGGAGATGGTCCGCCCCTTTTTCTGCCTGTCCTCGAACCTCGCCAGCGGCCGGCCGCAAGTGCACCGTTCCGGCATTCTCCGGCACGCGCTGCGCGCCTCGATTGCCATTCCCGGCCTGCTGCCGCCGGTCGTGGTCAATGGCCAGATCCTGGTCGACGGTGCCGTCTTCACAAATTTCCCGGCCCGCGAGATGCGGGCCTTCCATCGTGGCCCGGTCGTCGGCGTTGACGTGACCCGGGCCCAGGGCCTCAATCCGGCCGATTTCGAAGACCCGCCCGGCTTCATTGAGTGGGTCCGCAAGCATGGCCTGAAATCGCCACCGCCCATTGCCTCGCTCCTGATGCGCGCGGCCACGATCGGTGTCGCCGATCACCGCGATATCGGACGCGAGGCCGCCGACCTCCTCATCCTGCCGGAAACCTCGGTCGATATCCGGGAATGGGAGAAATTCGAGGAAGTCCGAGATGCCGGCTATGACGCCGCCCAGGGCATGCTGGCCGGGATTGATGACGAGACGCGTGTAACGCTGGGCCTCAAGCCCGCCGCTCAGTACGGCGGATAATCCGCATCCCAGTGCATCAACTCGATGGCCCGCTCCGCCGTCTTGCGGGTCTGGCAGCTTGCATTTTCGAGGCCTGCCATGGAGCCGCCCGCATAAAGGCTCGACAGGAAGAGACAATCCTGGTCGCGATGCGCCATCCAGCTGCGCTGGGCCTCGCGCAGATTGATCACGGCAGTCTCCGGCAGGCTTTCGCGCAAATCCCGGTAAGCCTCGTTCAGCCAGCGATCCCAGGCCTCGTATTCCTCACCGGCACACATCATCATCCCGGCCATCGTCTCGCCCTCATCCGACAGCGTCTCGCAGGCGGCCCGATACTCACCGATACAGGCCTGCCGTCCTACCGGATCCGTCTCGCGGTAAAGACAGGCATCTATCGTGTCATAGGCCGACAGGCGGTCCATCGCGCCGGGCTGGGCGCTTGATGGCTCCGACGAGCATCCGAGCAACAGGATCGCGCCGAGCATAAGTGTTGAGACGGGTTTCACGGACCGTACCTCCTGACTGTCACGCTAGCAGCCTGGCTGCCTGTCGTCATGAAAAAGGCCCTGCCTCGGTCAGAGACAGGGCCTGACACATGTCATGCCGGCAGGGGGCAGATCAATTCGTCTCGTCGAACAGCTCGCGACCGATCAGCCAGCGGCGGATTTCCGAGGTTCCGGCGCCGATCTCGTAGAGCTTGGCATCGCGCAGCAAGCGGCCGGTCGGATATTCATTGATATAGCCATTGCCGCCCAGCAGCTGGATCGCGTCCAGCGCCATGAGGGTTGCGCCCTCGGCGGCATAGAGGATGGCACCGGCGGCATCCTTGCGCGTGGTCTGGCCACGGTCGCAGGCCTGCGCCACGGCATAGACATAGGCGCGCGTCGCATTCATGCGCACATACATGTCCGCCAGCTTGCCCTGGACGAGCTGGAATTCGCCGATCGATTTGCCGAACTGCTTGCGCTCGCGGACATAGGGCATCACGACATCCATGCAGGACTGCATGATGCCGACCGGGCCCGAGGCCAGGACGGCGCGCTCGTAATCGAGCCCCGACATCAGGATTTCGACGCCCTTGCCCTCCTCGCCCATCATGTTCTCGACCGGCACTTCGCAATCCTCGAAGACCAGTTCGCCGGTCTCCGAGCCGCGCATGCCGAGCTTGTCGAGCTTCTGGGCGACCGAGAAACCCTTCATGCCACGCTCGATGATGAAGGCGGAAATTCCGCGTGAACCGGCACTGGTATCGGTCTTGGCGTAGACGATCAGCGTATTGGCGGCCGGGGCATTGGTGATCCACATTTTCGAGCCATTGAGCACGAAATGATCACCCTTGCGCTCGGCCTTGAGTTTCATCGACACAACGTCGGAGCCGGCGCCCGGCTCGGACATGGCGAGCGAGCCGACATGCTCGCCGGAGATCAGCTTGGGCAGGTATTTCGCCTTTTGCCCGGCATTGCCCCAGCGCCGCATCTGGTTGACGCAAAGATTGGAATGGGCGCCATAGGACAGGCCGACCGACGCCGAGGCGCGGGAAATCTCTTCCATCGCGATGACGTGCTCGAGATAACCGAGCCCGGTGCCACCATCCTCTTCGCCGACGGTAATGCCCAACAAGCCCAGATCACCCATCTTCTGCCAGAGATCGGCCGGGAAGATATCGGTCTTGTCGATCTCGGCCGCACGCGGCGCGATCTCGTCACTGGCAAAGGAACGGACGGTGTCACGGATCATTTCGGCCGTGTCACCGAGGTTGAAATCAAGCGAGGGATATTGGTTCGGTATCATGCCCGGCGATGTAACACGGCCCGCGACCGGGTCAAGAGAGACCGGTGCGGGCCGCGAAACAGAATGGCGCGAAAACGGCTAGTTGCCGCCCTTTTGTTTCAACTTGGACAGCCAGATCGAAGCGAGTTGCCATCCAGCCACAATCACGAGAAAAAATCCGGCGAGCGCCATGCCGAAATTCAGCGTCATTTCACGCTGCGCCATGATGTAATCCCATTCGGACGCCGCCAACACGCTGCCAAAGCCGGCCAGCAGGCCGCCGGCGATGAGCACCGCCAGGAAGGTCCACATGCCGTCATCGGAACTTGGCCCCGGCCGGTCGGTGGTCGCATGGACATCGGCGGCCAGGTCGCTTGGCGAGAAACCATCGACCGCGTCCGACATGGGGTCATGCCCGGCCGTCATCGGATCATCGCCAAGATCATCATCCTGAACAAAGGGCGCCTGTTGCGTCGCTGCCACCGGCTCGCCGACGACCTCGCCGATGGCGCCGCTGGCTTCAGCCGGCGTCTCGGCCGGATGTGGCGGCGGCATATCTTCAACCCCGAGGCTGATCGGCCGTTCGACGATCTCGGCTTCGATCTCGGCCTCGATCTCGATTTCGATCTCGGTTTCGGTCTCGGTCTCGGTTTCGGTCTCGGTTTCGGTCTCGGTTTCGACGGTGGCGGGCAGATCAGCGTCGGCCTCGACCTCTGCTTCGGTGACGACCTCGGCCGTGGCCTCCGGTTCCGGAGCAACCGCGACTTGCTGCCGATGCTCAAAATCCGGCTCGGCCTCGGACGCCGGCTCGAGCTCGGTCTCCGGTTCGGACCGAGCGTCCTCGACTTCGATGGCCTCGGCCGCAATTGCCTCGGGGGCAGCCGTGTCACGCGGCTGGGTCGCGGCGGGCCCGGCCTCGGCGCGGAAGCTGCCCTGCATTACATTGGTGAGCGCATATCCCAGGCCGGTACCACTCGGCAGATCGAGTGAATAATGCTCCGGCAAAGCAGCCGTGGTTTCCGTCGCCGGCCCGGCGTCTGCCACGGGCGCCTCGACAACCGGAGCCACCGGTTCCGGCTGGGGCGTTTCCACCGGCTGGCGATTCGCCAGTACAAAGCCCAGCCCCATGCCCTCGGGCAGATCGAAAGCCGCAATGGGCGCGACGGACGGCGTCTCCACAACAGGCGTCACCGATTCCGCAACACCATCCTCCGCGGCGACCAGTGCGGACGCCTCGACCGCGTCCGAAGTCGGCACATCGTCCGGGACGGCGTCGCCAATCTCTTCAGCCATGCGGGCAATGACCCGGTCAGCGGCGGATTCGGCGTCCCCGACGACGCTGTCAGGCCCGGCGACCGGCTGCTCGATATCCACAGCCCCGGCGCCCGCGTCGGGCGTGGTTTCGCGCTCCGGCTCCTCAACCGCCTCGAACCGGGCGTCGATCGGATCATCGCGCATGTCGGAGACAGCCTCGGCGACCGGGGCCATGGCTTCTTCAGCCAGGTCCTGGCGTACTTCCGGCGGCAGGGCCTGGACGGCTGCGAGGATGCGGGCGATCTCGTCCTCGGCCTCGCGACGACGCACCTGTCCGGCATCGAGCGGCGGCGGCGGGGGCGGCAGGTCGGAATAGGATTCCGGCGGTGGCGGGGAATCCGCTCCGGAGATCGCGCCTTCCAGCACGCGCTCCTCGGCAGGATGTTCGATCTTGATGACCAGCTCGACCGGTTCGGACTTGCGCGCCTTGCCTGCCTGGGCCGGCATCAACGCGTCCAGGAAAAGCGCGCTTTCGGCCTCGCGGCGCGACGAGGTGCCGTCGCCGAACGCGGCCAATGCTTCCCCGGCGGCCCGGGCGCGGCCTTCAAACAGGTAGCGCGCCACATCGGAGCCCCGGAAGCGGTCAACACCAACATCATGGACAAAGGAGGTGAGCGCATCGCGCTGGCCGCGTGAAAGTGGCCCGGTGATGCTGTCATCGACAACCTCCTCGGCACGCATCACATCATAGATCAAAAGCAGCGAGGCTTCGTCTTCGGTGACCCGGACGCCGGCCTTGGCAGCGGCACGATGGCCATAGCCAACGACCCAGCGGCCGTCGTCGCCACGCTCGGCTTCGGATCGGAAGGGCTCAAACCGCTTGATGAGTTCGCGGGCAGCCGGAGATGTTTTCAATCGCGGTTTCATGCGTGTTCCGTTTCAGGACAGCGCGCCAGACAGTTGGACTTTCCCTGCAAGCCTGACGCCGCGGCCCTATTCCCTGCCCGGATCGAACACATCCGTGGTGTCCAGCGCTGTGAAAGGTGCCAGGAACCCTCCACCGGACCCGCCGCCGATCAGGTAGATCTTGTCAGCCAGCACAGCGGCCCCGCCGCCTGTGCGCGGTGCAGGCAGGGATGTTTCCTCGCGCCAGCCGGCATCACCCGGCTGCCACGAAACATGTGTCTGCAGGGTCTCGCGGGTGTCGGCACCGCGCCCGCCCAGCAGGTGGATACGTCCGTCCAGCACAGCCACGGCCGCGCCCGAGCGCGGCGATGGCAGATCAGGAGCGCGGCCCCACTCCCCACTCTCCGGATCAAAGATGTCCACACGCGTCAGGCTGTCGGCGTCATGCCGCCCGCCGGCCAGGAAAATCCGGCCATCGACCACCGCCGCAGCCGCAGCGCGACGGGTCACGCCGACAGGCACGGAAATCGTGTCCCAGCTGCGCGCCACGGGATCGAAGACAAAGCCTTCCTCGTCATCGCGCAGCCCGCCGAAGGCATAGAGCGCACTGCCCACCGCTACCAGGGTCAGATCGGCCTTGGCGGCCGGCATCGCGGCCTCGCTCTGCCAGATATTGCCGTCAAAGGACCAGGACCAGACGCCCGCGCTCGGCGCCACACCATCCTCGCCGCGGGCGTAACCACCGGCGACATAGATACGGTTGTTGATCGACGCCATTCCGAAACGCTCGAGTCCGCGCGGCAGCGCCGTCTCCGGAAACCAGCGGTCGATCTCGACATCATAGCTTTCAAATTCATTGCGCGGATCGGTCAGCCCGGCGCCACCGGCGGCGTAGATACGACCGTCATGCGCGACCACGGCAAGGCCGGCGCGCGATGCGTCGAGACGCGCTGCAGCTTCCCAGACGCCCTGGGCCGTCGCCGGAGCACCCATCGACAGAAAAAGGCTCAGGAGGAGAACGGAAATACGCACGTTTTCACCACTTGATTGCACGGGCCTTGCCAACCCGGTGCGGAATATCATCACAACAGGACGATTGTCGCCAGCCCCAGGAAAGCCAGGAAGCCGACAACATCGGTCACGGTGGTCACAAAGACCGAGGAAGCGACGGCCGGGTCAGCGCCGGCACGGACCATCCCCAGCGGGATCAGGATACCCGACAAGCCGGCACAGGCGAGGTTGAGCACCATGGCGACGGCAATGACCGCCGCCAGACCCCAATCCTGGAACCAGAGCACCGTTACCAGGCCCATGATGACGGCGAAGATCAGCCCGTTGACCATGCCGGTCGCCAATTCGCGCCAGACCACCCGCACCGCGTTGGCCGCGGTCAGGTCGCGTTCGGCGATCGAGCGCACGGCAACGGCCAGCGACTGGGTCCCCGCATTGCCGCCCATCGAGGCGACAATCGGCATCAGCACGGCGAGCGCCACGACCTGCGAAATCGCCCCCTCGAACAGCGCAATCACGCCGGAGGCGAGGATCGCAGTGCCCAGATTGACCAGCAGCCAGGGCGCGCGCGAACGCACGGAGCGCACGACGGTGTCGGCCAGGCCGGCATCGTTCACGCCGGCCAGGGCGAGCATGTCTTCCTTGTTCTCGTCCTGGATGACGTGGACGATATCGTCCAGCGTCAGCATGCCGGTCAGGCGTCCGGCGCTGTCGACCACCGGGGCCGAGACAAGGTGGTATTTCTGGAACAGATAGGCGACCTCTTCCTGGTCGGTCTCGGGCTCGACCAGGATGCGCGGCGTTTCCATCAGATCGCTCAGCGCGACATCTCGGCGGGCGCTCAACAGGCGGCAGACCGGGATCTCGCCGACCGGGCGGAAGCCTGTGTCGATCACAAACAGGTCGTGAAACTTGTCGGGCAGCTCGTCCGCCGCATTGCGCATGTGATCGAGGGCATGGCCGACCGACCAGAATTCCGGTGCGGCGACGAATTCGCGCTGCATGAGACGACCAGCCGTCTCATCCTCAAACGAGAGGCTCTGTTCAACGGCCTCGCGATCACTGTCGGAAATTTCCGCGAGCACGGCGATCCGCGTCGCATCGTCCATCTCTTCGACGACTTCGGTGGCATCATCGGAGTCGAGTTCCTGAATGGCCGCCGCGAGGTGGGCGGTGTCCAGGTATTCCATCACGACTTCGCGCGAATCGGGCTCGAGCTCGGCGAGCACTTCACCGGTGATGATATCAGGCGCCAGTTCAGCGAGCGCGCCTTGCTGGCTGGCCGAGAGCTGCTCGACCACGTCCGCGATATCCGCCTCGTGCAATGGCGCCAGCATGCGCCGAACGAGACCGCCATCCCCGTCGGACAGGGCCTGCCGCAAATTGGCGACAAATTCCGGATCCGTATCCGCCCGCGCAGGCGAATCGATCAGGACGTTGTCATCATAAGCGGCTTCGCCCATACACGCCTCCATTCGGGGGGAATTTCGAGTGCACCGCCGGCCGACAGGACGGGGCACCACTGGTCTGCCTGTCTTAGCCGTCCCATCCGGCAACCTCAATCGCATTGACCTGAAATAGCGACGCTTTAAGACGTTTGCAGGGAGAAATGAGGGCGAAGGCGTGTTCAGCATTACGGGTGAGGAAAACCTGCCGGTCCTGATCGGGCTGACAATCGGCGGATCCATCGGCCTGATTGTGCTCTTTGCGCTGGGTTTCACCCGCATCGCAGCCCCCGCCCAGCGCCTCACTGCCGGGCGCATCCTCACCCATGCCGCCGCGACGCTCGGTGCCCGGGCCGGCGCGCTGGTCACCCTGTGGATCGGCGTCAGCCTCGCCTATACGACCGTAACCCTGTTTGCGCAGCTCGTCGGACGCACCACCAATCTCTTCGAAGGCGCCATGGCCGCGGCGCTGATTTTCCTCGGCCACAAGACCATGCTGGAGCGACCGGCGCAGGCCATCGGGATCGAGGTTCCCCAGACCGGGTTCTGGCGCATCCTGCTGCGCTCCCTGGCGCTTGGCCTGACCATTCTTGCCACAGCGGCTGTGGTTTTCATTCTGGCCGCCCTCCTCGTCGCCCTGGCCGAAACACTGGGGCTCAACGGCGAAGCGCCACGCCTGGTGGTCGGGGCCGTTTCCGGAGCGGTTGCGATCTGGCTGAGCACCCTGTTTGCCCGCCTGTCCTTCATCTACCCGTCCAGCGTTCTGGGCGGGCGTGACTGGTATGGCATCGCGCTCAATCGGGCGCGCCCTGCAGCGCTCGGGCTGAGTGCCGGCCTGTGGCTGGTCGCACTGGTCTCGCTGGCCCTGATCGTGCCGCTGATCATCTGGTCCAACGCGCTGGTGATGGCCATCGCCGCCGGCCTGCCCTCGCAGCCGGGTGACCTGCCGGACGATATCGGCACGCCGCTCTTCTGGCTCAGCCTGGTGATGGAGGAATTGCCGCTGCGACTGCTGCTGGTGGCCTATTCGCTCGCCAGCATCGCCTGCGTCTCGGCGGCTTACAGGCTCACAGTCCTGGCACCGGGCAGGGCCGGGACGGACGATCAGGTCTGAGTGAGGGTTTTTCCACTCTCGAGCCCCGCAAGGGAGGAGTGAGAGATGGTGCGGTCGAGAAGACTCGAACTTCCACGGGTTTTACCCCACAGCGACCTCAACGCTGCGCGTCTACCAATTCCGCCACGACCGCACGTCATGGAGGCGCGGGAGATAGCAACATCCCCGCACCTTGTGAAGAGGGTATTGCAACCCTTTATGCAGCTGCGAAGAATTCATTGGCATCAGCCGGTCCGGTGATGGACACGGCGATACGATCGCCCTGGATCACGACATCGCCGCGGGCGATGGGATGATTGTTGGCCAGGATCCACACCTGGTCGTCCTCGCCCGAATCGAGCGGGATCACCGCACCGCGTCCCATGCGGAGGAATTGCTGGATCGGCATCTTCGACCGGCCCAACAGGACAGAAATTTCCACTTCCACCGAACTGATCTGACTCACGTCGCACTCCAGGACTTGCGGATCATCATCGCGGGCCTGATGTTTGGCCAATACGGTTTCCGCAGCGTTAAGACTCCAGGATATGGCATTACAAAACGTCGAATGGGCTGTTTCGCCCGGTCTGACGCCCTATCAGCCCGCCCTCGCCTTCATGGAAGCACGGGCCGCGGCGATAGCGGCGGGCGGGGCAAGCGAGCTGGTCTGGCTGCTGGAACACCCGCCGCTCTATACGGCCGGGACCAGCGCGAAGCCGGACGATCTGCTTGCGCCTGACCGATTCCCGGTTTTCGAGACCGGTCGCGGCGGTGAATATACCTATCACGGGCCTGGCCAGCGCGTGGCCTATGTCATGCTCGACCTGACGCAGCGCGGGCGCGATGTCCGCAAATTCATCCAGGCGCTGGAAAACTGGCTGATCGGCGCCGCCGCACAGTTCGGCATCGAGGCCGGTATTCGCGACGGCCGGGTCGGCGTCTGGGTCAACCGGTCAAACGGGCATGAGGACAAGATTGCCGCGATTGGCGTTCGTCTGCGCCGCTGGGTGTCCTTCCACGGTATCGCCTTCAATGTCGATCCGGACCTCAGCCATTTTACCGGCATCACGCCTTGCGGGATTTCAAACCCGCTCTATGGCGTCACCTCACTGGCCGACCTTGGGCATCAGGTCTCGATGGCGGATTTCGACATCGCCCTGCACCTGGCCTGGACAGACGCCTTCGGCGATGTCACCCGCGCCGGCCCGCCGCAGCTTGAGCCCGCTCAGCCCTGATTGGCAGGGGACCCGTTGCGCTGCATGGTCGCAAACCACAACACAAAGACCGCGAGCACGCCCCAGAACGCGAAATAGGACGGCCAGGCTGTGGCCCCCAACATGGCCATCGCGCGTTCCGTGTCCGATTCGAGCCAGGCCGAGAAGGCCTGCTGGAAGCCCGGATCCGAGACCGCCGCATTGAAGGCCGCGGTGTCGGACGTATCCACGCCCTGTTCCTCGGCGAAGGTGATCATGGCCTCGAAGGAGGCGATGCCGACACCGATCAGGGTGCCAATGCCCTTGGCGACGATTGACAGGACCAACGGCAGGACAGCGAGGCCAACACTGCGGCCGGCATGGCGGCGCCGGTTGGCAAACAGCGAAAAGCAGAAGAACCAGATCGCCGCCATCGGGATGATGCCCGGAACCGGCGCGGTGCCGAAAGCGAGCCGGATCGCATCGATGGCGGCCAGCACGGCAATCCCCAGGACAAAGGCGGAGACCGAGGCGCGGTGATTGGGCAGGAGCAGGGCGAGCGGGTTCATGAATTCATCCTGTGGGCAATGAAACGACCGGTCCCCGTATCTACTAGGGAACCGGCCATATTCAAGCAGGATTCGAACCGGACATGTCCGGTTCGGGCAGCCGGCGGATCGACTACAGCTTGTAGACGAAATAGCCGACCACGCCGTTCGCGATCAAGCCGCCGATCGCCGAGGCGAGCACATTTCCGGGCGTCACTGCCAACATGCTGCCGCCCGACGTCGCAACGCCCGCGCCCAGCAGCGGCGCCAGAATCAGGTTTATGGCGGCTGCGATGACAATCACCCCGACGATTGCCGCGAGGGTCAGCCAACCCGACTTGCCGGCATCGTGGAAACGTTTGGAATAGACACAGACCCAGGCAAAAAGCGAGATCAGCCCGACAACAAGTCCAAGTAATGCGAACAGCATTCCGAGGCCCGGCATCATGGAGAAAACCCGCAGCACCAGGTTGACCGCCAGAATCGCGACAATGCCCTGGGCGAATTCCTGGGGTGACAGCTTGCCGGCCGCGCCAAACAGTATCCGCTTGGCGTCCGCCGGCTTGAGAATGAAGTCGCTAAGTGACATGCCTTTGTCTCTCCCCTGTCAGTGACAAGGCCAAGACTACGCGGATTCCGCGAAATTTCCATGGCCGTTTCGCGTCAGAGGGGGACCTAGCCAGGCGTATCGTCCTCGTCGGCCGGCGCCTGCTGCGGATCGGTCATGACGGGCTCGATATCGACCGCAGGAGCCGGACCATACTGGTTGTCGCCGGATTCACCGGGTGCCATGCCAAGCCAGAGTGTGTAACCGACCCAGACCAGCGTGCCCAGCCCGCCCAGCGACAGCAGGCCACCCCCCGCGGACAGGAAGAGCGCCGGCCCGAGCGTTTCGCCTGACATGACGGCCGACAGGATCACCCCGCCCAACATCATCACGGCCAGAATGGCAATCACGAAATTGACGGCCCACGGGATGGCATGGATCGCCGCGCTGCGACCGGTGTCGTGCAGACGCTTGCCATAAACGCACAGGCCCACCCAGATCAGACCCAGCCAAAGGAGGCCGCCCAGGATCGGAATGATATTGGCGAGCACATTGCCGCCGATGATGATCGCGACACCGATCCAGTAATCGCGTGCCGCAATCCGGCCATTCGGGTCGAAAAACAGGAATTGCCAGTTCATCGCGTCTGCCTTCCCCCGGGACGGGCCCGGACCTATTCGAATTCGACCAGAAGCTCGTCCGCCGCGACCGACGCGCCAGCCTCCACCTTGATAGACTTGATCGTACCGTCGGTCTCGGCGCGCAGCACGTTTTCCATCTTCATGGCCTCGACGATGACCAGCGGCTCGCCGGTCTTGACGGTCTGGCCTTCCTCGACTTCCAGCGAGACCACCAGGCCCGGCATCGGCGAGACGACCAGCTTGGCCATGTCCGGCTTTTCCTTCTCAGGCAGTATGGCATGCAGCTCGGCCGAGCGCGCCGTGCAGACCAGGGCGACGGCCGAGAAGCCTCGATGGCGCAGACGATAGCCCTCGGTACGGTCGGCAAATTCCAGGGCGACGGCCTGACCATTGATGCTGGCTTCAAACAAGTGTTGCCCGGCGCGCCAGCCCGTCTCGACTTCGAGCCGTTCCGAGGCCAGCGAGGGCGCCCACATGGAAGCCTTGCCATCCCCCGTCATCTCGATCTCGACCGGGATGCGGCGCTTGTCGAGCAGCACGACCCATTCGCGCACTCTCGGCTCGTCGGCCGGGCGCATGCGACCCTCGATCTGCCCGGCGCGGCGCACGAATGTCTCGTGCACAAAGGCGGCCGCACAGGTCATGGCGACCAGTTGCTCCTCGCGTGGCGCCGTGCCGTGGAAACCTTCGGGGAAATGCTCGCCGATATAGCCGGTATGAATGCGGCCGGCGCGGAAATCAGCCTCGTCGAGCACCGCCGACAGGAAGGGCGCGTTCGACTGCAGGCCTTCGACATGCAGACGGTCGAGCGCCGCCGCCAGCGTGTCGATCGCGGTTTCACGATCCTTGCCGTAACCGATCACCTTGGCGATCATCGGATCATAGAAGAGCGAAATCTCGTCGCCTTCACGGACACCGGCATCGATGCGCAGCTCGCCCTTGCCCAGCTTGCCTTCGGCCGGCTCCTGGAAACGCTTCAGGCGCCCGATGGACGGCAGGAAGCCGCGATAGGGATCCTCGGCATACAGGCGCGCCTCAACGGCCCAGCCCTTGATCGGTACGTCGCGCTGGGTCAGGCCCAGCGTCTCGCCGGAGGCCGAGCGGATCATCAGCTCGACGAGATCAACATCGGCGGTCAATTCGGTAACCGGATGCTCGACCTGGAGGCGGGTATTCATCTCGAGAAAGTAGAATTTCTTGTCCTTGTCGACGATGAACTCGACCGTCCCGGCACTGTCATAATCAACCGCGGCAGCGAGTGCGACGGCCTGGGCCCCCATCGCCTCACGTGTCTTCTTGTCGAGAAAGGGAGACGGCGCCTCTTCGAGGACTTTCTGGTTGCGGCGCTGGATCGAGCATTCGCGCTCGTTGAGATGGATGACATGGCCGTGCTTGTCGCCCATCACCTGGATCTCGATATGACGCGGCTCCTCGATGAATTTCTCGATCAGGATGCGATCATCGCCGAAGGACGACCTGGCCTCGTTGCGGGCCGCCTTGAAGCCTTCCCTGACCTCGGAATCCGAGCGCGCAATCCGCATGCCCTTGCCGCCACCGCCGGCAGAGGCCTTGAGCATGACCGGATAGCCGATCGCCTTGGCTGCCGCGAGCGCGGTATCGGCATCGGCAATCTCGCCATCGGCACCGGGAATGGTCGACACGCCGGCCTTGGCGGCGAGCTGTTTGGAGCGGATCTTGTCGCCCATCGCGTCGATGGCATGGATATTCGGCCCGATCCAGCCAACCCCGGCCTTCTCCAGCGCCTTGGGCAGGGCCGGGTTTTCTGACAGGAAACCGAATCCGGGATGGACCGCATCGGCACCGGTCTGCTCGACCGCATCGAGGATCTTGTCGAGCACGAGATAGCTTTCGCCCGGAGCCGAGCCGCCGATGAAGACCGCCTCGTCCGCCATTTCGACGGCGAGACTGTCAGCATCCGCTTCGGAATAGACGGCAACCGTGGCAATGCCGAGACGCCTGCAGGTCTTGATGACGCGGACGGCGATCTCGCCACGATTGGCGATCAGGATCTTCTTGAACATGCTGGCCCCTTGATCCGGGTGCGGGTGGATACCGCACAGGTGTCACGGGTTTAGCGTGGCTTGACCGGGGGCGGCAAGCGGCGGCGGCGGCTCGTCTCAGTCCCCGTCGCGCGGACGGTCCAGCCAGTCCGCCTCGAGCGCCCGCAACCTGCCGACAATCGAGACCAGGAAGGCGGTCGACCAGCCGATCATCAGGAAACCGGTGAAGCCCTCCATCGCAGAAACCAGCCGCCATTCGCTGTCGATGATGACATCGCCATAGCCGAGCGTGGTGAAAGTCGAGGTGGAAAAATAGAGCGCCTCCTCAAGGCCCGTCACCGCCCCCAGCGCGAGATAGATCATGGCAAAGCTCCATATCTCCACCGCATGCAGGACAAACAGGCCCAGGACTATGATGAGGATGAACAGGGCCTGACGGAGGACGGAGCCGTGCGGATCAATGCGCGAGGTGCGCAGGCGGGCCAGCGCGAGCAGGGAGCCAAGGCCGACCATGTGGACCATGACGGTCCAGACGGCCAATCCGGCCGAGACGAGCAAGGCGTTCATCATCCGCAATCCCTCCGAGGCTGGCAGCGCGCGCGATTCGCCTTAGTGTTCCGGGCAAAAGGGAATCGATCAATGAGCAAAGCCGTCTACCGCCTGTCCTCCATCGCTCGCCCGCTGGAAGCAAGATATCCGACCAACAAGGCGGTACTGATCGCCCTGCCCCTGATCGCGCTCGGCCTCGGGACATATGCCTATGTCTCGGCCGGCGGCGGTGCCGTCAATGCCGTCATGACCGGGCTGGAAGGCATGCTGGTGAGCTTCCTGGTCTGGGCGCTGGGCCGTGAAGCCGATCCCGACCGCAATCTCACCGCCTTCGCCAGCGCCGCGCTCATTCTCTATGCCCTCGTGCTCGGCCTGCCGGTTGCCGTCTGGACGCTAGCCTTCGTGCTGATGGCGGCGCGCCTGGTCAATCGCACGGTCGGCCAGGCGGCCAAGCCGGGCGATCTGGTGATGGTGCTGATCCTCGCCGGCTTTTCGGTCTTCTCCGAAGGCTATGCGCTGATGGGCCTGGTGGCCGCGATCGCGATTGTGATCGACGTCAATCTCGACCGTTCGCGCACCCTCGCCCTCATCGCGGCGCTGATCGCCCTCGCCTTCACCGTCTGGCATCTGATCACGCTGGAGGGCGATTTCGCCGCGCTCCTGTTCCCGGTGGATGCTTCACCAACGCTGATGGCGGTGATCGGCAGCCTCGTCGTGATCGGCCTGCTGGGCGCCTGGCTTTGCCCGCTGCCGACCAGTGTCTGCGACGCGCGCGGCGCACCGCTCAGCCATGCCCGTGTGCGCGGCGGACGTCTGGTGATGGCACTCGCCCTCCTGGCCGGCATGGCGGAAGGCAATGCCCTGGCTCACGCGCTCTACCCGCTCGGCTGTGTGCTGCTGGTGACCTTCATCGTGCGCTTCCTGCCACGCGGCCGGGCCAAGGTCGGCGCCTGACGGGCCGGCCCCTTTTCCGGGACCGACTTCTGCGAGACAATGCCGGACGAAGACCCGCCAAGCGGGCGCGAAACGGAGGTCGAGACGCCATGAAGCAGACGCATCCGCCCGGCAATGACCGCAAGCTCTCAGATTGCGTGAGCCGCGAGGAATTGCGGGCCCTCTCGCGCACGACAAACTGGCAGGGCGGGCTGATGCTGGCTGGCAATCTGGCACTGCTGGCATCCGCCTTCGCGCTCGCCATCGCCTGGCCCAACCCGCTGACCATTCCTGCCGCCGTCCTGATCATCGCGGGGCGCCAGCTTGCGCTATCCATCGTGCTGCACGACTGCGCCCACAAGGCATTGTTCCGCTCGGCCTGGCTCAATGAGTTTGTCGGGCAGTGGATCGGTGGCGCGGCGGTGGATGTGCCGCTTCAGCTCTATCGCGACTATCACCTCAACCATCACCGCCATGCCGGCACTGACCGCGATCCCGACCAGGGCCTGGTCAGGGCCTATCCGGTGACGCGCGACAGCCTGCGCCGCAAATTCACCCGCGACCTCACCGGTCAGACCGGTTTGAAGGAAATGGTGATGGCCTGGCGCAAGCCGGACTGGCGCGCCAAACTGCCCTTCCTCACCTTCCAGCTCGTGCTGGTCGCATCCCTCGCCGCGGCGGGTGCAGTCTGGGCCTACGCCCTCTGGTGGGTGGCACGGCTCTTCGTTTACCCCGCGATCATGCGTCTCAGAAATATCGGCGAGCATGGCGTCGCGACTGACCGCTATGACACCGAACCTCGCCTCAACACCCACACAACGATCGCCCGCTGGTTCGAGCGCCTCGTGGTGGCGCCCAATAACGTCAACTACCACCTGGAACACCACATGTTCGCCGCCGTCCCGCCCTACAACCTGCCCCGGCTGCACCGCTTGCTGGCGAGACGCGGCTATTATGAGGGCCACACCTGCATCACGCACGGCTATCCGGCGATGCTGGCCAAGGCGGTGCGGCCAGAGGCACAACAGGCCGCCTGAGGCGTCATGTCGCCTCGCATCGGGCTGCCCGGCCTGCGATGAACAGACGAAGCGGACACCGGAAGGAGCACGGTTGTGACGCGGACAAGGTCAACCGCAGCCCGCCGGTTCCAGACTGGCGGGCCGGCCTGTTTCGAAACGCGAGGCCTGTCCCGCGATTTCGGAGAAGGTCCGACACGCGTCCGGGCGCTGCGGGGGGTCGACCTTACTATCCCGGCCGGTGAGGTCGTTGTCCTGCTGGGCGCATCCGGATCAGGCAAGTCCACCCTGCTCAATATTCTCGGCGGCCTGGACCGCGCGACGGATGGTGATTTCAGGTTCCGCGGGCGCGACATGACCCGAATCAACGAAGCCGAGCTGACCCGGTTCAGGCGCGACCATGTCGGTTTCGTTTTCCAGTTCTACAACCTCATGCCCAGTCTCACAGCCCGGGAAAATGTGGAGCTGGTCACCGAGATTGCCAGCCACCCCATGCCGGCGCACGACGCGCTGGACCTGGTCGGCCTGAGCGACCGCGCCGATCACTTTCCCTCGGAAATGTCAGGCGGCGAACAACAGCGTGTCGCGATCGCCCGAGCGATCGCCAAGCGTCCGGAAGTCATGCTGTGTGACGAGCCAACCGGAGCGCTGGACAGCGCCACCGGCGTTCGGGTCTTGCAGGCGCTGAAACGGGTCAACCGCGAACTTGGGTCTACCGTCCTTCTGATCACCCACAATGCCGGTGTGGCCGCCATGGCCGACCGCGTCATCATACTGGCCGATGGCCAGGTGCGTGAAGAACGGGTCAATGACGCCCCGGTCGATCCGGAGGCCCTGAGCTGGTGAGCGGCGGTCGTCGGGATATGGCCGCCGCGCTGCCGGCACGGCTGGATCGCAAGATGGTGCGGGACTTGTGGGCCATCCGGCTCCAGGCCCTGGCCATCGCGCTCGTGGTGGCCGCCGGTGTCGCCGTCCATGTCGTCGCCGCGGGCATGCTGGACAGTCTGCAGGAAACCCGGGACGCCTATTATGATCGATACCGGTTCGCCGATGTCTGGGCCCCGGTCGTGCGGGCACCCGACAGTGCCGCGGAGGCGCTGCGCGACATCCCGGGCATCGCCAGCGTCCAGACCCGGGTGCGCGAGGCCGCCTTGTTTGACATGCCCGGCCTGTCTGCTCCTGCCACCGGCGTTATGCTTTCGCTGCCCGAGACCGGGCTGGCTGCCGTCAACCGGATTCACATGACCGCCGGCCGCCGCCCGCGCACCGGCGAGCGCGACGCAATCGTGCTGCTGGACGGTTTCGCCCGTGCTCACAATCTGGCCGTCGGCGAGACGGTCATGGCAACCATCCGCGGAGGGCGCGAGCAGTTCCGCGTGGTCGGCACCGCCCTGTCGCCGGAATATGTCTACGCCATCGCGCCCGGCCAGCTGGTACCCGATCCGCGCCTGTTCGGCGTCGCCTGGATGGGTCGCGAGGCCCTGGAGCAGGCCGCCGACGCGACCGGCGCTTTCACCGAGGTCGCCTTGACGCTGCAGCCCGGGGCCAGCGAACCGGCCGTCATTGATGCTCTGGACCGGCAGCTTTCCCCCTGGGGCGCCCCGGGAGCCTATGGCCGGGAGGACCACTTTTCCGACGCCTTTGTATCAAGCGAGATCAACCAGCTGGACACCATGGCGTCCTTGCTGCCGCCAGTCTTTCTGCTCGTGGCCGCCTTTCTGGTGAATGTCGTGCTGACCCGGTTGATCGCCATGGAGCGCGCCCAGATCGGTCTGCTGAAGGCTTTCGGCTACAGTTCAAGCGCCGTCATCACCCACTACGCCAAATTTGCCCTGGTCATCGGGTTTGCCGGCCTGGCGCTCGGCCTGGGAGGCGGCGTTTGGCTGGGCCGCCTGATGGCGGCCATGTACATCGAATACTATCACTTTCCCTTCCTGCTTTTCGAACTGCCCGCCTCCATCTACGCCTCCTCCTTGATCGTCACCCTGGTTGCGGTCGGTGGCGGGGCTGTCCTGGCCGGGCTGCGCACGGCACGGCTTTCTCCGGCCGAGGCGATGCGGCCCTCTCCGCCGCCGGATTATTCCCGGGCGCTCGGTGCCACGCTGGCGCGCTGGCGGCGTTTCGACCAGCAATCGCGGATGATCCTGCGCCATGTCCTGCGCTGGCCGGCGCGCGCCGCCTTCACCCTCGCAGGTATCGCCGTCTCCGGCGCGCTGCTGGTCTCGTCCATGTACTTCCTCGACGCGATGGATGCGATGATCGACGCCCATTTCAACCTCGCCAACCGGCAGGATGTTTCTGTCACGCTGGTCGAGCCCCGTTCGCGGGCCGCCCTGCATGAGATTGCGCGTCTTCCGGGGGTCCTGGCTGCCGAGCCGGTGCGCCATGCGCCGGCGCGCCTTCGCTTTGCCGGGCATGAGGAACGTGTCGCCCTGACCGGGGCACCGCAGGACGCAAGCCTGTCCCGCCTGATCGGCGCGGACAACTTGCCGGTCACGCCGCCGCCGGGCGGGCTGATCCTCTCGCGCGATATCGCCACGCCCCTGGGCCTGCGTGCCGGGGATTGGGTCGAGGTGGAGATCACCGAGGGCCACCGTCCCGTCTTCTTCCTGCCGGTCAGCAATGTCGTCACAACGCTGATCGGGTCCGGCGCCCTCATCAATATCAGTGACCTCAACGCCCTGATGGGCGAGAGCGACATGATCACCGGCGCCGTGCTTCGGATCGACCCGGATCGGGCCGATGCCCTCTACACAGCGCTGAAGGATGCCCCGGGCGTCGCGGAAGTCGGCCTGCAAAACGAGGCCCGGCGCCGCTTCCAGGCGATCATGGACGAGGTCATTGGCGCCTCCATTTTCATCTACACCGTCTTCGCCGGCCTGATCGCAGTCGGTGTGGTCTATAACAGCGTGCGGATCGCCTTCTCCGAGCGCGAGCACGAACTCGCCGTGCTGCGCGTCCTCGGCTTCAGCCGCGGCGAAGTCGCCTACGTCCTGCTCGGCGAGATCGCGCTATTGACCCTGCTCGCCCTGCCGCTGGGCGCCGCACTGGGCGCCGGCCTGTCCTGGTACTTCTCCCGCGCCATGAGCTCGGACCTGTTTCGCCTGCCCTTTATCATCGATCCCAGTACCTTCGGCTATTCTGCCCTTGTCGTCGTGGTCGTCGCCCTGTCCTCGGGCCTGATGGTCCGGGCTCGGCTCAACCGGCTCGACATGGTCACCGCACTGAAAACGGGAGACTAGGAAACCGTCATGACGCTTCGCTTTCGGACCGTATTCTGGACCGCCGCCGCCCTGACCGTGCTGGTCACCCTCATCTGGAGTTTCTGGCCGGAACCGGTCCGCGTTGATATCGCGCGGGCCGCCATCGCCCCGATGACGGTGGAAATCCGCGATGAGGGTCGCACCCGGATCCGCGATGTCTATGCCATCGCCGCGCCGGTCTCCGGCCGCCTCCTGCGCATCGACCTGGAACCGGGCGACCGGATCGAAACCGGCGATGTCCTGGCCCGCATCCTGCCGTCCGAGCCCTCCATTCTGGATACCCGCAGCCAGGGCGAGGCAGAGGCTGCCATCCACCTCGCCGAAGCGGCGCTTTCGGCGGCCCGTGCCGACGCCCAGACAGCCACCTCCGCGCTGGATCTGGCCCGTGAAGACCACACCCGGATCGCCCGACTGCGCGCGACCGGAACGGCCTCGCAGGCCCAACTTGATCGCGCCGCTGCAGAGCTGCGCAGCGCCCAGGCCGCAGCCATCCGGGCCCAGGCGGCCATCCGCATGCGCGAGGCCGAGATCGAGGCGGCCCGCATCCATTTGCACGGCGCCGGATCCGGCCCTCAGACCGGTGAGATCTTCGACATTCGCTCCCCCATCGATGGCGTCGTCCTCCAGGTCAGCCGGGAAAGCGAAGGCCCGGTCGCCGCCGGCGCTTCCTTGCTCGAGATCGGCGACCCGGCCGGACTCGAAATCGTCGCCGAATTCCTGTCGGCCGATGCGGTGCAGACAGGGCCGGGCGATACGGCCAGCATCACCGGCTGGCGCCGTGACGCTCCGCCGCTGCCCGCGCGGGTGCGCCGTGTGGAGCCCTATGGTTTCGAACAATATTCCCCGCTCGGCGTCGAGGAACAGCGGGTCAATATCGTGCTGGACTTCACCGGCCCGCCGGACGACTTGGGAAAGCTGGGTCATGGCTATCGGGTCGAGACCGCCATCACGGTGTGGCAACGCGATGATGCCCTGCAAATCCCCGTCGCCGCCCTCTTTCGCCATGACCGGGAGTGGGCCGTCTACCGCATCATTACCAATCGCGCCCGCCTGACCCCGGTCGTGATCGGGCGGGATAACGGCATCCAGGCCGAAATCCTCTCAGGCCTGTCGGCAGGTGATCGCGTCATTCTCTATCCAGGCGAGGGGGTTGCCGACGGCGTGGTGGTACGGGAAAGGTCCGTGACGGAATAGGGATCAGGCAGGCGCACGCGCACACGCGCGAATGCGGTGCAGGCCGCCGCCCCGAACCTAGTCCCCGGCGGGATAGAACGCCGCCTGCATCGCCCGCTGGGTGAGCGGCTGCAGCTCGGGCATGCCGGGACCGGCATTGCGCTGGACCATGCCGACAAAGACGATGTCATGCGCAGGGTCGACCCAGAACCAGGTCATGGCCCGGCCATCCCACAGATAGGTGCCCTCGCCCACGGCCACGCCGCCCAGCCGCGGATCGGTCACCACGACGCCGTTATAGCCGTACTGGTAGCCCGGCCGGATCTGCTGGAAACCGATCCCGAACCCGCCCGCCGCCACGGCATGGCTGATCTGGTTGGTCATGATCGTCTCGACAGAGGCCTCGGTCAGCACGCGCACGCCGTCCAGCTCGCCACCGCCCAGCAACATGCGACCGAAGCGCAGGAAATCATCCGCCGTCGAGAACAGCCCGCCGCCGCCCCAGGCGAAGCCCGGCTCGGTGAAGGGGTCGATGAAAAGCCCGTCCGACGTGTTTTCCGGCTGCAGCCGGCCATCGCGCCAGTCATAATTCGTGGCCAGACGATCGGCCCCGGCCGGATCAACGGAAAAGCCGGTATCCGCCATGGCCAGCGGCGTGAAGATATGATCGCGCATATAGTCCGACAGGCTCTGCCCGCTCAGCCGCTCGATGATGACGCCCTGCAGGTCCATCGACACCGAATAACGCCACTCACTGCCCGGCTCGGCATTCAATGGCAGGCTGGCCATGGTCTCGATGAAATCGTCGGACGACGGCGACGCCCACAGATTGGCCTCGCGATAGCGGTCATCCACCCAGCCTCCCAGGAAGCCATAGGAGAAGCCCGCAGTGTGGGTCATCAGCTGAGCCATGGTCGGCGAACGCACCGGCGGCGTGATGACCGGCTCACCCTCCGCATCCAGCCCGCGAAACACGCCGACATCCGCCAGCTCGGGCAGATAGGCGGCAACCGGGTCATCGGGATGCCACAGCCCCTGCTCATAAAGCTGCATCATCGCCACGGCGGTCACCGGCTTGGTCATGGAATAGATGCGCACGATCGTGTCGGCCCGCATCGGCGCGCCGCTCTCCAGATCCCGCACGCCCTGCCCCCAGCGTCCGATGAGCGCGTCATCCTGCCAGACCGCCACGGCGACACCGGCAAGCTCCCCGTCATCGATCAGGGGCTGAAGTGCCTGCGCGACCGGCTCGATAACGACAGGCTCAGAGCCATCCTCAGGCCCGGCCTCTGGTCCCGCCGAGCACGCTGCCAGCACCAGAGCCGTCAGTCCCGCCACAATCCGCATGCTGAAACTCCCGTGTGCCGCCTTCTCCGGCAAGCCTCTCACAAGCCAGTGTTAGCGCCAACAGAAGATGTGGTGAAAGCGCGCGCGAGCGCGGAACGATCCATACATCGCTTGTGCACACATGGCCTTCGGCCACCCCATCGACCCGCCGCTGCGCGCCGGGCCACTTCCCCACTATGTGGGGAAGAAAACAATCCCGGATCGGCCTTTCCTCCCCACATCGTGGGGAGGTGGATCGCCGCAAAGCGGCGAGACGGAGGGGCGCCGCCGCAGGCGGCGGGGTACCCCTAAAGCGGAATATTATCGTGCTTTTTCCATGGGTTCTCTGCCTTCTTGTTCTTCAGCGTTCGTAGCGCCGAGATCAGGCGTTTGCGGGTGCCGTGGGGCATGATGACGTCGTCGATATAGCCGCGGCCGGCGGCGACGAAGGGGTTGGCGAAGCGGTCTTCGTACTCCTTGGCGTGTTCGGCCATCTTGTCGGGATTGTCGGCATCCTTGCGGTGGATGATCTCGGCGGCGCCCTTGGCGCCCATCACCGCGATCTCGGCGGACGGCCAGGCATAGTTGACGTCGCCGCGCAGATGTTTCGAGCTCATCACGTCATAGGCGCCGCCATAGGCCTTGCGGGTGATGACCGTGAGCTTGGGCACGGTGGCCTCGGCATAGGCAAAGAGGAGTTTGGCGCCATGCTTGATCAGCCCGCCATATTCCTGCTTGGTGCCGGGCAGGAAGCCGGGCACGTCGACAAAGGTCACCAGCGGGATGTTGAAGGCGTCGCAGAAGCGCACGAAGCGGCCGGCCTTGCGGCTGGCATCACTGTCCAGAACGCCGGCGAGTGACATGGGCTGGTTGGCGACAAAACCTACCGGCTGACCATCGAGGCGGCCGAAACCGGTGACGATATTGGCGGCATAGTCCGGCGCGATCTCGAAGAAATCGCCCTCATCCGCCACCTTCTCGATCAGCTCCTTGATATCATAGGGCTTGTTCGGATTGGACGGGACCAGCGTGTCGAGGCTGGGTTCGAGCCGGTCTGCCACATCATGGGTCGGACGCTTGGGCGGCGTCTCGCGGTTGGACAGCGGCAGGAAGTCGATCAGGCGGCGCAGCTGGACCAGGGCCTCGATATCATTCTCGTAGGCGCCATCGGCAACGCCGGACTTCCTGGCGTGAATGGAGGCGCCGCCGAGCTCTTCATGGGTGACGGTCTCATTGGTGACGGTCTTCACCACGTCCGGCCCGGTCACATACATGTAGGAGGTGTCCTTCACCATGAAGATGAAGTCGGTGATGGCGGGTGAATAGACATCACCGCCGGCGCACGGCCCCATGATCATGGAGATTTGCGGCACCACGCCGGAAGCCAGCGTGTTCTGCAGGAAAATATCGGCATAGCCCCCCAGCGAGGCGACGCCTTCCTGGATGCGGGCGCCACCGGCGTCGAAAATCCCGATGACCGGCGCGCCGTTCTGCAGTGCCGCCTTCTGGATCTTGACGATTTTCTGGGCGTGGGTCTCCGACAGGGAGCCGCCGAAAACGGTGAAGTCCTTGGAGAAGAGATAGACGAGACGGCCATTGATCGTGCCATGGCCCGTGACCACGCCATCGCCGGGGATTTTCTTGTCGGCCATGCCGAAATCGACACAGCGATGCTCGACGAACATGTCCCATTCTTCAAAGGAACCTTCGTCCAGCAGGAGTTCGATCCGTTCGCGCGCCGACAGCTTGCCCTTGGTGTGTTGCGCGGCAATCCGCTTTTCACCACCGCCCATGCGCGCCGCGGCCCGCTTGGCTTCGAGCTGTTCGATCACGTCTTTCATGGCCAATCCTTCCCCCGTCGGGATTCTTGTTATGCGCCAGATAGCAGACCCGCGAACGCTTTCGCAATCAAGCTGGTACGCCAGTCACAGGTCGTCCGGCGCAGGGATTGCAGCTGGACAGGCACAACGAATTTGGGGACTGGCGCATGGGCAGCCAAAACTTGCGGACCGAAGTTGTGAAGATCGACGGGCTTGGCGCGTCGGAATGCGAAGCCTGGAACGCGTTTCGCGCCACAACACCGTCACTTGGCTCACCCTATTTCACGCATGAATTTACACGCGCTGTCGCCCGGACCCGCCCGGACACCCGCATCGCAATCCTGCACCGAAACGGGACAATTTCGGGATTTCTGCCGCTCCATTTGTCCCGTTCGGGTGTGGCACGGCCGATTGGCGGACCGCTCGGCGACCATCACGGGCTGATCACCGACACCCCGGATCTGGATGTCGAGGCCGCGCTGGCCGGCACCGGATTCGGCATTTTCAACTTTCATGGTGCCCTCGCCGGACAAGCCAGTTTCGCCCGGGCTGCCACCCGCCCGGCGGAAACCTCCTGGGTCTCGGACCTGTCCGCCGGCTATGACAGTTTCCTCGAGGACTGCGCCCGAGAAGACGCCAAGGCGATGCGGAATATCCGCGCCCGCCAGCGCAAGCTGGCCGAGATGGGCGATGCGGTCGTGTTTCGCCTCGATGACCGGCGGCCGGAAGCGCTGCGTGCCGTCATCGAGACCAAGCGCGCACAATACCGCCGTACGGGGGCGCTCGACGTTTTCGTGGCGAGCTGGGCCCGAAAGCTGATCGAGGACCTTTTCGAGACCGATACACCGACCTTTGCCGGCCTGCTGTCGACCGTAGAGATCGAGGGTGAGCTCGCCGCCGCACATTTCGGCATGCGCTCGGATCGCGCACTGCACTACTGGTTCCCGGTCTATTGGCCGGAATTCTCCAAGCTGGGCCCGGGCCTGACGCTCTATCTCGAAATCGCGCGCTTCCTCGAATCCCGCGGGATCAAGGAAATTCATCTCGGGCCGGGCGATTACGACTTCAAACGCCGCCTCTCCAATGCCGGTTTCGATGTGCTTGGGGGCCGGCTCGAGCGCCCGTCGCTTGCGCACGCAATCGTTCGCACCGGCCAGCTTGTCGACCGCACAGCCCAGGCCCTTCCGCTTGGACGTGTCTCAAACTGGCCCGCCAAGGCCTTTCGCCGCCTCGACAAATGGGCGGCAGTTCACGCCTTCTAGGAGGCCGATCCCGATGACCACATTCTTCTCGCCCGACGGCTCGATTGACGCGCCCCTGCAGGCCTTCGGATTCGCGGTCGCCGTCGCGCTCGCAATGGCCATCGCCGTGAAGGTCCTCTGGCGCGGGATGGGCCGGATCGGACCGGTCGGGATGATGCGGCAGGGTCTCGACCTCGACATGCTGGCCCTGTTCGCGCTGGTTCAGCTGGCCGCGCTCAATCTGTTCGACCACACCGTCCGGCCCCTCGCCGGCGTTTTCCGGCCCGAAGTGGGCGATGGCGGCCTGATCGAGAACCTCACCATCCTGCTGATGCTGTTTCCGGTGGCGCTGACCGCCGAGCGCATCTGGCAGCGCAATCGCGATACCGCCTTCGGCGGCGTCTGCCTGGTCGCGACCGCGCTGGTCCTGATCCTTGCTTTTGGGGAAGAGGTCAGCTGGGGCCAGCACTGGCTGGGTTTTACGCCGCCGGACGCCGTGCTGCAGAGCAATCTCCAGGAAGAGTTCAACCTGCACAACTACATCCCGCCATCGACGATGGAGGCCCTCTACTACGGCCTGGGGCTTGGCCTCCTGGTGCTGGGCGCCCGCCTTGGCTCCATTGTGGAAGCCCCCCGGGGCGACCGCGTGCTGCTGCCCCTGCGGGCCCTGCTGCTTCTGAGCGGTGTGCTGATGTGTCACCACATCTTCCAGGAACTGGCAGAACTGGCCGTGATTGCCACCGGCTTTTTGATCTGGAACCGGATGGACGAAGGGCGGCTGCGTTTCCGCGAAGGCCCGGTGCGCACGCTGGCCGCTATCTAGCCGCCCAGGCCAGCGCCCGCGCCTCGATCTGCGAAACCAGTTCTGACTTGGCTGACTGGTAGGCCTCGCCGGACAGGGCGCCACGAGCGGTCAGGGCCAGCTTGTGCGCGCCATAGCGCCGCGCCTCCTCCTGATGCTCCCTGAGATAGTCGCGAAAGACAAGGTGGCGCCGAAACCCCTCGCTCCCGCACAGATAGGCATGGATATGGGCGAGCCGGCTTCCGTCCGCTGCCTCGCGACGAAAATAGCGACGCCCCGGCAGACCATATTCCCCCTTCACCTGATAGCCTGCCTCCCGCATGGCGGCAGAGCAGGCATCAAGCCGCTCCAGACTGTCCACACTCACCAGGATATCAATGATGGGCTTGGCGGCCAGGCCGCGTACGGATGTGCTGCCGACATGCTCGATGCGGCCCGCGACGTCGCCCAGCAAAGTGGCCAGACGCTCGCGCTCAAGCTCGAAACGCGCAGACCAGCACGGGTCCCAGGCGCACACGGTCACCGCCATGAGATTTACTGGAACGGGTTCAGCTTTTTCAGGAAATACTGCAGGCCGCCACGGTTTTCCTTGCGGTCGAGCTCCTCCTGGGAGGTCAGGAAAGTGGTCTGCACGACATAGCGCTCGCCCTCGAAGGGCAGATGCCCGTGCCAGGAATTGTCCGCGCGCAGGAAGGCGAAGACATAGCCGGCCAGCGGCGGCACTTCCTCGGTGAAATCCTCGAAATCCTTGGGCCCGTTGAGCACGCGGATACAGCCCGCACCCGTGCCATCCCACTCGGCATTGAGATAGGTCAGCATGGTCAGGATTTTCGACTTCGAGTCGTTGTGGATCGGGCCGTCCGACAGCTGGGAAATCTTGCGCACCGTGATCATGCGCGGCTTCTCGGTGAAATCGACGCCGAACTTGTCTGTCAGCACCTGGGCCAGGTCCGGCGAGTTGAGGTCTTCCATGAGACGCTTGAACGCGCCACTGGCCTCGAGCTTGGAAAGCGGCAGATAGCCCGGCTTGTCGATCGCAGGATAATCACGGCGCACGTCCGCCGCCTCGGTTTCGCTGAGCGCTGCCTCGGCAACGAGATAATTGTAGGGCTCGGTCCGCAAATTGGCGCGACGCAGGGCGTCAAAATCGAGCATCCCGCCGGGGCCGGTCTTGCCGGGGTGCTCAGGGCCGGTGTGCGCAGGGCCGGTGTGCGCAGGGCCGGTTTGCCCTGGGACGATGTCAGCCATGATCCAGTCTCCGCAAAATCACGTGACGCAGGTTAGCCGTCTGACGTCCGGCATCAAGCCGCAGACGCCGCGTCCAATGCGCGCAGGACTTCGCCCATCACGACCAGTTCCCGGCGCAGGCGCGCCAGGCGGTCGGCGGCCTCGTGGTCTTCGCCCCACTGGCTGATCTGGAAATGCTCGTCCAGCGTCGACAGGACGAAGGCCTTTTCGCCATCGATTTCGCCCTCGAGCAGGGCCAGTGCGATCAGCGCCGAACCACAGACGGCCGTGACATGGGCCAGGGTCGTCAAACGCCAGTCGTCCAGCTCGCCGGCCCGCTGCATGACGCGTTGCAAGGCGACCGGATCCTGGTCGATCGGCATCAGGCCCGTCGCCGGCACGAAACGGGCGTCCAGGGAGCGTCCAGCCCAGGCAATAATCGGATCCCAGGCGGCGGCCTGCGATGCGATCAGGGCAGCCGGTTCCGGTGCGCGGAAGCAGACCAGATCGGTCGAAGCGTATTTCGTGACCTCCGCCACGGTCGCTGCCCGTGCGTCGGGAATGAGATCCAGCGCCACGAAACACAGGCGGGTTGCCGGCATGGCCGGCGCATCAATGCGTTCGCCCTGGGCAGCCCATTCCGACGCCACCAGCTCGGCAAGCGCGCGGGTCGGCAGGGACAGGGCGCGGCGGGCCGGTGACTTGACCGGGCGACCGTCGAGATGGACGGCAAAACCGTCACCTTCCGCGACCACGGTCACATCGGTGTAAAAACGCTTGGGCAGGGAATTCTCGCGGCTCGGGATCTTGACGCCCGGCTTGGTCTCATAGGTCAATTCAAGTCTCGATCATTGCGGGGACGGTCGGTAGACGTAAAAATGACGCTCGACCGCGCTTCGCTGGGCGATATAGCCTTCCCTGTCATTTGTCTCACCATCGCGCAGCAGCACGTAATGCGCGCAATAGGCGGCTCGAGCCGCTTGCGAGATCGGCGAAACAAGCGCCTCGAAAGCGTCGATCGAAAGCACTTCTTGCGGCATCGGGCGGGTCACGGGAAAGTCCGGGTCTGCCAGATCCGACGCTGACAAGGCGTGAACGCCGGCCGGTTCGGACAGGCGTATGCCCCCGGCGCCGAGCGTTACAGCATATATATACCCCGGCGCGCCTCCCCCGGCGCTCATCGTAGCAACGACCGGCAGGCAGGGCGGAACACCGAGCGGCAGCGTGCGGGCCGGCACGTCCTGGCCATGTTCAGCCAACTGTGACGCCAATCGGTCCAATTCCCTTTCCAGCATCTCGACGCGGCTCGTATCCAGAGCAACATCCGGTGCCTGGGCTCGGGCCAGGACGCGATCATATTCTTCCTGAAGGTTTGCCAGCTCCTCATCAAGGCGGACGATTTCAGAGCGCCGGCCAATATCAAGCGCCCGGAACAGGCTGTCGCGCCAGTCCGGAACCAGAAGAATGGTCGCCGCAATGCCCAGCAGCGCAATCGCCGCAAGCGCGAGCAGGATGCACAGCAGGCATCTGGGCTCAGGCTCATCGGTGATGGGCGGTGCTTCCTTCGGAAATGCCAGAGAAAGAAAAAGTTTGCACAGGGCCGAGCCATCCCTGGGGGTCTCGGCAAGCGGGTCGAAACCGCCGAAGCGCAGCGCCTCACCCTGGTCAACCGCGCTTTGTTGGCGGCGGATCAGGAAATGCGTATGCAAGGGGGCTTCCATGAAGGCCGGTACGCAATCGGGTGCCATCTGCACCAGCGCCGCCGGTGCAAGATTCGCGGTCTTGAAGAACACGAAGAGTTCGACCGCATAAGGCCCCGCGCGCTTGGGCGCAAAACGGTCATGGATCAACCGGGTGGCACTCCCGATTTCCCGCTCGCGATCAGAGCGGACGCCTTTTGGCAGCGCGGCGCGGTTCTTTTCGAGCGCGGCCAGCTTTTTGCGCCAGGCAAGCGCCTTCCAATACCCGACCCCGCCACGCCAGGAAACGGCCAAGAAATCATCGCTGTAACTGGATTCAAACGCCCGTTCTTCCCAATAACCTTCGGCAATTCGGGATTGAACGCACTGGTCGAGTTCGCGCTTCAGGGTTTGAAAGCGGCCGGATTGGGAGTCGATCGACGCCTCAACCGCGGTTCGGGATTCGGCAGTGATTGAGGTCGTGCCCATCCCCGACTCCCCGACTCGCCACGAGCGCGAATTCTACCAACCGGGAGTAGCAGGAACAAGACATAAACGGAAAGCCGGATATGAGAGGTCGCTCAAGATTTCCCGTCGACCGTGGCCGCGAAACGGTCCAGCGCGGCATTAAGGGCTGCGAATTCATGATGGATGCTGTGGGCGCCGCCCTCGGCAATCTCGTCTTCGGTGTGGAAGCCCCAGCCAACGCCCAGCGTGTGCACACCGGCATTGCGGCCCATCTCCATGTCAAACCGGGTATCGCCGATCATCACGGTCTGGAAGGCGTCCATGCCGGTTTCGCGCATGGCGTCGAGCACCATGCGCGGATGCGGCTTGCCGGCGCCACCATCGACGGTCTGCAGCGTGTCGAAATAGCGGTGCAGGTCGTGATGCTCGAACACGATGTCGAGGCCGCGACGCGCCTTGCCGGTCGCCACGCCCATCAGCCAGCCGGCATCGACCAGGCGTTCGATCGTCTCGCGCACGCCATCATAGAGCGGTTCGGAAAAGCCGGCCTCGGCGCGCTGCTCGACGAAGGCTTCCTTGTAGAATGTCGCCAGTTGCACGGCCTTTTCGGCCGTGTAATCCGGCGGAGCGAGCCGGGTGACGGCCTCGGTCAGCTCAAGCCCGACAATGGTGCGGGTGCGATCATAGTCGATCCCGCCCAGCCCGGCCCGGCGAAAGGCACGGTCCATCGCCTTCTGGATCACCTGGCGACTGTCGACAATCGTGCCGTCGACATCCCAGATCGCAAGTTTGAGAGGGGTGTTCACGCCGCGAGGCTCCATTTGCTGACCGCGACATAGGCGGCTGTGCCGGGCTTGGCAAGCATGCCCCGCCTCGTGCTAGCTATGCATCACAGCCCAGCCGGAGTGCGCCTGACATGACCCTGCCCGAAAACATCACCGAGACCGAGCGCACCGCGCTGGACGCTGCCGCCTTCCGCCGCCTCGTCGCGCATCTGGATGCGCACAGGGAAGTCCAGAACATCGATTTGATGCTGCTCGCCGATTTTTGCCGCAACTGCCTGGGTGACTGGTGGCGCGAAGCCGCCTCCGAACGCGGCATCGAGGTCACAAAGGACCAGGCCCGAGAGCGCGTTTACGGCATGCCGCCGGCCGAGTGGAAAGCGAAACACCAGGGCGAGACCAGCCCGGAAAAACTGGCCGCCTTCAAGGCAAAACAGGCCGGAAAAGAAGCCTAGGCCGCCTCTCCTACGCCAGGTCTTCCTCGATATCCGTCTCGTCAATTTCCTTCACCGAAAAGCCGAGCGTGTCGTAGATCTTCTTCAATGCAGGCGGCAGGTCCGCCGTGAGCACGAGCGACTTGCCGCCCGGACGCGGCACTTCCAGGCGACGCGCATGCAGGCAGAGCCGACGTCCCAGATCCTCCGGGGCCGGCCGGTGACAGGTGTATTTCTTGTCGCCGAGAATGGCGGTGCCCATGGCCGCGAGATGGACGCGCAGCTGGTGGGTCCGGCCGGTGACCGGACGCAGCGCGACCCAGGATGCCTTCTGGCCCGCCTCGCCGATGACCACATAGCGGGTCAGGGCGTGCTGCGCGCCCTCATCGCCATGACCGGCGGCGACCATGGTTTCACGCTCGCTGTCGACGCCGACCGAGGCGGCCTTGCGCATGAAGCCCTTGATCTCGCCCTTCTTGGGCTTGGGCACACCAATGGCGATCGCCCAATAGGTCTTGCGGGTCTTGTGCGACTGGAAGGCCTTGGCGAGGCGGGCTGTCGCCTTGGGGCCCTTGCCGACAATCAGGATGCCGGACGTGTCCTTGTCGAGCCGGTGCACCAGCCGCGGCCGGTCGAGGCCTTCGCCGAACGCGTCCAGCAGACCGTCGAGATGGCGTGTTGTCTTGGACCCGCCCTGCACGGCCAGACCGGCCGGCTTGTTGAAGGCGATCAGCTCGTCATCCTCGTAGATGACCAGCGATTTCACATAGGCGATGTCGTCATCCGACAGGCGGTTGGCCGGCGGCCGTTCACCGGGTTCGGGCAGCGGCGGAATGCGGATTTCCTGGCCCTCATGGACCCGGCTGTCGCCTTTCACACGTCCACCATCGACCCGGATCTGTCCCTTGCGGCACAGTTTCTGGACCATGATGGCGGAGACATGGGGAAAGCGCCGCTTGAACCAGCGATCTACCCGGGAGCCGTCCTCGGACGCTTCGACCCTGATGGTCTGGACACCGCTCATGCAAACGCCTTCCGCATGATCCAAAGGCCGAGAAACACCGCCGCCAAGGCGAGCACGACCGAGCTGGCCGCATAGCCGAAGGCCGGCAGGATGGCCTTGCGCTCAAGCATATTGGCAATCTCCAGCGAAAAAGCCGAAAAGGTCGTGAAGCCGCCAAGGAATCCGACGGCCCCGAACAGGCGGATATATTGCTGGTCGGCGCGATCGGTTGCGGCAAGCCAGCCGATCAGCAGGCCCATCAGCAGCCCCCCGGCCAGATTGACCGCGAATGTGCCCCAGACCTGTTCCGGACCGAACCAGCGAAAGGTCAGCCGACCGACCTGATAGCGCGACAGGGCGCCCAGCGCACCGCCGACGCCGACGAGAAGATAATTGATCATCCCGGCTCGATAGGGTCCCGCAGCCGGATTGGCAAGCACTCCCGCATTCGCGATCGCGACATTAACCCGGCACTAACCAATCCTTAATTTCACGTCATAAACCGCAACCCATGCGTTTTTGCAAGGCTGCCTTGGCATAATGTCGATTGCCGATCATCGCTAAGTCCTTATTTACCAACGTGCGAACCGGGAAGGCTCGGCTCGCCTGGAAGACAAGGACTGAACCCATGATGGACCGTGTTTCGAACTCCCTCTCGACACTCGTCAATATACTTTTCGTGGCCGGTGTGTTTGGCGCCATGACGATCGCCCTCGGCGGCGCATTCGCCTAGGTTGAGCCGCCCCCAAGGGCTCTTCCCATACGGCACCCGATCCGGACCGGCGACACGCCTCACCGTCCCCCGTCCTGATCACACCCGACCCCAAGCGAAAGCGGCAGCCTCCCCCCGGGACTGCCGCTTTTGTTTTGTCGACATGCCTTGGATACGCCACACGCGGCGCTAGACTGTCCCGACAATCGGGGAGTCGACCAATGTCCATCTTCATTCTGGCCGCCATGCTTGTCCTGCAGGACGCCGAGGCGCCGCCACCGGTGGAAGCCGTGGCCGAATCCGAACCCACTGACGCCGCGACCCTGATCGCCCGGATCGAGGGACGGCTGGCAGCCTATGGCGATACGGTCGCCCAGATGGCGGCCCGCAAGGCGCGCGAGCGTTATCTCTCCGAACTCCTGCTGCCCGTCATCGCGCGCAATGATCTCGACGATGGTGCGCGGGGCGAAATCCTCAACGCGCTGGGCGCGGAAATGCGCGAGACCGAGGACGGCAATAATCGCTGGGCGCTGGGCCAGATCGACCCGCAGCGTTTCGCCATCCTGTGGCAGGAACACCCGCGACTGGGCGCTGACCTTTTGCGCATGGCGGCGCGCGATCCCGACAGCACGCCACGCCTCGTGGCCGCGCTGGAACCCGTTGCCCTCGCCGGCGGCTATGACGGCGCACAATACGCGGCCATGGCAGATGCGCTGGCCGTGACGGAAAACCGCCCGCAGCCCTATGGCACCGCGACGCAGTGCGTTGACGGAACCACCCGGGCCTGGCCCGTCGCCGATCCCGAAGCGATCAACGACGACCGGGCCGCACTCGGCCTGGGTCCGTTTGAGGCCGACACGGTCGGCGGCGAGGCCTGCGAGACGCCGACTGCCGGCACAGAGTAGCGGAACTCAGGCGTCCGGCCTGGCTCGCAGGCTCAGGACCAGAACCAGCGCCACCGAAACGATGGCCAGAATGGCCCCGATACCGAGCAGCGGTCCGACCGTCGATTCCTCGGCCATTTGACCGAACATCAGATAGAGCGACGGGATCATCACCAGCACGGCAATATGGTGCAGGCCGACCTGGGCCCAGGCCAGCAGGCCACTGCCGAGCTTGAAGACGCGGTACAGGATCGCCCAGAGGATCGGCAGGACGCCGCCCAGCAGCATCATGTGGGCATGGGTCGGCATTTGCGTGTGATCGCCCGAGCGGCCCATATGCTCGCCCAGCAACATGCCGAGAATGAGCCAGATGAGGCCAAGCGTCAGGTGAATGCGTTCCGGTTTCATGTGAACTCCCCCCAGAGTCATTGCGAGGGGAGCATTCGCGTGAACCGTGTGATTGGCAAGTACCGCCTTATGGTCGCCCGCCGCGGCGCTGATCGCGCAAGGCCCGCCATCGGGTCAGACGTTCGGCGATCGCCGCTTCGCGGCCGCTGTCGCGCGGTTCATAGAAGACCGGACGATCGGGCATGTCGTCCGGGAAATAGTCCTGCCCGGAAACACCGCCGGCGGCGTCGTGGTCATACTCATAGCCCTTGCCATAGCCCTGGTCCTTCATCAGGGCCGTCGGGGCGTTGAGGATGTGCGCGGGTGGCATCAGCGAGCCTGTTGCCCTGGCCGCGCTCCGGGCCCGCTTGAAAGCGACGTAAACGGCATTCGACTTGGCTGCCGTCGCCAGGTGCACGACGGCATGGGCCAGCGCCAATTCCCCTTCCGGCGAACCGAGCCGCTCATAGGTGCGGGCCGCCTCATTGGCAATCATCAGACCGGTCGGGTCGGCCAGTCCGATATCCTCCGACGCCATGCGCACCAGGCGGCGCGCGAGGAAGAGCGGATCCTCGCCGCCCTCCAGCATGCGCGCAAACCAGTACAGCGCCGCATCCGGGTCCGAGCCGCGGATCGACTTGTGCAGGGCCGAAATCAGATTGTAGTGCTCTTCGCGGTCCTTGTCGTAGGCAGTGGCGCGCTTGTTGAGGAGTTCGGCAAGATCCTCGGCGCTGACGGTTGTCTGCGGATCAAAGGTGAAGACTTCCTCGACCAGGTTCAGCATGTAGCGCCCGTCGCCATCGGCCATCGAGCGCAGCGCCGCACGGCCGCCGGCATCGAGCGGCAGTGCCCGGCCCATCTCGGCTTCCGCGCGCAGCATCAGAAGCTCCAGCCCGTCATCATCCAGTCGCTTGAGGACGAGAACCTGGCAGCGCGACAGCAAGGCGGCATTGAGCTCGAAGGACGGGTTTTCCGTGGTCGCCCCGACCAGCGTCACCGTGCCCTCCTCCACCACGGGCAGGAAACCGTCCTGCTGGGCCCGGTTGAAACGGTGGATTTCGTCGACGAAGAGCAGTGTGCCGCGCCCCTGCTGGCGCCGTGCGCGGGCACGCTCGAACGCCTTCTTGAGATCAGCAACGCCGGAGAAGACGGCCGAGAGCGGCTCGAACTCGAGCCCGCTATCCTCGGCCAGCAGGCGGGCAATCGTGGTCTTGCCGACCCCGGGCGGTCCCCACAGGATCAGCGAGGCGAGACGGCCCTGCGCGCGCATGCGGGCGATCGGGCCCTTGCCGGCCAGCAAATGATCCTGGCCGACCACATCGGCCAGGGTTTGCGGACGCAGGCGGTCGGCGAGCGGGCGCGGGGCATCGGCGTCAAGGCCGGCGGCTTCAAACAGGCTTGTCATCAGGGCCAAGACTAGGCGTGTTCGCGGTTTCGCAGAAGTGCGGGCGTGATAGACTTGCAGATGAGCTGGGGAGGCAGACATGACGGATAGCGAAACCCGGACGCGGCCGGCCAATGATCACCAGGGCACGCCCGTGGCCAGCGGGGTCACGCCGCACCTGACGACCAGGGACGCCCTCGCCGCCGTCAGGTTCTACAAGGCCGCCTTCGGCGCGGAGCTTGTTTTCTGCCAGATGGCGGAAGACGAGAAACGCGTCCTGCACGGCCACCTTGTGATCAATGGCGGCTCGGTCTTCCTGCATGATGATTTCCCGGAATATCGCGGCGGCGCCCTGGCGCCTGTTCCCGCGGGTATCGCCCTGCACATGCAGGTCGATGATATCGATGCCTGGTGGGATCGCGCGGTCCGGGCCGGTGCCGAGATCACCATGCCGCTGGCCGACATGTTCTGGGGCGACCGCTATGGCCAGCTCAAGGATCCCTGGGGCTATGTCTTGTCGCTCGCCGCCACGTCGGCACAAGCCGACAGGGAAGGTCCGCGATGAGCGACCCGCGGGACACCCATGCGCCGCCGACCAGCGGCGTGGCGCCCTATCTCAGCGTCCGCGATGGCGCCGCCGCGATCGACTTCTATGTCCGCGCCTTCGGGGCCGAACTGCTCGAGCGCTATGATTTCGAAGGCAAGCTTGGCCATGCCACGCTGCGCATCAATGAAGGCATCGTGATGCTGGCCGATGAATTCCCCCGGCACGAGGCGATGATCGGCAATGTCGCGCCACCAACGCTGGGCAATCGCACCACGTTCACGCTCAATCTCTATGTCACAGATGCCGACGCCTGGTTCGACCGCGCCGTCGCCGCGGGCGCAACAGTGGTCCGCCCGTGCCAGGACGAGTTCTTCGGTCGCCACGGCAAGGCCCGCGATCCGTTCGGCCATGTCTGGAGCTTCGTGGCGCTGAAACCCCACGAAACAGCACCTGGCTAGGCTAGTAGAGCCGCACCGAAGTCTCGAAGCGCTGGCCGCGCCGCTCGACAATGAGTGGCCACACCTGTTCGCCGTCATGGGCTGCCAGCACCTCGGCGACATCGTCGAGGGAATGAATGGGGATCCCCATCAACTCCACCAACTGATCACCGGGACGGAAGCCGAAGCGTCCGGCGACCGAGCGACGACCGACAGCGCTGACCACCACACCCCCGCGGAACGGATCGAGACCGACGCGTTCGTTGAAGGCCGGCGACAGGGTGACCATCGCCGCGCCTGACAGCGGATTGCGCCCGACGGCCTCGAACGGGTCCGGCTCGGCAATGCCCGGCGCCGGCTCGACGGCAACATTGAGGGAAATTTCCTCGCCATCACGCAGGACGGTGAAGACGGCATCATCGCCGGCCGCACGCGTGGCAAGACGGAACCGCGCGCCGGCCTCGTTGTTGACGGGCTGGCCGTCAATGGCGAGGACGATATCGCCCTGCATCAAGCCGGCCATGTCGGCCGCGGCTTGCGGGTAGATGTCATTGACCAGCGCACCGCGAGGCCGGCTGAGGCCGAACGCATCGGCAATATCACTGTCGACGGTCTGCAGCCGCGCGCCCAGCCAGGGCCGGATCAGCTCGCCCTCGCTCATCGCCGTATCGACGACGCGGGCGACCATCTCGACCGGAATGGCAAAACCGATCCCGTTCGAGCCACCCGAGCGAGAGAAGATCATCGTGTTCACACCGACCAGCTCGCCGTCCATGTCGACCAGTGCGCCGCCGGAATTGCCCGGATTGATCGCCGCATCGGTCTGGATGAAAGAGGCAAAATCGGTCTGCCCGACATCGGTTCGTGCCAGCGCCGACACAATGCCGGAGGTCACGGTCTGCCCGACGCCAAACGGATTGCCGATCGCCAGTACCAGGTCACCGACCTCGATATCACCGGAGCGGTCAAACGGCAGAACGGGCAGCGGTTCGTCGGTCTCGACGCGCAGGACGGCCAGGTCGGTGGCTTCATCGGTGAGCAGGATCACGGCCTCGTATTCGCGACGATCCGCGAGCACCACGCGCAGCTCGGTCGCACCGGCCACGACATGATTATTGGTCACGATGACGCCGGAGGCATCGACGATGACGCCGGAGCCCAGCGAATTCTGTTCACGCGGCTGGCTGCGGAACATGCGCGAGAAGAACGGGTCATTGGCGAACGGATGCTGATTGGCCGCCACGCGTCGCGAGTACACATTCACCACCGCCGGGGTCGCCTCGCGAACAACCGGTGCAAAGGACATCTGCATCCCGGCTCGGCTGGCGGGAATGATCCGGTCATCGGCGGCACCGGCAAGGTCGATCTCCTGGGCGGCCGCGGGCGCGGACGCGAGGAGGCAGGCAATTAGGACAGATCTGATCATGGCACCCATATAGGCTGGATTGCGGGCACGAAAAAGGCGGCCCTGCCGAAGCAAAGCCGCCCTTCCGTGAACTTGTGCTGACTGGAAGCTTACTCCTCAGTCATGCCGCCTTCTTCCTCGAGGCGCGCGCGGTCAGCGGCACCCTTGGCAGACGGGTCGCGGTCAACCAGCTCGATGACAGCCATCGGTGCATTGTCACCATGGCGGAAGCCGGCCTTGAGCACGCGGGTGTAACCACCATCGCGCTCGGAATAACGACCGCCGAGCGTGTCGAACAGTTTCTTGACCTGGTCCTCATTGCGGACCTTGGACATCGCCTGGCGACGGCCGTGCACGTCGCCGCGCTTGGCCAGCGTGATCAGCTTGTCCACGAACGGGGCCAGTTCCTTGGCTTTCGGCAAGGTGGTGACGATCTGTTCGTGCTCGATCAGCGAGGCAGCCATATTGGCCAGCATCGCCTTGCGGTGCGAATGGGTGCGGTTAAGCTTGCGGTGTGCGATGCCGTGACGCATGGCTTTATCTCCTCAGGTCCGGTTCAGGCGCCTCCCGGCGGCTGCCTAGACGTGATCCTCAAAACGTTTGGCGAGATCTTCGATGTTCTCCGGCGGCCAGTTCGGCGCTTCCATGCCAAGATGGAGACCCATCTGGGCAAGAACTTCCTTGATCTCATTAAGCGACTTGCGTCCGAAGTTCGGGGTACGGAGCATTTCCGCCTCGGACTTCTGAATCAGGTCACCGATGTAGACGATGTTGTCGTTCTTCAGGCAGTTCGCCGAACGCACCGACAGTTCCAGCTCGTCGACCTTGCGCAGCAGCGCCGGGTTGAAGTCGAGCTCGGGCTTGTCGTCCTCGGCCGGACGGGCCTCGACAGCCTCTTCGAAATTGATGAAGATCTGGAACTGGTCCTGGAGGATACGCGCGGCAAAGGCCACGGAATCTTCCGGGGTGACGGTTCCGTCCGTCTCAACTTCAAGCGTCAGCTTGTCATAGTCGAGAACCTGGCCCTCACGGGTGTTCTCGACCTTGTAGGACACCCGCTTGACCGGGCTGTACAGCGCATCAACACCAATCAGGCCGATCGGGGCGTCTTCCGGGCGGTTACGCTCGGAAGGAACATAGCCCTTGCCGGTATTGATGGTGAACTCCATGCGGATTTCCGCACCCTCGTCCAGCGTGCACAGGGCGAGGTCCTTGTTGACGATCTCGACGTCGGCCGTTTCCTCGATATCACCAGCGGTGACGATACCGGGGCCGGACTTCTTGAGCACGACACGCTTGGGACCTTCGCCATGCATGCGCAGGGCGATCTGCTTGATGTTCAGCACGATGTCGGTGACGTCTTCACGAACGCCGTCGATCGACGAAAACTCGTGGACGACGCCGTCGATGTGGACATTCGTCACTGCTGCACCCTGAAGCGAGGACAGCAGGACACGACGCAGCGCATTGCCCAGCGTCATGCCGAAGCCACGCTCCAGCGGCTCGGCGACAATCTTGGCTTGGCGCGCGGGATCATGTCCCGGCTCGATTTCCGGCTTCATCGGGCGGATGAGTTCTTGCCAGTTCTTCTCGATCACGTTCTTACTGCCCCTTCATCAGCCGTACGGGTTGGACCGCCGGCGCGTTCAACAGGCGAAATGCGCGCAGCGTACTAGACGCGGCGGCGCTTCGGCGGACGGCAACCGTTGTGCGGGATCGGTGTCACGTCCTGGATGGTGGTGATGGTGAAACCCACCGACTGCAACGCACGCAGCGCGCTTTCACGCCCCGAACCCGGACCGGAGACCTTCACTTCGATGGTCTTCATGCCGTGGTCCATCGCCTTCTTGCCGGCATCCTCAGCAGCCATCTGGGCCGCATAAGGGGTCGATTTGCGCGAACCCTTGAAGCCCATGTGACCGGCCGACGACCAGGAAATTGCATTTCCCTGGGCGTCCGTGATGGTCACCATGGTGTTGTTGAAGCTGGCACTCACGTGGGCAACGCCCGACGTGATGTTTTTGCGTTCACGCCGCTTAACGCGGCCTGTTTCCTTAGCCATTGGTCAGGACCCTACTTTTTCTTGCCGGCAATCGGCTTGGCGGGACCTTTGCGCGTACGCGCATTGGTGTGAGTGCGCTGGCCACGGACAGGCAGGCCACGACGGTGGCGCAGGCCACGGTAGTTGCCCAGGTCCATGAGGCGCTTGATGTTCACAGCCACGTCACGGCGCAGGTCCCCTTCCACCATGTGATCACGATCGATCACTTCGCGGATTTGCAGGACTTCCGCATCCGTCAGTTCACTGACTCGACGCTCGGGCGTGATGGAAACCTGCTCGCAGATCTCCTTCGCCTTGGCCGGGCCAATGCCGTGGATGTAGCGAAGCGCGATCTCTACGCGCTTATTCGTCGGAATATTGACGCCGGCAATACGGGCCACTTTCCATCTCCCAAATTCTGAACGCCATTCACGGACGGCCCAAGAGGCAACCTTTCGGTCGCCACTTCAGCTCGCCCGTTTCGCGAAGGGCGCTATCTACAGTCAGCGTTGCCACCCCGTCAATGGGGTTGCAACAGGTGTGTGTCACTTCTCTTCGAGCGCTGCAGCAATTCCTGCTGCAACCTCGTCCATGGATCCCATGCCGGGAACTTCCCGAATCTTGCCCGACCGGGCGTAAAACGGGATCAGCGGCGCGGTCTGATCCTGGTAGGCTTTCAGTCGTACTTTGAACGCGTCGATATTGTCATCGGCCCGTCCCTCTTCCGCCGCACGCTTTTCCATGCGTGCGACCAATTCAGAATCATCCACCAGCAGGCGGACAACGGCATCAACCCCGGCACCGCGCTTGGCCAGCGCCGCATCAAGAGCCTCTGCCTGGGCCACCGTACGCGGGAAACCGTCAAAGATGGCACCACCGGCCGCTTCGGCTTCCGGCAGTCTCTCCTCGATCAGCTCGATCACGATCTCGTCGGACACCAGATTTCCGGCATCCATGATCGCGGCCACCCGCTGGCCCAGTTCTGTTCCGGCCGCCTTGGCCTCGCGCAGCATGTCTCCGGTGGAGAGCTGCACCCAGCCGCGCTCTGTCACCAGTCGCTTGGATTGGGTGCCCTTGCCGCAGCCCGGCGGTCCGAACAGGATGATGTTCATCGTTTGCGTCCCCGCAGCTTCGACTTCTTGATCAGGCCTTCATACTGGTGAGCCAGCAGATGGGACTGAATCTGGGAAACCGTGTCCAGCGTCACCGAAACCACGATGAGCAGGGAGGTGCCGCCCAGCGCCGTCTGCGGATTGAGCAGCATCGGCACCATACAGATCAGGACCAGGTAGAGGGCCCCGATCAGGGTCAGGCGGGACAGGACGTAGTCGATGTATTCCGCGGTCCGCTTGCCGGGACGGATGCCCGGCAGGAAACCACCATACTTCCGCAGGTTCTCGGCCGTGTCTTCGGGATTGAAAACCACCGAGGTGTAGAAGAAGCAGAAAAAGATGATCATGGCGGCGTAGAGCACCATGAAGAGCGGCGCGCCCGGTCCGAGATAGGCCACGACCGTCTGCAGCCAGCCAGCGCCCGACTGGGCCTGGAAACTGGCCGCCGTTGCCGGCAGCAGCAGCAGGGACGAGGCAAAGATCGGCGGGATGACACCGGCCGTGTTCAGCTTGAGCGGCAGGAAGGAGGTGTCACCACCGACCATGCGATTGCCCTGCTGACGCTTGGGATACTGGACCAGAAGCCGGCGCTGCGAGCGCTCCATGAAAACCACCAGCAGGAGGCCGATGATGATCAGGACGGTACCGACCAGCAAGACAGTGCCATCACCCGTCGAAGACGCCTGCGACAAAGCCCCACCGATCACACCGGGAACGGCCGAAATAATGCCGGCAAAGATGATCAGCGAAACACCATTGCCAACCCCGCGCGCGGTGATCTGCTCGCCCAGCCACAACAGCAGCATGGTGGCGCCCACCAGGGTAATCACGGTCGATGCCAGGAAGAAGGGGCCCGGATTGAGCGCCAGTGCCACGCCTTCCGCATTCGGCGTATTCATGCCGATTGCGATCGCAAAGGCCTGCCCTGTCGCCAGGAAGACCGTGAGATAGCGGGTGTACTGGTTGATCTGCTGACGGCCCTGTTCGCCACCTTCCTTCTTCAGCTTTTCAAGGCTGGGAATGGTGGCAGACATCAGCTGCATGATGATCGAGGCCGAGATGTACGGCATCACATTGAGCACGAAGATCGCCATGCGTTCGACGGCACCGCCGCCCAGCATGTTGAACATGGACAGGATACCCTGCCCCTGCCCGCCCAGTGAATCGAACACGCGGGCGTATTCGGCCGGATTGATCCCCGGAATCGGCACGAAAGTACCAATCCGGTAGACAATCAGGATCCCGATCGTGAACAGGATGCGTTGCTGCAGCTCCTTCGCTTTCGCGAAGGAGCTAAAATTCATGTTCGCAGCAAGCTGTTCGGCAGCTGAAGCCATGAAGACGTCCTTAAAAGGTCGGCGTGAAGTCGCTTATTCCGCGGCGTCGTCGGCCACGGCGGTGAGGGTCACCTTGCCACCAGCCTTCTCGACGGCGGCAATCGCAGTCTTGGAGGCACCGGCAATGGTGATCTCTACTTTGGACTTGAGCTCGCCCTTCGCAAGGAGGCGGATGCCATCCAGCTGGCGACGGACCAGGCCCGCTGCCATCAGGACGTCGGCATCGATCGGCTTTTTCGCGTCGATCTTGCCTTCACTGATTGCCTTCTCGAGACGGCCGAGATTCACCTCTGCCCATGCCTTGCGGTTCGGCTTGTTGAAGCCCCGCTTCGGCAGACGCATGTGAAGCGGCATCTGACCGCCTTCAAAGCCCTTGATGGCCACACCCGAACGGGATTTCTGGCCCTTGACGCCACGACCACCGGTCTTGCCCTTGCCGGAACCGATACCACGGCCGACGCGGAAACGGTTCTTGGTCGCACCGTCATTGTCGCGCAATTCATTGAGACGCATGTCGTTCTCCATTCGATGGAGCGGTTTCCCCAAGGGGGACCTACTCCTCGACGATTTCCACCATGTGGCTGACCTTGGCAATCATGCCGCGGACAGACGGTGTGTCTTCCAGCTGACGCTCACGACCGATCTTGTTGAGACCGAGGCCGATAAGCGTGGCGCGCTGATCTTTGGGGCGGCGGATGGCGCTGCCCGTCTGGCGCACGCGGATGGTCTTGTTGGCCATTGTGTCCGGTCCTTACGCTTCGATCGCTTCCGGTGAGGACGCGCCGTCATCACGGCGGTTCACCAGATCACCGACCTTCAGACCACGCTTGGCAGCAACCGAGCGCGGGCTCGACTGCGACTTCAGCGCGTCCATGGTGGCGCGGATCATGTTGTACGGGTTGGACGTGCCAACCGACTTGGCAACCACATCCTGGACCCCGAGGGTTTCCAGCACGGCGCGCATCGGACCACCGGCGATAACACCGGTACCCGGAGGCGCTGCCCGCAGCACGACCTTGCCGGCGCCGTGACGGCCCTTGCCGTCATGGTGCAGGGTGCGGCCTTCGCGCAGCGGAACACGAACCATGTTTTTCTTGGCTTCGTCGGTCGCCTTGCGAATGGCTTCCGGCACTTCGCGTGCCTTGCCCTGTCCGAAGCCGACGCGGCCCTTGGTGTCACCGACGACGACGAGGGCTGCGAACTGGAAGTTCCGGCCACCCTTCACCGTCTTGGCGACGCGGTTGATGTGGACGAGCTTGTCGACGAGTTCGTCGTCACGCTCCTGGTCGCGGTCGCGGCCACGGCCGCGGCCACGGCCACGGTCACCGCGATCACCGCGGTCGCCGCGGTCACCGCCGCGCTGTTGCTCGTTTTGATGAGCCATACGTCCGCTCCCTTAGAAGTTCAGGCCGCCCTCGCGGGCCGCCTCTGCGAGCGCTTTGACACGCCCGTGAAAGATGTAACCGCCACGGTCGAAGACGACGTCCTTGACGCCTTCCTTGACAGCGCGCTCGGCGATCAGCTTGCCGACGATCTCGGCAGCCTTCGTGTCGCAACCCTTGCCATGCTCCTTTTGAGCGGCATCCTCGAGCGAGGAGGCAGCGACGACCGTCTTGCCCGACACATCGTCGATGATCTGGGCATAGATGTTCTTCGAAGACCGGTAGACCGACAGCCGCGGACGGCCGTTGGCGAACTTGCGCAGACGGATCCGGTTGCGCTGGGCGCGACGGACCGATTTTTCGCGTTGAGTTTTCATCGCTCGCCCTACTTCTTCTTGCCTTCTTTGCGGCGGATGTACTCGCCGACATATTTGATGCCCTTGCCCTTGTAGGGCTCCGGCGGACGGAAGCGGCGGATCTCGGCGGCCGTCTGGCCAACGCGCTGCTTGTCAGCGCCCGTGATCTTCACTTCGGTCGGCTTGCCGACCTCGATCGTGATGCCCTGCGGCGCGTCATAGATGACGTCATGCGACAGACCCAGCGACAGCTTCAGGGACGAGCCCTGCATCTGCGCGCGGTAACCGACGCCGACCAGCTCGAGATTTTTCTCGTAGCCAGCCGTGACACCCTGAACCAGGTTGGCGACCAGGGCACGTTGCATGCCCCACATCGCGCGGGCCTTCTTGGTCTCGTCGCGCGGCTTGATGACAATGCCATCTTCGCCCTGCTCGACATTTACCTCATCCACGAAGGTCATGGACAGCTCGCCCTTGGGACCCTTGACGGTCAGCGCCGTGTCCGTGAGCGTCATCGTGACACCGCCGGGAATGGCTACCGGGAGTTTACCGATACGTGACATTGGTTCGCTCCCTTAGCTGACGTGACAGAGGATCTCGCCGCCCACATTGGACTCGCGAGCAGTCGAATCCGACATCACACCCTTGGGGGTGGACAGGATTGCGATGCCGAGGCCGTTCTGGACGAGCGGAAGGTCCTTGACGCCTGAATAGACGCGGCGGCCCGGCTTGGAGATACGCTTGATCTCCGAAATGACCGAGTCACCTTCGAAATACTTGAGTTCGATCTCGAACTCTTTCATGCCGGAAGCGTGTTCCACTTCCGCGTAATCGCGGATGTAGCCTTCCGACTTGAGAACGTCGAGCACGCGGCGGCGCAAGGCCGAGGCCGGCGTGTTGACGGTCCGCTTGTTGCGCATCAGCGCATTGCGGATACGGGTCAGCATATCGCCGAGAGGATCGTTCACAGACATCTTTTCGTCTCCTCTCTTACCAGCTCGACTTGACCATGCCCGGGACAAGACCCTGGCTGGCGTAGTCACGCAGCGCGATACGCGACATGCGGAGCTTGCGATAGAAAGCACGCGGACGGCCGGTGATCTCACACCGGTTCCGAATGCGGGTAACCGCCGAATTACGCGGCAGTTCAGCCAGTTTCAGCTGCGCAGCAAAGCGCTCCTCGACCGGCAGATCCTTGTTACGAGCAATCGCCTTGAGCTGCTCACGCTTGGCCGCATAACGCTTGGCCAGGCGCGCACGCTTCAGGTTGCGCTCGATTGCGGAAGTTTTCGCCATTTAAGTCCTCCTGCGTGCAAAGCCCGAACGGCTTTGCTCTCCTGCTGCGTCAGTTCGTAAAGGGGAAATCGAACTCGGCCAGCAGGGCCTTCGCTTCCTCATCATTGCCTGCGGTCGTGCAGACAACGATATCCATACCCCGGATTTTCTCGACCTTGTCGTAGTCGATTTCCGGGAACACGATATGTTCCTTGAGACCCATCGCGTAATTGCCGCGACCGTCGAAGCTCTTACCATTGAGCCCGCGGAAGTCACGCACACGCGGCAGGGCGATCGTGATCAGGCGGTCCAGGAATTCGTACATACGATCCTGGCGCAGGGTCACTTTCGCGCCAATCACCTGCTCCTCGCGGAGCTTGAAGCCCGCGATGGACTTCTTGGCGACCGTCTTGACCGGCTTCTGGCCGGAAATGGCTTCGAGATCTTCCAGGGCACCCTTGATCTTCTTGGAGTCCTGGGAAGCCTCACCGACGCCCATGTTGATCACGATCTTGTCGAGACGCGGGATCTGCAGGTCGTTGGCATAGCCGAATTTTTCCTTCATCGCCTTACGAATTGCTTCGTTGTACTTGGCGCGAAGGCGTGGGGTGTAAGTGGCGGTATCAGACATCGATAACCTCGCCCGAGCTCTTGGCGATGCGGACCTTCTTGCCGTCTTCAATCTTGAAGCCGACACGAGTTGCCTCGCCGGTTTTCGGATCAGCCACGGCCACGTTCGAGACGTGGATCGAGGCTTCCTTTTCCTTGATGCCGCCCTGGTCGGTCTGGGTCGCACGCGTGTGGCGCTTGACCACGTTCACGCCGGCCACAATGACACGGTCCTCGGTCGGCAGGACCTTGGTGACTTCGCCGGTCTTGCCTTTGTCACGGCCGGCGAGAATGACGACCTTGTCGCCCTTCTTGATCTTGGCAGCCATTACAGCACCTCCGGCGCCAGCGACACGATCTTCATGTGGTTCTTGGCGCGAAGTTCGCGCGGAACCGGCCCGAAGATACGCGTGCCGAGCGGCTCGTTGTTATTATTGATAATCACAGCCGCGTTGCCATCAAAGCGAATGACGGAACCGTCCTTGCGCTTGATGTCCTTGGCCACGCGAACGACGACGGCCTTGCGGACGTCACCCTTCTTCACACGGCCACGCGGGATGGCTTCCTTGACGGACACCACAATGATGTCGCCGACGTGGGCATAGCGACGCTTGGCACCGCCAAGCACCTTGATGCACTGAACACGACGGGCGCCAGAATTGTCTGCCACGTCCAGATTGGTCTGCATCTGGATCATTGAAGATCCTCCTTAGGACAGGTGGGGTCCTTCCGCGGGGCTTACGCCTCGACGGTGACCACCTCCCACCGCTTCAATTTCGACTTGGGTGCACATTCCTGAATCTGGACCTGGTCACCCACCTTGAACGCATTGGCTTCGTCATGCGCATGGTAGCGCTTGGTACGACGGACCGTCTTGCGCAGCAGCGGGTGGAGGAAAGTCCGTTCCACACGCACCACGATGGTCTTGGCACCTTTGTCACTTACCACGACGCCTTGCAGGATACGCTTCGGCATCGCTAGCTCCCTTGCTCTTGCTGCGACTTGCGCTCGCTTTGAACGGTCCGGATACGCGCGACATCGCGGCGGATCTGGGCGTAGCGGGCGGTATTTTCCATCTGGCCGGAGGCCTGCTGGAACCGCAGATTGAATTGCTCTTGCTTCAGCTTGAGGAGCGAGTCCTTAAGCTGGTCTTCGGTCATGGCCCGAACGTCGACGGCGCTAAGTTCTTTCTTGCTCATCTCCGCTCTCCCTATTCGCCCAACCGGGCGACGACTTTGGTCTTGATCGGCAGCTTGGCAGCGCCGAGCGCCAGGGCCTCACGTGCGACAGCGTCGGGAACCCCGTCGATCTCGAACATGATGCGGCCCGGCTTGACCTTGCAGGCCCAGAATTCCGGAGAACCCTTGCCCTTACCCATCCGGACTTCGGTCGGTTTCTTGGAAACCGGCACATCCGGGAAGATGCGGATCCACACGCGGCCGGCCCGCTTCATGTGGCGGGTGATGGCACGGCGGGTCGCTTCGATCTGACGCGCAGTGACGCGTTCCGGCTCAAGCGCCTTGAGACCGTAGGAGCCGAAGTTCAGCGTAAAGCCACCCTTCGCAGCACCCTTGATACGGCCCTTGTGCGCCTTGCGGAATTTCGTGCGTTTCGGTTGCAGCATGGCTGAATTCCTTACGCGGCTTGGCGGCCCGAACGGGCGCGCTGCTCACCCGACTCCTGGAGACGGCGCTCCTGGGCATTCGGGTCGTGTTCCATGATTTCGCCTTTGTAGATCCAGACCTTGATGCCGATGATACCCATCGCGGTCTTGGCTTCGGCGGTTCCGTAGTCGATGTCGGCGCGCAGCGTATGAAGCGGCACGGAGCCCTCATTATACTGCTCGGTGCGGGCAATTTCCGCACCACCGAGACGACCGCCGCAGACGATCTTGCAGCCCTTGGCGCCCATGCGCATCGCCGACTGCATCGAACGCTTCATCGCGCGGCGGAAAGCCACACGGCGCTCGAGTTGCTGGGCGATGGACTCGGCCACCAGGGTGGCGTCGATTTCCGGCTTGCGCACTTCAACGAGGTTCAGGAAAACCTCGCCGTCGACCATTTTCGACAACTCCTTGCGGAGCGTCTCGATGTCCGAACCCTTCTTGCCGATCACCACACCCGGACGCGCCGTGTGGACGGTGACGCGGCACTTCTTGTGCGGGCGTTCAATGACGATTTTCGACACGCTGGCATTCTTCAGACGCTCTTTGAGCATCTTCCGGATCTTGATGTCTTCATGCAGCAGCTTGGCGTATTCGCCAGCGCCGGCATACCAGCGGGATTCCCAGGTACGGTTGACGCCAAGGCGCAGACCGATCGGATTTACTTTCTGACCCATCAGGCGGCCTCCTCGACTTCGCGCACCACGATGGTGAGCTCGGAAAACGGCTTCAGGATCTTTGCGCCGCGTCCGCGTGCACGGGCCCGAAAGCGTTTCATGACCAGGTTCTTGCCGACGAAGGCTTCCGACACGACGAGGCTGTCGATATCCAGGCCGTGATTGTTCTCGGCGTTGGCGATCGCAGATTCGAGCGCTTTCTTGACGTCCTTGGAAATACGCTTGCGCGAGAATTCCAGGTCAGCCAGGGCGCGCTCGACCTTCTTGCCGCGGATCATCGCGGCAACCAAGTTCAGCTTTTGCGGGCTGATGCGGATCATCCGCAGCTTGGCGCGCGCTTCGTTGTCAGCGACGCGACGGGGATTGGTAGACTGTCCCATCGCTTATCTCCGCTTGGCTTTTTTGTCCGCAGCGTGACCGTAATAGGTCCGCGACGGAGAGAACTCACCGAGCTTGTGGCCGACCATGTCTTCGGTCACGAGCACAGGCACGAACTTGTTGCCGTTGTGAACCTGGAATGTCAGGCCCACAAACTGCGGCATGATGGTGGAACGGCGCGACCAGGTCTTGATCGCTTGCTTGCGTCCGCCCTCGTGCGACTTTTCCGCTTTTTTCAGCAGATAGCCGTCGACGAACGGACCTTTCCAGACAGAGCGAGGCATCGTCTGCTCCCTATCGCTTCTTGCGCTCGTGGCGCGAGCGGATGATGAACTTGTCGGTCGACTTGTTCTTGCGTGTCTTGGCACCCTTGGTCGGCTTGCCCCATGGCGTCACCGGATGGCGACCACCAGAGGTACGGCCCTCACCACCACCATGCGGGTGATCAACCGGGTTCATGACAACACCGCGAACAGACGGACGCTTGCCAAGATGGCGGTTGCGACCGGCCTTGCCGAGATTGATGTTGAGGTGGTCCGGGTTGGAAACCGCACCGACCGTCGCCATGCACTTGTCCGAGACCATGCGCAGTTCGCCCGAAGCCAGACGGATCTGGGCGTAGCCGGCATCGCGGCCGACGAGCTGGACATAGGCGCCGGCGGACCGGGCGATCTGACCACCCTTCTCCGGCTTCATCTCGACATTGTGAAGGATCGTACCGACCGGCACGGCCTTCAGCGGCATGGCATTGCCCGGCTTCACGTCAGCCTTGGCCGACGCGATGACCGTATCGCCTTCGGAAAGGCGCTGCGGAGCCAGGATGTAGGCCTTTTCGCCGTCCTCATACTGGATGAGGGCGATGAAGGCCGTCCGGTTCGGATCATATTCCAGACGCTCGACGGTCGCGGGGATGTCCCACTTGCGGCGCTTGAAATCGACCAGACGGTAGAGGCGTTTCGCGCCACCACCACGCCGGCGGGCCGTGATACGGCCCATATTGTTGCGCCCACCTTTTTTGGTGAGGCCTTCGACCAGTGTCTTCTCAGGGCGTCCCTTGTGCAGGGCGGAGCGATCCACCAGCACGAGGGCACGGCGGCCCGGAGAGGTCGGTTTGAATGTTTTCAAAGCCATCTTACAGACCCGTCGTCACGTCGATCGAGTGACCCTCTGCGAGAGTCACGACCGCTTTCTTCTGGTCATTGCGGCGTCCGGCAATACCCCGGAACCGCTTCGTCTTGCCGTGAACCTTGATGGTGTTCACCGCCGTCACCTTCACCTTGAAGAGGGACTCGACCGCGTCCGCGATCTCCTTCTTGTTGGCGGAGAGCGGCACGAAGAAGACGACCTTGCTTTCTTCCGAAAGCAGGGTGGACTTCTCGGTGATCACCGGGCTCAGGATCGTGTCGTAATGGCGCGCAGCAGCCGACATCTTATGCCTCCTTCGCGCTGAGGCGGGCGTGGATCTGTTCCACGGCAGCCTTGGTCAGCACCAGGGTGTCGCGACGCAGCACGTCATAAACATTCAGGCCCTGGGCGGGCAGAACGTCGATGCACGGCAGGTTGCGAGCCGCCTTGGCAAAATTCTCGTTCACTTCGGTGCCAGAGATGACCAGGGCATTGGAAATGCCAAGGCCCTGGAACGAAGCGCGGAGCGCTTTCGTCTGCGGCGCATCCAGAGCGGCATCATCGATGATGATGAGCGATTTGGAGCCGAGCTTGGCGGACAGCGCATGACGCAGGCCCAGCGCACGAACCTTCTTGGGAAGCTCGTGGGCGTGACTGCGAACGCGCGGGCCGTGAGCCTTGCCGCCGCCGACGAATTGCGGCGCAGAACGGGCACCGTGACGGGCCGTACCGCCGCCCTTCTGGCGACCGAAACGCTTCTTGGTCCGATTGATTTCGGAGCGGCCGAGCGTCTTGTGTGTGCCTTGCTGACGGGCGGCCAGCTGCCACTTCACAACACGCTGCAGGAGGTCGGAGCGCACCTCTTCAATGCCGAAGACGGCATCGTCGAGATCGATGGCACCGGCGTCCTTCGCCGCGAGGGTTTTGACCTCGATCTTCATGCTTGCGTTCCTTCTTCACCGTCAGCCGCAGCTTCCGGGGCCGCGTTGTCGGCGTCAGCCGGAGCAGCCTCGTTCTCAACCGTTTCGGTCTGAGCCGGTGCGTTCAGTTCGTCCAGCGTGCGGAACTTGCCCGGGATCGGGAGTTCGCTATCGCCATGACCCTTGATTGCATCACGCAGCTCGACCCAGCCGCCCGCCGAGCCGGGCACAGCGCCCTTGACCAGGACGATGCCGCGATCGGCGTCAACACGGACGACTTCGATATTTTGCGTGGTCACGCGGACAGCGCCCATGTGACCGGCCATTTTCTTGCCCTTGAAGACCTTGCCCGGATCCTGGCACTGGCCGGTCGAACCATGCGAACGGTGCGAGATTGACACACCGTGCGAGGCACGAAGGCCGCCAAAACCGTGGCGCTTCATGGCACCTGCAAAACCCTTACCAATCGAGATGCCGGCGACATCCACTTTCTGGCCGGGGACGAAGTGGTCCGCGGTCAGCTCGGAGCCGACTTCGATCAGCGCGTCTTCTGCAACGCGGAATTCGACCAGCTTGCGCTTGGGCGCAACCTTGGCCTTGGCGAAGTGACCGCGCAGCGCCTTCGGCGTCCGCTTGGCCTTGGCTTCACCGGCACCGAGCTGGAGTGCGACATAACCATCCCGGTCGGCGGTCTTGTGAGACACGACCTGGACATTGTCCATGTGCAGCACCGTGCAGGGCACGTGCGAGCCGTCTTCGGCGAAAATACGCGTCATGCCCAGCTTGCGGGCAATCACGCCTGTTCTGCGATCTTCCTGGCGCATAACCCTACGCTCCCAGCTTGATCTCGACGTCCACGCCGGCCGACAGGTCGAGCTTCATCAGCGCGTCCACGGTTTGCGGAGTGGGGTCGACAATGTCCAGAAGGCGTTTGTGCGTCCGGATCTCGAACTGCTCGCGCGACTTCTTGTCGATGTGCGGCGAGCGCAGCACCGTGAATTTCTCGATACGCGTCGGCAGCGGAATCGGACCACGGACGTTGGCGCCCGTGCGCTTGGCTGTCGAAACGATCTCCCGGGTGGAATTATCCAGAACCCGGTGATCGAACGCCTTCAGGCGAATGCGGATGTTTTGACGTTCCATCAAACCGATCCCGTTTCTTAACTTTCAAAAAGAGCAAACCGGGGCGGATACCTGCGGCACCGCCCCGGTCGGATGAGTAGTCTACTCGATGATTTTCGAGACGACGCCGGCGCCGACGGTGCGGCCGCCTTCACGGATAGCGAAGCGGAGCTTCTCTTCCATGGCGATCGGCACGATCAGCTCGACATTCATTTCGACATTGTCGCCCGGCATCACCATTTCCGTGCCTTCGTTCAGCGTCACGACGCCGGTGACGTCGGTCGTGCGGAAGTAGAATTGCGGACGGTAATTGGTGAAGAACGGGGTGTGACGGCCGCCCTCTTCCTTCGTCAGGATATAGGCTTCTGCCACAAACTTCTTGTGCGGGGTGATCGAGCCCGGCTTGGCCAGAACCTGGCCACGCTCGACACCTTCACGGTCCACGCCGCGCAGCAGCACGCCGACATTGTCGCCGGCCTGGCCCTGGTCGAGCAGCTTGCGGAACATTTCAACGCCGGTGCAGGTCGTCTTCGAGGTGTCACGGACACCCACGATTTCGATCTCTTCACCAACCTTCACGACACCACGCTCGATACGGCCGGTCACAACCGTGCCGCGGCCCGAGATCGAGAACACGTCCTCGATCGGCATCAGGAAGGGCTGGTCGATCGGACGCTCCGGCGTCGGGATGTATTCGTCGACAGCCGCCATCAGCTCAAGGATCTTGTCCTTGCCGATGTGATCGTCGCGCTTCTCGACAGCCGCCAGAGCCGAACCCGCCACGATCGGCAGATCGTCGCCCGGGAACTCGTAGGAGGACAGAAGTTCGCGAACTTCCATCTCGACCAGCTCGAGCAGCTCTTCATCGTCAACCTGGTCAACCTTGTTCAGGAAGACAACAAGGGCCGGAACGCCAACCTGGCGCGCCAGAAGAATGTGCTCGCGGGTCTGCGGCATCGGGCCGTCAGCCGCGTTCACAACCAGGATAGCGCCGTCCATCTGCGCCGCACCCGTGATCATGTTCTTCACATAGTCAGCGTGGCCCGGGCAATCAACGTGGGCGTAGTGACGGTTGGCCGTCTCGTATTCAACGTGAGCCGTCGAAATCGTGATACCGCGCGCCTTCTCTTCCGGCGCACTGTCAATCTCGTCATAACCCTTTGCGACACCGCCGGATGATTCCGCCAGTACCATCGTGATCGCAGCCGTCAGCGTCGTCTTGCCATGGTCAACGTGACCAATCGTGCCGATGTTCGCGTGCGGCTTGGTGCGCTCAAACTTTTCCTTCGCCATGATCTCGCTCCGAAATCCGTGTGTTCGTTGTTTTACTGTGACCAGAGGTCCGCTTAGGCGGACTTGGCGATGACTTCTTGTTCGACGGCCTTGGGTACCGCCTCGTAGTGATCGAAAAGCATCGTGAACTGCGCCCGGCCCTGGGTCGCAGACCGCAGGTTGTTGACGTAGCCGAACATGTTCGCAAGCGGCACCATCGCGTTCACGACGGTGGCGTTGCCACGCATTTCCTGACCGGCGATCTGACCCCGACGGGAGTTCAGGTCACCAATGACACCACCGGTGTACTCGTCAGGCGTCACGACCTCGACCTTCATGATCGGCTCGAGAAGCTTCGGGGCACAATGCGCCTTGGCTTCGCGGAATGCCGCGCGAGCGGCGATCTCGAAGGCGAGAACACTGGAGTCGACGTCGTGATAGGCGCCGTCCACCAGGGTGGCCTGGACGTCGATCACCGGGAAACCGGCAATCAGGCCGCCATCCATGACGGACTTGAGGCCCTTTTCAACGCCCGGGATATATTCCTTGGGCACCGAACCACCGACGATCTTGCTCTCAAAGACGAAGCCCGAACCGGATTCACCCGGCGCGAATTCAATCTTGACGCGGGCGAACTGGCCCGAACCGCCGGACTGCTTCTTGTGCGTGTAGTCGACAAGACCAGCCTGGCCGAGCGATTCACGGTACGCCACCTGCGGCGCGCCAACATTGGCCTCGACCTTGAACTCGCGACGCATGCGGTCGACGAGAATGTCGAGGTGAAGCTCACCCATGCCGGCGATGATGGTCTGGCCGGATTCCTCGTCCGTCTTCATGCGGAAGGACGGATCCTCGGCAGCCAGGCGCTGCAGGGCGATGCCAAGCTTCTCCTGGTCGGCCTTCGACTTCGGCTCGATGGCCAGCTCGATAACCGGATCCGGGAATTCCATGCGCTCGAGGATGACCGGCTTCATCGGATCACACAGCGTGTCACCCGTGGTCGTGTCCTTGAGGCCTGCAATCGCGACGATATCGCCGGCGAAGCATTCCTTGATGTCCTCACGCGAATTGGAGTGCATCTGCAGCATGCGGCCAATGCGTTCCTTCTTGTCCTTCACCGTGTTGAGAAGGGACCCGCCCGTCTCGAGGTGACCGGAATACATCCGGCAGAAGGTCAGCGAGCCGACAAAGGGATCGTTCATGATCTTGAAGGCGAGCAGCGAGGTCGGCTCATCGTCCGAAGCCTTGCGAACCACTTCTTCCTCGGTCTTGAAATCGATACCCTTGATCGCCGGAACCTCGGTCGGGTTCGGCAGGAAATCGACAACAGCATCGAGCAGGGGCTGGACGCCCTTGTTCTTGAAGGCGGTGCCGCAGAGGATCGGATTGAACGCCAGGCTGACACAGCCCTTGCGGATCAGCGACTTGAGCATGTCAATGGAGGGCTCTTCACCTTCCAGATACGCTTCCATGGCCGCTTCATCGAGCTCGACAGCCGTCTCGACCAGCATCTCGCGATACTCGGCAGCCTTGTCGGCGAGCTCAGGACGAATGTCCAGAACTTCCCACTCGGCGCCCAGGCCCTCGCCCTTCCAGACCAGTTCCTTCATGATCAGGAGATCGATGACGCCCTCGAACTCGGTTTCCGAGCCGATCGGCAGCTGGACGCACAGCGGCTTGGCGCCGAGTCGGTCCTCGATCATCTTCACGCAGTTGTAAAAATCGGCGCCGAGCTTGTCCATCTTGTTGACGAACACCATACGCGGAACCTTGTACCGGTCGGCCTGACGCCAAACGGTCTCGGTCTGCGGCTCAACACCGGCATTGGCGTCCAGGCAGCACACGGCGCCATCGAGAACACGCAGCGAACGCTCGACTTCGATCGTGAAGTCGACGTGGCCGGGCGTGTCGATGATGTTCAGGCGCTTGCCGTTCCAGAAACAGGTCGTCGCAGCCGAGGTGATCGTGATGCCACGCTCCTGCTCCTGCTCCATCCAGTCCATGGTGGCGGCACCATCGTGCACTTCACCAATCTTGTGGGACTTGCCGGTGTAATAGAGGATCCGCTCGGTCGTCGTCGTCTTCCCGGCATCGATGTGAGCCATGATGCCGAAATTGCGGTAGTCCTCGATTTTGTAGTCGCGGGCCATTTGTATCGGGTCCTTGGTACGGGTCAGAGCCTGTAAGGGGTTACCAGCGGTAGTGCGAGAAGGCGCGGTTGGCTTCCGCCATCCGGTGCGTGTCTTCACGCTTCTTGACGGCGGTACCGCGATTGGCGGCAGCATCCATCATTTCAGCAGCAAGACGCTCGCGCATCGTGTTTTCATTGCGGCCGCGCGCAGCACCCGTCAGCCAGCGAATGGCCAGGGCTTTCTTGCGCTCGGCGCGGACTTCAACGGGCACCTGATAGGTCGCACCACCAACGCGGCGGGAGCGGACCTCGACCTCAGGGGCCACATTGTCCAGGGCATCGTGGAAGACGCGGATCGGCTCGCGCTTCAGCTTCTCTTCGACAATCTCGAGAGCGCCATAGACAATGCGCTCGGCGACGGATTTTTTGCCGTCGAGCATGATGTAGTTCATGAACTTGGTGAGATCGCGATCTCCGAACTTGGGGTCCGGAAAAATCTCGCGTTTCTCTGCGCGGTGACGACGCGACATGAACGTCTCCCTTACTTAGGACGCTTGGCGCCGTATTTCGAACGGCGTTGCTTGCGGTCCTTGACGCCCTGGGTATCCAGAACGCCGCGAAGAATGTGATAGCGGACACCCGGAAGGTCCTTCACGCGACCACCGCGGATAAGGACAACTGAGTGTTCCTGCAAATTGTGACCCTCACCCGGGATATAGCTCACAACTTCGTGCCCGTTGGTCAGACGCACTTTGGCGACTTTCCGCAAGGCCGAGTTCGGCTTTTTCGGGGTCGTGGTATAGACGCGCGTGCAGACACCACGGCGCTGCGGGCAAGCCTGCAGGGCCGGCACCTTGTTGCGCTTCGGCTTGTCTTTTCGCGGCTTGCGAATGAGCTGGTTGATTGTTGGCATCCCGCTCTAATCCGTTCCTAATCTCAACAACCACGCCCCCCAGCATGTTGAAATGCTGATGGACGCAAAGAATGACCCCGACGTCCGAACACAAGGCTCGCACGGCGGCGTCAGGGGTTTTTCCGTTACCGTGGACGACGTCTAACCGCGTGGGTTACGGCCCGTCCTTCAAACGAGCGCGGAAACTACGCACGCGACTCGCATTCGTCAAGCGCTTGTTCAGAGGTTTTCTGAGGCGCCCCGGCCCAGTATCAGCCGATACAAAAAGGCCGCCGGTCTCCCGGCGGCCTTTTCTTTGTCATTACAGGGATATCGCCCCTGAATTGAGCTAGTTCGCGCCCTCTTCAGCCGCCATTTCCTCAGCAGCTGCCTCGGCAATTTCGGTCGGAAGACCCTCTGCCTCGACCGCCGCTTCGCGCTCGGCGAGCATGTCCGCATCCAGATCATCAGCGATGGCCTGGTACTGGCGCATGATGGAGCCGGTGCCGGCGGGAATCAGGCGACCGACAATGACATTCTCCTTGAGCCCCTCGAGCGTGTCTTCCTTGCCCTGGACCGCCGCCTCGGTGAGGACGCGGGTGGTTTCCTGGAAGGAGGCCGCCGAGATGAAGGAGCGGGTCTGCAGCGAGGCCTTGGTGATACCCAGCAGGACAGGGTCACCGGTCGCCATGCGCTTGCCCTCGGCCTCGAGACGCTCATTGGTCTCGATGAACTCGATCTTGTCGACCTGTTCAGCGGCCAGATAGGTGCTGTCACCCGGATCCTTGACCTCGATCTTCTGCAGCATCTGGCGAACGATCGTTTCGATGTGCTTGTCGTTGATCGGCACGCCCTGCAGTCGGTAGACCTCCTGGATCTCGTCGATCAGGTAGTTGGCCAGGGCCGGGACGCCCAGGATCGCCAGGATGTCGTGCGGCGCGGGGTGACCGTCGAGCAGGTATTCGCCCTTCTGGATCACATCGCCTTCCTGGCAGGTCAGGTGCTTGCCCTTGGGAACCAGGTATTCGACCTTCTCGGCATCATCGCCCTCCGGAACAATCGCGATACGGCGCTTGTTCTTGTAGTCGCGGCCGAACTCGACCCGCCCCGTGATCTCGGCGATGACGGCGTGATCCTTGGGACGACGGGCTTCGAACAGTTCCGCAACGCGCGGCAGACCACCGGTGATGTCCCGGGTCTTGGCGCCTTCGGTCGGGATACGGGCGACGATGTCACCCGGACGAACCGTATCGCCATCGGCGACCGAGAGGATGGCGCCAACGGCGAGCATGTAGCTGGCCGTGGAACCGGAGGAGAGCTTGATCGGCTCGCCATTCTCGTCCTGCACGACAATCGTCGGCTGCAGGGCGTTGGCCTTGGCCGAACCGCGCCAGTCGATGACCACCTTAGAGGCGATACCGGTGGCTTCATCGGTCTCTTCCTTCACCGACACGCCTTCGGCGATGTCGACGAATTTGACCTTGCCGCCGACTTCCGAGACGACCGGGGCCGTATACGGGTCCCACTCGCCCAGACGCTGGCCGCGGACGGTCTTGTCGCCTTCCTTGACCTTCAGCTTGGTGCCGTAGCCCAGCTTGTAGCTCTCGCGCTCCTTGCCTTCGCTGTCGACGATGAGCAGCTGCATGTTGCGCGACAGGGCGATGAGATCGCCGTCGGAATTGGTCACGGTCGACGGGTTCTTGAAGGTCACATGACCTTCCGAACCGGCTTCGATGAAGGACTGCTCGGAGACCTGGGCCGTACCGCCGATGTGGAAGGTCCGCATCGTCAGCTGGGTGCCCGGCTCACCGATCGACTGGGCGGCGATAACGCCGACAGCTTCACCGATATTGACGCGGGTACCGCGGGCCAGGTCGCGACCATAACAGGTCGCACAGACACCGACGCGGGTCTCACAGGTCAGGGGCGAACGGGCCCAGACAGACTGGACGCCGGCCATCTCGATCGCCAGGGCGAGGTCTTCGTCGATATAGGTGTCGGCCGCACAGATCACTTCGCCGGTCGCCGGATCCTTGACTTCCTGGGCCAGGGTCCGGCCAAGGATGCGCTGTTCCAGCGACACAACGACATCACCGCCATCAACAACCGCGGAAATCTCGAAGCACTCGGAGGTGCCGCAATCTTCCTCGGTGATGATGCAGTCCTGGGCGACATCGACGAGACGGCGGGTCAGGTAACCCGAGTTGGCCGTCTTCAGGGCGGTGTCGGCCAGACCCTTGCGGGCGCCGTGGGTAGAGTTGAAGTATTCAAGGACGGTCAGGCCTTCCTTGAAGTTCGAGATGATCGGCGTCTCGATGATCTCGCCGGACGGCTTGGCCATCAGGCCGCGCATGCCGGCCAGCTGCTTCATCTGGTTCTTGGAACCCCGAGCACCGGAGTGGGCCATCATGTAGACCGAGTTCACTTCCGACGTCCGGCCATCGGCGCCGATCGTCGTCTTGGAAATCTCGTCCATCATGGCGTCAGCGACGTTGTCCGTACACTTGGCCCAGGCATCAACGACCTTGTTGTACTTCTCACCCTTGGTGATCAGACCGTCGACATATTGCTGCTCATAGTCCGACACCATGTCGCGGGTCGCCCCGACCAGGTCGGCCTTGGCGTCCGGGATCAGCATGTCGTCCTTGCCGAAGGAAATGCCGGCCTTGGCCGCTTCCTTGAAGCCGAGGCCCATGATCTGGTCACAGAAGATGACCGTCGCCTTCTGGCCGCAGTGGCGATAGACCTGATCGATCAGACCACCGATGGCCTTCTTGGTCAGGAGCTCGCCAATGAGCTCGGGCTGCATTTTCGCGTGCTTGGGCAGAAGATCGACAATCATCTTCCGGCCTGGCGTGGTCTCGATCACCTTGGTGATCGGATTGCCTTCGACATCAATGCCTTCCCAACGCGCCTTGATCTTGGTGTGCAGGGTGACGACGTCCGACTCCAGAGCCGCTTCCAGCTCGGCCCGGCTGCCGAAGGCCATGCCCTCACCCGGCTCCTTGTCCTTTGCGATGGACAGGTAGTACAGGCCCAGCACGATATCCTGCGACGGCACGATGATCGGCTTGCCATTGGCCGGCGAGAGGATGTTGTTGGTCGACATCATCAGCGTGCGCGCTTCCAGCTGGGCTTCCAGCGAGAGTGGCACGTGAACAGCCATCTGGTCGCCGTCGAAGTCGGCGTTGAAGGCCGCACAGACGAGCGGGTGAAGCTGGATGGCCTTGCCTTCGATCAGCTTCGGCTCAAATGCCTGGATGCCGAGACGGTGCAGCGTCGGCGCCCGGTTCAGCATGACCGGGTGCTCGCGGATGACCTCGTCGAGCACGTCCCAGACTTCCGGACGCTCTTTCTCGACCAGCTTCTTGGATTGCTTGACCGTGCCGGACAGGCCCTTGGCGTCGAGACGCGCATAGATGAAGGGCTTGAACAGCTCGAGCGCCATCTTCTTGGGCAGGCCGCACTCGTGCAGTTTGAGATCGGGACCAACAACGATGACCGAACGGCCGGAATAGTCGACGCGCTTGCCGAGCAGGTTCTGCCGGAAGCGACCCTGCTTGCCCTTGAGCATGTCGGACAGCGACTTCAGCGGGCGCTTGTTGGCACCGGTGATGACGCGGCCGCGACGGCCATTGTCGAACAGGGCATCGACGGATTCCTGCAGCATCCGCTTTTCGTTGCGGATGATGATGTCCGGCGCGCGCAATTCGATCAGGCGCTTGAGGCGGTTGTTGCGGTTGATGACGCGGCGATAGAGATCATTGAGATCCGACGTCGCGAAACGGCCGCCATCAAGCGGCACGAGCGGACGCAGTTCCGGCGGAATGACCGGAATGACGGTCATGATCATCCACTCCGGGCGATTGCCCGAAGACTGGAAGTTTTCCATCAGCTTGAGACGCTTGGCATACTTCTTCAGCTTCAGCTCGGAGCCGGTTTCCTTCATGTCCTCACGGACCTTGGCGCACTCGGCTTCCAGATCCATGTTGATGAGGATTTCGCGGACCGCTTCAGCGCCGATGCCGGCCGTGAAGGCGTCTTCGCCATATTCGTCCTGCGCTTCCATATACTCTTCTTCCGAGAGCAGCTGGAACGGCTGGAGCGGGGTCAGGCCCGGTTCAATGACGACATAATTCTCGAAGTAGAGAACACGTTCGACATCCTTCAGCGCCATGTCGAGGATCATGGCGATCCGCGACGGCAGCGACTTCAGGAACCAGATGTGGGCGACCGGAGCAGCCAGCTCGATGTGACCCATGCGCTCGCGACGGACGCGGGCCAGGGTGACTTCAACGCCGCACTTCTCGCAGACGATGCCCTTGTACTTGATGCGCTTGTACTTGCCGCACAGGCACTCATAGTCTTTCACCGGCCCGAAGATGCGGGCGCAGAACAGACCGTCGCGCTCCGGCTTGAAGGTCCGGTAGTTGATGGTCTCGGGTTTTTTCACTTCGCCGAAGGACCAGGAGTGGATTTTCTCCGGGCTGGCCAGGGCAATGCGGATCCGGTCGAAGGACGGGCCTTCGGCAGCCGGATTGAAGATGTTCATGACGTCGTGATTCATGTCGCCGTCTCCCAAAAGGGGCAAGCGGGACAGGGAAGCCCTGCCCCGCAAAATATGGTTCAGCCTTAGCCGTTCTTCAGTTCGACGTTGAGGCCGAGCGAACGCATTTCCTTGACAAGCACGTTGAAGCTTTCCGGAATGCCGGCTTCGAAGGTGTCGTCACCGCGGACAATGGCCTCATAGACCTTGGTCCGGCCGGCCACGTCATCCGACTTCACCGTCAGCATTTCCTGCAGCGTGTAAGCTGCACCGTAAGCTTCCAGCGCCCACACTTCCATCTCGCCGAAGCGCTGGCCACCGAACTGGGCCTTACCACCCAGCGGCTGCTGGGTCACAAGGCTGTACGGGCCGATGGAACGGGCGTGGATCTTGTCGTCCACCAGGTGGTGCAGTTTCAGCAGGTGCTTCACACCCACCGTCACCTTGCGGCGGAAAGGTTCACCGGTCTGACCGTCATAGAGCGTCGACTGGCCGGACGGATCGAAGCCCGCCTTCTCCAGCCAATGCGCCACATCAGGCTCACGGGCACCGTCGAAGACCGGGGTCGCGATCGGCACGCCGTTGGACAGGTTACGGCCCAGCTCGGCAATGTCGGCATCGGTTTCCGGCAATTCATCGCCTTCATAGACCCGATCCAGCTCGGACCGGAGACCGGCCGTGCTGCCATCACGCTGATAGGCCTCGTAAGCCTCGCCGATCTGCTTGCCGAGACCGCGGCAGGCCCAGCCCAGATGGGTTTCCAGGATCTGGCCGACATTCATGCGCGACGGCACGCCGAGCGGGTTGAGGACGATGTCCACCGCTTCGCCATTGGCCAGGAAGGGCATGTCCTCGATCGGGTTGATCTTGGAGATGACACCCTTGTTGCCGTGACGGCCGGCCATCTTGTCGCCCGGCTGAAGCTTGCGCTTCACGGCCACGAAGACCTTGACCATCTTCATCACGCCCGGCGGCATTTCATCGCCACGCTGAAGCTTGTCGACCTTGTCCTCGAAACGACGGTCGAGGCGGGCCTTGCTATCGTCATACTGCTTTTGCAGGGCTTCGACTTCGGCCATGGCCTTTTCATCGTCGAGGCCGATGCGCCACCAGCCGCTGCGCGGGGTCTCGTCGAGCGAATCCTGGGTCACCGGGCCCTTGGCAAAGCCGCGCGGTCCGGAGACCGCCGTCTTGCCGAGCAGGAGATCGCCGAGACGCTGGTAGATATTGCGCTCGAGAATGGCGAGCTCGTCATCCCGGTCCTTGCCGAGACGTTCGATCTCTTCACGCTCGATGGAGATCGCGCGCTCGTCCTTGTCGACACCATGACGGTTGAAGACGCGAACTTCCACGACCGTACCGGTGGCACCGGACGGCATGCGGAGCGAGGTATCGCGAACGTCGGACGCCTTCTCGCCGAAGATGGCGCGCAGAAGCTTTTCTTCCGGCGTCATCGGGCTCTCGCCCTTCGGCGTCACCTTGCCGACAAGAATGTCGCCGGCAGCGACTTCCGCACCAACCGCAACAATACCGGCTTCGTCGAGATTGCGCAGGGCCTCCTCGCCGACATTCGGGATGTCACGGGTGATCTCTTCCGGGCCGAGCTTGGTGTCACGGGCCGCAATCTCGAACTCTTCAAGGTGGATGGAGGTGAAGACGTCGTCGCGCACGATGCGCTCGGAGATCAGGATCGAGTCCTCGAAATTATAGCCATTCCACGGCATGAAGGCGACGACCACATTCCGGCCGAGAGCGAGCTCGCCGAGATCGGTTGACGGGCCGTCAGCAATGATGTCACCGGCATGGACCTGGTCACCCACGCGCACGATCGGGCGCTGGTTGATACAGGTCGACTGGTTCGATCGCTGGAATTTCGCGAGGCGGTAGATGTCGACGCCCGACTTGGCGGCATCGAGATCTTCCGTCGCCCGGATGACGATACGGGTCGCATCGACCTGTTCGATCACACCGGTCCGGCGGGCGGCGATCGCCGCACCGGAATCGCGCGCCACAATGCTTTCCATGCCGGTGCCGACGAGCGGTGCTTCCGCCTTCACGAGCGGAACGGCCTGGCGTTGCATGTTCGAGCCCATCAGGGCGCGGTTGGCGTCATCGTTTTCAAGGAAGGGAATGAGCGCGGCAGCGACCGAAACAACCTGTTTCGGCGACACGTCGATATATTCCACATCCTCGCGCGGCACGAGCGTCACATCACCGGCGATGCGGCAATTGACGAACTCATTGTCAAGCTCGCCATTCTCGCTGACATGCGCGTTCGCCTGGGCGATCGCGTAGCGCGACTCCTGCATGGCCGAGAGATAGTCCACCTGGTCGGTCAGCTTGCCGTTCTCGACCTTGCGATACGGGCTCTCGATGAAACCGTACTTGTTGACGCGGGCGAAGGTGGACAGCGAGTTGATCAGGCCGATATTCGGCCCTTCCGGCGTCTCGATCGGGCAGATCCGGCCGTAATGGGTCGGGTGCACGTCGCGGACTTCGAAACCGGCACGCTCGCGGGTCAGACCACCCGGGCCAAGCGCCGAGAGACGACGCTTGTGGGTGACTTCCGACAGCGGGTTGGTCTGGTCCATGAATTGCGACAGCTGCGAGGAGCCGAAGAATTCACGCACCGCAGCCGCAGCCGGCTTGGCGTTCACCAGGTCGTGCGGCATGACCGTCTCGATATCGACCGAGGACATGCGCTCCTTGATCGCGCGCTCCATGCGCAAGAGACCGATGCGGTACTGGTTTTCCATCAGCTCGCCGACCGAACGCACACGGCGGTTGCCGAGATTGTCGATATCGTCGATTTCACCACGGCCATCGCGCAGGTCGACCAGCGTCTTGAGGACCGCCAGAATGTCTTCCTTGCGCAGTGTGCGCATGTCATCCGGCGCATCCAGGTCGAGACGCATGTTCATTTTCACGCGACCGACGGCCGAGAGATCATAGCGTTCCGGATCGAAGAACAGGCCCTGGAACATGGCTTCCGCGGTTTCCGCCGTCGGCGGCTCACCCGGACGCATGACGCGGTAGATATCCACCAGCGCCTGCTCACGGCTGTCATTCTTGTCGGCCGCGAGGGTCGCACGGATATAGGGACCCACGCCGGTCGCCGGATCGATGTCGAGCAGGTTGAGTTCCTTGACGCCGGTATTCTTCAGCGTCTCGAGGATTTCCTCGCTCATTTCATCGCCGGCCTCGGCGAAGATCTCACCGGTTTCGACATTGACCATGTCATCCGCCAGATATCCGCCGAGCAGGTGCTCGTCGGAAACCAGCAGGGCGGCCAGCCCGTCTTCGGCAAACTTGTTGGCGGCACGGGCGGAGATTTTCTTGCCGGCCGGGGCGATGATGTCGCCCGTCTTGGCGTCGACCAGATCGCGCACCGGCTTCACACCGCGCCAGCGTTCCTTCACATACGGAACCGTCCAGCCCTTCTTGGAGCTCTTGTAGGTGACCGTGGAATAGAAGGTCGAGAGGATCTCTTCCTTGTCCAGGCCAAGCGCATACAGGAGCGTCGTCGCCGGCAGCTTGCGGCGACGGTCGAGACGCATGTGGACGACGTCCTTGGCATCGAACTCGAAATCGAGCCAGGAACCGCGATACGGAATGATGCGGGCGGCGAACAGATACTTGCCCGAGGCATGGGTCTTGCCACGGTCATGATCGAAGAAGACGCCCGGAGACCGGTGCATCTGGGAGACGATCACGCGCTCGGTACCGTTGACGACGAAGGTGCCCTTGTCCGTCATGAGCGGGATATCGCCCATGTAGACATCCTGCTCCTTGATGTCCTTGACCGAGCGGGCGCCGGTTTCCTCGTCCACATCAAACACGATGAGACGCATTTTCACCTTGAGTGGCGCGGCGAACGTCATGTCGCGCTGCTGGCACTCTTCCACGTCGAACTTCGGCGCTTCGAATTCGTAGGAAACGAAGTCGAGGACAGCCCGTTCGGCGAAATCCTTGACCGGGAAGACGGACTTGAAGACCGCCTGCATGCCGGTGTCGTCGCGCTCGGCGGCAGGCACCTCTTTCATCAGGAAGTGCTCGTATGAGCTCTTCTGGACTTCGATGAGATTCGGCATCGCAACAGTTTCCGGAATACGTCCGAAAGACTTGCGAATCCGCTTTTTGCCGGTGAACGACAGACCCATGTCGGCTCCCTTCGCAGACAGCACTGCGCATTTTGATGCGGGGATCGCCCCCGCGGCGCCGCTCCGGTCGGATCAGGCGTTTTACGGCCCGAACCAGTCAACAATCCCGCCTGGAACGACAGCGGCAGGATCGGGTATTCCAAAGACGGGCTAACGGACGCGCAGGATTGCCCCACGCGCCCGTAGCACCGTGTCAGTCACGCCGAAGCGAGACTATTTCAGCTCAACGCTGGCGCCAGCGGCTTCCAGCTTGGCCTTGATGTCTTCGGCCTCGGCCTTGGACGCGGCTTCCTTGACAGCTTTCGGAGCGCCTTCGACCAGGTCCTTGGCTTCCTTGAGGCCCAGGCCAGTGATGGCGCGGACTTCCTTGATGACGTTGATCTTCTTGTCACCGGCGCCGGTGAGGATCACGTCGAATTCCGTCTGCTCTTCAGCAGCCGGGGCATCGCCACCGCCGGCCGGACCGGCAACGGCGACAGCAGCAGCTGCCTTGATGCCTTTTTCTTCGAGAAGATCGTTGAGTTCCTTGGCTTCAAGGATGGTGAGGGCGAGAAGTTCGTCGCAGAGTTTAGCTACATCAGCCATTTGTTCAATTCCTTGTCGGTGTTCAGTGTGTCAGTTCGAAAGCGGAGAATGACGTGATCAGGCGTCGGCCTTCTCGCGGATGACATCGATTGCCCCCGCCAGACCTTGACCCGGTGCCATGAGGCGCTGGGCGACCTGGGAAGCCTGCCCCATGAGGCGGGCCGAGATGGTGGCAATAAGCTCTTCGCGGGACGGCATCTTGGAGAGCGTTTCGATGCCGGCGGCGTCGAACACATCCTCTTCCATGAAACCGCCGAGAATGACGAGCTTCTTGTTATCCTTGGCGTACTCGGTCATCACCTTGGGCGCGGCCACAAAGTCTTCCGAGTAAGCGATTGCCACCGGACCTGTGAACAGGTCAGCGGCGCCCTCACCCGGCTTGCCTTGCAGTGCGATTTTGGCGAGGCGGTTACGCACCACCCTGAACGTGCCACCCAGCTCGCGGAGCTTGGCGCGCAGTCCCGTCATTTCCGCAACGGTCATGCCCGTATACTGGGCAATTACCACGGATCCAGCATCCGTGAAGACGCCATTCAGCTCTTCAACGGTCGCTTCTTTTTGATTGCGATCCATTTTGCGGACTCCCTGTTTGAACCGTCCACCGTGGACGGCTCGGTGAAAACGCCATCACTGCGTCTTCCCCCTTGCGGGCTGGACGCCGTCATGACGCGTCCTGTCCCAGGGCTTGAACCGACAGACCTCAAACAAGGCCAGATCGATCTCGCTCTGTCTCACGCAGGGCCCGAATTGGATTAAAGAGGCACCTTTCGGCCCTCTCCCTGTGATCTCGGACAGGCCGGCCCCACTCACACAACGCGTGAATCGGACCGGAACAGCCCGGCCGGATAATCCGGTCCGGGCTGAAACTCAAGTCTTTTACGCCGAAAAGGCGCCAGACGTATCGATTTTGACACCGGGACCCATCGTCGAAGACAGGGCAATCCGGCGTACATAGGTGCCCTTGGCGCCCGACGGCTTGGCTTTCACGATCGCGTCAACCAGCGCCCGGATGTTCTCGGCCAGCGCGGCTTCGGTGAAGCTCGCCTTGCCGACACCGGCGTGAATGATACCGGCCTTCTCGACGCGGAACTCGACAGCACCGCCCTTGGAAGCGGCAACAGCCTTGGTGACATCCATGGTGACCGTGCCGACCTTCGGGTTCGGCATCATGCCGCGCGGGCCGAGCACCTTACCGAGACGACCGACCAGCGGCATCATGTCCGGGGTCGCGATGACCTTGTCGAAATTGATGTTGCCGCCGAGGATCTGCTCCATCAGGTCTTCCGCACCGACAACGTCGGCGCCGGCCTTGGTGGCCTCTTCAGCCTTCGGGCCCTTTGCGAAGACAGCAACCCGGACCGAGCGGCCCGTGCCGTTCGGCAGGTTGCAGACGCCGCGGACCATCTGGTCGGCATGGCGCGGGTCAACACCCAGATTGATGGCGAGCTCGATGGTCTCATCGAACTTGGCCTTGGCATTGGTTTTCACGTGAGCGACGGCATCGTCGATCGTGTACAGCGTGTCGCGATCAAAGGTCTCGCGCGCAGCCGAGAGGCGTTTTCCGAGTTTAGCCATGATCTTACTCCGTCACCTGCAGGCCCATGGAACGGGCGGAACCGGCGATGATCTTCGTCGCCTGGTCGAGGTCGTTCGCATTGAGGTCGGCGAATTTCGCTTCAGCAATCTCGCGGCACTGACCCAGCGAGACCGTACCGGCGATCGACTGGCTCGGCGTGCTCGACCCTTTTTGGATCTTCGCGGCTTTCTTCAGGTAGAAGCTGGCCGGCGGGGTCGCCGTGACGAAGGTGAAGGACTTGTCGGAGAAGACGGTGATGGTCGTCGGGATCGGCATCCCTTTTTCCATCTCCTGGGTCTTCGCGTTGAAGGCCTTGCAGAATTCCATGATGTTCACGCCGCGCTGACCCAGGGCCGGGCCGATCGGCGGGGACGGGTTTGCAGCGCCAGCAGGCACTTGCAGCTTGATATAGCCGGCAATTTTCTTGGCCATGTTCCCACTCCATAATTAAAGACGCGTCCATCGCGCCTTCGGGGGTTTGCGGTACGACCCGGCATGGACTTGGTGCCGGCATCTCCCGCAGTTACACGCTACTGGATCTTTTCGACCTGAGCGTATTCGAGCTCGACCGGGGTGGCCCGGCCGAAGATGTTGATGGCAACCTTCAGGCGGCCATGTTCGTCGTCCACTTCCTCGACAACACCGTTGAAGCTCTGGAAGTGACCGTCGATGACATTGACGGTTTCGCCGATCTCGTAGCTGACGGTCGGGCGCGGACGTTCCGCATCCTCTTCCATCTGGCCAAGGATCCGCTTGACCTCATTCTCGGAAACCGGGATCGGCTTCTTGCCCGAACCGAGAAAGCCGGTGACTTTCGGGGTCGAGGTGACGAGGTGATAGGCCTGGTCCGTCATGTCCATCTTCACGAGGACATAACCGGGGAAATACTTGCGCTCAGCATTGATCTTGCGACCCTTGCGAACCTCAACGACATCCTCGGTCGGAACCAGGATCTCTTCGAACTTGTCTTCCAGGCCCTGGATCGACGCTTCGATGCGGATCGCGTCAGCGACCTTCTTTTCGAAGTTCGAATAGGCATGCACGATGTACCATTTGGCAGACATACAGCCTCCTCCTTATCCGAGCGCGAGAATGAACTGGATGCTCGAGCTGATCACCCAGTCGACACCCCAGAAGAACAGCATGGCGATCAGGGACAGGATCAGCACAAGCACGGTTGACACCAGGGTCTCCTGGCGCGTCGTCCACGTTACCTTGCGGGCTTCCTGGCGCACCTGGGACAGGTACTGGAAAGGACCAGCCCCCTTCTTCTTGGGCGCTGCCGTGTCAGCCTTCGCCTTGGCAGGCGTGGTATTTTTCGCGTTCCGCGTCATTCAAGTCCATCTGGCCCGCTCGGGCCCTCTATTCAAGAGGCGGAGCGCATCACGCGCAACCACCTGAAATTCAATACGGCCTGGCAGGGGCGGAGGGACTCGAACCCCCGACCCTCGGTTTTGGAGACCGATGCTCTACCAACTGAGCTACACCCCTAGGACCGAGCGCGGGATATCACGATGGCCGGGCCACCGCCACATCCGAAGCGCAGCTGTCTACACTGCCCTTACAGCAATGCAAACAGGTGACTGCAAAAAAAGGGCGGCAGCCCGAAAGCCGCCGCCCCTCATCTGGTTTGAACGAACGCTTAGAAGCGCATGTTCACACCGACCGTGAAGACGCGACCGAACACGTCATACATGGACGGGAAGGTGTTGCCGCTGTTGAACGTGGTCGTACCGGTATCGTTACCGATGATCGGCGGCAGTTCAGCGAACACGTTGTCGATCGAAGCGCGGAACGTCACGCCGTCATTCAGCTCGTAGGAGCCGGAGAGATCGAAGTAGTCGTAGGCGTCGATCGAGCGGAAGTCCGCAAAGATCGCAGCCGCCTCGACCGGTTCGATTTCCATCTCGCCAATGTGACGCCACAGGACAGAGACGCTGTAAGGACCGTTGTTCCAGGTCGTGCGCTGGATCCAGCGAACTTCCGGGGTCGGGTTACAGGACGTGCCGTAGTAGCCGATACACTCGATAACCGGCGAGGTATCTGCGGACTGGTTCTCCTGGGTCAGGTACCAGTTCATGTTGAAGGAGAACTGGAGATCGCCCATGTCGCCCAGGCCGTAGCCGGTGGACGCAGCGAACTCGACGCCTTCAGCACGAGCGTATTTGAGGTTGGTCGTGAACAGGTTCACGCCAGCGCCCGTCGTACCCAGGTTACCGGCAATACGATTGATGCCGGAACAGGCAGCAAGATCACCCAGCACGTAGCAGTTGTTCAGGGCTTCGTTGGCCGAGAACGTGCCGATCGTGTCGGTGATGTTGATGTCGTAATAGTCCAGCGACAGGGTCGTGTTGTTGAAGCTTCCACCCAGGAAGTCCGGCTGCCAGACCACACCGAAGGTCGTGGTGCGGCCGGTTTCCGGCTCCGGCGGGTTGAGCGGGTCGGTACCGGTGAAGGTATTGACCTGACCGGAAACAATATCCGGAACCAGACCGACAAGTGGTGCCGGAACGCCCGAGGCAACGCAGAGCGCCGTCAGAGCCGCGTCGATATTGGCCACATTGGCGGACGAACACGGATCCAGCGTCGCATTGCTCAGACCGGTCGTGACCGGCGAACCCAGCTCGGCCACGTTCGGGGCGCGGACAGCCTGCTGCTCCATGTAGCGGAAGCGGAGGGTGTCGGACACCTGCCAGCTGACGCCAGCTTTCCACGTGTCATTGCCACCGGTCGGATCATAGTGAGCGTAACGCCAGCCGAGTTCCAGGGAGAGGTCCTGGAAGATGCCGCGATCCTGGATCAGCGGAACATTGGCCTCGAAGAAGGCTTCCTGCACCGAGAAGGAGCTGGCGATCGGGAGACGGTTACCGCCCGCACCACCAAGGCACGAAGCCGGCGGCGTTTTCCAGCACTCGTCCGGCGTGGTCGAACCAAGCTCGTCACGATACTCGGCGCCGAGCACGAGGTAGGCCGGCTGCGCAGCCAGCGGCGACTGGAAGGCCGTCGGGCCGGTCGTCACTGCCGAGAACACGTTCTGGACATAGTTGCGCTGCTCGATGGCGGTCGCCGAAGAATAGGCAGCCATTTCCGGCGTGATCGTGCCGAAACCACCGAAGACATTGAGCGGCACACAACCGTTCGTGATCGTTCCGCCAACCGTTTCACACTGCGTCGCGCTGACCGTGTTGAGAGCGGTGCGGATGTTGGTGATGTTGGTGTAGCCGGCGGAGGTGTTCGTCCGGTCGGTTTCGCCACGCTGGTAGTAGACGTCATAGGTCCAGTTCTCGGTGAACGGCAGATCGCCGCGCAGGCCGAGGGTGAACTGGAACTGGTTCTGGTCGTACTGGGTCGAACGCTCACCAAGCTCGAGCGTACGACGGCGAACCGGCACATTGATCGAGTCATTGACGTCAAACACGCCATTATTGTTGTTGTCGATCACGCCAGCGAGATCCAGCGTCACGGCCGGGTTGGCCGCGATGAAGGCGTTGACTTCACTGACAATCTGAGCGGCGTTCGCAGACCAGAACGGGTTCTGGAGCGGGATTTCCATGCGGGTACCGAAGATACCGGACGGAGCAACCTGCTGACGAACATTCGTGGCGGAGTACAGCGCACGACCGTAGACTTCAGCGTTGTCGTTGATCTCGTAACGCGCCAGGGCGGCAGACGAGAAACGCTCACGCGGGGTCTGGTAGTAGTTGAACGGGTTGAAGTTGAAGCGCGAGCAACGCGGCCCGAGCGAACCGTCATTGCGGTACTGAAGCGTACCCGACACGAAATCGAACGCCGTCGGCATCGACGTGGTCGAACCCGACTGATCGGCCGCGACAGCGCCAGGCGCCGTACAATCCGCTGCCGGAGCAGCGCCCGCAGCGTCGACACCAAGGCCCGCACCGGTTTCGGAATCGACACCGAAGATGCCGTAATCGCGATCACCGAAGCGAACAGCTTCACGGTCCGTGTGGTTCATCGCGAGGACGACATTACCGCGGCCGCCATCCATTTCGGCGCCCATCATTACGGAGATGTCGTACTGCTGACCGTCATTGGACTCGGTCTGCGAGTAGTTGAGGTCAGCCTCAAAGCCCGCGAAATCATCCTGCATGATGAAGTTCACGGCGCCGGCCATGGCATCAGAACCGTAAACGGCCGAGGCACCACCGGTGACCACATCAACGCGATCGAGCAGGATCATCGGGATGGTTGCGACGTCCACACGACCATTGATGTCGTAAGGAACCATGCGCTTGCCATCGATCAGGATCAGCGTGCGGTTGGTGCCCAGGTTACGCAGGTTCACGGTCGACGCACCGGCCGTACCGTTGTTGACGTTCTGGCCGTCACCCGGGACGGTCAGGGGCAGATCGCGGAAAACCCGCTCAATATCCGGCGTCTGCTGAACATCGAGTTCTTCCTGGCCGATCGACGTGACCGGGCTGACTGAGACGACATTCGGCGCCTGGATACGAGTACCGGTAACGATGATGATATCGTTCTCGTCCTGAGCCATCGCCGGCGCCGCAAACGCGAGGCCGCCGATAAGCGTGCTCGCCATCAGGCAAGCCTTCATTGTTCTGGATCTCACTCTCTTTTTCCCTCCGAGGTAAGAAATATGGTAAAAGCGAAAAACGGCCGCTTGCTGGCGGACCGGGCTCCCCTCCCACGCGAAATCAGTCAGATTTCACTGTCCCGACTCTACCGCCGCCCCGCGAAGGCCGTCAATCAACTGGCCCCGGAACCGCACAGGCTCCTCTGGTATTTTACAGAACTGTTGCAATTCCGCCTCATACATTAAAATCTAGACACAATTCAAAACCTTCTGTCCTTTGCGGCAATTGGAACCCACCCGCCTCTGCTGCAATCAAAGCCCGTCGCCATCTGGAAGCGGGTGTTGCCGGAGGGACGGCCGGCGACCCTGCGCTGCTCTCATCCGGCCGTCAGGTGATTCCTTACAGAAACGGCGCGCCCCGTCGGGGCGCGCCGTTCAATTGCATCAATGTGAGGTCCGTCGACCCGCTCATTTTCGCGACGATCCCGGCACCGCCGGATTCCTGCGACGGTCGGGCCGACCGGTTTGCCTCGCAGCCTACTCGATGATTTTCGAGACGACGCCGGCGCCGACGGTGCGGCCGCCTTCACGGATAGCGAAGCGGAGCTTCTCTTCCATGGCGATCGGCACGATCAGCTCGACATTCATTTCGACATTGTCGCCCGGCATCACCATTTCCGTGCCTTCGTTCAGCGTCACGACGCCGGTGACGTCGGTCGTGCGGAAGTAGAATTGCGGACGGTAATTGGTGAAGAACGGGGTGTGACGGCCGCCCTCTTCCTTCGTCAGGATATAGGCTTCTGCCACAAACTTCTTGTGCGGGGTGATCGAGCCCGGCTTGGCCAGAACCTGGCCACGCTCGACACCTTCACGGTCCACGCCGCGCAGCAGCACGCCGACATTGTCGCCGGCCTGGCCCTGGTCGAGCAGCTTGCGGAACATTTCAACGCCGGTGCAGGTCGTCTTCGAGGTGTCACGGACACCCACGATTTCGATCTCTTCACCAACCTTCACGACACCACGCTCGATACGGCCGGTCACAACCGTGCCGCGGCCCGAGATCGAGAACACGTCCTCGATCGGCATCAGGAAGGGCTGGTCGATCGGACGCTCCGGCGTCGGGATGTATTCGTCGACAGCCGCCATCAGCTCAAGGATCTTGTCCTTGCCGATGTGATCGTCGCGCTTCTCGACAGCCGCCAGAGCCGAACCCGCCACGATCGGCAGATCGTCGCCCGGGAACTCGTAGGAGGACAGAAGTTCGCGAACTTCCATCTCGACCAGCTCGAGCAGCTCTTCATCGTCAACCTGGTCAACCTTGTTCAGGAAGACAACAAGGGCCGGAACGCCAACCTGGCGCGCCAGAAGAATGTGCTCGCGGGTCTGCGGCATCGGGCCGTCAGCCGCGTTCACAACCAGGATAGCGCCGTCCATCTGCGCCGCACCCGTGATCATGTTCTTCACATAGTCAGCGTGGCCCGGGCAATCAACGTGGGCGTAGTGACGGTTGGCCGTCTCGTATTCAACGTGAGCCGTCGAAATCGTGATACCGCGCGCCTTCTCTTCCGGCGCACTGTCAATCTCGTCATAACCCTTTGCGACACCGCCGGATGATTCCGCCAGTACCATCGTGATCGCAGCCGTCAGCGTCGTCTTGCCATGGTCAACGTGACCAATCGTGCCGATGTTCGCGTGCGGCTTGGTGCGCTCAAACTTTTCCTTCGCCATCGATCTTCACCTCTACAGCGCCGATCTGGAGACGAATGGCCGATCGACATGGTGGTTGATTACATGGGAGTGCAGGGCACACCCGGTTGGGGATGGCGCCTGATACACAAGGTCAGACCGGCAAGGCAAGCCCGAATGCAGACCGCCGTTCAAGACATTAGCCAAAAGGTGCCGGATCGGCGCCTGCACGCCGCCAACCCTGCCGAACCGGTGGCCGGCCCCGCCCCGGCTCGGCATTCTCGTTTTCGCCGTCTGTGACGCCGAAAATCTCGAAATCATCGAGCCGGGCTGAAATAGGTCTTTTGAATCAAGTAAATCCAATTCACCACCGTCGCTTTTTCCTTGCTTTCGGCGATTGGCGCTGCCTAGGCTTTTTGCGACAGAAATGAAAAACAAGGCGATGCGTCATGTCACTGGTCAGCGCGATCCGGCCCGAACAGGATAGCCGCAAAGGGGCGGCGCCTCATATCACCGGCATTGCCCACAGCCTTGCCTCGCAGCGTCGCGATTCGGTCGAGATTGACGTCGAGCTGGGGCGATCGCCAGGCTGGCTGGAACGGCTCAGCGGGGTCCGCTCGCGCACCGTTGCCGGGCCGGACGACAGCCAGGAGGCGATGGCCTGCCGCGCGGCCGGCGCCGCCCTCGATGCCGCCGGCATGACGATTGAGGATATCGACCTGCTCCTGTTTGGCGCGGCCGTCGGCCGCCAGCCCATTCCCGCCACGGCGCCCCTGGTCAAGCGCGGGCTCGGCGGCGCCCATCTCGCTTTCCCGGCCTATGATGTGAATGCGACCTGCCTGAGCGCCCTCACGGCGCTCGACATCGCCGCCCTGCAGATCGCCGCCGGGCGCGCCCGCACTGTACTCGTCGTGACCTCGGAGATCGCCTCGCGCGCCCTGCCCTGGGAAACCGATCCCAAGACGGCCGGCCTGTTCGGCGATGGCGCGGCCGCGCTTGTCCTGGGTGCCGGTCCGCCGCAAGCGGTCGCCGTCCCGGGCGTCTCCCTGCGCTTTCGCGATTTCCTGATGGAAACCCATGCCGAGGCCTATGATTGCTGTTCGCTGGCTTCGGGCGGCACACGCTTCGACTTTCACCGGGCGCCCGAAGCGTTCGCCGCCCATGCCCTGTTCCGGATGGACGGACCCGAATTGTTCCGGCTCTCCGCCGCGAAACTGCCCGCCTTCATCGACCGACTGCTCGACCGCCTTGGCTGGCGCCATGACGAGGTCGACCTGGTCATTCCCCACCAGGCCTCGCCGCTCGCCCTCGCCCATATGGCCAAGCGCAGCGGGTTTTCCGGCGACCGGATCTACAACCATGTCGCGACGACCGGCAACCTGATCGCCGCCTCGCTGCCGGTCGCCCTCTCCTGCGCCCTTCAGGAAGGGCGGGTCGGACCGGGGATGAAGCTGCTGATGATCGGCACCTCGGCCGGAGTCTCGCTCGGCGGGGCCGGACTGGAAAGCTGAGCCATGCGGGTACTTGTCACCGGTGCGACCGGCTTTCTCGGCCATCATCTCGTGCGCGCCCTGCTGGCGCGCGGCGATACGGTCATCGCGCTGGGCCGCAATCCGGCGCAACTCGCCGCGCTTGCCGGGCGCGGCTGCGAGACCCTCGCCCATGATCTGGCGGCGGGAGCCCCGCGCGTGGACGGCCCGCTCGACGCCTGCATCCATGCTGCTGCCCTGTCGAGCCCCTGGGGCTCCGAGCAAGCCTTCCGGCAGGCCAATGTCGACGGCACCCGCCATGTCCTCGCGACGGCGCGCGCGACCGGGGTGCGCCGCTTCGTGCATATTTCCTCCCCCAGCGTCTATTTCCGCTTTGCCGACCAGCTCGCCGTCCCCGAGGACCTGCCCCTGCCCGACCCGGTCAATGCCTATGCGCGAACCAAGCGGATCGCCGAGACGCTCGTCCTGGACGCCACCGATCTCGATCCGGTGATCCTGCGCCCGCGCGGGCTTTACGGCGCCGGCGACACGGCCCTCCTGCCCCGCCTCATGCGTGCCGCAGCGCGCGGTCCGCTTCCGCTGATGCGCGAGGGCAGCGCGATGACCGATCTCACCCATGTCGAGGATGTCGTCAGCGCCTGTCTGGCAGCGCTTGGTGCCGCGCCGGCGCCGGACCGGCGCGTCTTCAACATCTCGGGCGGCCAGCCGATGGCCATTCGGCAGATCGTCGAAGCCGCCGCGGCGCGACAGGGGGTTTCGGTGCGCTGGCGATCGCTGCCGGTTCCGTTCGTCCTGGCGGCGGCCCGGATGGCGGAAGCGGCCTGCGCGATCCTGCCCGGCCGGCCCGAGCCGCCGGTAACGGCCTATGGTGTCGGCCTGTTTGCCTACAGTCAGACGCTCGACCTGACTGCCGCCCGCGACCGGCTGGGCTGGCAGCCGCAGATCGATTTCGAGGCCGGACTGGACCGCACCTTCGCCGGGATGGCGGCATGATCGAAGCCCTGGACTTCCCCAACTCGGCAACGGTCCGGGCACCGGAATTCCTGGTGCTGCAAGGCGGCCGGCGCCGCATGCTGGACATACCGGTCCGTTATGGTGTTTTCCGGCACACCAAGGTCGGCACCTGTCTCATCGACACCGGCTACTCGGCGCGCGTCACAGGCGGGACCCGGTCGCTGGCATTGCGGATCTACAATGCCCTTTTGCGACCAAGGCTGACCGACCAGGCCCTGCCCGGCGCCCGACCCGACGCCTCGACCATCATCCTGACCCACCTGCATGCCGACCACATTGCCGCGCTCCGCGACTATCCCGGCGCCCGCATCCTCGCCGACCGAACAGCCCTCGAACACTATCTCGCGATGGGGTCGAGGCGGCTGCGTCATGGCGTGTTCGCGGAACTGCTGCCCGACAATGTCCTCGAGCGCGTCGAGGACATCCATGACCTGCGACAGGCCCGGGCGCCGCTCGGGCTGGGGCCGGGCCGCGATGTATTTGGTGATGGCAGTGTCCTGGCGGTGCCGCTGCCGGGCCATATGCGCGGTCATGTCGGCCTGTGTTTTGCGCGTTTCGACCCGCCGCTGCTCTACGCCGCCGATGCACAATGGCTGCATCGGGCCGTCATGGAAGACCGCCTGCCCGGCCCGCCGGCCGCCTGGGTGTATGACGATGCGGCCACCACACGCGACAGCGCCCGGCGCATTCGCGCCTTCGTCGAAAAGGGCGGCCAAGTCGTCTATTGCCACGATCCGGATATCCCCGCTGATCTGCCGCAGGGTCACACCTGATGGTGGGCCCCGCCCTGCCGGCCGCCGCCGCGATAATGGCCGCCTATGCCCGTGCTCGCTGGCTGGCCGGCACGCTGACCACGCGCGCGCGGATCGACGCCTGGCAGCAGCGCCGCCTGCGCGACTTCCTCAACCGCCGCATCACCGCCGTCGAGGCTTACAAAGACCGGGCCGGACAGCCACTCGACGCCTATCCGCAGGTCGACAAGGCGACGATGATGGCGCGCTTTGAGGCCTACAACACGCTGCGCCTCGACGCCCCCACCGCCCGATCTGCCTGGCAGGCCGGCGAGGCGCCCGCGGGTTTTGCAGTCGGTGCCAGCACGGGCACCAGCGGCAATCGCGGCTATTACGTGATTTCGGACGCGGAACGTCATGCCTGGCTGGGAGTGATCCTGGCGCGCGGCTTGCCGGGATTCTGGCGTCAGCGCCTGCGCCTCGCCGTCCTGCTGCCCGCCAATAGCCGCCTCTATGATGCCGCCAATGAAAGCGGCCGCCTGGCCCTGCGCTTCTTTGATCTCAATGACGGCGTCGAGACCCAGGCCGCAGCGGTCGAGGCCTGGCTGCCGGACGTGCTGATCGCCCCGCCGAAAGTCCTGCGCCTGCTCGCCGGGCGCGACAGCAAGCTGGCGCCTTCCCATGTCTTCTCAGGCGCCGAAGTGCTCGACCCGCTCGACCGGGCGATGATCGAGGCACGCTTCGCCGTCACCGTGCGCGAGATCTACATGGCAACGGAAGGCCTGTTCGCCGTTGCCTGCCCGCTCGGGCGCCTTCACTTGCTGGAAGACCACCTCCTGTTTGAGTGGGAGGCCGTGCCCGGTGACGCCATGTTGAAATCACCGGTCATCACCGACTTCACCCGGCGCCAGCAGATCATGTTGCGCTATCGGATGAATGACCTTCTCGAGCTGGACGGAAGCCCCTGCCCCTGCGGTTCAGCCTTCACCACAGTGCGTTCGGTCGCGGGGCGGCTGGACGACGTCTTCCAGCTGGCCGGTAGCGGTTCCGGCCATGTCGCGATCACGCCTGACGTGATCCGCAACGCCGTTGTCGATGCCAGCCCCCATATCCACGATTTCCGCGTCACCCAGACGGCGCCGGACCGGGTCGAACTGCGGTTGCCGCGCGATTGCGCCGGGATTCTCGATCTCGCCCGAGACAGTCTCGCCGCACGCTTCAGGCATCTGGGAGCCCGGGTCGAACTGGCAGCCCGGCTTGACGATCTGCCACCGCCCGGCCCGGGCAAATTGCGTCGCGTCTGCCGGACCTGCCGATGAAGATTTCGATCCAGACCCTCGGCACACTCGGCGATGTCATGCCCTATCTTGCGCTATCAAAAGCGCTCGCGGAACGCGGTCATCAAGTCACCGTGCTGGCTCCGCGCGACTACACAACCATCATCCGGGGGCACGGGCTGACCGCCGCCACGCCGCCGGACTTTTCAGTCGGCGAGTGGATGGCCCGCTCCGGCGTGCGCGGCACGCTGCGCGGTCCGGTCAATTTCTTTCGCGACTGGCCGGTCATGATCCGCCCCCATATCGAGGATGTACTGACCCGCTCACTGGACGCGGCTCGCGGGGCCGGCCTCGTCCTCGCCAATCCGGTTGCCATGCCGGCCCGCATCGCGGCGGAACATCACCGTTTGCCCTTCATGCTGATGGCCCTGCAGCCGGTCCTGACCCCCGGCGGCGCGCTGCCCTGCGCCATGATTGCCCGTCGCGACATGGGCGGCTGGCTCAACCGGGCCAGCTATCTGGCCGTTACGGCCTCGCTGGCCGGGCTGGGCGTCGCGCTGGCGAGCGCGCGCCGGCGGCTGGTGTCGCGGCCACGCCCCGGCCTTGCCGACCTGTCGCGCCATCTCGGCGAGCCGCTGCCCCGCATAACCGCCCTGCCCGCCATCCTCGATATCCGGCAGCCCGCCGAATGGGACAGTGCAAGCCGCCTGGTCGCCTATCCGCCGCTTCGATCCGGCAGCACGCCTCTGCCGGATGATCTGGTCGGCTTCCTCGCGGCCGGACCGCCACCGGTCCATCTCGGCCTCGGCTCGATGCAGGTCAGTGGCGGAGCGGCGAAACTCGCACTCTGGCTGGACCGGCTGGAGGCGGCGGGGCAGCGTGCCGTCATCGCGGCGGGCCTGGCCCAACGTCCACCCGGATCATTCGGGCGCCATCACGTCTGCGGACAGGTCCCGCACGACCGGCTCTTTGCGCAGTGCCGGGCGGTCATTCATCACGGCGGGGCGGGCACGCTGGATACGGCAGCGCGCGCGGGCTGCCCGCAAATCATCCTGCCGCACGTGCTCGACCAGTTCTGGAATGCGACCATGCTGGCCCGGACAGGGGTCGCGCCGCCGCCGCCGAAACGGACCCTCGACGCAGGCGAGATCGACCGCTTGCTCGCCTTCGCCCTGTCGCCGCGGACACGCGATACAGCGCGGCAGCGACGCGATGAACTCGCGGCGCATGAGGCGGACCTTCCCGCCGCCGCGCTCATTGCTGATCTTGTCGAGGCCCACGCCGGGAACCGAACTGCCAGCGCCCGATAAGCAGACCCGCTATCACGACACCATTCCCGCCGAACAGGATGAGGACGGCATGCTCGGCGAGGAAATGGCCGAGATCGAAGCCGGCAGCCCCGACACCCGCCGCGAGCAACCAGCCATAGAGCACGAACTGCCCGACCCCCAGGAAGACGCCGATCAGGGAGCCCAGGGTGAACCGCAACCAGGATACGCGCAGGCTCCCGGCGAGTGCCGGTGTGATCCAGGCCACCGGTCCGAGCAGCCGGCTCGCCGCAACGAAAACCAGGGTCCGCCCTTGCAGCCCGCGATGCGCACGCCGATAGGCCGACCGGCGCCGCGCCGTGGCCAGTGCCAGCCGGCGCAGCGGCGTAGCGGCCCGCCTGCCCAGCTCGTAGCCGATCTGGTCGGCGACCAGGGCGCCGGCGAAAACCGCCATGACAGGCCACACCGTCCCCGCGTCGTGCAGCAGAGTGCCGGCCAACACGAAAAAGACTTCGCCGAACACGAAAAGACAGGGGCCCGGCAAGGCGTCGAGAAGCGCGCCCAGAAACAGGCTGGCAAGCAACCAAGTCTCGGACGTGTCAGCAAGAATCCCGATCATGATCCAACCATAAGCTCACACCGACGCCGGTGATAGCGCGCAATGGACTGTCTGGCTTGGACTGTCAGGCTTGGGATGTGATGGGGAAGGTTGGAGCGGGTAGTCGGGATCGAACCGGCATCCTCAGCTTGGAAGGCTGCTGCACTACCATTGTGCTATACCCGCGGGACCTCAGGGATCGCGATCTTTCTAGCCGCAAGCCGAGACGAGGTCGAGGGGGGTGTTGCACGTCCGATGCAGCCTCCCGGCTGTTTCACAGGGCGATCGGAAACAAGCGCGGAGCAGATCTGGCGAGCCCCCGGAAGCGCCGCCATGGCACGCTTCGGTCCTGTCGCTTTCAGGCCCGCGCCGCCGTGTCCATCAGGGCAATGCCCGGTCGCATGGATGGCGAGAGCTCGACCCGGTTCCGACCACTCCGTTTGGCGCGGTACAGACACTGGTCGGCCTGTTCGAGAAGCTCGGTCACCGTCAGTGCCGGCAGTCCTTCAGCCAGGCCGAAACTCGCGGTCGGGCGGACCTGGCCGCGGCCTTCGACGTCAATCACGATAGCCGCGATCGCCTCACGCATGCGCTCCGCCAGTCGCACGGCGAGATCGCCGGTTGCGCCGGGCAGGATCACGATGAATTCCTCCCCCCCCGATCCGCCCCAGCGAATCCGCAGGACGAAGGACAGACCTCACGGCCCGAACGACCTCGATAAGCACCCGGTCGCCCGCGAGGTGGCCATAGCTGTCATTGACCCGTTTGAAGTGGTCGAGGTCAAACACCACCAGCGCGAAGGCTTGCCCGTCTTCGCGACACCGCTCGACACAGGCCGCGAGAATCCTGTCGACAGAGGCGCGATTGGCGGCGCCTGTCAGGGCGTCGGTCGCCGCACGCTCCCGGAAATGATCCGTCGCGGCCTCGGCGGCACGCTTGGCGCGATCAAGCCGTCGGGCAGCATTGATCATCTCGCTGCGGAAGATCGTCGCGCCAACGAACACGAATATGGCGGTGCCGCCCAATGCCGCGAGCAAGGTCACGCCATAGCTCATGACGGACTGTGCATCCGCCTGCGAGGACTGCAGAACACACCAGGTGTAGATCGACAGGGTCGCCACGAGATAGGTCAACCCGGTGCGCCAGCCAACAGCCAGCGCGAAGGTCATGATGCCCGGGATCATCAGGATATTGCTTGGCGTAATCAGC
>NZ_JADFAJ010000014.1 GCF_015665295.1 Maricaulis sp.
GCACCGATATGGGCACGATCGGCCGGGCCCGCGTGGAATAGCGCCAGACCGGCCGCCCGCCATCACCCCGCAATCCGGCATGGCAGGCATGTGCATTCGGCCGAAGGAATGTCTTGATTTTGTTTCGCGGACGCGTATTTTCCGCCGCTTCCCAACCGGCGCGCCTATAGCTCAGTTGGTAGAGCAGCTGACTCTTAATCAGCGGGTCCTAGGTTCGAATCCTAGTGGGCGCACCAATTACCTCCTGACCAGAATGACCGTTTGCCGGCACATCCCGGCGTTGACCGCGCGGCCCGTCTTCGATGATGGTGCGTGGCACAAATGGATTGCCAGCCTGGCGAGCCGCCGGAGTACCACCTTGTCCCGACCCTCGCCCCTTTTCCTCCTCCTCCTCTCTGCCCTGACCCTGCTCGCGGGCTGCGCCAGTGCGCCGGCGCATTTGCCTATCGTGGATGCCGGACTGGTGGCCGGGCGGAGTGAGCCAATCCTGATAGCGACCACACGCATGCCTAGCGCGGATCCCGATGTCCGGCTGACGCCGGACCGCGGCGCGCTGCACTTCGCACACGCCGATGTCTGGGTTCCGTCAAACCGGCTGGCCGGCGAGATCATCTATCCGTCCAGACAGGTCGATCCCGCGCGCGAGTTCGCCCTGACCGGCTACCAGCCCGATATCGGGCGTGCCGCCTTCGCGCAAAGGCTTGACCGCCGACTGTCGGCCCTGCCGCTGGCCGAGCGGCATGTGTTTGTCTTTGTGCACGGATTCAACACGCCCTTCTCCGAGGGACTCTACCTCAATGCCCAGATCCTCAATGATTTCGGGGTTCGAACCGTGGCCGTGCATTATGCCTGGCCGTCAGCCGGCCAATGGCCGGCCTATCTCTATGACCGCGACAGCGCGCAATTCGCACGTGACGGCCTGGCCGATACGCTGGAGCAGGTCGCCAACAGCCCCGCCATTTCGATCACCATCCTCGCGCATTCCATGGGGTCGCTGGTGACGATGGAGGCGTTGCGCCAACTCAGCCTTGAGGGCCGCACGGATGTCCTGGCCAAGATTGACCCGGTCATCCTGGCCTCGCCGGACATTGATTTCGACGTCTTCCTGAACCAGCTCGATTCCCTCGACCCGCCCCCCGGCCACATGACCGTTCTGGTCTCCGGTCGCGACCGGGCCCTGGCCCTGTCCGACACGCTGCGCGGTGGCGGTCAGACACGGCTCGGGATCGGACGCCAGCGCGATACGCTGATTGAACGCGGCATTGCAGTAATCGATCTGACCGGACTGCAGGACGGCACCCTGCTCGGCCATATCGATTTTGCGGCTTCGGAGACATTGATGCAGCTGGCCGCGAACGGCGCCCTGTCACAGGCGCTGAACGGCGAAATGGGTCAGTCGCGCAAAAGCGGGCTTGGCGCGCTGTCCGACATTGCCGCCCGGATCATCTACCTGCCGGCGCGGGCACTCGGCGAACGCTGACGCCTTGCCGGACGGCCAAACAAAAAGCGCCCGGACCGAGGGGGGAGAGGGTCCGGGCGCCTGTGTTGCGGGGCGACATCAAGGGGGGAGAGATCAGCCAGCCTCGCGAACCTCGGTGAGGAAGGTTTCAACCGTGGAATTCAGTTTCTCGGCACGTTCGGACACGGTCCGCACGGCGCGCAGCACGTCCTGTGAGGCATCGCCGGTCTGACGGGCCGAACGCGACACGACATCGACATTGTCCGAGACCGCCCGGGCACTGGTCGCCGCATGGGCCACCGAGCTCGAGATCTCGCGGGTCGAGGCGCTCTGTTCTTCCGCAGCGGCGGCAATCGCGGAGGCCGAGCGGGAGATTTCGCCGACCGCGCGGGTCACATCCTCGATCGAGGCGGACGAGGAGGCGGCGGCTTCCTGGATCGCCTGGATCTGGTCGCGGATATCGTCCGTGGCCTTGGCGGTCTGGGCGGCGAGTGATTTGACCTCCGACGCCACGACCGCGAAACCCTTGCCGGCTTCACCGGCGCGAGCCGCCTCGATGGTGGCGTTGAGCGCCAGAAGGTTGGTCTGCTCGGAAATGTCATTGATCAGCTGGACCACATTGCCGATCTCCTGCGCCGCAGCGCCGAGATTGTCGACCACGGCGCGAACCGACTTGGCCCGCTCGTCAGCCTGGCTGGCCATGTCGGAGGAGCCCTGGATCTGCTGGGTCACTTCGGCGATCGAGGCGGTCAGCTCTTCGGACGCCGCAGCGACGGATTCGACATTGGCCGAGGCCTGCGCGGCTGAAGACGCCATCTGGCCGGACTGCTCGGAGCCCTCGGTTGCGGCCTGGGACAGCTGTTCGGCGATGGCAGACATCGAGGAGCAGGCCTCGTTGACTTCGCCCAGCATCGACATGACTTCGGCATCGAAGGCCTGGGCCAGATCATTGAGTCTGGCTGCGCGGCGCTCATTGGCTTCCGCCTGGGCACGCTGCTCGGTCTCGAGTGCTTCGGCCTGCAGGCCCTTGTCGCGGAAACGGCTGAGGCTCTGAACCACGGCACCCAACTCGTCCGAGCGTTCCAGGGCGGCAATATCAAGGCTGTAATCGCCGTCGGCCAGGGTTTCAGTCGCCGCGGCGATCTTGCGTACAGAGGACGAGATCTGGCGACCAAACAGAACGGCCAGGGCGATCAGGGCGACGCCGACACCAATGGTCATTCCGACGAACAGGATGATCGAATTGCGCACGCCGGTCTCGGTGGCAGCCGCATCCATGCGCGCCAGCGAGGCGCCTTCGAGCGCGAGATCATCAAGGTCGGCGCTGATTTCGGCGAACACGGCATCAAACGGCTGCAGGAAGGCGACCGAGCTGGCGAAGTCCAGTTCGAGCATCTGGCCGACAAAATCCAGGGCGTCCTTGTAGAGTGCCAGCTGCTCGACAAGGCTGCTGAACGTATCCGTACCATCGGCGATGTCGGCGCCGGAGCTCTGCAATTCGCTGATCCGGACCGAGAGGCCGTCGACGCGTGTACCGACGGCGTCAAACGAGGCCATCACGTCAATCGGATTGCCCGCGGCCTGGGCAGTCACGACGGCAAGGACTTCGCTGTTGATGGATTGCAGTTCGGACTTGAGGTCTGTGAGTTCGAGCGCGGCATTCATTTCCCGCATCGCACGCTGCTGGCTGTCCGATCCATTCTGCAGCGACCAGGCGCCAAGACCGGCGACCGCGATCAGCGCGATAATGGCGGCGATCGGCGCAACCGCGAAGGATTGCGCGATGGTCAGCCTGAAGAGTGAAGTAGCCTTGCCCATTTTAGTCTCCCAATTGACATCACCGGTCGGCGGCTATGTCGTCCGGCGAATAGTCTGCCCGAATCGCTGAAGTCAGGGTTAACGCCCCGGTGCCGAACGGCACCGGAGCGCTCATTTCGTATTAGAAGCTGCTGGACAGCCCGAACCAGACACGTGACTCGCCCTGGGCGTTCACGCCGGTGTCTTCACCGTCGCCGAAATTGGCGTTCTGGGCGTTCACCGAGACAGCGATATGATCGTTGAAACGGTAACCGGCGCGCAGCGAGACCGCGACATAGGCGTCGAGATCGACTTGCGTCGGGAGACCGAAGACCGGCTGCAGCGGGCTGGTGGTTTCCGCGACATAGTTCACGAAACCGTCCAGCGTCAGGTGCTCGCCCGTCCAGCCGAGATGGCCGTTGAACATATGGGCCGGCGTGGCACCCTCGAAGTTCTGGACGTGGCCGAGGCCGAACGTGCCATCCAGATCATCTTCGGTCTTTTGGTAGGTGTAGTTCGCATCCCAGTCCCAGTGACCTTCCGGATTGCCGGCGAGGCCGAATTCGAAACCGGTCGTGGTGGTGTCACCGCGATTGTCGAACAGCAGGGTCGGGATCGTCACGGCCGGCGGCAGCAGGTCCGGGAAGAGACCGAACTGGCCACGCACGTCTGACGTGTCCTGCATGAACACCGCCGCACGCATGTCAATGCTCGGGGTCAGGCTGCGGTCATAGGCGACCTCGAAACTGTCCACGATCGACGGGATCATGTCCGGATTGCCCGACAGGATGATCGGATTGCCACCGGCGGTCGTCTGCAGGGTGAAGCCGATATCGAAGGAGGTCGGCGCCTGGATGCCGCGCCCCGCCATGAAGCGCATCGAACCACCGAAGGACGGACGCCAGACGAGAGCAGCGTTGTAGGAGTATTCCTCGAAGGAGACCGAGTAATCATCCTGGGTGAAGGCGTAGAGCGCGCTTGGCGCACCGTCGCGGCTCCAGTCAACGACATCATAGCGGCCGGCCAGGGTCAGGTCCCAGGTGTTGGAGAACTTGTGGTTCCACATCACCGAAGCGGCCATCGACTCATAGCCGAAATCGCCATTGCCCGGATCCGGGAAGGAGGCGGTCTGACCGTCGCGGAATTCGACGCCGACACGGAAAGTGTCATTGGTGCCGACCTTGAACAGGTCCTGGATACGGAAGGTCGTCAGCTCGGCGCTGAGTGGACCGAAGCTGTAGGCAATCTCGCTCTCATTGCGATAAACGAGGGCGGAGATCACGCCGAAATCCGTGTCGGCATCCAGCCCGACCTTGTAGGAGCGCAGCTCATAGAGGGCGCGGGCCGAGGAATAGACCGAGGTCATTTCCGACTGGTCGACATTGGTGAAGGTGGCTTCAGCGGTCAGGTTGACCTTGTTGGTCAGGGCAAAACGCCCTTCGATCGCACCGGTTTCGCGCGTGAAGTCCTGCTGGGCAAGGCCCACCGCGTCGATCGTGTTGAGACCGGCCGGCAGTTCGGCGCTTTCGCCATTGCCGTAGCTGATGCGGACGGCGGCGCGATCCCCAAACTGGCGAGCCGCGACGAAGGCGGCGTCGAAACCGCCATCGGTCTCGGCGTTGACGCGGGCGGTGGCATAGTCACCGTGCTGCGGGTTGCGGGTGATGATGTTGACCACACCGGCGACCGCGTTGAAGCCATAGAGAGCCGACTGGGCGCCCTTGACGACTTCGATCTGCTGGATCTCTTCCAGCTGGACCGGCAGGGTCGACCAGGCGGTATAGCCATAGCTGTCGAGATAGACTTCACGGCCGTTCACCAGCACCAGGAGGCGCGGCGAGTACGGGGTGGCGGCGCCACGGATCGAGATCTGGCCGTCGCCGTAACCATAGCGGTTGTAATCGATACCGGCATAGTGACGCAGGATGCCCGGGATGTCGTATTCCGGGAAGCGTTCGATATCGTCCTGGGTGATGATGATCATCGTGGCCGGGACATCCGATGCGCGTTGCGGGGCGCCCGTGGCGCCGGCCGTGACCGGCTCGCCGAACAGGTCGCTCATGGCGGTGTAGTCCAGGGTTTGCGCGGCGGTCGCGGCGGAGAAGGCGAAGCTCAGCGCAAGCACCGAGATCGACGTTGTGAGGAATTGGGTCTTCATGGCAGTTACTCTCTCAAATCTCGGAATACGCTTAGATTTCTTCAATCATCATGGCGAAGGCAGCGGCGAAGGAGACAGACGAGCTGTCGGCTGCGCTGCGATTGACGACAATGCGTACCGACGGTGCGCTCTGGACACCCATCACGCAGCGGGCGCTCTCAACGCAGCCCATGTCTGTGGAAACGGTCATCACGCCCGCCGAGCTGGCGGCACCGTAAACTCCGGCATCACCGGCAGCCGAGCCGAGCAGTACGGCGGCGTCCGCGCCACCGATCGAGCCGGTATCAGCCATCGGGACGAGGCGCGCATTGAGCGTGACGCGGCCGGCGGACAAGCCACCGGACATCGCGGATGCCAGCGCCTGGGCTTCAGCTTCACTCGCTGCGTCGAAAACAATCGCGACCGTCCGGTCAGATCCACTGGCGCCTTCAACGAAGCCGAGGGCCCGACCTATGACTTCCAGATCGCGCTGCGTCGTCTCGGCCACCGCCGGTGTTGTCATGAGAAGTCCGGCCAGAGCCGGCAAAATAAACTTGTGCATTGGGGACACCCCGTCCTGTTCCACTGTCACCGCATTGCGGCGTATGGCGTCGAACTAGGGGAAGGGTATTAACCACGCATTTCGCTGGGGTAATTGGATATTACCTGTACTTGCAATACCGCATGCCCAGCCAAGCCTCTATATGTCTGCGAGGCATTGCCCCGCGCCCCAAAGAAAAAACCGCCAGCAAGCCAAGTATAGTTTGGCCAGGCGCTGCGGTAGCCGGTGCCGCAAAAATCGCCACGGGCGCCGCTTTTTGGCCGCCTTCTCCGGGCTGGATTGCTGTCATGCAAACGCAGGAAAATTTCAGGCCCGATGCCTTGGCGACCGGATTGCTGGTGATCGCGAGCGCCCTTCTGGGTCCCGGCTTGCTGCTTCCGGCCCTGGAAACCCGGCATCTGGGACTATGGGGCGACGAACATTCCATCCTGTCCCTGGGCCTGACCCTGGCCGCCGAGCAGGAATGGATGCTGGCCCTGATCGTCCTGACCTTCTCGGTCGGCTTTCCCCTCGCCAAGCTCGGCTGGATGTGGCGCATGCAAGTGTCCGACACGCTGCCGGAAACCTTCCGGCAGCCCGGCGCACTGCGCTGGCTGGAACGCCTGGGCAAATGGTCGATGGCGGATGTGCTGGTGATGGCGCTGGTGGTCTTCAGCCTGCGCGGCAATCTCATGCTCGAAGCGCGACCCTTGATCGGCGCCTACTGCTTCGCCCTGTCAACCATACTGGCCATGCTCGCCGCCGGTCGCATCATCGCTGCCAACCGGCGACCGGCCGGAGCGAGCTAGCCAGTCGCCGACGGATCAGGTGCCGACGGATCAGGTGCCGGTCCGGCCAGCAATTCGGCAGCCCGGTGGCGCACCTTGTCCAGAACGCCGGCCAGCACGGCAATCTCGCTGTCGTCCAGCCCGGTGAGGAGATCGGCTTCCGCGCCCAGCGCCACGGGCGTGATCTCGCGATAGGTCTGGCGTCCGGCCCCGGTCAGCCGCAGATCGCGCGAGCGTCGGTCCGCCTCGCGTTCTGCCCGGTGGACAAGGCCGCGCTCGACCAGCGCCTTCACGGCCCGGCTCACCGACACCTTGTCCATCGCGGCAATGTCGGACAAGGCCTGCGCCGTCATCGGCTCGGCTTCACCCAGAAGCGCAATGACGCGCCATTCCCAGATCGAAAGGCCGAACCGGTCCTGATAGGCGCGCGCCACCAGCCGGCTCACCTGGTTGGAGGTCACGGCGAGGCGGTAGGGCATGTAGTCGCGCAGGCTCAGCGCGGGCGGGAGCGGGTTCGCATCGGTCATGTCCAAGAGGTGCCGGATGCCGGCAACAGCTGCAAGGCGTTTGTTGGCTCGACGACGCGCTGCCCGGTCGGCTATCGATAACGCATGAATGATCTCGTCACCGCCCCCGCCCCGCCCCGTCTCGCCCTTGATGGCGACAGCCGGACTTTTCCGGTCGCCCGGATTTTCTGCATTGGTCGCAATTACGCGGATCATGCCAAGGAGATGGGTGAGGCGGCCGAAGCGATCTTCTTCACCAAACCGGCCAGCGCGATCTCGACCGCAGCAAGCCTGCCCTACCCGACCGAGACCGCAGATCTGCACCATGAAGTCGAACTGGTCCTCGCCCTGGGCGAAGCCGGCGCCATCGTGGCCTGTGGTACCGGCGTCGATCTCACCAAACGCGACCTGCAGGCCCGGCTGAAGGCGAAGTCCGCGCCATGGGAGATTGCCAAGGGTTTTGATGCCTCGGCCCCCATGGGCAAGCTGAAGCTGGGGCCACCACCGGCCAATGGCACCATCGGGCTGTCGGTCAATGGCAGCGTGCGCCAGTCCGGTGACCTGTCGCAGATGATACTGCCGCCCGCCGCCCTGCTGACAGAGTTGGGACGCTATTTCACCCTGGGCGCCGGCGACCTTGTTTTCACCGGCACACCGGCCGGTGTCAGCGCCCTGCAACCGGGTGACCGGGTGGCAGCCCGGATCGAGGGGCTGCCTCCGCTTGATTTTTCCCTGACAGAACGGAGCTAGTCCGGTCATGACGACGACACTGTATGGTTATTGGCGCTCCAGCGCCGCCTACCGGCTTCGCATCGCGCTCAATCTCAAGGGCGTCAGCTACGACCAGGTGGCGGTCAATCTGAAAGCGGGCGAACAGACCGGCGCCGGCTGGCTGGCCATCCAGCCGCAAGGCCTGGTCCCGGTGCTGGAGCATGATGGTGAGCGGCTCCTGCAATCGCCAGCCATCCTGGAATGGATCGACGAGACCTGGCCGGACCCCGCTTTCCTGCCACGGGACGCGACCGGACGCTGCCGCATACGTGGCTGGGCCTCGATCATCGGCTGTGACATCCACCCGCTGCAGAATCTGCGCGTGCTGAAAGCCGTCGCCGGCGATCTGGGCCAGGGCCCGGACGGCATGAAGGCCTGGGCACAGCGCTGGATGAAAGCGGGTCTCGATGCGCTGGAGACCCTGGTCCGCGCGGCACCGAGGACGGGCGAGTATCTTGGCGGACAACATCCGGGACTGGCCGACATCTACCTGGTCCCGCAGGCCTATAATGCCCGCCGGTGGGGGCTCGACATGGCCGACTGGCCGGCGCTGGCAGCCGCAGACGCGGCCTGCCAGGCCCTGCCGGCCTTTCGCGATGCCGCGCCGCAAAACCAGCCCGACGCGGAAAGCTAGACCGGACGCGTTTCCCAGAAGCTGTTGACGATCCGCCATTCACCCGCGACCCGCAGCAGCAAGACCCACTCGGTCCTGTCAGCCGCCTCGATACGGGCCGCACCGGTTGCCCGGGTCGCCTCGAACACGGTGACGCGCGATGGCGCAGTCGCGACACCCCGGGCGTCAAGACGCATGGCGATCGTCTCGAGGGTTTCCGGGGCCAGATATTCGCGATCGCCGCTGCGATCCACATGACGGCGGTCGAAATCAGGGTAGACGGCGGCGACCACCGCGTCAGCGTCGCCGGCATCCCAGGCTTCGGCGTAGCGCGCCACCACCCCACCGATCAGCTCGATATCATTTGCCCGGTCAGGATTGTCGATCCACTCGAAAGCGCCATAGGCGCAGTTCACCAGGACCCATTCGCCATTGATGCGCGTGCCGACAAAGAAATCATACCAGTCAGCATCTGCGGTGAGCTGGAACAGGCCGGTGTCCGACGTTGTGTCGAAGAAGCGTACATCGACGGTGGAGGTCACCGGATCGAGACGACCGTCTGCATTGTAGAGCTCACCGAGGATTTGCAAATCACCAGGCGTGAGGTTTTCTATCGTCATCCGGCCGAGGCCCTGAAAATCCGGCCGCAAACCCAGCTTGGACAATTCGGGATGGACGGTCGACAGGACCTGTCCGGGGTCGCGCGCATAAAATCCGCGGGCAAAACGATCGGCGAGCGGTTCGAGCGCGGCCTCGGTGGCCGGATCGTCGGCCACGGCGCCGGCGGCAGCTGTGAAATGGAGAATGGCGGCTGCCAATAGCATGCGGATCATCTGTGTCCCCTGTGAAAACCGAGCGCCTTGTTTGCCACGGCGGGACGCGGCGATGAGTTTCAAGTGGGCAAGGTCGTTCACTTGGCCGTGATCAGCGCCGCAGCGGTGCAAAGCGGCGGTGCGCGAGGCCTTCAAGCAGCCACTCCACGGGCCCGGCCCGCAAATACCGGTCGCACAGCCAGATCAGGCCGGACTGCAGCACGCACAGCCCCAGTCCAAGCGCAAACAGGCCGAGCGGCCCGATCCGGCCATACAGGGCAAGGCCGGGCAGGCCGGAGAAGAGCAGGGTCAAGACCAGGATCTGGCCGACTACGACTGACAGCCAGAGATGGCCGGCGCGGATCAGCAGCAATTGCACCGGTTCGGCCAGCCTGAAGCGGACTGCAAGCACGACAAGCGCGGCATAGCCGTAGGCCGTCAACAGCGCCCCGGCTGCATGGGCGGCCATGCCCCGGCTGACCTGCGACGGGGCAAAATCACTGCCCAGCGCGAGCAGCGCCGCCCAGCCATTGAGCGGCAGCCCGATGCCCAGGGTCACGGCGGCGCTGAACACCAGCGGCATGACAGGCCACCGCCCGCCCCAGAAATTGCGCTCGACCAGCTCCATGCCGAGCAGGATCAGTCCGAGCACACCGCCGCCGAGAAAGAACATCTCGACCAGGTGGAATTGCAGCGCCGTGGCCATGTTGTCCGGCAGCCGCGCGAGGAAGCCGGACTGGTGCGAGGCCTCGACCGCCAGGATCCGCGCGGCGTCCAGGCCGAGCAGGTCGGCGAGGCCCATTGTGTCGGGCAGAAGGGCCAGTATGCCGGCACCGGCCAGCAGAATGAGGAATGTCCCGCCGATCAGGGCGCCGAGCGTCATCCAGCGGGTGGCCGGCTGCAGCGCCTGCATCGGCCGTGCAATCATTCCTGCAAGCGCCATCACGGTGATCAGTTCGCCATGCCAGAACAGATAGGCGGCCACCAGGCCGAGCAGGCACATCCAGCCCAGCGTGCCGCGCTCGCCGACCTCTGCGCCCAGCGCCAGGGACGACCCGAACAGGACGACGAGCAGAATATTGAATACCCAGGAAGCGAAGGTCTGGCCGAACCACCAGGCCAGCTGGTCGGCCGGTCCCGGATCAGCGGCCTGCAGCGGCAGCAGGTCGGCCGCCGCCCAGACATGGGCGTAGCCGGGAAGATTGGCGCACAGCAGACCGAAAACGGTCAGGCCAAGCATGATCAGGACACCCGCCTCATCGCTTTCGCTCGCCTGGCTCATGCCGCCTTCCCCGGGGGACCCGCCCCATTTCCGCCATCTTCTTACAAACTCTTCACAAACTTCTCATGTTTGGTGAATTGCGCTCACCGTATGCAGGTAGCAGGCATATGTTCAATACATTCGGGACCCAGGGGCGCACCTGACATGGTCGAATTCATCATCGCCATAATCGAATGGTTCGCCGTGGTCGCCCTGTCCTCGATGGGAATCGAGACGTTGGAGGCCGGCAATTGCGCCGCCGATTCAACCGGGCGGCCCGCCGAATACCGTGAAGCCGCACTGCTGGTGAGTGACGCCGATGCCAAGCTCGGCTGGGCTCGAATTCGCAGCGATGGCTGCAATCAGTGGATGCCTGTTCGCGACGCTCAGGAAATGCCGGAATTGCTCTCGCCTCCGCTGGTCTATAACAGCTGATACGCCGAGCGGCCGTCAATCCACGCGACCTTTCCGCTGCAAATATTGAATTTGCATAGATTATCTGTGTGCCTCACGCGCATCTCCCCCTATTCTCTGTCATGATATCCAGCTCCGGCAGGCGCGCCCGCGCGCCGGCGGGAGGCCGACAGCAGCCAGCCAGGCCCGAAATGACCGAGACCAGCCAAGACCACACGATCGAACTCGCGGAGATGACCATGGCCGACGAGGACAGCAAGCAACCGATCACCGAGACCGGCACCACGGCACTGACCGCGCAGGCCGCACCGGAGGCGAATGCCGGCGACGCACCGCCGCGTGGTGGCAACTGGCTGGTCTGGCTGGGCAATTGCTTTGCGCTGTTCTGGGTCGGTGGCGCCAGCGCCTTCCTTTGGGGCTATCTGGGCATCCAGTCGCTCGAGGCGCTGGGCGGTTACGGCTTCGGCCAGCTGACCGGCCTGTCGGTCTTTGCCCTCCTGCCGGCCCTCATCTTCATCATCGCCGGCATGATGGCGCGCGAGATCGTGCGCAATTCCGCCAATACGCGCCGCGTCGAGATTGCCATCCGCAAACTCTCGGAACCGGCGCAATATGCCCGGCACGAAGTGCAGACCCTGTCCGACGCCGTCTCCGGCGAGGTCGAGCGGATCAATACCGCGCTGGAAAGCGCCCTCGCCCGCCTCGCGGCGATGGAAGAAGTCATCAGCCATCACGCGGAATCGCTCGAGCAATCGGCCAGCGATGCCCGCGACCGCACCGAACACCTGCTCAAGGGGCTGCGCACAGAGCGCCTGCGCCTCGGCGAGGTATCGGAATCGCTCGACGACAAGGCCGCCCTGATCGCCGCCGCGATTTCCGACCAGTCCAAGATGGTTGCTGCTGCCGCCGAACTGGCTGCCAGCCAAGCTTCGGACAGTGAGCGCCGTATCCGCGCCAGCGTCGCGGGCCTCAATGAGGCCGGCAGTGCGGTCACCGAGCGCAGCGATGCCGCAGCCCTTGTGATCGCCGAACGCACGGGCCATCTGCGCGAACTCTCGGACGGGCTCAAGGAGCGTTCGGAAAATCTCGACGCAGCCTATGTGAAACACCGCCAGCGCCTGTCCGACGCCAGTGAGGCGCTGCGCAAGGAGCAGGAAAAGATCGCCGCCGCCCTCGACTTCCACAAGGCCGAGCTGGAAGTCATGGCATCGACCGCCCGCGACGGCGCCGACGCGCTCAATTCCGCTGCCTCCAACGGCGCTGTGGCCTTCCGCGAAGCCGTCGAGGCTGCAATCGAGCGCGCCGACGGCATGGCCGGCCGGGTCCGCGCCGAGACCGAAAGCGCCGCCCAGGAACATGAATCCGCCCTGGCCCGCCTGATCGCTTCGGCCCAGGAAGCCAAGGCCGTGTCCGACGCCGCAATCGACGCGATCGAGGCCCAGGCTGATATCGTCGCCAGCAAGGTCGAGTTGACCAATGAGGCCGCGTATGAAGCCGCCCGTCGCTCGGACGAGGCGTTCGAACTGCGCCTGGCAGAAGCCGACAAGCTGACCAAGCGCGCCTCGGTCGCCGCCGACGAGGCTGCCGAATCCGTCCGCAAGCGCCTCGAATCCGTCCTGGCGTCGGCCCGTTCGGAAACCCAGACCGTCGAGCGCCATATCGATACGATGATCGAACGCCTTGGCGAAATGCCCGGCATGGCGCGTGATCGCGCCCAGGAAGCGGCAGACACGCTGCGTCGCGGGCTTGAGGGCCTCAATGCGGCCGCCATGGCCGCCGCCGAGGAAGCGCAGGAAATCGATGCCGCCTTCCAGGCCCGCATCCGCCAAAACTATGAATTGCTGTCCGATTTCATGTTGCGCATGGGATCGGTCGCGGGCGGGCGCCGGGCGCCGGAGCTGGCGACCAATGAACTGCCTGACCCGCTGGCCGGTCGCAAGGCGCGTCGCGCACCGGCCGAGTCGGCTGAGACGCCGCAAGCCGGGCCGGACAGTGGCGAGCATGACGACATGACCCGTCCGCTTGGCCATAGCGAAGCCTCGACCCAGCCGCGCGCCGACAATGCCGTCGGCTTCCCGGAACGCGGTGGGCGCCGCAACAGCTCAGCGTCCAGCGAGCCAGGCTGGCGCTGGAAGGACCTGCTGTCCTCGATGCCGGAAGACGATGACACCCCGCCGGCCAAGCGCGGCCGGGGCGGGCGCAAGGACAAGGACGGGTCGGAGGACTGATCGCCGGGGCAGCGCGCCCGGTCGGTCAGAACCCCGCCTTGCCGGGACTCATTGTTCGGCGAGGATCCGCGTCCGCTCGGCCGTCCAGTCCGCGATTTCGCGACTGGCGCCACTTGTCGCCTCGTCAAAAGCCGCGATGATGGCAGAGGTCCGGTTGGCATGGGCCCGCACGTCAACCGTCACCACACGGGCACCGGCAAAGCGGCGCCCCTGTTCAGCGACCAGACGCGCGGCGATACGCACCCGCACAAGCGGGACCGTGTCCGGACCTTGATCATAGACAGCCTCGAACTCCTGCAGATCGAGACGCAGCTCATAATCGGCCCGAACGCCGTCATCGGCGCGCGTCGGTGCAAGCCGGCGGTCCTCGGCATTGAAGGTATCAATCATCAGCGACTGGACCAGGCGTGGCGCCGGCGAAATCCACCGCGCCTCCCCGATATAGGCAAGGCTGCCACCGTCCTGCATGACGGCGATCTGGTCACCGGACAGCCCCCGCGGCGCGTTCGGCGTGTCGATCTCGATGATCACCCAGTCCTCACCCGCCAGCTCGACCGGCTGGGGCGATGACAGGCGATAGACGCTGACCGGCTCGGACGCCGGCAACAGCGAGACACAGGCCGAGACCGACAAGGCACCCAAACCGACCAGGGCGGCCCGGACATGGCGTGATCCGTTCATTGCGGCACCTCCACGGTTTCGCGGGGCGCTCCGGCAATGAAGCCGCCCGGATTGCTTTCCACTTCCGACGTGATCCGCTCGAGTGAAGCCACGACGCGGCGCAGATCGGACAGCGTACGATTGAGATCCTCGATACCGCTGTCGGCGAGACTTTCAAGCGCCGGCTGCAAGGTCAGGACGATCTGGTTGGTGTCGGCTGCGGCCTGGTTCACGGCCATCGCCGCCAGCGTCGTCTCATTCGTCGCAAGCGTCATCTCATTGTTGAGGAAGGCATCCGCCGTATCACCGAATTGTTGCAGGGAGGCCGCCGCTTGCGACATGTCACGGGCGGCCGTGTCAATGCTCGCCAGGGTGCGCCGCATGTCCGAGATCAGCGCTTCTTCCTCGGACAGGCGGTCGGTGATCTCGCGGAGATTGGTGAGCGTCGCCGAGACCTCGCCGACATTCTGCTCGCTGAGCAGGGCGGTCAGGCGAAACAGGGCTGACTGGGCAGCATCCAGCACGTCTTCCGAGCCCTCGACAAGGCCTTCCAGCTGGGCGCGCCGGGCAAAGATGCGCGGCGGCGGACGCCCCGCCTCGCTGCGCAGGCGCTCGGCTTCAGGCGTGCCGCCGGTAATCAGGATGTAGGACAGGCCGGTCAGACCCTGCGGCTCAAGCTGGGCGAAACTGTCGACCCGGACCGGGGTCTGGGCCAGCACCTGGATGCGCGCGATGACCCGGCTCTGGTCGTCCAGCTCCAGATCCGTGACCTCGCCGACCTGGATGCCGTTGAAGCGGACCTCGCCGCTTTCGCGCAACCCGCGCACCGGGCCATCGAAGACGATGTCATAGATGGCATAGTCCTCGTCAAAGGAGACCTTGCCGAGCCACAGCGCGAAAAAGCCGCCGGCCGCCAGCAGGAGCACGGCGAACAGGCCGACCAGGGCGTGATGGGCTTTGGTTTCCATGTCCTAGTTCTCCTTGCCGGCCATCGCGGCACGTCCGCGCGGCCCGTGGAAGTATGCCTTGATCCAGGGATGCGGGTTGTTCAACAAGTCCCTGATTGGCGCCACGGCTTCAACCCGCTTGTCGGCCAAAACGGCAACCCGGTCGCAAATCGAGTACAGACTGTCGAGATCGTGCGTGATCATGACCACAGTCAGGCCCAGGGCCTGCGACAATTCCAGGATCAGACTGTCGAAAGCCGCCGCCCCGATCGGATCAAGCCCGGCGGTCGGCTCGTCGAGAAACAGGATTTCCGGATCAAGCGCGAGGGCGCGCGCCAGCGCCGCGCGCTTGCGCATGCCGCCGGACAGTTCAGACGGGAAGCGATCGGCCGCGCTCGGGTCAAGCCCGGCAAGGCCTATTTTCATGCCGGCGATCTCCTCCATCAGCGAGATCGGCATGTCGATATGCTCGCGAAGCGGCGCCATCACGTTCTCCAGAACAGAGAGCGAGGTGAACAACGCGCCGTTCTGGAAGAGGACGCCAAGCCGGCTGTCGATACGCCGGCGTTCACGCTCGGACATTTCCGCCAGGCGCTGGCCGTTGAGCAGGATGTCGCCACCCTCTGGCCGTTTGAGGCCGAGAATGGTGTTGAGCAGCACCGTCTTGCCGGTTCCCGATCCGCCGACGATTCCGAGAATCTCGCCACGCCGCACATCAAGGTCGAGATGCTCGTGCACGACATGCGACCCGAAGGCGCTGCGCAGATTGCGCACCGAGATGAGGATGTCGTCGCTCAAATCCCCAGCTCCAGATACATCATGGCAAACAGGGCTTCGAGCACGATCACGGCGAAGATTGACTGCACCACGGAGGCCGTCACCCGGCGCCCCAGGGATTCCACATCGCCCTTCACCTGCATGCCCTGACGGCAGCCGATGATGGCGACGACGAGGCCGAAGACGGGTGCCTTCGACATGCCGACCCAGAAATGGCTGATATCGAGTTCGCTGTGCAGGCGGGTGAAGAAAAGCGCCGGCGAGATGTCCTGGGCCGACCAGGCCACCAGCATGCCCCCGAAAATACCGGCCACCATCGCCCCGAAGGTCAACAAGGGCGCCATCAGCACGCAGGCGACGACGCGCGGCAGGACCAGCGCCTCGAACGGGTCGAGACCGAGTACGCGCATCGCATCGACCTCCTGCTGCATCTTCATGGCGCCGATCGAGGCGGTGAAGGCACTGTCAGATCGTCCTGCCAGCATGATGGCGGTGATCAGCACGCCGAACTCACGCAGCACGGAAATCCCGACCAGCTCGACGGTGAAAACCGAAAATCCGACGCTCTGCAGCAGGTTGGCGCCCATATAGGCAACCACCGACCCGATGAAGAAGGACAGCACGGCAACGATCGGCAGGGCGTTGACGCCGACCTCTTCCATCGCCCAGACGGTCGGAGTGAGCCGAAAGCGCCAGGGCTGGAGAAAGCAACGCATCCCGGTGGTCAGCGTCTTGCCGAAAAAAGCGAAGGTGTCGACGGCTTCGAGATAGGCGGCTTCCAGGCCAGCGCCGATGCGCGCCATGGCCTTCATGAAGCCGAAGGTGGGCACTTCCTCGGGGCCGCAGACCTGGGTGCGCTGGCGCACTTCCTCGATCAGGCGGCGGGCGGTGCGGTGGCTGCCGACAAAATGGAAATCCGCGTCGGGCGTCGGGCAGCGCCGTGTCGCCCGTCCCAGCAGATAGGCCCCCGCCGTATCGACGCGGCCGAGATGGGTGAGGTCGACGATGATGTCGCAGGGATCATTCGAGCGTTCAACGGCACGGATGGCGCTGTCATGCCGGCCGATCGTATCGACGACCCAATCGCCATGGGGTTCGAGGATCGTGCGCTTGCCTTGCTCGCGCACAACCAGTTCGGCTCTCGCCGGCGATTCGTCCCGCATTCCCCTCATGGCCCCGATCCTAGTCGATATCTTTGTGCGGCGGGAGTGAAGAAACACGATGCAGCAGAAAGGCTGCACCCAGTCCCAACAGGCCCGGAAGCGTCATGAAAGCGAAACCGGCAATCCCGAATTGCGCGAACGCATATCCCGACACCGTCGACATCGCTGCCAGTATGATCCCGCCGGACAAGGCCGAATTGAGGCCTTGCGACAACGCCGTCTGATCGTCTGGCATGTCCTGCGCGGTGAAGCGCAGGAAGCCGACATAGGTGGCGGCGAAGGTCAGCGCGTGCAAGGCCTGCAGCGGAAAAAGCACCCACAGGGGCGGCGCCAGCGCGGTCAGCCCCCAGCGCACCAGCGAGGCGGCGCCACCGATCATCATCAGTTTCGCCGGGCTCAACCGGCCCAGCCAGCCGCGGCCGGACAGCCACAGGAAGGCGATCTCGAAAGCCACGGCAAAGGCCCAGAGCGTGCCGATCATGGCGCCGCTGATACCGGACTGCGACCAGGCATTGGCGGAAACGACATAGTAGAAGGCATGACCGGACTGGGTGAGCGCCGACGCTGCAAGGGCGAGACCGAGCGGGCCGGCCAGCTGGCGGCCGAGCTGTTTCCACTCATCCGGCCGCGGCAGGTGAGCCGAGGGTCGGTGTCCGGGCGGCAACCAGGCTGCGGCCAGCGCCATCAGCCCGCCGGCAATGATGATCCAGGCCAGAACGCTCTCGGTCCCGGTCCGGTCGATGAGCGCGCCGGCGGCAAAATTGGCGACAATGAACAGGCCGGACCCGAAGGCCCGAACGGGACCGAACTCAAAGGCATGATCACGTGCCGCACGCATCGCAAAGGCATCGGTCACCGGGATCTGTCCGAACACCAGCGCGCCGGCGGCAAAGGACAGGACCAGCAGGAGCCACGGCGTCGAGACTGGCAGGTGCAGGGCGAAGACAAGCACGCTGCCGATCGCAAAGGCGAGAATGGGGTCACGATGGCGCACCGCGCGATCCGCCCAGCGCGCACCGATGGGAGACACCAGGGTCCGCCCGATCATGCCGGCGGCGAGGATCCAGCCAATCCATTCCGGCGACACGCCGCGACCGTCCAGCCAGCGCGGGAAATACGGCAGGAAGGCCCCGAACATCAAATAGAAGGCGCCGTAATATGTCGCGAAGCGCAGGGCTGTCGGTTTGACCATCATCTTGTCCCGATCGCGCGCTTCGCTGCAGCGCCGCAATTACCGGCAGGAGCGGCTTGGCGAACAATGTTCACTTCTATAGGTTCGCCGTTCAATTGCCACCGCCGGAATCACGCGTCATGGATGGACATAACCTTGTTTCCGCACAGATGGAAAAGGCGCGTGACACGACGCCCGTGCGGCCCTTGCGCGTGCTGGTCACCGGCTATCGCTCGCATCCCCATGTCGGCGGCCAGGGCGTCTATCTGCGCGAGCTGACACGCGCCCTGGCAGCGCTTGGTCATGAGGTGTCGGTCGCGTCCGGCCCGCCCTATCCCGAGCTTGATCCCGGCATTGCCCTTCACACGCTCCCCTCGCTTGACCTGTTCGCCGAGGACAATGCCTTCCTCGCCTTCCGGCCGCGCCACCTGACCTCCTGGGCCGACCTGTCGGAATGGCTGGCCCATAATTCCGGTGCGTTTGGTGAACCCTATGCCTTCGGGCGAAGGCTGGACCGTTTCCTCAAGGCGCATGACGGCGCGTTCGACGTGATCCATGACAACCAGACGCTCGCCGCCCCGATGCTGCGCATCAACAACCGCATCCCGGTCATCACCACCCTGCACCATCCGATCGCGATCGACCGCGATTACGCCATTGCCGCCGGACGCAAGTGGTGGGAACGGCTTCTGACCCGGCGCTGGTATCGCTTTATCGGCATGCAGGCGCGGACCGCCCGCGCCCTGCCGCGCCATCTCGCCGTCTCGGACGCCGCCCGTCAGACCCATGCCGAGCAATATGGCGTCGACGCGGCACGTGTCCGCGTTGCCTTCAACGGGCTTGATCACGAGACTTTCCGGCCCGCCCCGTCAGTGTCCCGCGAGACCGGCCTGATCGTCACGACGGCGAGCGCCGATGTGCCGATCAAGGGGCTGGACGTGCTGATCGAGGCGCTCGGCCGCGTCGCCGCCGCCCGGCCCACGGCCCGCCTGCACATTATCGGCACGCTGCGTGATGGCCCGGCCAAGCGCATGCTGGCTGCCCATGGCCTGGCCGACCGGGTAACGACCTCCTCCGATCTCACCCGTGCCGAAGTTGCCGGGCTTTACCACCGGGCCCATATCGTGGCCTGCCCGGCCCGCTTCGAAGGCTTCGGCTTCCCGGCCGCCGAGGCCATGGCGTGCGGCGCTGCGGTGGTGGCCAGTGATGGCGGTGCCCTGCCGGAAGTGATTGGCGATGCCGGCCTGGTCTCGCCGGCGGGCGAGGCCGGTGCTATGGCGGAGAACCTGGCGCGCCTGCTCGACGATCCCGAAGCGGCAGCGCGGCTCGGGCAGAAAGCGGCCCTGCGTGCCCGTCGCGAATTCGACTGGTCGAAACACGCCCTCGCCGCCTCGCACCTCTATGTCGAGGCCCTGGCAGAACAGGGCAGGACCTGATCGATGCAAACCATCCGGACTGAAAACCTGGCGCTGGAGCCAGGCATGCGTGTTCTTGATCTGGGCTGCGGTCAGGGCCGGCACCTGCACGGGCTCTACTGGGACGCAACGCCGGTCACCGCCGTCGGGCTGGACCTGTGTTATGAGGACGTCGTCATCGCGCTCGACAAATTCTTCGAACTGCCGCCGCCCGAACCCGCCTCGCCATTGCGCAATGCCGTGCTGACCACCGGTACCGGCGAGAAACTGCCCTTCCCCGACAACACATTCGATCGTGTGATCTGTTCGGAAGTCCTGGAACACGTGCCGGACCCGGAGCTTTTCCTTGCCGAGATCCGCCGTGTTCTGAGACCCGACGGCATTTTCGCCGCCTCGGTGCCGCGTTACTGGACCGAGGCGATCTGCTGGTGGCTATCGGTGGGATATCAGAACTCGCCGGGCGGCCATGTCCGCATATTCCGGTCTGACGGGCTGCGGCGGGATGTTGAGAAGCACGGCTTTCGACGCTTCCGCCGCCATTGGGCGCACGCCCTGCACAGCCCCTATTGGTGGCTGCGCTGCGCCGTCTGGAATCGCCAGGAAGAAAGCCGCCTGGTCGCGCTGTACCGCCGCTTCCTGGAATGGGACCTGATCAAGCGCCCCTGGCTGACGCAGGCCATGGAATGGCTGCTCGACCCGATCCTGGGCAAGTCGGTCGTGATGTATTTCAGGAAGACAAGCTGATGAGCCAACTGGTCGACATCCAGGCCTGCGCCGGTCACATCGCCTCCCTGCAACGCGGCGACGGCACGATCCCGTGGATCGAGGCCGGGGTCTGGGACGCCTGGAACCACGGCGAGGCGACGATGGGCCTGGCAATCGCCGGCCGTGAAGCCGAGACCCTGCGCGCCCTCACCGCCCTGATGGACCGCCAGGAAGCCGATGGCGGCTGGACCGGCGATCTCGGTGCCTCGGTCCCGCTCGACGATGCCAACCGGCGCCTCGTCCCCGGCACGCCAAAGACGGCGCGCGACACCAATTTTACCGGCTATGTCGCGGTTACCGTGCTGCGCAGCCTGCTCGCCCTGAAGGCACTCGACACCCTGCCGCGCTACTGGCCGATGGTCGAAGCAGCAACAAATTTTGTGCTGGCCCACCAGACGTCCCATGGCGACATTGTCTGGCGCGCCCGCGGTGACGAACAGACGCTGACGGAGATCGACAGCCTGCGAGCCGGCAATGCCAGCCTCTACAAGGCGCTGGAATGCGCCTGCCTGATGGGACGCCGCCTTGGCAAGCCGGTCGAGACCTGGCTCGAGGCGCGGCGCCGCATCGGCGCGGCCCTGCGCGAAAATGATGCCCGTTTTGATCGCAAGGGCACCGATCGGCGCGGCTTTGCCATGGACTGGTATTATCCTGCCCTGGCCGGCGTCTTGCCGACCGATATCGGTCGGGCCCGCCTCTATGCGCGCTGGACCGAATTCGTCGAGCCGGGACTGGGTTGTCGCTGCGTTTCGCACGAACCCTGGGTGACGGCTGCCGAGACGGCGGAACTGGCGATGGCTTGCCACGCCGTCGGCAAGACCGAACAGGCCCGCGAGCTGATTGCCAACCTGGCGCCCCTGATCGCCCGCGATGGCGGATACTGGATGGGCTGGCAGTTCGGGGAATCGATCATCTGGCCGCGCGAACGCCCGTCCTGGACGTCCGGTGCGCTGATCATGGCCGCCGATGCGATCGAGGGGCTGAGCCGGGGCAGCGACCTGCTGGTCGCCAATCACCTGCCGGAGTATCCGGCGCCTAGAGCCGCCGCAAGACTTCCAGCGTTCCTGTACGCCTGACCGTCTCGTACAGGCCCGAGGCACAGGCCAGCTTCCAGATCTCGTAGGGCGGACGTCCGCCATCGGCCGGATCCGGAAAGACGTCGTGGATGGCCAGGATGCCGCCCGCAACGACCCGGCCAGCCCAGCCACGATAATCGGCCAGGGCGGCGTCCATGGAATGCCCGCCATCAATGAAAGCCATGCCGAGCGGCGTGGTCCAGTTGGCCGCAATCACCGCCGAGCGCCCGACCAGCGGGATGACACAGTCTTCCAGCCCGGCCCGGAACAGGGTCTCACGCAGGGCCGGCAATGTCTCGACGGCACCCAGCCTGGCATTGAACAGCTCGGGATCGTGATATTCCTCGCCCGGCTGGTGCTCCTCGGACCCGCGGTGATGGTCGAGCGTGTAGAGCACCGTTCCGGCCTGGCGGGCTGCCGGGCCGAGATACAGCGCCGACTTGCCACAATAGGAGCCGATCTCCAGCACCGGGCCAAGACGCCCCGCCTCCACAGCGAGACTTGCCAGCTCGCGGCCTTCCTCAGGATCGAGAAAGCCTTTGACCTCATCGGGATGGAGCATCAGGAGATGGACGGGTTGCGCAGCTGGCGCCGCAATTCGGCCAATTCGTCGGCCCGGTCGCGCAGATCATTGATACGCAGCGCCAGAAGATCGCGCTCGAGGCGCACACCGCTGAGCGCGGGCGCGTCGTGCAAGGCGGTGAGGTCCAGCAGGGCTGTTTCAAACACTGACTGGGCCGTCTGTGCGTGCGCCATCGCGGTCTCGACCGAGCCAAGCGCGTCGGTCACATCCGAGCGCCGCAAACCGGCACCTTCTGTCACAAGGGCCCGCGAGGCCGCATCAATGGCTGCCGCACCCTGCCAGGCGCGGACAATATCGGCGCGGATGAGCTCGGGTGCGCGCGCATCGACAAGGTCGATCCCGCCGACCTCCAGATACAGGGCCAACCCGTCCGGGCCTGATGCATCGGACTGACCGGCCAACTCGTTCATCCAGCGCATGGCAGTCGCCATCGAGCCGGCTTCGCGGATCAGGCCACGATGTTCGAGCTGGTGGGTGAATTCATCGACGGCGGTATCAAGCTGGCGATGCGCCGGCGTCATCGCGGCGCCGGAGCCCGGCAGGCTCGCCGCGGCAATCGATATCGGCGCACTGGCGCAAGCGGAGGCAAGACTGCAAAAACAGATGGCTAGCACGGCTCGCCGAAATGCGCTCATCACACAGAAAATCCCAAGATCGATTGTAAGCCCCAAACCGGACTGGACGATACAGAGCGAAGTCCTGCTAGGCTATGGTTTATTGTGTTTAGGACTGGCTAACGGCACAGTGTCTGACATGGATGCCTCCTACTCCCGCCGCCTTCTCTATCCGCCAATCCGGCCTGCACAGGCTTCGAGGCTGGCAGTCGGGGACGGCCACGACCTCTATGTCGAGGAATGCGGACGCCCCGACGGGCTTCCGGTGGTCACCCTGCATGGAGGTCCCGGCGGCGGCGCTTCGCCGGCCCTGCGCCGGTTTTTCGATCCACGCCGCTATCGCATCATCCTGTTCGATCAGCGCGGCTGCGGGCGTTCGACACCGCATGGCTGTCTGGAACACAATACGACGCAGGACCTGATCGACGATATCGAACGCATTCGCGTGGCGATGGGGGTCGAGAAATGGGTGGTGTTTGGCGGATCCTGGGGCGCGACCCTGGCCCTCGCCTATGCCCGTGCCCATCCGGACCGCTGTGTCGGCCTCATCCTGCGCGGCATCTTCACCTGCACCCAGCGCGAGCTCGACTGGTTTTACAGGGACGGCGCCAACATGCTCTTCCCGGACGCCTGGGAGCGTCTCGTTGACCCGCTGAGCCCGGAAGAGCGCGATGATATCATCCGCGCCTATTACGAGCGCCTGGCAGAGCCTGACATCATTCGTCGCCGTCCCGATGCGCTGGCCTGGTCACGCTGGGAAAGTGCGCTGATCTCGATGACCGGCGACCCGGCCGCGCCGCTGGCCGATCCGGTTCGCGCCGACGCGCTGGCGCGGCTGGAGAGCCACTACTTCTTCCACCGGGGTTTCTTCGAGCGCGACGGCGAGCTGCTCGAGGATGCCGAGCGCTATAACCACCTGCCCGGCGTCATCGTGCAGGGCCGCTATGACGTGGTCACCCCGCCGCAAACGGCATGGAGCCTCGCCCGGGCTTGGCCGCGAGCGAGGCTCCACATGATTGGCGATGCCGGCCATGCGGCCGGCGAGCCGGGCGTGGTCGACGCACTGGTGCGCGCGACCGACGCCTTTGCCGACAAGTTCGGCTAGCCGAGACCCAGCAACGAGCCGAAGGCGCCACCGTTGAACTTGGCATCAAGACCAAGCAACAGGATGAAACCGATCGCCGGCGGCACGACAAACTTCACACAGAAGTGGAAGAAGGCGAACAGCCCGTTCGAAGCGTGGCTCAACTCGGCTCGCATGATCGCCTTGGGAATGACCCAGCCGGTGAAGACCGCAACCAGCAAACCGCCGAGCGGAAGCAGGAAGCTGCCCGAGAGCCAGTCAACGAAGACCCCGCCGAATTCCGACGACCACACCGCGCCGGCGCCGATCATGAAGGCGAAAAAGCCCAGCAGCCAGGCTGCGGTCGGTCGCGAAAAGGAGGAATGCTCCTCGATGAAGGCCACGGTGCCTTCCAGCAGAGAGATCGAGGAGGTGATGGCAGCGATGAAGGCCAGTGCGAAGAAGGCACCGCCGATGATATTGCCGGCCGGCATGTCGGCGAACACGGCGGGCAGCGCGGTGAAGATCAGGCCCAGGCCTTCAGCCGGGTCCATGCCAACCATGAAAACGATCGGGAAGATCATCAGGCCGGCGATCAGCGCAACGGCAGTATCGGCACCGGCGATGATGACCGAGGACGAACCGATATTGGTGTCCTTGGACAGGTAGGAGCCATAGGTGATCATGATGGCCGAAGCGACCGAGACCGAGAAGAAGGCCTGGCCGAGCGCCGCCACAAAGGTCTGCCCGGTCACAGCCGAGAAGTCCGGCGTGAACAGGTAGGCAATCGCCTCACCCGCAGCACCGGTGGTCAGCGAGTAGATGGTCAGGCCGATCAGCATCACGAAGAAAAGCGGCATGAGGATCGTTGCGACCTGCTCGATCCCGCCCTTCAGGCCACGGGCCACGATCAGGACGGTGATCAGCATGAAGCCGGCGTGCCAGGCCAGCTGCGTGAATTCGCCCTGGTAGAAGAGATTGGCACCGTCCGGCTGGCCAAAGCCGCCGGCAAAACCCGCCGCGGAATAGGCCATGACCTGTCCGGCGATCACCGAATAGGTGGTCAGGATGAGAAAACCACCGGCTGTGCAGACCCAGCCGACGACCGCCCAATTGGCGGACTTGCCTGCTTCCTGGGCCATCTTGCGCGTCGATGAAATGGCCGATTGCTGGGCGTGGCGACCGATCGCGATTTCCGCCATCAGCACCGGCAGTGCGAACAGGATCACGCAGCCGATATAGATCAGCACGAAGGCCGAGCCGCCATTCTGGCCCGTCATGAAGGGGAAGCGCCAGAGATTGCCGAGACCAACAGCGGAACCGACCGCTGCGAGAATGAATGCGAAACGCGACGACCAATGCGCGTGCTGACTGGCTGGTGTTGCCGCCATGAGACTCTCCCCTGAAACAGGACGCGTTTGTGCGTCCACCCCTTACTGAATTGCCGCGCACACTTCCCCAACCGGCCCAGCCGGTCAAGCGCGCGACGTTGTTGCAGTGCGGCGCGGCCTCAGCCGAACAGCCCGGCCCCGCGCGGCGGTTCGGCATTGCGATGGATATGGGCGCCGAGGATCAGTCCGAAGCCCGCCATCACCGCGAGTACGACGGTACCGCCATAGGAGATCAGTGGCAGTGGCACGCCGACCACCGGCAGCAATCGCGAGACCATGCCGACATTGATGAAAACATAGGAGGCATAGGTCGTGATGATCCCGATCGTCATCACCCGCAGGAAGGGCGATTTGCAGCTGATCGCGATGATCACGCCCTGTGCCATGATCAGCGCGTTGACGGCCAGCACCGCGATGCCGCCGACAAAACCGAACTCCTCGCCAAGCGCCGTGAAGATATAATCGGTCTGCATCTCCGGCAAATAGCCCAGCTTGGACTGGGTGCCTTCGAGGAAGCCCTTGCCCGTCATGCCGCCCGAGCCGAGTGTGATCACAGCCTGGTTGGGGTGATAATTGATGCCCAGCGGATCGAAATCCGGATTGAGGAAGGCGTGGACGCGGTCCATCTGGTATTCCGCCAGAATGTTCTCAAGACCGTAGAGACCGATCCCGATCACACCGGCGAGACCGACACCGGCCACGATCAGGATGAACCACCAGCTCAAGCCCGCCATGAAGATGACCATCGCGCCGGTCGCCGCCAGCAGAAGCGTCGTGCCCAGATCAGGCTGGCCGACAATCAGCGCGGCCGGCATGCCGATAATCAGCAAGGGCGGCAGGAGGCCGGAGATCGTCGTGACCTTGTCGTCGGGCAGGTCGTGATAGTAACGCGCCAGCGCCAGGACGAGGGCCAGCTTCATGATCTCGGCCGGCTGCATGCGGATCGGGCCGAGATCGACCCAGCGCTGCGAGCCATTGATCGTGACACCATTGACCTCGACCAGGACGAGCAGGATCAGCGCGCCCACATAGACCGGATAGGCTACCCCCATCCAGAAGCGCGGCGGGAACATCGCGATCAGGATCATGCCGACAAAGCCGAGCCCGAAACGGATCACATGATTGATCGCCCAGGGTTCCCAGCTGCCACCGGCGACCGAGTACAACATGCCGACACCGGCCGCGCCGAGCAGCACGAGGAGCAGGACCAGCGTCCAGTTCAGCTCCATCATCTTGCCCGGGATGTCGCGCGGGACGCTCTCGCGGAAGACGGCCATCAGGCACCTCCCGGACGGGCATTGCCGAGATCGGCAAACACGCCGGCCCGGCTCGACGGATCGCGCGCCACGACACGACGCAGGATATCCCGCGCCGGGCGCGTTGCCGACGAGGAACCGCCGCCATGCTCAACCACGACCGAGACCGCGTATCTGGGGTTCTCGACCGGGGCGAAGCAAACGAACAGGCCGTGATCGCGCAGCCGCCAGGGCAGATCCGCCTGCGAGCGGATACCCGCCTCACGCTCGGCCGCGGTGATCGAATAGACCTGCGCCGTCCCGGTCTTGCCGGCCATTTCAACCCCGTCAATCCCGAACGGACTGAGATAGTGGGCCGTTCCGCCGACCTCCTCGACCACGGATCGCAAGCCGCCGCGGACATGGGCCAGTGTCTCGTCACGAAGTCCGATATGCGGGGCGGGCGGCATCATGGCATTGCGGTAGAGCGTCGGCGTCACGGCGCGTCCGGAAGCGACCCGCGACGTCATCACCGCCAGCTGCAGTGGCGAGGCCGTCACATAGCCCTGGCCGATACCGGTATTATAGGTGTCACCGGTCGACCAGCCCTGGTTATACCGGGCCCGTTTCCAGGCCGGGTTGGGCATGTTGCCACGCCGGACACCGGCAATGCCGATATCGAATTCAGCGCCGACCCCCATGCGCGTCGCCATCTCGTAGAGCCGGTCAATGCCGACACGCTGCGCGACTTCATAGAAGTAGATGTCGCAGGAGGTCTGGATCGCGCGATTCATCCCGACAACGCCATGACCCTGCGGGCGCCAGCAATTGAAGGTCCGGTCACCCAGGCGGGTCGATCCGGTGCAGCGCAGGGTCTCGTCGGCGCGGATGACCTCATGCTCGAGAGCCGCGGCCGCCACCACCGCCTTGAAGGTCGAGCCGGGCGGATACGTCCCCTGAATCGCCTTGTGATAGAGCGGGTTGTGGTCATTCTCGCGCAGCGCGGAATAATCCGCCGTCGAGATGCCGCCGACAAACATGTTGGGATCGAAACTGGGCGTGGAGACCAGCGCGATCAGCTCGCCCGTATTGACGTCCATGACCACGGCCGACGCGCTTTCGCTGCCCAGACGCTCATGCGCATAGCGCTGGATGTCGGCATCCAGCGTCAGCACGACATCGCTTCCGGCGACCGGCTGTGTTGATTGTTCGGGCAATTCGCGGATCACGCGGCCACGGGCATTGACCTCGGTTTTCAATGCGCCGGCCTGGCCGCGCAGATCGGCTTCGCGGGCGATCTCCACACCGGTCTTGCCGACCCGGAAACCCGGGTGCCGCAGCAGGCGTTCCGCATCGCGCGGATTATTGGCGATATCCTCGTCATTGGGCGGCTGCACATAGCCGATCACATGGGCAAAGGCGGGGCCATAGGTATAGGACCGCACCTCGCCGACATCCGGTGTGACACCGGCAAGGTCGGGTGCGTTGAGATTGATGGAGGCAAATGTGTTCCAGTCGAGATCGTCAGCAACCGTGATGGCGTGGAAGCTGCGCTGGCTGCGCGCGGTACGCAGGATGCGTTCACGCTCATGATCGTGCAGCGGCAGAAAGGGCTGAAGACGGTCGAGGGCCGAGGCGACATCGCCTGATTGTTCCGGCACCAGCAGGACCCGGTAGCTGTCGCGATTGTCGGCGACCGCCACACCGAAGCGGTCAAGAATGCGGCCGCGCGAAGGTGGCAGGAGGTTGAAATTGAACTGGTTGTCTTCCGACATCAGCCGGTAGCGCTCGGTCTCGAGCACCTGCAGCGAATACAGGCGCGCGCCCAGGCCCAGGAAGGCCAGCCCGCCCGCGCCCGCCATGAGGAGGGCGCGCCGCGTGAATTTCAGATCCTGTTCCTGTCGGTCGGCACGCATGGGCTTGTGTCATCACCCTCCGATAAAGCCGGAGCCACGCGACCGGCGGCGGCGCAGCACCAGATAGGCAGGCAGCGGAAACATCAGGATGGAAGCGATGATCTCGATGATCAATGGCTGCAGGTCGGCCATTTGCTCCAGCGCAAAGCTTCCGGCCGCAAAGGCAATACCGTGCGCCAGCAACAGCGTTGCGCCAAAGCGCAGCAATACCGGCGGCAGATCGCGCGGCATGCCGTCCTCGCCGCGGAAACGGAAGACCGAAATTGCGACCAGATAGGACAGCGCCCACACGCCCATCGGCGCCCCGGTCAGCAGGTCCTGGGTCAGTCCGATGGCAAAGACCGCGACGGGCGGCATGAATTGCGGTCGGACGCCAGCCCACAGGAAAATCGCCATCAGGGTCCAGGTCGGCATGATGGTCAGCCCGTCCACCAGACGCGTCGGCGAGGCCTGCACGATCAGCGCGACCAGGACCGAAGCAATACAGCCGGAAGCCGCCAGCCAGGGCGAGCTGCGTTCTGTCGGCTTTCTCACGGCGCCTCCTCGGTGGCGCTTGCGCCACCCGTATCATCCGCTGCTCCGGCCGGGGCATCGTCGACGTCTTCATCGATGCCGGTCCCGGCATCATCGCCGGTCCCGAGCGTCGGCGGCTGTTCCGGCTCGACCTCCTGGTCCGGCGGGGTCACACGCTCATAGGGCCAGACCCAGACGAAATCGACCGGAGCCTGGTCAGAATAGAGCCGCACCCGCCAGCCGCCATCGCGTGTCGCGACAGCCTCGCCGACCGGCAGGCCGCGCGGCAGGATGCCGTCATCGCCGGACGAGACGATCCGGTCGCCCGGCCGGATGTCCGGTGCCCGGCCGACATAGTCGAGGCGGGGAAATTCCGAATTGTCACCGACCAGGATGGCGCGGGCATTCGAGCGATCGGCCATGACCGGGACGCGGCTGTTCAGGTCGGTGAGCAGCAGGACACGGGCCGAACGGCGGCCGGTCTCATAGACCCGTCCGACCAGGCCATACAGATTGATGACCGGATAACCGTCGCGAATACCGGCCTCGCTGCCGCGGCCGATCAGGCGGGCGCGCACAAAGGGCCCGCGCGGGTCCGCCACGGTCCAGGCACCGATCCGGTCCTCGATGGCGGCGCTTTCAACGTCGAGCGCGTCCTCATAGACCTCGATACGGTCGCGCTGGCGATAGGCGAGATCTTCCCAGTAGCGCGCTTCGATCAATTGCTGGCGCAGCCGGGCGTTTTCCTCGGCCAGCTCCCCCTGCCGGCGCCAGTAGGGACCGATATTCTTTATCCCGCGCAGCGGCTGGGCAGCGAGATCAAGGAGGGGTGCGGCGACGTCGGTAAAGGTGGCGCGGAAGCCGGCGAAAGGTGCGGACCGGGATGCCGGGCGATCAAATGCGATCAACGCGCCGGAGACGACGAGAAGCGCGATGAACAGCGTTCGCGAAAATCGCACGCCGTGCTCAGCATCCTGTCGTGTTGAGCGTCGCGACGCCAACGCCTCACTCCTTCTCCCCCGTTGATGAGGTGGAGATTACACTGCTTCGGAGAGTATGGGACGCCAGATCCGAAGGTCTTCGACGGCCTTGCCACAGCCCAGCACCACACAGGACAGGGCGTCATCGGCCAGGCTGACCGGAAGGCCGGTCCGTTCGCGCAGCTCGGTATCGAGATTGCGCAGCAGCGCCCCGCCACCGGTCAGAACGATGCCCTTGTCGACAATGTCGGCGGCCAGTTCCGGCGGAGTCGCCTCGAGCGCCTGCTTGACCGCTTCAACGATCTGCTCGACCGGCTCGGACAGGCTGTCCGCGATCATCGCTTCCGTCACCGCAATCTCGCGCGGGACGCCATTCATCAGGTCGCGGCCCTTGATATCGAGCGACAGGCCCTCGCCCTTCACCGGCGGCATGGCAGAGCCGATTTCCTTCTTGATCCGCTCGGCCGAGGTCTCGCCGATCAGAAGGTTCGCCGAACGGCGGATATAGTTGATGATGGCTTCGTCCATCTTGTCGCCACCAACGCGGACGGACCGCGAATAGACAATGCCGGAGAGCGACATCACGGCCACCTCGGTCGTGCCGCCGCCGATATCGACGATCATCGATCCGGTCGGCTCGTCGATCGGCAGGCCGGCACCGACGGCAGCCGCCATCGGCTCGTCAATCAGGTAGACCTTGCGGGCACCGGCACCCAGCGCACTTTCGTGGATGGCGCGACGCTCGACGGCCGTGGCACCGGAGGGTACGCAGATCACCACTTGCGGGCTCACCATGGCCCGGCGGTTGTGAACTTTCTGGATGAAATGCTTGATCATTTCCTCGGCGACGTCGAAGTCGGCGATGACGCCGTCGCGCATCGGCCGGATCGCTTCGACATTGCCCGGCGTCTTGCCGAGCATCAGCTTTGCTTCTGCCCCGACCGCTTGCACGTGCTTGCGGCCCTTCTCGATCTTGTAGGCGACGACGGACGGCTCATTGAGGACGACGCCGCGCCCCTTGACGTAGACGAGCGTGTTCGCGGTTCCCAGGTCGATGGCGATATCCGCAGAGAGCAAACCGAAAAGGCTGTTGAGCATGGGGGTGCTGGATCTCGAAATGTGTGGCGGCAAAGCCGCGGTGCAACTGTTTTTCTTGTGCGATGCTCCGCGCGAGATTGCAAGGGGCGCACCGGCATTCAAGCTGATACCCGCCCGGCGTTAACCAGTTTTTGGGAAACAAATACGGGATTGATCGTTTGTCGGCCCGGATTAAGGCTCTTTGGCGGCAGGATCCTGAGACGTCGTGGCGGGAGCGCGGTTCCGGCGCAGCCAGACCCGCGCGACCAGCATGATACCGATCCAGGCGATGGCTGCGGCCGCGAAGGCGATGCCAAGGATGACCTTTCCCTCGGTCAGCATCGAGCGAATGCTCTCACCCATGAGGGCGACGATGAAGATCTTGGGCGCCGATCCCAGTGCCGTGCCGAGTGCAAAGGCCCAATAAGGGGTCCGCGCGACGCCGAACCCCATATTGACGACGATGAAGGGACCGGACGGAACCCAGCGTACCACCATCGACGCCAGCAGGCCGTTTCGGCCGATGAAGTCGGAAATCTTGTTGGCCCAGTCACCGCCATAGCGTTTGAGCAGGCCGGCGCCGAAATAGCGCCCGACAACATAATTCACTCCGGCCGAACACTGGGTGGCGATGAAGGCAAAGACAGCGCCATTGGTCGGTCCGAAGGCGACCAGGGCCGCGGCCATCAAACCGAATTGCGGGGCGCCGAGGAAGGACAAGGCCGTGAAGACGAGAATGGTCAGAGGCAGCGCATACCACTGGCTTGCCGAGGCTTCGAACCAGCTGCCCGCGGCGCCGGGCTCGATTTCGAGCACGAACCGGCCCAGCACGAAGACCAGGCCGACAATCAGGAATAGCGCCACCGACACGCCGATGGCCCGCGCAGCGCGCGCATCCATGCGCAGGATGAAGTCGGTCAGTCTGTTCATCAAAGCGTGAGCCCCGTCAAAACGGCGATCCGCCTAACTAAGCACGCTTTGCGTGACGGGCAATCATGCTGCGCCGTTTTCGCCATCGAGCAGCTGTCCGGCCATGTCGACCGTTTCACCCGAGGCGATGGCCGCCAGTTTCGCGCGCTGGATTGCCAGAACGCCCAATTGCTCGTCGAGCACTTTGAGAATGTCGCGGGCTTCTTCCTGGTCGATCCGGCCCGGGGAGCGCTCGGTCTCGCTCAGGCTTTCCATGATGGCAGAGATATTGCGCGCATTGCGGCGGCTCGCCTCACCGGCCAGGGCCAGCCAGTTGGCATCGTCGGCCTTGGTGATCGGCAGGAAAATGCCGCCGGCGAGGGCCGCAAGATGCTGGGCCGCAGCCGACGCGCCGGACTCGGTCAGCTTGGCGATACGGGCGTAGGAAATCTCATTGGTCGAATCCGGGTCAGCCAGCGCATAGACGCGCGTCCGACTGAGATCGAGCAGCTCCATCACCGAGGGAATGCCGCCGACTTCCTCGAAGACACGCGCCACCACTTCCTTGGGTTCGCCATAGCGCCGAACTTTGACCGGATTGAATGCCATTTCACGCCCCCGCACGCGATTCTTGTTCTGGATACACCTATTACAGGTGGCACGGCTTGTTGGCTATTTCGTGGCACCGTAGATGCGCTTGCGCAAATCCGCGCCGGCCGCCTCGATCGGCAGGTGCCGGTCGGCCGCCCGTTCGGCCTTCATCGCATCGCCCGCCTCATAGGTCTCAACCCATTTGCGCGCAAAGCGGTCGCTCTCGATATCGGCCATGGCGGCGTCGAAGACTGCAGCGAGCTCCGGGCCGGCGATCCGGTCCTCGATCTGGCGGGCGCCGAACTCGGCGGTATCCGAGATCGCCTCATACATGCCGGCAATGCCGCGGGACTGGATCAGGTCCGCCAGGTATTTGATTTCATGAACGCAATCGATATAGGCCATGCGCTCGCTGACGCCGGCGGCGACCAGGCGTGTGAAGCTCGCCTTGGCCAGCGCCACCAGACCGCCGACCAGAACCACCTGCTCGCCGAACAGGTCGGACACCGTCTCCTCGCGGAAACTGGTCGGGAAAATCCCGACCTCGCCCGAGCCGATGGCGGCGAGATAGGCCAGGGCCAGCTCGCGGGCCCGGCCCGAGGCGTCCTGGTGCACGGCCCAGAAGCCGATCAGCCCCTTGCCTTTCTCATACTCCTGACGCACCGCCCCGCCCGGTCCCTTGGCTGCGGCGAGGATGATGTCGGCATCGGCGGGCGGGGTGATCAGCCCGTAATGGATGGAAAACCCGTGACAGACGATCAGCGCCTGGCCGGGCTTGCGAAAGGGTGCGATCGCCTCGGTCCAGATCTGGCGGTGTGCCTCGTCGGCAGCCAGAAGGGAGATGGCATCCGCCCAGGCTGCAGCCTCCGGCACGCTGACCACTGCAAACCCGTCAGCCTCGGCCTTGGCGCGCGAGGGTGAGCCTTCCCGCAACGCGATTCGGATGTCCGCCACGCCGCTGTCGCGCAGGCAAAGCGCGTGCGAGCGCCCGTGATTGCCATAGCCGACAATCGCCAGGCGGCACGTCCTTACAGGCTCCAGATCGATATCGCGCGTATAAAGCGGTTCAGTCGTCTCCACCGTCATCTGCCGACTCACTCCCGGTTTGGCCGGGCTCATAGGACGGGTCATCGGTGCCCATGTCCAGCAGGCCGCGCCAGTCTCCGTCAGCATTGCGATGCCAGACCGTGACATAGGTTCCGCGGGCGACCGGAGCGGACATGTTGTCGCCATCGGTATGGATGCTCCAGACGCCCCAGGTGACGCCGAAATCATCACCGCTGCCGGCAAAGCCTTCCGACGGCTGCCAGTGCAGCAAGGTGTCACCCGTGAAGGGGGCATAAAGCGCCACGAAATTGTCGGTGCCGGTGACCGGCTCGGGCGTGCCGCGAATGAGGCGCCCCTCGCTGGCATCCATCCAGTGGGCAAAGGCGGCTGATGCGCCTTGCTCGGCCGCCATGCTGGCAAAGTCCCGGTCGGCCTGCAGGATGGCCGCGACGGTGTCGTCCGGGCCTTGCGCCAGGGCCGGTGCGGCCAGTGCCAGGGCGAAGCCGGCGCCGGCGAGCAGTGTTTTCATCTTGCGTCCCCCTCGAGAATGGCCGCCAGCGCGTCTCGCGCCACGACCGGATCGAGCGAGGTTATCCGGGCCCAGCTGGCGGCTTGATTACGAAACCATGTCCCCTGCCGCTTGGCGTAGCGGCGGCTGTCGCGCTTGGCGAGCGCGGCCGCCGCCTCCAGCGTCATCTCGCCGCGCAAATGGGCCATGAGTTGTGGCACCCCGAGCGCCTTGCTGGCCGGCAGGTCCGGATCGACACCGCGCGCCGCGAAGGCCGAGACCTCGTCCAGCGCGCCCAGCTCAAGCATGCGGTCAAAGCGTCGGTCGATGCGGGCATAAAGCGCCTCGCGATCCGGTTCGATCACGATGCCGCGCCACGCGCAGCCCGGCAGCGGCGGGACCGTATCGGCCTGGAATTCGCTCAGGGGGCGCCCGGTCTCGAAGACAACTTCGACAATGCGCATCAGACGCTGGCGGTCGGCCGCCTCGACGCGGGAGGCCGCGACCGGATCAAGCCGCAAGGCTTCCGCACGCAGACCCGACAGGCCGGCGATTTCCAGCAAGGCTGCCGTGCGTGCGCGCGCCGCTTCGCCGATCGCCGGTACCGGCGCCAGGCCGCGAACCAGGGCGTTGAAATAGAGGCCCGTTCCACCGACCAGTACGGGCACGCGGCCACGGCCCCGACAGGCCTCGATCCGTGCCAGCGCATCACGCGTCCACTGGCCGACCGAATAGCGCACCTGCGGATCGATCGTGCCAAACAGATGATGCGGCACCCGGGCGCGGTCGTCCGCGTCCGGCTGGGCGGTGATCAGTGGCAGACCGGCATAGACCTGCATGGAGTCGGCATTGATGATCTCGCCACCAAGCCGTTCGGCAGCCGAAATGGACAGGGCTGTCTTGCCCGCCGCTGTGGGGCCCGCGATCAGCAGGCAGGGTGTCACGGCCGGATCGACTGCAGCACGTACTGGCCGCCCCGATTGATCTGGAAACGGACCGGCCCGCCACCATGGCCCGCTATGATCTCCCGGATCGCCTCGACACTGTCGACGCGGGTGAACTCGACCTCTTCGATGACATCCCCCGGACGCACCTTGCCGGCCGCGTCACTTGCAGCATCGACCTCGGTCACCAGCACGCCCTCGGCATCAGGATGGACGCGGAAGCGGCGGCGCGACGCCGTGTCGAGCGCCCCGAACGTCATGCCCATGATTTCATTGCCATTGCCGGTGACCGGCGCCACAACCGCTTCATTCACGGTGTCACCACTCGCGCCGCCCTCAGACAGCTCACCGATCGTGATGCGGATCGTCATCGGCCGGTCACGCCGGATGATGTCGAGCTCGACTTCGCGGCCGATCTCGCTTTCCGCGACCATGCGCGGGAAGGAGCGGCTGTCGCGGACCCGGCGGCCGTCAAATTCCAGCACCAGATCGCCGGTGCGCAAACCGGTATTGGCGGCCGGACCATCCGCCTCGATGCGCGAGACAATCGCGCCATAGGGAGAGGTCAGTTCAAAGCTTTCGGCCAGCTCGGGCGTGACCCGCTGCACCGAGACGCCCAGCCAGCCGCGACGTGTCTCGCCGAATTCGACCAGCTGGTCGACGACGACGCGGGCGAGGTTGGACGGGATGGACAGGGAAATGCCGACGCTGGCGCCGGTCGGCGACAGGATGAGCGTGTTCACGCCGACCACATCGCCATCCATGTTGAACAGGGGGCCGCCGGAATTGCCGGTATTGATCGCGACATCGGTCTGGATGTAATCGTCGTAACGGCCCCCGGCCTCGCGGCCGCGCGCCGAGACCACGCCGGCGGTCAGCGTGCCGCCCAGCCCGAACGGGTTGCCGATCGCGATCACCCAGTCACCGACCCGCGCGGCATCACTGTCGCCAAAGGCAACGAAGGGCATTGGCTCATCGGTCTCCATGCGCAGCACGGCCAGGTCCGTCACGCTGTCGATGCCGACCACTTCGGCGCGAAACACGCGACCGTCCGGCAGGGAAACCTCAACCTCGTCAGCCCCGTCGATGACATGGTTATTGGTTACCACGATGCCGGCGGCATCGATGATGAAGCCCGATCCCAGCGAGTTGGCGATGCGCGGCGCATTGCCGAAAATATCGTTGAAACGTTCCAGCGGCGAGCCTTCGGGAAATTCCGGCAGACCATCCTCACTGTCCAGTCGCTGGGCGGCGGAGATGTTCACGACCGCCGGCGACAGGCGTTCGGCCAGGTCGGCGAAACCGTCCGGGGCCGGATGGGCCTCGACCGCCGGGGTCGCCATCATGGCGAGTGCGGTTGCAAGGCAAAGGGTAAGAACAAGAAGACGCTGCATGGGTATCCGCCGTGTCAGGGATGTGACGTTTCACTGGGTAGGTGCTGACACCGTGAATACCGCCTCGCGAGGGTGTGTCGCAACCGCGCTGACACAATCGTCATGTGCCGGCGTCATGCGCGGGGCCTCACAGGCCGACAGGAAAGAGCCCGGCCCGCTGCTGCGGTGCCGGGCTCGATCATGCCAGAAGGCGGGTCGGCGCTATTCGCCGGCCTGGGTCCGGAAATAGCGGAAGAATTCCGAATCCGGCGGGATCACGATCGGCGTGCCGTCGATGATCGTCTCTTCATAGGCCAGCATGGACCGATAGAAAGTGAAGAATTCCGGGTCGCGATTATACGCCAGGGCGTAAATCTCGTTCCGACGGGCATCGCCGGCGCCACGGATCCGTTCGGCCTCGGCGCGCGCCTCGGCCCGGATGATGGTCGCCTGACGGGTCGCATCGGCCCGGATTTCCGTTGCCAGCTGTTCACCTTCAGCCCGGATACGGGCCGCTTCCTGCTGACGCTCGGAACGCATCCGGTCGAACACGCGGTTGGCGATCTGCTGCGGCAGGTCAGCGCGCAGGATGCGGACATCGATCACTTCAATGCCCAGATCCTGGGTCGCCACCTGGGCTTCAACACGGGTCCGGACCCGCACCATCAGCTCGGCGCGCTGGCCGGAGATGACATCATTGGCCGGGATCGAGGCGATCACGCCGCGCAGGCTGTCATCCATGATCGAACGCAGGCGGGCCTCGGCACCGGCTTCGTTGGTCACGGTCTGGTAGAAGCGCAGCGGATTGGTGATCCTGTAGCGCAGGAAGGCATCAACCACCAGGCGGACCTGGTCGGCGGCCTGGATTTCCTCCGGCTGCATGTCGAATTCCAGGTTGCGCTTGTCGAAGATGATCACATCCATGACGAAGGGCAGCTTGAAGTGCAGGCCGGGATCTTCCTGACCGGGCTGGTTGACGGCACCGACCGGCTCGCCGAGGCGGATCAGCAGGGCCTGTTCGCGCTCGTTGACGGTGTAGACACTCTGCAGGCCGACGAAGACGCCGACGACCAGAATAATGATTCCAAGGGTGCGGATCATCAGTTGTTCCCTCCCGACTGGTTGCGCGTCTGGGTGCGCGGGGCGTCGAGCTGATTGAGCGGCAGGTAAGGCACGGCGCCGGCATCAGCATCCAGGATGGTCAGGTTGGACCGGCCAAGCACGCGTTCCATCGTTTCCAGATACATCCGGCGACGGGTCACTTCCGGAGCCAGCGAGTATTGCTCGTAAATGGCCACGAATCGGTCGGCCTGGCCCTGGGCTTCGGCAATCACGGAGTCGCGATAGCCTTGCGCCGCCTGGGTCAGCTGGGCCGCTTCACCGCGCGCCTGCGGGATGGTCGAGTTGGCAAAGGCGGTTGCCTGCAGGCGGACCTGCTCGGCATCCTGCTCGGCCGCATCCACGTCGCGGAAGGCATCGATAACGCTGGCGGGCGCCTGCGCGGTCTGCAGGTTGACCTGCAGGATCTGGATGCCGGCATTGTATTCGTTCAGCACCGACTGGAGCAGGTCGCGGGTCCGCTGCGAGACCTCGCCACGACCGACCGTGAAGATGAATTCGCGGTCCGAGGTGCCGATCACTTCGCGCATCGCGCTCTGGGCAACATCCTGAACCGTCTTTTGCGGATCACGGACATTGAACAGGAAGGCCCGAACATCAACCACACGCCACTGCACCGAGAAATCGATGTCGACGATGTTCTGGTCGCGGGTCAGCATCTGACCTTCCGAACCCTGGCCGATCGTGACCGTCCGGGTCGCGGTGACATCCTCGATGATCACCGTTTCGACCGGCGAGGGCAGTTTGAAGTGGAAACCGGATCCGGTCGTGCGGGCGAACTCGCCAAAGCGCAGAACCACGCCTTCCTGGCTCGGGCCGACCTGGTACCAGCCGGAGCCCGGCATGATGAACCATATGCCGACCAGGATCAGCAGGATGAGGCCGAAGCCGAACGCCCCTGCCCCGCCGCTGCCGCCGGTTTCGCCATCCTTGCCGGAGCCGCCACCGCCGAACATGCCGCGAATCTTGCGCTGCATGTCGCGGACGACCTCGTCGAGATCGGGACCGTCCGGTCCGCCGCCACCCGGGGGACGCTGTCCCCACGGATTCTGGCCGTTATTATTGTTTCCGCCGGAGCCCCACGGGCCACCGCCGCCTCCACCCTGATTGTCGTTCCACGGCATGTGCTGGATCGATCCTCTCAATTTCCGTTGTGCCTTAAATGAACGCATGCGCGCTGCGGTTCAAGGGTAATCGGGCGGGACCGCGCAGCAGCGCATCCCCCCTTTGCCCCGCAGGCGACCTGTGTCAGGCGCGCTCGAGCGTGCGCAGGATGAAGGCGTGATCATCCCGCTCGCCGGCCGGATGGGCCTCACGCGCCACTTCGCGCCACTCGGCCTCGACAATCTCGGGCAGGCGGGCATCGCCCTCGGGCGCAGCGTCCACCTCGGTGAGATAGAGCCGTTCGACCAGGTTCATCATCGCAGCATAGATCTGCGCCCCGCCGATCACACACACCTCGGTGACACGATCCTGCCGGGCCTGGTCGAAGGCCGCATTCATGGCCTCGCCCGGATCGGGCACCACGCAGGCGCCCTCGGCCTGATAGCCGGCCTGGCGCGTGATCACGATATTGAGCCGCCCGGGCAGCGGCCGCCGCGGCAGGCTCTCCCAGGTCTTGCGCCCCATGATGATCGGCTTGCCGGTGGTGATCGCCTTGAAGCGCCGGAGGTCGGACGACAGGCGCCAGGGCAAATCCCCGTCCGCACCGATGACGCCGTTGGCCCCACGCGCGACGACGAAGGCGATCCTGGGAATGATGGTGACCATGGCTCAGCCCTCCCCCGGTTCCAGCACCGCACTGTCGCGATCCAGCCAGTGCAGCCATTTATCCTGCATGGCCTGGTCCATATCGATGCCCTCGGCCTTGGCCATGATCAACAGCATGCCCAGCGCATCGGCCATTTCCAGTGCCAGCTGCTTGCGCGCCGCCGCGTCGGCGGGACGGCGGGTGCGGCCAGTGGTGGTGAGATAGGCCTGGGTCAGCTCGCCGATCTCCTCCTGGAGTTTCAGCAGCGGCCAGTCGCCGGAACGATCAATCCCGAAATGCGCGGCATAGATATCGGAGACCCGGACGATCCTGTCGGCCAGCGCGTCGAGCGGTCCGGACATCGCGCCCGCCCCTAGACAGCGACCGGGGCGGCAATCCGCGGATGCGGGTCATACCCTTCCAGCGCGATGTCCTCATACTCGAACGCAAACAGGTCTGTCGCCTCCGGGTTGAGCCTGAGCTGCGGCAGGGCGCGCGGCTCACGCGAGAGCTGTTCGCGGACCTGGTCCATATGGTTGGAATAGATGTGGGCGTCACCGAAAGTGTGGATGTATTCGCCCGGCTCGAGCCCGCACACCTGCGCCACCATCGCCGTCAACAGCGCATAGGAGGCGATGTTGAAGGGCACGCCGAGGAACATGTCGGCCGAACGCTGATAGAGCTGGCAGCTCAGCTTCCCGCCCGCGACATTGAACTGGTAGAGCGTGTGGCAGGGCGGCAGCGCCATGTTGGGCACATCGGCCGGGTTCCAGCCCGACACGATCAGCCGCCGCGAGGCGGGATTGTTCCTGATCTGCTCGAGGATATTGGCCAGCTGGTCGATCTCGGTGCCGTCCGGCCCCTCCCAGCGGCGCCATTGCTTGCCATAGACCGGGCCGAGATCACCATTCTCGTCCGCCCACTCATCCCAGATCCTGACGCCGCGCTCCTGCAGCCAGCGCACATTGGTCTCGCCGCGCAGGAACCACAAAAGCTCGATGGCGATCGACTTGAAATGGACCTTCTTGGTGGTCAGGAGCGGAAAGCCCTTGGAGAGGTCACAGCGCAGCTGGCGCCCGAACACCGAGACCGTCCCGACCCCGGTCCGGTCGGCCTGCTCGGTGCCGCTTTCCAGGATATCGCGCAGGAGGTCGAGATAGGCGCGCTCGACGTCCGAACCCGCCGTCCCGGCCCGCGCCGCCGCAAAGCTCTCGCTGTCGATAACCGCCATGTCGCTCTCCCGGTGATTCTGCGGTTCGCAGCATGACAGGGAAGCCGGAACGATTGAACCAGCGAGGCCAGATCAGCCGGGGATAGCGGCGGCAAGTGATTGGCGGGGTTGCGGCAAAATGGATCCGACCGCCTTTCTGCCCCCGTTTGCGGGGGAAGTGGACCGGCGCGAAGCGACGGGCCGAAGGGGGCCGGGATTAAACGGGGACACGTATTAAGCGGGGACACGCAGTGAGGGGGAGCGTGCCAGACCGCCTGCGGCCGCCCCTCCGTCTCGCCCTGCCAGGCGCGACGCCTCCCCACGATGCGGGGAGGAAAGGCCGACGTGAGGGGCCTTAGTTGCCGGCGCGCGAGCGCGGGCTCATCCATACCCCATTCTCAGCTAGCCAGACGTATGCTGGCAAGGGATGTATGGGTAGGGGTGCGCCTGCGGCCGCTACCGCCGGCCTCTCGCCTCGCCCGCCCCCCATCGACACGGCGCCGAAGCGCCGCGTCGATCAGCGTGCGACCTAACCGCCCATATAGAATACGTTCAGCTTGTTGCCGTCCGGGTCGCGGAAATAGCCGGCGTAGAAAGTGTCGCCGCGCGGGCCGGCGGGGCCTTCGCAGGTCGCGCCGAGCTCTTCGACGGCCAGCTTGTAGACCTTGTCGACCTGTTCCTTGCTGTCGGCCTGGAAGGCGGCCATGACGCCATTGCCGACAGTGGCCGGCTCGCCATTGAAGGGTTTGGTCAGGCCGATACCGGCGCCGCCGCCGGGCTTGCCCCAGGCGATGAAATTCTCGTCGCCCATCATCCGGCCGACGCCGAATTCGGCGCACAGCTTGTCGTAGAAGGCAGCCGCCTTCTCGATGTCATTCGTCCCGAGTGTCACATAGCCGATCATATCATCCTCCAAAACCGGTCGCATGTTCATATTTTGTTCCGGCGCGATTTTAGCAAAGCCGGACCGGCTGGCAAGGGAGAAATCGGGGTCGGCGGGATCAAGCTTTTGTGACGGCCCGGGGTGGCGCTAACAAGCCCCTACCCCGCCAGCGCCTCGAAGAAATGCATGCGACAGAGCGAGAAATAGTCGGATTTTTCCACGGCGACCTGTGCGCCTTCGGCGATGGCGCGCCCGTCGGGCTGGCGCCGCAGATTCATCGTCGCCTTGCGGCCGCAATGGCAGACGGTGCGGATCTCGCGCAGATGGTCGGCCAGGGCCAGGAGTTCGGCCGAGCCGGCGAAGAGGTCACCGCGAAAATCGGTGCGCAGCCCGTAACACAGGACCGGCAGGCCGAGCACATCGACGGCGCGGGCAAGCTCGCGGACCTGGGCGGCGGTGAGAAATTGCGCCTCGTCAAGAAAGACGGCGCCCAGCGGTCCGGCCGCCTGGCGCGCCGCGATGGCGGCAAACATGCCGGTCTCGGGTCGATAGATATGCGCCGGCGCACGCAGGCCGATGCGGGACTCGATCTCGCCGCGCTCGTCAGCCGGGTCGGCCGCATGGTGGACCGAGGTCCACAACATGACCTGCATGCCGCGTTCGCGGTAATTGTGGGCCGCCTGCAGGAGGATGGCCGACTTGCCCGCATTCATGGCCGAATAATGGAAGTAGAGCTTGGACATGACACCTTGCTAGCGCGATTCCGGGGCGGGGAAATCCGGTCGCTCAGGGGGCGCGCCGCCGAGCCTGCTGCCTCGTGTGCCAGCGAAGCGGGCCGGATCGCACCGGTTTTCCCCGCTATCGCCGACGCTTGCTCAGGCCGCCTGCTCATTCAGCGATTGGGCCGCCAGCGAAATCTCGTCCGCCGAAGCCTGCAGCGCCTCATTGCCACGGGCGATATCGGACATCGCCTCGGAGACCTGTGACACATCCGAGGCCGCCTCGCCCATATTGCGGCTGATATCGCGGGTCACCGCGACCTGCTCCTCGACCGCAGCGGAAATGCCCGAGGCGATCTCCTCGATCTGGCCGATCACGCCGCCAATCCGCGTGATGGCCTCGACCGCTCCGGCGGTATTGTCCTGCACGGCCGTAATCTGTTCGGTGATGCTGACGATGGCGCTGGCGGTCTGGCCGGCGAGATTCTTGACCTCTGAGGCCACGACCGCGAACCCCTTGCCCGCCTCGCCGGCCCGCGCCGCCTCGATGGTGGCATTGAGGGCCAGAAGATTGGTCTGTTCGGCGATCGAGTTGATCAGTTCGACGACCTGGCCGATCGACTGGGCTGCCGTGGACAGCGTGTCCATGACAGTGGCGGTCTGCTTGGTCTCGGACACCGCATCCTTGGCGACATTGAGCGCACCGGAGACCTGCTGGCCGACCTCCTGGAAGGAGGCCGACAATTCCTCGGCGGCGGCAGCAACGCTCTGAACCATGCTGGCGGCCTTGCCGGACGCGTTGGAAGCCTGATCGGTCTTGTGGCCGGCATCGGCAATATTGCGACTGACCGATTCCAGCCCGCGCCCGACCTGCTCGCGCACTTCATTGCGGCGCAGACGCGCCCTGACCGATGCCGTCACATCAATCGCCAGCTTGACCACGCTGGTCGGATTGCCGTCGAAGTCGAACACCGGATTATAGGTCGCCTGGAGCCAGATCTCCGCGCCACCCTTGCGGAAACGCTTGAATTCGCCCGCCTGGAACTTGCCGGCCCGGAGCTGGTCCCAGAAGTCCGTGTAGGCCTGTGTCCGGACCATCTCCGGATCGCAGAACATCGAGTGGTGCTTGCCTTCGACTTCTTTTGCCGAATAGCCCATGGCTTCACCAAACACATCATTGGCAGCCAGTATGTTGCCCTGCATATCAAAGCGGATCAGGGCCTGGGAGCGCTCGATCGCGTCCATCGTGCTCTGATATCTGAAGCGGCGCACCCGGCGTTCGGTGATATCGGAGGCCAGCTTGACGATGCGAACGACCTTGCCCGCCCCGTCCTTCACCGGGTTGTAGGTCGCCTGGATCCAGACGGTTTCGCCGCCCTTGCGGATGCGGCTGAATTCTTCAGTATGGAAGATGCCGGCGCGCAAATCATCCCAGAATTTCCGGTAATCCGCGCCGTCCGCCTCACCCCCGGCGAGGAACATCCGGTGCTTCTTGCCAACCACCTCAGCCGGCGCATAGCCCATCACCTGACAGAAATTGTCGTTCACCTCGAGAATGGTGCCGTCAGGTTTGAAACTGATCATGGCATAGGATTTTTGGATCGCGTCCAGTACGGACGTGTCCCGGGAGTTGAAGATATTCATGGTCGTCAGCCTCGCTGGGTTGCCGAACAGCTTGCCCCTTGCCCCCAAGCAGCGCCGGTTAACCATAACCTAGGCGCGTGTCTGGAAACGAAATGTGAAGACACCGCGCAAATCGCGCCGCCTCATAAGATATGATCGGCCGCCCTTGATCAGGCATTGCTGGCAAGGTGGAGAGCGCTTTCGGCTTCACAACAGGCGCATCGAAAACAACCTCCGGTAATCTCGCCCTGTTCCGGGACCCGCTCGCTCCGACCTTGCTGCCCGCCCCTCCGGTTCCGGGTGGAAGAGCGCCGTGCGGACGCGCTGGGCCGCCCCCTTCAATGTCGGCGCCATATCGCCTATATTGAGGATGTCGGCTTGCCGACTATGGCGATAAACGCGCTTGTAATAACCGGACCGGACCCGGGGGCAGTACCCGGCGGCTCCACCATAACTGTTCCGCGTTGGCGGACATGCCTGGGGCCGAAACAGGATCGACGGACGGGTAAAGAAGATGGCTTTCGCCGGGGTGAGGCCCCTTACAGGCTCATTTTCAGAGTTGCCAACGACAACTTTGCTGAAGAGGTCGCTCTCGCTGCGTAGTCAGCGCGGGTAATCTCGCACTAAACTCCTATACCCTTTAGCCGGTATAGGCGGGGCCCGGAGGCGCCTGGCAACAGAAGCCTCCACTCATTCCCCCTCGCCGCGCGCCTGCGCCCGGACCCGCCTCGGGTCACCCGGCCCGTTGCCGCACCGCGCCTGATTCGGGTCCTAAGGAAGAATGAACGCGCAGGCGCATAAACCATGACACGGGGATCGCGCGCCCGCGTGCGATGGACAGTACGGTAAAAAAACCAGATACCAAGCCTGTCATCCCTCCGGCCCGTGAGTTCGCGCAATGGGGCAATCCCGCCCGCATATTGACCGTCTGGAAGACAGCGTCCTGCAGCTGCGTTTCGACAGTGATGCGGACTGGGCCGACCTCCTGACAGGCGTCGAAGGCCTGTCCGAACGCAACCTCTCGGGCAGTCCCCTGAACTATCTTCTGGAGTTTGCCGGTCGTGTGACCTTCTCCAACCAGGGCCGGGCCGAGAATATCGCGGAATTCTTTATCCAGTTTATCCCCGCACGCTCGGCTGTCGCCATCGTGCGCCCCGGCGATCTGGCCGACACGCCCGGCGCTGCCGTCTTCCGCACGCGCCTCGCCGAGGCGGGCTTTCTGACCTGCTGTTTTGACAACAGCGAGGCGGCGCGCTTCTGGCTCGCCCTGCACCCGCCGCATTGCGGAAGCTCCGCCAGCCCTTGCGGACCGGACTGCGATCGCGCGCTCTCCTCCGACTGCCCGCCCATACAGTACGGCTAACGCCCCCGGGAACGGTGTCGCCATGTGTATTGGCGCCGCCCTTCCTCGTTGACGTCGATGCGGCTTGGAGTACCTTTCACGGGGGATACCGGGGGAGTAGGTGATGGCCAAGGATCTGATGCGTTATGACCTGATGGCGCAGGATGCGCTGCGGGGCGTCGTGCGCCAGGCGCTGCTCAAGGCCGCGGCGCCTGAAGGCCTGCCCGGTCCGCACCATTTCTATATCACCTTCCGGACCACCGCGCCGGGCGTCGATATCGACCCGACCCTGCTGGAAAAATACCCGGAAGAAATGACGATCGTGCTCGAGCACCAGTTCTGGGACCTCAATGTCACCGAGACCGGGTTCGAGGTGACGCTGAAATTCTCCGGCGTGCCGAAATACCTGAAAATGCCCTATTCCGCGATCTCGCGCTTCCACGACCCCAGCGTCGGCTTTCACCTGCAGTTCGAGCATGAAGGCACAGAGGACGAGACCGGTTTTCCGGGCGATGATCCCAAGCCGAAAAAGGGCAAGGGCGGCTCCGCCGGCAACCCGTCCGGCGATGCCGGAGATGGCGCCCAGGTCGTCAGCCTCGACAGTTTCCGCAAGAAGTGACCGACCGGTCGCATCTGGTCGCGCCCGATCTGGCCGGTGGTCCGCCGCCGGACCCGCTCGGCGATATCCAGATACGCGAGCGGCTTTCTCTGCGCGGTTCGCGCACCAATGTCTCGACGCTCCTGGGCTTCGAGCTCGTCGATTTTTCGGTTGAGGCGCGCTGGATCGAGGCCGGTTTCAGGCCAACCGCGCAACTCGCCAATCTGCGCGGCAGCGTCCAGGGCGGTATCATCACGGCCATGCTGGACGAGGTGATGTCGCTCTCCGTCCTTGTCGCCGAGCGCTTCACCTGCGGGGTGCCGACGCTGGAAATCAAGACCAGCTATTACCACCCCCTGCCGATCGAGCCCTGCCGGGCCCGCGGTCAGGCGGTGCGGATTGGTGGCCGGATTGCCTTCATGGAGGGCACCGTCTGGACCGCCGCCGGCGAGATCGCCGCCAAGGCGAGCGCGACCTGCCAGGTCCGCCGGGTAAAGCCTGCCGCCAAACCGTGACGGCGACCCCGCCCCTGCCCGCCCCGCTGGCCGGCAAGGTCGCCGCGCTTTGCCTCATTGCCGCCGCCCAGGTACTCGCCCTGTCCGTCTGGTTTGCCGGTGCGGCAGCCCTGCCCGCCCTGGTCGCCGCCAGCGAGATCGGCCCCCTCAAACAGGCCGGCCTGACCAGCAGCGTGCAGCTCGGCTTTGTGATCGGCGCCGTCGCCAGTGCCGTGCTTGGCCTGGCCGACCGGATCACCCCGCAGCGCCTGTTCGCCGCCGGAGCCATCACGGCCGCCCTTGCCAATCTGGTCGCCCTGGCGCTGGAGCCCGGCAGCCTGGCGATGATCGCCAGCCGGGCCGTTGCCGGAGCCGCACTGGCACTGGTCTATCCGGTCGGGATGAAGCTGGCGGCCAGCTGGGCGCGCGGCGATGCCGGCCTGCTGGTCGGCCTGCTGGTCGGCGCCCTGACCCTGGGCTCGGCCCTGCCCTTTGCCTTCAATCTGGCCGACACCGTGCCTGACTGGCGCCTGCCCTTTGCCGCCTCGGCGCTGGCGGCGCTCATCGCCGCCGGTCTCATCCTGTTTGCCCGCGGCGGCCCCGGCCTGCGACCGGCGGCTCCCTTCGACCCGGCCGCAGCGCTGCTCGCCGTGCGCGATCCGGCCCTGCGCCTGACCAATCTGGGTTATCTCGGCCATATGTGGGAACTCTATGCCATGTGGGCCTGGATCGGGCCCTTCTCCCACGCCTATTGGCTGAGCCGCGGCGGCAGCGCCCGCCTGGGCGATCTGACCGCCTTCGCAGTGGTCGCCAGCGGCGCCATTGCCTGCCTCGCGGCCGGCCGCCTTGCCGACCGGCTCGGCCGCACCCGGATCACCATGATCGCCTTGGCAATCTCCGGCGGGTGCGCCTTGCTGGCGGGCCCCGGCTTTACCCTCACACCGTGGATCCTGATTCCGCTTCTGATTATCTGGGGCATGGCGGTGATCGCCGACAGTGCCCAGTTCTCCGCCGCCATCACCGAGCTCGCCCCGCCCGAGCGCACCGGCACCCTCCTGACCCTGCAAACCGCCATGGGTTTTGCGCTGACCGTGATCATGGTGCAGGCGCTCGGCGTCTGGATCGACCGGGTCGGCTGGACATGGGCCTTCACGCCGCTGGCCATCGGGCCGGCGATCGGTATCTGGGCGATGGCGCGGCTGCGGGCCCGCCCGGAAGCAGCCCGGCTGGCCGGCGGACGCGGTTAGGCCGGACCGACGTCAGTAAGCGCGCCGCGTTGATCCATTTTCAAGCGCCGCGTCGAGGCCGGGAGAGGCCGCGTCGACGACCCAGATCTCGCCGCGCGCGCAGTCGAAATCAGGGGCCAGCCGATCTGCCATCTCGCGGGCGATCGCGTTGGCATTCGGCACGGCAGTCGCATCGACATAGCCGACATGGCAGGAGGTCGGGGTTTCGCCGGACCGCAGTGTCGTCACGATCAGGGTTTCCTGACGTTCCGCATCGCCGGTCTCGAAGGTTGCCGAAACATAGCGATGGATGGTCGCATAGGGCGCCCCGGCCAGTCCGACCCGCCACTCGATCACCGTGTGATACTCACCGAAATTGCCGATATAGCCGCCATACTGGCCACCCACATCGGGGTCCTGCCGGTCACTGAATCGCGAGGACTGGCCATGCTCGCCGGAGACCGAATACCAGGTCCAGCCGCCCACCCCGTCGCAGGCCTGGACATAGCTGGCCCGCTCATCCTCGGACGTCAATAGCTGGCCGGAGCAGCTGCCGCGCTCATCGGTGTAGGTGTAGACGGCATCCTGTGCCATGGCGATCGCGCCCAGACCGACGCCCGCCGCGAGACCGGCAGCCAAACTCATACGTTTCATGACACATTTCCCCCTGTTGCCTGCAGCAAAGCAAAGCTGCGTGCCGGTGGCAAGGGCGGGCGAGCAAAGCGAACGGGAGTCGATGGCTTCTGGACATGCGAGCATGAAAGCGGCACCGAAATTTCCGAGTGGGTGCCTGGTGCGAATAGTCACCGCTGCCTCATCCACGCCTGCGTCCGCGGGACGCTCAACCATCCGGGCACAGGTCGCGCCCTGTAGCGGCTTCATGGGCGCCGAGACCGGCGCGGGCCTGAATGATCATGGTGCGCCGTTCATCGCGCTGGAATCCTCATGACACGCGATGCACTGGATACACAAGGCAACACAAGCAAGGCAACACAAGACCGCGTCTGTCCTGCGCTGTGCGCCTCCGCCTTCTCGCCCGGGAGACGGCGGCCCGGAGGGCTGGATAAGGAGGAATTTCTCCTGCATTCACCAGGACTTGCCCCTCACCCTGCGCCGCTCCCGGAAAACCGGGGAAAGCCGCTCAATCAAAAAAACCAGCCAAATTTGTCCGCCCCCTCCGCCATGCCGGATAATGGCTTTGGTTTTCGGGACGACAGGCACGGGCTCAGTCACTTGTGCCCGGAAGCGTGCGGACGCACACCCGCATGGCTTGCCGGAACACAGGCTGCCGCTTGCCAAGCATGTTGCAAAACACAACACTCTGACCCAGGACAAGGACATCTGGTGACGGAGTTCGTCATGAGCTTTGAGACCCACTACCACTCGGATGCACAATATTACGAGACTCGTATCCGCGACCGGATCGACGCCGACGGCGTCATCGCGCTGGACCGGTCCATTCTCGAATCACCGCATTGGGATGGCGGACGGCCGCGCCTGGTCATGGTGGACTATAATGTCGACCTGGCCGAGATCGACATGGCGGTCCTCGCCGAACGCATCCTGCCCCACCTGGAGGAGACCCGCGGCCGGCGCACGCGGCGCGAGCGGATCGCCTGGGTGGTTCCCAATGATCTCAGCCGGTCCATCGTCGATGTATGGGAATTGATGCCCGACAAGGACGGCCTCCAGGCCTTCAGGAGTTTCCGTACCCGCGAGGAGGCCATGGACTGGTTGCTGGACGCAGACAGCGAAAGCTGAACCGGCTTTCAGACGTCTTCCAGAACCCGGACTTCCTGCATGGGCCGCGCAGTCACGGAGATGCGCTGGCGGTCGCCCTCCGTCTTGGTGACCAGAAGGCGTTCGACCTGGCTGTCATCATGAAAGACGACACCGGTAAGTGCGTCGAGAACGGCCTTGGCGACATTGTCGACATCATGGGTGGAACTGTCAGGGGTGCGCTGGATCTCGATGCAGACTTCATAAGGTCCCCATTTCGGGCGCGCGCGCTTGAATTCGAGCCGGAAGAACTCGCCGATCAGCGACTTGAAGCGCCGCGTCTGCGTCGTGACCGCGTCCACCCGCAGATTGAGTTCATCGCCAGACATGATCGCCTGAGCCTTCCTCTCGGGCACATGGCCCTGTCCAACCCGGATTTGCGCCATGCCCCCCGGCGATGCGCATCATCATCTTGATCGCTCATGTGCGAGTGATACACGTTCGAATCAACCGTCACCATCATCGACCCGCGCCCATGGCGCTGCAAGGAGCCTCCCCTGATGAGCGAGATGCGCACCGAAACCGACAGCTTTGGCCCGCTTGAAGTCCCGTCCGAAAAACTCTTTGGCGCGCAGACCGCCCGCTCGCTGATCAACTTCCCGATCGGCACGGAGACCATGCCGGTGCCGCTGATCCGGGCGCTCGGCATCGTCAAGCGCTCCGCCGCCCTGGCCAACAAGAAGCTGGGCAATATGGAGGCCCGCGAGGCCGACGCGATCGCCGCTGCCGCGCTCGAGGTCGCCGAGGGCAAGTGGAATGACCATTTCCCCTTGTCTGTCTGGCAAACCGGCTCGGGCACCCAGTCCAACATGAACACCAATGAAGTGGTCTCCAACCGCGCCATCCAGATGCTCGGTGGCGTGGTCGGCTCGAAGGACCCGATCCACCCGAATGACCATGTAAACCGCTCACAGTCCTCGAACGACACCTTCCCGACGGCCATGCATATCGCGGCGGCCGAAGAGATCACGCACGCCCTGCTGCCGGCCTTGCAGAAGCTGCACAATGCACTCAACGACAAGGCGAATGCCTTCAAGGACATCATCAAGATCGGCCGGACCCATCTGCAGGACGCCACCCCGCTGACACTGGGCCAGGAATTCTCCGGCTATGTCGCCATGGTCGGCAATGCGATCCGTCGCATCGAGGCAGCCCTGCCCGCCCTGCTGGAGCTGGCGCAAGGCGGCACGGCCGTCGGGACGGGTCTCAACACCCTGCCCGGCTTCGCCGAAACATTTGCAGAGGAAGTCGCGGCGCTCACCAAGCTGAACTTCATCACCGCGCCGAACAAGTTCGAGGCACTGGCGACCAAGGACGGCCTGGTCGAGGCGCATGGCACGCTCAACTCGGCCGCCGTCTCCCTGTTCAAGATCGCCAATGATATCCGCCTTCTGGGCTCCGGCCCGCGCTCGGGCCTGGGCGAGCTGGCCCTGCCGGAAAACGAGCCCGGCTCCTCGATCATGCCGGGCAAGGTCAATCCGACCCAGTGCGAGGCCATGACCATGGTCTGCGCCCAGGTCATGGGCAACAACACCACGGTGAGCTTTGCCGGCAGCCAGGGGCATTTCGAGCTCAATGTCTTCAAGCCGGTGATCATCTTCAACGTGCTGCAATCGATCCGACTGCTGGCCGACGCCGCCAACACTTTCACCGACAAATGCGTGGTCGGCATCGAGGCGCGCGAGGACAATATCCGGGCCCTGATGGAGCGCTCGCTCATGCTGGTGACCGCGCTCAACTCGACGATCGGCTATGACAACGCCACCATCGTCGCCAAGACCGCCCACAAGAACGGCACCACGCTGCGCGAGGAAGCGGTCAAGCTGGGCTTTGTCACCGGCGAACAGTTCGACGCGATCGTGCGTCCGGAGAAAATGATCGGCCCGAAAGCCTGAGGCTCGGGGTCAAGGCCCCGGCATGAACCCGTCTGCGACATGAAAAGGGCGGCACCCCAGGGTGCCGCCCTCCTCGTTGCAGGGCCGGATGTCAGGGCCGGGCTTCAGGGCCGGGCTTCAGGGCCGGGTTGAGGCTCGGACGCCTCGATCGCGCGGATCGCCTCGAGCGCCGGGTCGCGTCCGGCCTGATAGGCTTGCCAGGTCAGGGGCGCGGCAATGTCGACATCGAGATCGTCCACGATCACGGGGAAAATGTGCAAACTGCCCCAGGGACAGACAAAGAGGCCCTCGCAACCATTCTGCAGGTCATAAAACCCTGTCGAATAACGCGCCCGAAAGCCTGAATTGGGCAGCGAGAACCACCAGCCTTCGGCCCAGAATTGCAATCGGTCACCAATCGGCTCGCCGACGAGACGGGTCTGCTCCGGCGCCGCTTCCTTGGCCATCGCCAGATTGACGATCCCGGCCGAGAAAGTGCTGCCGCTGGTCAGCAGGTATATCCGGCCCCGCGGCCCGACAATCTCTCCGAGCCGGCGCATCAGGGACGCCGTGATGGTCAGGTCGCCACCGCCATTGAGGCGCTGGTCAAGGATGAGGACCGACGGTGAGAGGGCAGCCATCTCTTCACCGGCCCGAACAATGAAGTCGACCAGCCGCTCGCCGCTGTCATCATCATAATTGCGGGCAAGATTGAGATAGACGGCATCAAGGTCCGGTACCGGCTCAAACCAGTAGCCGCGATCGGTGTGCTGCAGGTAGAGCGGCTCGCCCTGCGGCAGGACACTGAGCCAGTCATCCGTCTCGCGCCGGCCTGGCAGGATGAAATCAGCGGAATAATGGCGCGCAGCGCCCGCAACCGCAGGCACCGCGCCGAGCTGCCGCTCTTCCAAGCGTCCGTCGTCAAGGCGGAAACGCAGGCTGGGCGTATTGATCCCGATCGCGGCGAGATAATCCGGCGTTTCCAGCAGCAGCGGCGCGAAAGTGAAAAAACTGGCATCAACACCGCCAAAGGCATCGCGGAAACGCAAGAGCACCTCGGCGGCAGGCAGCCCGTTGATATGGGTCAGCTCGGCACCCAGCAGATCCGCCTGCTCCGGCAGTGCGCGCAGGACACGCAATTCACCATCCATCCAGGTGGTGCGGATCGGCCATCGGTCGAAGGGCTGGACCATGCGGGTGGCGGACCCGTTGGAATGGCCATTGTCGATCACCGCCTGAACCCGCGCCAGAGCCAATTGGAACTCGGCGTCGGTGAGGTCGGGCGCCGCCTGTTCGAGCCTGGCGACGGCCGCATCAAAGCGCTCTTGCATGTCCGGATCCATCGAGCGCTCATTGCGTCGCACATGCCGGAAATGCCGCATGTCCTGGGCGCGCGCCTCGGCCACGGTTTCCGGCTCGCCCTGGAAAATCGGCGGGACGGGGATCGGGTGAAAGGCAAGAATGGTTGCGGCGATCAGCAGAAAATTGCGCCCGAACCAGGCGAGAACGGCGGCAATCGCGAGCCAGCCATACCAGGGTACAAGTCTGAAGGGCGCCGTCAGGACGCGGAAGGTTTGAGCCAGCATGGAATAGTCCTTATCGAACGCACGAGCCGTTGATAGGATGCTTCCGAATTGCATCTGGATGCAGACGAACTGTGCAAGTGTTCCGCGAGGCCTGGATGACCAAACCCGTCAATCTGCGTCAGTACCGCAAACAGAAGGCGCGCCAGGACAAGGCCAGGGCGGCGGAAGCCAATCGCGTCCTGCACGGCACGCCCAGGTCCCTGCGCGACCAGGCCGAAGCCGAACAGGCCCGTCGCCAAGCCGAGCTCGACGGCAAAAAGCGCGACTGAGCGGTCTCGTCAATAAGGCGAATTCATCACCGGCGGACGGCCGTTCTTGCGCTTGTAGGCGGCGATGAGCCGCTGCGCCTCCTCGGCATCGGCCCATGTTTCGGCAAACATCATCGCCTGTGGATGCAGGCCACGCCCCTTGTCCGGTATGGCCAGCTCGCGCTCAAACATGACGCGCAAGGACCGCGTCGGCCCGATCTTCAGCACGCTTGAGATATCATCGGGGTCGCGCAGCAGCACATAGACACCCGGCAGGTCCGGGACGTCCTTGATGCGGAGCTTCGAGATCGGAACAGGCTTGTACCAGCGCAACATGGGGCCAACTTCTCCAAGAGTCGGGATGCTATCGCATTGATTCAAATTTTCATCAAAATCCAAACGCAAGAGTCAGCGCCTCGCCAGCGCCTAACCGACGCTCAGCGCGAGCACGCGGCTGACCTCGCTTTGCGAGCAGCGCCCCTCTTTCGCCCAGGCCGAAATCGCGGCTGCCGATCTGGCGATCGCCGCCTTCGACGTCGGCGGCCTGTCGACCACGCCCTCGCGCACGAGAGCTGCGCCGACATCACCGGACAGGATCCAGGCATCCCAGCCGGATGCGCGCAGAAAGTACTGCCCCGTCATGCCCGACAGCCTTGAGCCGCGCGCCTTGAACAGGGCCAGGAGGCCAGCCTGGTCGTCCCCGGGCCAGTTCGCCATGAAGGTGCCAAACCCGCCATGTTCGGCCGACAGGTCGGCGACCATGCGGGCGTTTTCGACGGTGGCTGTAATCTTCTGCCCATTGCGCACAATGCGTTCATCCGAAACCAGGCGGGCAATGTCATCATCCGAGAAGACACTGATCCGGTTCGGATCAAACCCTTCAAAAGCCGCTTCGAATCCGTCCCACTTGGCCTCGATAACCTTCCAGACAAATCCGGCCTGGAAGACGCAGCGTGTCATCTGGGCCAACCAGCGATCATCCGGGACGGCCTTGAGGGCATCTGCGGATTTTGGCCCGTCATGGACGGCCAGGCGGTCCTCAAGATCAGGATGGTGCTGCCTGGCCAGTTCGCGGATGGTGTCAAACGTGTTCATCGCGGTCTCCCCTCGCCCACTAGATGGCGATAGAAACGGACAAGACAAGTCGCCCTCGCGGCTGCGCCAAGATTGCGTGGCAGAAAATGCACCATTAGGGTTGCAGGCGGAAGATCGCCCAAACCTTGCCACTGCTATCGGATATCCACGTCACCATCATGTCGCTGATCAAACGCTCACTCTCCCTCGCCGGACACCGCACGTCGATTTCGCTGGAGCCGGATTTCTGGGCAGAGCTCGACCGCCTTGCCCGCGCGGAAGGCCGCTCGCTGGCCAGCCTGGTCGGCGAGATCGATGCAGGTCGCGAGGACGAGCCCCTGGCCTCTTCGGTGCGGGTCTGGGTGTTGCGGCAGCTTCGCCACACGGCCTTGCAAAAGGACTGATTATTTGAGGCGAACCGTCGCGAGATAGGCGTCCACCGACTCCATGTCAGCGCCAAAACGGATCACCTCATTGCCGCAATCCCATCCGCGTGACAGGCGATCCGTGACATCTCGGGCAATCTGGTTGGCGTCGGGCAGGGCCGATGCGTCGATGTAGGCAACCGGGCAGGCCGTAAAACCACCCTCAGCCGCAAGCGCCGTGACAATCAGCGTATTGGGTTGTGCAACACCGCCCATGGTATCGAGCAATTCTGGCGGGTTTTCGTGGACATAGCGGTGGATGGTCGCGAAGGCCTCGCCGTGCTCCAGCCGCCATTCAAGGACAGGGTGGAATCCGCCATACAGGCCGCGCATCGGGGCATTGACGAATTCGGACCGGACTCCGTCCGGCCCGACATAGGCCACCGCGGCGCCGTGTTCGCCCGTGAGTATGTCGAGCGTCCAGGTTCCATGACCGGGGCAGGCCGTTTCGTACACCGGCTCATCGGGCAATTGCCGCGTGGTACAGCCTTCGTCGATCCGCGTGTACTCACTGTCGAGCCCCGGCTCCTGCATCGCCACCGCGCTGCCGGACAGGGTGAAGGCGGCCAAGCTCGCCAGAAACGTGACTAATCCAGACATGTTGCCCCCGTGCCAAGCCATCAATCTACCGGCTCGACACAGGGGCACAAGGGCCAGGTCAGGCCGGTAGGGTTGCGATCTCCAGCACAGCCGTCCGAAGCTTGCCGAAATGCTCGTCCCAGCCGGCATCATGGTCACACAGGCTGTCGAAGACATCGACCTTGGCGCCTTCAAATCCGTCATGGACCAGTCTGAGCAAGGTACCCTCGGCAAGGGCGACCAGCGTCCACTCGACACGGGTCTTGTGCCCCTCCAGCCATTTATGGGTGAAGCTGTAGACCAGACGCGTCGGCGGTTCGGCTTCCAGCACATTGCCCCAGCACACTTTCGATCCGTCCCCGCTATTGCTGAGCAGCGCAAAGGCCGCATCCGGCACCAGCCCGGTATCGGCCGGATGGAACCATCGGGCCAGGAGTTCCGGCCGGGTGAGATAATCCCAGACCCGTTCCGGGCTTGCCTTGAGGAAGACCGATTTTTCGATGCGGGCTTCAGTCATGGGTCGTTTCCACTTCTTTCTTGAGAGCTGCGAGGCGCTGATCCCAGAACACCTCGAACCGGGCGACCCATTCGGCCACCTGCGCCAGCGGCTCCGGATTAAGACGATTGATGCGCTCGCGACCGCGCGCCTCAACCGTGACCAGACCGCCATCGCCGAGCACTTTGAGATGCTTGGCGACGGCGGGCCGGGTCATGTCGAACCGGCTCGCCACCTCGCCCACCGTCCGGTCGCCCTCTGCGAGCAGCAGGAGAATGGACCGGCGGGTCGGGTCTGCGAGCGCCCTGAACACGGGATCGGGGAGTGTCATAACCACCTCATGAAACCAACTGGTTTCGCTTATATGATACCGTTCGGTTTCATGTCAAGGCTTGCCGGTGAATTCCCTCGCTTGACCCCGACCGGCGACCCGCGCCACACCGGAAACAGGATTGAGTCGTCCAGGCGAAAGATGTGATCAACCGGATCGGACAAGCCATTCGCGACGGACGTGGCCCGGCCCTTTGGGCATTGGCCATCGTGGTCGGCATCTGTGCCGGCTATGCGACGCTGGGCCTGCGTCTCGGCATTGGCTGGGTCGAACAATTCGCCTTTGGCGCGACCGAGGAACGCCTTGCCAGTTCCGCCGCCGGCCTGCCGGGCTGGCGACTGGTCCTGATCCCGGTCATCACCGGCATCATCGTCGCCATCATGCTGGGCCTTGGACGCCGCTTCGGCCTGTCCCCGGACGGGCGCGGTCTGGGCGTCGCCGACGTCCTGGAGGCCCGGGCGGTGAAGTCCGGCCGGATCGATCTCCGCTCGGGACTGTATTCGGCGCTTTTGTCGGCGGTCTCCCTTGGCGGGGGCGCCAGTGCCGGACGGGAAGGTCCCGCCGTGCATCTCGGCGCGACACTGGCCGGCTTCATCGGCAGCCGGATCGGCATGGCCGCACGCGGCTCGCGCATCCTGTTGGCCTGCGGCGCAGCGGCCGCCGTCTCGGCCAGCTTCAATGCGCCGGTCGCCGGAGCGCTGTTCGCCTTCGAGGTCGTGCTGGGCCATTACGCGCTGCGGTCGATCGCGCCGGTGGCGACGGCGAGCGTGGTCGGCGCTCTCATCGTGCGCTTCCATTTCGGCCAGGCCCCGGTTTTCGGTGTTCCTGAAATGGCCGCGGCCAGCCTGTGGGACTTCCCGGCTGCCGCCGTGCTCGGTGTCGCGGCAGCCGGCCTGGCGATCCTCTTCAATCGCGGCACACTGCACTTGCCGACGCTGGTCTCGGGCTGGGCCGACCGCGCGGGAATGCCGACCTGGCTGCTGCCCGTTCCCGGCGGGCTGGCTGTCGGCCTCATCGCCCTGGTCGCGCCGGAAATACTCGGTGTCGGCTATGAAGCGACCTCAAACGCCCTGGCCACGCAGTACACATTCTGGCTGCTCATCCTGCTGATCGGGCTGAAGACCCTGGCGACCCTGGTCTCGCTGGCCTGCCGCTTTGCCGGCGGGGTGTTCTCACCCTCGCTCTATCTCGGCGCCATGCTGGGCTCTGCCTTCGGGATCGCACTCGCCGCCCTCGCCGGTGAACAGACCGCCGGGCCGGGCTTCTTCGCCGTGATCGGGATGGGCGCAATGGCCGGCGCCGTGCTCGGTGCGCCGCTCTCGACCACGCTGATCGTGTTCGAACTGACCACCAGTTACGAAGCCTCGGTCGCAGTGCTGGTCGCGGTCTCGCTGGCCACCATTCTGAGCCAGTCAGCGCTCGGCGGCTCGCTCTTCCAGCTGCAGATGCAGCGGCGCGGCTATGACATTGCCGGCGGCGCCGCCCGCCTTGTGCTGCAGATGGTGCGGGTGCGCGACGTGATGGAACCGCTGGGCGACTGGAGCAAGTCCGAAGTCCCTGACGGAACCTGCGTCTATGAGGACGACACGCTGGGCCGCGCCTTGGCCGTGCTCGATGCCGAACAGATCGACAGCGCTGTCGTGCGCGAACGGTCGGACGCCCAGGCCGTCACCGGCATCATTACCAAGGCCGATGCCCAGGCGGCCTATGCCCGCCGCCTCGCCGAGATCAGCGAGGAAGAACATCGCTGACGCCATCCATCCGGCTTCAGTCCGGTTATTGCTCTGGAAAGAATGTCGCGGATAAGGTCGCACGATGGAACCGAACGGGTTTGATACCTCTGCCAGCGAGCGCGCCGTGCTCGGCGAAGCGCCTCTGTCTCCGGAAGCGTTGCGCGCGGCCAATATCAATCCGGTGACCGGTCTGGCGACAGACTATCTCAACCACTTCAACGAGGTGGTCATGCTGATGGAAATGCTGCCCGACATGCCCGATTGCGCCGAGGACGTGCTCGACTGGGCACCGGCGGACTATCCCAGCCATTTCGCCAACTCCTCCTTCAAGGACAAGGAGCTGGCCATTCTCGCCTATCGCGCTGCGCCGAATGCGGTGCGGGCGCATCTGGAAACCCTGATCCTGCAGATCAATGGCGAGGTCGAGCGGGCCCAGTCCGTGCTGCGTGAAACCACCAGCCCCGAGGCCTGCGCCCATATCGCCGAACTCGCGAGCGAGGAAATCCGCCCCCTGATCTCCGCCGCCTCCGGCACCATCCATGGCGGCTCCCCCACCGAAGACGAACTCGACGACGAAGCCGCCCAGGCCAATGTGGATGCGCTGTTCGGGTGAGGCCCGGTTGCCTGGCGTCTCGGCAAGACGACTTCAGCCGCGGCCAAAAGCATTTTCGGGGCAGATGCATTTTCGGGACAGATGCAACGGGCGCTGCGCTCGGCCGGACATCTAGCGAAACTCCGTCAGGTCAACTTGCAGTACGAGTTCGGCATCCTGCCTGTCCGGGTCGAATAATTCGTCCGGAACTTCATAAGTGAGCCAAAACCCCGCTCGCGACTGGGTCGGCAAAGAAAACCCACGCAGGATGAGCCATGAATTCATCAAGGCCGAAGGCATCCGTAGCGCAAACTCGCGGCGCCCATCATCGTCCAGGTCGAACGCGTAAATCTGATCCGGCTGCCAGTCTGGCAGATAGAAATACACCTGTTCAGACTGACCGTCGCGACGTTGGAGAACAGGAAGCTGAACGGCGAGTACCGGACCGTTTTCGCTTCTGACAACGCCGACCCTGGCCCCCGCCCCGGGGTCAACCCGGACATTCTCCACCAGGACGATCTGCGAAGACAGGCGCGACTCCAACTCCGCTTGCTCGGCTTGCCATCGAGCCATGTGTGATTGAGTCGCGCACCCGGAGAGCCCAAATGCCGACACGACCAGCGCGAACAAAAAACGAACAATCACACATCCCTCCCTTGGGATCAGGCGCCAATCGGTCCAGTATGGCGCACTGAATCGGTTCGACAAACAGGGGTGGCCCCCGCCGTCCAAGCAGCAGGGAATTGCATGTCCGGTCTTTCCATCTCCGACATGGCGCGCCCCGCGCCGCCGACGCCCTATCTGGAAGGGCTCAATGCCGAACAGCGCGCGGCCGTGGAAGCGATGGACGGGCCGGTCCTGGTACTGGCCGGGGCCGGTACCGGCAAGACCCGCGTCCTGACCACCCGCCTCGCCCATATCCTCGCCACCGGCCGTGCCCGGCCGTGGGAAATTCTCGCCGTCACCTTCACCAACAAGGCGGCGCGCGAGATGAAGGAGCGGGTCGGCAAGATCATCGGCGAGGCGGTCGAGGGCGTGCCCTGGCTGGGCACATTCCACTCGGTTTCGGCCCAGATCCTGCGCCGCCATGCCGAGCTGGTGGATCTGAAATCCTCCTTCACCATCCTCGACACGGACGACCAGCTGCGTCTGCTCAAACAGATCATCCAGGCGGAAAATATCGACGAGAAACGCTGGACACCGCGCCATCTCGCCAGCCTGATCGATGGCTGGAAAAATCGTGGCCTGATGCCGGCCCAGCTCGGCGAGGAGGACAAATGGGCCTTCGCCGAAGGGCGCGGCCAGGGCCTCTACCAGATCTACCAGGAGCGCCTGAAAACGCTCAATGCCTGCGATTTCGGCGACCTGCTGCTGCACACGCTGCACATCTTCAAGGACAATCCGGATGTCCTGAAACTCTATCACCAGAAATTCCGCTACCTGCTCGTCGACGAATACCAGGACACCAATATCGCCCAGTATCTCTGGCTGCGCCTCCTGGCCCAGGGCACGGGGAATATCTGCTGCGTGGGCGATGACGACCAGTCGATCTATGGCTGGCGCGGCGCCGAGGTCGACAACATATTGCGCTTCGAAAAGGATTTTTCCGGCGCCGAAGTGATCCGGCTGGAGCGCAATTACCGCTCGACCGCGCATATATTGGGCGCCGCCTCGGGCCTGATCGCGGCCAATCGCTCGCGCCTTGGCAAGACCTTGTGGACCGATGATGCCGATGGCGAAAAGGTCCAGGTCCGCGGCATCTGGGATGGCGAGGCGGAAGCGCGTTTCGTCGCCGAGGAGATCGAGAACTGGGTGTCGGGCGGCCGCGCCTATTCCGACAGTGCCGTCCTCGTCCGCGCGGCCTGGCAGATGCGTGCCTTTGAAGACCGTTTCATCATGCTGGGCCTGCCCTACAAGGTGATCGGCGGACCGCGCTTCTTCGAGCGCGCCGAAGTCCGCGACGCCCACGCCTATCTGCGCCTGGTCCGCTCGCCCGAGGACGATCTGGCCTTCGAGCGTATCGTCAATGTGCCCAAGCGCGGCATTGGCGACACCACGGTGCAGAAGATCGCCATGACCGCCCGGGCGATGGGTGTGCCGATGACCGAGGCGACGCGCGTCATGCTGGGCACGGACGAGATCCGCGGCAAGGCGCGCACCGCCCTCGGCGTTTTCCTGCGCGATATCGAGCGCTGGCGGGAACAGTCCGAACAGAGCCGGCTCGACGAGCTGGCCGAGATCATTCTCGACGAGAGCGGCTATACCGCCATGTGGCGCGAGGACAAGACACCCCAGGCTGCCGGCAAGCTGGAAAACCTCAAGGAACTGGTCCGCTCCATGGGCGAGTACGACACGCTGGAGGCCTATCTCGAGCATGTCGCGCTTCTGACCGATGCCGACCGCCAGCCCGATGAGGACGAGATTTCCCTGATGACGCTGCACGGCGCCAAGGGTCTGGAATTCCCGCTCGTCTTCCTGCCGGGCTGGGAAGAGACCGTCTTCCCCTCCCAGCGCTCGCTGGACGAGGGTGGCACGCGCTCGCTCGAGGAGGAACGCCGCCTCGCCTATGTCGGCATCACCCGCGCCCGCGAGCGCGCCATCATCACCTTCACTGCCAATCGCATGATCTATGGCCGCTGGCAGACGGTCATCCCGTCCCGCTTCATCGATGAAATGCCGATCGACCATGTCGAGGCACGCTCGGAGACCGGCTATTATGACAGCGGCCCGGGCTTTGAAAGCGTCAGCCAGCAGCCCGACGCCATGGCCTCGAGCTATTCCAGCCCCGGCTGGAAGCGCTACCAGGCCAACCAGCAATCCGGCCGCAAGTCCGCCCCGCCCACCATCAATGCCAAGGCCACGCTCATCGAGAGCGGCGGCTCGGACACGCAAGGCACCTGGCGCGCCGGCGACCGCGTCTTCCACGACAAATTCGGCTACGGCACGGTGAAAAAGGCCGATGGCTCGAAGTACACCGTGAAATTCGACAAGGCCGGCGAGAAGAAGGTGGTGGAGAATTTCTTGCGGGAATTGCCTTAGGGGGGCGGGTGAGGTGATCAGTTTTGCGGTCGCGCTGGGCCTGCTAGCCGTCGAGGAATGGTCGCTGCCGATAGAGCGCCGCGTCTGCGAAGGGCTGTCCTACGGAGTCTGGAGTGAACCGGATGCCAATGGACGGATGGTGCCGGGAGCACCGGACAGCTCGAGTTTCGAAGCTCATTTTCCTGTTGACGGATTTGATGATCGGCAGACCTGCACTTGGTACACGCACCAGCTTTCGGCGCTTGATGAACGCCGCCTGCCCTCGCCCGCTCGCGGCACGGAGTTTCGTCTGACCTGGCTACGTAGCTTCCATCATCCGATGAGCTTTCGTGTGTTCGTCGACGCGCAGGCGCGACAGGCCAGGCTGGAGTGGCGTGAGGCGGACGGTGCTGGCGGCTATGATCCTGGTCAATTGGCCCGTCATGACGTTGTTTTACTAGACGATGCCGCGACGGCATCCTTCCTTGCTCGCTTGCAGGAAGCCGACATCTGCGCCGCGACACGGCAGGTCGATGGCGGCGAGGATGGTGCGCAATGGATATTCGAAAGCTCCGGGTCGGACACCTACTGCCTGCACGATGCCTGGTCACCCGGCGGCGCCTTGCGCGAGCTGGGACACTTCCTGTTCGACTACGCGAGTGTGCCCGACGACGAACGGTACTGACCACGAGGCCCTCGCCCAGACAAGGCGAGGTGGATCGCCGCTTAGCGGCGAGACGGAGTGGGTGATGGGCGATCAATGGCAGAACGCTGACGCGTTTCACCCCGTCCAGCCCGGATTCATTCCGGGGCATCCTCCCCATCAAGGGAAGGGGCTTTTTATACATTGGACTCCCCTCACACTCCGTCATCCCACGGGGAGCGCGCAGCGCTCATCCGGGGGACCTCGTCACGGACGTCTGGCGGATGGGTGAGGTCCCCCGGACAAGCCGGGGGATGACGGTGGTTACGTGGAGAGGACGCCGTTTCAAGCGTACCCGTTTACAGGTCTTCGGTCTCGGCAATCCACGTCCCCGCACGCGGGCAAGAAATCCTCAGCTCGCCCGATGACAAAACACCCGTTTCGCGGAAAGTTGGTCGCTCCAGCCACCCTGTGAGCCGCCATGTTCCGTCTGCATCGCCTTTCTGTCCTCCTTGCGGCCATGACTGCCCTCGCCGCCTGTCAGGCAGAGGCCCCCGCGCCGGGCTTCACCGATCCGCATGCCGAGGCCCGACCGATTGCCTGGAATGAACTCCTCGATCGTCCCCGCGAGACGGCGACGGCGCGCCTTGCCTTTGGCGAGGGCGAGCTGGAGTTTGGTGAGTTGTGGCTGCCCGAGGGCGAGGGGCCCTTCCCGGTCGTGGCCATGGTGCATGGCGGGTGCTGGCTATCGCAGATACCCGGCACGATCCTGCAGGATTATATCGCCGCCGATCTGCGTGATCACGGGATTGCGGTCTGGAATCTCGAATATGCCCGTATCGGGCATGAGACCGGCGGTTGGCCGGGCACGTTCGAGGATATCGCCGACGGGATGGATCACCTCCGCGTGGTCGCGGCGGACTATCCGCTCGATCTCGACCGTCTGGTTCTCACCGGTCATTCCGCTGGCGGACATCTCGCCCTGTGGGCGGCGGCGCGCGGCGGCCTGTCCGAGGACAGTCCAGCCTGGCGGGCCGACCCGCTGCTGCCCGATGCCGTCGTCACCCTGGCCGGGATCAATGACCTCGCCGATTATCGCGCCCACGGGCCGGGGCGCTGCGGTGAGCCGGACACGGTGGATAATCTCATTGGCCCGGTCGAGGGTCAGACGCGCGAGCTAATGGCCCAGGTCTCGCCCGGCTCGATGGCCGGGATCGCGGTGGACCAGGTCATCATCTCCGGCGAGCTCGACCCGATCGTCCCGCCGGTGCTGGGCGCGCGCTACACCCTCCTCGCCGGTGCGCGGGGTGACACGGTGCGCCATGTCGTACTGCCCGCAGCGGGCCATTTCGAGCTGATCGATCCGACCGCGCCGGCCTGGCAGGATATCCGCGCCGTGCTGGTTGAGGCGCTGCAGGCAGATTAGGCAGCGGCACAAATGTGCCCAGTCATGCTTATCTGTCTTTCCGGCAGACAGCCGCATCCGCTTCGTCAGCTCAAGGGTGAAACCGCGGAGCGGCGGCTTCGCCGCCCTTGACCTGACGAAGCGGATGCGGCGCACTGGCTGGCATGACAATCAAGGTCTTTTCCCGAGCTTTCGCTCGTGTCCGGACCCACAGCACCCGCCCCCCACACCCTCCCCGCTTGATTTCCGCGCCGTCAGCGTCCACACCGCCCGCCTGATCCGGAGAGCTTCCCATGACCACGCTTTGGCGCCTGACTGCCCTGTCCGATTTTGCCACGCTTGCCGATGTCGTCGAGCGGCTCGACGCGGTCTTTCCGCCGGTTGCGCTCAGCTGGGCGATCTTTGAGGAGGGCGAGACAGCGCGCCTCGACGTGCTGTTCCAGGCGATGCCCGATGAAGCCGCCTTCCGCGCCGCTTCGGGTCTGAGCGAGGATATCCTGGTCGAATTCGGCCCGCTGCCGGAAGAGGACTGGGTGCGCCTGTCGCTGCAGGGCCTCAAGCCGATTGTCGCCGGACGCTTCACCCTGTTTGGCGCGCATGACCGAGACGCGGTCGAAACGGGCCAGATCGGTATCGAGATCGAGGCCGGACCGGCTTTCGGCACCGGTCATCACGGCACCACGCGCGGCTGCCTGATCGCCTTCTCGGAAATGCTCGATGCCGGCGCGGCGCCGGCGACGGTTTTCGACCTGGGTTGCGGCACGGCCGTCCTGGCGATCGCCGCCGCCAAGGTCCTGCCCGAGGCCGAGGTGCTGGCCTCGGATATCGATCCGGAAGCCATCGAGGAAAGCCTCGAGAACTGCACCAAGAACGCCACCCCCGGCATCGACTGTTTCGTCGCCGAGGGCCTCGACCATGCCAAGCTGGCCGGTCGCCGGTTCGAGCTGGTCTTTGCCAATATCCTGGCCGGACCGCTGGTCGAACTGGCCCCGGGTGTCGCGGAGATTCTGGCGCCCGGCGGCAAGGTCATCCTGTCCGGCCTGCTGACCGAACAGGAAACCCTGGTCCGCGCCGCCTATGAAGCCGCCGGCCTCAGCGTCCACCGCCAACCGCCCCTGGAAGGCTGGGAGACGCTGGTCGCCAGCAAGACAGGCTGAGCCGCTAGTCTTCTGCCGGCGCCTCGCCAGTAAAGCCGGCAAAAAGATCGGCGAGCCGGATGGAAAGAGCCTGCAAATTCTCGCTGTCGGCATTTCCGGTCAGCGCGACAGAGACCCCGGGCTCGACATAGACCAGCAGGAAAGACCGCCCGCCCGGCGAACCGCCCGAGTGCGCGGCATAGTGCAGGTCCAGTCCGGCATCATGGCCCGCCCACGGGCCCGGGAGGTCGCCCCAGCTTGCCAGGTCGACGATATCACCCGCTGCGAGCGCCGCGCCCATGGCCGCCAGTTCGCGCGAACTCATCAACAGCCCGCCCGCGCCGAACTTGCACTCGGCCGACAGGCCCGCGACGATCTCCGGCCCCGACCCGACATCCACCCAATTGCGGGCCTTGTCGGCCAGCTCGCTGTCGCGGCGGGCCAGATAGACCGCCTCGCCCAGCACATGCGTCATGGCAGCGTCGAAGTTTTCCGTGCCGGTGAGCTGCACCAGTAGATGGCTCAACAACACATAGCCATAGGTCGAGTAGCTCATCTCGCCTTCGACCGGCGGGCTCAAGGGGTCAGCGATGAAATGCCCGAGCGCATCGGCCGGGGTCTCGCAACGCCGGTCGGAAAAGGCGATCCAGTCCTCCCGCGAGGTGTAGTGTCGCACACCGGCTGTGTGCTCGAGCAAGGCGCGCAGGGTAACGGCGTCATAGGCCGCCGGAAGCGTGGCATCGATGGCGCGGACCGGCATGTCGAGGTCCAGCCCCTCGGTTTCCGCAAGACGGGCATAGGCCAGCGCCGTGAACATCTTGGCGACCGAGTAGACATTATAGGCCTGGGTCACCCCATCCGCCGCGTCACGCGCGGTGCCGCCTTCGGCCTCCCAGACAATCTCGCCCTCCACCATGATGGTGGCGTTGAGGGCGGGGTAGTGGGCCGCCATCTCGTCAAAGGCGGCGCGCGCTTCGTCAGCGCTATCGGATGCGGCAACCGCGGCGGCGCCACTCAGCCAGAGGCTTGCGGCCAGTGCGGTTCCGGTGAAAAAACGTCCAATCGTCAGCATGGGTCTCTCTGTTGTTGACTTGCCCCCCGGCACGCCTTCCGCTTGCCGTTCCCGGCACGCACTCACCACAGCAAAAGGACGAATGGCTCACATGACGGCTGGATGGCTCAAGGCAATGGCAGCACGCCGGGCGGGACTGGAAAGCCTCGCCCTGATGCTGCTGGCCCTTGCTGTCCTCCTGCTGGCTCCCCGGCAGGGACTCGAAGCCCGCATGCCGGCCAGCGTGCGCTATATCGATGCCGATATCGGGCTTGATGCTGCGGCGGCGCCGGAAACCGGTAGCCCTATCGGCTATCGCGCCATCGGCCGCCCCGTCAGCGCCGGGTGGCTGGTTTGGGATGCGGTCCCGATCTCGCCGGACGGACCGCCGCCGGCGATTTCCACCTCGGGCCCCTTCTCCGCAACCCTGTGGTTCAATGGCGTCCGGATCGGTCAGAAAGGTGAGCCGGCAAGTACGGCAGCAGACGAGCAGGCCGGACCGATCGACAGCCTGTTCTCCGTGCCGACCGCGCTGATCCGTCCCGAGGGCAATCAGCTGGTCATGCGCCTGTCCAGTCACAGGGCCGGCTATACACCGTCCAGTGTTGTCCAGTCCCTGTTTGTGACGCCCTACAGCGCCGACACGCGGCGACCGGTTCGCTACTACCTGCCCCTGGCGGTTTTCGGGGTCAGCCTTGTCGCGCTGGCAGTCGGCTTTGGCCTGCGGGCGCGGCGGATCGGAGACGGGCGCGGCCTGCGGCTATCGCTGGCCCTGGCCGGTCTGACCCTGGCCGGTGCCGCGGAATTCTCCCGCGCGCTGATCAATTATCCCTATGACTGGCACCAGCCCCGGCAAGCCATCAGCCTGATCGGACTGGCCGTTTTCGGGCTCGCCATGCTGCGCTTTTCCCAGCTTCGCTGGCCCGCCTCGCCGCGCCTCGCGCAGGCCTGGCTGGCAATATCCGCCGCCCTGGCGTTGATCGGGGCCTTCCTTGTCACCGGCTATGACGGGAAATCAGCCGCGGTGACCGCCTGCCTGACCTCGTCCCTTTCGGTATGGATCGGCTGGCGCGGTCGGGGGGCGGCGCGGGTGCTGGCGTTCGGCTTTGCCGCCCTGCCGCTCTATGCGCTTTGGTTACCGGCCGATCTTATCGACCGCGGCATTTATGTGCTGGTTGTCGGGCTGCTGGCGCTGCCCGCCATCCGCTTTCCGGCTTTGCTTCAACCGGTTCCGGAGGCCCCGGCGGCGACACTGGCCCTGCAGGCCACCGGACGGCTGACCCGGATCGCCCATGCGGACATTTCCCACCTGGTCGCGGCCGGCAATTACACAGAGGTGCACACGACGCGCGGCGTCCACCATCTGGACAATCGGAATCTGAGCGCCCTGCTGGGCCTGTTACCCAAGCAATTTGTCCGCATTCACCGGTCACACGCCGTCAATCTCGACGAGGCGGAGACGCTGACCAACGCACCGGGCAGCAAATACGAACTCCTGCTCAGCTCCGGCGCCCGCATTCCCGTCAGCCGCAGCGAAGTGGACGGCCTGCGTGAACGCCTGGCCGGCCGAACGACCTGATCAGGCGCGCTTGCCCTTGAGGCCGAAACTGGCGAGGAAGGCGTTGACATCGGTATTGCGCGGCATGCGACGGACACCGGCGCGTTCGCGATTGCGGTCGAGCGACCGGTTCAGCATGTCGTTGGCGTTCATCGAGCGCCAGTCATCAATCCCGTACAGCATGGGAAACTCCTCAAAATTCACGGCGCTTTAGCCATGAATTGCTGCGGCTGCGAAGCGGCGCTTCAGCAAGCCAGCACTGCGCAAATGCATGGCCTCGCCAACGCGTCATGCCCGTGACCCTGTCGGGTGGCTTTGGCCTGCCTGTGCAGGCCCCGTTCACAGGCATTGAACCGGCTTCACGGGAAGCATACCTTGCGGCCCATGACCCAGATGATTTCACAGACTTTCGACGTTAAGGGCGGCCCGCATTATGGCCGCGAGAACCTGCCCAAGCTGCGCGCCGCGCTGAAGACGCTGGGCCTGGATGGCTTCCTCGTTCCGCACGAGGACGAATACGACAATGAATACCTGCCGGACTGCAATGAGCGGCTCCTTTGGGCGACCGGCTTTTCCGGCTCTGCCGGGGCCGCCATTGTCATGCTCGACCGTGCGGCCCTGCTGGTTGACGGCCGCTACACCGCGCAAGGCCGCCAGCAAACAGACACCAGCCTGTTCGAGCAGTGCGACCTGGTCGGCCTGGGCCTTTACGGCTGGATCGAGGAAAATGGCCGCAAGGGTGAGAAGATCGGTTATGACGCCCGTCTGCACAGCCCGGCCGCGCTTGATCTTCTGAAGACCGCCGCCATGCGCGCCGGTGTCGAGCTCGTGTCGGTCGAGACCAATCCGATCGATGTCGCCTGGACCGACCGTCCGGCGGCCCCGAAGGCCGACATCATTCCGCACCCCATCGAGTTTGCCGGCGAGGATCACGCCTCCAAGCGCCAGCGTATCGGCATTGCCATCGAACGCGGCGGTGCCGACGCGGCGGTCATCACGGCCCCGCCCTCGATCGCCTGGCTCTTCAATGTCCGCGGCGGCGACGTCTCGCGCTCGCCGCTGCCCTTGTCCGCCGCCCTGATCAGCAAGGACGGCACCGCGACCTTCTTCGTCGATCCCGACAAGCTGACCGACGAAACCCGCTCCCATCTCGGCAATGAAATCGCCGTGCGCCCGGAGAGCGAGTTTGGTGCCGGCCTGGCCGAGCTTGAAGGCAAAAAGGTCCGCGTCGACCCGACCACGGCCTCGGCCTGGGTGTTCGAGACGCTCAAGGCCGGCGGCGCCGAGGTGCAGTCGCTGGAAGACCCGGTCATGCGTCCCAAGGCGGCCAAGAATCCGGCCGAAGTGGAAGGCTCGCGCCAGGCCCATATCCGTGATGGCGGTGCGATCACGCGCTTCCTGCACTGGCTCGATACCGAGGCCCAGTCGGGCGAGGTCGACGAGATCCAGGCCGCCCAGAAGCTGGAAAGCCTGCGCAAGGAATTGCCGGAACTGCGGGATTTGTCCTTCGATACAATCTCCGGCGCCCAGGGCAATGCCGCCTTCGCGCATTACCGCGTGTCGGAAGCCTCCAACCTCAAACTGACCCCGGGTTCGCTCTTCCTGGTCGATAGTGGCGGCCAGTATCCGGACGGAACAACCGACATCACGCGGACCGTGCCGATCGGCGATCCGACGGCCGAGATGAAGACGCAATATACCCGCGTCCTCAAGGGTCATATTGCCCTCTCGATGGTGCGTTTCCCGAAGGGCACCACGGGTACCCAACTCGACATTCTCGCCCGCTTTCCGCTCTGGCAGGCCGGCTTCGACTATGATCACGGCACCGGCCATGGCGTCGGCAGTTTCCTCGGCGTGCACGAAGGACCGCAGCGGATCTCCAAGGCCCCCAATGCGGTCGCGCTGGAGCCGGGCATGATCCTGTCCAACGAGCCGGGCTACTACAAGGAAGACGGGTTCGGCATCCGGATCGAGAACCTGCAGGTCGTCACCCCGGCCGCGGACATTCGCGGCGGTGAGCGTCCGATGCTCGGCTTCGAAACGCTGACCGTCGCGCCGATCCACAAGGGTCTGATCGACACCCACCTCCTGACCGGCGACGAGATCGCCTGGCTTGACAGCTATCACGCCATGGTGCGGGAGAAAGTCCTGCCGCTGGTCGAGGGCGCGGTCGCCGACTGGCTGATCAGGGCCACCGAGCCGATCGCGGGAGCCACGCCCTAGTGCGCCTGCCCGTATCCATACTGATTGCAGCCGCCTTTCTGGGCGGCTGCTTTTATTCCGAGGATGCCCTCATCGCGCGAGGCCAGGCCGACTTCCCGCTGGAAGAAGGCACCTACAGCCACACCCCCTATCTCGCCGACGGCGTCACACCGTTCGACCGTCCCGCCTGGACCGGCGAGATCGAGCGCAGCTGGGGTCGCTATGTCTCGGATGATGAGGGTTTCCCGCATGACGGGATGCGGCTGAAACAGATCGCGGACGGGCTGTTCATTGCCATGAAACGCGATGACGAGAATTGGAGCTACGGCCTCGTCCGGGTCTTCCCCGGCGGCATTGCCACCTATCACGCCCCGGAATGCAGCAATGTCGAAGGCGACATTCTCGAACGCTATGACGTCACCGAACATGAAACCGAGCGCGGCTATTGCCAGGTAACCGACTGGGACCGTCTGGTCGGCGTGATGCTGAGCTATGTCGATGCCATGGGCGAAAACATGCCGATCGACGGGGTGTATCGCCGGGTCGACTAGGCAGTTTTCCTTAACCATCCTTCCCCTATCCTCGCTGCAATCGGGGAGACAGGGCGCTGAGCAACTGGACACTAATCGACCGTTTCCACGGATGCGAAGACTCCGGTGATCTGACGCGGATGCTGCGCACGCGGCTCGCCTTCACGTTCTCGGTCCTGCTGATGCTTATCGCGCTGGGCAATACGGGGATATTGCTGCTCAGCCCGGACACGCGGCCCGGCATGATCATACTGGGCATTGTGGCCGTCGCCGCGATCGCCGGTAGCGGCCTGGCCGGGGCCTGGTTGCGCAAGCCTTCGGCGACCATGGTCCTGATCGCGATCTTCACCGTCCTGATCCTGAGCGGCGCCATTTACGGCAATCGGGGCGGCATTCCGCCCGCCTTTGCCTACCTGCCCTGCATCATGCTGGGATTCTATCAATTCTGGGGTCCGCGCAGCCTGCTGGTTTCAGCCCCCGCCGTGGCTATCGGGTTCGCGGCGGTATTCTACCTCGCCGCCACGCATGATGTGTCGACGCCCTATCCGATCATGGCCATGAGCGCTGCGCTTTGCTTCTCCTGCTTCTGGCTCATCTGCCTGGCCGCTGTTTTCAACTCCGTCCAGCGCCTCACCGAAGAGCGGCTTAAACAGACCAATCACAGCCTGCTCGCCGCGCTTGATGCGAGCCATGCGGCACAGCGCGCCAAGAGCGAGTTTCTCGCCAATGTCGGACACGAGGTGCGCACGCCCCTTAACGGTGTGCTCGGCATGGCCGATGTCATGCACCGCGTCGGCGGACTGCCGCCCGACCAGGCCGAGCGGCTCGACCTGATCCGCGAGAGCGGAGCCACGCTGCTGGAATTGCTCAACGAGATTCTCGATCAGTCCAAAATCGAAACCGGTCAGGTCGTAACAGAATCCGTCGACTTCAGCCTGCCCTCCCTGATCGAGAAAACTGCGGCAAGCTGGCGGCCCGAAGCCGAGAGTCGCGGGCTGGACCTGCATGTCGATCTGGCCGGCCTGGAACAGGCCGACCTGCAGGGAGATCCGCTGCGCCTGCGCCAGATCCTCAATAATCTGGTGTCCAATGCGCTGAAATTTACTGCCGCCGGCCAGGTCACGCTGAGCACCAGCCAGGTCCGCGAGACCGGCAATGATGTCTGGCTGACCCGGCTCGAAGTCAGCGATACCGGCACCGGCATTCCCGAAGACAAGCTGGAGAGTATTTTCGAAGCCTTCCAACAGGCCGACGCCTCGATCACCCGGCGCTATGGCGGCACCGGCCTGGGCCTGTCAATCAGTCGCCAGCTGGCGCGTCTGATGGGCGGCGAGCTTGCCGTGCGGCCCAATCCGGAAGGCGGCAGCTGCTTCTGCCTCACTGTACCGCTGGCGCAGGGCATGCCGGTCGCGGCCGCGGCTGCCGACGACGCACACTGTGGCAATCCGGGTCTCGACCTCGACACCCCGGTCAGCATCCTGTCTGTCGATGACGTGGCGACCAATCACATCGTGCTGCGAGCCTTGCTGGAACAGGTCATGGGCGGATGCGAGCTGACGATCGACACGGCCCTTTCCGGTCCCGCCGCAATCGAGGCGGTGCGGCAAAACCGCTATGACCTGATCTTCATGGATATCCAGATGCCGGAAATGGACGGCATGACTGCGGCGCGCCTGATCCGGGATGAAGCGGGCGGAGCCGATATTCCCGTCATCGCTGTCTCCGCGCTGGAAGCCGACCAGAGCGAGCGCATCCTGCCGACGGATCTGTTCGCCGACATCCTCGGCAAGCCCACCTCGCTGAAGGCGCTGCAGCAGGTCCTTCTGGCCTGGCAGCAAGGGCGGCTGGCTTGACGGCCGGCCATCATCGCTGAGCCAGACGCAGCAGCTACGCCCCGATCAGTGTAAACCACTCATCCTCGGTCAGTATGGTCACGCCCAGATCGGCGGCCTTCTTCGCTTTGGAGCCAGCCCCGGGTCCTGCCACCAGATAGTCCGTCTTGCCTGACACCGAACCGGCCACCTTGGCGCCCAGAGACTGAGCCTTGGCCTTGGCCTCGTCGCGGGTCATGCGTTCCAGCGCGCCGGTGAAGACCACCGTCTTGCCGGCGACCGGGCTGTCATGGGCGACGGCCTCGGCGTCCTCGATGGTGAGCTGGGCAACGAGCCGGTCGAGCAGTTCGCGATTGTGGGCTTCGCTGAAATACTGGTCGAGCGCCTCGACAGCGGCATTGCCGATCCCGTCAATGCCCAGCATCTCGGCCCGCACGCTCTCGTCCGCCAGGTTTTCCGCGGCGGCCCGAAAGCCCGTCCAGCTGCCATAGGTCCGGGCAAACAGGGCCGCGGTATTCTCGCCGACATGGCGAATGCCGAGCGCATTGAGGAAGCGTGCCAGGGGGATGGTCCGGCGCTCTTCGATCGAGGTGAAGAGATTGCGGATCGAGGTCTCGCCAAACCCCTCGCGCTCCTGCAATGGCGGCGAGATTTCGCCGGCCTCGTTGCGGGCCTTCAGCGTGAAGATGGCAGCAGGCTCGGTGATCAGCCCCTCCTGGTGGAAAGCCTCGATCTGCTTGGTGCCGAGGCCTTCAATATCGAAGGCCTTGCGCGACACGAAATGCTTGAGCCGCTCCTTGAGCTGGGCACCGCAGATCAGGCCGCCGGTGCAGCGGCGGATCGCATCCAGCTTGCCGGTCTTCTCGTCATGCTCGCGCACGGCCTGGCTGCCGCAGACCGGACACTCCGTCGGGAAGTCAAACGGCGCGGAGCGGCCCGCCCGGTCTGGATCCACGACGCGCACGACTTGCGGGATGACGTCTCCGGCGCGCTGGATAACGACCGTGTCACCGACACGGATATCCTTGCGCTCGATCTCGTCCTGATTGTGCAGGGTGGCATTGGTCACCACGACCCCGCCGACCGTGACCGGCGTCAGGCGCGCCACAGGCGTCAGTGCGCCGGTACGACCAACCTGGATGTCGATCGCTTCGAGCAGGGTGGTCGCCTGTTCGGCGGGAAACTTGTGCGCGATGGCCCAGCGCGGGGCGCGGGCGACAAAGCCCAGCCGCTCCTGCCAGTCCAGCCGGTCAACCTTGTAGACCACGCCGTCAATGTCATAGCCGAGGCCGGCCCGCTTCGCCTCGATATCGCGATAGACGGCGAGCAGCGCCTCAACGCTTTCGCACCGGACCATCAGCGGATTGACGGGAAAGCCCATCGCGCCGAGGCGCGCGACCGCACCCATCTGGGTGTCCGACAGCGGCGCCGAGACCTCGCCCCAGGCATAGGCGAAGAATTTGAGCGGGCGCTGGGCCGTCATCGCCGGATCGATCTGGCGCAGCGAGCCGGCCGCCGCATTGCGCGGATTCTTGTAGGCGTCCTTGCCGGCCTCGGCCTGGCGTTCATTCAAGGCGGCGAAATCGGCGTGCGACATGTAGACCTCGCCGCGCACCTCCACCACATCCGGCCAGTCACCGGACGGCAGGCTTTCGGGGATGTCGTCGAGCGTGAGCAGGTTGCGCGTCACATCCTCGCCGGTCTGGCCATCACCGCGCGTCGCGCCGCTGATCAGCTGACCCCGCTCATAGCGCAGGCTGGCCGACAGGCCGTCAATCTTGGGTTCGGCCGTAATGGCGACAATCTCGTCGTCGCCAAGACCCAGGAAACGCCGGATGCGACCGACAAAATCGGCCACATCCTCGTCCTTGAAGGCATTGCCCAGCGACAGCATGGGCACGGCATGGCGGATCTCGCCGAACTTGCCGGACGGGGCAGCGCCGATCCGCTGGGTCGGGCTCAAAAGATCAACAAGCTGCGGGAAGCGCGTCTCGATCGCCTCGACCTTCCGGCGCAGGGCGTCATAGGCCGCATCCGAGATCTTCGGCCTGTCATCCTGATAGTAAGCCCGGTCATGCGCCGCGATTTCACGGGCCAGACGCGCATGTTCGGCACGCGCCTCTTTCTCGGTCAGCTGGTCGACATCCTTGAGTGCGCTCATCAGTCCTGCCCTGCGGAATCAAATCAGACCGGCAGTTTACGCCTCGACGGCCATCAGGGCATCGGCCTGGGCCCGTGCGGCATCAGTAATGTCAGCGCCGGACAGCATGCGGGCAATCTCCTCGCGGCGGGCCGCGCCATCCAGCTTTACCAGCGTGGTCCGCACCCCGCCCTTGCCATCATCCGACTTGACGATCTGCCAGTGATGGTCGGCCAGCGCTGCGACCTGCGGCGAGTGGGTGACAACCAGCGTCTGCCCCTTGGCAGCGAGGCGTTTCAGCCGGCGACCGACCGCATCGGCGACCGCCCCGCCGACGCCCTGGTCGACCTCGTCAAACACCAGGACCAGACCGGCATCATCGCCGGCCAGCGCCACTTTCAGGGCCAGTCCGAAACGCGACAGCTCACCGCCCGAAGCGATCTTGTCGAGCGCCCCGAAGGGCGAGCCGGGATTGGTGGCAACCTCAAAGACAACATGGTCACGCCCGTCCGGCCCGGCGCGGTCGTCATCACTGGTGATGGAGACCCGGAAACGGGCCTTGTCCATTTTCAGCGGTGGCAGTTCGGCAGCAACCGCCTCGGCGAGCGCCTTGCCGGCAGTCTCGCGACTGCGGCTCAACGCATGGGCGGCATCGTCATACCGCGCCCGCGCTGCCTTCACGGCCTTCTCCGCCTCGGCAATCCGGTCAGCCGCATTCTCGATCCCGTCGAGCTGGTCGGTCAGGCGGCCATGCAGCTCGGCCAGCTCGTCCGGCGCGACGTGGTGCTTTCGTGACAGGGCACGCAGGGCGAAGAGACGCTCCTCAACCTCATTGAGGCGGCCCGGTTCGACCTCAAAGGCGCGCGCGGCATCACCGAGCGCGTCCTCGGCTTCGGCAAACTCGATCAGGGCGCGGTCGATCGCCGTCGAGGCGCGTTCCAGCGCCGGACCGGCATCGCCGCCGCCGGTACCGATATGGTCGCGCACGCGTTCCAGCCCTCTCAGGGCCGCATTGAGACGCGCCTCGAGACCACCGCCCTCGCCGGCCAGGGCCTGCTGGGCATCCTGAAGATCGCCCAGGGCGCGCTCTGCGCCTTGCAGGAACTGGCGTTCCTCGGCGAGTTCCGCCTCTTCGCCGGGTCGCGGATCGAGCCGGTCGAGCTCTTCCAGCGCATGACGCAGAAATTCCTGCTCACTGTCGGAGGCCTGGTTTGCGGCAATCAGCGCGTCGTATTGCCTGCGCGCCCCGGCCAGGGCGCGCCAGGTCTCACGGCAGGCGGCAAGCTTGTCATCATGGCCCGCGAAACTGTCGAGATAGCCGCGATGGCTCTTGGGATCCATCAGACCGCGACCGTCGTGCTGACCATGCACTTCAACAAGTACATCGCCGAGGCTGCGCAACAGGCCGATGCTGGCGGCCTGGTCATTGACATGGGCCCGGCTGCGGCCGTCCTCGCCGAGGCGGCGGCGCAGGATGAGCGGCTCTCCCGGTTCGACCACGAGCCCGGCCTCGTCCAGCAGGGCCCAGGCCGGATGCCCGGCCGGCAGCTCAAACTCGGCAATTGCCTGAGCTTCCTCGGCGCCACTGCGAACCTGGGCCCGATCCGCGCGTTCACCGGCTGCGAGGCCGAGCGCGCCGAGCAGGATCGACTTGCCGGCACCGGTCTCACCGGTCAGCGCGCACAATCCCCCTTCGAACAACGCATCAAGCGCGTCGATCAGGACCACATTTCGAATGGAGAGGGAGAGCAGCATTCAGCGCTTTGTCACCCCCGGACCGGATCAGCCGAACAAACGTTGCATGGCCCGCTCAAGGAAGGTCGGGTCAGCTTGCTCGATCGCGTCGCCGATCGAAATCCCCTCACGGGTGAGGAGATCATAGCTGTCCTCATACCATTCACTGCCCGGGAAATTGTATCCAAGGACCGCAGCGACCTGGCGGGCTTCCTCGTCGATGCCCAGCGCGACATAGGCCTCGACCAGGCGGTGCAGCGCTTCCGGCACATGGCTGGTATTGCCGTATTCGCGCAGCACGTTCTGAAAGCGGTTGATGGCGGCGAGATGATAGCCGCGACGCAGATACCAGCGCCCGACCGTCATTTCCTTGCCGGCGAGATGGTCGCGCGTCATGTCGATCTTCAGGCGCGCATCGGTGGCGTATCGGCTCTCCGGGAAACGGCGCACAACCTGCTCCAGCGCGGCAAGTGCCTGCTGGGTCGCGGCCTGGTCTCGTCCGACATCCATGATCTGCTCGAAATGGCTGACGGCGATCAGGTAGTAGGCGTAGGCCGCATTGCGATTGCCCGGGTGCAGCGAGATGAAGCGCTGGGCGTCCGAGATCGCTTCTTCATAATTGCTGGATTCGTAATTGGCGTAGGCCGCCATCAACATCGAGCGACGGGCCCATTCCGAATAGGGATGCTGGCGCTCGACCTCGTCGAACTGGGCGGCCGCCAGCGGATATTGGCGACGGTCCAGCGACTCGAAAGCCGTTGCGTAAATCGTCTCGGCCGGTCGCTCGACATAGGCGACGGAATTGTCCGGACCATTGGCACAGGATGCCAGGAGGGCAGACAGGAGAAGCGGAAAGACAAAACGCGACTTAAGGGTCATGAAAGCACGGCTCAACAGCTCTGGCAGCCGGAAGGGCCACCCGTTCGAATAGGTTTGTAGCGGATGATTGCCTCGGGCAAAAGGCCGCTGTCAGGTGATGACGGAATTGAGCGGCACACGCCTCGGCCCGGGAACACCATCACACCGGCGGGGCTGACAAAATGACGATCGCCCGGACACGCTGGGCGCGCGGTATCGATCAAAAACCGGCCTGTCTGACACGGTGAGTCGCGAACCGGCTAGCGCGCCATCGCCATGGCGCCGGCTTCGACATCGCGCAGATTGACCCATTTCCAGCTGGTCGGATCATCCAGCAGGGCCCGCACGGCGGCATTGTTGATCGCATGGCCCGGCCGGGCAGCGCGATAACAGCCGAGGATCGGAGCGCCGGCCAGGGCGATATCGCCGAGCGCGTCGAGCGCCTTGTGACGCACGAACTCATCCTTGAAGCGCAGGCCTTCCGGATTGGCGATTCCGTCATCGTCGAGCACGACGGCATTGTCCATTGAACCGCCACGGGCGAGACCGGCAGCCAGAAGGGCTTCATAATCCTTGCGGAAACCGAAGGTTCGGGCCGAGGCGATATCGTCGCTGAAAATGTCCGGCGCAATATCGAACGCACAGGATTGTCGACCGACGCAAGCGTGCTCGAAGCTGATCTCGATTTCGATCGACGGCTTGAGCGCCGGCAGGAAACCGGCACTGCGCTCATCATCCTCGATCATCACGGGACGCAGGACCTGGATCGCGCGGCGCGGCATGGCGTGGGATTTCAGGCCGACCTGGCGGATCAGCTTGACGAAGGGTGCGGAGGAGCCGTCCATGACGGGGACTTCCGAACCTTCGACTTCAATGATCGCATCGTCGACACCGAGGCCGGCCAGAGCGGCCATCAGGTGTTCGATCGTGGCAACCGAGACGCCAGCCTCATTGGTGATGGTGGTGCCAAGGCGGACTTCATTGACATTGTGGGCCCGCGCCGCGATGCGATTGTCGAGGTCGGTGATATCCGAGCGCACAAAGATGATGCCGGCGCCGGCGCTGGCCGGTTGCAACACCATGCGGACCCGTTCGCCGGTGTGAAGACCGATACCCGCGAAAACAACGGGAGCCGCCAATGTGTGCCGGTTAATCACTGTAACACGCCATCTTGCTTGTGGTTTACGCCCAATCCGGATGACAAGCCGTCACCCGTCCCTGTCTGCAGTGAACGACAGGGAGCGTCTGCTTTCAATTAAAGCATTGTTGCCGTTTGTTACGCGCTTGCAACAAAAGGGCGGCCCCTGTGAGCCGCCCTTTTTATTGTTGCAGAACAATGCGTTGAAAAGGTTCAGTTGGCCTGGCGACGCAGGAAGGCCGGGATCTCCAGATCACCCTCCTCCAGACTGTCGCCGAACAGGTCGCCCGACGCCGCACGCGGTGCCGACTGGACCGGTGCGGTCTTGGTGACCGGTGCGGCCTTCGGCGCCGGTTCCACCGGCTTCTTGCGGCGACCGAAGAGCGAGAATCCGCGCTTCTCTTCCTTTGCCTCGGACTGCGGCGTCGCCGATCCGGAGCGCCGTTCTTCATAACGCTGGTTCAGGCGCGCGGCCTCTTCGGCGAGACGGGCCTGATCCTGCACGACCTGCGGCGCTTCGGCGCGCATCTCGGTGTGCGTTGTGCGTACTTCGGAGACATAGGGGTCACGTTCGACATTGACCGAGCTGGTGGCGATCGCGTCGGAGAGATCCTCGGCACCCACGGCCCGCTTCATCGGCTCGACCTGGAACTCATGCTCGTTGTGAGTATCCGGCTGCACATGCTCACGGGCGGGCGCCTCGCGGCGCGGCTCGAGCGAACGCGACTCTGCCTGGCGCGGTTCTGGCTGACGCGGCTCAGGCTGGCGCGGCTCGCTGAAACGCGGCTCCGCCGCACGATCCGCCGCAACCCGGCCGGGGCGGTCCGAATTGGTCCGCTTCCAGGGCAGGATGGCATCGTTCGGGCTCGACTGGGCCGGCGCGGCATTGCTGCGCTGGCGCGCCCGCGGATCGGCCTGGACCATGATCTCGGCGTCGATCCCGGTCGCCACGACCGAAACGCGCATCGAGCCTTCCATGGTCTCGTCGAAGGTGGAGCCGACAATGATATTGGCGTCCGGGTCGACTTCGGCACGGATTTCATTGGCCGCTTCATCAACTTCATAGAGCGTCATGTCATAGCCGCCGGTGATGTTGATCAGCACGCCGGTGGCGCCCTTCATCGAGACATCATCGAGCAGCGGATTGGAGATCGCGGCCTGGGCGGCTTCCACGGCGCGCTTTTCGCCGCCGGCTTCGCCCGTGCCCATCATGGCCTTGCCCATCTCGTTCATCACCGCACGCACGTCGGCGAAGTCGAGATTGATCAGGCCGGGCATGACCATCAGGTCGGTAATTCCGCGCACACCGGAATGCAGCACCTGGTCCGCCATCGAGAAGGCTTCGGCGAACGTGGTCTTTTCGGTCGCGATGCGGAAGAGATTCTGGTTCGGGATCACGATCAGCGTGTCGACATGATCCTGGAGCTGATCGATACCGCTCTCGGCCAGCTTCATGCGGCGCGAGCCCTCGAAGTGGAACGGCTTGGTCACGACGCCGACGGTCAGAATGCCCATCTCGCGGGCCGCGCGCGCCACGACGGGCGCTGCACCGGTTCCCGTACCACCGCCCATGCCGGCGGTGATGAAGACCATGTGGGCGCCGCCCAGATGCTCACGGATTTCCTCGATCGAATCCTCGGCCGACTGCTCGCCGACTTCCGGCCGGGCCCCGGCGCCCAGACCTTCGGTGATCGCAGCGCCCATCTGGACCCGCTTCTCCGCCTGCGAGCGCTGCAAGGCCTGCGCGTCCGTATTGGCGACCACGAAATCCACGCCCTCGAGCTTGGCCTCGATCATGTTGTTGACCGCATTGCCCCCGGCGCCCCCGACACCAAAGACGACAATACGCGGCCGCAATTCGGTCGTTTCAGGGATTGAGAGGTTCAGCGTCATGGGAGACCCCGTGCTCGGTACTGGAGTTAACATCGATTCACCATGAAGTTTGCCGCCAAGACGCTTAAGCAGGCGTTAAACTGGCGGGCATTCGGTCAGGGAAGTGGTCACGATTTGCACACGGCCCGGTGATCCGGTCAGCCGTTGACCGTCCGCTTGAGCGGCCCGTCGAGCCAGGTCCGGCGGTCATCGGCATTGCGCAGGAATGCTACCGGGTGGCCCAATTCACACAGCGTGTTGGCAAACAGGCCGATCACGGCCGCATCATGCTCATCGTTCGGCAATATGACCGAGACCGACTTCATCGAGGTGACAAAGGAGTCAAAGAATTTCGCGAGTTCCGGCGCTTCTACAAGCGAAATCCGCAAATTGATCTTTGTGTAGTCAATCAGGATGCGCGACCAATTGCGGGCCTCTGCCATCTCTGTCATCTCGACAATGGCGTCGGTCGCACTGTCCCAGTCCTCGTAACCATCAATGATGGCCTCGACACAGGCATGGTCCGGCAGGGCTGAAACTCGGTTGAAGGACATGACGCTCTTGATACGACCTAGGGTGATAGATCTAGGGGACGCACCACTGCTTGTCCTTAATGCAGCCGGTAATTGATTATGAAATGCCAGAAGGGCCGGACGCGGGTCCGACAGGGGGCGGAACCGGTTCAGAAGCTCTCTGCGAACCAGCGCCACATCGACGACGCACGACCGCCGCCTGCCTCGATACGGGTCCGGCGCGGCACCAGCGGCAGCCCGCTCAGGCGCGGCGGCCCGGCGATCGCTTCCGCAGCCCCCCGGGTCTCGCGGCGCACCACGCCGGCCACCGCGCTGAAGGCCGGTCCGGAGACCGCATCACCCAGCCCGCTGACACCGCAGGGCCCGGCGATACGGACCTGCTTGCCGAACACACGCGCCGCCAGCTCGGCAGCGCCGGGCAATTGTGCCCCGCCACCGGTCAGGACCAAGCGGCGCCCGGACGTCTTGCCGACGCCGGCCGCATCCAGGCGGTCGCGGATCAGTTCGAAGGTTTCTTCCAGGCGCGGCCGGATGATGGAATTGAGCAGCGAGCGCGGCGCGCTGTCATAAATCGCACCATGTTCGCCGGAAACCGAGGGGACCTCGATCATCTGCTGATCATCTTCCGGACTGTCCAGCGCCGAGCCGTACAGCGTCTTCAGGCGTTCGGCGGCGGCCAGCGGCGTCGACAGGCCGCGCGCGACATCCGAGGTCACATGGGAACCGCCGACGGGCACCGCGTCGATATGCAAGAGCGCGCCTTCGGCGAAGACGGCCGCCGTGGTGGCGCCGGCACCCATGTCGATCAGGGTTGCGCCGAGCTTGACCTCGTCGTCAGCCAGGGCCGACAGGCCGGAGGCATAAGGCGTCGCAACAACACCTTTGAGGTCGAGATGGCAGCGCTCGATACAGGTCGACAGATTGCGCAGCGGGCCGATGGCGGCCGTGATTACATGCACTTCCACGCCCAGCGTCTTGCCGAACATGCCGCGCGGATCCTTTATGCCGCGATGATCATCGACCGACCAGGACAGCGGAATGGCGTGCAGGACCACGCGGTCCTCCAGTTCGAATTCGGCCAGCGCGCCATCGAGCAGGCGACGCGGTTCGCGCTCGGTGATCTCGCGCTGCGGCAGATCGATCTCGGCGGCCAGGCGCGTCGAGGCCGGCTGACCGGCAGACAGCGTCACGGTGACGGCATTGACGGCAATACCGGCCATGCGCTCGGCCTGTTCAACGGCGGACCGGATCGCTTCGGCGGCAGCATCCATGTCAACCACGGCGCCGGCGCGAACGCCGCGCGAGGACTGGTGGCCGACACCGATCACGCGCGGGCGCGGCCCGGCGATGGTCTGGTCGGTACGGGCAATGAAGCAGGCGATCTTGGACGAGCCGACGTCGAGCGCGGCACACACGCCCTGGGATTTTGAACCGCTGACAGCACTGGGCTGACGCGACCGGAACAGATCGAACACACTCACGCTTCACGCTCCCGCATACCGGCCGCCGCTGCCCGGTCAGGCAGGGCCCGGACGATCAGATCGCCCTCGCCGCGTAGGTCAAAACTCTCGGCAGCCAGGCGCAATACACCCCGCTCGGCCTGGAGGCGGGCCAGGATGGCGATCGAGGCCATCACATCGCTCTCCGGCAATTTCACATCGGCACCGCTGTCGAGGCGCAGATTCCAGCGCCGCTCGCCGACCCGAACGGCCCCGACAACACGGCCGGCAACCTCGGGATAGTGGCTCAACGCGTCGACGATCTCCGTCGCCGAGCTGTTGGCACCCTCGGCCACGACCAAAGGAAGGTCCGGTGGATTCATCACATCGGCATCGGCGATCACGACGCCCGCGCGATCGATGACGTGCAGCCCGCCCTCGACCTGCCACAGGGCAAAGGCCTCACGGGTTTCCACCACGATGGCGATCCGGTTTGGCAGCAGCCGCGCCACACGGGCCCGCCGGATCATCGGCATGGCTTCGATACGGGTCCGGATGTCTTCGGGATCAATGGAAAAGATCGACTGGCCGTCATGGATTTCCGAGGCCAGCACAATGGCGTGCGCCATTTCGCCGGCCGCACCGGTCACATCAACCGCCCGGACGGCAAAGCCGGATGCAGCGAGCTGGCGCTCGACCCGGTCGCCGGCCCAGCCGGCGACATCATCGAGCTGTCCAAAAAGCGCAAGCCCGCCCAGCGTGACCGCCGACAGGGCAGCCACCGCCAGCCCGCCGAAACGGGCTGCATTCGCCATACGGTACCTGACACCCCGGACCTGGGCCTCGGCCCAGTTACGCAAACGCCGCGGTGCGGACACCGCGGCGGACTGGGGTTTGGTCTTGCGACGGACCGCCTTACGCGATCCGGCACGCCTCACCTTCGACACGACGCATTCTCCGCCATCCATGCAACGAGATCGGAAAACGCGATCCCGCAATACTGCGCCTGTTCTGGCGCTAGTGATGTGGGAGTCATGCCCGGTTGGGTGTTAATTTCGAGTAACCATAGTGGTGTATCGGCAGCCGAATCATAACGGAAATCCGACCGCGTCAGGCCACGGCATCCCAAGGCCTGATGGGCCCTGACGGCCAGATCCTTGGCCAGTTCGGCGATTTCGTCGGAAACCGGAGCTGGTAAAATATGATCCGATCCGCCGGCAGAGTATTTCGCCTCGTAATCGTAGAAGGTCGTGTTCGGCTTGATTTCGGTGACGCACAGCGCCCGGTCTTCCATGACGGCAACGGTCAGCTCGCGACCGGGAATATAGCGTTCGATCAGGATCTCGTCGCCCAGCGCCCAGGCCGTCGACCCCAGCTCGGCCGGCGGCCGGTTGGCGCCTTCCAGCACGATATGCACGCCGACCGACGAGCCCTGTGCATTCGGCTTGGCGACATAGGGCGGTTTCATGATGTGGGATTTGGCAGCCTCGAACCGGTTGGCAATCACGCCTTCCGGGCACGGTATGCCGGCCGCGCGCAGCACGTCCTTGGCCTTCTGCTTGTCCATGGCGAGCGCCGAGGCGAGCACGCCGGAATGGGTGTAGGGCCTGCCGAAATGCTCGAGCACGCCCTGGACCAGACCGTCCTCGCCCCATTCGCCATGCAGTGCATTGAAGACAATGTCCGGATCGGCATCGGCGAGTTGCTGCGAGAGCTGGCGACCGGCATCGATCTCGACAACCTCGTAGCCGGCCGCGCGAAGGCCTTTGGCACAGGCCGCGCCGGAAACCAGGGAAACATCCCGTTCCGGCGACAGGCCACCGAGAAGAACCGCAACACGCTTGCTCATGCTTGCTCCTGCCCTGCCCGACCAATGCGCCGGACTTCCCAGCGCAGGTCGATCGTGTGGTGTTCGCGAACCCGGGCCCGCACGTCTTCGCCAACCTGTTCGAGGTCGGCCGCGCTGGCCGTGCCGTCATTGATCAGGAAATTGCAGTGCTGCTCGGAAAAATGCGCCCCGCCGACGCGATAGCCGCGACCACCGACACTGTCGATCAGCTGCCAGGACTTGCGCTGGCCCGGCGTGCCGGGCGGATCGGGGTTGGCGAAGGTCGAGCCGGAGGTCTTCTCGCGGATCGGCTGCGTGCTTTCGCGCCGCGCGGTGATCGCGTTCATGCGTTCGGTGATCGCCTCGGGCGCATCGGCATGGCCCTGGAAGACCGCCTCGGTGAAGATCCAGTCCTCCGGCGCCGAGCAATGGCGATAGCTGTAGGCCAGCTCGTCCGGCGTGGCGATGATCCGACGCCCCATGCGATCCAGCGCGATGACCTCGACCAGCACGTCGGCTGTTTCCTGGTCATAGCAGCCGGCATTCATGCGCAAGGCGCCGCCGATCGTGCCCGGCACACCGACGAGATACTCCAGCCCGGCAATCCCGGCCTTGGCCGCGGCCTTGGCCACCATCTTGTCCAGCGCTCCGGCGCCCGCGCGCAGGCGATGCCCGTCCAGCGCCTCGGTTTTCGCGAAGGCGCCGGCGAGACGGATCACCACGCCCGCCACCCCGCCATCACGCACCAGCGTGTTCGACCCGGCACCCAGCACGGTCACCGGTATCTCGTCCGGCGTTTCAGCCAGGAAGCGGCACAGGTCGGACTCGTCAGCCGGCAGGTAAAGCACGTCCGCCGGGCCACCGACCCGCAACCAGGTCAGGTCCTTGAGCGGCGCCTGCTCGACATATTTGCCGCGAACGGGCGGGAGCTGGGCGAGAAGGCTCAACCCAGCGCCTCCAGCTCGCCCGGCAGGGCGTAGGCCCATTGGGTGATGTCGCCGGCGCCGAGGCAGACCACGACATCGCCCTCGCCGGCCCGCTTGGCGACGTCGGCGGCCACGCTCTCGCGCGTGGTGGCCCCGGCATCGCGGTGGCCATGGGCGCGCAGGCTTTCGACCAGGTGAGCCTGGTCGGCGCCCTCGATCGGGCTTTCCCCGGCGGTATAGACCGGGGCAACCAGCACGCTGTCGGCATCGTTGAAACAGGTCGAGAACTCGTCGAACAGATCGTGCAGGCGGGTATAGCGGTGCGGCTGCATGACCGCGATCACCTTGCCGGTCGCGGCCTGGCGGGCGGCCTTGAGGACGGCCGCGATCTCGACCGGGTGGTGGCCGTAATCATCGATGATGGCCGCGCCCTTCCACGCGCCGGTACGGGTGAAGCGACGCTTGACCCCGCCGAACTGGGCAAGCGCTGCCTTCGCCCCCTCTTCGGTCAGGCCGAGCTCGCGCGCGGTGGCCAGCGCGGCGACCGTGTTGAGCACATTGTGTTCGCCCATCATCGGCAGATAGATATCGCGCCACAGCGTCTCGTCCTGGCCGCGCAGGCGGAAGCGGACGTCGAAGCGGGCGCCGGACGGATCCATGCGAAGGTTTTCCAGCCGGGCATCGGCCTGCGGATTCTTGCCATAGGTGATGACACGGCGGTCCTCGACCCGGCTGGCCAGGGACTGGACCTCCGGATGGTCCGTGCACAACACCGCAAACCCGTAGAAGGGCAGGTTCTCGACAAACTGGAAGAAGGCCTGGCGCAGCACATCGAACGTGCCGTAGTGCTCCATGTGTTCCGGGTCGATATTGGTGACAATGGCCACCGTCGAGCGCAGCTTGAGGAAGGAGCCGTCGCTCTCATCCGCCTCGACCGCCATCCAGTCGCCCAGACCCATCTTGGCGTTCGAGCCATAGGCGGAAATGATACCGCCATTGATCACCGTCGGATCGACCCCGGCCGCATCCATCAGCACAGAGACCAGCGAGGTCGTCGTGGTCTTGCCATGGGTGCCGCCCACCGCAACCGCGAATTTCAGGCGCATCAGCTCGGCCAGCATCTCGGCCCGGCGCACGACCGGGATCTTGGCGGCGCGGGCGGCGACCAGTTCGGGATTGTCCGGCTTGATCGCCGAGGAGACGACAATGGCGCCGGCGCCCGCGACATTCTCTGCCGTGTGACCGATGGCGATCGTGGCGCCCAGACCGGTCAGACGCTCGACATTGGGATTCGCCTTGATGTCGGAACCCTGCACCTTGTAGCCCAGATTGAGCATGACTTCGGCGATGCCGGACATGCCGATCCCGCCGATACCGACGAAATGGACAGGACCGACTTCAAACGGCAGGGCGGTGAATTTCATACGAGGGCTCCGGTGACCAGGCCGTCGACCGCCCGGGCCAGCGCATCGGCGGCATCCGGTCGGCCCAGCGCGCGCGCCGAGGCGGCGCGACCGGCAAGGTCGTCAGGGTTGGACAAACGGGTTTCAATCAGGGCGGCGATCCTGTCGGCGGTAAACTCGCCCTCATGGACCACGTCACAGGCGACCGCCTGGACGAGACCATCAACATTGGCCGACTGGTGGTCATCGGCGGCAATCGCCAGCGGGCAGAAAATCGCCGGGCGACCGACACCGGCGACTTCCGACACCGTCGAGGCCCCGGCCCGGCCGATCACCAGGTGGCTGGCCGCATAGAGCGCGCCGACATCCTCGAAGAAGGGTTCGCAGCGGGCCTTGATGCCGGCGTTCTCGTAGATCTCGCGTGCCATGGGGAGGGATTCCTCGCGGGTCTGTTGGACCACATCAAGGCGGGAACGGAGCTTTTCCGGGATTTGAGCCAGCGCCTGCGGCACGGTCTCGGAGAGAATGCGGGCACCGAGCGAGCCGCCGAGCACGAGAATGTTGAAGCGCGCCTCCGCGCTGATCGCCGGATAGCCGGCCGCGCGGGCGGCAATGATCGGTGCACGCAGCGGATTGCCGGTCAGGATATGGCGTTTTTTCGCCCGGGCAGGCAGACGGTCAAGCCGCTCGAAACCGGAGGCGACAAAACCGGCCTTGGCCGCAAAGACGCGATTGACCCGGCCCAGCACGGCGTTCTGCTCATGGATGGCAAAGGGAATGCCCGAGGCACGCGCCACGGCGAGCGCCGGAAAGGCCGGATAGCCGCCAAAACCGGCCACGACATCGGGCTTCCACCTGCCGATAATGGCGCGGGCCTGGGCAAAGCCCTGGGTCAGCTCGATCGCTGCTTTCGCGAGCTTGATCGGGTTCCTGGTCGACGGGCTGGCGGCATGGATCTCGTCCACCGCGACGGCCGGAAAGCCGGTCGCGTGACGCAGGCCGCGCGCATCGGTGACCAGCCGGACCTGCCAGCCGCGCGCGATCAGCGCCTCTGCGGCGGCGCGCGCAGGAAACATGTGCCCGCCGGTTCCCCCGGCGGCAATCAGGCAGCGACGCGGTGTCATGCGGCGTAGCGCGGCGTGTAGGCGCCGGGGCGGCGGCGCGTGAAAGCCAGAAGGAGGCCGGCACCGAAAGCCAGGGCGAGCATGGAAGACCCTCCATAGGACACGAAGGGCAAGGTCATGCCCTTGGGCGGAATGAGGTTCAAGTTTACGGCGATATTGACCAGGCTTTGCAGTCCGAATTGCAGCGCAAGTCCAGCAACGGCCAGCTGGGCGAATCCGTCCTGCAGCCGCATCACCTGCATCCAGGCCCGTGTCACCAGGATCGCGAACAGGCCGATGATCGCGAGCGAGGCCATGAGGCCGAACTCCTCGGCCGCGACGGAGAAGATGAAATCCGTATGCGCATCCGGCAGGAGATGCTTGACCTCGCCCTCACCCGGACCGACGCCGGCGATACCGCCGCGCGAGATGGCTTCGGTGGCGCGGTCGATCTGATAGGTATCGCCGCTCTCGGGGTTGAGGAAACGGTCCACCCGCGAGGCAATGTGCGGGAAGGTGAAATAGGCCAGGGTCGAACCGGACGCGGCCAGTCCGCCCAGAACCGCGACCCAGATCCACGACAGGCCGGAAGCAAAGAAGATACCGCCGAAACACAGGGTGAGCAGCACCGACTGGCCAAAGTCCGGCTGCATCATCAACAGGCCGATCGCGACCGCAAACAGCGCGAAGGCAATAATGCGCCCCGGCACCGGCGCGCCGCGCTTTTCTTCCGAGAACAGCCAGGCGGCCGTGACCAGCAGGGCCGGTTTGAGGAATTCGGACGGCTGCAGCGAGAACGGCCCGAAGCGCAACCAGCGCGTTGCGCCCTTGACCTCATAGCCAATGAACAGCGTCGCGATCATGAGGAGGAAAGCCCCCGCCATGGCGACCACGGCCAGCCGTCGGGCCCCCTTCGGCGACAGGCTCGAAATGGCCAGCAGGCCGATCAGGCTCAGCCCGGCAAACACGCTCTGGCGGTAGAGAAAATAGAAGGGATCATCAATGCCCAGGCGCTCGGAGGCCGCAGGGCTCGCAGCCATCGACAGCACAAGGCCGGTCACGATAAGGGCGAGGATGACGAAGAGCAGTGTGCGGTCGATACCCCGCCACCACATGCCCAGCGCCCGCGGGACGCTCTGGATCACGCGACACCCTCCGCGACAGGTGCGGCCGGAGCGAGCGCGCCAACGAGCTGGCGGAACGCATCGCCGCGCGCCTCATAGCTGGCAAACTGGTCGAAGGACGCCGCCGCCGGCGAGAGCAGGATGATCTGGCCCGGCACCGGATCGGCGCTGGCATCGCGGGTCGCGGCTGCCAGGGCGCCTGCCAGGTCGCCGCAGCTTTCGCACACGACACTGCCATCCAGTTCGCCTGCGAAACGCTCGGCCGCCTCGCCGATCAGATAGGCTTTCTCGACGCGGTGGAACTGGCTGCGCGCGGCGGCCAGCCCGCCCTCCTTGGCCCGACCGCCGACAATCCAGCGAATCCGGTCATAACAGCCCAGCGCCTGGACGGCGGCTTCGGCATTGGTGGCCTTGGAGTCATTGATATAGGTGATGCCATTGACCGTCGCGATCCGCTCCTGGCGGTGGGCGAGGCCGGGGAAGCTGGCTATCGCATCGGCCGCAGCACGACCGGCCACGCCGAGTGCGCGCACGACCGCCAGAGCGGCGGCCGCGTTCTGGGCATTGTGACGACCCGGCAGGCCTGGCGACCGGGCGAGATCGACGACCGGGTGCGAGGCGCAATCGAGCGCATCATAGACCCGGTCTCCCAGGGCATAGACACCGCGCGCAAATACCCGCCCGGCCGAGATCGGGATGACCTCCTCCTCGCGGCGCAGCTTGCGCAAGGATGAGTAGAAGGCCGAGGTCTCATTGTCATCGATTCCGATCACCGCGATACCGCCCGGCTCCTGCATTTCGAACAGGCGCTGCTTGGCCCGGAAATAGCCTTCGAAATCGCCATGCCGGTCGATATGGTCCGGCGAGATGTTGAGCAGGACCGCGACATCGCAGGCGAGGCTCCGGGTCAGGTCGATCTGGTAGGAAGACAGTTCGAGCACGTAGAAACTGCCCGGACGCGGCGGCGCCTGGGCCAGGATGGCGTCGCCGATATTGCCGCCCACCACCACATTGCGCCCGGTCGCGCGCAGGACATGGCCGATCAGCGCCGTCGTCGTCGACTTGCCATTGGTACCGGTGATGCCGATCACCTTGGGACGGCGCTTTTCCGGCAAATCCGCAATCGCCATCGCGAACAGCTCGATATCGCCGATCACCGGCGCATCAACCGCCCGGGCCAGCTCGACCACATGATGGGGTTTGGGATGGGTCAGCGGGATGCCGGGCGACAGGATGAGGGCAGCGATATCGCCCCAGTCGCGCCGGTTGAGATCGTCCAGGGTCAGGCCCTCGGCCTCGGCACGCACGCGCGAAGGCTCGGCGTCGTCCCAGCACGATACCGTTGCGCCGCCTGCCTCGAGGGCCTTTGCCGTGGCTATGCCTGTGCGCCCCAATCCGAACACAGCCACACGGCGGCCTTCATATGCATGGATCGGGATCATGAAGGCCTACCCTACCTCAATTTCAGCGTCGCGAGTCCGATTAATGCGAGAATGACCGCAATAATCCAGAAGCGGATGACGATGGTCGGCTCGGCCCATCCCTTCTTTTCGAAATGATGGTGGATCGGTGCCATGCGGAAGACCCGCTTGCCGAACAGTTTGAAACTCGCGACCTGGACCATGACCGAAACCAGTTCGAGGACGAACAGGCCACCCACGATCGCCAGCACCAGCTCATGTTTGATGGCCACCGCGATCGTGCCCAGCGCGCCGCCCAGGGAGAGCGAGCCCGTATCGCCCATGAAGACCATGGCCGGCGGCGCATTCCACCACAAAAAGCCGATCCCGGCGCCGATCAGGGCACCGCAGAAGATCAGGATCTCGCCCGCCCCGGCGGTGTAGTGGACCTGCAGGTATTCGGCAAAATCGACCCGTCCGACGACATAGGCGATGACGCCGAACGTCCCGGCCGCAATCATCACCGGCACGATGGCCAGACCGTCCAGCCCGTCAGTCATGTTCACCGCATTGCCCGACCCGACAATCACGATACAGCCGAAGACGAAGAAGAGCGGCCCGATATTGATCATCAGGTCCTTGAAGAAGGGAAAGGCGATCGAGGTCTCGATGCCCGGCTCGACACCAAGGGCGCGGGCGGTATGGGTCGCCCAGACCACCGCCACCAGGGCGATGGCAAACTCGCCGACCAGCTTGAACCGGCCGCCGAACCCCGCCGTGGTCTGCTTGGTCACCTTGAGATAGTCGTCGATGAAACCGATCACGCCGAAACCGGCGGTCACGAAGATGACGATCCAGACGTAGGAATTGGACAGGTCAGCCCACAACAATGTGCCAACCATGACGCCGAGCAGGATGAGGAAGCCGCCCATGGTCGGCGTGCCGGCCTTTTCAACCACGTGACGCTCGATGCCCTCGGCGCGGATCGGTTGACCCTTGCCCTGCTTGCGGCGCAACCAGCCGATCATCGGCTTGCCGAAAATGAACGCGATCAGCATCGCCGTCATCAAGGCCCCGCCGGTGCGGAAGGTGATGTAGCGGAACAGGTTCGCCAGCTGCAGGTCGTCAGCCAGCGGCGCAAACAGCAAATAGAGCATGGGCGGATCAGGCCTCCGTCAATCCGAATGCGGTACCATCGACAAGAACCGAGGCAATCCTGTGGAGCCCGGAAGCATTGGAGCCCTTGATGAGCACCACATCCCCCGGACCTACCAGCGACTTGACCTGATCCAGCCCCCCGGCCGCGTCTTCCGCATAGCCCGCGCGAACATTGTTCGGCAAGGCATCATGCAGATGCTTCATGCGACGACCGCAGGGCAGGACCGCGTCCACAGCTGCAGCGGCGAGATTGTCAGCCAGCGCAGCGTGCAGGCGGTTTTCATCCGGGCCGAGTTCGAGCATGTCGCCCAGCACCGCGATCCGGCGACCGCTGCCTTGCGGCGAGGCGGAGCCGAGGGCTTCAATGGCTGCCGCCATCGAGACCGGGTTGGCGTTGTAGGCATCGTCCAGCAGCGTGAAATCGCCACCGCCCGGCAAGGCGATCCGCACGGCGCGTCCACGGCCAGGCTCGGCGCCGACCCCGCACAGGGCTTCGGCGACATCGCGGGCATCGAGACCCGCTCCGGCGCAGGCGGCGAAGATCGCGCCGGCATTCCAGGCCCAGTGGGCACCGGTTGCCGCGAGGCGAAAAGGTGCGCGCACGCCCAGGACATTGGCAACGCCGCGCGAGCCGTCGAGCCCGGTTTCAAACGCCTCGATCCGGACCGCAGCCGTCGCGGCCGTTCCGAAATCGAGCATGAAGGCGGCGCAGGAATGCCTGGCGTGACGGGCCAGTCGTTCGGCATGGGCGTCATTGGACGGGTAGATGGCAACGCCGTCCTGCTCAAGCCCTTCGAAGATTTCCGACTTGGCGTCGGCAATGGCCTCGATCGTGCCGAGATGTTCCAGATGGGCCGGCGCGATGCGCGTGATCAGCGCGACGTGCGGGCGCACGAGGGAGGACAGGTCGCGGATTTCGCCGGCATGGTTCATGCCGAGCTCGAATACGGCACGCGTCGTCTCGCGCGGCATGCGGGCCAGGGTCAGGGGCACGCCCCAGTGATTATTGTAGGATTTGACGCTCCAATGGGCCGGACCGGCAGCGCGGAACACCGCTGCGATGGCCTCCTTCACACTGGTCTTGCCGACACTGCCCGTCACCGCGACGCGAATGGCAGCGCTGCGATCCCGCGCGGCGGTCCCCAGGGTGCGCAGCGCCTCAAGCGCGTCCTTGACCAGCAGCGCAGGCTCGACGCCGGTGTTTCCGCGCTCGACCAGACAGGCCGCCGCGCCCTTTTCCATGGCGGTCTTCACAAAGTCATGACCGTCGCGGACATCCCTGAGGGCCACGAAAAGATCTCCCGCTTCCAGGCTGCGGGTGTCGATCGAGATGCCGGTCGCGGTCCAGCCGGGCTCCCCGATCAGCATGCCGCCGGTCGCCGCCATGGCCTGGCCCGAGGTCCAGAGCTGTGACTTGTGGGTTTCAGACACCGGCGGCCTCCCTGCCGGCAAGGGCCAGCCGGCCCTGTTCCCGGTCGTCAAACGGATGCACGACATCGCCCACGGTCTGGCCGGTTTCGTGCCCCTTGCCGGCAATCAGCAGGCAGTCACCGGCGCGCAACATGGCGACGCCCTTGCGGATCGCTGTGGCCCGGTCGGCAATCTCCTCGGCGCCGGGACACCCCTTGAGAACAGCGGCGCGGATCGCGGCCGGGTCTTCCGAGCGCGGATTGTCGTCGGTGACGATGACATGATCGGCCTGGTTGGCCGCGATCACGCCCATTTTCGAGCGCTTGGTGGCGTCGCGGTCGCCGCCACAGCCGAAGATCACGATGACCCGGCCGCGGGTGTGCGGGCGGGCCGCTCTGAGCAGCTTGTCGAGCCCGTCAGGCGTATGGGCATAATCCACCAGGACCGGGGCCGCCTCGGCCGTCTCGCCAACCTTCTCCAGCCGACCCGGTACGCCGGTCAGTGTCCGCAGCGTGGCCAGCACGCTGGCTTCATCGACACCGTCAGCGAGCGCGATCGCGGCGGCACCGAGGGCATTGAGGATCTGGAATTCGCCGACCAGCGGAATGTCAAGCGCGTGCTCCCGGCCTCTCCAGGCAAAGACGACGCTCTGGCTGGCCGGGCGCGGCGTGATCTCGCGGATGGCGAGGTCGGACCCGCGCCAGCCAATGGTCAGGACCTCAAGCCCGCGCGCCCTCGCCGCCTCGGCCATCTTGCCACCCCACTCGCTATCGACATTGATCACGGCGCGGCCATCGACCGGCAATCGCTCGGTGAACAGTTTTAGTTTGGATGCGTAGTAATCAGCGAAATCGGGGTGATAATCGAGATGGTCCTGGGTCAGATTGGTGAAGGCGCCGACCTTCAGCCGGACCCCGTCCATGCGATGTTGCTTGAGGCCATGGCTGGACGCTTCCATGCCGAGATGGGTGACACCCTCACCGGCCAGCCGGTCGAGCGCCGCCTGCAGCGCGACGGCATCGGGCGTGGTGTAACCCGTCACTTCGATGGAATTGCCGCGCGTCACGCCCAGCGTTCCGAGGCAAGCGGCTTCGAGACCGGCCCCGGCCCAGATCTGGCGCAGGAATTCCACCGTCGAGCTCTTGCCATTGGTGCCGGTGATGGCGACAACATGCGCGGGCTGACGCGGATAGAAGCGCGCAGCCATGCGGGCCAGGAGGGCCGCCGGCTCGTCAACCAGGATGACCGGCACCGGCGCCTCGACCGGCGCGTCGGTCACGATGGCCGACGCCCCGGCGGCGAGCGCCTTGGGGATGAAATCGCGGCCATGCACCTTCACACCCGGCAGGGCGGCAAAAACGAAACCCGGCCCGACCTTGCGACTGTCCAGCGTCAATCCGCGCACGGTGAAGTCGGCGCGATCAATTGCCAGGCCTTCATCGCGCAAGAGCTCGTTCAGGGTCACGGGATCATCTCCGGCATCAGGGCAGCACGAACAAGGGCGGCGCGACCGACCGGATCTTCATTCGACCGTTCGACACCGAGAATGGGCGCGATCCGCGCCACGATCTCGCCCACCGCGGGCGCGGCAACCCGCCCGCCGGTGGGGCGCAGATAGGTCGGTTCAGGCATTTGCGGTTCATCGAGCAGCACGAGGATTGCGTATTGCGGATCATTGGCCGGGAAAATCGCCGAAAATGAGGAGATGAGCCGACTGGTATCATAGCCGCCGCGCGAGGGCTTGTCGGCGGTTCCGGTCTTGCCGGCGACAAGATAACCCACCGCCTCGGCATTACCACCGGTCCCGCCCACCACATTTTCGCGCATCAGGGCAAGCACGTCGCGCGCCACATCGGAGCGCATGACGCGCTCGCCGAGAATGGTCTCGTCGGCAGCGACGGGCAGCAGGGTCGGCGGCACATAGATGCCGTCATTGGCGATCGCCGCAAAGGCGGCAATGGTCGCGATCGGACTGACGGCGATGCCGTGGCCGTAGGAGATGGTCACCGTCTCGGTCGGCCCCCATTGCCGTGGCAGCAGCGGATCTGCGCTCTCGGCCAGCTCGATCGGCGCGCGCTCGAGCAGGCGCAGATCACCAAGGAAGCCGCGCTGGGACTCGGCACCGACTTCCAGCGCCATGTGGCCGGAGCCAATATTGGAGGAATGAGTAAAGATCTCCGGCACGGTCAGCCAGCGCTCTTCGCCGTGATAGTCCGAGATACTGTAGCCACCCACGGCCAATGGCGCCCGCGCATCATACCGGCTTTCAAGCGTGGCCGTACCTTCTTCCAGCGCCACCGCGACCGTAAAAGCCTTGAAGGTGGATCCCATCTCGTAGACCGACTGGGCGGCCCGGTTGAGGCGTTCGCCAGGGCTGGCATCGGCGGGACGGTTGGGGTCGAAATCCGGCAGCGACACCATGCCGAGGATTTCACCGGTGCGCACATTCATGACGATACCGGTTGCCGCCAGCGCGCGGTATTCCGCCATCGTCGCCCGCAGGACCTCATCGACATGGAATTGCACCGCCATGTCGATCGACAGGGCGACCGGCCGGCCATCGCCGGACATCAGCGCGCTGTCGAAGGCGCGCTCGGCGCCGGCCAGCCCGTCCATGTCGCGATTGGTGTAGCCGACGACGTGGGAGGCGAGACGGCCACGCGGATAGACGCGATGCGGCTCGGTCCGAAATTCCAGTCCCGGCAGGCCGAGCGCAAACACGGCCTGGCGCTGGCGCGGCGTGAGATTGCGTCGAACCCAGACAAAGCGGCGACGTGAATCCAGCTGCTCGGTGAGCGCCCCGATATCGATATCGGGCAGCACGGTCGCGAGCATTTGCGCTGTCTCCCGGGCATCCCAGACCAGGGCCGGATCGGCGTAGAGGGAGTGGGTTTCCAGCGTGGTGGCGAGCACCTGACCGGTCCGGTCGAACAGGTCACCGCGCGAATTGTCGACCGCAGCCTGGCGAATCGGCGAGGCCGCATGGGCAGGCCCGGCGACGGCGATCTCGACCGCGCGGCCGGCGAGGATGGCAAAGCCCAGCGCCATCGACAGCCCCATCACGCGAAGCCGACCACGCGAGGATTCCATCGCCCGGGTCTCGTCACTTTCGATGCGGAGCAGGCGCTGCATGTCGGCCGGCGCAGCTTCTGCCAGCGGCGGCGGGCCCAGGGTGCGCGCCTCGGCCGATACCGGCTTGCGGAACGGCCACAGACGCATCAGTCCGGACCTCCCACCTGTGTCGGCTCGGCCATCGCCATGGCACCTTCCGCCTGGCGCGCAAGGGTCTGGTCACGGCGCATGCCGGTCTCCTCGGGCCGGGCATCGGCGAGCAGCGGCAGATCGCTCAACTCGACCTCCCGGGACGGATCCAGCGGCTCGAAACCGAGATAGCGCCGGGCCAGGGCGCGCAGGCGCTCCGGGTCTTCCAGATGGGCAATCTCGACATTGAGCACATTGATCTGACGACGTTCCTCGGCGAGCTGGGCCTGGATATCCTCGAGCCGCTCCTGCGAACTCTTGGCCTCGGCCTTGGCGATGTAGAGCGCGACAGCGAGGGCTGCGGCAACGACGAACGCAATCGCATTGAGCGTGCGGATCATAGCGCGGCCTCCAGACGGGCGAGCGAGACAATACTCGTGTGAAGCTCCGGACTGTCTGACCAGGCAGGCGCTTCGGTGCGAATGGCGGCTCGCAGCTTGGCGGAACGGGCACGCGGATTGTCCGCGGCCTCCGCATCGCTGGCCGCCACGGCACGACGGGTCAGCAGGGAGAAGCTCGGCGCGGGACCGGCCTCAACCGCCGGCTCGTAGCGCGAACCACCACCTCCGGCGAGGCCGGCACGGCTCCGCAGGAAGGTCTTGACCATGCGGTCTTCCAGTGAATGGAAGGTAACCACGACAAGCCGCCCCAGAGGCGCCAGCAATTGCTCGGCGGCTTCCAGCGCGCGGGCCAATTCGCCCAGCTCGTCATTCACGAAAATGCGCAGCGCCTGGAAGACTTTGGTCGCGGGATGAATCTTGGAATGTTTTCCGCCCGTTGCGCGCGTGACGATGTCGGCGAGCCGATCCGTCGTCTCGATTTTCGCCTCGGCGCGCGCTGAACAAATGAATTTTGCGATCCGGCGCGAGCGGCGCTCCTCGCCGTACACATAAAATATGTCGGCGAGCTCTGACTCCTTGAGCCGGTTCACCGCATCGGCGGCAGTCGGGCCGGAGGCCGCCATGCGCATGTCGAGCGGCCCCTTGCGCATGAAGGAGAAACCGCGCTCGGCCTGGTCGATCTGCATCGAGGAAACGCCGATATCCAGAACAATTCCGTCCACATGGTCGATACCACGGGCTGCCAGAATCTCGGCCATGGCGGAGAAAGGCGCCTCGGCGAAGGAGAAGCGTCCGCCGGACGCCTGCACCAGCTGGGTCGCGGCCGGCTGGACCGACGGGTCACGATCAATGCCGATCAGCTTGCAGGCGGCCGCCGACAGGATGCCGCGCGAATAGCCGCCGGCGCCGAAAGTGCCATCAATGAACAAGGCCCCGTCGCGCGGTTCGAGCGCGTGCAGAACCTCACCGAGCATGACAGGAATGTGCGAAGCCTGGCTCATCACACGCCCCCTGTCCGGGGCGGGAGCCTGAGGGATTTCTTGTTGTCGCGCGCGAAATTGCGGGCAGAGGCCTTGCGTTCGGCAAGACGGTCCGGATCCCAGATCTCGAAGCGCGCGCCGAGACCGACAAAGGCGGCCTTGCCGCCCAGCCCGGCATGGTCGATCAGATCCCTGGGAAGGCTGACACGGCCCGTGCCGTCAAAGGCCAGGCCGCGCGTGTCGCCGAAAATGGTCTGCTCGAAGGCCGCGCGGGCGTCGTCATAGGGATCCATTTCCTCCATGAGCGCCAGATAGCGGTCAAGCAGCGCCTGCCCGCCGCCCTCCAGATAACCACCCTCGAAGGACGGCCAGACAAAAATCTTCTCTTCGGGGTCATTCCTGACGACCGCGCGGAAGCCGGCGGGAACGGAAACCCGCCCCTTGGCATCAACACCATTGATCGTCGTTGACAGAAACACGCTCGAAACCCCCGGAGCCATGAGACCCGTCCCTCATGGTTAACGATGGGATAACATGGGATCGGATGGGAAACAATGACGAAAGGGTCGTTTTTCATGGATTAGCGCGCCTCTAGAAGTATTCGAATATGAGAAAAACAAGAACAGGAAGAGAACATTAAGTTAATATCCACAGGCGCCGGTTCGGCTGATCCTTGGAATCCCGGAAAATTCTCGAAAACCGGGGATTGTTTCCGGAATGGCAAAAGCGGTCGCTTCGAAAGACCGGATCCGGTGAACGGGCAGCTGCCAGCGGACTGGCGGCGAGATTGATGCCGAAATGGAAATGACACCCGCGGGGGGCCTGGGCGGCCCGCAGCGAAGCCCTGCCCGCTAGCTGCGCGAATCATGGGCGACTGCGCCGGGGTACGGCCTTTTCCGAAAGACCTGAAACGCGACGTCCGCGCCGCTCCCCGGCAGAGCCTTGCCGGCCATATCGTCTTCTGAAACGGGAAATGTGATCAGGCGGCCTGTAAGCCGGGTCTTGTCCCCCGGCGAACCGGGGTGACGATCATTCATCTGCGATCGTGCTTGCACACGACCTGTTGCGACCTACCCGGACAGCATGCGGAGGCGCACGTGCAGCCCGAAAGCTGCGGTCTGTCCCTATTCGGTCTTGCTCCAGGTGGGGCTTGCCTAGCCCTCTTCCTTGCGGTCGAGGCGGTGCGCTCTTACCGCACCGTTTCACCCTTGCCTGGCCCGAAGGCCCGGCGGTCTGTTCTCTGCTGCGCTTTCCCTGGGGTCACCCCCGCCGGACGCTATCCGGCACCTTGCCTCCGTGGAGCCCGGACTTTCCTCGACAACACCGTTTCCGGCCCAGTTGCCGCGACCGCCCAGCCACCTGATCGCGCTTTAATTCGTCCAGTCTCGGCCCAGCGTCAAGCGCCGGCTGCCTGCGGCACGGTCGCCGGCCCGCTCAATCATCGCCCTGGGTTGCGAGACGGGCGATCAGGCCACGCGTCTCGTCATCCAGCACGCCATCGACCCGGCTTGGCCGCCAGCGCCGCTGGAAAGCCTCGACCACGGCCTCCAGGCCGGGTTCGAGCGAATAGCCGATCCGGCCGAGATACTCCGCCATATCGCCCCCGGCTCCGGGCTCGGCCGGCATGGCACGGGCACAGCCGGCTGCCACCAGCTCGCCCCACGGGAAATGCTCGCCTGGATCCTGCTTGCGGCCTGGCGCGACATCGGAATGGCCGATGACACGGTCGGGACCCAGCGTGTGGCGGCTCATCAGGTCCCGCACCAGGGCGATCACGCTCTCGATCTGTTCGGGCGGGTAGCCGGGCAGGTTGAAGTCATGGCCGCCATTGACGATCTCGATGCCGATCGAGGCGGAATTGATGTCGGTCTCGCCCTGCCAGCGGCCAACGCCGGCGTGCCAGGCGCGCTTGTCCTCACCGACCAGCTGGAAAATCCGCCCATCCTCCTCGACCAGGTAATGAGCGCTGACCTGGGCCTGCGGATCGCGCAGGCGCATCAGCGCCGCCTCGCCGCTGTGCATGCCGGTATAGTGCAACAGGATGAGGCTGATCGCGGCCTTGCGGTCATTGAAATTGAGAGACGGCGCTGCCGTCACATCGAGCGTCACAATGTCTTCTCCCGAGCCAGTGCGGCGGCAGGCAGCTTCCTGTTCTGGCGCAGGGCTATGATCCCGACCCCGACCAGCGTCAGGGCGCCACCGACATACAGGCGCCAGCCGGTCGGGTCACCGGTCAGCAGAATGCCCGATACAACGCCGACCAGCGGCGCCAGCAAGGTGATCGGGGCAATCAATGTTGCATCATAGCGCTGGAGCAGGTTGTAGAAAACGCCATGGCCGAAGATATTGACCAGCACCACGGTGATCAGCAGCGCCAGCCCGAAGGCCCAGCCACCTGACAGGACGCCGGCCATCTGGTTGGTCTCGAAAGTCAGCGACAGGAGAAGCAGGGGCGGCCAGGAGATCAGTCCGATCCAGGCCTGCATGCGGATCGAGTCCATCGGCAAGCGCTTGACCAGGATCATGCCCAGCGAGGCGACGAAGGCCGCGCCGACGCCGAGCAGCATGCCAAACGACATGTCGACAGCCTCGGGATTGAAGATCACCAGCATCACCCCGGCAAAGGCCAGCGTCATGCCGGCAATGCGCGGCAGGCCGACCGTCTCCTTGAGGAAAATGACCGACAGGATGGTGGCGAAGGGCACGCCCATCTGCACCGCGATCGCCATGCCCGACGGGCTCGCCCAGCGCATGCCGAGAAACATCAGCGCATACTGCAGCGCACCCATGCACAGGGCGACACCGATCATTGTCTTGATATCGGTCGGGCGCGGTCTCAGCCATGGCGCCAGGAAGGCGTAGAGCAGGGCAAAGCGAAGAAAGGCGAAGAAGATCGGGGGCACGCCATCAAAACCCGGCACCCAGCCCGGCGAGCCGGTCACGGCGAATTTGGCCACCACGAAGTTGAAACCCCAGACGACACAGACCGCGACGAGAAGAAGGAAGTCCTTGAGACGCATGCAATACTCATGAACGCCGCCGCGAAAGGCGGCAAGTGCTTATTGCGAATAGCCGAAATGCGCGTCGAGAAATTCCAGGAAGGCATTCCAGTCCGATGACTGCACGCCATGCAGGCCGCGCCGCATGAAAACAGCGAGGTCGGCCTCGGCATCAAACCCGGCCAGTCGCGACTGGCGCAGCCCGTCCGAGCCGTAGAGCTCGTAGACCGGCATAGCACCCCGGGCGGCCCGGAAACTGCCCTGCGGATCCGACCAGGCATCGCGCCAGCCCCCCCCGATCAGCAAGGGGCGCGGCGCCATGAGCGCGATCAGCTGATGCTGATCGAGCGGTATGGCCGCCTCGTTGTCCGCGTAGCCGGCATAGGTCTGGTTGAACCAGTAGGGATAGGTTTCGGTGATCTGGGCAACGCTCTCGCCAGCATCGCTTCGGGTCAGCGTGGTGCCCCCGGTCCCGGCCTGATGGGCCAGCACAAGATCAATACGCGGATCGAAGGCGGCAGCGACGAGGGCTGACTTGGCATTGCGCGAATGCCCCCACACTGCCATGCGCTGCGGGTCGAAACGCGGATCGCTCTCCAGCGCGTCGATTGCGCGGGCATAGCCCCAGGCCCAGGCGATAATGGCACCGGTTTCGCGGCCCGGCGTCAGCGCCTCAAGGGCTGGCGGTGCACCGGCCGGATTGTCCGGCACAATGTCGCCGGGATGCAGGAAGGCGAGCGCATACCCGCGATCAAGGATTTGCTCGAAAGGCGGCGCGGCGATGTATCGCCCGAAGATCGCGCCCATCAAATACCCCTGCCAGCCATTGTCCTGACCACATTCGCGGGCCGAGGGGTTCGTCGGCGGTGACAGATCGGCCCGACCGCCGAAGGCTGTGCGTGTCCCGCAGAAAGTCTGCATGACGATCACCGGGACCGGCTCCACGGCCGCATTGGGCAGAACCACGACGAGATGGGTCCGGACCGGCCCCATCACGACATCCCATTCCTCGATCCGACCCCGGCCTTCAAAGGCATCGGCCTCGACCAGGCGCGTCCCTGTGACCTCGGCCGGTTCATCGCCGGGCCAGGCGCCATAGACCTCGGCCTCGAAGCGGGCGAGCCGCTCGGCGCGGCCGGCTTCCCAGGCAGCCCGTGTCAGATTTCCGGTTTCAATAGGAGGGGTTGCGGCCGGGCCCGACATTTCGGTCGTGACCCGTGGCAGCACCATCGACACACAGCCAACGAGCATCATCGGCAGGGCAATGCCGATCAGGAAAAGAAACGCACGGATCATGAAGAAGGTCGCCCCGACTGGTTGAGCATCACGAGAGCCTAGCTGCAGCCCCCGCCCGGCCCAATCACAATTCCGTGTCGTTCAACGGCAGGCTTGCGTGGAGCAGCAGAAACCGCCTTGCCTCAGCGCGACGACGGCCCGACGCCATCAACGGTCCAGCCTTCCGGGCCCCGCGTCGCGACGAGGATTTCAGGGCCGTTTGACCGCGTCTGGGACGGGCCGGTCGAGGCCCGGCCACCGCGCAGCTTGCGCCAGACCCAGAAACCGGCAGCCGCGAGAACGGCAATACCGGCGACGACCAGGAAGGCGGCGGTCAGCATGGCGGCGAGGAAAATAACAAGTCCCACCACGGCCAGCGCGATGAAGGCTGCGAGAATATCGCGAACCACCCGGCCGGCACGTCCGGAGAAACCTGATGCGAATGTGTGTCGAGCGTCCGTCATGAACCTCTTTCCGTTTTCGCCCCCGCTTGCCTTACATGTTGGCATCAATGCGCCAAAGGTCAATTGGCAAGCGGTGTGACCAATCCGCGTTGCGCCAGGATCTCGCCGTAAGCGGCATTGATCGCAGCCATTTTCTCATCGGCGAGGCGCTGGATTTCCAACGGCGCGCCGCGCGCGATCAGGCGGTCAGGGTGATTCTGCGAGGCGATGCGGCGATAGGCCTTGCGCAGGTCGAGATCGGAAATGCCCGCCTCGATTCCCAGAATGACGTAGGGGTCCTTGTCATCCGGCTCGACATGGCCGGCCAGGATGCGGCGGAATTCTGTTTCCGAGAAGCCGAAAATATCCGCCACGCGGCCCAGATAATTCATCTCGTCCGGCGTGATGGATCCATCTGCCTTGGCCACGTGAAACAGCCCGTCCAGCACGTCTTCCAGGATCGCCGGGTAACAGCGAAAGCGGCGCGCCAGACGGCGCGCATACCCGTCAAAGCCAAGCGTGGTCTGCATCGCCAGTTCGAACGCCCGGTCGAGCGCATCGCGGCCTTCCGGTGGTGGTTTGAAGACTTCGTAGAAGGCCCGTATCTCGCTGCGCGAGACGATGCCGTCGGCCTTGGCCATCTTGGCGCCCAGCCCGATCAGGGCCATGGCGAAATCGGCATCATTGACCTGGTGCATGGCAGCGCGCTCGTCGCAACCATCGCATTCAAGGAAACAATCGCGACCGCTGATACGGTCGGCCAGATTTCGCCAAAATCCCATACGCGTCACCCTCCGGTCGCCCATGTAGGAAGCGCGCACTCAAAGCGCGAGTGTCCGGGGCCGGTCCTGAGCAGTCCATCTCCAGCTTAAGCCGGTTGCACCCTGCCATGCCATGCTTAACCTCCGCGCGATCAGGCAATGAGGTCCAAGACATGAGCGAGCGGACGCGTGAGGCGTGGGAATTCTGGATCGACCGGGGCGGCACCTTCACCGATGTGATCGGTCGCGCGCCCGACGGTCGCCTGCATGCGCTCAAACTGCTCTCGGAAAGCCCGGACTATCGCGACGCCGCGACCGAGGGCGTGCGGCGCCTTTCGGCGGGCGCACCGGTCAGCGCGGTCAAGATGGGCACGACCGTCGCAACCAATGCGCTGCTGGAGCGCAAGGGTGCCCCCACCCTCTTCCTGGTCACCCGCGGCTTCGCCGACCTTCTGGTCATCGGCGACCAGACCCGTCCCGACATCTTCGCCCTGGACCTCAAACGCCCGCGCCCGCTCTATGACCGCGTGGTCGAGATCGACGCGCGGCTGGATGCGAACGGAGCGGTCCTCACCCCGCTCGACGAGGACATCGCCCGCAACGTATTGGAGGCGGCCCGGGCTGCGGGTCTCAAAACGGTCGCCATCGCGCTGATGCATGCCTATGGCAATGACGCGCACGAAGCCCGGCTGGAAACCCTCGCCCGCGAGGCCGGTTTTGCCACCGTCATCCGCTCCTCCATCGCCTCGCCGCTGGTCAAGATCGTGCCGCGCGCCTCGACCACCGTTCTGGATGCCTATCTGACACCGGTTCTGCGTGACTATGTCGACCGGGTCGATCGCGGTCTGGACGGCACCCCGCTCTTTTTCATGCAGTCCTCCGGCGGGCTGGCGCCGGCCGGCGCCTTCCATGCCCGCGACGCCGTCCTGTCGGGCCCGGCCGGCGGCGTGGTCGGCATGGCCAAGACGGCGAAGCAGGCCGGCCATCCCAAGGTCATCGGCTTCGACATGGGCGGCACCTCGACCGATGTTTCGCGCTATGACGGCGACCATTACGACCGTGTCCAGGAGACTCTGGTCGCCGGCCATCGCCTGCGCGCACCGATGATGGCCGTGCATACTGTCGCCGCCGGCGGCGGGTCGATCCTCACCTTTGACGGCGAACGCGCCCGGGTCGGACCGGACAGTGCCGGCGCCATGCCGGGACCGGCCGGCTATGGCCGCGGCGGACCGGCCGCCGTCACCGACGCCAATATCGTGCTCGGCCGCATCCAGCCGGACTGGTTCCCGCATGTCTTCGGCGACACCGCCGACCAGCCGCTCGATGTCGAGGCCTCGCGCGCCGCGCTGCGAGACCTGGCCGAGGCCATGGGCCTGGACACACCGGAAGCCGCCGCCGAGGGCTTCCTCGCGGTTGCCGTGGAGAGCATGGCCCAGGCGATCAAGCAGATCTCCATCGGCCAGGGTGTCAATCCGTCCGCCTATGCCCTCGCCGCCTTTGGCGGAGCCGGCGCCCAGCATGCCTGCCGGGTCGCCGATGCGCTGGGCATGACCACGGTTCTGATCCACCCCTATGGCGGCCTGCTCTCGGCGCTGGGCATCGGCCTCGCCGATATTCGCGAGACCCGTCTGGCCGCCGTGGAAGCGGATTTCATTGACGCGTTCGACACCGCCAGCGCCCTCGCCGACCGCCTGTCCGACGAGGCGCGCGAGGTGCTCGCGGACCAGGGCCTGCCGCTCGCCAAGATGCGCGTGAGCCGGGAATGGCGACTCAAAGTCTCCGGTTCCGACACGTCCATCCCGGTGCCCGCCGATACGGCGTCGGCCATGGCCGCCCATTTCCGCGCCGCCCATGAACGCCTGTTCGGCTTTGTCCCCGAGGGTGATCTGGTCATCGAGTCGGTGACCGCCGAGGCCGAATGTGCCCCGCCCGGCGCTGGTGACTGGTCCGTGGACATGCCGTCTGCAACCGCCGGCACGCCGCGCCCGACCGGGCTTGCCCGCATGTTTGATCAGGGCAGCTGGCAGAATGTGCCGGTTTACACGCTCGACCAGTTCGGACCCGGCAGCGAGGAGATCGGCCCGACCCTGATCATGGATCCCAATGCGACCATCGTGGTCGATGCCGGCTGGAAGGCGGTCCGGCTGGAAGACGGGACGCTGTCGCTCCAGCGCGCGGTTGCTGCCGCCGAGGCCGGCGGCGATACGGCGCTCGACCCGATCCGGCTGGAATTGTTCAACAAGCGTTTCATGTCCGTCGCCGAACAGATGGGCGTTGCCCTGGAACGCACGGCCCACTCGGTCAACATAAAGGAAAGGCTCGACTTTTCCTGCGCAGTCTTTGACGCGGATGGCGGCCTGGTCGCCAATGCGCCGCACATGCCGGTCCATCTCGGCTCGATGTCGGCCTCGGTCCGTGCTGCCGCCGCCGCCCATCCCGATCTCGGCCCCGGCGACGCCGTCGCGGTCAATGCGCCCTATGATGGCGGCACGCATTTGCCCGACATCACCCTGGTCACCCCGGTGCATGATCGCGAGACCGGGACACGCATCTTCTATGTCGCCGCGCGCGGCCATCATGCCGATGTCGGCGGCATCGCGCCGGGCTCCATGCCACCGTTTTCGACCTCGATCGAGGACGAGGGCGTGCAGTTCCGCAATGTGAAGGTGATGGAGAAGGGCCGCTTCCTCGATGAGGTCGTCAAGGGCGTGCTCGCCTCCGGCCCCCACCCGGCCCGCAAACCGTCCCAGAATATCGCCGACATGAAGGCCCAGCTGGCCGCCTGCGCCAAGGGGGCGGGCGAGCTGCACCGGCTGGTCGCGGACAATGGGCTGGCGGTCGTGAAAGCCTATATGGGCCATGTCCAGGACAATGCCGAACGCGCCGTGCGGCGGGTCATCGACGCCCTGACGGACGGATCGCACACGGTGCGGCTGGATGACGGGGCGGAGATCCGTGTCGCCATCCGGGTCAATCGCGAGGCGCGCTCGGCGATCATTGATTTCACCGGCACCGCCCCCCAGCGACCGAGCAATTTCAACGCGCCGGCCTCGGTTGCCCGCGCCGCCGTGCTTTACGTGTTCCGCTGTCTGGTAGGCGATTCCATCCCGCTCAACGAAGGCTGTCTCAAGCCGATCGAAATCATCCTGCCCGAGGCCTGCCTGCTCAATCCGCAGCCGCCGGCCGCGGTGGTCGCCGGCAATGTCGAGACCAGCCAGCTGGTCGTCGACGCCCTGTTCGGCGCCACCGGCCGCCTCGCAGCCAGCCAGGGCACGATGAACAATCTCACCTTCGGCAATGACCGGCACCAGTATTACGAGACGATCTGCGGCGGCGCCGGCGCCGGTCTCGACACCCAGGGCAAGCCCTTTGCCGGCGAGAACGCCATCCACACCCACATGACCAATTCGCGCATGACCGACCCGGAAGTGCTGGAACGCCGCTTCCCGGTCCGCCTCGAGCATCATCGCATCCGCGACGGCTCCGGCGGCAAGGGCAAGGCCAGCGGCGGCAACGGGTCGGTGCGCCGGCTGACCTTCCTCGAACCGATGGAAGTCGCCCTCCTCTCCTCGCGCCGCATCGAACGCCCTTTCGGGCTGGATGGCGGCAGCGACGCCCTCAGCGGCACGCAGCGCGTCATCCGGGCGAGTGGCAAGGCCGAGGATCTTCCCGGCCTGTTCCGGATCGATGTCGAGGCAGGCGACAGCGTGGAGATCGAGACGCCGGGGGGTGGCGGGATGGGCGCATAGACCCGACCCGGCGGGCATGGCGCCCGGGCGTCAGGCCGGCTTGCGCGGCCAGCCCGCCCACAGGAAGAGCGCCAGGAAGCTGGAATTATAGACGACATTCATTGCCCCGCCGGCGAGGACAGATGCGGTCGAGTCAGCGAAAAACCAGGCTACGCCACCGCAAAGGAGGGCGAAACGGGCTGTCTTTCCGCGCGCCAGCGCCAGAAAGGCAACACCCCAGCCGACCATGAGCCCGCCCATGATACCGAACAGCAAGCGTTCGGCTGCCGTCGTGATGCTTTGGGCACCGTCCAGCGGCAGGAAAACGAGGTCCAGAAAGATGTCTGCCCCGGCATCGATAGCCGGCACGGCGCCGGTCGCGGTGCTCAGCCCGACCAGGATCAGGACCCAGGCGGCAAGATGGAGGCGGTGATCGGTCATGCGCAAATACCTTTTCCTCTTCGATGCAGGCAGGTTCATGCCCTTTCTGGCGCAAAACAATTACCTTGGAGGTCATGGTACAGGCGCAGGCGTCATGGCAAGCTGTGACCATGCCAACGTCGATATCCCATGCCCAAGCACGAGCCCGGTCCGATTTCGGCAACCTGCTGCGCAGCTGGCGTCAACGCCGCCGTTACAGCCAGCTCAGCCTGTCGCTCGCAGCTGGCGTTTCCTCCCGTCATCTCAGCTTCCTTGAAAGCGGGCGCTCGGCGCCGAGCCGGGCGATGGCGCTGCTGCTGGCCGACTGTCTCGAAATACCGCCAGAAGCGCGCAATGCCCTGCTGAACTCGGCAGGCTTCGCGCCGATTTACACCCGCACCCCGCTGGACGCAGAACAGCTTGCGCCGATCCGGGAGGCCTTGACCGGCATGATGCACGCCAGCAGCCCGGCACCCGCCTTCCTGCTCGATACCTACTGGAATGTGATCGATGCCAACCAGGCCGGAACCCTCCTGCTCGGCGGCGACAGGAAACCCGGTAGCAGCTTGATTGAACGTCTGGTTGATGAGCCAGCCTTGCGGGCGCCCATCCTCAACTGGCCGGAGGTGGCGGCCGTCATGATGAACCGCCTGCTCTGCGAATCCCGCCATGAGGGCGGCAATCCGAGATTGGAGGCACTGGCCCTGCGGCTCTGCGACCATGCCGCCGATCCGCTGAGCCTCGACCCGAGCGATGCGATCCTGACCCTTCACTACCAGACCCCGTTGGGAGACATCACACTGTTCACAACGATCGCCGAGCTGTCTTCAGCCCAGGACCTGACCCTGCGGGAATTGCGCCTCGAGATCTTTTTCCCCGCCAATGCCGAGAGCCGCACACGCCTTCAACACCTCGCCACCGCGCAAGATTAAGCTTCGGACAGATTTGATCCAAAACCGGATGGGGGCCGTAACCTCGTCTGTCACATGCATGAGACGACCCTCCAGTGATCCGGTGGCGGCCGCCGCCGGTGATCACCCCAAACGAACAAGGGAGCGCACACATGCGTCTCGTCTCTCTGGCTGCCCTGACCGCAGCCCTGATTTCTGCCCCGGCCCTTGCGTCTGACGCGCACGGAACCGGCAAGACCAAGTTCGATCATCATGGTGGTGGCCACAGCGCCATGACCCAGGCCGACATTGTCGACACAGCGGTCGCGGCCGGCCAGTTCAACACGCTCGTCGCCGCCGTCCAGGCCGCCGGCCTGGTCGACACGCTCAAGGGCGATGGCCCGTTCACGGTCTTCGCTCCCGTGGATTCCGCCTTTGCCGGCCTGCCGCACGGTGAGCTCGAGCGCCTGCTGATGCCGGAAAACCGGCACGAGCTGGCCGGCATCCTGACCTATCACGTGGTTCCGGGCGCCATCACCTCGGACCAGTTGAGCGGCCAGATCCTGTCGGTCGAGACGGTGGAAGGCTCGAGCGTGCTGATCGATGCCACGGACGGTGTCCGTGTTGGCAATGCCCAGGTCGTCCAGGCCGATATTGCAACCTCGAACGGCATCATCCACGTCGTCGACCGGGTCCTGATCCCGACCGGCTGACCGGATATCGCGGGTTCGGGCAGGCCCCAGGGCCTGCCCGCCCTGCCTAGATAATCTCGTCCTCGTCAAACAACGGGTCATTGCTCAGGGCTTCGCCGAGCTGAACCATGGGTTCTTCATTGCGTCGCTTGAGGATTTCCGCGATGTGGACGACGGCGTCCCCCTCATTGACGATGGGCAGGACGGTGCGGCCGATGATCAGCCCGTCGCAGGGCGCGGTGATCTCGACCTCGGTGGTGCCGAGCGGGTCGCTCAGTGTGGCAATCAGCGTGCCTTCCCCGACATGCTCGCCGCAATCACGGTGCATGCGCAAGACGCCGCCCATCGGGGCGCGGGCCCAGCTCGACTTGTTGCCGATCTCCGAGCGCAAGGTCGCCTTGATGCGCTTGTCGGCGCGGATCATGCCGAGATTGCCGAGCACGCGCAGAATGCCCTTCACGCCCATGCGCAGCGCCGTCTCGTCAAAGCGCAGCGCCTCACCGCTTTCATAGACGATCACCGGAATGTCGCGCTTCTGTGCGGCCTCGCGCAGCGAGCCGTCGCGCAGCGAGGAGTGGACGATCACCGGGGCGGCGAATTCCTGGGCCAGTTCCAGCGCCTTGGGCACTTTCGTATCGACCCGGATCTGCGGCAGGTTGGTGCGATTGACGGCGGCGGAGTGGAGATCGATCCCGGCCTCGCAACGCTCCACGATCTCGGTCATGAAGATGTCGGCCAGCCGCGCCGCCAGCGAGCCCATGGGCGCGCCGGGGAAGGAGCGGTTGAGATCGCGCCGGTCGGGCAGGTATCGCGAATGGGTGATGAAGCCATAGGTATTGACCACGGGCACACAGATCAGCGTGCCGGCGATCGAGCGCATCTGCGGCGTGCGGATCAGGCGGCGGATCATCTCGACACCGATGATCTCGTCGCCATGGATGGCGGCTGACACAAAGACGACCGGCCCCGGTCGCTTGCCGTGCAGGACCTGCACAGACAGCGACATCGGGGTATGATCGGACAGCACCGAGACTGGAATCTGCACGATTTTCCTCGTACCGGGCGCAACCTTTTCGCCGGCAATCTCGAAGGACGTCCGCGTCATCCGGTGCCGCGGGTCTTTGTCTTGCCGGGCACGGCCGTCTTCTCGACGAAATCAATGATGATGTCGGCCACATCGACACCGGTCGAGGCTTCGATGCCCTCGAGGCCCGGCGAGGAGTTCACTTCCATGATGAGCGGGCCGTGATTGCCGCGCAGCATGTCGACGCCGGCGACATTGAGACCCATCACCTTGGCGGCGCGTACGGCCGTCGAGCGCTCTTCCGGGGTCAGCTTGATCTTGGTTGCCGAGCCGCCGCGATGCAGGTTGGAGCGGAAATCACCCTCGGCGCCCTGGCGCTTCATGGCCGCAACAACCTTGCCACCGACCACGATGGTGCGGATGTCGGCACCGCCGGCCTCCTTGATGAATTCCTGGACCAGGATATTCACCTTGGCGCCGCGGAAGGCCTCGATCACCGACTTGGCCGAGCGACGGGTTTCCGCCAGCACGACCCCGACGCCCTGGGTGCCCTCAAGCAGCTTGATCACGACCGGTTCGCCGCCGGCAATGTCGAGCACATCATCCGTCATCGCGGTGTCGTGGGCAAAGGCGGTGACCGGCAGGCCGAGCCCGGCGCGGGAGAGGAGCTGCAGCGAGCGCAGCTTGTCGCGCGAGCGACCGATGGCGACCGATTCATTGGCCGACCACACACCCATCATCTCGAACTGGCGGACCACGGCCATGCCGTAATTGGTGATCGAGGCCCCGATCCGCGGAATGATCGCGTCATAGCCGGTCAGCACACGCCCCTGATAGCGCACCTCGGGGCGATGCGAGGTGATGTTCATATACATCTTGAGCGTATCGTAGATATCGATCTCGTGGCCGCGCGCCTCGGCCGCCTCAACCAGCCTCTTGTGCGAGTAGAGGTTGGGATTGCGGGCCAGCATGAGCAGTTTCATCAGAATCTTCTCCGG
>NZ_JADFAJ010000009.1 GCF_015665295.1 Maricaulis sp.
TCCAGAAGGATGTTCCACCGGAACTGGCCTCCCAGATCAAGGACTTCGCGCGTCAGGAAGCCTTCCATACCCGTGAACACAACGCCTTCAACCAGCGCGTCATCGAGGACGGCTATGATGTCAGCCACGCCCTCAAGACGGTCGAGGAAAGCCTGGCCCTGGCCCGCCAAGGCCATCCTGTCGCACAGCTGAGCATTACGGTCTCGCTTGAGCACTTCACCGCCATCTTTGCCCATCTCGCCTTGAAGGATGCGACGCTCTACGCCGAGACAGATCGCGAATCGCAACGCATGTGGCTGTGGCACGCGATCGAGGAGATTGAGCACAAGAGTGTCGCGTTCGACACCTATGCCCATGTCATGCGCGAGGTGAAGCCGATCAAACGCTGGGGAATTCGCTGTGCGGTCTTTGCCCGGGTGTCGCGCGATTTCATTTTCAAGCGCTGGCGCGAGAGCCTTGCCCTTCTGGCCCAGGACGGGATCACGGGACTTCGCGCCCGCGCCGGTCTTGCCTGGTATCTGTGGGGGCGTCCGGGGATATTGCGCCGTGTCCTGCCGGCCTGGCTGGCCTATTTCCAGCCCGGCTTTCACCCCTGGCAGGTCGATGACCGCAACCTGATCGCCGACACCGAAGCGCGCCTCGACCTCGCCGAGCCGGTCGCTGCCGAATAGGCACACCGCTATCCCGAGCCAAAACGCAAACGGCCGCCCCGAAGGGCGGCCGTTTTGTTTGCGCAATTTCCGCTGGGGAAATGGCGCGAGTGACGGGACTCGAACCCGCGACCTCCGGCGTGACAGGCCGGCGCTCTAACCAACTGAGCTACACCCGCATGAGGCGTCTCGCCGAAGCGAGGTGCGTTGTTTATGGGCAGAGCGCGGTGCGGTCAAGCGGGTTTCAGCACGCTTTGCTGACCGAATGCAGCGCCCTGCCCGGCCCGGTCAGAAATGCCGCCGGGCCCAGCCTGCAGTAACCCGCAGCATTGTGCGGATCAGGTGTTCCAGATCCTCGGCACTGATCACATAGGGCGGCATGAGATAGATGATATTGTTGAAGGGGCGGACCCAGATCCCCGCCTCGACGAAGGCTGCCTTCAGGATGTCCAGCTCGGGCAGGCTTTGCATCTCGATGACGCCAATGGCGCCCTGCCAGCGCACATCGACCACGCCGGGCAGTACACGCGCCTCCGGCAACAGGGCGGCAAACATGGATTCGATTGCATGCACCTGGGCCAGACGGGGTTCCCGTTCGAACAGGTCGAGCGAGGCATTGGCGGCGGCACAGGCAGCCGGATTGCCCATATAGGTCGGTCCGTGCATCAGCGCCTTGCCGGCGTCCTCGTCCCAGAATGTCTCGAACAGGCGGGTGGAGGTGATCGTTGCTGCCAGCGGCAGGGTCCCGCCGGTCAGCGCCTTGGACACGGTCATCATGTCAGGCGAGACCCCGGCCTTGTCGGCGGCAAACATTGTCCCGAGACGGCCGAAGCCGGTCATGATCTCATCAAAGATTAAAGGCAGCCCGTGGCGGTCACACAGGTCACGCAGGGCCTGCAAGGTAGTGGCGTCGTGAAAACGCATGCCGCCGGCGCCCTGTACCAGGGGTTCGACAATCACACCGGCGAGCCTGTCAGCCTGTTCCGCCATGACGACGGACAGGCTGTCGAGTCGCTCGGCATCGGTGGGCAGGTCAGCAATCACCTGGCGGGCGATCGCGCCGGCGAACAGGTGGTGCATGCCCTCTTCGGGATCACAGACTGACATGGTGGCCAGTGTGTCGCCATGATAGCCGCCACGAAAGGCGAGGAATTTCGTGCGTCCGCGCTGACCGCGATTGATGAAGGACTGAACGGCGATCTTCATCGCGATCTCGACCGAGACCGAACCCGATTCGCAAAAGAAGACGTGGTTCAAATCCCCGGGCGCCAGCGCCGCCAGCCGGCGGGCCAGCCGCTCCGCCGGGTCATGCGTCAGCCCCCCCAGCATGACGTGGGGCACCGCATCGAGCTGGCGTTTGACGGCGTCGATGATGTGCGGATGGCGATAGCCATGACACACCGTCCACCAGGACGAGACCCCGTCAATCAGGGTCCGTCCATCGGCCAGTTCCAGCCGCACCCCGTTCGCGCCAATAACCGGAAGCGCCGGCGGTGTCGTTTTCATCTGCGCATAGGGGCGCCAGAGGGCGTGTTCGGCGGGGCTGAAGCCCCTCTTGTCTGCATCAAGCGTCATGTGGAGGCTTTAGCAGGCTATAATTCTGTGCGACAGGCTTAGCATGACTTCCGCCGGCACATCCCTGCAGCACTTCGCCAGTCGCAAGCTGGCCGGGCTAGACCGTCTCAACCTGCGTCGGCATACGCGCGCGACCGAGCCGGTCGGCGGTGCCATCGTCGCGCGCGACGGTCGGCGGCTCATCAATGCCTGCTCGAATGATTATCTCGGCCTGAGCCAGGATGCGACGGTCATCGCCGCGGCCGCCGCCGCGACCCGCCAGTATGGTGCCGGAGCCGGCGCCTCGCGGCTGGTGACCGGTGGCCACCCTTTCTTGTTTGAACTGGAACGACGACTGGCAGCCTTCAAGGGGACTGAGGATTGCCTCTTGTTCGGGTCCGGCTATCTCGCCAATCTCGCCATAACACCGGCCCTCCTCGGGGCCGGCGATCTGGTCCTCGTCGATGCTCTGGCGCATGCCTGTCTTCATGCCGGGGCTCGCCTGTCGGGGGCCCGGGTTGAGACCTTTGGGCATAACGACATGGCGGATCTCGACACCCGGCTGACCGCGCTTCGCGGCGCGCATCGCCATGCAATGATCCTTACCGATGGGGTCTTCTCGATGGATGGCGATCTCGCCCCCCTGCCCGCGCTTCTCGCGCTGGCCGATGCCCATGACGCCTGGACGCTGGTGGATGATGCCCATGGCATCGGCGTGATCGGTGACGGCCATGGCACGACGCATTGCTTCAGCCCTCCGGCCATCCCGCCGCTCCAGATGGGGACCCTCTCGAAAGCGTTGGGGAGTTATGGCGGTTACCTGTGTGCTTCCCGGGCTGTCTGCGATCTGTTGCGCTCCCGCGCCAGACCGCTGGTCTTCACAACGGCACTGCCACCGTCCTGCGCCGCGGCGGCGCTTGCTTCGCTCGACCGGATAGAGTGCGACGCAGCCCTGCGCGAGCGCCCCATGGCCCTGGCCCGCCGCTTCTGCCGCCATCTCGGCCTGGCCGAACCGAGTTCACCGATTGTCCCGGTGCTGATGGGCAGCGAGCAGGCCGCCCTTTCGGCATCCGCCGAACTTGAAGCCGCGGGTTTCCTCGTGACAGCCATCCGGCCTCCGACCGTGCCGCGTGGCACCTCGCGCCTGCGTATCACCTTCAATGCGGCCCATGACGAGGCCGATATCGACCGGCTCGCACAAGCCCTTGCCGATATCCTGCAAACAACCCAAGCTGCCGAGTAATGCGACCACTCTTCTTCACCGGCACCGGCACCGATATTGGCAAGACCCATGTCTTGTGCGCCCTCATCCGTTCCTGGCGGGATCAGGGCCGCGCCCTGCGTGTCCTCAAGCCGGTCATTTCCGGCTTTGACCCATCCGCTCTCAACGAGACCGACACGATCCGGCTGATGCGCGCCAATGGCGATGCGCTGACCGGCGAAGGCGTCCAGGCGGTGTCGCCCTGGCGCTTCAGGGCCCCGGTCTCGCCGGACCAGGCCGCCCGCAAGGAACGGCGAGAACTCGTCATGGACCAGATCGTAACCTGGTGTCTCGACCACATCTCCCGCGACATGCCGACCGTGATCGAGGGTGCGGGAGGGGTGATGTCACCGATTGCGACTGACGGGCTCAATCTCGACCTGATTCGCGAACTCGATGCCCATCCTGTGCTGGTCGCCGGCAGTTATCTCGGAACGATTACGCATACGCTGACGGCTTTGCGCGTTCTGGATGGCCGATGCACGGTCATTGTCAACTACCACCCGGTCAGCGAGACGCCCGTGGCGGAAACGGCGCGCAGCATTGCCCGCTTCGCGCCGCGCGCCGATGTCCGGATTTTCGACCCGGCAAACCCGGCGCCGCTGCTGGACCTCTTTGAACGCGCGAGCGAGACCCTGCTCGACTAGGGTCGGCATTGGAGGGATATGGTGGGCGGTGAGGGGCTCGAACCCCCGACCCTCTCGGTGTAAACGAGATGCTCTCCCAGCTGAGCTAACCGCCCGGATACCGGTGCCCGATGACGGGCAAGGAGGCGCTTGTAATGCCTTCGCGGCAGTCAGCGCAAGCCCGCCTCAACGATGCGCTGCAGCATCCCGGATGAACGCGCCGACAATCATCTCGATCTGGGTCATCGCTGTCGCGACCGGATCGTCATAGCGCGCATTGGGCAGAACGATGAGCACGATCCCGTGCACAGCGGCCCAGATCGCCCGCGCAGCCGTCTCGCGCGCGGCCGGTTCGGCAAAACCGGGTGCCGGCTCCAGAACATCGGTGATGATATGGAAGAGCTGGTCCTCGTGCTGCGTGTAATAGCGCGGCGCTTCGCCTGTATTGCGACGATTGAAGGTCAGCAGCGCCCGCCAGCGCGCATCATTGTTGATGATGAAATCGATATAGGCGCGGGCCAGCACCATAAGGCGCCCGTGCACATCTGCAGCATCCAGACCGGCCGCCGCGAGAGCGTCATGGTGATGCAGTGCCACATCGCGATAGGTCAGGACATTGAGCTCTCGAATGAGGTCATCAATATCGCCGAACAGCTTGTAGATCGACCCGACACTCAGACCGGCGCGCGCCGCGATCGTGCGTGCTTTCATGCCCTTGAGGCCCTGCTCGGCCAGCAACGCACCTGCCGCAACAAGCGCCTCATTGCGCGCCTCCGGAGCCAGCGCCGGGCGACCGCGTGGCCGGGTCTGATCGTGAATGTCTGTCATGCGACCCTGATACTCCGGACCGGGCAGCCGAACAACGTTCATTTTCTCGCTTCCGGCCCTGCTGGCGGGTGGCCGGAAAGGCGTTCACCCTTCGGCTGCTCCGCGCCTCACTCGGCGACGGAAACCTTGTCGATCGCGTCCATCGCATAGCAACCCAGCAGCTTGATCTCCCGCGTGTGCTCCTCAAGCACAGCCATGGAATCCTTGATCTTCCGGTCTTCCAAATGCCCCTCGACATCCATGATGAACATCTCTTCCCAGGGATTGCCGGCAATCGGGCGGGATTCGAGCTTCACCAGATTGACACCATTGTCGCGGAAGCCCAGCAGCGCATCGACCAGCGAGCCCGGCGTGTCGCGCGTGGTGAACATCAGCGAGGTCTTGCACTCCACTTCACGGGTCGGGAGCTTGGACGCGCGACCGATCACGATGAAACGGGTGATGTTCTGCTCATGGTCACCGACATTGCGCTCCAGGATATCCATGCCGAACAGGCGCGCCGCGTCTTCGCCGGCGACCGCGACAGCGGTGTCGTCATCCTCAAGCAGGCGCTCGAGCGCGCGCGTTGTGGACGCCGCCATATGCGTTTCCAGCTCGGGATGGGAGGCGATATAGCGGCGGCATTGCGCCAGCGCCTGGGGATGTCCGAAAACCCGCCGGATGCGCCCCTGCCCGCTCGCCCGACCCACAAGGCAGTGATCCACCCGCAACAGGAATTCCCCGATGATCTGGGTGTGGGAGTTGATCAGGATGTCATAGACCTCGTTGATCGAACCGGTCGTGGTGTTCTCGATCGGGATCACGCCGTAATCCACTTCGGCATTCTCGACGGCCCGGAAGATCGACACAAAGTCGCGCTTGGGTGACGGGATGACGGTCGCATTGTTGCGCTGGAAGACCTTCTGGGCCGCGATATGACTGTAACTGCCCGGCCCGCCGAGATAGGCGACGCTGGCCTCGTTGAGCTCGTCATTGCGCATGGAATCAAAATTCTCGCGCTGGCGCCGGATCGAGCTTTCGAACAGGGCATGGAAGACGGTCTCGACGAGTTCGCTGGACAGCCCTTTCTCGGAGCCCTGCTGCACTGCGGCGCGAAGGACCTCGCGCTCACGCTCGCGGTCCCTGACGGGACTTCCGGTCCTGACCTTGGCCTTGAGGATTTCCTCGACCAGATCCGAGCGCCGGGCAATGGCTGCGATCAATTGCTGGTCGATCTCGCTGATGGCGCTGCGGATCTCGTCCCGCGTCATTTCCGTTGTCATGCTCGTCATCCCTCTGGGCAAAAGAAAAGGGCCTCCCCGTGGGGGAGGCCCTGGTCACACTGCGCTGTCGCACATGCTAGCCGGCCACCGCCCCCATAAGGGTCGCGTTGGTAAAATAGGCTGCAAAGGCGTGGGCCGCGTTGTTCATGGGACGACAGTGGCTGCAGGTGCGTGCACGGTCAATCCGAATTCTGCGCCAAATCCCGCAGTTTCTGCACAAAAATGGCCGGAGACATCGCCTCCGGCCAAGATTGTTTCAAATGAAACGATTTCAGTCGCCTAGTGCGCAATCGGTTGACCGGACGGATCACCGCCCTGCTGGGCCGCCATCGCGGCCAGCGCTGCCTCGTCGGCCTCGGTCCATTCCACCGGCTCGACCGGCTCGACCAAGGCGCGCATCAGGACCTCGTCCGCGGTTTCAACCGGGATGATCTCCATCCCTTCTTTGACATTGTCCGGGATCTCGGCGAGATCCTTTTCATTGTCCTTGGGGATGAGGACCGTCTTCACACCGCCGCGCAGGGCTGCGAGGAGTTTCTCCTTGAGACCACCGATTGGCAGGACACGGCCACGCAGGGTGATCTCGCCAGTCATGGCGATATCCTTGCGCACCGGGATGCCGGTGAGCACGGAGACGATGGCGGTCATCATGCCGACACCGGCCGACGGACCATCCTTCGGCGTGGCGCCCTCAGGCATGTGGACGTGGATATCGGCAGCCCGGAAGATGGTCGGCTTGATGCCGAGCGACGGCGCGCGTGACTGCACGAAGGAATTCGCTGCAGAGATCGATTCCTTCATGACATCGCGCAAATTGCCCGTGACCATCATCTTGCCGCGCCCCGGCATGCGGACGGCTTCAATGGTCAGCAGATCGCCGCCAACCTCGGTCCAGGCCAGACCGGTGACAATGCCGATCTGGTCGTGATCCTCGGTTTCACCGAAACGATACTTCCGGACACCGGCGAACTCACCGAGATTGTCCGGCGTGATCGTGATCGAGCTGGCCGTACCGCGCTCGATACGCACCACGGACTTGCGGGCGAGATTGGCAATCTCACGCTCGAGACTACGCACACCCGCTTCACGCGTGTAATAGCGGATAAGGTCACGCAGCCCCGCCTCGGTCAGCGTCCATTCGCTGTCCGTGAGGGCGTGATTCTTCATCTGCTTTGGAATGAGATGGCGCTTGGCGATCTCGACCTTCTCGTCTTCCGTATAGCCGGCAATGCGGATGATCTCCATCCGGTCCAGAAGCGGCTGTGGCAGGTTGAGCGTATTGGCCGTGGTCACGAACATGATATCGGACAGGTCATAATCGACCTCCAGATAATGATCGTTGAAATTGGCGTTCTGTTCGGGATCGAGCACTTCAAGCAGGGCCGAGGCCGGGTCGCCGCGATAATCGGCACCGAGCTTGTCGATCTCGTCGAGCAGGAAGAGCGGGTTGGACGAGTTGACCTTCTTCATCGACTGGATGATGCGGCCCGGCATGGAACCGATATAGGTCCGACGGTGACCACGGATCTCGGCCTCGTCACGCACACCACCAAGCGACATGCGCACGAAGTCGCGACCGGTCGCCTTGGCGATCGAACGCCCCAGTGAGGTCTTGCCGACGCCGGGCGGCCCGACGAGGCACAGGATCGGGCCCTTGAGCTTCTTGGTACGGGCCTGCACGGCGAGGTGTTCAAGAATGCGTTCCTTGACCTTTTCGAGGCCATAATGGTCCGTTTCCAGCACGTTTTCAGCACGTTCCAGATCATTCTTCAGACGCTTGCGCTTGCCCCACGGGACCGAGAGGATCCAGTCGAGATAATTGCGCACGACGGTCGCCTCGGCCGACATCGGGCTCATATTGCGCAGCTTCTTGAACTCGGCATCGGCCTTGGCGCGGGCTTCCTTGGAAAGCTTGGCCTCGGACAGTTTTTCCTCGAGTTCGGCCAGCTCCTCGCGACTGTCGTCGGTTTCGCCGAGTTCGCGCTGGATCGCCTTCATCTGCTCGTTGAGATAATATTCGCGCTGGGTCTTCTCCATCTGGCGCTTCACGCGCGAGCGGATCTTCTTCTCGACCTGCAAAACACCGATCTCGCCTTCCATCATGCCGAGGATGCGCTCGAGACGGCGCGTGACATCGGGCTCCTCGAGCAGGGACTGCTTTTCCTCGATCTTGACGGCCAGGTGCGCCGCGATGGAATCGGACAGCTTGCCCGGCTCGCGGATTTGCGACAGCGAGGCCAGGGCCTCCGGCGGAACTTTCTTGTTCAGCTTGACGTAATCGTCGAACTTCGCCGAGACCGTACGCATCAGCGCTTCCAGCTCGGAGACGTCGCCGGGATCTTCATCGATGGTCGTGCACTCGGCCTCGTAAAAATCGGTACGGTCCGTATAGCCGCCGATTTCGACGCGAACGCCGCCCTCGACCAGCACCTTGACGGTACCGTCCGGCAGTTTCAGCAATTGCAGGACAGACGCGATCACGCCGGTTGTGTGGATGGCGGACGCGTTCGGCTCGTCATCAGACGCGGTGCGCTGGGTGGCCAGCAGGATTTGTTTGTCAGCCTTCATTACCTCTTCCAGCGCCCTGACCGATTTCTCGCGCCCGACAAAGAGCGGCACAATCATGTGCGGGAAAACGACGATGTCGCGCAGGGGAAGTAGTGGAAGTGTCTTCGTGGTGGACATGCTTGCTCCATTCGCGCTCAACCGGAGGAGCGCGTGCAGACCTTGATACAGATCGTGACTCTATTCGGAACGACCGGATGCCAGTGTCTTGCACGGCCTCCGGGGTTCCATCTTACCTCAAGAGGTGGCGATGCGACCTGAAAAGGTCAAGCGCCCTCCCGCTTGTCGTCCTTGCGCTCGGCATAAATCGACAGCGGTTTCGCATTGCCTTCAACGACTTCGCCGTTAACCACAATCTCTTCGACGCCTTCCATGCCTGGCAGATCGAACATGGTTTCCAGAAGGATGCCTTCCATGATCGACCGCAGGCCGCGGGCACCGGTCTTGCGGGCAATGGCCCGGTTGGCAATGCCTTTGAGCGCGTCCTCGGTAAAGGTCAGGCCAACGCCTTCCATCTCGAACAGGCGCTGATACTGCTTGACGAGCGCGTTCTTTGGCTCGGTCAGGATCTGCACCAGGGCGCCGATATCGAGGTCTTCCAGAGTCGCGATAACGGGCAGACGGCCGACGAATTCCGGGATCAGGCCGAAGCGCAGCAGATCGTCCGGTTCCACTTCGCGCAGGATCTCGCCGGTACGACGGGCATCAGGTTCACGCACATCGGCACCGAAGCCGATCGAGGAGCCCTGCCCGCGCTGCGAGATGACCTTGTCGAGGCCGGCAAAGGCGCCACCGACGACGAAGAGGATATTGGTCGTGTCAACCTGCAGGAATTCCTGCTGCGGATGCTTGCGGCCACCCTGCGGCGGCACGGACGCGACCGTGCCTTCCATGATTTTCAAAAGCGCCTGCTGGACGCCCTCGCCCGACACATCGCGGGTAATAGAAGGATTGTCCGACTTGCGCGAAATCTTGTCGATTTCGTCGATATAGACGATGCCGCGCTGGGCCCGCTCGACATTGTAGTCAGCGGCCTGCAGCAGTTTGAGGACGATGTTCTCGACATCCTCGCCGACATAGCCCGCCTCGGTCAGCGTCGTCGCGTCGGCCATGGTGAAAGGCACATCCAGGATGCGGGCAAGCGTCTGGGCGAGCAGCGTCTTGCCGCAACCGGTCGGACCGATCAGCAGGATGTTCGACTTGGCCAGCTCCACATCGGAATTCTGCGAAGCGTGGTTGAGGCGCTTGTAATGATTGTGCACGGCCACGGCGAGCACGCGCTTGGCATGCGCCTGGCCGATCACATAATCATTGAGAACGTTGAAGATTTCCTGCGGCGACGGCACGCCTTCCTTGGACTTCACCAGCGAGGACTTGTTTTCCTCGCGAATGATATCCATGCAGAGCTCGACGCATTCATCACAGATGAACACCGTGGGTCCGGCGATCAGTTTGCGAACCTCGTGCTGACTCTTCCCGCAAAAAGAGCAGTAGAGTGTGTTCTTCGACTCGCTGTCTCCGCCCGTCGTCTTACTCATGACCGCTCCATTTCAACCCGCAGGCATCGCGATGATACCCGCTTTCGCTTACGACCTCGTGCAAAATCAAGGCCGAACTTTAGCGAAAGGTTTCTGCCGCTGCGTATTCGATCACATGGATGCAGTTCCGATCAAGCATCATGCCTGCATCCCGGTCGCTCGCTAGCTGTCAGAACCTTCCTTTCCGTCTTCTGCGCGGCGCTCGATAACCTTGTCGATCAGGCCAAATTCCAGACCTTCTTCCGCCGACATGAAGTTGTCTCGATCGAGCGCGGATTCAATCTCCTCATATGTGCGACCGGTATGGTGCACATAGATTTCATTCAGGCGACGCTTGATCTTCTGGATATCGGCCGCGTGACGCTCGATGTCCGAGGCCTGGCCACGGAATCCACCGGAAGGCTGGTGCACCATGATACGCGCATTCGGCGCGGCAAAGCGCATGTCCTTCTCGCCTGCCGTCAGCAGCAGCGAGCCCATCGAGGCCGCCATGCCGAGGCACATCGTGGACACGGGCGAGCGGATATACTGCATCGTGTCGTAGATGCCGAGACCGGCCGACACCACGCCGCCCGGCGAGTTGATGTACATCGAAATCTCTTTCTTCGGGTTCTCGGACTCGAGGAAGAGAAGCTGGGCGATGACCAGACTCGCCATGTGATCCTCGATCGGACCGGTGACGAAGATGATGCGCTCCTTCAGGAGGCGCGAATAGATGTCGAAAGAGCGCTCGCCGCGGCTTGTCTGCTCGACGACGATCGGAACCAGATTCATCATTACATCCTGGGGATCATTCATATCGCGCTCCTTGGGGTGACGGCACCGGGATCGGGCCGATTCTCATCAGACGGGATAGTCGGACTATCGCGGGCGTCGAAGTCGTAGGCAAGGCGCACGCTGCAGCGACATCTGCCAAATCGTGCCGAAACGAAAAGCGCCGACGCTTGAAAAGCGCCGGCGCTGTATCATCGCGAAACGCGTGAGTGGTTACGCGTCTTTCTTGGCAGCAGACTTCTTGGCCGGTGCCTTCTTCTTGGCAGCCGGTTTCTTGGCAGCCGCCTCGTCCTTGTCGGCAGACTTCTTGGCCGGGGCCTTCTTTTTCGCGGCCGGCTTGTCGTCAGACTTGGCAGCGGCGTCCTTCTTGGCCGGAGTCTTCTTCTTGGCAGCCGGCTTCTTGGCGGGCTTGGCCGGAGCCTCGTCCTCGTCTGCGTATAGCGCGTCCTTGGCGACGGTAATCTCGGTCACATCAGCCAGCTCGAGGATGTAGTCGACGACCTTCTCCTCGTAGATCGGTGCGCGCATCTGGGCGACGGCATTCGGGTTCTTCTGATAGAACTCGACGACCTGACGCTCTTGGCCCGGATACTTGACCGCCTCCTGGTTGATGGCGCGGGACAATTCTTCCTGGGTCACGTCGATATTGTTGCGGCGACCGATCTCGGCCAGCACCAGTCCCAGGCGCACACGGCGCTCGGCGATCTCGCGATACTCGGACTTGAGCTCGTCTTCCGACTTGTTCTTGTCTTCTTCCTCGAGATGATCGTGCTCGATGGCGTGCGCTACTTCGCGCCAGATATTCTCGAACTCGGCTTCCACCATCTTCGGCGGCAAGTCGAACTTGTGCTCGGCATCCAGCTTGTCGAGCAGGTCGCGCTTGACCTTCATGCGCGACTGCTGGGCGTGCTCACCGGAGAACCGCTTCTTGAGAGCGTCCTTCAGGCTGTCGAGGCTTTCCAGACCGAGGCGCTTGGCCAGCTCGTCATCGACCTTGGCATCCTGCGGGGTTTCGAGGCCCTTAACGGTTACATCGAACGTCGCGGCTTTGCCGGCCAGCTGCGCGGCCTGATAATCTTCCGGGAAGGTCACGTTGAGCACACGCTCTTCGCCGACGGTGGCGCCAAGCAGCTGCTCCTCGAAGCCCGGGATGAAAGCGCCGTCGCCGATGGCGACGCGCGCGTCCTCGGCGGAACCGCCGTCGAACACTTCGCCGTCGAGCTTGCCGACGAAATCGATGACGACCACATCGCCGTCTTCCGCCTTGGCCTTCTTGCCGCCCTTCTTGGCGGCAAATTCGCGGCTCTCATCGGCCAGGCGCTGCAGCGCCTCGTCGATTTCGGCGTCCTCGACCTCCGCGACCGGACGGGTCACCGAGAGCTTGGACGGATCGGCCGGCTCGAAGTCAGGCATGACTTCCAGGGCGATCTCGAACACGAAGTCGGCCTTGCCGCCGAGCACGTCCTTGGCTTCGCTGGTCACCGAGATATCCGGCTGCGAGGCCGGACGCAGCTTCTTCTCGTCGAGCGTTTTCTGCGTGGTTTCCGGAACCAGCTCATTGAGCAGGTCACCCATGATGCTTTCGCCGAACATCTTGCGGATGTGGCTGGTCGGCACCTTGCCCGGGCGGAAGCCCTTCAGGCGGACTTCAGGACGGATCTCTTCGATCTTCGCAGCCAGGCGAGCTTGCAGGTCGTCAGCCGGGATGACGATCTCGTAAGTGCGGCTCAAGCCTTCGGTGGCTTTCTCGATGACGTTCATGGGTTAGCCTTAGATGTTCAAACAGACGGGCGGTCAAAAACCGCGTGCAAAATCGAGCGCGCGTTATGTCACGCGGATTCGGCGTAGGCAACGCTGCGCAGCGGTTCAGCCGCACAGGACAGCAGAGCTGAACAGCAAGCCGCACGTATCAAGCCCTTCCACGCGCGACCGGGCGGCCGTCTCCATGGCCCGCCACCCGAAGCCTCAGCGCAAAGGGTGGTGCGGATGGAGGGACTCGAACCCCCACGCCTCTCGGCACCAGAACCTAAATCTGGCGCGTCTACCAGTTCCGCCACATCCGCAGGCCGGGCGCGCGTTATGGCGCGGCTTTTCAGGTCAGGCAAGACCGACCTTCAATCCGGCGCACACCGCGATGCCTCGACCGCGTTGCAGTCAATCGGGCCTTAAGCATTGAGAGGCAGACTGCCACCCGACTTTCCGGACGTGGGAATAGATGACGGCTGATCTCAAGACATTCATCAAGCGGGCGATGGCGCGCGGCGAACGCATTGATGTCGGGCAGTTCCGCCTGGTCAATCTGACTGCTGTGCGCGAGAAAGCCGGCGAACACTGGCCGAGCACGAAGAAGAAAGTGTTCGCTGCCGGTACCCAGTTTCTTGCCAAACGCCTGGCCGACGAGGATGCGGTCATCCCCTGCGAGGAAGGCTTCCTGGTCCTTTTCGCCAGGCCACCTGACGACCCCGCGGCCTTTCTGTCTGCCCTCGGTGAGGCGCTGATGGCTTTTTTTCTCGGCTCCCCGGAGAGCGCCGAAATCGGCGTTGAGAGCGAGGCGAGCCGGGTCGCTGCCGACGAGATCACGCAACTGGCAACCGCCAGCGCCGCTCCCACGCCGATCCACATCAAAACGCCCGAAGCCAAGCCCGCCGAGCCATCCCGCCTGCCTCGAACTCGCCCTGTCTCCGAGTATCAGGACGAAGATGTGCTGGCGCATTACCGGCCGCTCTGGGATGCCCACAAGCAGGTGATCGCGATCAACGCAGCGCTCGCCAAGGTCGTGGTTGGCGGCCGGGCGCTGGAAGGGCGACGCGCGATTGCCACAGGCATGTCAAAGGTCAGCCAGTTCGATCTGGACACGTGCGCTCTGGACGCTGCCATCAGCATGATGACGGCCCTCGCCCGCAAGCAAAAACGCATCACGCTGCGCATCGCGCTGCATGCCAGCAGCTGGTCAGATCGTGAGCACAGATCGGCCTTGAGTGCCCGTATCGAGAGCCTCCCCGAACCTGCCCGCAAATCGCTTCTGGTGCGCATTGACGGGCTGACTGACCAGCCGCAGGCCCAGGCTGCGGCGCTGGCCGAACTCGGTCAGCTCGGTGTCGGGCTGATGGCGGAAATACCCTTCGGGGAAACTGGGCTGGACGCGTTTTCCGCCTGCCCGATCAGTCTTTTTGCCTGCGCCTCGCCCGCGCCCTCCAATGCCAATTCCGAGGGTCTGATGGACCATGACGCCCGGGCGCTGAACCAGATGGTCAGGTCCGCCGCGGCACACAAGGCCGCGACCTATTTGCATGATGTGCGGGACTTGCTGGTTCTCAAAGCCGCGATGGCCAGCGGCGTCCGCTTCTTCTCCGGCCAGAGCGTTGTGCCCGACCGGCCTGCGCCGGCACCCGGTCAGGCGATTAGCATGGTTGACCTCTACCGGATGCACAAGGTCGCCTAGACGCGCAGGCAACGGCTGTTGATAGTGCCTCAATGAACCAGAATGAAGACCGTTCCGCCCTCGATTGGGAAGCCCGCTTCCGCAACAATGATACGCCCTGGGAGCGACCAGGCGTTCACCCGGCAGCCCGGAACTGGCTGGAAAGCGGCACCTTGGCACCCGGACATTCCGTCATCATCCCCGGCTGTGGCCGCTGTCCGGAAGTGGCGGCCTTCGCGCGAGCAGGTCTGAATGTGACGGCAGCAGATCTGTCGGGTACCGCGATTGCGTGGCAGAAAGCCAAGCTCCAAAAGGAAGACCTTTCCTGCGAGTATCTCGAAGGCGACATCCTCGGATCGGGCGACCGGCGCTGGCAGCCCGACGAGCCAGCCGACCGTGTGTATGACCAGACCTTCCTGTGCGCAATCCATCCGCGCCTGCGCGAGCGTTACGCCGATGCCCTTGCCAATCTGTGGCTGAAGCCGGGCGGACAATTGCTTGCCCTTTTCATGCAGAAGAATGAGCGCGGCGGACCACCCTTTGGCTGCCCACTCGATGCGATGCGCGAGCTGTTCAGCGACAGACTCTGGATCTGGCCGGACCCGGGCAATATCGAGGCCTGGCCGCACCCGAGTCTGAACGGCAAACCGGAACTCTCCGCTGTCCTGACCCGCCGCTAGGGCGTCTCCTGGGCGGTGGCCGGATCACCAAGCGGCATGCGGCGTTTGCGTTGCCTGCCATGCTTCGCCGTCATGGGCGCACGCGTGAGCACGAAGAGCGCCGTCGCCAGGCCCGCGACAATATTGGCGAATGCAACGCCCCAGATCACGCCGGCCGGCGCCCCCAGCCAGTAGCCACCAATGATGACCGCCGGGATCATCATGCCAAGCGCCCGCGAAGCCGTGATCACCATGCCGTGAGCCGGGCGGCCGAGCCCGTTGAATCCGGCCGAAGCCGCAATCGTGATGCCATAGCCGGCAATGGTCAGCGGCACGATTCGCCAGTAGGCGATTGCCGTTGACTGACCAGCCTCGCTGGGCAGGAAGGCCGTCGCCAGCCAGGGGGCCGCGACCCACAGAATGGCCGCGATGGCCAGGCTCCAACCAATGCAGAAGAGGAAGCTTGAACGAAAGGCTTCGCGGACCCGGTCGAGCCGGTCGGCGCCGCCATTCTGGCCGGTCACCGCGCCGATACAGGCAGAGAGCGCAAAAAGCGGAACAATGGCGAAGGCCTCGATCCGGCCTGCCACGCCAAGACCGCCCACCGCAGCATCACCGAAACGCGCCATCGCAAGCCCCGACATCGCAACCGTCATGGCCAGCGGATTGAACACGTTGGACAGGCAGGCGGGCGCTCCGACGCGGGCAACATCAAGCCAGTGATGCCACACTTCGCCCAAGTCTTCCGGTTTGAAATCAATCAACTTTTCCTTGACCACCAGATACCAGCCCACCATCAGGAAGGTGACCGTATTGGCTGCGACGGTCGCCAGCGCGGCGCCGGACACGCCCCAGCCCAGACCGGGGAAGAGTCCAAAGACATCGTCGAGGATGAAAATCGGGTCGAGGATCAGATTCACGAAGGCCGCAGCGATCATCATCAGGCTCGGGACGACCGCATTGCCCAGCGCGCGCAGGATATTGCTGGCGACCATGGGTCCGACGATCAGCACAATGCCGGCAAACCAGACCGTCATGTAGTCGACCACATGCGGCAGCATGGTCTCGCTGGCACCTAGCCCACGAAAGATCGGCTCCACGAAAATCACGCCCAGCAGGGACACGCTGCCGACCGACAGGAGCGCCAGGGTCATGGCATCGGTCGAAATGCGGGCGATCGTGGAGGTACCGTCCTTGCGCCCGGCGGCGCGTGAGACCGCAGAGACCGCGCCGGCACCGAGACCGATGGAGACGCTCATCACCAGCATGGTGACGGGGAAACTCATCTGGACCGCCGCCTGCTGGGCGGTTCCGAGCGTGCCGACCCAGTAGGTGTCGACAATCCCCACCAGCATCATGGCCAGAATGCCGAAACTCATCGGCATGATCATGCGCAGGATATGCCCGAAGACCGGGCCTTCCGTCATGTCACGTGCTGCCCGTCCGGCCATGCGCGTCCCCTCTTCACTCGCAGACGAGCATAGATAGGTATCGTGTCACGTGTCTGCAGCGTGTGGCTGTCAATTCACTGTGACTTGCGGTGAAGACCTACTGCGTTCGGGTCAGCGTCACCCGGTCGGCTGTCACGTCCGGCATGGCACAGCCGGTAATTTCCTCGCCGACTTCGGGGATTTCCATGCCGGGACATGTCATGTTCCCGGACGCCCGCGCATCTTCCATGCGCTCTACGCCCCCCATGACTTCGTCGCGCCATTTCGGATAAGGAAAATCATAGCTGAAACTCAGATCGGCCTGCGAGGTCTGGGCGCCATCCAGTCCCGTCACCGCGAATTGTGAGGAACACGTGTCAAATTCCAGTGGGGGCTCCAAACTTGAAGACGACATCGATATGCACCCGTTTTCTTCAAAGACGAGTTCTATCGTCGCATTCAGTCCGTAGGCTCCAATTTGGTCGTGCACGTCCAGCGTCCAGTGCTGGCCGGCCAGCGGATACCCCTCGCCCTGGGCCATCGCAGGTGCCTCAACAGCGCAGACCCCGATCAACGCCACGACCGCCGCCACAGGCGCCACTTGCGCATTTCTGAACAAATTCGACATTCCAACCCCCACTCAAATCCTGAACAAGGTCAGGAAACTTAAAGCGCAGGTCTTAAAAAGCCGTGCGGGCTGGAAGCGGTATTCAATGAATTTCAGCCTGTTACCCGATTGAGATCATAAGCGGCAATGCCGGCCAGGTTGACGATATCCGTAACATTGGCGCCCAAGCGCGCGATCTGGACCGGCTTTTCCAGCCCCACAAGCATCGGGCCGATCACCGTCGCCCCGCCCGCTGCCTTGAGCAGGCGGACCGCGATCGAGGCCGAGTGGATGGCCGGCATGATCAGGACATTGGCCGGCTGGGTCAGGCGCGAGAACGGGTAGAGCTTGTGATGATCCGGATCGAGCGCGACATCGGCCGCGAGTTCGCCCTCATACTCGAAGTCCACTCCCTGCGTGTCGAGGATTTCGACCGCCTGCTGGATCTTGGTGGTCCGCTCGCCGGGCGGATTGCCGAAGCTGGAATAGGACAGGAAGGCCACATGCGGCGTCATGCCGAAACGGCGCGCCGCATTGGCTGTTACGACGGCGATCTCGGCGAGCGCCTCGGCGTCCGGGAATTCGGTAACCGACGTATCCCCGATCACGAGGCTGCGGCCGCGCGTCACCGCGATCGTCACGCCGACCGGCCGGCTGCCTTCAATCGGGTCTAGGACCAGCTCGACTTCATTCATGACCACGTTGGAGTGTCGCGTCACCCCGGTGACCATGCCGTCGGCATGACCCATTTTCAGCATGCAGGCGGAGAAGACATTTCGGTCGTTGTTCACACGACGCTGAACGTCGCGGCGCAGATAGCCCTGCCGTTGCAGGCGCTCGTAGAGATAATCGGAGTAGTCGGCATTATGCTCGGAGAGGCGCGCATTGCACACTTCCAGCGTGCCAGCCGGAATGCCCAATTCCTTCATATTGGCAGCCACGACATCCTCACGCGCGACCAGCACCGCCTTGCCCAGACCCTGGGTCTGGAAAGCGTGCGCGGCGCGAATGACGGCGGGCTCCTCCCCCTCGGCGAAGACGATGGTTTTCTGCTGGGCTCGGATCGACGCCGTGATGCGCTGCTGAACGGCGGCCGTCGGATCAAGACGACGGGCGAGCACCTGCTTGTAGGCCTCAAAATCCTCAAGTGGGCGGCGCGCCACACCGCTGTCGATCGCGGCCTGCGCCACGAATGGAGGCACCCAGGCGATCAGTCGCGGATCAAAGGGCGTCGGGATGATGTAGTCAGGTCCGTATTGCAGCCGCTCGACCTGGTAGGCCTGCGCCACTTCATCGGGCACATCCTCCCGGGCCAGGGCTGCCAGAGCGCGCGCCGCGGCGATTTTCATCTCTTCATTGATGGTGCGGGCGCGAACATCCAGGGCGCCCCGGAAAATGTAGGGGAAACCAAGGACATTATTGACCTGGTTGGGATAGTCCGACCGTCCGGTCGCCATGATCACATCGTCGCGGACTTCCTTGACCTCTTCCGGCGTGATTTCCGGCGTCGGATTGGCCATGGCGAAAATGATCGGATTGGGCGCCAGCGAGGCGACGATTTCCTTGGTGAACACCCCGGCAGCCGACAGGCCGAGCAGCACATCGGCCCCCTTGGCGGCATCCGCCAGCGTGCGCTTGTCGGTCTTGATGGCGTGCTTGTTCAGGCGGTCATGGCCACCCGGGCGCCCCTCATAGACCACGCCGTCGATATCGACGACGATCGTGTTCTTCGACTTCACGCCCATCGACTCGATGAGTTCGAGGACGGTCAGCCCCGCCGCGCCGGCGCCGCACAGCACGACTTTGAGATCTTCCATCTTGCGACCGGTCAGGTCGCAGGCATTGATCAGGCCGGCCGCAGCAATGATCGCCGTGCCATGCTGGTCATCATGGAAAACCGGGATGTTGAGCTGTTCGCGCAAACGCGTTTCGATCTCGAAACATTCCGGAGACTTGATGTCTTCCAGGTTGATCCCGCCGAACGTGTCGCCAAATCCGCGCACGCAATCGATGAATTTGTCCGGATCCGTGTAGTCGACCTCGATGTCCACCGCATCGATATCGGCAAAACGCTTGAACAGGACCGCCTTGCCTTCCATCACGGGCTTGGACGCTGCCGGTCCAAGGTTTCCAAGACCGAGAATGGCTGTCCCATTGGAAACCACGGCAACCATATTCCCCTTGGAGGTATAGTCGTAGACCGTATCCGGATCATCCGCGATCGCCCGGACTGGCGCGGCGACGCCAGGGCTGTAGGCCAGTGCCAGATCGCGTTGCGTTGCCATCGGCTTGGTCGGTGTCACGGCGAGTTTGCCGGGCGTCGGCTTCATGTGAAAGGCGAGCGCATCCGCATCGAGTTGCTTGTCGCCGCGATAGGTTGATTCAGACATGGTTCACCCCGGGGAAAGGTCGAAGCCCGAACCTGCACCGGTCCGCGACAAGTGCCAAGCCCCGCAAACGCTTAGCTTCCATGCGCGAGCAGATGACTCAGTGCCGCCTCACGACAGTGGCGGCCGGCCAGCGCCTGCAGCACTGCAGGCAAGGCCTCCGTCAGGTCCTCTGCGATCAGGCCTGCACCAAGCAACCGACCGGCGTCACCGTGCAGCCAGGCCGCGCCGGCCGCCGCGTCATGCGGCACCTGTCCGGAAGCGAGACCGGAAGCGATGATTCCGGTCAGCACGTCGCCGCTGCCCGCGGTCGCGAGCCAGGGGCTCGCATGACCGTTGATCCGCGGCGTCAGGCGCGGCGTGGCGACGACGGTCGCAGGCCCTTTCAAAAGCACGGTACAACCAGCCTTTTCAGCAGCGTCGATGGTCCGATCAAGCTTGTTGGCACCGGACCGGCCAGCGCCGAACACGCGATCAAACTCGCCCTGGTGCGGCGTCAGGACACAGGCCGGATGCAGTGCGTCGAACAGGGCGTCGGGACAGGCAGCGAAACTGGTCAGGGCATCCGCGTCGAGCACGAGCGGAATGCCGACCGTGAGCGCCGACAAGACCGCCTCGCGGGTCGCCGGTCCGACGCCCATGGCCGGGCCGAGAACGGCAGCCTGCACCCTCAATTCCGTGAGAAGGCGAGCCGTGTGGTCGCCACCTTCCCACCGGGCCAGCATCTCGGATGTCAAATGGGACCCGTTGACCAGTGACGCCGAGGGCGGCGAGCACACGGTGACCAGTCCGGCACCGGCCCGCAAGGAAGCCCGGGCCGCCAGGCGGGCGGCACCGGTCGCGCTGGCGCCACCGGAGAAGACCGCGACGCGGCCGCGTTGATGCTTGTGCACCATGCCATCAGGAAGGCGTGCTCCGGGCCAATCCGGAGGCGCATTTTCAAGTGCTATCGGCGTGATGGCGTCCTGCCAGCCCGTCGGGATCCCGATATCGGCACAGACGATCTCACCACACATTTGCGCGAATGGTTCGATGATGTGAGCCAGCTTGCGGGCGTGAAAGGTCACCGTAAGCGCCGCTTTCAGCGCCGGCCCGTTGATCGGGCCGGCATCGCCCGGCACGCCGCTGGGCAGGTCAATGGCCACGACCGGCGCTGATCGCGCATTCACCTGTTCGATCAAGCGCCCGGCCTCACCACTTATCGGTCTCGACAATCCCGCTCCAAAAAGCGCGTCGACAAAGAGTTCCCCGCAGAAATTTTCTGTCTCTGCCGCGCGTTCAGCCTCGCCACCCCAGACACCCAGCGCCCAGGCGGCGTCCCCGGTGAGGCGGCGCGGCTCGCCAACCAGGACCACTCGGACAGGCCAACCCGATTTTCGCAGGGAGGCGGCGGCGATCAGCCCGTCGCCACCATTATTGCCGGGCCCGGCCAGCACCAGCGTCGGACGTGGCGCCCAACGGGCCCGAATCGCGGCTGCGACGGCCTCGCCGGCCTTGTTCATAAGGCGCTGAGAGCTCACGCCGTTTTCGACGGCAAAGCGGTCGCACCGGGCACAGTCTGCCGTAGCAAGGATATCAGTCAGCATTGACGCACCATTGTGAAGCAGCCCTGCCCGTTATTGAGGCATAAAGTGGGACCGCTGCGAACGAGTCCCGTTTCTGTCTTGTCACCCCGCAGCCCGCGTCTAGCGTCGCGGCGAGATCATGGAGTCCGTGATGAAAAAAATCGAAGCCATCATAAAACCCTTCAAGCTCGATGACGTGAAGGAGGCCCTGCAGGAGATCGGTGTGCAAGGCCTGACTGTTATCGAAGCCAAGGGGTTTGGTCGGCAAAAGGGGCATACCGAACTCTACCGCGGCGCTGAATACGTCGTCGACTTCCTGCCCAAGATCAAGATTGAACTCGTTCTTCCCGCCGACCGTGTGGAAGCGGCAGTCGAAGCCATCCAGGCAGCGGCCCAGACCGGCCGTATCGGTGACGGCAAGATTTTCGTGAGCCCGATTGAAAGTGTCATTCGCATCCGGACCGGCGAGACCGGCCGCGATGCGCTTTAAACAACCCACCTGATCAGTAATCCGGAGCCTGGCCCATGTCAGACGCAATTCTCAAAAAGCTCAAAGACGAAGACATCAAGTATGTCGATCTGCGCTTTACCGACCCGCGCGGCAAGCTGCAGCACGTCACGTTCGACCGCGCGGAAGTCAATGAGGACTTCTTTGAGGACGGGGTCATGTTCGACGGCTCCTCGATTGCCGGCTGGAAGGCGATCAACGAGTCAGACATGGTTCTCAAGCCGGACCCCAGCTACTGCGTCGTTGATCCGTTCTACCAGCAGCCGACGGCGGTGATCCTGGCGGACATCCTCGAGCCGGGCACGGGCGAAGCCTACAACCGCGACCCGAGGACGACGGCGAAGAAGGCCGAAGCCTTCCTGAAGTCCTCCGGCATTGGCGACACGGCCTATTTCGGACCTGAAGCCGAATTCTTCGTGTTCGACGATGTCCGCTACTCCACGAGCCAGCACGACACCGGCTACAAGCTCGACAGCGAAGAAATGCCTCACAATACGGGCACGAAGTTCGAGGGCGGCAATATGGGTCACCGTCCGGGTCCGAAGGGCGGCTATTTCCCGGTCAACCCGGTCGACAGCGGCCAGGACATGCGCACCGAAATGCTGACCGTGCTCGAGGAGCTCGGCCTGCAGCCGGAAAAGCATCACCACGAAGTGGCTCCGGCCCAGCACGAACTCGGCATGAAATTCTCGTCACTGACGACGATGGCCGACCGCATGCAGCTGTATAAGTACACTGTGCACATGGTCGCCCACGCCTATGGAAAGACGGCGACCTTCATGCCCAAGCCGGTCTGGAACGACAATGGCACCGGCATGCACGTCCACCAGTCGATCTGGAAGGACGGCAAGCCGATGTTTGCCGGCGACCGCTACGCCGACCTGTCAGAGACCTGCCTCCACTATATCGGCGGCATCATCAAGCACGCCCGCGCGATCAATGCCTTCGCCAACGCGTCGACGAACTCATACAAGCGGCTGGTTCCGGGCTTTGAAGCGCCGGTCCTGCTGGCCTATTCGGCCCGCAACCGCTCTGCTTCGATCCGAATCCCGTGGGTCGGCTCGCCGAATGCCAAACGTCTCGAGACCCGCTTCCCGGATCCGGCCGGCAATCCTTACCTCACCTTCGCCGCCCTCCTGATGGCCGGCCTCGACGGCATCGAGAACCGCATCGATCCAGGCGATCCGATGGACAAGGACCTTTACGACCTGCCGCCGGAAGAACTCAAGGACATCCCGACGGTCTGCCGCTCGCTCCGCGAAGCGCTGGAATCGCTGGACGCTGACCGCGCCTTCCTCAAGAAGGGCGGGGTGATGGATGACGACCAGATCGACGCCTATATCGACCTCAAGATGGAAGAAGTGCTGCGCTACGAAATGCACCCGCACCCCGTCGAGTTCGACATGTATTACTCCTGCTAATTCAAGGGGTTTCGACCGATTTGTGGTCAAGCGTGGCGGCCGGGCCTTTGCCCGGCCGCTTTCTTTTGCGCCCAGCGCACCTGACACGGTCGACGAGCGCCCGGGCTTTCGCTACAAATCGTGTCTCATTCGACCCAACCATGTTGGGGAAGTCCTGTCAGGAGTTCGTATGCGTCGCCGTTTCTTGTTCGCCAGCGCCCTTGTATCGCTGACCGTTACAGCTCCTGCCGCCTTTGCAGACCGTGATATCACCGACGAAATCACGACGCCCGTCGCCACTTCGACCGCCGGTGATGGCGGCGTCGCCGACAATATTGTGATCAGCGCCAGTGGCCGCGTCACCGTTTCGCCTGGCTCCACGGCGGTAACGATGGACAGCGACCACTCGATCACAAATAACGGCTCGATCCTGATCGACGGAGACGGTGATGACGGCGTCGGCATCCATATCGTTGGAGGCTCGACCGGCACCCTCACCCATAACGGCTCAATCCAGGTAGTACCCGAAACCCGGGCCACAGACACGGATGATCCGGTCGACGGCCGCGTCAATGGTCCAAACGCCTACGGGTCGAACCGAGTCGCCATCCTGGTCGACGGCGCCGCAGTTTTCACCGGCGACATCATTACGGCATCCAGCAGCGGCATTACCGTTGTCGGCAATGACAGCGCGGGCCTGCGGATCCTGACCGGCATCGACGGCAATCTTGCTCTCAATGGCCTGATCCGACTGACCGGCGATAATGGCCAGTCGGTCGATGTCAGCGGCGATGTTTCCGGCGATGTCCGGGTGAACGGGACAATCAGCGCGGTCGGCGTCGGGAGCCAGGGCGTGGCCCTGTCGAGCGACGTGGGTGGTGCTGTGCGCATCGGCGCGAGCATCACGACCACCTCCTACCGGTTCGCGGGACATCCCAGCGACGAGCTTCTGCCGCTGCTCAACACTGATGACACCGCGATGAGCGGATCGGGCCTGGTCGTGAACGGCTCGGTCGCCGGTGGTGTGTATATCGCCGGACAGAGCGAAACCTTTCCCAACGAAGTCGCCGGCTCTGTCTCCGTGCGGACGACCGCGCCCGCCACACATATATTTGCCGACGCAAATTCCGGCGACATCGTGCTCGGCGAAATCGTCCTGGAAGCGGTCGAGGATGATCCCGACACGGCTGATGTCGACGAGAGCATTCCGGCCCAGCATCTTGGCTATGCCTTCGTCAATCGCGGAACAATCAACGCCCAGGGCGATCTCGACGGCGTCGACTCATTCGGTATGCGTGTCGAAGGCCTGGACGGCAATACGGTCACGTTCGAAGGCGGGATCGAGAACGCCAACCGCCTGAATGTCACGGCCTACGAAGCGACAGGCACTGGTGTCTTCATCGGCAATGGCGCGATTGTCCCGACATTCGCCAATTCCGGCGTGCTGATTGTCGGCGTGAATGGCGTCGGCGGAACCGGGCGCGGCGTGTTCATCGATACCGGGGCGAATGTTCCCAGCTTCATCAATACCGGTACGCTGAACGTCAACGGCGTTTCGGGTGGCAGCGCCTACTCGCTCATCGACCTTTCCGGCACTCTGACGTCGGTCGAGAATACCGGACTTATCCGCACGACCTACTCCGCACCGCCCACGGGAACAGATCCGGTCGCGTATGAAACCGTGGCCATCGACCTGAGCGCCGGCACGCTGGACTCGATCGTGCGCCAATACCTGCACGCTGACGCACCAGACGGTGCCGTCGTGAGCATCATCGGCGATATCCGCTTCGGTTCCGGCGCCGACCAGTTCCAGGTCGAAACCGGCACGGTTTCCGGCGATGTGAATTTCGGCGACGGAGCCGACCAGCTCGTCATGTCCGGCAATTCAGTCGTCGCAGGCGTCGTCTCCGACAGTGACGGGCTGCTCGACATCGAGATTGACAATGCCGAGCTGCAACTGGCCGCTGAAACAAACCTCTCATTCACGACGGCGAGATTCGGCGACGGATCGGTGCTGCGCTTCCAGATTGACGACGAGACCAGCACGGCTGCCAGCATTCACGGCAGCGGCACCGTCACCTTCGAATCCGGATCCCGCGTGTCGGCTACCCTGTCAAACCTTATCGGCGAAGGCGCGACCTTCGTGGTCCTGACGGCGGACGAACTCGTCATCGAGGAAACGCTGGCTTCGCTGCAGGATACCGACGCACCGTGGCTGTATGAATCCAATCTCGAATTTGATCCGAATGACGACAATGCGCTCGTCCTGACCTTGCGTCGGCGCACTGCCGAAGAACTGGGCATGAACGCCAACCAGGGCGCAGCCTATGCTGCCGCGCTGGAAGGGTGGCAGGGCAATGAGGAATTGGGCCAGGCGATCGCCTCGCTGATGACCCAGGACGAGTTCTTCTCTGCCTACGACCAGCTGTTGCCGGAGTATTCCGCCAGCGCGATTCAGTTCGCACTCGCGGCCAATGACAGCGCCGTTGGCGCGCTCTCCAACCGGCTGGAAGCCGTGCGGCGCAGCCCGGAGGAAACAGGTGGCCTGTGGGTGCAGGAATTCGGTTATTTCGCGGACCGGGCCGGCAGCGCTTTCGGACCGGGATATCGCGGTCACGGGATCGGGCTCGCGGCCGGTTTTGATCGCCCATTCGGCCCCTTCTACGCGCTTGGCGTGAATATCGTCGGTGCTGCGAGCGAAGTCTCTGAAGTCGATGGCGTTGATGAGCCGATGAGCGCGATCACAGCGCAGGTCGGCACCTATGCCGGTGCCCACACCGACATGTTCGACGTCGATCTCTATGCTGCGGTTGGCTATGACACGTTCGAGCATAACCGTCGGGTCCTGATCGGTGCTTTCGACGCTGCGCCGAGCGCCGACTGGACCGGCTGGCACGCGTCAGGCTCCGCCCGCATTGCACGCGACATCGCGGTCACGGAACGCTGGTATGTCCGGCCGGCCTTCTCCGTTGACTACCTGCGCCTGAGCGAAAGCGCCTATGTCGAAACCGGCGGCGGCGTGGGCGTCGACCTGTCGGTTGGCGATCGTGAAACAACAAGTTTCTCGGGAACCGGCCTCCTGACCCTCGGCGCCCGCTTTGAAGGAACCGATAGTTGGTGGTCTCCGACGGCTCGGGTCGGCTTCCGCAACGAGTTTGCCGATTCGGATGCGGAAACGACCGCAAGCTTTGCCGATTTCGACGACACATTTACGCTGCGCTCGCAAGCCATGCCGGGTACTGGCGCCATCTTCGGCTTCGGGATCGCTGCCGGATCCGGCTACTCGACCTTCTCCTTTGACTACGACGCCGACGTTCGCGAGGACTTCATTCGCCACACGGCGCGTCTGGTCATGCGCATGGTCTTCTAGCGAAGCGAGCCTGCTTCGCCTCGAACCCACGGCCCGGCTGTCTCTCAGTCGGGCCGTTTTTCTTGTGGATCATCAGGAAAACACCTTGTCGCGTACTGCTCAGACAGGCTGTCGGCATCCGATTCGCTGCGTAGAATTTCCCTCCCATCCGCCGACTCGTGCAAAGTGAAGACATGTCGAACCAGAGCTCCGATTCCGACCTGTTTTCCGGCGCGCCAGCGCCCACACCCTCCACGGCGCCGGCGCCGGGCTATTCCGCCGCACATATCGAGGTTCTCGAAGGCCTTGAAGCCGTCCGCCGCCGTCCCGGCATGTATATCGGCGGCACTGATGAGCGCGCCTATCACCACCTGTTCGCTGAAATCCTCGACAACTCGATGGATGAGGCGGTGGCAGGCTGGGCTGATCGCATCGAGGTCGCCGTCGACGAAGATGGCTATATCACCGTGACCGATAATGGCCGCGGCATTCCGGTGGACCCGCACCCGAAATATCCCGACAAATCGGCGCTGGAGGTCGTGCTGACCGTGCTGCACGCCGGCGGCAAGTTTTCCGACAGCGCCTACAAGACGTCCGGCGGGCTGCACGGCGTCGGTATCTCCGTCGTCAACGCCCTGTCAGAAGTGCTCGAGGTCGAGGTGGCGCGCGAGAAAACACTGTGGAGCCAATCCTATTCGCGCGGCTTGCCGCTCGGCCCCCTGGTCAAGGTCGGCCCGGCGCCCAACCGCCGTGGCACCAAACTCCGCTTCCTGCCGGACACCCAGATTTTCGGCGACAAGATGTCGGTCAAACCGGCCCGCATCTACGCCATGGCCCGCTCGAAGGCCTTCCTGCGCCGTGGTGTGAAAATCCAGTGGCGCTGCGCACCGAGTCTCGTTGAAGGCACGGATACGCCGGCCGATGACATTCTGTGCTTCCCGGGCGGCCTGGCCGACCGAATGGCGGAAATGGCGAACAAGCGCGCCGTGGTCACAGCGGAGGCCTTTGTCGGCCGGGTCGAGCGTGAGGACGGTGGCGGCGGAGTCGAATGGGCGGTCACCTGGTCGGCAAACGGCTATGGCGGCGATGCTGACGGTTTTTGCCAGTCCTACTGCAACACGGTCCCGACGCCGCAGGGGGGAACCCATGAGCAGGGCCTGCGCGGCGCCCTGTCCAAGGGCCTTCGCGCCTATGCCGAACACACCCACGCGAAGAAGGCGGCCCATATCACGGCCGAAGACGTGATGGGCGGTGCCGGCGCCCTGGTCTCGGTCTTCATCGGAGACCCGGAATTCCAGGGCCAGACCAAGGAACGCCTCGCCACGCCGGAAGCGACCCGCCTGGTTGAAACCGCGGTACGCGACCAGTTTGATCACTGGCTGGCCGCCTCGCCCAAGGAAGCCGCCAAGCTGGTTGAGTTCGCGATCGAACGCGCCGACGACCGGATGCGCCGCCGCAAGGAAAAAAACGTCAAGCGCCAGACCGCTTCGCGAAGGCTTCGCCTGCCGGGCAAGCTGGCCGATTGTTCGCGCGCCGATGCTGACGGTACAGAGCTTTTCCTGGTCGAGGGCGATTCGGCCGGAGGCTCCGCCAAACAGGCCCGGTCGCGCCAGACCCAGGCCATCCTGCCCTTGCGCGGCAAGATCCTGAATGTCGCCTCGGCAACCGCCGACAAGATCTCGGCCAATCAGGAAATCAGTGACCTTCTGCTCGCGCTCGGTTGCCAGACCGGCAGCCGGTTCAAGCTTGAAGATCTTCGCTATGAGCGCGTCGTCATCATGACCGACGCCGATGTCGATGGCGCCCACATTGCGGCGCTGCTGATCACCTTCTTCTATCGCTCCATGCCTGAACTGATCCATTCGGGGCGCCTGTTCCTGGCCCAGCCGCCGCTTTATCGCCTGACCCAGGGAACCCGCACGCTTTATGCGCGCGACGATGCCCACCGCGAACAACTGATCCGTGACGAATTCAAGGCCAGCGGCAAGATCGATATCGGGCGTTTCAAGGGTCTCGGCGAGATGACACCGAGTCAGCTCAAGCAGACCACCATGGATCCTGCTGTGCGAACCCTCGCCCGCGTCGTGATCGACGAGAATGATCTGCCGACGCTGGAAGCGCTCGTCGAAACGCTGATGGGCAAGAAGCCGGAAGCGCGCTTCAAGTTTATCCAGGACAATGCCAGCTTCGTGACGGAAGAGCTGGACCTTTAAAACCCCCAAAGCCTGTTGTGACGTCCGGGCCGCGGTCGCATTGCGGCACGAGTTGCGTGCCGGCACTGTCCGGCCAGTGGACAAGTGCGCCCGGCGCGCTAGCCTCTCGTGAAAGCCGTAACCGGAATCACGAGGGGACACTCCAATGACCGACCACAGAGCAATCCGGCATGCCTTCGCAGGAGGCCTGATCCTCGCCGCCGGCCTCGCCAGCCCTGCCATGGCTGAGCCGATCGAATTCTATCAGGTCGAGGGTATCGCCTATGATGACAGCGTTCCGGCACCGGAAGACATGATCGGATGGGGGGTTGGCGAGCGGCCGGTCCGGCACGAGCAAATGGTCGCCTATCTGACCGAGATCGCGAACGGCTCCGACCGCATTTCCGTCGAGACGATCGGCTACACCCATGAACGCCGGCCGATCTTGTTCTTCGTAGTGACCTCGCCGGACAACCATGCCCGCATCGATGATATCCGTGCCAGCCACCTCGCCTCGCTGCAGCCTGGTGCCCCGGCCCATGACGGCCCCGCCATCCTCTGGCTGAACTACGGCGTTCACGGGGCTGAATCAGCCGGCATGGACGCCTCCATGCCGACGCTCTACCACCTCGCCGCTGCGCAGGGTCCGCAGATCGAGGCAATGCTGGACAACAGCGTCATCCTGATCACCGCCATCTTTAATCCGGACGGCCATTCGCGGCGGGTCAACCATGTCGAGACCTTCGGCGGTGACGTCGCCAGGACCGACCCGGCGCACGAACAGCACAATCTGTGGACCACAGCGCGAACCAATCACTACTGGTTCGACCTCAACAGGCAGTGGCTGCTGCAAACCCAGCCGGAATCCCAAGCCTGGCTTGAGCAATGGCATGAATGGAAGCCGCAGGTTTCCGCCGATTTCCACGAGATGGGTACGGAAAGCACCTTTTATTTTCATCCCGGCGAACCGCTGCGCCGCAATCCGCTGATCCCGGAGCGGGCACGCGATCTCACCCTCGGCATTGCCCAGCACCACATCGATTTCCTCGACAGCGAGGCGCGCCTCTACACATCCGAGGAAGGATTTGACAATTTCTATGTCGGCAAGGGGTCGACCTATCCGCAGGTCAATGGCTCGCTCGGGATACTGTTCGAAATCGGCGCTGCGCGCGGGGGTCTGATCGAGGCCGAACGCGGCCTGGTCAGCCATGGTGATAATGTCCGCACCCATTTCCGCACCTCGCTGACGACGATTGAAGGCGGCATTGCAGGGCATGACGAGATCGCGGCCTATCAACGCGAATTCTTCGCGAACGCGCTCGCGGCCGCCGGTCGCGACCGCGATCGTGGCTTCGTGTTCACGGCAGACGGCGACCCGGCCCGTGCCAACATGTTTGTCGACCTGCTCAACCGGCATGATATCCGGGTCAACCAACTGGCTCGCGATGTACGCAGCAATGGCCGCACCTACCGCGCCGGCGAAAGCTATGTCGTCGAGTTGAACCAGCCGCAATACACGATGATCCGTTCAATGTTCGACCGTGTCACCACGTTCGAGGAGAACATCTTCTACGACGTGTCCGGTTGGACTTTGCCGCTCGCCTATGACCTCGAATACGCGGCGCTGGGTCGCGACTGGTCTGCCGACCTGGTCGGCAGCGAAACCGGCCCTGCGGACCTCGCGCAGCCGGCGCCGCCAAGCTCGAATTACGGCTATGTCCTGCGCTGGTCGGATTATAATGCGCCGCGCGGACTCTACCGACTCCTCGACGCCGACATCCGTGTGCGAGTAGCGACCGAACCGGCAACGATTGCGACGCACCACGGTGCGACCGCGTTCGGCCCCGGGGCTGTCTTTGTGCCGCTGGTCGGCCAGGATTCTGACCGCGAAACCATCCACCAGCTGGTCTCCGCCATCGCCCGAGAAGACGGGGTTGCCGTGCACGCAGTCATGTCGGGCTCGACGGCGGGCGGGTCGCCGGACCTCGGAGACGGCAATGCTTTCAGGTCGGTACGCCGACCGGAGGTCCTCGTCCTGTTTGATGACGGGCTGGCCAGCTATGATGCTGGCGAAGTCTGGCACCAGCTCGATCACCGCATGCACGTGCCGGTGACCTTGCGGCGCAAGGATGATCTCGGTGGCCTTGACTGGTCGCGCTATACCCATCTTGTGATTGTGGGGGGTGGCAATACAGACCTGTCGGCCCGCTCGGCCGAACGGGTCGGCCAGTGGATCCGAGAGGATGGCGGCGTTCTGGTAACGATGCGCCAGGCATCACGCATGGCCCAGTCGACCTTCTTCAATCTCGAGGCCGATGAAGAGGATGAGACGGACAGCGAAACGCCGGACCGTCGCAACTACGCCGAGATGGGCGTCGATGATGCCGAACATGTGATTGGCGGGGCAATCTTCGATACCGATCTGGATCCGTCCCACCCGATCGGATTTGGCTATGGCGATCGTGATCTGCCGGTCCATCGCAATACCAGCTTCACGCTGCAGCGCCCCGAGCATGATCCGTTCGCGGTCGTGGCGGAATACACTGAGACGCCTCTCCTGTCGGGTTACGCCTCGCAGCGCCGCCAGGACGAGATCGCCGGAACCCCCGCCATCATCGCCCAGCGTCTGGGTCGGGGCACGGTCGTGATGTTTGCGGACAACCCGACCTTCCGGGCGACATTCCGCGGCACCGAGCGCGCCTTCATGAACGCAATCTTCTTCGGCTCGCTCATCGACCGCCCGTCCGGCGACTACGAGGAGGAATAGGGATCACCCGGCGCCCGCTTGCGACCGGCGCCGGGTCACTGCCTTCAGCGCAGGCTCACTCGGGTTGGGGCTGCGCGGGACCGGGATGGCGAGACACGTTGTTGAGCGCCGCAGACCAGACATTGGGCCGGATATCGCACTGCATGTTGTTCTGTCCGATATCATAGGGACCGTCATAGGTCGGACAGAGGCATTGCGTCATCCCGTTCTCGTCGGCATCTCCGCAGGGCGCCGTCATGCAGCCCGCATAACGCGTCCCCGTCTCTTCGCAGGCGGTTGAGCCAAAGTCATAGACCTGGCTGTAATCCAGCGAGAAGGTCGAAATCAGCGTTGCCTCCGGGAGGTAGGGATAGAGGGTCTGTCCCTCGCGTGTGGCCATGTCGCCGAGATAGCTGCACACCGGCGCAAACTGGCAATAGGCTTCCTGTGCGATATGCGGATCGTCCATGTCGCAACGCCCGGTCAACAGGCTGGCCATGTTCAGGCAGCCGGAACCATCTTCCAGGCAAATCTCGATGGTCGCATCGCGAACCACCGGATTGAGGATCGATCCGATCTCGACATAATTATAGGTGGTGCCATGCGCCTGCTGCGGTTCGGTGATCGCATAGCAGGTACAATCCGCATTGGCGGTCGCGCCATCCCGACCGTCGCCGGGCACGCATGGCAGATGGGGGCCCGTGCCACCATCGCCTGTCGGAGACCCGTTGTCCGGCCCGGAGTAATAGCAAAGGGCGTAAGGATTTCCGGTACAGGCGAGGAAATTCGACATCGATTCAAACGCATCCGCACGCGGCGGCTCGTCCTGAGCCTGTGCTGCGACGCCCGAAAGGAGAAGCGCGGCGAGAACGCTGATCAGCTTGAGAACAGGCTTCATCATTGGCTTCGGCCTCCAACGTGGATGAAATTCGGATCGCATTGCCTTGATCCGCCCGTCACAGGATATAACCTGAAATTGCACCCAGTGGAAAGATAACCAATAGTCCGCGAGGCCACACTCAAAGATTTTCGAAGCATCTCACTGAAAATCCACAAATCTTTGTGAGACCTCGCCCGACAGGGTTTGACGGCGGCGCCGTGAAGGCGTTCAATCCGGGTCTCTCGGTCGGCCCGGTCAGGCCGGACACAAAGTGGGGAATAGACAATGACACTCAAGGCATGGATGCCAGCGCTCGCGGCGACCGCCGCAATCGGCCTGGCAGCGTGCAGCGCCGGAAGCGGATCGGACGATTCGGGCGCTGTTTCTGCTGATACGGACACTGTCCGGCACAGTCTCGATCCGTATCCGTCAACCTATACGCCGCGTCCCAGCGGTGTCACCCTGATCCAGGGCGCAACGGTCCTTGATGGCATCGGTGGCGAGATCGAAAATGGCGATGTTCTGATCGAGAACGGTCGCATCTCGGCCGTCGGAACCGGTCTGGAAGCCCCAGAAGGCGCCACCGTGATTGACGCCACCGGCCGCTATGTCACGCCCGGCGTGATCGACATTCACTCCCATCTCGGTGCCTACCCCTCCCCCAGTGTCGACGCGCACAGCGACGGCAATGAAGCGACCCAGCCGGTCACGGCGGAGGTCTGGGTCGAACACAGTGTCTGGCCGCAGGATCCCGGCTTCGACGCAGCCCTCGCGGGTGGCGTCACAACGCTCCACGTCCTGCCCGGCTCGGCCAATCTGTTCGGCGGACGCGGTGTGACATTGCGCAATGTGTCCGGCCGTACCGTGCAGGATATGAAGTTCCCCGACGCGCCCTACACCCTGAAAATGGCATGCGGCGAAAACCCGTCGCGCGTCTACGGCAATCGCGGCCAGTCCCCGGCCACCGATATGGGCAACATGGCGGGCTACCGCGCCGCCTGGATCCGGGCCTCGGACTATCGCGACAGCTGGCATGATTACTGGGAAGCCGCCGAGAACGGCGAAGAAGCCGACGCGCCGACCCGTGATCTTGAGCTTGAGACATTGATGGGTGTGCTGGACGGCGAAATCCTGATCCAGATGCATTGCTATCGTGCCGACCAGATGGCCCAGGTGATGGATATGTCGGAAGAGTTCGGCTACCAGGTCACGACCTTCCACCACGCCGTCGAAGCCTACAAGATCCCCGACCTTCTGGCCGAAAACGGCGCTTGCGCGGCCGTCTGGGCTGATTGGGGTGGCTTCAAGATGGAAGCCTATGACGCGGTTCGCGAGAACCTCGCCATGACCCATGCCAACGGCGCCTGCGCGATGATCCACTCCGACAGCGACATGGGCATCCAGCGTCTCAACCAGGAAGTTGCCAAGGCACTTGGTGATGGTCGTCGGGCGGGTCTCGAGATTTCCGATGGCGAAGCCTGGGCCTGGCTGTCCTCAAACCCGGCGCAGGCGCTGGGAATCGCCGACCAGACCGGCAGCCTTCAGCCCGGTCTTCGGGCCGATGTCGTACTGTGGTCCGGCAATCCATACTCCACCTATACCCGGGCCGATCAGGTCTGGATTGACGGGGCCATGAGCTTTGATCGCCGCGATGAGGACGAACAACCCGTTCGCGACTTCATGCTCGGCCAGCCCGGCGAGGGAGACGACTGATGAGAACCCTTATTCCCGCACTCGCGCTGGCCCTGGCCAGTGCCGCTCCCGGCCTGGCGCAGAGCTATGCCGTTACCAATGGCCGTGTCGTCACCAATACCGATCAGGGGATCATCCCGAACGGAACGGTGCTGGTGCGTGACGGCAGTATCGTTGCCGTCGGCACGGATGTGACCATTCCGGTCGGCACCGAGGTCATCGACGCCGAGGGCGGCTGGATTACGCCCGGCCTGTTTGCACCCTTCACCCAGATCGGCCTTATCGAGGTCGCACTGGAAGGCTCGACCACCGATGCCGGCGCGAGCGATTCGCCATATTCGGTCGCACTGGATGTCAGCGACGGCTTCAACCCTGCCGGCACCCATATCGCCGCGACCCGCATGCGCGGGGTTACCCGGGCGGCAATCTATCCATCGACCGGCCACAACATTTTTGGCGGTCAGGGCGGGCTGGTGGACACCAGCGGCGATCCCGACTCAGTCTTCGAAAGCGGCAGTTTCGTGTTCGCTGACCTCAGCCAGTCAGGCGCCGCCACCGCGGGTGGCTCGCGCCCGGCAGCCTGGGCCTATCTGGAAGCGGCCTTCAATGATGCCCGCGGCTATCCGGGCCGCTTCTCGGCCGATCATGAAGGCGATGCGCTCAACCGCTATGACGCACAGGCGCTCTTGCCGGTTGTTCGTGGCCGGGTACCGCTGGTGCTGAATATCGACCGCGCGGCCGACCTTCGCCGGGCGATCCGTTTCCAGGCCGACAATGCACCCGTCCAGCTCATTATCGGGGGCGGAGCTGAAGCCTGGCTGGTCGCCGATGAGCTGGCCGCTGCGGGTATTCCGGTGATGCTTGATCCGCTGCGCAACCTGCCGGCCTCGTTCGACGAAATCGCCGCCACCCTGCACGGCGCCCAGCGCCTGCATGAGGCCGGTGTGACCATTGCCTACACAACGCAGACCTCGGACGGCTATTATAATGCCCGCCTGATCACGCAGCATGCCGGCAATGCGGTCACGAATGGCGTGGCCTGGGACCAGGCCTTCCGCTCCATCACCCTCACTCCGGCGGAAATCTATGGCATGGGGGATCGCTACGGCGCCCTGGCCACAGGTTATGCCGGAGACGTTGTGGTGTGGGATGGTGACCCGCTGGAGGTCATGAGTTCGCCGGTCGCGGTGCTGATTGACGGTGAAGCCACCGAGATGGATTCACGTCAAACGCGCCTGCGGGACCGTTACATCAATATCACGGACGAGACGCCATTCGCCTATCGGCGATAGTCGATCAGCCTTGTTGCGTTGACTTGCAGCCGGGCACCCGTATTTTGCGCTCACGAAGCGGCCGCGCCACAACGGCGCGGCCGTACCGTTTGCAGGTCAAACAACGCACCGTTTACCGATCAACCAAAAGGACGCCATGACGTTCGCAGAACTGGGTCTGAGCCCGAAACTACTCGAAGCCATCGAAAAAGCTGGCTACAGCGAACCGACCCCGATCCAGGCTGGCGCGATTCCGCCAGCGCTTGCGGGGCGCGATGTACTCGGCATTGCCCAGACCGGTACCGGCAAGACTGCATCCTTCACCCTGCCCCTGATCGAGCGCCTGTCGCGCGGCCGCGCCAAGGCGCGCATGCCGCGCTCGCTGATCATCGCGCCGACCCGTGAACTGGCGGCCCAGTGTGCCGAGAACTTCGAGACCTATTCCGAGGGGCAGCGCCTCTCGATGGCCTTGCTGATCGGTGGCGTGGCTTTTGGTCCGCAGGAGGAAATCCTCAACAAGGGCGCAGACGTCCTGATCGCGACGCCCGGCCGCCTGCTCGACCATTTCGGGCGCGGCAAGCTTTTGATGACCGGCGTGCAAATGCTGGTCGTCGACGAAGCCGACCGCATGCTGGACATGGGCTTCATTCCTGATCTGGAAAAAATCTTCTCCCTCGTCCCGCCACCGCCGCGCCGCCAGACCCTGTTCTTCTCGGCCACGATGCCCAAGGAGATCCAGAGCCTGGTCGACCGTTTCCTGCGCGACCCGGAGCGCGTCGAAGTTTCGCGGCCGGCCCAGACCGGCGCCAACATCACCCAGCTGATGGTCCGACTCACCGACAATTCCGCCAAGGCCAAGCGAGTCGCCCTGCGCGTCGCCATGGCCCGCGAAGGCGTCCGCAACGGCATCATCTTCTCGAACCGCAAGCGGGACGTCGATGTCGTCGCGCGCTCGCTGCAGCGTCACGGCTTTTCAGCCGCGCCCATCCATGGCGATCTCGACCAATCGGCGCGCACCGCGACGCTGGCCGACTTCAAGGCCGGCACTTTGCGCTTCCTCGTGGCGTCCGACGTGGCGGCCCGCGGGCTCGACATTCCCGATGTCAGCCATGTTTTCAATTACGACATGCCGCATCACGCCGACGACTATGTCCACCGTATTGGCCGGACCGGGCGGGCCGGCAAGATGGGTGAATCCATCACGATTTTTGCGCCGGGTGATGAGAAGTCACTGGCAGCCGTCGTGAAGCTTATCAAGCAGGACATTCCCGAGCTCGTCCTCGATGATCTCGACAGCGCCCTCGCCGAGGTCGGCATCGGGTCGTCCGGTGGGCGTTCTGCGTCAAGCCGCAGCAGTTCCCGCGGCAAGTCCGAGAGTTCGGGGCGGGCGCGCCGACCGCGGTCCAGCAAATCCGAGTCTGAATCGCCTCGCGCGGCGGAGGTCCAACCGGCACCCGTCGCAGAAGCGGTCGAAGATGTCACGCCCGTCACGACCGCCGCTCCGGCCGAGGAAAAGCAGCCGGTCGCCGAACGCGAGAACCGTCCGCCGCGTGCCAGGCGTGAGCGGGAACGTGAAAGCGATGACAATCGTCGCTCGTCGCGCAAGTCGGGGCAGACGCGTGAGCGTGGGGCCGACCATGATCGTTCCGTTATTGGTTTTGGCGATCATGTTCCCAGCTTCATGAACGCCGACCGCTAGACATGATCCGGGGTCGCTGAAACCGGCTATCCGGCTCGGCGGCCCCTTTGCTCATACGCTATGAGCAATTTTTACGACTTCTTTCCCTTTGCGCACTAGTTTCATCCTTAACCGCAGGGCGAATCCATTCGCCTCCGCAGGAAAGGACTTTCTGGTGAACGGTCGACTGCTCGGAAAAGAAGGACGTGAGTTCGCGCTTAAAGCGTTGGACCTCATGGATCAATTTGGCATCGCGCCCACACCGGAGAACTATGCGGTCTGGATCTGCTTTGCCAGCGACACCAATGCCGAGCTATGCGAAACGCTCCGCGGACATGTCGAGGCTGGCGAGACTTTCTCCGACAGTCTGAACGCCGAACTCTTCGAACAATATTTCCAGTGGAAAGCCATCCAGGATGCGATCCTGGAGAGCGGCGGCGTGATGTGCCGCGAACTCGGCGCGGTACAGGAAACCCTGGAAGCGGCCGAACGCGATACGGTCGCCTATGGCAAGGCCCTTGAAGGTGCCAGCCATGAGCTGATCGCCAGCCCGGACGCCCAGGGCATGAAGCGGCTCGTCGAAGGTCTTGTATCTGCCACGGCTCGCATGCAGCGCCGCAGCCAAGCCCTGGAAGACCGGCTGCAGGCCACTTCGAATGAAGTCACCCAGCTGCGCTCGCACCTCGAAAAGGTTCGCGAGGAAGCGATGACCGATGCGCTGACCGGGATCGCCAACCGCAAGCGCTTTGATGAAAGCCTGCGTCGCGCCCGCCGGGATTCGGAGACCAAGAAGCAGCCGCTCAGCCTGATCCTTTGTGATATTGATTTCTTCAAGCGTTTCAATGACACGTGGGGCCACCAGACCGGGGACCAGATCATCCGCTTCGTGGCCGGCTGCCTGACACGTCATGCCGGCGAAGGCCATCTTGTGGCCCGCTATGGCGGCGAGGAATTCGGTATTGTGATGCCGAACACGCCACCGAATATCGCCGAACAGGTCGCCGAGAAGATACGCAAGACGGTCGAATCCAAGAAGCTCCTGCGCAAGTCCACCAATGAGGACCTTGGCAATATCACCGTCTCGCTGGGCATTGCGACCTATCAGGAAGGCGAGTCGATCGAGGATCTCATCGAGCGTTCCGACTCGAACCTCTACCGTTCCAAGACCGAAGGTCGCAATCGCACCACCGTCGATGACGGACGCACAAGCTCGCGCAACGCAGCCTGACACGCGTCAAGTTGAGTTTTGATCGGACAGGCCGCCCATGCCGGGCGGCCTTTTCATATCAGGCGTGAGCGGGCGGCGGGGTTGCCATGAAGCTGGGCCGGGAATTCCAGGCCTCCAACAGGCTTTTCAGATTCGGGCGGCCAGCACGCCACTGGCTCTCGGGATAGCGGAAATCCATATACGACAGAGCCACCGCCATGGTCAGCGGCCCCTGCCCTAGCGGGCTGTCCAGCTTGCCAACGGCTATTTCCAGCTCGTCGATTGCCCGCATGATACCGCGCTCGCGGCGGCTGATCCAGAAATCGGACTGGATGCCTTCATCGCGCACCATCTCGACCCGTCGCGCAACGGTGAGATCGAGCAATCCATTTCCCAGGGCTTCCAGACGCCGGTCATTCCAGTCACGCGGCCAGGGCTCACCGGCCCGCTCGCACAGAAAATCCGCGATCAGCGCACTCTCGGTGAAGGCCTGGCCATCATCGAGCACGAGACAGGGCACGCGGCCGAGCGGGTTTGCGCTCAGCAATTCGGCGTCGTCATCAAACGGGTGGGACTCAACCTCATCAACCTGATCGGCCAGACCCAGCTCGCGCACCAGGACGCGGCATTTGCGGGAATAGGGCGAGGTTGTCGAGATGATGAGCTTCATACCGGTCAGATCTCCTTCACAGGAACGATCGTCACGCTTTCGCCACAGCCACAGGCATCCGTCTGATTGGGGTTGTTGAACACGAATTTCGCATGGAGCGGCGTGATTTCATAGTCGATCTGGGTGCCGAGCAGAAACAGCAGCGCCTTGGACTCCAGCACGATCTCGACGCCATGGTCCTCGACCCGCTCGTCAAGCGGACCAGGTGCCTCGACATAGGCCATCTCGTATTCCATGCCGGCACAGCCGCCATTCTTGACGCCGACGCGCAGGAAACCGGCGCCGCGCTGCGCCATCAGGGATTTGACCCGCTCGGCAGCAGTCTCGGTCAGTGACACAGCCTTGGGACGTTCACGCACAGCCAAACCGGCCTCCTAGAACATGTTCAGCGCAAGACGCGCTTCATCGGACATCCGGTCGGGCGTCCAGGGCGGCTCGAAGGTCAGGTCGACCAGCGCCTTGTCGACCCCGTCCACCTTCTCGACTGCTTCCTGGACCCAGCCGGGCATTTCACCCGCCACCGGGCAGCCCGGCGCGGTCAGCGACATCTGGACCTTCAAGGTGCGATCATCTTCCAGATCGACCTTGTAGATCAGGCCCAGCTCATAGATATCCACCGGGATTTCCGGATCATAGACCGTCTTGAGCGCTTCCACGACGGCATCGGTGATACGCGCCAGCTCATCGGCCGGGATTGCACCGGTCCCGTCAGCCGGCTTGCTGTCTGTGGCCACGGCTTCACTGCGCGCCGGTTCACTGGGCGACAGTTCACTGGGCGCAGACAGGTCGATCACATCGCGGTCGGTTCTATCGGTCATGGTCATCCCTAGATGAGGAAGTCGCGGGCCTTTTTCAATGCGTCGACAAACGCATCGGCCTCTTCGATCGTGTTGTAGATGGCAAAACTGGCACGGGCCGTCGAACCGACTCCCATGCGCCGCATCAAGGGCTGGGCACAATGGTGACCGGCTCGCACGGCAACGCCGTACTTGTCGAGGATCTGGGCCACATCATGCGGATGGGCACCGTCCAGCGTGAAGGAGATGATCGCGCCCTTGTCCTGGGCAGTTCCCACAATGCGCAGACCGTCGATTTCCGCCAGACCGTTCATCGCCCGGTCCATCAGGGCACGCTCATGCTCAAGCACTGCCATGCGGTCATGCCGCTCGAGCCAGCGGATGGCAGCGCCCAGGCCAATCGCATCGGCAATCGCCGGCGTGCCGGCTTCAAACTTGTGCGGAACATCCGCAAAGGTGACCCGGTCCTCGAAGACATCGGCGATCATCTCGCCGCCGCCCATATAGGGCGGCAGGCGCTCGAGCCAGTCGCCCTTGGCATAAAGCGCGCCTATGCCGGACGGGCCATAAAGCTTGTGCCCCGTAAAGACAAAGAAGTCGCAATCAAGCGCCCGGACATCGACCGGCAGGTGAACCGCCGACTGCGATCCATCGAGCAAAACCGGGACACCGGCCGCGCGCGCGATTTCGACGATGCGCGCGGCGTCATTCACCGTGCCCAGCACGTTGGACATGTGTGTGATCGCGATCAGTCTCGTCTTCTCGTTAACCATCCCTGCCAGCTGTGGATAATCCAGCTCGCCGGTCTCGGTGACCGGCGCCCATCGGAGATTTAGACCCTTTGAATCAGCGAGAAGGCGCCAGGGCACAATATTGGAGTGGTGCTCCATCTGGGAGATGATGATCTCGTCGCCTGCCGCCAGAAGCTGGCCGAAACTGTGGGCCACAAGGTTGATGGCCTCGGTCGAACCGCGGGTAAAGACAATCTCTTCGGTGCGCTCGGCATTGAGAAAGCGCCGCACATCCTCGCGCGACATCTCGAATGCTTCGGTGGTCTCGTTGGCAAGCGTGTGCAGGCCGCGATGCACATTGGCGTAAGAGGCCCGATAGACGCCAGCAACGCTCTCGATCACGAATTCCGGCTTCTGGGCCGAGGCCGCATTGTCGAGATAGCGCAGCGGATAGCCATTGATCTCGCGCTGCAGGATCGGAAATTCGGCCCGGATCGCGTTGATATTCAGGGGGGCTTTTATGGTCGTCTGGACCGTCATGATATGGCCTCCAATCGCCCGCGAAGCGTCGCTTTCAAGATGTCGCGCAGGGCCTCGTCACGGACGCGGTCGAGCGGCTCGGCCAGATAGCTCTCGATCAGGAGAGCGCGAGCCTTGGCTTCCGGCAGGCCGCGCTGGCGCATGTAGAAGAGCGCGGTCTCATCCAGCGTGCCAAGCGCATTGCCATGCGCGCACTGGACATCATCGGCATAGATTTCCAGCTCCGGCTTGGCATCGATCTCAGCCTTCTCGCCCAGCATCAGCGCGCGGTGGGTCATCCGCGCATCGGTCTGCTGCGCCAGGCGATCGACGATAAATTTGCCCTGGAAGACACCATGCCCGCCCGAGGCCACCGCGCCCTTCACGAGCTGTTTGGTGATGCCGCCCGGGCCGGTGTGATGAACCAGATTGGTGCTGTCGGCATGGCAACCGGCCGCCAGGATATAGGCACCGCCCATATCCACCGTCGCGCCCTCACCCGGATGAAGCACATGGGTTTCATTGCGCGAGAGGCGCGCGCCCGTATCGATCATGGTCTGATTGAGTGTGGCGCCGGCCGCCAGCTCGATCTCTGCCGAACCGACAAAGACCGCCCGGGCGTCATGGTCTGCAATCACGATGCGATCGAGGCGGGCCCCGGCTTCGATGCGGATCAGCAGGTGCCAATTGCCCAACGCGCCGGCCTCGCCATGCAGGCGTTCAACCAGGGTCACGGCCGTGCCGGCGGGAATGACCAGCTCGGCATTTGCGGCACTGGCGCCCGCTGACGCGGTGACAGTGAGGTCGATCCGGCTGCCATCGCAGACTGTTTCCAGCCCCGTCAGGCCCGCAATCTCGATCCGGCCCGGACCGCTGACATCATTGGCCGCGCGGCGAAGGTCGGACCATTTCCATTGCTCATGGCGCCGCGTGGGCAGGCCGTCGCGCCGGGTCGCCTCGCGCAATCGCGCCTGCCAGCCGGTCGCGCCATCGAGCGCGTCGATCAGGGCCTGTTCCGCCGGGGTATGAGTGAGAATTGCGGTCATGCCTCAGGCCGCCTCGCCGAGATATTTGTCATAGCCCTCGGCCTCGAGCTCGCGGGCGAGTTCCGGTCCACCGGACTTCACGATGCGGCCATTGGCCATGACATGGACGACGTCCGGCGTAATGTGGTCGAGCAGGCGCTGATAATGCGTGATGACCAGCATGCCGCGATCCGGCGCCCGAAGCGCGTTGACGCCGTCGGACACGATCTTCAGCGCATCGATATCAAGACCGCTGTCGGTCTCGTCGAGGATGAGGAATTTCGGTTCCAGGACAAGCGCCTGGAGGATTTCCATCCGCTTCTTCTCACCGCCGGAAAAACCGACATTGACCGGGCGCTTGAGCATGTCCATCGACACATTGAGCTGTTTAGCCTTCTCGCGGATCAGCTTCATGAACTCCGGCGCTGAAACCTCTTCCTCGCCGCGCGTGGCGCGCTGGGCGTTGAGCGCTTCCTTGAGGAAGGTGATGGTCGGAACGCCCGGTATTTCAACGGGATACTGGAAGGACAGATAGAGCCCCAGTGCGGCGCGTTCTTCCGGTGACAGCTCGGCCAGGTCCTCGCCGGAAAACTCCATCGTGCCACCGGTGACCTCATAGCCATCGCGGCCGGTCAGGACGTAGGACAGGGTCGATTTGCCCGAGCCGTTCGGGCCCATGATGGCATGCACCTCGCCCGCCGGCACCTCGAGCGAAAGACCTTTCAGGATCGGCTTTTCTGTCCCGTCCTGGGTTTCGACTTTGCACTGGAGGTCTTGGATTTTCAGCATGATCTCTCTCATTATCCTGTCGAACCGGCCGGGCCGGTTATTGTGCGTATTCGGCTTCGCATGCGGTGATGATGGCGCTGGCATCGAGCCCGCGGGCCACGATCCCGGAGGCGTCGGTGAGGGTGCAGCGCCCGGCGGCGGCGTCGATCCGCATCTCGTAGATGTGGACGAAGCCATCGGCATCAAGCAGCTGCGCAGTTTCGTGATAGGTCGCCGCATTCTCGCGGGTCATGGTGACCACCAGGCCGTCACGGAGTTCGATTGCGTCGACACCGAAGCCGCCCAGCTCGCCGGACGGGTAGTAGAGCCCGTCCTCATCCGCCTGCCAGACATAGTAATAGGTATTCACATTGCCGGTGATGTAGGGGATGAAGAGCTCGGGTGAGCCATCGGCATTGATGTCGCGCAGGGCCGGAGCCGAAATGACGCTCTCAATGGTCAGCGGATCGGAGGCATCGAGCAGTTCGCCGGTCATCGGGTCATGCTGGGCAAAAGTCAGAACCGACTCCCAATCCCCTGTTTCATAGGTGAAATTCAACAGAATTTCGCCGGGCATCAGGGCGCAATCTACGGTCCCGGCATAGCCGATTTCCAGCGTGTCACACCAGGGCATGCCGTCTTCGGCATGGGTGAAATCCTGGGCCGATGCCGACGCGCTCAGCGCCAGCGCTGCGAGGATTGCTCCCGGCATCATGCTGTGTTTCATCCTGGTCATCATGCTTCCCCCTCCCAGTAATCCACCGGTTCGGCGGCAAAGGCGCGATGCCGGAAGGCCGGCTCGTCACCATCACCCTCGGACCAGCGCACGGCGCCGACCTTGTTCGAATCCGGATATTCAACGACATCGACCGGCTGCATTGTCGAGACGCAGATATATTTGAGATCGCCCGAGCCGGTATTGATCAGCTGGTGCGCAACCTCACGCCCACCTGTCGGGGCGGCCAGGATATGTCCGGCGCGCACGGCGTGGCGTTCCTCGCCAAAGCGGTAAGTGCCCTCACCGTCGAGGATAATGATCGCTTCCTCGATGGCGTGGTGATTGTGATAGGGGAACGCCGTCTTATTCGGCGGAACGATGGTCAGGCAACAGCCCAGCTGTTCCAGCCCGATCAGCGGCCCGAGGCGCGCCAGATCGGCCGAGAAGGTCTCGCCATGGCCCATATGTTCCAGGGCGACATCGTCGATATGGGTGACGGGGGTGCGGGTCACAGGTAGGCCTCAGTTGACTGACTATTCGCTCGCAGAGCTCGCAAAAAGTCACCTGCGAACATCGCGAGAAACAGGATCGGAAAGAAAACGAGCGGCCAGATCATCGCTCCCAGAAATCCGTCGCGACCTACGGCTACCAAGACGCCAACCGCGGTCGACAGCAATGCCGCACAGACACACGCAAAAAACTGAAAAACAACTTTGCCCATCACCCCACACTCCCCTCAAGCGAGACCTTGAGCAGCGCCTGCGCTTCCACCGCGAACTCCATCGGCAATTGCTGCAGGACGTCCCGAACGAAACCATTGACCAGCAGCGCCGTGGCCGCCTCTTCGCTGAGACCGCGCTGGCGGGCATAGAAGAGCTGGTCTTCGGACAGCTTGGTCGTGGTGGCCTCGTGTTCGAGCACCGCCTTGGGCGTCTTGCACTCGACATAGGGCACGGTGTGGGCGCCGCACTGATCACCGATCAGCAGGCTGTCACACTGGGTAAAATTGCGCGCACCTTCGGCCTTGGCATGCACCGAGACGAGACCCCGATAGGTCTGGTCGGAGCGCCCGGCGGAAATGCCCTTGGAGATGATGCGGCTGGTCGACCCCTTGCCCAGATGGATCATCTTGGTGCCGGTATCGGCCTGCTGCCGGCCATTGGTCACCGCAATCGAGTAGAACTCGCCACGGGAATTTTCACCGCGCAGGACGCAGGACGGATATTTCCAGGTAATGGCGGACCCGGTCTCGACCTGGGTCCAGGAGATCTTGGAGTTCTTGCCGCGGCAATCACCGCGCTTGGTGACGAAGTTATAGACACCGCCCTTGCCGTTCTCGTCGCCCGGCCACCAGTTCTGGACCGTGGAATACTTGATCTCGGCATCGTCCAGCGCGACCAGCTCGACCACGGCAGCGTGGAGCTGGTTCTCGTCGCGCATCGGCGCCGTGCAGCCCTCCAGATAGGACACATAGGCACCCTTGTCGGCGATGATCAGCGTCCGCTCGAACTGGCCGGTGCCCTGCGCATTCATCCGGAAATAGGTCGAGAGCTCCATCGGGCAGCGCACGCCCGGCGGGACATAGACAAAGGAGCCGTCCGAGAAGACGGCGGTGTTGAGCGTCGCAAAGAAATTGTCCGACGCCGGCACGACCGAGCCGAGATATTTCCTCACCAGCTCGGGATGTTCGCGCAGGGCTTCGGAGATCGAGCAGAAGATCACCCCCGCCTTGGCGAGTTCAGCCTTGAAGGTGGTGACCACCGAGACACTGTCGAAGACGGCATCAACGGCGACCCGGTTTTCCGAGCCCTTTACGCCCAAGAGGACTTCCTGCTCCCTCAGCGAAATGCCCAGCTTGGCGAAATCGGCAAGAATTTCCTCGGGGACATCGTCAATGCTGTCATACTTCGCGCCGGCCTTGGGCTCGGCGTAGTAGTGAATGTCCTGATAGTCGATCTTGGGATAGTCGACCTTGGCCCATTCCGGTTCCTTCATCGCCATGAAGCGTTCCAGGGCCTCCAGACGCCATTTCAGCATCCAGTCCGGCTCGCCCTTCTTGGCGGAGATGAGACGCACGGTATCGGCGTTCAACCCCTTGGGAGCGAGGTCCTGCTCGATATTCGTCGTGAAGCCGTACTTGTACTTGTCGGCTTCAAGATTGCGAACGTCTTCAATGGTTTCCTTGACCGCAGCCATAATATCCTACCGCCTCTTCAGGCACTTGCTTTGAGTGTCGGGGAAATACGCGCCAGAGCCGCCGACCAGGCGACAACGAAGGCGTCTGCATCATCCGGTTTGGAATTCCAACCCAGGCTTACACGCACAAAACCCTGTGACGCCGCCTCGGCGAGGCCGAGCGCCGTACCGATCTTCGAGCCTTTCGACGTGCCCGAAGAACAGGCCGAGCCGGCGCTGATCGCAAAGCCGGCCAGGTCGAGCGCCATGACCTGGGTCGCCCCGGGCCAGCCCGGCTGGCTGAGACCCAGCGTATTGGGCAGACGCGGCGCACCCGCCCCGATCTCGATCAGGTCCGGCGAGACCGCTTTCAGGGCCGCCGCCATGTGATCGCGGTGATCGGCCAGCGCGGCAAAATCATCAAGCGAGCCGACCGCCTCGTCCAGCGCCGTCGCCAGACCGACAATACCGGCGACATTGAGCGTGCCGGCGCGGCGCCCCTTCTCCTGGCCGCCGCCATGATGATGGCGGGCCATCGGCGCATCGCAGCTGGCCAGAAGCGCGCCCACGCCTTGCGGACCGCCGAACTTGTGGGCCGAGATCGTCAGGTAGTCACAGCCCAGACCCGCAAAATCGACATCGATCTTTCCGGCAGCCTGGATGGCATCGACGACGCTCAAGCCCCCGGCAACACGGATCAGCGGCGTCGCCTCGGCAACCGGCTGGAGGGTGCCGATTTCGTTGCTCGCCAGCATCATCGCGAGCAACGGCTTGCCGTCGGCCTCGTTCCAGCGCGACAGGCGTTCGGCAAGCCAGTCGATCTCGACCACGCCCATCGCGTTGACGGGCCACACCTCGACCGGCAACCCGCTGGCCAGGGCCGTGGCGGCGACCGCCTCGTGTTCGATTGCCGTGACAATGATCCGCCCGATCCCGCCGCCACTGATTGCGGCGTGCAGGGCCAGGTTGAGGGCTTCGGTGCCGCCGGAGGTGAAGACGATGTCTTCGGGCCGGGCGCACAGCGCCTTGCCGACCTGGCGACGGGCAGTCTCGACACGCGCCAGCGCCGCCTGCCCGTCGGCATGAACCGAGGACGGGTTTCCGACACGGGTCATCATGTCGGTCATGGCCGACACGACACCCGGCCGGACCGACGTGGTCGCGTTATGATCGAGATAGATGCGCATGGATTTTATTCCGCAGCGTGGATTTCAGTGGCGGTTGCTTGTCTTCCGGGCCGTTCGAGCCGCCCGGTCGCGCCGGAGGCCGACCCGAAGAGGCGACGTTCGAGCACGTCTTCCAGGGTCACCGAGGACAGGTAGAGATAGATGTGCCGACCGAGCTCGTCCCACAGGTCATGGGTGATGCAGCGGCGACCATCGCTGAGGCAGCCCTTGGCCTCCGAACAGCGTGTCGCACGCAGCGGCTCATCGACCGCGAGAATGATGTCGGAGATGCGGATCTGGTTGGCTAGGCGACTCAACTTGTAGCCACCACCGGGACCGCGCACGGATGAGACGATATCGGCCCGGCGCAGCTTGGCGAACAATTGCTCAAGGTAGGACAGAGAAATGGACTGGCGCGAGGCGATATCGCTCAGCGTGACCGGACCGGTCTCGGCGGCATCAGCCAGGTCGGCCATGGCCATCACGGCATAGCGCCCTTTTGTGCTCAGCTTCATGCGTTTACCTCCTTAAACACTCGCATCCGGCAGGCCGATCATGCTAAGACCCGCCTTTCCGGAGGGGGGCCGACCTCGTTGCGAGGGACGCACGTCCAATATCCGAGTGAATTAGTCAAGAATATGGGCGCGCTCTTGCGCACTTGCAACGGGCGATTTGCCGCATATTCACCAGACGCAGACTTAAAGAGCCAAAAAGGCGAGACTGAATGCCTGATGTGATCATTCCCGGCCCGGCCGGCCGGCTCGAAGGGCGCTACAGCCCGAGCGAAGACCCGACCGCTCCGATTGCGCTGATCCTGCACGCCCATCCGCTTGGCGGCGGGCATATGGAAAACCCCTCTGTGGACATGATGTATGACGTGTTCCGCAAACGCGGTTTCGCCACCTTGCGGTTCAATTTCCGCGGTGTCGGACGGTCGCAGGGCAGCTATGACCAGGGCCTCGGCGAACTGTCCGACGCGGCCACCGTTCTGGACTGGGTCCAGGGCTATAACCAAGGCGCGCGCTTTTGCTGGGTCGCCGGACATTCCTTCGGTGCCTGGGTCGGCATGCAGCTGTTGATGCGCCGTCCGGAGATCGCCGGCTTCATCTCTGTCGCCCCGCCAACCAACATGTATGACTTCACCTTCCTGGCGCCCTGCCCGGCCTCCGGCATCATCGTGCACGGTTCAGCCGACAAGATCGTGCCGCCGGAAGATGTCGAGCGTGTGATGTCCAAGGTTCGGGTCCAGAAGGGAATCGAGATCACGACCGAGGTCGTGCCGGACGCCAATCACCTCTTCTCCGACCATCTCGACGTGCTTGAAAAGCATATCGAGACCTATCTCGATGCGCGCCTGCCGCTGGTCGAGAAAGAGCGTTCGGAACGCACGATTACCGGCAAGCGCTGATCTGTCGCGCTCTGCCAAGTCGACAAAAGCCCCGGCCAAGGCGGTCGGGGCTTTTTCTTGCCCGGTCGAGACCGCGTTTCAGGGGTCGGAGCGCCGGCCGCCGCACACCGGTTCACGGGCGCCCGTCGTCGAAGGCAGGCTGGTCGGCAGGCCGGCATCGACGCGCGCGGCCAGCCAGGCGAAAGCCTCGGCCTCCAGCAGATCACCGCGCCAGCCAACGGCTTCAACCGGCTCCGGCACAACGCCACAATGATCACCAAGGGCTGCCATCAAGCTCGGATTGTGGCGCCCGCCGCCGGTCACCAGCAAGCGTTCGGGGCGTCCCAGCGCGGCCATCGCATCGGCAACGGTCCGGGCCGTGAAGGCGGTGAGGGTCGCCGCTCCAGCCTCAGCTTCGAGACCAAGCACCGGATCGAGCGTGAAATCCCAACGATCGAGTGATTTGGGCGGTTTGAGTGCAAAAAACGGATGCGCCATCAGCGCGTCGAGCACGCGGTCATCAACCTGTCCGCCCGCAGCAAGCCTGCCGCCATCATCATAGGACTGGCCGATCATGCGCTGGCACCAGGCATCGATCAGCCCGTTGGCCGGACCGGTATCGAAGGCGATCGGGTCGGCATCCGCTGCCAGCCAGGTGACATTCGCCACGCCACCCAGATTGAGAACCGCCAGCGGTCGCTCCAGACCGGACTGGCGGGCCAGCGCGTCATGATAGAGCGTCGCCAGCGGCGCGCCCTGCCCCCCCTTCTCCATGTCCTCTGACCGGAAATCATGGATCACCGGAATGCCGGTGGCCCGGGCCAGGGCCTTGCCGTCGCCGATTTGCAGGGTGAGTCCGTTCACGCCGGATCTCGGAGCCCGATGCAGCACGGTCTGACCGTGAAAGCCGATCAAATCTATATCCGCCGCAGCCAGTCCGGCCGCGTCGAGCACGCGTTGAACGGCCAGGGTGTGGCGCAGGGTAAGAACCCGCTCGGCGGCTTCATATTGCGGCATGGGACCGGAAAACCCCCAGACCAGCGAGCGATCGACGGCGTCCTGCAGGACGGCCCGGTCGCTGTCGGAATAGGCCTGGGTCTCACCGGGTCCGAAGCGGGCGATGCGCTCGCCATCGGTCTCGATCAGCGCCGCATCGATTCCGTCGAGCGAAGTCCCGCTCATCAAACCGATGATCCGTTTCATGCAAGCCCCCTCTTTTCCCCGCGCGCGTGTCGACCTAGAAGCATCATATCAGGAGACATCTTCATGAGTGATTACAAGTCCCAGCTGGTCCGCGACCTCGTTGAGCGCGGCTACCTCAACCAGGCCACTGACATTGACGGTCTCGACAAGGCCGCCAGCGAAGGCGTGGTAACGGGCTATATCGGCTTTGATGCGACGGCGACCAGCCTGCATGTCGGCTCACTCGTGCAGATCATGATGTTGCGCCGCATGCAGCAGGCCGGACACAAGCCGATCATCCTCATGGGCGGCGGCACGACCAAGATCGGCGACCCGTCGGGCAAGGACAAGACCCGCTCAATGCTGAGCGATGACGCGATCGACGCCAATATCGACGGCATCCTGCAGGCTTTCCGTCCGCTGGTGCAGATCGGTGACGGTCCGACCGATGCGGTGCTCGTCAACAATGACGAGTGGCTGTCGGAATTCGGCTATCTGGAATTCCTGCGCAAATTCGGGCCGCACTTCACCATCAACCGGATGATGACCTTCGACTCGGTCAAGCTCAGGCTCGAGCGCGAACAGCCGCTGACCTTCCTGGAATTCAACTACATGCTGCTGCAGGCGGTCGATTTCCTCGAACTGAACCGGCGCTATGGCTGCACGCTGCAGCTCGGCGGCGGCGACCAGTGGGGCAATATCATCAATGGCGTCGAGCTGTGCCGCCGGGTCGACCAGAAAGAGGTCTACGGCTTCACCACGCCGCTGATCACGACGGCGTCGGGCGCCAAGATGGGCAAGACCGCCGACGGTGCGGTCTGGCTCAATGCCGAGATGCTGAGCGCTTATGAATACTGGCAATTCTGGCGCAATACCGAAGACGCCGATGTCGGCCGCTTCCTGCGCCTCTTCACCGATTTGGAGCTCGACGAGATCGCCCGGCTGGAAGCCCTGCAGGGGGCCGAGATCAACGACGCCAAGGTCCGCCTCGCCAATGAGGCGACCACGCTGCTGCACGGCGTCGAAGCGGCGCGTTCAGCCGAAGAAACCGCCCGTCAGACCTTCGCGCAGGGCGGTGCGGGTGCTGCACTCCCGACGGTGGAATTTGAGGGTCTGGCTGGCGGCGATGTCCTGCTCACCAGCCTCTTCATCGCAGCCGATCTGGCCGCCTCGAACGGTGAAATGCGTCGCCATATCAAGGCCGGCGCCGCCAAGGTCAATGACCAGCCCCTGACCGATCCGTTTGCCAAGGCCAGCGCATCGGACCTGGTCGACGGCGCCATCAAGCTGTCAATCGGCAAGAAGCGTCACGCCCTCGCCAGGCCGGCCTGAGCCAAGCAACCCGCTCAATTGCCGTCAGGATCCGGCCCGACGGGGTCGGGCTCCGGGTCGGGGCCGGAGTCCGGCCCCGTTTCCGGCATGGTTTCAGGATCGGACGGGATTGTTGCCGCGTCGTCCTCACGGGCGCGATCGCGCGCGGCCCGTTCCGCAGCCGTGCCTTCAAACATGCGGCGGAATACACCGGGTGCGAGGGCCGAGAGCGGATTCGCGAAAACGGTGAGACTGTCGAACGGTCCTTCGACCGAATAGGTGATGCCGATGACGCCTTCACCAGGTCGGGAAACCAGTACCTCGCCAATAACGGGAAGTCCCCCAAACAGGGAATTGATCACGTAGGAGGGGGCCAGATTGCCATCGATGGCGGCATGGCTGTCGGCAAAGTCGATCGTGCCGGCACCGGTCACTCCGAGGGCGCTGCCGCGGGCGCGGCCATCGCCAATGGTCAACAGCCCGTCCTCATAGGCGATGTCGGCATCCACCGCGTCGAAACTGATTCCTTCGCCATTGAGCAGGGCACCAAGCCCCTGGAAGGAGCCCGCCGCCAGGATGCGCGCCAGGACCGGGACACGCACGAGGGTCAGATCGCGCACTTCAACCCGCGCCGTCAGCGGCCCGTCGGTTCCCAGCGGGGGTGCGCTTCCAAGCACCGAGACCTGCCCTCCGCGGGCATATCCTTCAATCCCGATCAGGGCCGAGATGCGCTCCAGCGATTGCGCCTCGATCCGGAAATCCCGCTGCCCACCCGCCTCGCTGGCGCCGAAAGAGGCCTGGAACGGTCCGTCCGTGGCATTGCCCGACAGGGAGACGGCACGGATTCCGGCCGCCTCGCTGCGCCAGATGAGATTGAACTGATCGAGCACGCTGCTCTCGGACAGGATGAGGCGTCCGACATCGACCTGCATCGACAGCGGCAGCGTGATCCCGCCCTCGCCGCCGGCTGATGTGATATAGGGGACGACACTGCTGATATCGGCATATTGTCCAGCCAGCCTGACGCGCAGCGGCTCGCCCGGCGTCAGGGCAGGCGTGACCTGGCCGGACAGATCCATCAGCCCGTCCACGAACAGGCGCTCGACCGTAACGTCTTCGAGCCCGCCCGTCGGACCGATCAGCGCCGCTGCCTCCAGGCCAGCCCCGTCCGCCGCAATCTGGATATTGCCAACATCAAAACCACCGTCCGCGCGGCGGGCAAGATTGAGTGACGCCCGGCCTGGCGCGCCGGCCTCCTTCGTCCACAGACCGCCGGGCGCTTCAATCAGAGCGTCCAGCAGGTCGGCTTCGATCGAGACGGACCGGAAATCGAGCCCGTCCGACACGGCCTCGGCCGCGATCCGGATCGAGCCGTCGAAGAAACGACGGGCCGGCATGTTGAAACGGTCCAGCGTGCGGGCATTGATCACGGTCTCCAGACCGATGCGCGTCGAGGGCGCATCATCGGACAGGCCGAAACTCTCGCGCCAGTCGATGCGGACCGGCGCGCCGAACAGGCTGGCATCCCCACGCGCCTGCAGCCCGTCCTGGCTGGCATTGATCTCGACCTCGCCCTCGCTCAGCGCATAGTCAGTGCCGGGAACATCAAGCGACGCATTCGAGAAGCGACCGGTAATGAAGAACGGAATGTCCTCGGGATCGACCTCGGTCAGCATGGCGCGGTGGATTTCGAACCGCATCTCGCCCTCGCCGCCGATCAGGGCCGGATCGAGGCCGTAATCGGACACCAGGAAAAGCGGGTCCTCATCGATCAGGGCGAGAATGTCGGACGCCCGACCGCGCGCCAGACCGCCATAGCGCGCCACGGCGCCCTTGGGATTGAGGCGCGGCAGATCAACAAAGCCCTCGCTGATCTCCAGATCGCCGATACGGCCGCTTTCCATGCGCACTTCAAAGGAATTGCCGCGCAGCGTCGCTGAGCCCCGCCCTTCGGTGATCGGCGTCATCGTCGTGATGTAGCGGACATGCGCATTCTCGAAATCGAAGCTGAGGCGCATGCGGTCATTGTCGAGCTGTCCCTCGGCAATGGCCGAGGCCGGCAGGTCGAGAAAGAAGCGGGCATTGTAGAAACGGCCGCCCAGAATGCCTTCACTGACCCAGTCCCGACCGCCATCTGCCATTTCGACCGGCCAATAGGCGAGCACGGTCTGCGGTTCGACATCACCGAGGATCGGCCCGTCGAGCTGCAGGTTTGGCAACCAGCTGCCATCAGGGCGTTGTTCCAGCTGCAGCCCACCGCTCAGCTCAGCCCGGATCGTATCAATTTCCAGATCGAGCCGGTCGAGTATGACGGCAAACTCGTCGAGGCGAATCTCGCCCGACGCGGCCAGGCTCTCCCATTCCGGCGCGCGCTCGAATACCGGTCCGATATCGACGAAGCCCTCACCGATTGCGAGGTTGAAGCGGGCGCGCGATGGCAGCGCGCCGTCATATCCGCCGATCTCGGTCAGACGGCCTTCGATCGAGGCTGCGAACAGGTCCGAGCGCACACGGCCGGAATGCAGGGTCAGCTCCTGCTGGACCGGATCAAAACTGGCGTACAGATTGGCGCCTTCAAATGCGTGCATCGCACCATCGACGAGGATCCGGCCAGCTCCGACGTCCAGTTGCAGCGAGGCGGTGCGGATACCATTGTCCCGCGTCGCATCAACAACGAGATTGAGATCGATCGGCGCATCGAGCGCCCTGAGCGCCGCCATCGGCCCCGTATCGGGCAGGATGCCGGCAGGCGACAAGCCCTGGAAGCGGGCTTCCAGCAACAGGCTCTCAAGATTGCTGCCGGCCCGCAAACGCAAGTAAACCGGCGCGAAGCCGGACGGCGTGGCGAGCCGCCCATTGATCTCGGTCAGGATGCGGGCGTCATCACGGTCGATGATCACGCCGGCCGAATCAACAAACCAGGCGAGGCCGACCACATCGTCCACGACCCGAACGGCGGCGTTGGATACATTGACCCGCCGCAAGCGTCCCAGCTGGGTCGGCGCATCCGGTCCGGACAGGATCTCGAACAGGGAAGCACTGTCATCCCCCCCGCGGGCGGGTTGCCGGGCGGTTGCCGCGACGCGCTCGACCCCGCCCAGGCCGGCACCGACCGCACCATCGGCACGCCGGACAATCGACACCGACCCCCCGTCAATGGTCAGCTCGACCGGCTCGATCCGGCCAAAGATCAGCGCGTCCGCTGCAAGCCCGGCCTCTATCCGTGGCGCCCGCGTCACGATCTCGCCGGACGATTCGGCAACCGTCACATCAGTGGCGACCAGAACAATGGTGCGCGAGGATGGCTCGAACCGGGCCTGCAGCGCGCCAAGCGCCACCAACTCGCCCTCAAACGCGCTGGCCAGCATGGCCTGGGCGTCTTCGCGCAGGAATTCCAGTTCTACCGGTCCGGACGACAGCCGCCACAGGACGAATCCGATCGCGAAAATCGTCAGCGCCAGCAATGCCGCCACGGCTTCCAGCAGGTAGATCAGCGTCCATTTGACGGATTTGCGCAGCATTCAGACCGGCCTTCCCGCAGTCCGACCACTGGACGTGGCGGCCCGGAACCGCACATTACACGGAGAACACGGCCGTGCAGGCGAAACCAGACAGGGGAATGACATGAGTGAACTCAAAACCGGCGACCTTGCTCCGACTTTCAAACTGCCCGCGGATGGCGGTGACGAGATCGACCTTGCAGACCTGCGCGGCCAGATCGTCGTCCTTTACATGTACCCCAAGGACGACACGCCGGGCTGTACCACAGCGGCGCTCGATTTCACGGCGGCAAGCGCGGCTTTTTCCGATGCCGGTGCAGTCGTCATCGGCCTGTCCAAGGATAGCGTCAAAAGGCATGACAATTTCAAGGCCAAACATGATCTGCAGGTGCGTCTCGTTTCGGATCCGGACGGTGAGACCATTGAGGCCTATGGTTCCTGGGTGCTCAAGAAGCTCTATGGGCGCGAATACATGGGCATTGACCGCTCTACTTTCCTGATCGATCGCGAAGGGCGCCTTGCACGCATCTGGCACAAGGTGAAGGTGAAGGGGCATGTCGACGAAGTGCTCAGCGCCGTGCGCGACCTTGGCTGATCAATCCGACATCCTGGCTCTGGCTCGGAGCGTGCTCGCAACCGCGGTGCCCGAGGCCAAGGCCGACCGGGCCCGCGCAGTCGCGGCGCTCTGGCGCAACGGCGATGCCCTGTTGCCGACCAGCGGCGAAGCGCCGGCCGACCGGCCCGCCCGCCCGGACCGGCCCGTGCTTGTCGCCCCCGCTGATGTCCCGCGCCGCCGCCTCAACAGTTCCGCCGGGCGGGTCGCGCTGCTGCACGCTGTGGCCCACATCGAGTTCAATGCCATCGACCTGGCCTTCGACATGGTCGCCCGCTATGCGCTGGACCCCGCATTGTCCGACGAGGTCCGGCGGGATTTCGTGGATGACTGGGTCGGGGTCGGTGATGATGAAGCCCGGCATTTCCGCCTGATCACCGGCCGGCTTGCAGAGCTCGGTGCGGCCTATGGCGATTTTCCGGCCCATAGCGGGCTCTGGGACGCGGCCCTGGCGACCGGCGATTCGCTCCCCGCCCGCCTTGCCGTCGCGCCGCTGGTGCTTGAGGCGCGCGGACTGGATGTCACCCCCGGCATGATCAACCGGCTCGCTTCTGCCGGGGATGCCGACAGTGCCGACTGCCTGCGCACCATCTACACAGAAGAAATCGCACATGTCGCCGCCGGCGCCCGCTGGTTTCGCCATGTCGCGGCACGGGCCGGCCGGGATCCGGTGACCTGGTTTCAAACCCTTGTACGCAAACACTTTAGCAGTGGCCTGAAACCGCCCTTCAATACTGAAGCCCGGTTGCGCGCCGACCTGCCGCCGGAATTTTACCAAGCCCTAACCTAGCCCGGCGCATCTCTTGCATCGGGCTTGTTGATATTCGGGCTGATTTTGTGTCACATGCACGCCTTGGGGCCCGGGGCAATCGGAACAGAGCGGCGTACTGCATGTTCACACGAGTAAAAGACGCTGTTTGGGGAACGGCTCAACGCTGGTTTCCGGACCGGCAGATCTACCATCGCTCCGATGGTCAGGTTCGCTATTTTGCGATCTCCACAACCGTCCAGATCTCTGCCCTGCTTGGCGCGACCGTGCTGGCCGGCTGGCTGTGCTTCTCGACCGTCTCCGTTGCCTTCCATGGTCAGGCCATGGCTGCCAAGGAAGACGAGATCGAGCGCGAACGTCTCGAATCACACCGCCTGGTCGCGGAAGCCCGCGCCACGGAAGCCACCGCCATCTCGCTGATGGAATCACGGATGGAGGAATTCGACCGCACCGCCTACGAATTCCAGATGCGCCACGAAACACTGCGCCAGCTGGTCGAATTTGCCGAACAGCTGACCGGCCAGGAGATGGAGCCATCTCCCTCCCTCGCCGATGGCCGTGTCCTCATGGCGGCGACGCCGGCTGATCCGACACCGCGTGAAGCGCGCGACCCGCTGATTGCGATCGCGGCCACTGTCTCGGGTGAACCCGAGGACCAGATCAGTTACCTCATGGGTGAACAGGACAGCGTCCTCGCCCAGGCCGAGGATGCCACCGAGGCCCGCCTGCAAAACCTCCGCGCCGTCCTGCGCCTGACCGGGCTCGACCTGGAGACGGTGATTGCCGACAATCGCGACAGCACCGAAACCGGCGGCCCCTTCATCCCGCTTTCAGAGTCGGGCGCCTTCGCATCGTCATCGGTCAATCTCGACCAGGCTTTCTCGAGCCGGATCGCCCGCATTGCCTCGCGCCTGCTGGAAGTCGAGGAACTCGAGGATTTTGTCGAGGCCGGTCCGCTGGGCGAGCCGGTCGGCGATACCTATCGCCAGACCAGTGATTTCGGCGTGCGGATCGACCCATTCAATGGTCGTCCGACCTCACACCGCGGAATGGACTTCGCCGCCTACCGTCGCGCACCGATCCAGGCCACCGGGCCGGGCCGGGTCATTTACGCAGGCTGGCGGGGCGGCTATGGTCGCTGTGTGGAGATTGACCATGGTTACGGCTTCGTGACGCGCTATGGTCATCTGCACGAAATCGACGTGCGACGTGGTGATACGGTCGAACGCGGTCAGCGTATCGGGGGGATGGGGTCCACGGGACGCAGTACAGCCACGCACCTGCACTATGAAATCTGGTATAACGGATCGGCAATCGATCCTGAGCGTTTATTGAGAGCTGGCCAATATGTTCAACAAGGGTAACAAAGACTCTTCGTCTCCCGAGACCGGTGCGTTCAGCGCCCCCCCGAAAAGGACCGCCATGAAATCGAAAGCCCCTTCCATTCTTTCCGGTGACCTCGTTCTAACCGGTACGATCGTCTCCGACGGTGAAATCCAGCTGGATGGCACGGTTGAGGGCGATGTGCGTGCGGGCTCGCTGATCATTGGTGAAGACGCAACCGTGTCCGGAGAAGTCCAGGCCGAAACCGTCGTCATCCGTGGCCGCGTCACCGGCAGCGTGCGCGCCCGTCAGGTGCAGCTGGCTTCGACCGCCCGCATCGAGGGTGACATCGTCCACGCGGCCCTGTCAGTCGAGAGCGGCGCGTTCTTCGACGGCCATTGCCGTCACTCCTCCGATCCGCTCAAGGACAGCGCAAGCACGTCCAAGCCGGCCGCCAAGGACAATGGCATCAAGTCGGAACCGGCTGCCAGGGCTGACGGCAAACCGCCGGCACCGGCCAAGGAGCAGGACCCGCTCGGTTCGCTCGAGCCGCCGGTCGCGAGCAAGTCGGGCTTCTAGCGGACCTCAGCACTGATCATGAGAACCGGCGCTTCAATCGAGCGCCGGTTTTTTTGTGTCTGCCGTCGGGACCCGCCCCCCCCGGTTCAACGCAAAATCGACTTTTTACAAAGCCTTGCCTCATTGCTTTGTCGCAGAACCCACCAAACATGACCGAGCAACAGACAAGTTTGATTTATAAACCTGTCTATGATAGATGATCGGCAACATTCAATTGGAGCCCTTCATGTCCTTCACCCCTTCCCCCCGAATCCATGCGCTCGATGCGGTTCGCGCGCTCGCCCTCTTTCTGGGCGTGGTGTTGCACGCCTGCATGTCCTTCATCCCCGGAATTCCGATCTGGATTGTCCAGGACAGCCAGGCCGAGGCCGCTTTCAGCCTTGGGTTTTTTGTTCCGCACATCTTCCGGATGGTCCTGTTCTTCATGATCGCCGGCTACTTCGCCCGGATGGCACTTGGCAGGCGCGGCATTCTCGGTCTTGCCCTCGACCGCGCCAAACGGATCGCCTTGCCGCTGGTCTCCCTCTGGATGCCGATTTTTGCCCTGATCGTGACTGTCGTGATCTGGGGTGCCATCAAGGCCAATGGTGGCGAGGCTCCGCAGCAGGAAACGCCGCCGCTGACCGCGCAGAACTTCCCGCTCACCCATCTTTGGTTCCTCTACATGCTGGTGATTTTCTATGCCGTTGCCCTGCCGATGACAGCCCTGGTCCGCCTGATCGACCGCTCAGACCTGAGTGGCCGCATGATTGATGCCGTCACCGGCCTGCTGGCCCGGACCCCGCTGGGCACACTCCTGCTGGCCGCACCGCTGGCGGCCTGGTTCATCACGACGCCGATGTGGATGAGCTGGTTCGGCATTCCAACCCCGGATACCGGCCTTTTCCCCAATACCGGCGCGCTGATCGCCTATGGCACCGCCTTCGCCGCCGGATGGGCCGCCCATCGCCGCAGCGACCTCGTCCTGACGGCGTGGAAACGCGCCTGGCATTTCAATCTCGTCATCGCCATCGGGCTTACGGCATGGCTTGTGATGACGCTCGGCGTGACGCCGAACTTCATGCCGGTCGGCCCGGGCATGGACCGGCTGCCGGTCGCGGCTGCCTACACGCTGGCAATCTGGACCTGGACGTTTGGCCTGACCGGCGCGGCCCTGGTGGTCTTCTCTCGCGAGAACAAGGTCTGGCGCTATCTGGCGGACGCCTCCTACTGGGTCTATCTGATGCACCTTCCGCTGGTGATGGCGTTGCAGGTCGCCCTGTCCGACATTGCACTTCCGGGACTGCTCAAACTGCCCCTGATCCTGGCCATCAGCTTTGCCCTGCTGCTCGGCACCTATCAGCTGATTGTCCGCCACACCTGGCTCGGCGGTTGGCTGAACGGACGGCGGGCCGACAAGAACCGCTCAGAAAGCGCGCGCATCCCGGCTGATGCTTCCGCGTGAATCAAGACATAGTTCCGGCGCGCCCGCTTTGAGCGCGCCGGAAACCGTCCGAGGATGCCCATGACCGATGATCTCGCCACAGCCCGAGCCGATCTCGCTTTCCTGCGCACGCTTGCTGAAGGTGACCCGCGCCCCTCGGCGGGTGCCGGCCTGTTGCTGATGTCGGCCGGACTCCTTTACGGGCTGGAAACGCTCATCCACTGGGTCGGTATCAGCGGCCTGGTTGCCTTGCCGAGCTGGGTCCATCTGTCCGCCGCGATTGGCGCGACCGGCGGCTTCGTGCTCGCGCTTGTCATCATACTCTGGATGGATCGCAGGCAGCCGACAGGAACAGCAGCAAGAAAGGCCTATGAAACCGCGTTCCAGGCGGCCGGACTGGCCAATCTCGCCATGGTTTTCGTTTTCGGCTTCAATGCTTTCAAAACCCAGGACTTCACGCTCTGGTTCTATTACGTCCCGGTCGTCTTCGCCCTCCAGGGCGCGGCCTGGTTTGTGGCGAGTCGGGTGCAGAAACGCTTGTGGTACGGCCTGGTGGCGCTCGGCTGGTATCTGGCCGCGGCGGCGCTCGGCCTCACCATGCGAGACCCTGCCCTGTTCAATCTGGTCGCATCGCTCGCCCTGCTGGGACTGATGGCGGTGCCAGGCTTTGTGCTGTGGCGGTTGTCCCGCGCGGCCGACTGACCGGCTCGCGATGAACACGCCCCCGATCGGCCAGATCGACGAGATAATCCATGGACGCCTCAGGCTGGGCGTCATGACCTATCTCGCCCAGGCTGAAGCCGCCGACTTCAATGAACTCAAGGCCGCGCTGGAGGCGACCCAGGGCAATCTTTCCGTTCACCTGCGCAAGCTTGAAGACGCCGGCTACGTCACGATCGAAAAAAGTTTCCTCGATCGCAAACCTTTGACGCGGGTCAGGATAACCAAGTCCGGACGGGCTGCCTTCAGCCGCTATGTCGAAGCCATGGCGAACCTGCTCGGGCAATTGGGCGGAACCGACGAGGCGGGTGGCTAGGCCTCTTCATCCTCGCCGCCGACACGGGCCGCCAGGGCCGCAGCCATGAACGCGTCGAGATCGCCATCCAGCACGCCACCGGTATTGGACGTCTCCACGTTGGTGCGCAGGTCCTTGACCATCTGGTAGGGCTGAAGGACGTAGGAGCGGATCTGGTGGCCCCAGCCGATTTCGCTCTTGCTGTCAGCCTCGGCCTGGGCCGCGGCTTCACGGCGCTGGAGCTCGATCTCGTAGACGCGGGCACGCAGCATGTCCCAGGCCTGTGACCGGTTCTTGTGCTGCGAGCGATCATTCTGGCACTGCACGACAACCGCCTTTTCCTCGCCGGGCATGTCGTAGGTCAGGCGGACAGCTGAATCGGTCTTGTTGATGTGCTGGCCGCCGGCGCCGGAGGCGCGATAGGTGTCGGTGCGCACTTTCGAGACATCGATATCGACCTCGATCGCGTCATCAATCTGCGGATAGACGCCCACCGAGGAGAAGCTGGTATGACGCCGGGCGCTGGAATCGAACGGCGAGATCCGCACCAGCCGGTGGACGCCCGCCTCGGTCTTCAGCCAGCCATAGGCGTTTTCGCCCTTGACCAGGATGGTGGTCGACTTGAGGCCCGCCTCTTCGCCGGCCTGCTCTTCCATCGTCTCGACCTTGTAGCCGTGCGCATTGGCCCAGCGCGAATACATGCGCGCCAGCATGGCGGCCCAGTCCTGGCTTTCCGTGCCACCGGCACCGGAATGGATTTCCACGAAAGCGTCATTGCCGTCCGCCTCGCCCGACAGCAGCGTCTCCAGCTGGGCGCGGCGCATGCGCTCACCGAGATTGCCAAGGCCGGCGACAGCCTCCTCGATCATGTCGGCATCGTCTTCCATCTCGGCCAGCTCGATGATTTCGAGACTGTCGGCAAGTTCTTGCTCGGCCTCGATCACGGTCCTGATCGCGGCTTCAAGCCGGTTGCGCTCACGCATCAGGACCTGCGCCTGCTGGGGCTGGTTCCAGAAGTCAGGCGCCTCGGACTTTGCATTCAGCTCGTCGAGCCGCTTCTGGGCAGTATCCCAGTCAAAGACGCCTCCTCAGCAGGCCAACTGCCTGCTGGATTTCGTCGGACAGGGTCTGGATGTCAGCACGCATGGGCGTTCAATCCTGCGATTCTCAAAACCGGTTGGTCACAAGGGGATAATCAGCCCGCACAAGTCATTCAAGTCACGCAGTGCAGGCCGACGAGGCGAAGCGGTCAGTAAAGCCCGCCGAGCTCCTCGTCCGGCTCCTCGTCTTCCTCGTCCTGCTCGTCGAGCAGGAAGGCCAGCGGATCATCACTGACCGAGTTGCGGGCAAAGCTGAGGCCGCTTTCCTCCTCGTCCGTCTGGCGCGACGGCTCGGTGCCCGGACGAAAAGCTTCCAGGATCACGCCGGACTGACCCAGCACGCCCGGCTCACCGTCGAGGCGGTTGATCGGTACGAGGCGCACACCCGGCGGAACGCGGAACGGTGCGACGGGATATCCCTCGAGGGCGACTTCCAGGAAATCGCGCGCGATCGGCGCCGCGACACGGCCCCCGGCCTCACCGGAGCCGAGTTGGTAGGGGGTGTCGAAGCCGACATAGATACCGACAACCAGGTCGGGACCAAACCCCATGAACCAGGCGTCGCGGAAATCATTGGTGGTGCCGGTCTTGCCACCCAGCGTCCAGGGCAGCGAGCGCAGCGCCGTACCCGTACCGCGCTGGACAGCCCCTTCGAGCATGTGAACCACCTGATAGGCGGTCACCGGATCAACGACTTCCTCGCGAGTTTCCGGGAAGAGCGGCTCAAGCACGTCCGCGCGGTTCCAGTCTTCCGAATCACAAGTGTCGCAGGGCAGGACTTCGTGCGCAAAGATCGTGGCGCCGGTACGGTCCTGGACCCGGTCAATAATGGTTGGCTCGACGCGGCGACCGCCATTGACCATGGTCGCATAGGCCGAGACAAGGCGATAAAGCGTCGTCTCCCCGGCCCCGAGCGACATCGCCAGCACCGGCTCCATCTCGTCATAAATCCCGAACCGGGTGCCATAATCGACGATCGGCGCCATGCCCATTTCCTGCGCGAGGCGGACCGTCATCACATTGCGCGACAATTCCAGGCCAAGCCGCAGGGTCGACATGCCGTAATAGCGTTCCGAATAGTTCGACGGCATGTAGAAGCGCTCGTCGGGGCCCCCGGAGGCGATGAAAGGTGCATCGAGGATCAGGCTGGCGGGCGTGTAGCCATTATCCAGCGCCGAGGCATAGACGAAGGGCTTGAACGCCGAGCCGGGCTGACGCCGGGCCTGGGTGGCGCGGTTGAACTGGCTGTGCTGGAAGGAATACCCCCCAACCATGGCCAGGACACGACCCGTGTGGGGATCCATCGCCATAATGCCACCATTGATGGCCGGAACCTGGCGCAGCCCATACTGACCCTCGTCAAATCCTTCCTCGTCAGCCAGGCTTTCCACCAGGATGACATCACCTGCGGTGAGAACGTCGGACGGACGACTGACGACCGGTCCGATCTCGCCGTCCGGAAGGTTTTCGCGCGCCCATTCCAGCGCCGACATCGGGATCGCGCCTTCCTCACCATTCAGCAAGCCTATGCGTGCCGCGCCGGTTGTCGTCTCCAGAACCACGGCCTGCAGCCAACCATCATCGAGATCACGCGGAATTTCGGCATCGGCCAGACGTTCGGCCCAGCCCTCGCCGAGTTCAATCGTCGACAGGGCGCCGCGATAGCCATGTCGGCGGTCATAGTCTTCCAGACCATTGCGAAGCGCGTCCCGCGCTGCCAGCTGCATGCGCGTGTCCAGGGTGGTGCGGATCGACAGACCGCCGTCATAAAGCTCGTCCTCGCCATAGAGCGAGAAGACTTCCCGACGGACATTCTCGACGAAATACTCGGCGGCCGTATAGGTGGCGCCGGACAGACGATCGACGGTTTCCAGCGGACGCGCCATGGCCTCGCGGGCCGCCGCCTCGGTCACATAGCCATTCTCGGCCATGCGCGAGAGCACCCAGTTGCGGCGCTCGATGGCCGCGTCGTGATGGCGATCGGGATGATAATTCGCCGGACCTTTCGGCAGGGCTGCCAGGTAGGCGATTTCGTGCAGCTCAAGCTCGTCGAGCGAGCGGCCAAAATAGTTCAGCGCCGCAGCGGCGACCCCGTAGGCGCGATTGCCGAGATAGATCTCGTTGAGATAGAGCTCGAGAATCTGGTCCTTGGTGAAGGCGCGTTCGATACGACGCGACAGCACCATCTCGCGCACCTTGCGCTCGAGCCGCTGCTCGCTGGACAGCAGGAAATTCTTGGCGACCTGCTGGGTGATCGTCGAAGCGCCTTCCAGGCGCCGCCCCTGCAGGACATTGCTGATATTGGACAGACCCGCGCGGATGATGCCCCGGAAATCCAGCCCGCCATGCTCGTAGAAGTTCTTGTCTTCCGCCGAAATGAAGGCATGAACGACATTTTGCGGAATATTGGCGATCGGCACGAAGACGCGGTGCTCGCGGGCATATTCGGCGATCAGAAGCCCGTCGCCGGCATGCACGCGGCTCATGATCGGCGGCTCATACTCGGCCAGCTGCTGGTAGTCCGGCAGATCGTCGGTGACCCGCACGACATAGATGGCGACCGTAATGAAGCCGATGACAGCCAGCACGGCGGCCGCGATGCCACCCCAGAGGGCCAGACGCAAGACGTTACGCAAGGTAATGAGTTTCATTCTGCCCTCTGGCTGCCATCCGACCGCTCGACCGCTTGGTCAGGCTTGCCGTTCCAGCACGACTCCGAGGCGGCATTATGACCGCGCTTGGCTTGGGATTAAAGGGAGTCAGCGTGCCGGAAGTGCAATCGTGTCCCGGTCCGCGAAGATTTCATCACCCCGATTGGCGAAGTAGTCGTCGATGCCATTGACGATCGCACCCATCTGGCGACGCCGGAAGCTCGCCGAGGTCAGATTGGCCTCGTCGGTACGATTGGTCAGGAAACCCATTTCAACAAGGACGGCCGGGACGCGCGAATCGAGCAGCACGAACAGGTTGGCCTGCCGATGCGGATTGGCCAGAAGCGGCCCCTCGGACGAGAGATGTTCGAGCAGGACTTCGGCAAAGGCCGAGGACTGGTTGCGCTTCTCGCGCAGCTCCAGCTCGACCAGGATATTGTTCACATCGACCTGGGAGGTGTGATTGGCCCCCTCCCTTGCCCGCGCACGGGCGCGGTTCTCGGCCCGGTCATTGAGCGTATAGACAGCGGCGCCGCGGACATCGGAATTCTGCGACGAATCCGAATGCAGCGAGATGAAAAGGTCGGCGCGTGCCTCGGCCATGACACCGACGCGCTGTTCCCAGGACGGGTAGACATCGCGGTCCCGGGTCAGGAGAACTTCATAATGACCGGTCGCCTCAAGCTGCCGGCGCAGTTCGCGGGCCGCCTCCAGCGCCACATCTGCCTCATGCGTGCCATGAATGCCGAGCGATCCAGGATCGCGCCCACCATGGCCTGGATCAACGACAATCACACGCCGTTCGCGTTGCGGCGGTACATAGACCGCCTCGACCCGCTCGGCGATCAGCGAATCGAGGGAGTCAGCACGGGTATGATTGAAGCCGGACGCCGTCTGGAAACTGCCTTCGCTGGAGCGCTCCATGTCAATCACCAGGCGGTGATTGCCGCCGGGTGTCGCCGGATCGAGGGCGAACTGGTTGACGATGATGGCAGGGTGTTCGAGTTCGAACACCACGCGCGAGCTGGACACCGAATTGTCGAAGAAACGGAAGGCATCGACCAGGCCGTAGCCGACACCCTCACCGGAAGCCAGATTGGCGACCGACCAGCGCGCTTGCGGCAGATCGACAACAAGCCGGTCCGACAGTCCGTCAAGCGTGAAGGCACGGAATTCCGCCGCCTCTGATGTCTCTATCACAACGCGTGTCGTCTCGACATCGACGCCAAAGCGCACATTCCGGACTTCCTGGTCCGCAACCGCGACCCCGGACACCGCCAGAACCGGCAACAACGCCATGAAAAACTGTTGAACCCGCATCATCACACCATCGCACACGCCGTGATTCTGTCCACGGCTTTTGCGTAAGCCTAGGGCACACAGCTTGACGTTTCGTTGATGGGGATACGGTTTTTTCCGACCCGTATCTCCCACCGCGCGAAAGCCTTTTCTTCCGCATTCGAATGTTGCATGTTGCCAAGGCCTTGGCGACGCACCACCGGAAATGCCGGTCGAGTGCGGCCGCGAGGCGCGAAGCGGCTGGGCTCCAACTGCCTGCCAACACGCTAATCGTCGCCCCGGTCCAACCGAAACACAGCCGGGGCCCCGACCGCCGCGTCCTCCCGAAATGGAGCGGGACGCTAATGGTAACTGCCGATGCGCGGGGAGCGCCTGATGCCTAGAGCACTGAAAACAGGCCGCACCCCGTCCATCTCGCCCCCGCCGCGACTTTCGACACTTTCCCGCCTTTTGGCGGCGAGCCGTCGAACGTGCGCGCGCGCAGGAGACGACTTTAATGTCCAAGAAAATGCTGATCGATGCAGGTCATCCAGAAGAGACCCGCGTCGTCGTACTCGACGGTTCGAAAGTTGAGGATTTTGACTTCGAAGCGGCCGCCCGCCGCCCCATCCGCGGAAATATCTACCTCGCCAAGGTAACGCGGGTCGAACCCTCCTTGCAGGCAGCCTTTGTGGAGTATGGCGGCAATCGCCACGGCTTCCTCGCCTTCAACGAGATCCATCCGGACTACTACCAGATCCCCTATGAGGACCGCATGGCCCTCGCCGAGGAGGAAGCCTCCGCGGCTGACGAGGACGAGGACGAGGCGGATGACGCCAAGGCCGAGACCGATCCGGAATCGCAAGCCGCGTCCGAGGATGCTGACGGTGACGGTGATGCCGAGGCGCCGGAAACCATTGGCGATGACAGCGAAGAAGACGATATCAGCGACCAGCAGGCCGCGCGCCGCCGTCGCCAGATGTTCCGCAAGTACAAGATCCAGGAAGTCATCAAGCGCCGGCAGATCCTGTTGGTCCAGGTGGCCAAGGAGGAGCGCGGCAACAAGGGCGCGGCCCTGACAACCTACCTGTCACTGGCCGGTCGCTATTGCGTGCTGATGCCGAATACGCCGCGCGGCGGCGGTATCTCCCGCAAGATCTCCAATGCATCGGATCGCAAGCGCCTGAAATCCGTCGTCTCCGAACTGGAACTCCCCAAGGGTGTCGGCCTGATCATTCGCACGGCCGGCGCGTCCCGGACCAAGGTCGAGATCAAGCGCGATGCCGACTATCTGCTCCGCCTTTGGACGAATATCCGCGAACTCACGCTGAATTCCGTGGCGCCGGCGCTGATCTATGAGGAAGGCAATCTGGTAAAGCGCGTCATTCGCGATCTCTACGACAAGGAGATCGACGGCGTGCTGGTGGAAGGCGAAGAGGCCTACAAGGAGGCGAAAGCCTTCATGAAAATGCTCATGCCGAGCCACGCCAAGAAGGTGCAGCACTACAAGGAAACCGTGCCGCTCTTCCTGCGCCATCAGTGTGAAGCGCAGCTTGAAGCGATCTATTCGCCGGTCGCACCGCTCAAGTCCGGCGGCTATCTGGTTATCAACCCGACCGAGGCCCTGGTCTCGATCGATGTGAACTCCGGCAAGTCCACCCGCGAACGCAATATCGAGGCGACGGCGCTGAAGACCAATCTGGAAGCCGCCGCTGAAGCGGCGCGCCAGATGCGTCTGCGCGACCTTGCCGGCCTGATCGTCATCGACTTCATCGACATGGACGAGAGCCGCAATAACCGCGCTGTCGAGAAGAAGATGAAGGACATGCTGAAGCGCGACCGCGCCCGCCTCCAGGTGGGACGCATCTCGCAATTCGGCCTGATGGAAATCTCGCGCCAGCGCCGCCGCTCGAGCCTTTTGGAAGGATCCACGACGACCTGCCCGACCTGCAAGGGCACCGGTCATTTGCGTTCGACCGAGTCGAGCGCGCTGGTTGCCCTGCGCGGTCTGGAGAAGGAAGGCACACGCGGACGCGCCAAGCGTATCCGAATTTCGGTGCCGACCTCGGTTGCCATCTACCTGCTCAATGACAAACGCGATCACCTGTTGATGATCGAGCAGCGTTTCTCGATGAGCATCTCGGTCGCCGCGGATGACAGCATCCTGGCCCCCGAATTCGCCATTGAGGCGCTTGAGACGCGCGAGCCGGGCGAAGAATTGACGATCGCTCCGCTGTCCGTCGAATCGATCGAGGAAATCGAAATTCCCGAAATTCCGGACGAGGAAGACGCGGAGATTGAAGACGAAAGCCGCGAAGCGGCCGGTGGCCGTCGTCGCCGTCGTCGCCGTCGTCGCAAACCGTCTTCGGACGATACCGCGGCCGCGATGGAAGTCGTCAATGTGGAAAGCGATGACAGCGAGGCCGAGGACGGCAGCAGCGAAGGCGAAAGCCCGCGTGATGCGGCCGGGGAAGATGGCGACGACCAGCCACGCCGCCGCCGCCGTCGTGGTCGCCGCGGTGGCCGTGGCCGTCGCCGCACCGAGGACGAGGTCAATGCCGACGAAGCGAGCAATGACGCCGGCAGCGCCACCGAAGCCCCGGAACCGGACAGCGACGCTGCGGTGACGGCGGACGGCGACACGCCTGACAGCACGACCGAGGCGGAGCCCGCAGCGGCGGACGAAAAGCCCAAGCGCCGGCGCACCTCGCGTCGGAAACCGGCGGCAGCCGAGAGCGAGCCAACCGCTGAAACGGCTGAACCGGACGAGGCGGCCGCGCAAGCCGACGCGGTTCCGGCAAGCGATGGAAGTGCCGAGGAAGCGCCGAAAAAGCGCACTCGCCGGCCGCGCAAGAAGGCAGCCGAGACGGTTGCTGATACGGTTGCTGAAACACCCGTGACCGAGCCCGCCGCCGAGACCGTTGCCGAACCGGCTCCGGAAGAGGCTCCGGAAGAGGCGCCCAGGCCCAAGCGTCGTACGCGTCGCAAGAAAGCCGATGAGGCTCCGGTTGAAGCGGCCGAGCCGGTCGCCGAGCCCGCCGAGCCAGCCGAGGCTGAAACCGCTGCAGACGCCGCAGCGGACGCGACGGAAACCGAGGCCGGGTCCCGTGACACCGAAGCCGCGCCGGAAGCGGCCGAAACCGCCAAGCCGGCTGACGACAATGGCAAGTCCAAACGTCGTGGCTGGTGGAACCGGACCGGCATTTTCGGGAACTGACCAAGACGAGGGTTGCCCGGCCGGCCCGGGCAACCCATCTTGGTACTGGTGGCGTCATGGGGTGACGTTGCGATCTTGGGCCGAGCGGGGGCCGATCAGTGGAGGCAGGATGTCCATCCTGAAAACCGTCGCCGCAGCCTGCGTTCTAGCTGTCGCCACACAAGCGTCCAGCCTGGGTCAGTCCTTGATCCGGGACACGGAAATCGAGCACATGCTGCGCGATTACTCCGACCCCATCCTGGAAGCCGCCGGCCTGCAACCGGCTGATGTCGACCTCTATATCGTTGCCGATCCCACGCTCAACGCCTTCGTGACCGGCGGCCAGAATATCTTCCTGCACACCGGCATCATCCTCGAATCGGAGACGCCCAATCAGCTCAAGGGCGTGATCGCCCATGAGGCGGGCCATATTTCCGGCGCCCATCTTGCCCGGGTCGGCGACGGAATAAGTGCCGCGCAGGCGCCGATGTTCGTCAGCCTCGGGCTCGGCGTGCTGGCCGCCCTGGCAGGTGAAGGCGGCGCTGCAGGGGCCCTTCTGGCATCGTCGCAGCAATTCGGCGCCCTCTCCTTCATGACCTATAGCCGCGCCCAGGAAGCGTCGGCCGACCAGGCCGGGCTGCAATTCCTCGAAGCCAGCGGCCAGTCGGCCACGGGCCTCGTGGAGTTCTTCGAACGCTTCCGCTACCAGGAAGTGATGTCGAACGCCCGCCGCTTCCCGTATTTCCGCTCGCACCCGCTGTCGTCAGAGCGGATATCCAACTTGCGCGGTGGCGCGGCCGAGTCGCCCTACTACGAAACACTCGACAGCCCCGAGGAAATGGCCCGGCTTGCGCGCATCCAGGGCAAGATCTACGGCTTCCTTGCGGAACCGGAATTTGTCTTCTACCGCTATCCGGAAAGTGACCACTCGCTGCCGGCCCGCTACGCCCGCGCCGTGGCCTACTATCATGACGCCCGTCTCGACCGCGCCTTGGCAGAAATCCTCAGCCTGCTGGAAGAAGAGCCGGACAATCCGTATTTCCACGAGCTGCACGGCCAGATGCTGTTCGAAAGCGGGCATGCCGAAGAGGCTATCGCGCCTCACAGGCACTCGGTCGAGCTCGAGCCAACCGCGCCCCTGCTGCGGGTCAATCTCGCCATCGCCATGATCGCGGCTGACAATCCGGACTATCTGGACGAGGCCGCACAGCATTTGCGGGTCGCGCTGGATATGGAGCCTGACAATGGCTTCGCCTGGTATCAGCTCTCGATCGTTCACGAGCGCAATGGCGACACCGCCCTCGCCCAGCTCGCCATCGCGGAACAATCCTATGCCGCCGGGAATCGCCAGCGCGCACATCAGTTTGCGTCACGGGCCCGAACGTCGCTGGAAATCGGGACGCCGGCCTGGGTGCGGGCGACCGAGATCGAATCCGTCTCGGTGCCAACTGAGGCGGAGCTCCGCCAGGCGCGCCGCCAGCGCCTCAACTGACGGCGGGCTGATGGCGCCTCCACCGGCGGATGATGGCGACCAGGCACAGGCTGTCACCGTGCAGCCGATCGACAGCCTGTCGGATGTGACACGCGAGGCGTGGGACCGTCTGGCAAACCCGCCGGGCGCCGAATACGATCCTTTCCTGAGCTGGGACTTTCTCGAAGCACTCGAGGCGAGCGGTTGTGCCAGCGCGGAGACCGGCTGGGCACCCCGTCACCTGCTGGCGCGGGATGCAAACGGACAGCTGGTCGGTGCCCTGCCCCTCTATGTCAAATCGCACTCGATGGGCGAATATGTTTTCGACCACGCCTGGGCAGACGCCTATGAGCGCGCTGGCGGCCAGTATTACCCCAAACTCCTGACGGCGGTTCCCTTTTCTCCGGTCACCGGCCGACGCATGCTCGGCGAAAGCCGGGCGATGCGGCAGGCGCTGGCCCGCGCGGCCTGCGATCTGGCCGAGCGGTGGGGCGTCTCGGGATGGCATGTGAATTTCCCGGGAGAGACGGAAGCGGCCGAGCTTGAGGCCAGCGGCCTCCTGCCGCGCCTTGACCGGCAATTCATCTGGACCAATCGCGGCTATGGCAGCTATGACGATTTTCTCGCGGACCTGTCCTCGCGCAAGCGCAAGGCCCTGCGCAAAGAGCGCGCGGCAGCACAGGACGGCATCGAGATCGAGCACCTGACCGGTGATCAGCTGCGCCCGGAACACTGGGATGTCTTTTACGCCTGCTACCAGGAGACCGGTTCGCGCAAATGGGGCTATCCCTATCTCAATCGGGCCTTCTTCGACCTCTTGCACCAGCGCCTCGCAGACCGGGTCCTGCTGGTCATGGCCAAACAGGACGGGCGCTATATCGCCGCCGCGCTCAACCTGATCGGCTCGCACGCGCTCTACGGCCGCTATTGGGGCAAGCTGGCCGAGCATCCCTACCTGCATTTCGAGCTGTGCTATCATCAGGCCATCGATGCTGCGATTGCACGCGGTCTCGGTCGCGTGGAAGCGGGCGCCCAGGGCGACCACAAGCTGGCCCGCGGTTATCGCCCCCACGCCGTCCACTCGGCCCATTTCATCACCAATGAAGGCTTTCGGGACGCCGTCGCCCGGTATCTTGACCAGGAGCGCGCTGGCGTCACGATGGAGATCAGGCTGCAAGATGCCGACAGCCCGTTTCGCAAGGATCTCGATTGAAACGCCGGCTTCCCGACTACTCGTCCTGGCAGAATGAAGCGGCCGTGGTCGCCTGTACGCTGCGCGCGGCCGGAATCCCGGCGACCGTTGCCGACTGGCATTTCATCTCGGTCAAGCCGGCCTTGGAGTTCGGGTATAACCGGCCACGCGTCCTGATTCCGCCCGCCTGCAGGGATGAAGCAATCGCTTACCTGAATGCCCTCGAACCGATATCGAGCGAACCGCTCTACCCCTGCCCTGACTGCGGCCGCGAAACCCGCCGGATCCGGCGCATACTGGCCATGCTGGTGATTACCTGGCTCGGCAGTTTCCATCCGTTTTTCTTGCGCCGGCGCCGTTGCGGACACTGCCGCAAGACATTCAGGCCCGACCCACCCGCGTCATTCACCGCCGAAGAACTCGGATACGAGGCAGAACAACCCGGCCTTCTGGCAAGGCTCAAGCGGTTGCGGCAAGCGGGTCTGTATCGGCAAGATGCCGAGGCCTGACAGCCTGCGCTGGACGCCGGTCACCCGCATACGCTAGGCAAGGCAGACCCCTGCTGTCTGCGGAGAGACACAATGAGCCTCGACGGCCAATACGATCCCGACAATATCTTTGCGAAAATCCTGCGCGGCGAACTGCCCTGCGTGAAGGTCTATGAGGACGAGCACGTGCTGTCGTTCATGGATATCTTTCCGCAGGCGCCGGGGCATGTGCTGGTGGTACCGCGTGAACCGGCCCGCAATGCGCTTGAGATGACCGACGGTGCCCTGCAGGCCGCGATCGTCCGGGTCAAGCGGATCGCCAGGGCCGTCAAGGCAGCCCTGGCACCGGACGGGATCGTGCTGACCCAGTTCAACGGCGCACCGGCCGGGCAGACTGTCTTCCATGTCCATTTCCACATCATTCCGCGACAGGACGGCGTCCCGCTCGGCGCGCATGGCGGCGGTCAAGCCGACATGGACGTGTTGCAGGATCAGGCGACCCGCATTGCGGCAGCGATTGAAACTCCCTGACCGCGATCGCGCGTCACGATCCGTTCAGCGCAGCCGGCCTTCGAAGGTCAGGAAAACGAGCAGCGCAATGATGGCGCCTTGCAGGGTGAAGGAGAACAGTGCCCAGGCATCGGCATTGACCATGTTTGAAAACAGGTTGTTGCTGCCCATGATCACCCAGTCGGCACGATCGAGCACGAAGGACAGGATGAAGGCCGGCAAGGCCCAGCGCTGGCCACGCAAGACCAGGACCAGCGTCACCACATTCATGATGACGTGGGAAAAGAAGAAGACTTCCTGCGTTACCGTCAGGCTCTGCACAAAGGCTGACGCCAGGACCGGATCAGGCCACAGCCCGATACGGGCCGAGATATCGTTGATAGCCCAATAGGCGCCATAGGCCACCTGGACCGACAGCAGGCCGACTAGAATGTGGAATGGCGTATCGCGGCGCGTCATATGTATCCCAATGCAAGCGGGCCGGGCGCCCGCGCGCCGGTGAGCTCGTGATCCATGAAGCATGGCATGAGTCACCCGATGGCTATAGTGCGACAGGTATTCAGGTCAGCGTTGCCAAAAGCGCCAGGAAAGGCCCGCCAAACGTCTCCAGCTTCTTGGGTCCGACGCCGTTGACCGCTGCCATATCGTCGAGCGAACGCGGCCTGAGATGCGCCATGTCGATCAGTGTCGCGTCAGAGAACACGACATAGGCGGGCACATTGCGCTCGGCTGCCAGTTCGCGACGCAATGCCTTGAGCGCCGCCAGCACATCGCCATCAACACCTGCCGCCGCAGCCTCGATGGCTTTCCTGGGGCGTTTGGACGCGGCCGGCTTGGCGGTGATTTCCCGGATCTCCACGGTCTGCCCGCCCTTGAGCACGGCGCGCGCATCAGCGGTGAGTTTGAGCGCACCGAACCCCTGGATATCGATCTCCAACAGACCTGACGCCACGCACTGCCGGGTCAGCCCCTGCCAAAAGGGTTTCGGCCGATCAGCGCCTATCCCGTAGGTGGGCAGGCTGTCATGGCCACGCGCCCGGATCTTTTCCGTGTCCGCGCCTCGCAGGACATCGATGACATGAGCTGTGCCAAAACTCTCACCGGTCCGCACGATTGCCGAGAACAGCATCTGGGCCTCGCGGGTGCCGTCAATCAGGGTTGGCGGATCCAGGCAGAGATCGCAATTGCCGCATGGCTTGCCGCCGCTCTCACCGAAATAGGCGAGCAGGGACAGCCGACGGCAGCGGGTTGCCTCGCAATAGGCCAGAAGGCTGTCGAGGCGCTTGTGCTCGCGGCGGCGATGTCCGTCATCCTCGCCATCCTGGTCGATGAATTGCCGCCGCATCCGGGCGTCGGCGAGGCCATAGAGCATCATCGCCTCGGCGGGCTGGCCGTCTCGGCCCGCGCGGCCGATTTCCTGATAGTAAGCCTCCATCGAGCCGGGCATGTGGAGGTGAAAGACATAGCGAATGTCAGGCTTGTCGATACCCATGCCGAACGCGATCGTGGCCACCATGACCACCGCCTCCTCCGCCATGAAGCGTTCCTGGTTTTCGCGCCGCACCTCGGGTGCCAGGCCAGCATGATAGGGCAAGGCGTGATACCCCTGCTCCCGCAGCAGGGCGGACACCTCCTCCGTTGATTTGCGCGACAGGCAGTAAACAATCCCGGACACGCCACGACGCGAGTCGAGAAAGTCCAGCAATTGAGCTTTCCAGCCTCCCTTGGGCGAAACCGAAAGGGTCAGGTTGGGACGGTCAAACCCGTGCACGACAATCTCGCCGCCGGTGCCGAACAGCCTCGCCGCAATATCGGCCCGGGTCGCTTCATCAGCGGTCGCCGTGAAGGCCGCCAGCCGGGCGTCGGGAAAACGGTCGCGCAGATGGCAGAGTTCCTCGTATTCCGGTCGGAAACTCGCCCCCCATTTCGAGATGCAGTGCGCCTCATCGACGACAAACATGGCTGGCTTCACTGCCTCCAGCGCAGCCAGCATGCGGCCGGTCATCAGGCGTTCTGGCGACAGGTAGAGCAGGCGAATCTCGCCGGACTGGACGCGGCGCCAATCGTCGACATTGTCGCCCCTGTCACGTCCGGAATGGATCGCGGCTGCCTTGACGCCATTGGTCTGAAGCGCCGCCACCTGGTCATCCATCAGGGCCGTCAGCGGTGATATGACAACAGTCAGCCCGTCCAGGATCAAAGCTGGCACCTGATAGCAGATCGACTTGCCGGCCCCGGTCGGCATGACGCACAGGGTCGGTCGGCCTGCAAGGATGTGATCAACGATGTCGGCCTGTCCGGGCCGAAAACCGGGAAAGCCGAAAGTAGCGCGGAGGACAGCATCAGGGCTGGGCTGCGACATGATTTTCTCGGTCCCGCTTGCGTTACCCTGTTCTGGGCGACTTCGGACGTCGCATCAATCATTCTGTCGCAGCGTTGATGCCCCATTCCGGCCGGGTGTCACCCTGGTGACGTGTCGGGACATGCGGTAATCGCCTATACAGTCGATGGCACACGAATGGAGCGGTACTGGAATAAGCCTGAAGGCCCTTCGTCATGACAAAGGCTGGTCGCAAGCGGAACTGGCGCAGATCAGCGATCTCAGCGTGCGCACGATCCAGCGCCTGGAACAGGGGCGCCCGGCCAGCCTCGAAGCGGTCAAGGCCCTGGCCGCTGCATTCGGGACAAGCGCTCAAGCAATCCAGGCCAGGCTCGGGCCAAGAGGCCCCGAAACACGCCAACCGGCGCAGGGCCACGCCTTTGCGGCCCTGGCCTGGCATCTTGCCGGCTATCTCGCGACCCTTATCGCGCTTGTGGCCCTGGTCTGGCGCTTCGATGCCGACCCACGCATCGCGACCGGCCTCGGCATGCTGGGGGCCGCCGCCCTCTTCCTTCATCTCGCGGCCCACCTGCATTATTCACCCCGACGCCGCAGCCGCGGCCGCTAGCTCATGGCCGTTGCGATGCGGGGTCAGTGAAGGCGCGCGCGCCAATGCTGACACGATCATGGCGCCTGTCCGCCCGGTCGAGCCCGGTCAGCGGTGCCGTCGCCAGAAACCAGACCCGGCCGCCGGCAGGCCGTCGAGCACACCATCGGGCAGTGATTGAGGTGATGCCGCGGGCCGCTACTCCGTGAACATGGGGGCGTTGGCGATCAGGCGATCAAACCGGAACGTCTTGATGAGGAAATGGATGCGGCACCCTGGCCGGGCCCTCGCCTCGGCCTGAAGGACCGGCGTGATCGACGTCTTGAGCTGCAAGCGTGGATACCGGTCGCAAACCGCACCGATCTGGTCAGCATGCACCACGTCCAGCCCGAGCCCGGCCACATCGCCACCTGCCCCGGCGCGAAGCAGCTCGGCTTCCCGGCCATGGCGAGCCTCGATTTCGATATTGAGGTGAAGCGTGATGGCCTGGGCCATCAGGCGAGCCCGCGAACCGGACCAGTCATGCTTTGCGGCCAAGGCCTCGGCCATGCGGGCACCGGGAAGGGTGAAACAGCGCTCAGCTCGCCCTGCCAGCGAATGACGCTCGGTCAGCCCGAGATCGTGCAGCATCAAACCGGTGAAAAGCACCTCATGGTCAACCGGTTCCCGACCATCATCGAGCAATCTCGCCCAGAACCAGGCCCGCATGCAGTGATTGAACAGCCAGGGCTCGCTGGCGTCTTCACAGACCGCCATCGCCTCACGCGCAATGGCGCTGTCGGGCGGCAGGATGTCATCGACCTCGACATGGCGCAGCCGAACATTGTCACGCAGGCGCGATCGGGTCGCGGCCCGGGCGCGCACGCCCTGACCGATCAGCCGCAGCCGGTCAACAAGACCGAGCTTGCCATGCGTCTTTTCCATCCAGTCGAGAGTACCGGTCCGGGCCATGCTGTAGCGCTCCTGTCAGCTGACCGGGGACCGTAGAGATGTTGCGGCTGTCTTAAATGACAATAAACGACTATATCTCGCCAATGCCCCAAACCCGCAACATCCATTTTGTGACCTTTCCCGGCGCCGAACTCCTTGACCTTGCCGGCCCGGCCGCCGTGTTCACGGCCGCCAACCAGCTGACCGGAAATGCCCTTTACAGCGTTGACGTTGTTGCGCTGTCGAACGGCGCAATCCCGCATGGCGGAGGCCTCGCTCTCACGGCCCGATCACTGGCGGATCTGACACTCGGACCGGACGACACACTGCTGGTCGCCGGTGGCTATGAAAGCGGGCTTCGCGCGGCCCTCAAGGACACCCGCCTGCTTGCTGCCCTGAACCGCGCGGCGAAGCCGTGCGGACGGATCGGATCTGTATGCAGCGGCACCTTCCTGCTGGCCCAGGCCCGTGTCATCACCCATCAGCGCGTCGCGACACACTGGCGAGGCTGCAACGAACTCGCCGAACGATTTCCGGACCTCACGGTTGATCCCGAAGCGCTCTATGTGCGTGACGACAGGTTCTGGACGTCCGCCGGTGTTGCCACCGGCATTGATCTGGCCCTCGCCATGCTTCAGGCCGATCATGGTCGTTCGCTGAAAACCCGTGTTGCGCGTGAACTTGTCGTCTATGCGCACCGGCCGGGACACCAGTCCCAGTTCTCTGATGTCCTCGATGCCCAGGCCCGCACGGATGACCGCTATCGCGACCTGATCGACTGGATCCTGCAGCGGCTCGACCAACCCTTGAAGATCGCCGACCTGGCCGCCCGTTGCGGCCAGACCGAACGCACATTCCACCGCCGTTTCAGTGCGGAAACCGGCATGCCGCCTTCACGATTTGTCGAGAGCCTGCGCATGAAATACGGCCGTGACCTTTTGGAAGCCGGTACGCCGGTCAAACAGGTTGCCGGCCGGTGCGGATTCCGCTCTGAATCCGCGTTCCGGACGGCTTTCCGGCAGCAATTCGGCGTCTCACCGGGACAGCATGCACGCATGCAGGCAGGCTAGATCAGGATATTGGGTGACCACATCATCATCCAGGCGCCGAACAGGCCCAGTGCTGTCACCACGGCGCCCGATGTAATGACGCTGGCAAGAACGAGCTTGAAGGGCATGGACCGGCTGTCCCGGGCCTTCTGATAGAGTTCCAGCAAGACAAGCGGGATCAGGAAGGCCAGATAAGGCATCACGATGTCGGTCGGTCCGTTCATCGACCGGCTCATACCGGCGCCACCGCTGGCAATCGCCCACGCCATGTAGCCGACGCGGAGAAACCAGACACCATTGACCACCAGGAACAGCCGCATGGCCCAGCGTCGATGCAGGTCGATCCGGCGGGCCATGGCGTGGCGGAGCGTGAAGGCGGCCGTGACAAGTATCAGGAGACCGTCAGTCGTGGTGCCCAGCGCCGCCCAGTCATTCATGCGGGTTCCACGAACCCAGATGAGGATGATTCCACCCACGGCAAGGAAGACCGCCACTGCCAAGTAGGCGCGGCCGGTCCAGCGATGAAAGGCGGGGTATCGGCGGCGGATGACGGGCAGCAATTGCAGGACGCCGGCGACACTGACGAAGGCGGCGAGCAGGACATGCGAGATGAAGCCGAGATTGCCAAGCCAGTCGCCCTGGACATAACCATTGATCAGGCCGACCTCGTTCCAGCGCTCATACTGACCGGATGCCGTGCGCGGAATATAGGCGCCCAGAATGTAATAGGTGAACATCCACTGGCCGGCAGCGGCGATGGTGAACCACAGGACACCGCTCGCCTGGAGCAGGCTCTGCGGTGTGACGCGTCGGCGCCGGGGCGGCGTGGCGACGGTATCGGACATGATCTTGCCTTTCATTCTGGTCGCGAAGAGGCCGCGAACAGACGCGACCAGTGCCCAAACGCCATGCGCGGACGTCAGCGTCTCGCCGATTTGGAAATCGGTCAGAGAATAATGGCCGGGATCGCAGAGGTTTGATGCCGGTCGGAAATGTGCGACACAGGGCTTAGCGCACGGGGCGCCCAAATTCAGGAGGTGCGGTCCGATGCTGGAAATCGCGGGCGCCATCAAACTGGTCACATGCGCTGCGGCGATCGTCTCGATCCTGGCCGTCCTGACCGTGCGTCAACGCAGCGGCCTCCTGATTGCCTGGGCGATATTCTGTGCCGGTCTCGCCGCCGTGATGATCCGCGACGTCTTTCCCGATTATACCGGCCCGTTCGCCGCTGTTCTCGCGATCACCGGATGCGCGAGCTGCAGCTGTTTCTGGCTTGTAGCACGCGGCATCTTCCGCGCTGATATCGGCTTCGGCCTGCCGCAGGCGGTTCTCATCGGCGGCATCTTCGCGCCGTCGGTGATCAATCAGTCGCTGATCTTCATCGCCGCCGAGCGCATTATCGGTGACGCCGGGCTGACGGGCCTCATCGCCGCCACGAGCAGCTTCCAGACCATGCTGAGCTCAACCGTTCTGGTTCTCGCCTTCTGGGAGGGCTTGCGTGGCTGGACGAAACGCCAGTCGCTTCCCGAGCGGCGCCTGCGCATCGGATTTCTCGCCAGCTATGGCACCTGCGTATCAGTCTGCGTCATGTTGCTCGATCACGGCCATACAACGCGCTTCGACGCCGGTACAATTGCGCTCGCCCAGGCTTTCTGCGGCCTGTCGATCTTTGTCGCTGCCGGGCTGGCCGTGATCTGGCGCCAAAGTCACCCCTTGCCGGTCGCTGGCGACGACGGTTCAGCCAAGACGGCACGGACCACGACAGCACGGACCACGACAGCAAGGACCGCGGGCGGCAGTGCGCCGAGCGCGGAGGAACAGGCCCTGGGACAATGGGTGCGCAAACGTGTCGAGGCGGACCGGCTTTTCCTCGACCCGGATCTCAAGGTTGCCACCCTCGCCCGTCGCCTGCGCGAACCCGACTATCGGGTCAGCCGTGCGATTACCAACGGGCTCGGCGAGCGAAATTTCAACCGCTTCATCAATCGCTACCGGATCGTTCACGCGGCGGCGCTGCTGCACGACCCTTTGCAGTCCTCCGCCAGCATTCTCGATATTGCGCTGGAAAGCGGCTTTGCCTCGATCGGCCCGTTCAACCGGGCGTTCAAGGAACAAACCGGCCTGACCCCACGCGCTTTCAGGCAGCAAGGCCCCGCACCGGACACCGGCCGGGAGATCGCAACTGCCGAGGGCGCTGCGACGTCCTGAGTCCAGCCGTCGATCCCCCCTGAACGCAAAAACGGCGCCCCTCAAGGCGCCGTTTTCAGTTCGACAGGAGGGGAGGATCAGACCTCTTCCTTCTTGTCCTTTCTCTTGGCATTGCGCGGCAGGAGCCGGTCGCCCGGCGTGATGTGGAAATCGAGCCGGTTGCTGTCGGCCTCGTCCACATCGACCTTGACGAGGCCCCCCTTCTTGAGCTCGCCGAAAAGGATCTGGTCGGCCAGGGGCTTCTTGATGTGCTCCTGAATGACGCGAGCCAGGGGACGGGCGCCAAAGCGGCTGTCATACCCGCGCTCGGCCAGCCAGGCCGTGGCATCCGGCGTGAGCTCGAAGGTCACACCGCGATCAATGAGCTGGGCTTCCAGCTGCAGCACAAATTTCTCGACGACGCGACCGATCGATTCCGGCGACAGCGGCGCGAAGGGAATGACCGCGTCGAGACGGTTGCGGAACTCCGGCGTGAACAGACGTTCGACCGCTTTGTCCGCCTCGTCCGTTTTCTTGCCGCGACCAAAGCCGATCGATTCCTTCTGCGCGTCGGATGCGCCCGCATTCGTCGTCATCACCAGGATGACATTGCGGAAGTCGACCTTCTTGCCATTGCTGTCGGTCAGCGTGCCATTGTCCATCACCTGCAGGAGGATGTTGAACAGGTCCGGATGCGCCTTCTCGATTTCATCGAGCAGCAGCACGGAATGGGGATGCTGATCGACGCCATCGGTCAAGAGTCCCCCCTGGTCAAAACCGACATAACCCGGAGGCGCGCCGATCAGGCGGGAGACGGCATGCCGCTCCATGTATTCCGACATGTCGAAGCGCTGCAGCTCGACGCCGAGCGTATCGGCCAGCTGCTTGGTGACCTCGGTCTTGCCGACACCCGTGGGGCCGGAGAAGAGGTAGCAGCCGATCGGCTTGTTCGGCTCGCGCAGACCGGCTCTCGACAGCTTGATGGCGGTGGCCAGCTGGTCGATGGCCTCATCCTGACCAAACACGGTGTGCTTGAGATCATTCTCGAGATTGCGCAGCGATTGCTCATCGTCTTTCGAGACGGTTTTCGGCGGGATGCGGGCCATGGTGGCGACGACGCCCTCGACCTCTTTCACACCGATTGTCTTCTTGCGCTTGGACACAGGCTGCAGCCGCATCTGGGCCCCGGCCTCGTCGATCACATCAATCGCCTTGTCCGGCAGTTTGCGGTCGCCGATGTAGCGCGAGGACAGCTCGACTGCCGCTTTCAGCGCGTCATTTGTGAAGCGGACATCGTGGAAGTCCTCGAAATAGGTTTTCAGGCCTTGCAGGATCTTGATGGCATCCGGCACGGACGGCTCGGCGACATCAATCTTCTGGAAGCGCCGGACCAGCGCCCGGTCCTTCTCGAAATGCTGGCGGTATTCCTTGTAGGTGGTCGAGCCCATGCAGCGCAGGCTGCCCGACTGGAGCGCCGGCTTCAGCAGGTTGGACGCGTCCATGGCACCGCCCGAAGTCGCGCCGGCCCCGATGACGGTGTGGATCTCGTCGATGAAGAGGACGGCATTGTCCTTCTCCTCGAGCTCCTTGACGACCTGCTTCACGCGCTCCTCGAAATCACCGCGATAGCGGGTTCCGGCGAGCAGCGAGCCCATGTCAAGCGAATAGATGGTGGCGCCGGCAAGCACGTCGGGAACCTGGTCCTCGATGATCTTGCGGGCGATACCCTCGGCGATGGCGGTCTTGCCAACGCCCGGATCGCCGACCAGCAGCGGGTTGTTCTTGCGCCGACGACACAGGACCTGGACGCAGCGTTCGACTTCCGCGTCACGGCCGATCAGCGGGTCAACGCCGCCCTTCCGGGCCTTTTCATTGAGGTTGACCGTATAGGCGGTGAGCGCATCACCATCCTTTTGCGGCTCCTCGGCCGGTTCAGCACCACGCACGGCGCGTTCTTCCGTCACGCCCGGCTTGCGACCAATGCCGTGCGAGATGAAATTAACCGCGTCATACCGGGTCATGTCACGCTCGGCGAGGAAGTAGGCCGCGTGGCTTTCGCGCTCGGCAAACAGGGCCACCAGGACATTCGCCCCGGTCACTTCTTCGCGGCCGGCGTTCTGGACGTGAATCACGGCGCGCTGGATGACACGCTGGAACCCTGCAGTCGGCTTGGCGTCCTCGTCATCATCGACGACGAGTTCGGTCAGCTCATTGTCCACGTATTCGGTCAGGGTCGCTCGAAGTTCATCGAGATCGACGTCGCAGGCTTTCATCACTGCCGCGCCGTCCTGGTCGTCCACGAGAGCAAGAAGGAGATGCTCCAGGGTAGCAAATTCATGCCCACGCTCATTGGCGTATCCCAGAGCGCGGTGCAGGCTGTCTTCCAAGTCTGAAGAGAATGAAGGCACCACTCTATTCCTTTTCCATTGTGCACTGCAGCGGGTGTTGGGCCCGCCGTGCGGCGTCCATGACCTGGGCTACCTTTGTTTCGGCAACCTCATACGTATACACGCCGCACATTCCGACACCGTTCTGATGTACATGCAGCATGATTCGCGCTGCATCCTCGGGCGACTTCCGGAAAATGCGGACGAGAATCTCGACCACGAATTCCATCGGCGTGTAGTCATCATTGAGTAGCAAAACACGGTAAAGCGAAGGTTTCTTGGTTGCCGGCCGGGTCTTCGTAGCGAGGCCAGTTTCCTCTTCTACGCCCGTATCTTCATGTTTTCGTTCGGTCATATTTTAAACGTGCTCGAATATTACTTCGCTACTCATCGGGACAGATAGGAATCCGCACCGGACTTGGAAAGAGACGGTCCGCAGCACCGCCAGGACACAAGAATAACACGCCCGGAAATTTCTTGCTTCCCGTTTCGCCGCGATCAGCCTAAAAAGGCGCTCCCTGATGACATCGGGGATCCGCCGGAACCATCCCGCAATCACACGGGCCCGGTCGGGGAGGACACCAGCGTTTCGTCCAGCAGCCGGAAAACCGGCGCCGAAACGCACCGGACCGAAGGATGACTGCATCCAAGGTCCCAAGACGGCCAAAAGGCCACACCGCCTCTGCGAGGCGACGCCGACAAAAAAAGGGCCCGGTGACAAATCACCGGGCCCAGTCGGGGAGGAAAATTCAAATTTCGTCAGCTCGCAGTGCCGGTCACAGTGCCGGCAAGCTGGGCTCAGCGCTGCGCCTGTGCGAGTTCCATGGCGGCCGCGACGCGATCGTTCAGCGGCTTCACCGAATTCTTGAGCAGGTCGGAGAACAGCTCGGAAGTCTTGTTGACCTCGGCGAGGTAGTTTTCCATGGCCGACTTGGTGAACTCGGACTGGATCTCGAAGATCTCCTGGACCGATTTGGCCGACGCGAACTTCTTGGTCGCGGCAACACTGTCTTCCATGGCCGACTTGGCATAGGTCACGGCGTTGGTGTTGGCGGTCTCGAAACCCTTCCCGGCCAGCGTCGCGGAGGCGATCATGGCTTCGACGGTTTCTTTCTGGAAATTGCTGGCTTCGGTGACGGATTTCATCGTCTTCTCGAAACCTTCCTTGAGCGCTTCATTGCTCGCGGCGGTCATGCTCTCAATGGTATCATTCATGGCAAAGCTCTTTGCGGTGCGGGCAGCGGGATTGGCTTTGGGGGCCGGCTTGGCTGCCTTGGGGGCTGGTTTGGACGGCGCAGACTTCACTCTCGCCGCAGACTTTTTCGGCGCGCCCTTCTTGGCTTTCGCCGGTTTGGCGGATGTCGCCTTTACCGGTTTGGCCGGGCTCGCCTTGGCAGTCGTCTTCACCGGCGCCACAGTCGGCGACACAATACGGGGTGCGCTCGGGGCGTTTGCTTTGACAGCAGCGGCTTGCGGTTCGGTGGAGGTTTTATCGACGTCGCTCATCACGGGTCACTGTCTGGTTGCTACACTTGCTGCAAATGCTCTTCGCAGTCGCAATATAAATACGCACCGCACCGGCTCGGGTCAAGCAAAATATGGTGCACTGCACAAAAATTATCGCGTCACCGCGTGCACGCCTTAACCCGCTGGCAATGAGCACAGGGCAGGCTGGCTTCCATGATCATGTCAGCCCGCCTCTTCGTCGTGACAGTCGCGCTTGCCATTACAGGCCTGTCAGCGCCTGCTCATGCGAACAATTCGCGCTACGCCGCCTTCGTCGTCGACGAAAATACCGGCGTCGTGCTCCATTCCCGGCGCTCGGATGCGGAGCGTTACCCGGCCTCGCTGACCAAAATGATGACGCTCTACATGCTGTTCGAGGCGCTCGAGGCCGGTGAAATCGGGCTCAATGACCCGATCCGCGTCTCGGCAAACGCATCGAATGCCAGCCCGTCCCGGCTCGGCCTGAGCGCGGGTGACACCATCTCAGCCGAGAATGCGATCCGCGCCCTCGTGGTCAAAAGCGCCAATGATGTGGCTGTCGCCGTCGGCGAGCGCCTCGGTGGCGGAGAAAGCCGTTTCGGCGCTTTGATGACAACGCGCGCTGCCGAGCTCGGCCTGACCAATACGACCTTCCGCAACGCTTCCGGCCTGCCCAATTCGCGCCAGACCACGACGGCGCGCGACATGGCCCGGCTGGCGATCGCGCTGCACCGTGATTTCCCGCAGTATTTCGACTATTTCAACGAAGAGAGCTTCACCTGGAATGGTCGCACCTATCACAATCACAATTCGCTGGTCGGTCGGGTGCGCGGCGTGGATGGCCTCAAGACCGGCTATATCCGCGCCTCAGGCTTCAATGTCGTCGTCTCAGCCGAGCGCGGCGACCATCGCCTGATCACGGTGATCATGGGCGGTCCGAGCGCTGCGGCCCGGGACGCGCATGCCGAGGAATTGATCGAGGCGGCCTTTGCGACCCTCGAGCAACGTCAGGACACCCGGCTTTTCGCCGCCCTCTCCTCACCCCGTATCAATCCGGTGCGCCAGCAGGACCTGATCGCGCGTGACGTGGCCGCGCTGCATCTGAGCGAACCGACCGAAATGGGCTCCGCCAATCCGCCGCCTGCCCTGCAGGTTGTACTGGCTGACGAGGACGAGATGCGTGTCGAACCGCTGGCGCCGGCCCGCCTTGACACGCCGTCGCGCTTGCCCCGGACCGAGCCCAGCCTGATCCGAGGCGCGTGGTCGATCCAGGTCGGGGCCTACAATACCGCAGACGCCGCCCATGAGCGGCTTGCCGAAGTGGCGATTTTCTCCGGCGCACTCGACACGGCCCAACCGGCCGCCCGCGCTGTCACGGTCAGCGGTGACCGCCTGTGGCGCGCCCGCTTTGAATCCCTGACCGAGCACGAGGCCCGCCTCGCCTGCCGGGAGCTCAGCGCCCGCGACCATCCTTGCTTTGCTGTCGCTCCGGGCCGATAAGTCCGGTCTTTGACGGTCTGGCCCGGCTGACTTCCGGCGCCCATGTGTGCGTCGCACTGGAATCCTCCGGTCGGTTGACACAACCTTTCCGCTCGAACACTTTCGCGCGCCTTGGCCGCTGCCCGGCGGTCCCTGCCACATGTCTGGAACCAAGCACCGATGAATGTCGTCGTCGTAGAATCCCCGGCCAAAGCCAAAACCATCAACAAGTATCTCGGGTCGGACTACACGGTTCTGGCGAGTTTCGGACACGTGCGGGATCTCCCCGCCAAGGACGGTTCGGTGAAACCGGACGAAGACTTCTCGATGGCATGGGAGATCGACACGGCCTCCGCCAAACGCGTCAAGGCGATCGCCGACGCGGTGCGAGAGTCCGACCGCCTGATCCTGGCCACTGACCCGGATCGCGAAGGCGAAGCGATTTCCTGGCACCTGCTGGAAGCGCTCCAGAAGCGCCGCGTCCTCAAGGACGTCGTCATCCAGCGGGTTGCCTTCAACGCCATCACCAAGCCGGCCATCCTGGAAGCGATGGCGCATCCGCGCGCTGTCGACATGGAGCTGGTCAACGCCTATCTGGCCCGCCGCGCGCTCGACTATCTGGTCGGCTTCACCCTGTCGCCGGTCCTGTGGCGCAAGCTGCCGGGTTCCCGTTCGGCAGGCCGGGTCCAGTCGGTGGCCCTCCGTCTGATCTGCGACCGCGAGCTGGACATCGAGAAATTCCGCTCCGAGGAATACTGGACAGTGGACGCCGAGGTAACAGCCAAGTCGGATCCTTTCCGCGCCAAGCTGGTGACCCTGGATGGCAAGAAGCTGCAGAAGATGTCGATCAAGGATCGCGCCAGCGCCAATGCCGCTGTCGAGGCGATCAAGGCGGCCGAGCTATCGATCACCGGCGTCGATGCAAAGCCCGCCAAGCGCAACCCGCCGCCGCCCTTCACGACGTCGACGTTGCAGCAGGAGGCGGCGCGCAAGCTCGGCTTCTCCGCCACGCGGACCATGCAGACGGCACAAAAACTCTATGAGGGTGTGACGCTGGGCGGCGAAACCACCGGTCTCATAACCTATATGCGGACCGACGGTGTCTCCATGGTGTCCGAGGCGATCAGCCAGGCCCGCGACGTGATCGGCAAGGAGCACGGCTCGCTCTATGTGCCGTCCACCCCTCGAATGTATGCCACCAAGGCCAAAAACGCCCAGGAAGCGCACGAGGCTATCCGCCCGACCAGCTTCTCGCGCCTGCCGGAAAAGCTCTCGCTCGATCCGGACATGGCGCGCCTCTACCAGCTGATCTGGCGCCGCGCCGTGGCCAGCCAGATGGAAAGCGCCCGCTTTGAGCGGACCACGGTCGACATCGCCTCCACGGACGGCAGGACAGCCCTGCGTGCGGTTGGCACGGTCCAGCTCTTCGACGGTTTCCTCGCCCTCTACCAGGAAGGCCGGGATGATGAAGAGGATGAGGGCGAAAGCCGTCTGCCCAAGCTGAGCCAGGGCGCGGCCGCGACCGTTGGCAAGACCCATGCCGACCAGCACTTCACCCAGCCGCCGCCGCGCTTCACCGAAGCCTCGCTGGTCAAGCGGATGGAAGAGCTCGGCATCGGTCGCCCGTCGACCTATGCCTCGACCCTGCAGGTGCTGCGCGACCGCGACTATGTGCAGATGGACAAGAACCGCTTCCATCCGCTCGACAAGGGCCGCGTCGTCATTGCCTTTCTCGAGAATTTCTTCGCCCGCTACGTTGAATATGATTTCACGGCGGCGCTGGAGACCCAGCTCGACAAGGTCTCGGCCGGCGAACTCGACTGGAAGCAGCTACTGCGCGATTTCTGGACCGATTTCCGGGCCGCCGTGGACGAGATCGGCGAGCTCCGCATCACCAACGTTCTGGACGCACTCAACGAAGCGCTTGCGCCGCACATCTTCCCGGACAAGGAAGACGGCACCGATCCGCGCCTGTGTCCCTCCTGCGGCGAAGGCACACTCAGCCTGCGGCTTGGCAAGTTTGGCGCCTTCCTGGGCTGTTCGAACCATCCTGACTGTTCCTTCACCCGCCAGATGAGCCCTCCGGGCGAGGACGATGTCCAGGGCGACCGGGTGATCTGCGTCCACCCCGAGACCGGCAAGGATGTCGAGCTCAAGAATGGCCGTTTCGGCTGGTATCTGCAGATGCAGCTCGAGGGCGAGGACAAGCCCAGGCGCTCGTCCATACCCAAGGGCTGGGACGCCGCCACACTGACCGAGGAGCAGGCGATCAAGCTGATCGATCTGCCGCGCACGGTCGGCGAACATCCCGATGACGGCCAGCCAATCACGGCCAATATCGGTCGCTACGGCCCCTATGTTCATCACGACAAGACCTATGCCAACATCCCCTCGGTCGAGGACGTTTTCGAAATCGGCGTCAATCGGGCCGTATCGGTGATTGCCGACAAGCGCGCCAGCGGTGGCCGACGCGGCGGCACGGCCTCGGCGCTCAAGGAATTGGGCGAGCATGACGGCAAGCCGGTCCGCATCATGTCCGGCCGCTACGGCCCGTATGTGAAATACGAGAAGGTCAACGCCACCCTGCCCAAGGATACCGATCCGGAAACTGTGACACTCGAACAGGCAATGGAATGGGTCGAGGCCAAGGCGGCCAAGGGAGGCAAGAAGAAGGCGCCGGCCAAGAAGACGGCGCCCAAGAAGACTGCCGCAAAGAAGAAGCCTGCGGCCAAGAAACCCGCAGCGAAGAAGACCGCCGCGAAGAAGACGGCCGCCAGCACAGCCAAGGCGGAGTAGACCCGATGGCCGGCAAGACAGAGTTTGATGCCGGCCTTACCCGCGAGGCGGTCGTCGAGGCCGTCCGCGCCGGCGGTGGTGAATACGGCAAACGCGAGCTGGCACGCGAACTGGCCCTGAAGGGCAGCGACGCCAAGCGCGCCCTCAAGGACGCCCTGCTCGCCCTGACCGAAGACGGCACGATTACCCGCTCCAACGGCAAGACCTATGCCCTGCCGGGCGCCCTGCCCGCGGTCACCGTGGTGCAGCTGATCGGTCGCGACAATGATGGCGAGCTTCTCGCCGAACCGGTGCGCCCGGATCGTTCAGCGCCGCTGATCAGGCTTGCGCCCGGTGAAGGCGCGGGTGGCAAGGGCACGCCGGCCATCGGCATTGGCGACAAGGCCCTCGTCCGTCTCGCCTTGCAGGAAGACGGCAGCTATGAAGCCCGACTGATCAAGAAGCTCGGCCAGAGCGCCCACAAGCTGCTCTGCGTACTGCACAAGCCGCAATCCGGCCCCTTCCGCCTGCAGCCCGTCGACCGCCGCACACGCCATGAACTCGTGCCCGCCAAGGGCGAGGCCGAGAAAGCCCGCGATGGCGATCTCGTCCTGTGCCAGATCGCCAAGGAGCGGCGTCACGGGCTGAAGACGGCCGAGATCATCGAAGTCGTGGGCGATGCCAACTCACCAGGCGCCGGCAGTCTGATCGCGCTCTATTCGCACGGCGTGCCGCAGGGTTTTGCCGAAGCGGAACAGCGCGAGGCCGACGAGGCGCCGCTGGCCACTCAGGCCCGGCGCGAAGACCTCCGGCCCCTGCCCCTCATCACCATCGACCCGGATGATGCCAAGGACCATGACGATGCGATCTGGGCGGAGGCTGACACGGATCCGAAAAACCCCGACGGCTGGCAGGTCATCGTCGCCATTGCCGATGTCGCCGCCTATGTAACGCCCGGCGGCGCACTCGACCGCGGTGCCTTCAAGCGCGGCAATTCGGTCTATCTGCCCGACCGTGTCGTGCCGATGCTGCCCGAACGCCTGTCCAATGACCTGTGCTCGCTGCGCGAGAAGGAAGACCGGCCCTGCCTGGCAGTGCGCATGGTCTTCGACAAGGCGGGCAATAAACGCTCGCACCGTTTCCTGCGCGGCTGGATGCGGTCGGCGGCCAAACTCTCCTACACCCAGGCCCAGGCGGCCATTGACGGGCAGGATGGCGGTCCCGCCAATGCGCTGCTGGAAAGCGTGCTGAAACCGCTCTGGGGCGCCTATTTCGCCTGCCGCGAGGCGCGCGATCGCCGCGAGCCGCTGGACATCGATGCCCCGGAACGGCGAGTCCGCGTCGGCGCCGACGGCAAGGTGCTCGCCATCGAAACCCGCCAGCGCTTCGACGCGCACAAACTGGTCGAGGAGTTCATGATCCAGGCCAATGTCTGCGCCGCGGAAAGCCTGGAGGAAAAACACGTCCCGCTGATCTACCGGGTTCACGAACCGCCTTCGCGCGAAAAGATCGACGCGCTCGCGGATTTCCTCCCAACGGTCGGGCTGAAATGGACGCGCGGCGACAAGGTCGCGACCGGGCGTTTCAACCAGCTGTTGAAACAGGCCAAGACTTCCGAGCACTACGAAACAATCAATGAGGTGGTCCTGCGCAGCCAGTCGCAGGCGGTTTATGACACGCAGAACCAGGGCCATTTCGGCCTCAACCTGCAACGTTACGCCCATTTCACCTCACCGATCCGGCGCTATGCCGACCTCACCGTCCATCGTGCCCTGATCCGCGCCCTCAAGCTGGGCAATGACGGGCAGTCCGATGAGGAACGCAGCCGCCTCTCCACAATTGCGGAGGACATCACCCATTCCGAGCGCCGCGCCATGGCGGCCGAGCGTGATGCGGTGGATCGCTTCGTCGCGGCTTACCTGGCCGACAAGGTCGGGGCCGAATTCGACGGCCGGATCACCGGCGTGACGCGTTTTGGCTGTTTCGTGCGCCTGACCGAGACCGGCGCTGACGGGCTGGTCCCGATCTCGCGGCTCGGCGAGGAGCGCTTCGAACATGATGAGCGCGCGCATGCCCTGGTCGGCCAGCAGACCGGCTCGCGCTTCCGCCTTGGTATGCCGGTGCGGGTCCGAATCGACGAGGCCACTCCGGTCACCGGCGGTCTCCTGCTGGACATGTTGACCGAGCCGGAAAAGGGCGATCGTCCCAATCGCCGCAATCGCGGCCGCACCGGCGGCCCGCCCAATGGCAAGCGATCCGGCCGGCCCTGGAAGAAGGGGCGCCGCCGGTGAGTGACGAGCGGCATCGAAGAGACCTCAAGCCGATACGCCCCCGCCTGGCGGCCTCGCTGATCCTGACCCGCCGTGACGGCGAGCGGGTCGATGTCCTGATGGGCCGCCGCTCCGCCAAGCATGTCTTCATGCCCAACAAATACGTCTTCCCGGGCGGCCGTGTAGACCGGGCGGACAGCACGGCGCCGCTTGCCCGCGACCTCGATGACCGGGTGCTCGACCTGATGTCCCGCGCGCTCGCTCCGCGCCGGGCCCGCGCGGCCGCAGCAGCGGCCATCCGCGAAACCGCCGAGGAAACCGGTCTTTTGATCGCCCGTGAGGCCTCCTTCGCGAACCGCCACGCCAATTGGACGCCCTTCCGGCGGGCCGGCGCAGCACCGGACCTCGCCTCGCTCAAGCTCATCACCCGCGCCATCACGCCTCCCGGCCGCACACGCCGCTTCGATACCTGGTTCTTCACCACCGACGCCTCCGCCCTGCTCGACGACCGCGCGCCCAAGCCGAGCAGCGAGCTGGAGGATGTTCAATGGGTGCCCCTGGCCGAGTCCCGCGCCCTCGACCTGCCCATGGTCACCCATTTTGTGCTGGATGAATTGAAGCGCGTCCTGCCACCTGGTCCGGAGCATCCGCGCTGCATGCGGGCGGTGCGCGGCAGAATGGTTGTCGAACCACTGTAGGCAGGCAAGACGAGCCGCGCCGGCGGCGCTATAGCTCGCTACATGACCAATCCGCTGACCGATCCCCGTCTTGCCAACAACCGCTCGCTGATCGCGGCGATCTGTTGTGCGGCTGTTTGCGGGACCGTGTTCGGCCTCTCCATGCCGCTGATCTCGCTGCGCCTGGAAGGCATGACGTCGTCAGGCCTGATCATTGGCCTCAACGGCGCGGCGGCCGCGCTGTCAACGCTGGTGATGGCGCCGATCGTACCGCGCCTTCTCTCGCTCGTGCCGGGCCGGGTGCTGATCGTCGTCAGCCTGGTTCTCGCAGCCAGCCTGCACGCACTCTTCCCGATCTTCGAGACTGTTCCCGCCTGGTTCGTGCTGCGCTTTGTCATGGGTTGTTTCATGACCGTAACCTTCGTGATCTCGGAAACCTGGATCAACCAGATCGCAACGCCGCTGCGCCGGGCTACGATCCTTGGGGTTTATGGCACGGTCCTGTCAGGCGGTTTCGGCGTCGGCGCCTTCCTGTTCGGGCAATTGGGAACCGCCGGCAATGCCGGTTTCTATGCCGGAGCCCTGATCTTTCTTGCCGGGGCGCTGCCGATCATCCTGTTGCAGGGACCGGCCGCACAGGCGCCGGGCAAGGACGAAGCCTCGCCCAAGGCGATTCTGGGCGCCGCCCGGCTGGCACCGGCCGCAATTGGCGCCGCCCTGGCGTTCGGTGCACTGGAAACCGTCCTGTTCTCGCTGGCCCCGGTCTACGGCGACCGGCTGGCGTTGAGTGATGGCGGCATCGCCATGGTCGCGATGGCCGCGGCGGCAGGCGCCCTTGTCTTCCAGATACCGCTCGGCTGGCTGGCCGACCGGACCGATCGACGCGAGGCGCTGAAATGGATCGCCACCACGGCCGCCCTGACCCCGCTCGCGATCTGGGCGGTGGGCGACTATCTGCCCGGCATGATGGTGCTCTTTTTCATCCAGGCCGGTGTTGCCAGCGGGCTCTACACGGTTGGCCTCGCCCTGGTCGGCGAACGCTTCAGCGGCGGCGCAATCGCGGCCGCCAATGCCGCCTTCATCTTCGGCTATGGCACCGGCTCCCTGTTCGGACCGCCAGCATCCGGCGTGGCCATGGACGGGCTGGGGCCGCACGGGCTGATGATCGTCATGGCGGTGATCGCCGCCATCTATGCAGCGCTGGTCTGGGCGCGTGCATCACAAACGGATGCAGACAGTTGACAGCGGCGCTGCCGTGCGTATGTTCGCGCGCTCTCGCGTCGGCATGGGGCCGAATGCGCGCACACTCAAAGCACCAGGACATTTAGAGCCATGGCGAAGCCGACAACCATCAAGATCCGCCTGAACTCCACGGCTGGTACGGGTTACTTCTACGTGACGAAGAAGAATGCGCGCACCATGACCGAGAAGCTCGTGCTGAAAAAGTACGACCCGGTCGCTCGCAAGCACGTCGATTTCAAGGAAGCGAAAATCAAGTAAGACGGGTTTCCCGTCCGAACGGTTTTCCCGCTCGACCAACAAGTTTTGTCAGGCCGCGGCGTTGTCCGCGGCCTGAACTTGATTCCGGCCCGCATTCTTGGCCGCGTACAGCGCATCGTCCGCGCGGCGAACAAGGCTGTCGAGGGCTTCGCCGCGGCGAGCCTGGGCGACACCGATACTGACCGTCACCGGCACGCTTGAGCCGTCGTTGAGCCGGAAACCGCTCTCGGCGACCGCTGAGCGCAGGCGTTCCGCTGCGATCCGGGCCTCGGCCAGGCCGGCCCCCGGCATCACCACGACAAATTCCTCACCGCCATATCGGGCCGCCAGATCAAGCGCCCGCAAGCCCTGCAGGAGCCGGGCAGCAAAGTCGCGCAGCACGGTATCGCCAGCCTCATGCCCATGGCTGTCATTGATCCGCTTGAAGTGGTCGATATCAGCCAGCAGCAGAGAGACGGGGGCGCCGCCATTGCTGGCGCTGTCCATCGCCTGGCGCAGGCGCGACGAGATGTAGCGACGGTTGTGCAGGCCGGTCAGCGGGTCCGTCACGGCCAGCTCCATGCCCTCATCGAGGTGCGAGCGCAGCCGGTCAGCATAACGTTTGCGACGCAGCTGGGTCCGCGCGCGGGCGGCCAGTTCGCCGGCATCCACCGGTCTGTGAATGATGTCATTGACGCCCAGGTCGAGTGCGCGAACCGCGTGCTGGATGTCGTCAGGCCGGACAACCGCGAGGATCGGCAATTGCCGGGTCGCGGCATCGGAACGGACGCGGGCGCACAGGCGCAGGCCGTCATAATCAGGCGCGGTCAGGTCTACGATCAGCAGATCCGCGCTGTCCCGCGCCGCAGCAATCGCGGCGGCAGGTTCATGGATATGGCGGACATCGGCCTGGGCCGGCATGGCTGCCGCATACCGGGTCGTCGCGCGCGGATCTGTGCTAACGATGACGACCCGCGCGGATGCATCAACATCATCGTGCACATCGCCGCCCAAGCCTGACATGGCCGAGTTCGATTCGCGGTAACGCAGCTCGTCCAGCACCGCCTTGAGCCGCAGCAGACTGCGCACACGGGCGAACATGGTGACATCGTCAATCGGCTTGGTGAGGAAATCATCGGCGCCGGCCTCGAGTCCGCGAATCCGGTCTTCGCGCTGTTCCAGAGCGGTGACCATGACCACCGGAATATGACGCGTGGACGGATCGTCCTTGATCCGGGAGCAGGTTTCATAACCGTCCATCAACGGCATCATCACATCGAGAAGAATGAGATCAGGCTGTTCGGCCCTGGCGGCCGCGATCGCCTCTTCGCCATTGGTCGCGGTACACACGTCAAAGTACTCGGCCTGGAGACGCGCTTCCAGCAGCCGCACATTGGCGGCCAGATCATCTACCACGAGAATACGCGCACTCATCGACGACCACCCCTAGTCGAGAAACTGACGAACCGTCTCGATGAAGGTCGCAACCGTGATCGGCTTGGAAAGATAGGCTTCGCAACCGCCTTCGCGAATGCGTTCCTCATCACCCTTCATGGCAAAGGCCGTGACAGCCACCACCGGAATTGCGGCGAGGCTGTCATCGTCCTTGAGCCATTTGGTGACCTCAAGGCCGGACACCTCCGGCAGCTGGATATCCATGAGAATCAGGTCCGGCGTGTGTTCACGCGCCATCTCGAGCGCCTTGAAGCCGTCCTTGGTCTGCAGGGTCTCATAGCCATGAGCCTCCAGCAGATCGTTGAACAGCTTCATGTTCAGCTCGTTGTCTTCGACAATCAGGACCTTTTTGGGCATGACCTGCAGCATGTCGGTGACGCGCTTCCCGTTGTTTGCACGCGTTTTATCGTGCTTGTTGAACCCCGCCTGCACTTAACCCGACTTTCCTTAACCAACCATGAGTCACGGGCCACTTTCCGGGCGTTTCGGAACAAGATAAGAACAAAAAAGGCCGAAAAAAGTATACGCCAGTTGGCAGAGGACGACAGGATGAATCGAATCGGCATCGACCTCGGCGGGACAAAGATCGAAGCCCGGCTTTTTTCGGGCGACGGACGCGAGCTGGCCCGGCAGCGCCTCGCCACGCCGCGTGACTATGATGGCACGCTCGGCACGCTCCGCGAACTGGTCGTCCAACTTGAAGCAACCCATGGTCCGGCGCGGGTCGGCATCGCCCATCCCGGCTCGATCAGCCCGGCCAGTGGCCTGATGCGGAACGCCAATTCCGTCTGGCTCAATGGCCGACCCTTCCGGGATGACCTGTCAGCCGCGCTCGGCCGCATTGTGCGCAGCGCCAATGATGCCAATTGCTTTGCCCTCTCCGAGGCGCGCGACGGTGCCGGGCGGGAAGGCCGGGTCATCTTCGGCGTCATCCTGGGTACTGGCGTCGGCGGTGGCGTGGTGGTTCATGGCCGGCTTCTGGACGGTGCCCAGGGGATTGCCGGGGAATGGGGTCACAACCCCCTGCCCTGGCCGGGCCCCGATGAACGGGACCCGCCGCCCTGCTGGTGCGGCAAGACCGGCTGTCTGGAAACCTGGCTGTCCGGCCCCGGACTGGCGGCAGACCACGCCCGGCGCCATGGCGGAACACTGACGGCGAATGCCATCTTCGAAGCGGCGGCAGCCGGCGATGCGGCGGCAACGGGCAGTGTCGCCCGGCATGCTGATCGGCTGGCCCGCGGACTGGCGACCGTCGCCAACATTCTCGATCCCGACGTGATTGTGCTCGGTGGCGGCGTGTCGAACGCCGCCGGCCTTTGCCAGCGAGTCACTGCGGCCCTGCCCGACTGGTTGTTTTCGGATGTCTGTCGCACGCGGGTCGTGCGCCATCAACATGGCGACGCCTCCGGGGTGCGCGGCGCAGCCTGGCTCTGGCCGGCCGATGAAAGTGGCGGGCCATGAGCGATCCGGGCTATTGCCGGGCCTGTCTCACGCTGCTTCCCGGGCGCGCTGAGGCTTGCCCGGCCTGTGGCAGCCATCGCCTGCTGCGGCATGCCGAGCTGAACACGCTGTCGATCGCCCACATCGATTGCGACGCCTTCTTTGCGGCAATCGAGAAGCGCGACAATCCCGCGCTGGAAGACAGGCCGGTCATCATTGGCGGTCAGCAGCGCGGCGTTGTCTCGACCTGTTGTTATGTTGCACGGCTTTATGGCGTGCATTCGGCCATGCCGATGTTCAAGGCCCTCAAGGCCTGCCCGGACGCCGTGGTGATACGTCCCGAGCACGGCAAGTACGCGCGTGAAGGCCATCGCATCCGCGACATGATGAAAGACATCACTCCGCTGGTGGAGCCGCTCTCGATCGACGAGGCCTTTCTCGACCTCACCGGCACCTCGCGCCTGCATGGTTCACCGCCAGCCCTCACCCTGCTGCGGCTGCAACGGCGGATCGAGGAGACGGTCGGCATCACGGTTTCGGTCGGCCTGTCCTTCAACAAGTTTCTTGCCAAGACGGCCTCCGATCTCGACAAGCCCAACGGGTTCGCGGTGATCGGCGAAGCGGAGGCGCTGGACTTCCTGGCGCCGCGCCCGGTGCGGTCGATCTATGGCGTAGGCCCGGCCTTCGCCGCCAGGCTGGAGCGCGACGGAATCCGCACGCTGGCTGATATCCGGCGCCAGGGCGACAAGCGCATGGCCGATCGCTATGGCGATATGGGCTATCATCTCTCGCGCCTGTCGCGTGGCGAGGACCGGCGCAAGGTGTCACCCGAGCGTGAACGCAAGAGCGTGTCCTCGGAAACCACCTTCAACGCCGATCTTGATGATCGCGAGACTCTGGAAAAACACCTCTGGCGGCTGAGTGTGAAGGTCGCCGACCAGATGAAGGCCAAGGGCGTATCCGGCCAGGTGATAACGCTGAAGCTCAAGACATCGGATTTTCGCTCACGTACCCGACGGCGCACGCTCAACGAAGCGAGCCAGCTTGCCGACACACTGTTCCGGGTCGGCCAGCAATTGCTCGCACCGGAGATCGACGGCACCCGCTTCCGGCTGATTGGCATCGGCTTTTCCGGACTGCGCGACGCGGTTGGCGATGCCGGCGACCTGCTCGACCCGCAAGCCATCCGCCGTGCCACCGCCGAACGGGCCATGGACAGGGCACGCGAGAAATTCGGTTGCGATGCGGTGATGAAAGGCCGCGGCCTCAGCTCGAAGCTGAAGCCGAAACCTGATCAAACCAGTTGAAGACCAGCGGCCAGAAGCCGGCCGCGTCCCGCTTGAAGGCACCATGATGGTCGACCCGCTGTGCGCCGATCTCGGCCGGGTCCAGGCGAACATGTTCCGACGGTGCGTTGGGATAGAGCTTCAACAGATCCTCGGCCGAACGCCTGGCGCACAACCGGTCATCCGTGAAGGTCCAGGAGCGGATCGGCGCCGTTATCGCGTCGAAATGGTGCGGCGTCAGCTGATCGAGATAAGCGCCGAAATAATCCGGTTTCGAGGCCCATTGCCGCCATTGCAGGAAGATATCGCGCGGCAGGGCTGTCCCGCCCCAGATGCCGCCGGCCGGTATATGTCCGGTGAAGGCGAGGCAGGCCGGTCCGTAGAGGAGCCAGAAGAACAGGGCCGACGGGCGATAGCTCAGTTCGTGGGCGCCCCAATACCCCGTCCCGACCGTGATGAAGGCGTGCGCCTTGATGCGGTCCGCATTGTCGGCAAACCCGGCGAGGTGCCCGCCGACCGAGTGACCGATTGCGAAGCGCGGGCCGCCCGGCACGAGCGCGGCGACACGGTCCAACGCAGCCGAATAGTCCAGTCGCCCCCAATCCACGATGTCGGCCTTGAAGCCGCGCATCTGTTTCGGCGCCGATCCGCCGATGCCGCGATAATCATAGATCAGGCAGGCATAGCCCCGCTCGGCGCCGGCCAGGGCAAGGCGACGGTACAGGCCCTTGGGGAAACCGGTCCCCGACGAGATCAGGACCGCGCCGTGCGGATTGTCCGGCGTGATGATCCGGCCCGACAATGAATAGCCGTCGCGCGCCTCGAATCGGATCTCGTCTTCATGGATCAGGGTCATCATGCCTGCACCATGCCGGATGACGCGCGCGTCAAGTCAAGCATACAGATTGCATGGGGCCGATACGCCGCTAATCTCCCGCCGCAACGTCACAGACTGGAGCCTGACATGTCCGCCATCGACACCCGCCTCGCCGAGCTTGGAATCACCCTGCCGGAACCGGTCGCACCGGTCGCCAATTATGTGCCCTTCGTGCAGAGCGGCAGCCAGGTCTTCATTTCCGGCCAGATCTCGATCGGCGCGGACGGGCTGGTCACGGGCACGCTGGGCAGCAATATGGACGTCGCCGCCGGCCAGGCCGCAGCGCGCTTTTGCGCGATCAATCTCATCGCGCAGCTGAAGGTCGCCTGCGGCGGCGACCTCTCGCGCATGAAACGCGTTGTGAAACTGGGCGGCTTTGTCGCTGCCGTGCCGGGCTTTACCGATATCCCGCTGGTGATCAATGGCTGTTCCGACCTGATGGTCGAGGTGTTCGGCGATGCCGGCCGCCATGCCCGCTCGGCCGTGTCCTGCCCGGTCCTGCCGCTGGGCGCAGCGGTTGAGGTCGATGGCGTGTTCGAAATCGCCTGACGCGCCTGCCATCAGCCTGCGGGAGCGGCCGCGACGTCAGCCGTGGACAGGGACAGGCGGGCCAGAAAACTGGCAAGCGGCGACATCGGCAGTGCAGAATCAAGCCGGCGCGACGATGCAAGGCCTCGAACCGGTCGACCGTCTTCACCCCACGCGAAATTTACAGACCCCGGCCTCGCCCTGTCTGCCGGGCTGGGCTAGACAGGGTCCAAACACCGGAGGGTCACCCCAATGCATCGCTTGTTCGCCATTCTAGCGGCCTCGGTCGCGCTTCTCGGCTGCCAACAGCCCGCCGCCTCCGCGCAGCTGAGCGAAACCGACCGCGACGATGTGCGAGAGATCGTCCGGGATTACATCCTGGAGCATCCGGAGATCATCGAGGAAGCCCTGATCGAACTGCAGCGGCGGGCCCGCGCACGGGAAATGCAGTCGGTCTATGAGGCCGTCGCCGCGAACAGCGATGCGATCTTCAACGACGACCGCGATCCACGCCTCGGCAGCGACAGCGCCGAAGTCGTGATCGTGGAATTCATGGACTATAAATGTTCCTATTGTCGCGTCGCCGCCGCCTGGGTGGAAGGGGTCCGCGAGGAATATGGCGACCGCGTCCAGATCGTGTTCAAGGAATATCCGATCCTCGGCGATGACTCGGTCGAGGCGGCGGTCGCCGCTCTCGCGGCGCTGCGCCAGGGTGAAGAGGTCTATGCCGCCTTCCACCTTGCGATGGTGCGCTCGTCCGGCCCGCTTCCATCCGACCGGATCGACCAGCTGGCGACCGTGTCCGGCGTCGATGTGGCCCGCATGCGGACCGACATGGAAGACCCGGCCATCATGGCCCACATCAACCAGGTCCGGTCTCTCGGCCGCGCCCTCAATGTCACGGGCACGCCCTTCTTCATCGTCGATGGCACCGTGATCCCGGGAGCCAATGAGATGGCGCTGGACGAGGCCCTGGCGGCTGCCCTGCGGGGCTAGATCAGGCCTGACAGCGGGCTCGACGGATCGGCGTATCGCTTTTTCGGCATACGACCGGCGAGATAGCTCTCACGACCGGCAATGACCGCATGGCGCATCGCACGCGCCATGCGGACAGGGTCCTTCGCCTCGGCGATGGCGGTGTTCATCAGGACACCGTCACAGCCCAGCTCCATTGCCACGGTGGCGTCGGAGGCGGTGCCGACGCCGGCATCGACGATGACCGGCACCTTGGTCTGTTCGATGATGAGGCGGATATTGACGGGGTTCTGAATGCCCAGCCCGGAACCGATCGGGGCGCCCAGCGGCATGATGGCGCAACAGCCGATCTCTTCCAGCTTCTTCGCGTAAACCGGGTCATCCGAGCAATAGACCATGACGTCGAACCCGTCCTTGATCAGCAATTCGGCGGCGCGCAGCGTCTCGGCCATGTCGGGATAGAGATGCTTGGGGTCGGACAGGACTTCCAGCTTGACCAGGTTCCAGCCACCGGCCTCACGGGCCAGGCGCAGCGTGCGTACGGCATCCTCGCCGGTGAAACAGCCGGCCGTGTTGGGCAGGAAGGTGTAGTCGTCCGGCGAAATGAAATCGACCAGGCGCGGCTCGTCCGGATTGGACAGGTTCACGCGCCGGATCGCGACGGTGATCATCTCGGCGCCGGAGGCTTCAAGTGCCTGTGCATTCTGGGCATAGGTCTTGTACTTGCCGGTGCCGATGATCAGGCGCGAGTTGAAGGGACGACCGGCCACGACCAGCGGCTTGTCCTCGTACGGGGCATTCACTGTCTGGGCGTCATCCATCTCATCCACCTCCAACAAACGCGACAATCTCGATCCGGTCGCCATCGGCGAGCACGGTCTGGTCATATTGCGAGCGCGGCACAATGGCCAGATTGCGTTCGACAGCGATCTTGCGACCATCGAGGCCCAACAGCCCGACGAGATCGCTCACACTGGTATCGGGGTCGACCTTGCGGCCGTCACCATTGACTGTCAGCTGCAGCATGGTCTTCGCTGGCCTTTCCGTGAGTCCCTCGTTAGACCCGTGGTAAATCCCGTTACGGATGCAAAGCAAGGCCATGATCCAACCGATTCACATTCTCAATGGTCCCAACCTCAACCTCCTGGGCACGCGCGAGCCGGAAATCTACGGCGCGCTGAGCCTGGCGGAGATTGAACAGGCCTGCGCTGGACATGCCCGTGACTTGGGGTATGGCATCGTCTTTCGCCAGTCCAATCATGAGGGCGAGCTCATTGACTGGCTACATGACGCAAACGTCAATGCGAGTGCAGTTGTTTTCAATCCGGCTGCATTCACACATACATCGGTCGCTTTGCATGACGCGGTTCGCGCTATAGAACCTCCCGTCATCGAAGTTCACTTGAGTCAGACTGCAGCACGCGAAGCATTCCGGCACCATTCCTATATCGCCCTTGCGGCCCGCGGATCGATCACCGGTCTGGGACTGCAAAGCTACCTGCTGGGCATCAACGCTGCCGTCTCCAGTATCGGCAACTGACGGAACCAAAGGCCTTTCATCATGAGTTCTGATTCCCGACCCCGCTCCCCGATCAGCGCGAAACTTGTCCGCGAACTGGCGGACATTCTTCGTGAGACCGACCTTTCGGAAATCGAGGTCGAGCGTGGCGACCTGCGCCTCAAGATCGCCCGTCAGATTACTGCAGCCCCGGTGGTCCACACCGTCGCGGCTTCGGCCCCGGCTGTTGCGGCAGCGCCAGCCGCCGTGCCCGCTTCGGCAGCACCCGCCGCAGCCTCCGGCCCGGCGGACGATGCGAATGCCGTGAAGTCTCCGATGGTCGGCACCGCCTACCTCAAGCCGAATCCGGATGCGGTGAATTTCGTGAAGATCGGTGACCAGGTGAAGACCGGCGATACCGTCCTGCTCATCGAGGCCATGAAGACCTTCAATCCGATCACGGCCGAGAAGTCCGGTACGATCACCGATATTCTCGTCGAAGACGGCCAGCCGGTCGAATACGGCGAACCGCTCTTCGTCCTGTCCTGACGCGACCAGCAAGGCGAGCGACGACATGTTCGACAAGATACTGATCGCCAATCGCGGCGAAATTGCCCTTCGCGTCCACCGCGCCTGCCGCGAGATGGGAATCCGCACGGTTGCCGTGCATTCCGAAGCCGACGCCAATGCCATGCATGTGCGCCTCGCGGACGAGAGCGTGTGCATCGGCCCGCCGCCGGCCAACAAGTCCTATCTCAATATTCCCGCGATCATCACCGCTGCCGAAGTGACCGGCGCCCAGGCGATCCATCCGGGCTATGGCTTCCTGTCGGAAAATGCGCGCTTCGCCGAGATTGTCGAGGCCCATGGCCTTGCATTCATCGGCCCGACCGCCGCGCATATCCGCATGATGGGCGACAAGATCACTGCCAAGCAGGCCGTCATGGATGCCGGAATCCCGGTGGTTCCGGGCTCGGAAGGCGGTGTGAAGGATTACGAGGCCGCCAAGCCGATTGCCGAAGAGATCGGCTATCCGGTGCTGATCAAGGCCGCATCCGGCGGCGGCGGCCGCGGCATGAAGGTCGCCGAGACAGCCGACAGGCTGAAGGAAGCGATGGAAACCGCGTCCGCCGAGGCGCTCGCTGCCTTCGGTGACGGCACGGTGTATATCGAGAAATACCTCGGCCGCCCGCGCCATATCGAGATCCAGATCCTCGCCGACACGCACGGCAATGTGGTCCATCTGGGCGAGCGCGACTGCTCGCTGCAGCGCCGCCACCAGAAAATCCTCGAAGAGGCACCCTCGCCGGCCCTCAATGACGATGATCGCAAGAAAATCGGTGACGTCGTCCGCCGCGCCATCGAGGCGATCGGCTATCGCGGCGTCGGCACAATCGAATTCCTTTGGGAAAACGGCGAGTTCTACTTTATCGAGATGAATACCCGTCTGCAGGTCGAGCATCCCGTCACCGAGATGATCACCGGCATCGACCTGGTGCGCGAACAAATCCGTGTTGCCGACGGTCAGCCGCTCGACATCAAGCAGAGCGATGTGACGTTTGAAGGCTGGGCCATCGAGTGCCGGATCAATGCCGAAAATGCGCGCACCTTCGCGCCCTCGCCGGGCACGGTCACCGACTTCCACGCACCGGGAGGTCTGGGCGTCCGCCTCGATTCCGCCCTTTACGCCGGCTATGCCATTCCGCCCTATTATGACAGCCTGATCGGCAAGCTGATCGTGCATGGACGCACGCGTCACGAGGCGCTTCTGCGCCTACGCCGGTCGCTCGAGGAAATGGTTGTCGGCGGTGTGGAGACCACGATCCCGATCTTTCTTGAACTGCTTGAGGAACCGGATTTCGTGAGTGGCAATTACCACATCCGCTGGCTTGAGGACTGGTTGGCAAGCCGGGCGACTTGATCGGCCCGGACAGCCGGGTTGAGGAGTGATCATGCGCGGCTTCGGTGCCGAGGAATTGCTCAACTGCTACGCCCGCGGTGTCTTCCCGATGGCCGAGGGCCGGGACGACCCGCGCATCTACCTCCTCGACCCGGACGAGCGCGGAATCATCCCGCTGGATGGGTTTCACGTTTCACGCAGCCTGAAGAAGACCGTTCGCCAGAACGCGTTCCAGATCACCGTGGATCATGCCTTTGCAGCGGTCGTCGCCGGCTGTGCCACGCCGGCGGCGGGCCGCGAGGAAACCTGGATCAATGACGGGATCATCCGGCTCTATTCCGACCTGCATGCCGCCGGCTATGCCCATTCGGTGGAATGCTGGTCCGGCGGCGATCTGGTCGGCGGCCTGTACGGCGTCTCGCTGGGCGCGGCCTTTTTCGGCGAGAGCATGTTCTCGCGCCGTCGCGACGCCTCAAAGGTCGCCCTGGTGCATCTGATCGCGCGCTTGCGGGCCGGAGGCTACAGCCTGCTCGACACGCAATTCACCACCGAGCATCTGGAGAGTTTTGGTGCGCAGACAATCTCGCGCAGTGACTATCGCGAAAGACTTGGCGATGCGCTGATTTTCGAGGCGGACTTCAAGGCCCTGCCCGACGAGATTTCCGGCGCTCAGGCCCTGCAGTCGATCACCCAGACGTCATAAACGGGATGTTCGAGCGGGTTCTGGGCCGGCCGCGAGGCAAACATCCAGCCGGAAAAAATCTGCTCGCCATCAACATCGACACCGAACCCGTCCGTGCGCCGGTCATTGATCTGCAGGAAGGCATAGGTTTCAGGCGTCTCTTCCGGCGGGCGCTTGCGGCAATACTGCGCCGTGATCGACAAGGCGCCGAACTCGACCGTGTCACCGATCGCGATCTCGAAATCGCGAGTGCGGGCGGTCACCTTGTCGAGGCCACGAAGCACGACAGTGGTGCCGGGCTGCGAAGACAAGGGCCCGCGCTCGGGCATGGCGTCCGGATCATCGCGGCGCAACAGGTTGGAGGCATCCTGGGCGGATGGCGCAACCGGCTGGTCGCCATCCGGGCGCTCATCCTGGGCCAACAGGGGTGCGGCAAGCGCGAGCGAGACAATCGAGGCGAATACACAGGTTTTCATGACGCATACCCTGTCGCGGGATTGTGACGCGGTAAAGGCGGATTATGCCTCGTCCGGGGACCAGGCTTCGTAATCACCGGTGGTCGCCTGGCGGCGGTCACGCGTCGCGAGCGAACCGGTCGGACGATAGGCGTGCACCGTGCCGGTGAGATTGGGATGGTGATCCTTCTCCCAGGGCTGTCGCATCAGCGGGGTCTCGCTCGGGAGCTCGTCGAACGTGTGGTGCAGCCAGCCATGCCAGTCGGACGGCACGCGCGAGGCGTCGGCATAACCCTTGTAAATCACCCAGCGACGCTTCTGACCCTGGCCATCGGGACCGGTGACACCCGATTCCTCGAAATAGCGATTGCCGTACTCGTCCGAGCCAACCTGTTTGGCGCCGCGCATGCGCAGCGTCAGGAAGGTTCCCGGGGTGGCATCTTTCCACCACACGAAGATTTTTGAAATCAGTCCGAACATTGTCAGCGGCTCCGAGTCGGTCGAGGCAGGCTTGGCCTATATGCCCCTGTCGGGCAGCCGGGTCCAGTGTTGAACGCGGCGGGTTTCAGGACAGCGGGACGACGCGGTAGACTCTGCATGAGCCCGAACGATTCGGGCCGGGAGGGAATTCAGCATGCAGGTCTTCGGTCGCCTAGCCGATTTCATCGCCGAGACAGCGCCCGCCGGCGGACCCGAGACACGCCAGCTGGCCTCTCCAGACCGCGACGCGGACGATCTGCCCAGCGCCGCGCGCGAGCTCGTCACACCGGCCGGCTGGAGCCTGTCGGCAGCCCAGGCCCTCGCAGACCTCCTGGACACGCCGCGCCCGGTCAACACGGCGCCGTGCAAGGATGCCAAGACCTTCGGGACACTCTGCCCGGCATCGGCCACCGATGAGGAACGGGCCCTCGAGCCGGACTTCGCGGCCGTCGCCCGCCGCCTGTCCGGCGCGATGGCCTGGTCGGCCGCGCGACAGGGTGGATTTGAGTGCGATAGCGATGCCGAGCGGCTTGCCGGCGAGCTCGCCGCCAGCCTGACCGGCCGTCTCGTCATAGCCGACGCCAACCTGATCCGCGAAGGCGGGGTCGACTGGGCCTATGGTGACCCGGTCGCCACCGCTGCCGCCGCAACGCCGCCGCTGACCATCCGCGTCAATTCGCGCCAGGCGCCGGGCCAGTTGCGGCGTGTCGCCGAATCCGCCTTGCGCGCCTCGGTGCTGGATGTCGGTGCCCGGGTGACGCGCGACCGGCTTGAGGCGATCGGCGAAGCTGTGCGTCGCTGTTCCGGCGATATCGAGGATTGCTTTGATCCGCGCCGGAATGCCGCCCTCGCCCGGGCCATGCGGCGGGCTCTCAAGGACGGCGTCCCCGAGGAGGCGGTCGAGCGGGCCCTGGCCCTCGCCCGGCAGGGCACCGATGACGACGCCCTGTCGGTCCTCATCCCGGACAGTGTCGAGACCCGACCGGCCGTGGTGCATATCCCGGCCGCCTTCACTGCCGCGGTCAGTCAGGATGAGACCTGGACCTTCGAACAGGATGGTGGCGAGGTCCGGGCCCGCGACCTGCGCACCGGGATTGCCCGGACCGTTTGGAGTTTTGGCACGCCCTCCCTTGCCTTCCACGCCAGCCCCGACGAGACCGGACCGGCCCTGTGGATCAACCTGCCCGCCTTCCTCGACCGCAATGACGGTTTCCAGGCCGAGCTGTTCTGCGATGCACTGCGCTATTGGGCGATCGCGCTGACGCTCAGCGCACCCAAGGGCGCCAGCTCTGCCGGATCGCTGGTGTTGACCGGCGTTGGAGCGCTTTTGATGTCAAGCGGCCTCGCATATGGCAGCGAGTCCGCCCGCGCGACGAGCGCCGCCATTGCCCATCTGGCGACCCGCACATTGCGCGATGTTGCCATGGAAACAGGCGCGGCGGCGCCCGGCCTTGGTGAAATGCCTGAGCTGGAAGACCTGCCGGCGACCTTTGCGCTGGTGGCCGAGCAGCTTCGCGCAGCGCCCGCCCCCTTCCTGCCCAAGGCCGCGCTGGCCCGTCCCGGCCCAACCCTGTCCTGCCGCGAGCCCGAAGCGCACATCGCCGCGCTGCTGGATGCGGACAGCGTCGGTGCGATGCCCGTGGTATCGGCGATCACCAGTGATGCCGACATGACCGGTGGCCAGCGGCTCCGCGATTGTGCCCGCGCCGGACTTCTGGCGCTCGGCTGCAGCGTCACCGACGTCGAACGCGCCGAGGATCATGCGGCCGGCCATGGCAGCCTGCGCGGTGCCCCCGGCATTTCGCTGGAAGACCTGATGGCGCGTGGTGTGCCCGTCGACGCGCTCGAACGCCTCGAGGATTCGATTGCCGAAGGCGCCTCGGTACGGCACGCCCTCAATCGCTGGACTCTGGGCGACCGGACCTGCCGCGACGCGCTCGGCCTTGGCAGTGATGTGATCGAGCGCAATGGCAATTCCCTGTGTCATGCCATCGGCTATGACGAGGATGATATCCGCGCCGCCGACGCCCACGCACACGGCACGGGCGATCTCGCGGGCGCGCCGGATCTGCCGGCCAAGGCACGGCGCCTCTTTGGCACGCCCTCGCACCAGGACTGCATGCTCATGGCGGCCGCCATCGAGGCCCAGACCGGTGGCTGCTGCCAGACCGGGATCGCGCTGGATGGCGATGCTGCAATTGATGATGTCGCCGCACTGATCGATCTGGGCGGCGAACTCGGCCTGCGCGCCCTGTCGATCCGGCGCACGGCATCGGGCCTGTTCGACCTCCTGCCCGCCATCGATTTCGACAAGGGTGACTACGCCGCCGAAGCGCCACCAACCGAGCGCATTATCGAACGGACCGTGGAGCGCGTCGTCGAGAAACCCGCTGCCCGCCGCAAGCTTCCGGACCGCCGCAAGGGCTATATCCAGAAAGCCACCGTTGGCGGTCACAAGGTGTATCTCCACACCGGCGAATTCGATGATGGCGAGCTCGGCGAGATATTCATCGACATGCACAAGGAAGGCGCGGCTTTCCGTTCCTTGATGAACAACTTCGCAATAGCGATCTCGATTGGCCTGCAATACGGCGTGCCGCTGGAGGAATTTGTCGACGCCTTCGTCTACACACGTTTCGAACCGGCAGGTGCGGTGCAGGGCAATGATTCCATCCAGCACGCGACCTCGATCCTCGATTATCTCTTCCGCGAGTTGGGTGTTTCCTATCTGGGCCGCGATGACCTCGCCGAATTGCCCGCCGACAAGGCAGATCCAGGTGGTCTCGGACGGGGCGTACAGGAAGAAAAGCTGGCTCAGGAAGATGCGGCGAAGTTTATCTCGCGCGGCTTCTCGCGCGGCCAGGTTCCCGACAATATCCTGATGTTCGCCAATGCGCCCAAGCGTGCGGCCAGCGGTGACGGCCCGGACAGTCAGTCCGGTCATTACGAGATCGAGGACCAGCGCTCCTCAAGCAGCCGGTCGACCTCGCGCGACATCTCCGTCTACAGCGGCGCGCCCTGCCCCGAGTGCGGCCATTTCACGGTCGTCATGGATGATGACGGCGGCCAGAAATGCGATGCCTGCAACTGGTCC
>NZ_JADFAJ010000015.1 GCF_015665295.1 Maricaulis sp.
TCTCGGTGCGCAGCGTCTCGGCGCGCTCTGCGAATTGTTCGAGGGTCAGGGTCATGCGAGCTCCAGGGCCTGTTGGTAGACAAGTTCCACATCGGCCAGCGCGTCGACGGCAACATCCGGATGGATGCGGTCGGGCAAAGCGTCTGCGCGGTCGAAGATATCGGTCAGTCGCGCCGCCAGCTCCCGGTCCTTCAGGCGCAGGAGGGCAACCGTCCGCTGGAAGGCATGGCCGGCGCGTCGTTCGCGCCCCAGCCACGCCTCGGCCAGCGCCTGCCGGCGATTGGCAACCAGGGTACGGATCAGCGCGCCGTCGGCATGGACATTGCGCATCAGCCGGGCCTGGGCCTGCAGGGCGATCTGGCGCGCGGCACCATGGCCCTGTTCGAAGACGGTGATCAGGGGGCGTCCCCGCAACCCCGCCCGCCAGAGGATCAAAGCAAGCAGGCCGGCGCCGGCCAGCCAGAGCCAGGTGAAGGGCGGTTCAAGCATGCGGGCCAGATCGGCCCAGCTGCGCTGGTGCTCGTCGGGGACGGCAGTGAGAAAAACCGCGGTCGAGTAGTCGACCAGGACATCCCCGCCATCGGCAAGTTTTCCGACAAGTTGGCGGGCGAGGTCCGCATTGACCGCTTCGGACAGGCCGTGATTGTTCAGGATATCGGGGTCGGACAGGACCCAATAGGACAGGTTTTCGAACTCGCAGAATCCGAGCAGGGCCCGCTCGGGGACGCCGGCCAGAGCGGTACAACCGTCCGGAAGCACCATCCATTGCGGCGCTCGAAGACGGGCGGTTCCGTCGAGGAAGCCCGAAATTTCAATATCTTCCCACGCAGGCGTGTCGACAGCCAGAACGGTAGGCGAGACATAGGTCGGCCGCAGCTTTTCATCCGCAGCCTCATCACCAATGGCCGGAAGGTCACGCCTGACCGGTTCGGCTTCATCCGTGTCGACAGCGGTCGCGACCAATTCGTCCGGTTGGTCGGTGATGGGTTCCGGGTCGCGATGGATCAGGAATTCGGGATGGGTCGCGCCCATCAGGCGGACCCCGTCACGCCATTTCGGCAAGATGACAAGCGTCGGGAGCGTCTCGGCCTTCATCGTGACGACATGCCGGAACATGTTTCGCTGCGTGTCGGCGAGATAGGCCGCATCAGGCGCGAATCCGTGACCGCCAAAGGTTTCGAGATCGGGATCATAGAGCGGCAGGATGCGCAGGCCGACGCCGTCACCGGACAGGCCGCCCTGGCCAAGGAAGCGGCGAGCCTCGACCCCGTCAGCCGCCAGCCAGCCGACCAGCCCGTCGAATCCGAGGGCACTGCGTTCCAGAGTCGGCACCTGTTCGCGCACTGCCACCATCCAGGTCAGTGCAACTGACAGGACCACCACCACCGCAAGGGCGAGCCCGTTGACCAGGTCATTCCTCCCGCCGGCGCGCGTCACGTCCGAACCGCCTTCGCTTCAAGGACGAGCCGGGCATCGGCGATCAGGCTATCGACACCGTCTTGCTCAATTGAGCGGCCGGCATAGCGGACCTGCTCGGCGATCTGCACCAGTCGCGCTACCCGCTCATAATGCGCCCAATCGCGCGGCAGCCGCCGCAAGGCTTCGCGGGCCGTTTCACTGCGCCGCAGGATGGAGCCGGTGGCTTCCGCCGCTGCGACGAGAACCAGGCGCTGCAGGGCGCCCAGGGCCGTGGCTGCGTCTGTGAGCCGGGCGATTTCGTGAAGCCCGAGAACCGGCAAATCCTGCGCCGCCGTCCCGGGCCCGCGCGCGGCTCTCCGGTCTCCCGATGACGCGGGCGCGCGCGTGTCGACCCGCAGGCCTGCGCCGTGGCGAATGGCGAGATAGACGATGTAGGCCAGCACCAGGACAGCGACCGTGACGAGCGTCCAGATTGTCAGCCTGATCGCCGTCAGGTTTGCCCGCCAGGATGGACGGTTCGCATCTGAAGCCGCTTCAGGAAGATCGGCCATCTCCCGCCAATCGGTCTCGGCGTCGAGATGGTCGAGCCCTGCCTGCAAGCCGCGGGATTGTGCGAATTCGGAATAGTCCTCCGGAGCCGGCGCCACTGCGTCGGTCGTCGATCCGTCAACGGCCTGCCAGACCATTACGAGTGCAATGGTCAGGATGACCGCCATGACGAGCCATAGCCATGGCCGCAGCACGGAAACTGTTCGCGACGCCGGGTCGGGGCGGGGCGAAGACGCCATCAGACTCAAACTCCGAGAGGTTGCACACGGCCACGACAGCAGCCGGAGGGCAGGTTAGGCAGCGCCGTCATTCCGGGCAAGCCCGATTGGCCTGCAGCAGGGCCCTCAGGGCCGGCTGCGCGGTCGCCGCAAAGCCGAAGGGCTGATCGGGATTGTCGAGCTCGGCATAACACTGCACGAAACCCGCCGCGCCGCGCGCCGCGAGGACCGGCCCGAAATCAGCCATGCCTTCGCCGAGCACGGCCATCGATCCATCACCATGATGGTCCTTGATGTGGCAGAGCGGAAACCGCTCCGGCGCAGCGGCGACCAGCGCTGCGGCATCCTGGTCGGCCCGACCGGCCCAGTAGGTATCGATTTCGAAGGCCACCAGCTGCGGATCGCAGCGCGCCTGCAAGACCGCCCAGGGCGTCAGGCCTGACGGCGTGCTTCCGGCATTCGCGTCGGCGAATTCGAAGTCATGATTGTGGTAGGCACAGCGAAGGCCGGCGCTGCGGCACGCTTCTCCAAACCGGTTGAGCACATCCGCCCAGGCCTGCCAGTCCGAGAGGGACGTCCGGTCTTCCGGCGGGATCCAGGCGATGACCAGATAGTCATGGCCGGCCGCCACGCCGTCGGCGACAATCCGGGCCGGATCGAGCCTGGCCTGCCGCGCATCGACATGGGCGCTCGGCGCGACAAGGCCATTCGCCGCGAGCAGACCCGCGATCTGCACCGGTGACTGGTCGAAATATCCGGCAAATTCGACCGCGCCGTATCCCAGCATGGCGACCCGCTCGAGCGTTTGCGGTACCGAGATCATCATGGCATCGCGGACCGAATAGAGTTGCAGGCCCGTCCGCACCGGTGCGCACCCGGCGACAGGCTGGCAACCGCCAGCCAGGACGGCGGCGCTGACAGCACCGACCCGGGCAAGCAGGGTCCGGCGCGACAAGCCTGGGCTGATCTTGACGGTCATGATGCCCCCTGGCCGGTCCGATGATGTCTCACACCGGACCGGTATCGCCGGGCCAGCCCTAGCGCGGCTGGCTGACCGACGGCACTGCCGTGAAGGGCTGAATACCGAACTCGGGATAGATTTCCGTCGGATAGTAGAAAACGCCATTGGCTGATACGAGCGCGATCGTCTTCAGGTCCTTGAAGTCGGCGGTCGGATCGCCCGGCACGAGAAAGAAGTCGGCCAGCATGCCCGGCGCAATCGTGCCGAGCTCGTCATCAACGCCGAGATATTCGGCCATGCCCTGCCCGCCCCAGGCGATGATCTCGGCCGGGGTCATGCCGATATTCTGGTAGAGTTCGAGCTCGCGATGATAGGCGAAGGACCCACCCAGATCGGTTCCCGGCACGATGAAGATCCCGGCCTCGCGCATCATTCGCAGGGTTTCGGTGATCTGGTCGAAAGCGCCGCGATAATTGGCGTCATCCTCGGGCGTCGCAATATCGGCCCAGGCGCTGCGGGCGCTGCGCTGGGTATCGACCGGCATGTGATCGATATAATCGACCACGCCCGGAGACACCTCGCCATTGCGCGACAGCAGGAGCGCTTCGTGGATGGCATAGGTCGGGTCGATGGCCGTGCCACTGGCCGCCATCGCGGCAATTGTCTCGCGCACGGGTTCGCTGTCGAGATCAAGCGCCGGCAGGCGGCGCAGCGCGGTCAGGCGCAGCAGGGAGCGGGTATCCTCGCCGTCCTCCAGAACCCAGCCGAGCATGACCTGGTTGATATGGGTCATCTCGTCATAGCCGGCGGCAATCATGGCATCGGCATTGGTGAAGGCCGGGACGTGGCCGGCAACACGAAGCCCGTTGGCGTGGGCCGCCTCGATGACCGCCGGGATCCAGTCCGGATTCATCGAGTTGTAGATTTTCACCTGGATGTAATCGCCAGCTGCGGCATAGGTCTCGACGGCAGCAACAGCCTCTGCCTCGCTCTCGACAAGGATGCCGTTATTGGAGCTGAACGGGCTGCGCCCTTCGATGAAACCGCTGCGATGGACGCGCGGCCCGGCGACTTCGCCGGCGTCGATACGGCCGATCAGCTCGCCCAGAACCGCATTGTTATTGCCCATGTCGCGCACGCTGGTCACCCCGGCGGCGATGTTGAGGAAGGCGCTGGTCTCGCCCATGTGGGCGTGCATTTCGAACAGGCCGGGGATCAGCGATCCACCCGCCCCGTCAATCTCCGTCTCGCCCGATTGCGTGGCGACGTCGAGGGCATCGATCGCCGTGACACGCTCACCCTCGACAACCACGGACACCGGCTCCCCGAGGCTCAGGCTCGCCGGATCAAAAACCCGGACATTCCGGATCCGCACCGGACCCTCGTAATTGTGAGCAACGCGGGACTGGATCTCGGCAAACCGACTGGCGCCATAACTTGCCGCAAGGCCGCGCAGGCGCTCGTCCTCGCCCTCATAGCCCGCTTCCAGGATCGCAAATCCCGGCGTGATGAGACCGAAAAAGGCGCGACCATCCATGAGGAAATAAGTCGGGTTCTCGCTCGTCCCGGACAGGGCATAGGTGGTGACGTCGCGGCTGGTCTCGCCATTGGTCACGCTCAGCTGGTCGATCTCCGTGAGCCGCAGCTCGCCGCCGGGAAGGGCCGGGATCGTCATGTCATCGCGCGACATCAGGGCGCGCGCGGCGATGGCTAGCCAGTAGGGGCTGGCATCCTGCGGCACGTAGAAGGCGTCGCCCTCGGGCAGGGCCTGATCGCTGCCGGTGGCATCCTGCCAGCGCGCTTCGCTGTCGACGAAGGCATAGCTCTCATCGATTGGATTGCCGAAGGTCGAGGCGCCGGAGATGGTCCAGTCGATCGGTAGGCCGGCCTCGTCCAGGGCAATGCTCTCGGTGATGGTCGGGCCGCGGCCATTATTGCGGTATTCGAATTCGACCGCATAGCCGTCATCGGACGGGGAAATGTCGAGACCGCCGATCTCGGTTCCGCCGACAAGGACGGTAAAGCGCTGGGCTTCGACGGCACCCTGGCGGGCAGCCGTTTCACCGGCATCACCGGTTTCCGCCGTCGAACCGTTGGGCTGGCTGCAGGCGGCAAGCGCCGCCAGGGCCAGGCTGGCCCAGATTGGTTTCATGGTCGTGGACATGGATCTCTCCCCCGAGGCAAGTCTTCGACCCCTGGGTTAGCATCGTTTCAGGAAGCTGTCTGCAAGACCCGTCGGCCGGATCCGACTATCCCGTCGGGCGCACCTGCGGCGCCCGCCTCCTGGCCGCCGCCTCGCCGAGCCAGCCCGGCTGCAAGGCCGACAGGGTCAGCGCGATCTCGCCCCATTCGCCAAAGCTGACAACACTGTGGTCACCGACCCGGGCCTGGTGAACCCCGGTTACGGCGCCGGTCGAGATATGACTGCCCGCCTCCAGAGCAATGCCGCGCTCCTGCATCAGGCGCAGGATGAATTCCAGGGCGCCGATCGGACCACCCGGCAGCGCGGCCGCGCTTGTCGCCCCCGCGATGGCGCCATTGATGCGAGCTCGAACCACTGCGCGCACACATGTTCTATGTGAGACAACTATTGTCGACAAAGTATCTACGAGGGCATCGGACATGCGACGATCGGAACGATCTGACCGAGCAAATGCATGGATATCTGAACCCGTGTCGCCGGGATCCGGGCTCGACTGTATAGAGCCGATCATCCGTCCCAACCCGCCCACCACCGACCGGGACTGGCTGGCATCAGGCAAACAATTGGCCGCCGACACATCCTGCCCAACCAAGACGGGAGATATGGGCAAAGCCGGCAACACCTCCTAGCTTTGCACCGGAACACCCGATCATCCGGGTTGGCGAGGGGACACCGATGACTGATTTCCTAATGCTGGCTTTCACCTTTCTGATCGCTGGCGTGATCGCCGTGCCCATTGCAGCCCGACTGGGCCTGGGCTCCGTACTTGGCTATCTGATCGCTGGCATCGCGATAAGCCCGCTGCTCGGCCTTCTGGGTGTCGATGTCGTCTCGATCCAGCATTTCGCCGAGTTCGGCGTCGTCATGATGCTCTTTCTCGTCGGGCTTGAATTGGAGCCCCGCCGTCTCTGGGACATGCGCGGACGCCTGCTCGGACTGGGCGGCCTGCAGGTACTGGGAACCGCGCTTGCCGTCACCTTCGCTGGGCTGGCCTTGGGTCTGGGCTGGTCGACTGCGCTGACAGTCGGTCTGGTCCTGTCGCTGTCCTCCACCGCAATTGTGCTGCAGACATTCAACGAGAAAGGCCTGATGCAATCGGATGGCGGTCAGGCGGGCTTTTCGGTTCTTCTCTTCCAGGACATCGCCGTCATTCCCATGCTCGCCCTGATTCCGCTTCTTGCCGTGCCTGAACTGGCCGACATGGTGTCGCATGCCGGCGAACATGATGACGGGGAGCATGGCAACACGCTAAGCCTCGTTGCCCATCTGCCCGGCTGGGCCGCCGGCCTCGTGACACTGGCATCGGTTGGCGCTGTCGTACTGGTCGGTGGCTTTCTGACCCGCCCACTCTTCCGCTTTATCGCCCGGACCCGGCTGCGCGAACTCTTCGTTGCCGCGGCGCTGATGATGGTGATTGGCATCGCCCTGTTGATGTCGCTGGTCGGCCTGTCCCCCGCGCTGGGCACCTTCATTGCCGGGGTCGTGCTCGCCAACAGCGAGTACCGGCACGAACTCGAATCCGACATTGATCCGTTCCGCGGCCTGCTGCTCGGCCTGTTCTTCATGACCGTCGGCGCTGGCATCAACTTCGTCCTCCTGTTCAACCAGGTCTGGCTGATGGTCGGGCTGACTCTCGGCCTCATCGCGATCAAGGCCGCGGTGCTTTACGCACTGGCCGTGATTTTCAGGGTGCGTGGCGCCAACCGGTGGCTGATAGCGCTCGGGCTGGCCCAGGCCGGCGAGTTCGGCTTCGTGCTGCTTTCCTTCACTGTCGCCAACGCGGTGCTGCCGGTCGATATCGCAGAGCGCCTGTCGCTCATTGTCGCCATGTCCATGCTGCTGACCCCGCTCCTCTTCATCCTGCAGGACCGACTGATCGCGCCGCACTTCTCGACCGGGCAGGTGGAGCGCGACGAAGAGGCCATCGCCGAGACCCACCCGATCATTATCGCCGGGCGCGGACGGGTCGGCGGGATTGTTGATCGCATGCTCAACGCCGCGGGGTTCAGCACGACGGTTGTGGACTACAGCTACGCCCAGCTCGACATGCTGCGAACCTTCGGCGTGAAAGCCTATTTCGGCGATGCTACCCGCCCCGACCTCCTGCATGCCGCCGGCATCGCCGAGGCCCGCCTTCTGGTCGTGACCATCGACAATCGCGACCAGATCAACGCGCTGGTCAGCTACACGCTCAGAAATTATCCCGACCTGCACGTCATCGCGCGGGCCGTGGATCGCGACCACGTTTACCGGCTTTATGAGTTGGGCTGCCGCGACATTATTCGTGAAACCTATGACAGCTCGATCCGTATGGGACGTTCCGCCTTCGAAGCGCTGGGAATCGAGCACGACCGAGCGATGGAAATGGCCCGCACCTTCGACATGACAGACCGCCGATCCATGGTAGAAGTGGCGGACGTCTACGACACCTCCATCCCCGCTCACCGGAACAAGGAACTGGTCGCCCGTGTGCGGGCCATTGCCGAGGAATGGGAGCCGGAACTGCGTCGCAAGATGGACGATATCCGGCTCGGACGCCCGGTGCAGGATTAGCCAGGACACGCCCAAACAATTAGGCCCTGAATAGCAACAGAAACGCTCTTGAAATCAAGTTGATCGAAAAGTCATTTCAGTTAAATACGAAATATTATTGCGGAAGCATGTGCTCCTGTTCACGCGCCAGTTTGATCAGGTCGAAGGTTTCGCCAGCCTCCAGCCGTTTCAGGAAGGCCACGGGCTCGTCAAAGGTCTGCACCTGATAACCGGGTCGCAACGAGGCCAGCAAGACACCGAATCCATCGGCAAACATGCGGTGATCGTCAACCAGCGCGATCCGACGCTTTCGCCCGGCCATCATGCACGGCCGCCCGTGGCCAGCCTGGATCGGCAAATACCTACCTCGAACGGTGACATCGTGAATAATCTCCCGGGCCGGAAGCAAGGCGAGACCGCCCGCCGGCTCAATAGTCGTGATCGGCCAGGATAGCGACCGGGACAACGCCGTTTTGCACCCAACCTGCCAGTCAGGCCTGAGGATTTGGGAAGCACTCCGAGACGCGTCATAATGCCCGCAACAAACGGCGTTGTCGGGGAGATTGGCGCCACACCATGCCCATGTTGATCGACACGATCGAAGACCGGGCGGCCCGCGCCGCCTGCGAGCGTCAGGACAATCGGCCAGATGCCCTGATCGAAATCCTGCACGACATCCAGGCGACCGCCGGCTTCATTTCGGATGCCGCCATCGCCACGCTGGCAGATGCGCTCAATCGCAGCCGGGCCGAAATCCTGGGAGTCGTCAGTTTCTATCACGACTTCACCCGCCAGCCCGGAGCCCCACATACGCTGAAACTCTGCAGGGCCGAAGCCTGCCAAGCGGCGGGAGGTGACCACCAGGCCGCCGAGATAGAAAGGCGCTTGCGCGAGCGGGGCATCAGCGGCGGGCAAACCGCCATCCTCGACATCAAGCCAGTCTATTGTGTCGGCAATTGCGCGCTCGGTCCTGCAGCCCTGCTTGATGGCACGCCTGTCGGACGGATTGATGCTGACCGCATCGTCTCGACCCTCGTCGCGCGCGGCATCATCGAGGCAGATCAGCCATGAGCCCGCAACCCGACCGTATTTTCGTTCCCGGCGATTCCGCATCTATCTCGGTTGGCGCGGATGCCGTCGCCGCCCGGTTGGTGGACGCCCTGCCGGCGGACGCCCGCATCATCCGCAATGGCTCACGCGGCCTGTTCTGGCTCGAACCGCTGGTCGAGATCGAGCGCGATGGCGAACGCCTCGGTTTCGGACCGGTCACACCAGACGATGTTGATAGTCTTGTTGCCGCCGGCTTTCCGGCTTCGGGTCACAGGCTTTCGCTTGGACCGGTTGAAGCAATCCCGCAGCTGGCACGCCAGCAGCGCCTGATCTTCGCCCGATGCGGCCATGACGACCCGCTGGACCTTGCGAGCTGGATCGAGATGGGCGGGCTTGCTGGACTGGAAACGGCCAGACGGATGGCGCCGGACAACATCATCGACACCGTAAAAGCCTCCGGCCTGCGTGGCCGGGGCGGAGCGGGTTTCCCGACCGGGATCAAATGGGAAACTGCCCGCAAGGCCGGGGGCGAGCAGACCTGGCTGTGCTGCAATGCCGATGAAGGCGACAGCGGGACCTATGCCGACCGCCTGCTCATGGAAGGCGATCCCTTCACCCTGATCGCCGGTATGTGCATTGCGGCTCGGGCGATCGGTGCCACCGGCGGGCTGGTCTATCTGCGGTCCGAGTATCCGCACGCCATCCACACCCTCAAATCGGCGATCTCACTCTGGCGGGAGGCCGGACTTTTTGGCGGGTTGAATGAAGACAATCACTTCGACATTGAGGTTCGCACCGGGGCTGGCGCCTATATCTGTGGCGAGGAATCCTCGATGCTGAACAGTCTCGAAGGCAAGCGCGGCGAGGTCCGGGCAAAGCCGCCGATACCGGCGATCTCCGGCCTGTTCGGCCAGCCGACCATTGTCAACAACGTCCTCACCCTCGCCAGCGTGCCCTGGATTCTGGAGCATGGCGGCGAAGCCTATCGCGAATTCGGCAGCGGGCGGTCCCGCGGCACCCAGGCTTTCCAGCTGGCGGGCGACATCCGCCAAGGCGCCCTCGTCGAGCTGGCTTTCGGTGTCTCGCTGCGGACCCTGATTGACGACTTTGGCGGCGGGACACGGTCGGGACGCCCCATGCGCGCGGTCCAGGTCGGCGGCCCTTTGGGTGCCTATCTCGGCCGAGCCGATCTCGATGTCGTCCTCGACTATGAGGCGATCGCCGCGATTGGTGGTATGCTGGGGCATGGTGGCATCGTGGTCTTCAACGACACGGTCGACATGGCAAGGCAGGCGCGTTTCGCCATGGCGTTCTGCGCCGTTGAAAGCTGCGGCAAGTGCACGCCCTGCCGCGTTGGGGCCACGCGTGGCCGGGAAACGCTCGACAAGATTATCGCAGGGGATGCTGTGAGCGAGAACCTCGCCCTGCTGGAAGACCTTTGCGAGCTGATGACCGATGGCTCGCTGTGCGCGATGGGCGGGCTGACCCCGATGCCGGTCCGGAGCGCCGTCAAGCGCTTCCCGGAAGACTTCGCCCGCCAGGCTGCCGAGTAGGATTGCATCATGCCCCTCGACCAGGACCCCGACTTTGGCACACCCGCCCCGCGTGGCACGTCAACCGGCGTAACGCTGGAGATCGATGGATTTGCCATCACCGTGCCGGAAGGCACCAGCGTGATGCGGGCGGCAGCAATGCTGGGCACACAGATCCCGAAACTCTGCGCCACGGACATGCTCAAAGCCTATGGCTCATGCCGGCTTTGCCTGGTCGAGATCGATGGCAAGCGCGGCACGCCGGCCTCCTGCACAACCCCGGTCGAGTCCGGCATGAAAGTCATCACCCAGTCCGACCGGCTGGCGCGCCTGCGCCGCGGTGTGATGGAACTCTACATCTCCGATCACCCGCTTGACTGCCTGACCTGTTCCGACAATGGCGATTGCGAACTGCAGGACATGGCTGGGGCCGTCGGCCTGCGTGAGGTGCGCTATGGCTTTGCCGGCGAAAATCATGGAGGGCAGGCCAAGGACACCTCAAACCCCTATTTCGATTTCGAGCCCTCCAAATGCATCGTCTGCTCGCGCTGCGTTCGGGCCTGTGACGAAGTCCAGGGCACCCTCGCGCTGACCGTCGAGGGTCGCGGCTTCGACTCCAGCATCTCGGTCGGCGGGCCGGACTTCTTCAACTCGGAATGCGTCTCCTGCGGGGCCTGCGTCCAGGCCTGCCCGACGGCAACCCTGCAGGAAAAGGCGGTCGTCGAGCATGGCGTGCCGGATCGCACGGTGAAGACAACCTGCGCCTATTGCGGCGTCGGCTGCTCGTTCAAGGCGGAGCTGAAGGGCAATCAGGTCATCCGCATGGTGCCGGACAAGGATGGCAAGGCCAATCACGGCCATTCCTGCGTCAAGGGACGTTTCGCCTGGGGCTATGCCTCGCATGCCGACCGGATCACCACACCAATGATCCGCGACAGGATCGACGAAGCCTGGCGCGAAGTAAGCTGGGACGAGGCGATCGGCTTTGCCGCGGAGCGATTGAAGGCGACACAAGCCGCCCATGGCCGTAAATCAATCGGCGCGATTTCATCCTCGCGCTGCACGATCGAGGAAGTCTGGCTGGTCCAGAAAATGGTCCGCGCTGCCTTTGGCAATAACAATATCGACACCTGTGCCCGCGTCTGTCACTCGCCGACCGGCTATGGCCTGAAACAGACCTATGGCACCTCCGCCGGCACCCAGGACTTTGACAGTGTCGAAGAGGCCGACGTCATCCTCCTGATCGGCGCCAACCCGACCGACGCCCATCCGGTATTCGCCTCGCAGATGAAGCGGCGCCTGCGGGCTGGCGGAAAACTGATCGTCGCAGACCCTCGAGCCATAGACCTCGTCCGCACCCCCCATATCGAAGCAGCGTTTCACCTGCCGCTTCAACCCGGCACCAATGTTGCCCTCATCAATGCCTTCGCCCACGTGGCGGCAACCGAAGGTCTGCTCAACGAGGCCTTCATGGCCGAGCGCTGCGAGACGGACTCGGCCGATGACTGGCTCGCCTTCATCAAGGACGAGGCGAACTCCCCTGAAACGGCGGCCGCGATCACCGGCGTCGCCGCCGAGGACATCCGGGCTGCCGCGCGCCTTTACGCCGGTGGCGACCAGGCGGCGATCTATTACGGGCTTGGCGTCACCGAACACAGCCAGGGTTCGACGATGGTCATGGGCATGGCCAATCTCGCCATGGCGACCGGCAATATTGGCCGACCCGGAGTCGGAGTGAACCCGCTGCGCGGGCAGAATAATGTCCAGGGCTCCTGCGACATGGGATCCTTCCCTCACGAATTTCCCGGTTACCGTCATGTCAGCGACGATGAGACTCGCGCCACCTTCGAGGCGGCCTGGCAATGCCCGCAGGACCCCGAGCCTGGCCTGCGCATTCCCAATATGTTCGACGAGGCCTGCGGCGGCACATTCCGGGGGCTTTACGTGCAGGGCGAGGACATCGCCCAGTCCGACCCCAATACCCAGCATGTCGAGACCGCTCTCAAGGCGCTCGATGTCCTGATCGTGCAGGACCTGTTCCTCAACGAAACCGCCCGCTTTGCCCACGTCTTCCTGCCCGGCACGTCGTTCCTCGAAAAGGATGGGTGCTTCATCAATGCCGAACGACGCATCAATCGCGTCCGGCCCGCGATACCCGTCAGGACCGGCATGGAGGAATGGCGCGTCACCCAGGCGCTGACAGAGGCCATGGGGTATGAAGAAGCCTCCTACGCCGACAGCGCCGCCATCATGGGCGAGATCGCCGCCCTGACTCCAACCTTCGCCGGCGTGTCGCACGCCCGGCTCGACCGGGAAGGCAGTGTGCAATGGCCCTGCAATGACATGGCCCCAGCGGGAACACCGGTCATGCATGTCGGCGGCTTCGTGCGCGGCAAGGGCCGCTTCATGATCACGGAATTCGTGCCGACGACCGAACGCACAAACCGAAAATTCCCACTCATTCTCACGACCGGGCGCATCCTGACCCAGTATAATGTCGGCGCGCAGTCACGGCGGACCGAGAACTCACGCTGGCACGCCGAAGACCTTCTGGAGCTGCACCCCAGCGATGCCGAGGCGCGCGGCATCCAGGATGGGCAATGGGTTTCGATCCGCTCGCGCAAGGGCGAAGTGACCTTGCGGGCCAAGCACTCCGGGCGCATGACGCCGGGCGTTGTCTATACGACCTTCCACCATCCCGAGACCGGGGCGAACGTCGTCACCACCGAGAATTCGGATTGGGCGACGAGTTGCCCGGAATACAAGGTGACCGCGGTCGAGGTCGCGCCGGCCAATCACCGCTCCGCCTGGCAGGAAGACTATGCCGAAACCCTCGCCTCGGCACGCCGAATCCGGAAAGACAAGCGTGTCGAACCCGCCGAATAGCCGGCCCGCCATCACGGAGACCGGGACAGCGGCGGCGATGTCGTGCGATGTCAGGCTGGCGGATGGTGACGTCTGGGCGCTGGCCGAAGAAGTCCCGGTCGCCATCGTCTACAATCGCCGCAATCACGCTGTGATGCTGGCGACCCCGGCCGATCTCACCGATTTTGCGATCGGATTTTCCCTGTCCGAAGGGATCATCCGCGACCCGTCCGAGATCGAGGCGGTGGAGATCGTCCATCAGACCATTGGCGTGAACCTTCACATCACACTCAATCCAGAGCGGCTGGAACGCTTTGACCTTGTCAGTCGCCGCCGCAATCTGCCGGGCCGGGCCGGATGTGGCTTGTGCGGACTGGAGAATGTGGAAAGCCTCACCGCACCGCTCGAACCGGTCGTAGACACACACATCGAGCCCAATCCGGAAGCCCTGGCGCGTGCGCTGGATGAGCTGAGCCACTGGCAACCCCTCAATGTAACGACTCGCTCGGTCCACGCCGCAGCCTGGGCGGACCTGTCCGGCCAGATCATTGCGGCGCGCGAGGATGTCGGTCGACACAATGCGCTGGACAAACTGATCGGCGCCAACGCGGTGACAGGCCGCGCCCCAGCCGACGGCTTCCTGATCATGTCGAGCCGCTGCTCCTATGAACTGGTCGAAAAAGCCGCCCGCGCTGGACTGCCGGCCATTGCCAGCCTGTCGGCGCCGACCGCCTTTGCCGTCCGCAAGGCCACCGAAGCCCGGATTTCGCTCTATGCCCGCAAGGGCAATGCCTTTGTCCGGGTCACATGAGCCGGATCGGCCTTGTTCTCGCCGGAGGTGGATCCCGGCGCATGGGCGAGGGCGACAAAGCGCTGATCGACTTGGCTGGCCAGCGCATGATCGACCACGTGCTCGCCCGCATCAGGCCGCAGGTTGATGCTGTCCTGATTTCCGGGCCCACGGATTTCGGCACTGGTCTCGCGACCATCCCGGACGAGCCGGCCGGGCTTCAAGGGCCTGTGGGCGGTTTGGTTGCAAGTGCCCGGTTTCTCGCCGCCAGCCAGGCCGACGCCACAATGATGGTCACCGTCCCGGTCGATGCGCCTTTCCTGCCAACCGATCTGGTTGAGCGACTCTGCGACGCCGAAGGCCCGGCCATCGCCCGAGCCGGAGGCCGATTGCACCCGACATTTGCCGCCTGGGATCCGAACGGACTGATCGCGGCTCTCGGCGATTTTCGCCCGGGTGACGGACCGTCCCTTCAATCCGTGATCGAGCGGGTGCAGGCGCGGATCGTCGATTTCGACGACCCGCTGGCCTTCACCAATATCAACACACCGGCAGAGGCGGACGAAGCCCGTCTTCGCCTTACGTCATGCAACCTGCCAAGCGGCTAGTTGAAGGACAGGCGGAGTCCGATCCGAGCGGAGCGGGCATCAAAATCACCGTCGCCCAGACCGGAAACATCGGTTTCCAGGACGATTGATGCACCCGGCGCCAGCTGGCCGTGCAGGCCAAAGCGGGCATCCAGACGGACATCACCGGTCCCGACCAGCGCACCTGCCTCGTTGAGCAATTCCACCGGATTATAGTCCCAGACACCCGTGAGCCCGAGGCTCGGCTCCCACCAGCCGCCATCGGGCGCCTCGAAGCAGGGCCGGGGTCAATCGCAAGACATGCCAGACCCGCGAGAAACGCGGCGTTCGCCTTGCGGGCCTGCCGACAAATGCGCTGCACCGTGCAAACATACGTGAAACCAGCCGCGTCATCATCTTCAATCCCCGTCTGCGGCATCGGGAATGCCGCCTGTCTGACCTCAAACGCCATATCCGGCCTGATCCTTCACGCGGACCAGGCCGGACACGGGTAGCGCCCCCCGGCACACACCCGGATGCCTGGCGCACGCCATCGCGCCACCAGACAAAACTTGTCGCTCGGGAACAGGCCGGTTTTCGGAAAGGCGAACAATCGCCCAAACGGGTGGGTGGGGCGGGTTTTCCCAGTCGGAGAGGCACATCGGCCACACCGCAACGAAAAGACCCCGGCCTTCCTCTCGAAGGCCGGGGTCCTGCCGTGTCATTGAATAGCGTCGTGAGCGCCCTCCGCCCTAGCCCGGCGCCGTGAAGTGCTCGGCGCTGAAGCTGTAGGCCGGCGATGCCGGCGCCGTCATGGCCGGAGCGACATCGAGGGAATAGCCGACATCACTGCACACACCGGGCGCTTCCGGCATGGTGCGGTTGAACACCATCAGGGCAACATGATCATGCGCGGTCGTGTCGACGACACCCCCCTGTCCCAGCGGGATGACCTGGATCCGGTCCCCATCCTGCGCCAGCGCGAACAGATCCAGCCCGTCATCACCGCGCAGGCTGAACTCGTAAACGCCGTCCAGCGCCACCGTGATGTAGTTGGCGCCCAGCTGCTCCAGTCCGCCCTTGGACATCCAGCCGCGTTCGCTGCTGAGCGTGTGCTGCACGCGGACCGTGCTGTTGAACATCGGTGCGAGATCATAAGCGAGGGCATAATTCTGGGCCCGCCAGCGGCTGATGACGTCGGGAATGGTCGTCCCGACCGGCTCCAGCGTCGCCGCCATCGTCTCGAACCCGTCGAGAGCGACGCTGTTCTCCCACATCGTCACCACAATGCCTTCGCCATAAACGTCGGCCATCGACTGCAACAGGGTCCATTGTGAGTAGTCGAACCCGTCCTGGCTCGTCGTCCAGCACACTTCAGGTGCGGCGAAATCTGTCTCGACATAGTCGGTTGCGTCCTGGTCACTGCCGACCGTCGTGGTCTCGGTCCACGAGGCCGTTGCCTCGTAGAGCCAGTCGAGGCCTTCCTCGGAATCATAGCCAAACTGGATGACGTGGTTGAATTCATGTGTTGCCGTGGCGCGCATCAGGCTGTGCACAGATGCTGCCTTGCCCATGCCGACAAAATCATTGTCGATCACGAAGACAGTACGGGCCGCCGCAGTTTCGCGGACATCAGACGTGTTGCTGTTGTCGAAGACGATCTGGACGGGGTAGGTCACACCCATCGATCCGTCCGCATCGGCGACATAGGCGCGGTAGCGACCATCATCATCGCGCACCGGCTCGGCCCAGCCGATCCGGCTGACCTGGCTGTCGAGCATTTCCTGCAGCGCATCGCCGACCGATTGGGCATATTCGGTAGACGAGGCGTCGACGCCTTCCAGCGTGTAGAGCACGCGGAAATCCGGCGTCATCACCGTCAATTCAGGTCCGCTCAGTGAGACCCGGTTTTCAAGCAGCTCCTGCAGGGTTTCAGCCACGGAGGCATCGACAAGGGACAGCTCGAGCCGGAAGTCACCGGAACTCTCCCCACTCCGATAACGCCGGAGCTCGAGCGTGTAGGTCGCGGTCTCCGGTGCCGTGAAGGCGATCGCCGAATTCAGCGATCCATCGCCGCGGTCATCATTCAGGGCGACCGGATTGCCATCGGCGCCAACCAGCCTGAGCACCGTATCGAGATCGCCCGTGACAGCTTCGGCGATGGCCAGAAGGGTTTCACCGGCGGCCAGTTCGATCGGGTAGTCAAACTCAGCTTCCCGCCCTCCGATCGTGCCATCATATTCAGCGAAGGGCGTGCGTTCGATACTGTCGAAATCGAATGGCACTTCGGCATTGGGGTCGATCGCCACAGACAGGACCAGATCGCCAAAGCTGGCGGCGTCGAACGTGCCCAGCTCGACAGTGTAGCGGCCCGCTTCCGGCGCTTGGAACACCAATTGCGAATTGAGCGATCCGTCGCCGCGGTCATCGTTCTGGGCAATGATGGTGCCATCAGCACTGATAAGGGTGAGCGTTGTATCCAGGCCATCAGTCAGCGCGTAAGTCGTGACGACGAGAATGTCATCGACGGCCAGTTCGACCGGGTAGGTTTCGGCGGGCCGGTCGCGCTCAAGGGTGACGGATGCCTCGCTGAGAATGCGGGCCTCACTCGACAGGCCGAACTCGACCCCCTCAGCGATGACAAGATCGAACGCTCCCGTCGCACCGCCATATCCGGTCACCACGGCGGTATACCGGCCCGATTGTTCAGCGAGGTAGGTGATCTGCGAGGAGAGGTCGCCTGGCTCGCGGTCATCATTCTCCGCGACCGGTCGCCCGTTGGGGTCAAGCAGTTCGAGAACCGTGTCAAAGCCGCCGGTCGGCTGGGTCGTCAGCGTGACAATCTGTCCGGCCTCGAAATCGACCTCGATCAGCGAGCGCGCCGCCTGCTCAGTCACCTCGCCCGCGACAACCCGATCATCCGCCGCTTGCGCAACCGCGCTTCCGGCCAGACACACAAACGCACCCAGAACATAACCTACGCGCACATACGCCTCCCACAGCCAGCCGCCGGAGGAGTCCGGTGCAGCTTTCCCCTCCCCGCTTTAGCGGCATCTTGAGACCACCACAAGCGAGGTACGAAGACCCGGGGCTTGCAGCAGCTTACTTCAACTTGTAGCGCTGCAGCTTGCCGGTCTGCGTCTTTGGCAGGCTGTCCACGAAGACGATTGAGCGCGGATATTTGTAGGGCGCGATCTCGGATTTCACATGATCCTGCAGCAATTGCTCAGTCACTGCTTGAGGATCACGACCCGGCTTCAGCACGACGAAGGCCTTCACGATGGTGCCGCGCGTCTCGTCTGGCGCGCCGATCACCGCACATTCGTCCACGGCCTCATGGGTGAGCAGTGCCTGTTCGACCTCGGGCGCGGCAATATTGTAACCGGACGACACGATCAGATCGTCCGACCGCGAAAAATACCAGAACCGGCCCGCGGCATCTCGGCGGTAGAGATCGCCGGTCACATTCCAGCCATTGATGACATATCCGGCCTGCCGCTCATCATCGAGGTAGAGACAGCCGGTCGGTCCCCGGACAGCAAGCCTGCCGACTTCGCCATCGGTCACAACCTGCCCGGCCTCGTCGATCACACACGCTTCATAGCCCGGCACCGCACGGCCGGTCGACCCGGGCTGGATGTCCGGACCGGACTCGGAAATGAAAATGTGGATCAGCTCGGTTGCACCGATCCCGTCAATCAGACGAATGCCGGAACAGGCGTGAAAAGCCTCCGACACGGCCTTGGGCAGGTGCTCACCGGCAGAAATCCCCTTGCGCAGGGATCCGAGATCATGATCCGCCCAGCCCGCCATCAGCGCCCGATATCCCATCGGGGCCGTGAACAGCGTCGTCGCACGGTAGCGCTCAATGGTCTCGCACAGAGCGTCAAAGCCGGGCCGCTCGGGCAGGGCGACGGCTAGCCCGGCGCGGGCGGGGAAGACCACGAAGGCACCAAGGCCGAAGGTGAAAGCAAAAGGCGGAGTGCCCGTATAGATTTCGTCCGGCTCGGGCGACAGGACATGCCGGCCGAACGTGTCGGCCATCGCCAGGACGCTGGAATGGAAATGCGCACAAGCCTTGGGCTGCCCCGTCGTTCCCGATGTGAAGGCCAGAAGCGCCACATCATCGCGGGCCGTGTCAGCGTTCTCGAATGAGGTCGGCATGTCCCGCAGCGCCGTTTCAAAGGCACTGCCCGGCCCCCAGCTCGCAATCGAGGCCAGCAGCGGCACGGTCTTGGCCGCCTCGACAACCGGCTCCAGCAGCGACGGATCACACAGGGAAAATGCGACCTGCCCCTTGCTGATCACCTTGACCAGCTCTCCGGTGCGCAGCATCGGCATGGTGGTCACGGCGACGGCGCCAGCCTTCATGACGGCATACCAGGCCGCCATGAGCTCAATCCCGTTCGGTCCGTGAAGCAGGACCCGATTTCCAGGCTCAACACCCATCACGCGGGTCAGGTAGTTGGCGATCCGGTTGGCGAGCTCCAGCAGGTCCGCATAGCTCAGCGAGCGGTGGCCGCAGTGAATTGCGGGCCGATCGCCCCACCCATTGGCGACGGCACCGTCGAGCAGCTCCGCTCCGCAATTGAGGCGATCGGGATAGTCGAGTCCGTCAAGGTCGAAGCGGAAGTCCGGCCACTGCGCACGCGGTGGCAGGTGATCACGGGTAAAAGGGTCAAGATGACCACTTGGCTGCATTGTCATCACGTCCTCCCCGACGCGTTTGACGTCTGTGTGGTGCGGACCTTCGCGGCCCGTCTTGTCAGTCCGGCAGAACGGCCGTTGTCTCGATTTCGATTTTTGCCCGTCGCTCCACCAATCCCTTGACGATGACAAAGGCCATCGCCGGATAATTGCGCCCCATGCACGCTTTCCAGATCGCGCCCAGCGCCGGCCCGGCTGCGAGATACTCGTCCCGATCGGTGAGATAGCCGGTCATGCGCACCACATGTTCCGGCCCGGCCCCGGCTTCGGCCAGCACTGCCAGCGTGTTTTCCAGGACCTGCCGAAACTGGTCGGCAAAATCATCGGACACGATGGTCTCGGTCGCGTCCCAGCCAATCTGACCGGCCACGAAAACCGTGCGCCCGCACGCGACAAGCCCGTTGGAATAGCCTTTCGGCCGCGGCCATCCGGGTGGTTGCAGGGTCTCCATCATGCCGCCTCCCTGAACGCGAGCATTCGCGCCTTCAGCTCTGCGGGGATCGAGATCGGCCTGTTCGCGGCTGCATCGACAAACACCAGGGTCGGCCGCGCAATCATCCTGACCGTCTCGTCGCAACGGGCCGTCACTGCGAGCCGGATCGAGGACCGGCCGAGTTCACGCACGATGAGCGAGAAGACGAGCGTTTCATCGAGCCGGCTTGGTGCCTTGAACTCGGCCTCCATATGGGCGAGCGGAACGCCGTGAGGACCGTTGACGATCATGGCGTCAAAACCGTAGCCGAGGCCCAGTTCAAACCAGTCCTCGATGGTCGCATTGATCATCTCGAAATAGCGTGGATAGAAGACGATGCCGGCCGGATCGACATCAGCAAACCGGATGCGGCGCGCAACGTCAAAGGTCATGGCGCCGCCTCCGAAAGGTGAGCACGGGCGATCACCAGCTTTTGCACTTCTGACGCGCCCTCATAGATGCGCAGCGCCCGGATCTCGCGATAGAGCGCCTCGGGCACGCTGCCCTTGGTGACGCCCAAACCACCGAATATCTGCACGGCGGCGTCGATCGCTTTCTGGGCCGCCTCGGTGGCATAGAGCTTGGCCATTGCCGCCTCACGGGTCACCCGCGCCGCGCCCATGTCCTTGGTCCAGGCAGCCCGATAAATCAGTAGCGCCGCCGCGTCGATGTCGACCGCCATCTCGGCCAGCTGGGTCTGCACGCCCGGCAGATCGGCCAACGGCCTGCCGAACAGCTTGCGCGATTGCGCCCGCCGCGTCGCTTCATCCAGCGCCCGGCGCGCAAAGCCCAGAGCCGCAGCCCCGACCGTCGATCGGAAAACGTCAAGCGTCCCCATCGCAATCTTGAAACCGCTACCCGCCTCGCCGATCCTGTTTGAGACTGGGATTGAGCAGTTTTCAAACTGCAGGCGCGCCAACGGGTGCGGCGCGATCGTGTCGATCCGCTCCGCGATGACAAGCCCCGGCGTATCGGCCGGGACGACAATGGCACTCAGACCGCGTGCTCCGTCCGCCTCGCCGGTCCGCGCAAACACGACGTAGAAATCAGCAATCCCGCCATTGGATATGAAGGTCTTCTCGCCTTTGATGACATAGTGGTCGCCGCCCAGCTCGGCGGTCGTGGTGATCGCCGCTACATCCGACCCCGCCTCGGGCTCTGTCAGGGCGAAAGCGGCGCACAGACGGCCCTCGCCCGTACCCGGGAGCCAGGCCCGGCGCTGTTCCGGCGTGCCGAAAAGCGAAATCGCTCCAGAGCCCAGACCCTGCATCGCAAAGACGAAGTCGGCTAGCCCGGACCGGTAGGCCAGATGTTCGCGGATCAGGCAGAGTGAGCGCACGTCGAGCGTCTCGCTGACCCCGCCATGGGCCGCCGGTACGGCATGGCGGGTGAACCCCGCTCTGCCCAGCGCCGCCCGGATCTCCGCGCAATCCGCGTCCACGTCATCATGGTCGGCAAAGCCGGCATCAGCGAAGCGAGCGGCGGCCCAGCTGGAAACCTCCCGCGCAAGATCGCGGTGACAGCCCTCGAAGAACGGCCAGGAAAGAAAGCTTGTATCGGCCATTCAATTGCCCTCGAAGACAGGTTTCTCGCGGGCGATGAAGGCTTGATAGGCCCGCTCGAAATCGCGGGTCTGCATGCAGATGGCCTGGGCCTGGGCCTCTGCCTCAATAGCCGTGTGCAGGCTCATGTCCCACTCGGTGTTGAGCTGGTTCTTGGTCATCGCATTGGCGAAATTCGGCCCGGCCGCGATACGGCCCGCCCATTCGCGCGCCGTATCCATCAGGGACTCTGCCCCAACGATGGCATTGTAGAAGCCCCAGCGCTCACCCTCTTCGGCGGACATCGATCGGCCAAAGAAGAGAAGCTCGCTGGCCCGCCCCTGACCGATAATGCGCGGCAGCATAGCGCACGCACCCATATCACACCCCGCGAGTCCGACCCGGTTGAACAAAAAGGCGGTCTTCGCTTCAGGCGTCGCAATGCGCAGATCTGCGGCCATCGCCATGATCGCCCCGGCACCGACGCAGATCCCGTCAACCGCAGCGATCACCGGCTGCGGACAATCGCGCACGGCTTTCACCAGATCACCGGTCATGCGCGTGAAATCCAGTAGTCCCGCCATGTCCTTTTGAACGAGTGGCCCGATGATCTCGTGGACATCGCCGCCAGAGCAGAAATTCCCGCCAGCTCCCGTCACGATCACGGCCTGGACCGGCTTCACATAAACCAGATCGCGAAACAGGTTTCGCAATTCGGCATAACTCTCGAATGTCAGGGGGTTCTTGCGGTCCGGCCGGTTGAGCGTGATCGTCGCGACCCCGTCGGCAAAGGTCCAGAGAAAGTGTTCCGGTGCATAGGTGTTCGGATCCATCATCATCTATCCAGTCCGTTCGGTTCGAAGGCAGTGAAGGAGGGTCTCGGCCTGCTCACCCAGGGACGAGACAGTCTGGCCAGGCAGGTCAGCGAGCAGTTCCGCCAGCCAGTCGGCGTGGGCATGGGCCATCCGGGCAAAGGTTTCCTGCCCGGCTTCGGTGAGCTGGACACGAAAGCTGCGCCGGTCCTGTGGCAATGCGTCCCGCGTCACCAGCCCATCGACGACCATGCGGCTGATCAGTCCGGTGACATTGCCATTGGTCACCAGAAGGCGATCCGACAATTCACCCATCAACAAGCCGTCCGGCGCCCGTTGCAGGGCCGACAGGGCATCAAACCGGGAAAGGCTGACCGCGAATTCTCGCTGGAAACGGCTGCGGAGCTCGCGTTCGATCAGTGAGACCGGCCGGTAAAGGCGCAGCCACAGCTTGACCGCATCACGCGGTTCGTTCGCCTGCTGTCGCGCCGGGCCCGCCATATCAGATCGCTCCGCCGGAAATCATGATGGCCTGGCCGGAAACCGAGCCGGACAGGGGCGAGCAGAGCCAGGCGACCGTCTCGGCGACTTCGTCCGGCTGTATGAGACGCCCTTGCGGATTGGTCTTCGCGAGTTCGGCGATCGCCTCCTCCCGCGTCCGACCGGTCTTGGCCATTATGTTGGCAACCGAGTCCTCGACGATCTGGGTCTCGACATAGCCCGGACAGACGGCATTCACGGTCAGCCGTGTCTTGGCGTATTCCAGCGACAAAGACTTGGTAAGACCGACAACTGCGTGCTTGGACGCCGAATAGGGCGCGACATAGGCACCGCCACGCAATCCGGCGATAGAGGCGATGTTGATGATCCTCGCATAATCGGCTGTGCGCATCGAACCGATTACGGCCAGCGTACAGCGGACCAGCCCGTCGACATTGACCGCCTGGATATTTTGCCATTCCGGCATCGAGGTTCTGTGAAAGGCTTTTGCGGCAGCGATGCCAGCGTTGTTGACCAGGATGTCGACCGGTCCGGCCGCCGAAAAAGCCGCGGTCACGCTGTCATCATCGGTCACGTCACAGCGGATCGCGCGAGCATCCGGCAGCGTCGCAGCGGCCGCCTCAAGGCGCTCAAGCTGGCGCCCCATGAGGATGGTCTCAATACCCATCGCAGCAAGCCGCGCGGCACAGGCCAGGCCAATCCCGGTCCCGCCCCCGGTGATCACAGCCTTGCGGCCTGACAGCTCGGTCATGCGCGAAACTCCGTCTGCTGGGCCCGCTCCAGATTGCGCGCGAGCTGAGCAAATCCGGCGAGATACTGAGGCGGCACGTTCGCGCCCTTCCAGGACAGTTCGGCTGCGGCACGCAGCGTCCAGTTGGGGTCGAGAAGGTGCGGCCGGGCCAAAGCGACCAGGTCGGCGCGGCCGGCGGCGAGGATCGAGTTGACATGATCCGGCTCAAATATATTGCCGACCGCCATGGTCGCGCAGCCGAGCGTATTGCGGATCTGGTCCGAAAACGGCGTCTGGAACATGCGGCCATAGACCGGACGCGCCAATGGCGTCGTCTGTCCGGCGGATACGTCGATCAGATCCGCACCGAGATCCCGGAAGGCCTCAGCGACCTTGACGCTGTCATCACCATCAAGGCCCTGACCGTCGACCCAGTCCGTCGCGGAGAGACGCACCGCCATAGGCTTGTCGCGCGGCCAGGCAGCCCGCATCGCCTCGAAAACTTCCAGCGGAAAGCGCAACCGGTTCTCCAGGCTGCCACCGTACTCATCGCTTCGCTGGTTCGAGATCGGGGTGATGAAGCTCGACAGGAGGTAGCCGTGTGCGCAATGCAGTTCGACCATGTCAAACCCGGCCAGGCGCGCACGCTCTGTCGCAAGGACAAAGTCGGCCTTGATTCGGAGCATGTCCGACCGGTCCATTTCGATCGGGACCTGGTTACCCTGGTCCCAGACGATCGGTGAGGGACCGTAGATCGGCCAATTGCCTTCATCCAGTGGAAGGTCATAGCCCTCCCAGCCAATCTTCGTGGACCCCTTGCGGCCGGCATGGGACAGCTGGATCGCCATTTTTGCCTGGCTGTTCTCATGAGCGAAATCGGTGATCTCGCGCCAGGCTGCGACATGTCCGTCTGTATACAGCCCCGTGCATCCCGGTGTGATGCGCGCTTCGGCACTGACGTCAGTCATCTCGGTGTAGACCAAGCCGGCCCCACCCATGCAGCGCGCGCCGTAGTGGACCTGGTGAAATGGCCCTGGCATTCCGTCCGTCGCCGAATACATGCACATCGGCGAGACCACGACGCGATTGTCCAGGCGCATGTCGCGGAGCTCGAAAGGGGCAAACATCGGTGGGCGCGGATCGGCGACGCGGCCCCCTCCCGCGAACCAGCTCTCGACACCGGCCAGCCATTCCGGATCGCGTTCGCGCAGGTTTTCATGACTGATCCGCTGTGATCGCGTGAGCAAGGAATAGGCAAACTGCTTGGGTTCAAAGCCGAGATAGCGATCGAGATGTTCAAACCATTCGGTGGAATTGCGAGCGGCGCTCTGAAGTTTGAGCACCTCTACCTTGCGGGCTTCCTGATAGGCGACGAGACCCTCGGCAATTGGAATTTCCGTGCTGGTGAGAACTTCGGCGAGCATGATGGCATCCTCGAAGGCGAGCTTGGTGCCGGATCCGATGGAGAAGTGCGCGGTGTGGGCGGCATCGCCGAGCAGGATGATATTGTCGTGCACCCAAGTCTCGCACAGCACGCGGGGGAAATTGAGCCAGGCCGAGCCGCGCAGATGGCGGGCATTCGACATCAATGCCTCGCCGCCCAGCCAATCAGCAAACAGCGCTTCACAGGCCTGGCAGGTCTCATCCTGGTCCATCGCGTCGAAACCAAGCGCGGCCCAGGTCTCAGGCGCGCACTCGACGATGAAGGTCGACGTCGCATCATCGAAACGGTAGGCATGCGCCCAGACCCAACCATGATCCGTCTCGGTGAAGATGAAGGTGAAGGCTTCAAAGACACGGTTCGTGCCCAGCCAGATGAACTTGTTCCGGCGGGTCTCGATGTCCGGCTTGAAAACATCCGCGTGCACCGTACGGATTTTCGAGTTCAGACCATCTGACGCAACGATCATGTCGGCATCGTCAAACCTCGACAGGTCAGCATCCAGCTCGCATTCGAAGTGCAGGCCGACGCCGAGCTCGCGGGCCCTGTCCTGCAGGAGATTGAGAAGATGCTTGCGGCCAATGCCGCAAAAGCCATGACCTCCCGATCGCTCGACCTCGCCGCGAAAGTGCACGTCGATATCATCCCAGTGCGCGAGGCTTTCAGCGATCGCCTGTGCACTGGCCGGATCATTGGCCTTGAGATTTTCCATCGTCTGGTCGGAGAAGACCACGCCCCAGCCAAAGGTGTCGCCTGCACGATTGCGCTCGTAGACATCGACCTCACAGGCCGGATCCCTGAGCTTCATCGAGATCGCGAAATAGAGCCCCGCCGGGCCGCCACCCACACAAGCAATCTTCATGGCGCGTTTCTCCCGGCGCGTGACATTTTATTTTAGAAGTAAAATATATCCGTGTTCAAGGGCAGACCTCGAATTGGCTTGCGGACGGCGGGGCGACAGGATTTCCGCGGCCAAGCAGTTTGGGCTAGACAAGTCGCTGCCGCGCGGCAGACGATTGCACGGTCGCAGACCAGCCCGCTCACGGGATCGCACTGAAGGGGATGACATGCGTGTTTTCAATGCAATGGAGCCGAACGACGACCAGCTTGCCGCATTTCTTGCGCGCAAGGATGGCGGGCCGGTCCACATGGTCAACCTGTTGAAGTTTCGCGAGACCGCTGACTATCCAGACGGGCGTGACGCGGACTTGCCCGGAGCTGAAGCCTATATGCGCTATGGCGGCCCCATGACACGGCTTGTCGAACAGGCTGGTGGTCAGTTGCGCTTTTCTGCCCTGTCTTCGCCGCTTCTGGTCGGTGAGGTGGAGGACACTTGGGATATGGTGGCGATCATGACCTATCCATCGCCTGCGACGCTGCTCGAAATCTCCAAGACGCCCGAGTTCCGCGAAATTGAAGTCCATCGCAAGGCCGGCCTGGCCGGACAACTCCTGATCCCCTGTTTTGGCGCGGAGACCTACCTCGCATGAGCCCGAAATCGCTCACCCCGCTGATCCTGACGAGCCCGACCTTGCGCGCCACCTCTCGCCTCCGGCACGCCGCCTTGCGAAACCTGACCGGTCGGCCGCGCACGCTGCACGCCTTTATCGAGCGCAACGAACCCTATTCGAATCTTCTCCTTCAGGCCCTGCCTCGCATAGCAGAACGCCATGGTGTCAAACTTGTGTGGCACGAGGTCGGGCCGCCCGAACGATCCGCCGCTCCCGAGCCCGACAAGCTGGCCGCCTGGTCGGCCCAGGATGCAGGCTATCTCGCCCAAGCCTATAATCTCAAAACGGAATCACAAGCCTGGCCGGATACCATGGGGCTGGAAGCCGGCAATGCCCTGCGCAATCGACTGGGCCATTACGGCTCGGCGATGACCTGGTTCGAGGGAGAGTGGTATTGGGGAATAGACCGGCTGCACCATCTCGAGTGCCGCCTGGGCGGACAGCCCCTCCTCTTCCCGCCAATCGCCGAGCCGGACCATGCCAATGGTGGTCAGGTCGACGTCTTCCTGTCCTTGCGCAGCCCCTACAGCTATCTCGCCGCCATGCGCCTGTTCGACCTGGCAAAGCATTGGCAGGCCGACATTCGCTTGCGTCCGGTCCTGCCCATGGTGATGCGCGCCCTGCCGGTCCCGACAAACAAGCGGGTCTACATCGTCCGCGACTGCAAGCGCGAAGCCGAGCGACTCGGCCTGCCCTTTGGCAATATCGTGGACCCCGTGGGTGTTGGCGTTGAGCGCGGGCTCGCCGTCCTGGTCGGAGAGATCAATCGCGGGAGGGGGCGAGAATTCCTGCAAGCTTTCATGACCGGCGTCTGGTCGCAGGGGATTGATCCGGCCCATGATGCGGGATTGCGGCGCATCTGTGATACCGCCGGCGTGCGCTGGGATCAGGCCCTGTCCGACCTGGACGATGAAAGTTGGCGGTTGGTCGTCGAAGCCAATCGCGCAGAACTTTTTGAAAACGGACATTGGGGCGTTCCGACATTCAAGGTCGGTGATCGCATGGCCTTTGGTCAGGACCGACTCTGGCTCGTCGGTCAATGGCTGGGGTTGGAATCCAGCTAGGCCCAGGCCCGGGCAACGAACCAGTAACAACCCGCGCCTGAGAGCAGCGCGATCGCACCAAGTCGCGTGTTGGCCAGCAGCCAGGCCGGCAAGAACCGACGGGAAAAAAGCCACGCCAGTCCGATCACGCTCACAAACACCACCTGACCTATCTCAACGCCGAGATTGAATCCGAGCAAGGCGGCAACCTGGTCGCCGCGTGGCAGCTCAAGCTCCAGCAGGATGCCGGCAAAACCGACCCCGTGGATCAGACCGAATCCGGCGCTGAAAGCCGGCACCGTGCGCCGGACATCACCACCCGCGTTCAGCCAGGCGAGATAGCTGCCGGTAAATATCGCGAGCCCCAGCCAGACCGTTATGGGAATTGTGCCCAAGAAGAGCGTATTGGTGACCCCCATCAAAACCAGCGCTGCGAAGACCAGCACAACGGTGCGGCGCTCCGGCCGCCTGGCCAGAAACGCGGCTTCGGCTGCGACGAACAGGATAGAGAAGCCAATCAGCGCCTCGATCGCCGTGCTGGGCGGACTGATCCAGCCGAGATAGGCCAGCCCAAGCGTTGCAGAATGCCCAAGTGTGAAACCGGCCGTCGCCGCCAGAATTTGTCGCCAGTTTGCGACCACAAGGAGCAGGGCGAGCAGAAAGGCAAGGTGATCAGGCCCGGCCAGGATGTGGGTTACGCCCAATAACGCATAGCGCCCGAGACGCGCGATGAACGGCAAGGGTTCGCCCGTGGCGCTGAGCCGGGCCAGCGTGTTGCCGCGTGTAAGGACGAATTCCTGGCGCTCGCCCGCGATCATTCTCGCCTGCAGGAAATGCACATGGTTCGGCGAGAAGGGTGAATAGACCTGGACGTCGATCTCAACCGGACCCGCACCGGCATCGCACAGCCAGTCCGTGAAGCCCTGAAGGCGTCCGTCGCCGAGCAAGCGGACCGCAGGCTCACTCGACAAGCGGCATGGCTGGTTGTCGCGACGCACTTGCAGCCCTTCAGCGAGACGCATCCGGAAGGCAGCTTCCAGGCTGGTCCCCGGGGGAAGAGACGCGAGGAAAAGCGTGGCCTGCCTTGCATCGAGCAGAAACTCGCCGGTCATGCCGTTCGTCGTCTCCGTCCAGTCAGAGGCAGAACGACTGCGTTCATGCGCGCTGGCAGGCGCAGCGTGAGCAAGAAAAGCGAAGAGAAGGGCGAGGGTGAGCGTGATCGGCCGGCGCATCAATCTGCCCGGATCGTGATCTCGGCCCGGTCGCGCAGATCTGCCAGATAAGCTTCCAGGGCCGCCTCCTCGCTCCGCTCTCGCCACAGGGCGGACACGGCATCACGTTGTTGCTCGAATGCGGCTGGCTGAGGGTCACGGCGCTCCAGGATCGTCAGGCGGTTGTGACGCCCCCCCTCTCCGGCAATCTCCGCCGTCTCACCCGCAGCCAGGGAGAGCGCGGCTTGAGCGAGTTCGGCCCCGAGATATCGACGCAGGTCGCTTGCACTGATCAGCCGGTCCGGCGGGTGGGCGGACGGGCGCCTGAAAGGCCCACCCGCGGCCGGGCCACTCAGCCACTCAACGCGCAGCATCGGTTCACCGGAAAAGCGCTCCGGCTCCGCCGCAAATAATTCGCGCAAAGCCGCTTGGTCGGGCTCGAGATCGGCTCGCGCCAGAATGGAGTCAATCATCGCGATCACCACGGATCGGCGTATGGTGGAGGCGTTGCGTGGCAGATCGAGCTCGATCGCCCTCTGGTACAGGAGCTCCTCGTCGATCAAGCGTGCAAGCGCATAGCTTGAAGCATCTTCGGGGAGGTCATTGCGACTGTCCCGGGCCATCGCCTCGAGGGCAAGCTGCAAATCGGCATCGGTGATGAAATGGCCATTGATGCGCGCCACCACCGGACCCGCTGGTCCGGCTTGTGACACCGGCCAGAACAGGGTCGCCATGGCCAGCAAGGCTCCGCCTGCGGCGCCCGCAAGACAGGCTGCGCGCGCGTCCGCCATCAGCCCTCATCCGCCGCGCGGACCGGCCCGGTCTCGCTGTAACCGAGATAGATCGGTGACGACCAGGCCCGATGCTCGACATCGGCCACACAACCTTCGTCCATGTCGGTCCGGTAGTCTCCCAGACAAGGATTCACGCGGACACATTCGCCGGTTTCGTCATACTCGCAACGGAGGGCATCCCCGTTCACCTGCCCCGACGCTTCCTGGATTGCCCGCACATAATAGACCGTATCGCGCCCGCCTGCAGCGAACTCCGGATCAGTGAACTCAACCGTGCACCCCTCGCCCTGATCCTCGCAGGGCAGGCTGAGCCAATCGTCTTCGATCAACAGATCAACCGATTCCTCGGGCGTGATCTGAGGCCTGATCCGCACGACCTCGATCCGGGTGATGCGGTGCCGTTCATTGCCGGGATTGTAGCATTCGCCGCGACACAGCTGCTGCAGGCGGTCAGCTGGCAACCCCCGCACAGAGTAGTCTGGGCAGCCGGGGTTTTGCCGCAAGGACCCAGCAGCGCGGACGCGAAACACCGGATCCATACCGGTATCCGCCTCCCCGCCCATCGGCGTCAAAACATTTCCGCCATCATCAATGCGGTCAAACCAGAGCAGTTGGCGCAGTCCTGACGTTGCATAGACATTGCGCGTCTGGAGGGCATCCCAAATCCCATCGCGACTACGTTCGCCGGCATGGGCGGCAACCAGGCCGCCACCGGTAAAGAAGCTGGACTGCCGTTCGATTTCCGTGACCTGGAATCCGACATTCCGGGTCAACTCCTCACGCGTCATGGCACGAGACCGCGAGGACGCCTCGGGATCAGGCGGCAGCAGGCGCTCGGCAATGTCACGCGTTACCGCGCCGCTGGCATCGGTCATGTAGTGGCGGGCATGTGGCTTGTAGCCGATGCCAGGGCGCGCGGTATGGGTATCGGAAGAGCCGATGAAGCCCCAGCGGAAGCGTTGCGGTTCAGCCCCGTCAAAATTGGATATCGCCAGACCGTACTGGACCGAGCTGGTCGGATTGAAATTGAACGCCGGCAGGAAGCAGTCACGACACTGCCCAGCGTCGAGCCAGTCAGCAATATCCTCACCGAGCACGGTCATGTGAGCGGCCAGGCCGACATAGGCCGCGTTCGCCCGAGCCTCCTCGGCACGGGCAGCACACTCGATCTCACCTTCGCCATCGGCCCGGCAACGTTCCTCGATTATCTGCCCGGCACGTTGACAGGTCGGCAGATAGTCGGCGGTCGCCTCCGGACAGGTTGGCGCCTCCGTCGTGCCGGCGGACTGGCGCCAGGATCGGTATTCCTCGGCATTGCCATGGCCTGAAAAAATCTCGATCAGCGGGAAGGATTCCGGGCGCTGCGCGTCCACCAGCTGCTTGTCCCAGGTCGTGCCCGGTGGCGTATAGAGCCCCCACGCCGAGCCATGCGGGATGATGAGCGGGTCCAGCCGCTGGGATTCGAGACGGGCAACGAGTTCCCCGGGCGTGGCGGCCATTTCGTAACAATCACGCGGCAGATCGCCCGAAGCGATGTCCGGGTCACACAAGGGCGTGTCACGCACCTCCTGAACGAAACGCCCGAAATCATAATAGTCCTGGCGGTGTTCAAGATCGAGAAACACGATTTGCTGTGGCAGCAGGCCGCGCGCATTGTCCCGCAGGATCCGGACCGTCGTGCCGGCGGCGGCGATCGGGCGGGCGGCGATCTCATCCGGGTCGAGGGTGCGGAAGATCACATTCTTGTGGCCGTAATGATCCTCCGGCAGGGGCGCAACCTGGGTCCATTCGAAGCCGATGAACGGGACTACGTCCGGCACACTGCCCGTGCTTGACTGGGCCTCGCACTGTTGCATGGTCTGCAGCGATTGAGACCAGCGCGCCGGCGTCAGCGCCTCGGCATGATCGGTGATCGCCCAGAAGTCGAGCGCCGAGCAATACCGGGCGAAATCGCAGGCATCTGCGAGTGGATTGGCACCCTCGCCACGCAAAAGGGGCAAGGCCCAGACGAAAGCGTCGGTTGAGAAAGTCGAATGCACATGCAGGTCGCCAAACAGGATCTCTGTACCCGGCTCAACGCCCAACGCCGCCTGTTGCGCGCGTTGTCCGGCCCGCCTCTCCTCGACGACCTGTGCGGGTATCTCCGCGCCGACCACCTCGCCCGGCCCACGAGTCCGCCCGTGCCAGCCCTGGAAGATGCCAATGATATAAAAGCCGACAATGACTGACAGAAGGCCGGCACCGAACAGGACAATCCGTAATAATCGCAACATTGCCTCGCCTCCCGCATGACCGGTTGCATCCATGCCTCGAAACCCTATAAATTGGCACTTGTAGTGTCAATTTAATTCGAGGCTCGCCGATGGCGCTGGAATCGGGTGGGGCGGATGATGGGCGCAAGGCCCGGCGCTCCCGAAGCCGTCTGAAAATCGTCCATGCCTTCAAGGATCTGATCCGCGAAGGGATGGCGACACCGAGCGCACCGGCAGTCGCTGAAAAGGCTGGTGTTGGACTACGCACCGTCTATCGCTGTTTCGAGGACATGGGCTCGCTCTATCGCGAGCTAGTCTCTATCCTGCATGAGGAATTCCAGCCGCGCACCCTGCAGGACCTGGAGACACCGGATCGCACGGTCAGGCTCACACATTTGCTGGCCAATCGCGCCGCGATCTTCGCCGAACTCGAGCCATTCCTGCTGGCGTCCGAAGCGAAACGCCATGCCTACAAGGCCCTGGAACAGGATTATGGCTATCTCCTTCGCGTCGAGCGGGAACGCTTGCAAGTGTTGCTCAATCCTGACGGCCAGCTGCCCGACGAAATGTTCGAAGCATTGCACGCGGTCACCAGCTTCAGCTTCTGGCGGCGATTGCGTATCGAGCAAGGCCTCGATTGCGACGCCGCAAGTCGTGTCATGGCGCGCGCTGCCCGAGCGCTTCTGACTAAATCGCCGCCACCGATTTTGATCAAAGCCGGAGCCTGACCGATCACGGCTGCGACCGAACCACAGCTTCAGTCGGGTCGCCCCTTTTCACGCGGCCAATTTCGGGCAGTGCGAGCCTGAGCGTCATCTCGCACCATCGGCGCTTGACGGGATAGATCACGAGGCCCACGCCTGATCGTGGACGCCCGAAGGGCAATAAACGTCAGCGCAACTCGTCACGAGCACCTGCTCGAATGCCTCGCCCGAGCAAGTCTGATTTTGCCATGGGCGCTTCCGGATATGCGGTGCAGTTTCCTGACCATACCGGCTCGGTCCCAAACACACTGCGCTTTGGGCGACACGAACACCTGCGGGTCACAAGCCTATCCGGCGTTTCGAAGCGAAAGCATTGGACGAAATCATATCATCACCCTCTGCCGGAAGCCTTCGGGAATGGCGGTTCCATCAAGGGACCGGGGTTCCGAAAACCTCGATCGACCTCCAGCAAAGCGCTCAGTCAGCACATATTCAGTCGCTGAAATTTCCGAGGCACATGTCTAATGCTCACGCAAAGGTCGCGATATGAGAAAACCGGCAAGCGTGCTCAATGCGATAGACATCAAAGCAACCAAAACAACCGGTTGCGCCACCTCTGCCAGGATCGGTTCCGGCTCGAGCAAGACCTGGCTAGCCGACTGCCCGACAATGGCCAAAGAAAGCGGGCGGACCCACCCGGAAATCAGTGTCCCGATCGCCAACTTCCACGCTTCTCCTCCTATCGTTCCCAACACGAGCGGACAGATTGCCGATGGTGCGATCGGCAGAAGCCGCAACATGATGGTGGTCGTGACAGCGCGGCGCTCGGCCCGCTCGATCAAACGCGCAAGAAGCCCTTGCCCCAGCTTGTTCCCCAACGCCTTTTCCAGAGCCCGCCGCGCCGCACCGCGATCCTGCCTCGCCAGAAGGTGCAGCAGCTGACCGGCCAGCAGCATCGCGAAAAAATAGAGCAGGCCCGCCGGCCACCCAAACAAGGCGCCCGCTACCAAGACAGACAAAGTTCCTGAGGGCAGCACTACCAGTTGGGACGCGAAGAACCAGGCAAAAACCCCGAACAACAGTGCGGCATCAGGGGTCGAACTCGCCCAGCCATCCAACAATTGACCGGAAATGAAGTCGCCGCGCGCAATGCCGATAATCGCGACCAGAATGAGTGCGGACCACACGATCCAGGCCTTGTTGCGCTCGAACCAGACCAGCCAGTGGTGGGGACCGGACATCGCTCCAGCCCGGGCTAAAGATTGACCTTGTTGAACACGAAGGCCGGCGTCCCGCGAATCGCGAGCATGATGAAACGCCAGAACCAGGGCGCATAGACATTCGGGCCGCCCTTGGTCAGCGCGCGCTCGGCAATTGCGGCAATATCATCCGGCTTGGCCCAGAGCGGGCCACCCTTCTCGATCCCGTCCGTCATGGGCGTGTCCACAAAGCCGAGTTTGAGATTGACCGCACGCGGTGCGTTCTCCTGGGCCGCCCATTTGTGGGCCAGCCCCTGCATGAGGACAGAGAGACCAGCCTTGGCGGATCCGTAGACATAATTGGACCGGCGGCCGCGATCTCCGGCGACGGAACTGGCGGTCAGAAGAACCCGGTTCGGCCCGCTCTGGGCCTCCAGCGCACGGGCGCCCGCCATCACCCAGTGCACAGCGCTGGAATAGTTCACCGCTATGATCCGCTCGGCTTCCTGCGGATCGGTCTCAGCCTGCGCCTGGTTGCCCAGAATGCCGTAGAAAACCAGGACTGTATCCAGACCGCCCATCGCTTCGACAGCTTGCGCCATCACGGCGTCCGCACTGCCGGTTTCAAGCAGGTCGAGTGTCTGGATGGCTACCGAGGCCGCGCCGCGGGCCTTGAGGTCCTTGGCCGCGCGCTCCAGGGCATCGGCATTCCGGCCGGTGATCACAAAATCTGAACCCCGGTCGGCGAGCCGCCGCGCGGTGGCCGCCGCCATTGCGGACAAGGCACCCAGGATCAGGACTTTTCGCGGCGAACGGGTCTCGGTCATGAAGTCACTCTCCGCCAGAAGGCTGATGAAAGGGCTGGGTCACGCAAGGCTTCAACACGTTCCCACTCGGGATAGCCCTGCTGGAATATATCTGCGGGCATGCGCCCGTCCTTGGCTGGATAAAGCCGCCCGCCCGCAGTCTTGACGATCGCATCGAGGTCGGCCAGCAGCGCGGTTGTTTTGCTTCCGGCATTCGCGAAATCCAGCGCGAGGGTGACGCCGCGCATGGGGAAGGACATCAAACCCGGCGACGGCCGGTCGCCCAGCGTTTTGAGCACAGCCAGAAAGGAACCCTGACCCGAGCGCGCGATCAAGTCGAGCATCTCGCGTGTCGCTTCGCGCGCCGTCTCGGATGGTATCACGGACTGATACTGGTAGAAGCCGCGACTGCCATAGAGTCGGTTCCAGTCCCGTATCGCATCCAGCGGGTGGAAGAAGCCGGCATAGTGGACACGAGAATTTCGCGGCTTCAGCAGCTGAGAGCGCCGGTAGGTCATGTTGAAAGCCCGCAAGGTCAGCCGATTGAGCGCAAACCCAGGCGCATCCACCGGCAAACCCGGGCCGGATTTGGCGTCATGCGGCGTCAGGCCGCCACTAGCGGCCCAGTTGCCACTGGTGAAAACGCCTTGGCCCAGCCGGTCTCCGCGCGCGGTGCAGTCGATCCAGGCTACAGTATGTTCGTAATCAGCCGCTCGCGCTTCGGCGATTTCGAAGAAGGCATCAACATTACGCAGAGGCTCGACATGCTGGTCGAGAAAAGCCGAACGGATTGGCACGAGCTGGAGATCAACATCCAGGATCAGACCGGTCAGGCCCAAACCGCCAATGGTCGCCGCAAAAAGATCGCCAGGCGTTTCCGGATCGACGTCAAGCACGCCCTTGTCCGTGCGGGCCAGGGTGAAGCGGAGAACATGCGATCCAAAACTGCCCGCGATGTGATGGTTCTTGCCATGAACATCATTGGCTATCGCCCCGCCCAGCGTCACATAGCGGGTACCCGGCGTGGTCGGCAGAAACCAGCCATGCGGGACCACCACGCGCAGAAGGTCATTCAGCGACACGCCCGCCTCAGCCCGCAGAACCCCGGTCTTGGGATCAAATCCGATGTAGTGATCCAGCCGGGTCGTCTCGATGAGCGCCCCGTCTGGATTCAGATTGCTATCGCCGTAGGACCGGCCCAACCCGATAGGCAGGGCAGACATTTTCCTGTTTGCGACCTCGCTGAGGATGGCAACCGCCTCTGTCGGCGACTCGGGCTTGGCAACATCGTGATGCGCCTCGACCACACGCCCCCAGGACCGTTTTGCAGTTTGAGAACGGAACGCCTGGCTCATAGCACGCTCGCGGCCAGGAACATCGCAACCAATATGACACCAAGCCCAAGACTGATGCGGTCCTTCACCGCAAAGCTCACCGGGTCGTCGTCCAGCTCTCCGCGATGCGCCAGGAGCCAGATGCGCAAGGTCCAGATACCGATCATGGCCGGGGCAACCATCAGGAATTCGGGCGCCCCGTAGCGCCCGTCCGGGAAAGCATCCTCAATCACGTAAAGACACAGGATGACAATGGCCGCCATGGCGCTGGAAATGCCCAAGGACAAGGTCAGAGGGGCATCTTCCGGCCGATACCCCCGGCCTCGGATCACACTGCCGGGCTCTGCTGCTGCAACTTCCACATGCCGCTTGGCCAGCGACAGGGACAGGAAGAAGAACATTGAAAAGGTGAACAGCCAGTAAGAGGTCTCCGCTCCAATCGCCACAGCCCCGATCACCAGGCGCAGGGTGAACAGGACCGCCAGCAGAACCACGTCCAGCAATGGCTTGCGCTTGAGCGAGAATGAATAGGACAGCGTCACGACGAGATAACAGGCCAAGGCCATCGCTGCGAGCGGGCTGGCGAACAAGGCCAGGAGCATTCCGGCGAGAATAAGGGCGGGTGCCGCCAGCATTCCGAGCCCCAGAGACGCCTTGCCAGACGCGAAAGGTCGCAGACGTTTGGACCGGTGGCGGCGATCCGCGCTGAGATCAACCAGATCATTGAGCAGATACGTTCCGGACGCTGCCAGTCCCAAGCCGAAGAATGCCAAGGCCAAGTTGGGCAGAACCGTAAGGTCCGCATAGAGCCCGCTCAGCAGAAGCGGCGCAATGAGCAGCAAATTCTTGGCCCATTGGTGCAAACGCAGGGCCTTGAGCCAGATCCTGGCTCCGCCGGAGTTCTCAAAGCGTGCCTCAATGGGCGCGTCCAGCATTTCCGCCAATCGGGTCGTAGATGCAGAGGCTCCGGCCAGAATTATGCCGTCAGCATCCTTCCAGACCGACAAATCTGCAGCGCTGTCTCCGGCATAGACATAACCATCGGGAAACTGCTGGCGTAACCAGGCCTGCTTGTTCACGCCCTTGAGGTTATGGGTGTCGGACGACCCGGTCGCGCTGTCGAACAAGCCAAACCGCTCGGCGACCGCATCCGCGATTGCCTGGTTGGCGGCGGTGACGAGATGAATGGCCCGGCCGTTTTTCTTTTCCGCTTCCAAGTATCCCATCAGGTCTTCACGGACAGGCAGGACCTCAATGTCGAGCGCACTGATCGTGTCGACCCTGGCCTTGAAAGCGGCACGCCCCTGCATCAGGCTGGGCAAGGTTGCAAGCAATCCAATCGGCGCGCGAAACAGTCGTTCAGCAAGGCTTTCAACCAACGTATCCGTCAGGAAGAGAGTCCCGTCGAGATCAACAATCAGCGGAAGGGCGCGGGTCATTCGGGACTCTCGGCGGACGGCTTCGCGTCCTTCTTGGAAAAGGTGAAATACTTATGCCCCAGATAGCTGGTTAAAATCGGCGAGGCGACCCCGGCAGCATGTGCCACCAGTTCGGGATACCAGATCCAGCCGATCAGTGGCAGGAACCATTTGGCCAGTGCGATGGTGACGAGCCAGACTTGGGCGGCAGCGATTACATTGACGATGGCAAATCGGATGTACTCATCATGCAGCTGACGACCGCTCTCGGCAAAAACGAACAGCCGGCTGAGCGTATAGGCAGTGGTCATGCCGATGAGGTAAGCGACAAGGACAGAGGCCTCGAGCGGCATCACCAGACGCAGCAGAATATTCGATCCCCAGTTCACGCCGGCTGCGATGCCGCCCGCGACGATAAAGCTGACGAATTCGCGCGTCATGCTACGCCTTGCCGGTCCCGGGCCGCACCGATCTGTTCCACCATGAGCTTGGCGAATCGCACGCTTTCCGACACGCCGCGGTCTTCGGGATAGTAAAAGCACGTATCAGCGATCTGCAGCCCCGCAACCGGCGTTTTGTGGTCCGGAATTAGTTCCGCAAACCCGACTTCACAGACAGGCTGTGCATAGCGCAGCCGGCCGACATGGGAGGCGAGGAGATCGTCGTCGGCCAGTTGGGGGTTCAGCACTTTGAGATAGTCAAAACTTTGATCGATAAACTGTGAATCAGACCACCCGAACTTTTCGTTGGTCTGAGGCATGTAGTAAGGCACATACACAATGTGATCATCGAGCGGACGAAGATTGGAAAACTCCACGATGCCGGGGATTTCGAAATTCTCGTCCGAGATATTGACCCAGAAATTGTCGGTGACCGGTTTCTTCAGCTTGTGAACGACACAGACGACGCCGACATTGCGAATGGCTTCATAGGGCGCCGCGAGCGCCGCATGCTTCTCGCCGAACAATGCCGGCACATAAGGCGTCGGAATAGTTGAGATGACATTGTCCGCCTCGAAGACTTCGCCGTCGGCGGCGCGTACACCCTTGATTACACCATCCTTGATGAGAAATTCCGCGGCCGGTTTCGAGTAGCGGATCGTGCCGCCCTTTTGCTCGATCGCTGCGGCCAACGCGTTCATCAAGGCTTCCGAACCGCCTTCAATATAGCCCAGTTGCTCCTCGAAGAGGCTCTTGCGGGAATTGCCGATCCGCTTGATCCGCTGCCAGATCCAGGCGGCGGAAACCTCATCGGACAGCTCGTAGAATTTCAGATCCATCAGGCGGCGCCAGAGCCGGTCGTAGGCCTTTTCGCCGGACCAGCCGGTGAACCAGTCCTTCGCGCTAATCTTGTCCAGACGCTCCCAATCAGACCGCTTGGTCGAGATGAACATCTGCAAGCCGTAACGGACCTTGGTGATGATATCGATGCCCGGCGCGAACAGAAGCGAGATGGGGTCGCCCCAACGGATCAGCCGACCATCCAGATAATAGCCCATCTTGGTCGAGACCCATTTCATGGCCCCGTTCATGCCCAGCTCGTCCAGCAGTTCCAGCGTGTCCGTGTCTGACAGGCAACAAAAATGGTAGAAGCGTTCGAGCGACAGCCCGTCGAAATCAAAATGCGCCGCCATACCGCCCGGCCGGTCGTCGGCTTCGAGCACCTCGACGTGGAAGCCCTGCTTGGCGGCCTGATAAGCTGCGGCCAGTCCCATTGGACCAGCACCGAGGACGATTAGTTTCTGCTTCATGGGAAAGCGTGTCCGATCAGAATTCCAGTTCCACCTTTGAGTAGGTGGGGTCAAGAAAAGTGGCTTTCAGGGCATCGTCCAGCGACGTGGCCTCGACATCGAAAATGCCGGGCCAGTCGATCACTTCAAATACGTCCGGCGTCACGAGCGCCTCAAGCTGGCTGGTGGTAAATGGCGGGTTTCTGGAGAACAGCGCATAGATCTTGAGCAACAGCCAGAACAACCCATACGGAATTTTCAGAACCAGCGCGCCGGCCCCGGTAACCCGCTTGATGGCACGGATCAAGTCAATATAGTCGACCGTTTCCTGACCCGAGATGTTGTAGGCGCCGGTCTTTTGCGACGCGATACAGGAGGCAATGATCGCGGAAAAGTCCCCAGCATAGAGCGGCTGACGCAGATACTTGCCATTTCCCGGGATCGGGAAGACCGGCATGCGCTCCATGAAGCGTTTCAGCCAGCCCAGATGCTTGCGGTCGAACCAGCCGAACATCAAGGTCGGGCGCAAGATGACATGCGGGATGTCTGTCTTCACCACGACCGCTTCCTGGGCCGTCTTGCTGCGCGTGTAGAAATCATCGGCCATCGAATTCACGACTGATGAAGAAATGTGCACCAGATACCGGGTGATCCCTGATTCCATTGCGGCGAGGCAGGTCTCAGTCGCGGTGACATTATTGCGCGTGAACTCAGCCTCATCGAGACCGCCGATCTGGGCGTGCAGGAAGACCGCGATGTCGCTCTGCGCCAGTCGGGCCTGCCAGTCACCTGGCTCGGCCAGGTCAGCCTGGATGACCTCGATATCCGGATGAAGCTCCGCAAGCTTGGCAGTGTTCGTGGGATGCTTGTCTGCGGCAATGATCTCAAGGTCCGGATTGCGCTTAAGCACCGGGATCAGGTTTTGGCCGACGAGACCCGCGGCTCCGGTAATGAATACTCTCTGGCTCACAATATCCGTCTTTCAGTTCCGCATCAGCCGGCTTGGCCGCTATGGTTCTGTGGGCGCGTAAAAATTGCAGAAACCCACGCTGTCAACTTGTTCAAAGCCGGCCCCCTCAAAGGCCTGGCTTGAAAGGATTTCGTCCGCCCGTTCGCGCTCACCGCTGCAGATCAGGAGCAGCGCCGGTGCCGGACCAATATTTGCAGCATAGGCGAGGGCCTCACGTCGCTGATACCCCATCACAAACCGGCGGTCCGACAGATACTGCAACGCTGGATTCCATCCCACACCGAAAACATAGATGATCTCATCAGCTTCGGATCGGTCCGCAATCGACGCGCCGATTCGCTCACCCGCCGGCCAGCCAGCAAGTGAGCGCTGGAAGAAAAAGGATTGCCAGGTCCAGAGAGCGCCCGTCACCAAAATGGCGGCGAATAGCGTCGGCACGGCCCGTGTCACAACAATCTCCGGCAGCCGGGTCTTGCCCGACAGGAGACTGATCATGACCTCCACGCCTCGGCTGATGCCGAGGGCCAGTACGCCAAACAGGAAGATCACATTGGCGATCCAGTAGTAATAGTGGTGTTCGTACAAATTCGAGAAAATCAGGAAACCGGAGACGAAACTGACTAGCAGCCCCAGCATAAGCCAGCCGCGGCGCCGCACCTCGAGGGCCAGGCCCGGCAAGGCCAGCAGGATGGCCAGCCACCAGAAACTGCCTATCGCCTGATGCAGGATGGACGGGTGATCGCCGCGGAAAGGCAATAAAATGTAGGACGCCGACTGCCCACGCTCGACATTCGATCCGTAGTTCCAGTCATGAAGTCGCTCGGAGGTCAGAAATTCCGTGAGCGGGTGCGCCGCCTTCAACGAGTCCGAATAGTCGACCCAGACAAAAGTGATCAGCAGGGCAGGCCCCAACAAGGCCAGCCCATAGGTAAGCCATTGCAGACCGCGCTCGACGAGCGCGCCAGGTTGGCCCCGGTTTTCCCAGGCAAAACGCAGATACTGCAGAGCGAACAGCGCAAAGACCGCGCAGGCAAAGACCGCGAATGTGGTCGACTTGGCCAGTGTCGCAAGAATGGCGAACACAATACCCAGACCGAGCGGCCACAGCCGATCGCGCTGCGTGAACTCAAGCGCGCAAAGCCCCATGCCGAGCGCGAGCGCCAGGCTGAAAACCTCGATCATGACCGTGTGCGACCAAAAGAAATACATCGGCGATGCTGCCAGCAAGGCCACCAGCACAACTTGTTGGACCTTGTCGAAAGACAGCAGTACCGCGGCGCGCCAAGTCGCCAGCAAAACCGCTATGCCCGAAAAGACGCTGACCAGCCGCCCGCTCAACTCCAGCGGCAATCCCGAAGCATTGGACAGTTTGGCCGTCACGATCTGGTAGAGTGGAAACTCCATCGGCGCTGACCAGGGTGGGCCGAACAGGGGCATGAGATAGTCGAGCCAGGGACCTCCGCGCGCGATTTCGCGGGCTACGGTGGCAACCTGCGTCTGGCGGAACAGGTAGTGATCCAGGATGGGAAGATCGGCATAGACGCCTAGTACCAGCACCAAACTGATCAGGCCCCATAACGCTATGATGGCGGCGCAAACCGCCTGGCTGGTTAGATGGCTCATCAACAGCTGGCCGAAACCGACCCCCTCCCCTCAATCGATTGGAGTCACGCGCGAAGCGGGACCGGCATCGGACGGCGGGATCATAGGAGGGGAAAGGTCAAAGTCAACGCGAAGGGACTCCTGTTTTGGAGCGCAATGTTTTGGGCTTTTTTCGCCGGCACTCCCCCGCGCGACAGCCCGTTGCTGCGCTGCACACAATGGCTTGCGCGGTTCAGGTCAGACGGGAGCAGAGCAGTCTGGAAGGACTGCGACCCGTACGCGAATGAGCGCGACCTCTGAATTGAGAGCCTGGCGTTGCGGAGACAGACGACACGCAAGGGCTTGCCAGGCGATTGCGGACGGATCGCGAGGTGATCGCAAATGGCGGACACGGCTGAGGCACGCGCGCTTGATGTCATTGGAAAGGCCCTTGACCCAGGTCAAACCGTTGCGGAGCCGGCGCTGCAATACTGCTTTCGCGAAGCAGGAGCGAGCGATGGGCGGGTATGAAAGAGAGCGCGCTTCGATGGTGGAGCGCCAGGTCCGCGGCAGAGGCGTGCGCGATCCTAGGATACTCGCGGCCATGATGCGTCTGCCGCGCGAACGCTTCCTTGCGCCGGCGGACGCCGCGATTGCCTATGAGGACATCCCGCTTCCCATCGGTCATGGACAGACCGCTACCCCGCCCCGGCTTGTCGCCTTCATGGCAGAGGCACTGGATCTGTCGGAACACGAAACGGCGCTCGAAGTCGGCGGCGGATCGGGCTACGCCGCCGCCGTCCTTGCCGATCTTTGCCGTCAGGTCTCGGTCGTGGAGCGGATCGATGCACTGGCCGATCATTGCAAGACGGTTTTCCACCAATTGGGCATAGGCAATATCGACGTGCATTGTGGTGATGGACGCGAGGGCTGGCAGCGCCGGGCCCCGTTCGACGGCATCCTGATTTCCATGACCGTCGCCGAGATCCCGCAGGCCCTGTTGAGCCAGCTCGCGCTTGGTGGACGGCTCGTCGCGCCGGTGGGTGCACACCCATCTGGCCAGGAACTGGTCCGCATAACCCGGACCGGAGAGGACAGCTTCATCCGGGAGGATATCGCCGACATCCGCTATGTGGCACCGCTGGATGGCTCAGAGCGGACACAGGACCCGCCGCCGGACGCGTCGCCGTCCCGGCCGCTGCGGCTTGTCGAACGGCGCCCCCTCACCGATCTGTCAGCGGTAAACCTGATTGCGGCCCATGGCGAGGCCGCCGCGGGACCGGAAACGATCGATATCCGGCCCCTGCTCGACCGCATCGGCGACGCGCGGATTGTCCTGATCGGCGAGGCCACACATGGCACGCATGAGTTCTATGCCCTGCGGGCGCGCATCAGCCGCGCACTCATCGCGGAACGCGGGTTCGACTTCGTGGCCGCAGAGGCAGACTGGCCGGATGCGGCCCGGATCGACCACTATGTCCGGCACAAGGATGCCGTGTCGGCCGAATGGACCGCCTTCGCACGTTTTCCCACCTGGATGTGGCGCAATGAAGAAACCCGCGATTTTGCCGACTGGCTGCACAGCTGGAACAAGGAAAGAGAGCCGCATCGCCGGGCCGGCTTTCACGGTCTCGATCTTTATTCGCTCTATCTGTCGGTCGAACAGGTCCTCGATCACCTCGACACGGTCGACCCCGATCTCGCAAGCGTCGCACGCCGGCGCTATGCCTGCCTGACGCCCTGGGAAACGGACCCGGCCGCCTACGGGCATGCGGCCCTCACGGGCGCCTACCGGGATTGCGAGCAGGATGTGCTGAGCGTCCTGGCCGACCTCTTGCGCAGCCGCAGCGCATGGCAGGCGATGGCGGAGGGCGCCTTCTTCGATGCCGAGCGCAATGCGCGCCTGGTCGCAAGCGCGGAGCGTTATTATCGCACGATGTATTATGGATCGCGCGCCTCCTGGAATCTGCGCGACACCCATATGTTCGAAACACTGGAAAGCCTGTTGGAGCATTACGGTCCGCGCGCCCGCGGGATCGTGTGGGCACACAACTCCCATCTCGGCGATTCGGCGGCGACGGAAATGTCGGCCCGCGGCGAATTCAATATCGGGCGCCTTTCCCGGGCAAGATGGGGGTCAAAAGTCTATTCGATCGGTTTCGGCACCGATCACGGCCAGGTAGCGGCCGCGAACGACTGGGGCGGCCCGCTGCAATACAAGACGATCCGCCCGGCGCACCCGCAGAGCTATGAGCGCCTCTTCCATCTGAGCAATCAGCCCTGCCTGCTTCTGCCCATGCGCAAGGGCAAGGCCGAGGTTCGCGAACACTTGTCGTCACCGCGCCTGGAACGCGCGATCGGCGTCATCTACCGGCCCGAAAGCGAGCGGTTCAGCCACTATTTCGAAGCGGATCTGCCGCGTCAGTTCGATGAATATGTCTGGATCGACGAAACGAGTCCGGTCCGGCCGCTCGGCACCCGCGTGCGCGACGGCGTGCCCGACACCTACCCCTTCGGCCTCTAGGGCGGCTGGCAATTGACAAAGGTCAAAGCCCGGCCGGCCCGGCCATCATATCCTTGCCACCCGTGCTGCCGGCCTCCGGCCGGCTACTGGAAGAGAGGTATGAGACCATGAGAATACAATCCCTCCTGAACCCGCTCAGCCTGCGCCGGCAGAATGCGGAATCGCGACTCTGGCCCGCTGAAATGCGCCGAGTTCACGACGAAGTGGACCGCGCCTTCGGCGATCTATTCGCCAGCACGCAATTGCCGCTGACGAATGGCGACGGGACCGAGGCCTTTTTCGCCGACATGGATATCTGCGAAAGCGACGATGCCGTGGAGGTCACCTTGGACGTGCCCGGCCTCAAGCGGGAAGAGATCGAGATCGACCTGGCTGGAGACCGCCTGACCGTCTCCGGCAAGCGCGAATGGAAAGAGGAAAAGAAAGGCAAGAATTTTTACCGGGCCGAACGCGGACATGGCGAATTCTCTCGCTCCGTTCGCCTGCCCGACGAAGTCGATGCTGCCAAGATCAAGGCGGACCTCAAGGACGGGGTGCTCCAAATTCACCTGCCCAAGGCGCCCCAGGCGAAACAGGCCCGCAAGAAAATCGAGATTCACACCAGCTGACCGGCACCCCCGAATGCCGCAAAGGAGGTAAACCATGCAGGTCAAGGACATCATGACTCCCAATGCGACGACGATCCAGAACGGCGCGTCGCTGACACGGGCGGCTCACCTGATGCGCGATACCAATATCGGCTTCATTCCCGTCGTCGACGGCAAGCGCCTTGTGGGGATAATCACTGATCGGGATATCGTCATTCGAGCGATTGCGGACAACCGGCCGGCCTCGGAGGATACCGTCGGCGATGTCATGAGCGACAATCCGGTCTGCTGCCAGGAAAACGACGATGTGAATGACGTCGTTCGCAAGATGGAGAAATACCGGATCCGCCGCCTTCCGGTCATCGACAACAATCACACCATCGTCGGCGTGGTGGCCCTCGGCGACATCGCCCAGCGCATGTCACACGCCGTGTCGGGAGAGGTCCTGAGTACGGTTTCCAGCCACGGCGATCTGGTGGCCTAGAGCACTTCAGGCAAAAGTCGGGACCGGTTCTGCAGTTCGAGAACGCCATCACTCAAAAAGCCAGAGCAATTTCATCGATCTCAATTGCGCTGAAAATGCTCTGGACTTCGCATCGTTCGACAGGCGGGGCCGGTCCCGCCTCTCTTTCTACACGTTCAGATCCCGCTATTCCCGCCGCCTTCGCTGCTCCACTCACGCCAATGTGTTGGATCGACATCGACGCGCTGGCCGGTCGACGCATCGTGCCAGCCGACACTGCCGCGGCGACAAGGAAAGACAAGCGGATGCGCCTCCCCCTCATCGATCACCGCGAGTTCGATGTCCCGATCCTCCGGAGCCGTCCCGATTTCACGCCACATACAATACAATCCCATAATTGCGAGACGGTTTCTATCCCGAACCCCGTACCAGTCCAGAGTCGGCAGCAGACCGCGGGCCGCTTCAGGTCACTGCGATCGCCATACTGGCAGAAAGCCGGATATGGGCGCACGCGAAAACAGGTCACGACGGGCAGTTTCCAAGCCGCCGCATCCACGCATGGCAGCGGGAACACCCTGAACGAACGGCCCTCGCGGCGCGATCGGCCCAGGATGAAGACGTCCGGCCGAGCGTCGGCTGCCGGATTTCCGATGAAAATGGTCTGCTTTTTGGAAGGGCGTGCGCAGGTACCACCCTTGGTGGCCGATGCCATCACGTCATCAGCCGGACCGGGGCCCGACTTGGGAGCTGTGTCGACGCCCTTGGCGCCAGCCTCCCGAGGTTCAGAGAAATCCCGGTGCCATTGCTGACGCGGGGCCGACCGATATTCAGCCTGGCAGAACCGATCGCTCATCCCCACCGGCCGGCCTCCCTACCCCCGAGCCGACCGATACGCGTTCAGATGCGGCGCGCCGCTTCAGGCCACAACGCGCGCAGCGGGATGGGCAGCTGGTCGATCACTTTGCCGATCTCACCCGCATCAACCTTTGCGGCAAGTGTGGCGAAGACGCCTCGCACGACTGTCTGGGCATCCATGGGAAAGTGCGGCGGCAATTCCTGACCGACATGTTCGCAGAAAGCATCGGTGGAGCGTTCGCCGGTCGGCTTGCCCGCCAGGCGCCACCCCTCGAAGAACAGCCCCCGGATCAGCATGGGCAGCTGCGCGCCGAAATGCACCGCGCGCTCCGGCGGCAAACGATCGCGCAGGGCATGCAGCGTGGCACGCAGGGCGGAGTAGGCGTGCCGCATTTCGTCCATATGCAATTCGCTGGCGACCGCTTTGAGCCAGAGATTTCCTTCCTGCAGCGTGTGCTCGAATGTGGGATGGCTCATCTATCGCTCCATGGCAGAAATTCATCCGCCAATTTCGACTTCCGTCCGCCACCGGGCATTGATCCAGGTCAATGCAGCAGGCTTCTGGTCATGGTGAAATGATCAGGTCGTACCGGGGAGGTGAGACCGGAGAAGCAAGGCCGTGAAGCGTCGCAAGGCGCGGAGCGGACCGAAGCAACCGACCGGTCCGCCGGTGAACCGATACGAACGGGCCCGCGGTCCGGCGCGTTGATCGCTCAGGAGGAGACTCTCGAGTTGAGAAACCGCCGCCGCGGGCATCGTGTGCCCATATTTGGACCCTGCGGTTGGTTGAAGAAGCCGCCGGACCTTGCAGTTCGGCGGCTTCTTTTCTGTCCGGCTTCAACCCGCGCGTTCCGACGTGACTGCCCGGGCCCGCGCAGCCGCCAGTTTCTCAATCACCTCCCCGTCGCTGACCTGGTGGAAGTCGGCATAGTGAAGGCTGAGCGCCCTGAAGAGTGCCGGCCGGTCAAGACAGACGATATCGTCGACAAGAGGACGCAGCGCCGCGACCGTCTCCGGCGGGGCAACCGGCGCCGCCAGCACGATGGCTGCCGGGTTGCGTTGGCGGAGCCCCTTGATGGCAGCCCTTATCGTTGCACCCGTGGCGATTCCGTCATCAACGAGGATAACCGTGCGCCCCGATACAGGGACGGGCGTCTGACCGGCCAGATAACGCTGTCTGCGCCGTTCAAGTTCGTCGAGGGCCTTGTGGTAGGCGCGGCTGAAATCGGCCGGTGTCGCACGAACAAAGCGTATCACATCCTCGTTGCGCACAGCGATCGGATGGTCACCGTCGATTACCGCACCCATTGCCAGCTCGGCATGTCCCGGAACGCCGATCTTGCGTACCAGCAGCAGATCCAGAGGCGCATCGAGATACCGGGCCACTTGTGCGGCAACCGGAACACCGCCTCGCGGGAGCGCGAGAACGACAATTTTCTGGTCCCGATAATCCTTGAGGGCCAGGGCGAGCAGGCGCCCGGCCTCGTTGCGATCGCGAAACACCATCAGCCTGATCCTTTCCCGTCTTCAGGTCGCGTGCAGAAACGCCGGAACCAGCCCGTTGCCGCATTGATGACCATGTCGAGCGTGCCGGGTTCGGTGAACAGGTGCGAGGCACCCGCAATGACCTGCAACCGTTTGGGCTGTCGGAGCCGGGCATAGGCCAGCTGGTTTAGCCGGAGAACTTCGCCGTCTCGGCTGCCTACGAGAAGGAGGGTCGGGGCCTCGACCTTGTCCAGCACTGCCAGCGCGAGATCGGGGCGGCCGCCACGCGACACGATCGCAGCCACAGATTCAGGGCGCTCTGCCGCCGCGCTCAGCGCAGCCGCACTGCCCGTGCTGGCCCCGAACAGGCCAATCGGCAAGCCGGTCACCAGCGAGGCGGCGGCAGCCCAGTCGATGGCATGACAGACGCGACGGGCCAGGACCGGGATGTCGAAGACATTGCGCCGATCCGCCTCCTCATCGGACAAAAGGAGATCGAACAGCAAAGTGGCGAAGCCGGCACGGCCAAGGGCGTCGGCCACGTGATTATTGCGTGGACTGAAACGGCTGGATCCGCTGCCATGAGCGAAAATGATCAGGCCGGCCGCCATTTCTGGCATCCGCAACAGTCCAGGCAGGCCCAGCGGCGGAATTCTGACATCGACATGACGGTGCCGGGAGCCTTCTCCATCCGTGGCAGACAGGGTTGGCGCAATCATGAGGTCCTTCTCCTTCATCGACACGAAACCCGTTCGCACGGCAATCGGCATTGACGTGCGTCAATGCCTAACCATCGCGCGGCGCCGATACTGTCCGGATACGCAGCATGAAAGGAGGCACCGCCATGGCCGTGCTGAAGGTAATCGAGGTTCTCGCGGAGTCGTCCGAAGGCTGGGAAGATGCCGCCCGGCAAGCCGTTGCCGAGGCCGTGTCCAGCGTGCGGAATGTGAGGTCGATCTATATCGAGAACTTCGAGGCAACCGTCGAGGACGACTCCATTTCGAATTTCCGGGTGAACGCCAAGATCAGCTTCGTCCTCGACAGCCTGACCTGAGATCGTGGAAACGCCGCTTCTATTCGATTGCCAGGGCATGGACGCCGGGACGAAATGGCAGGCGGATATCACGCCTCGTGCGGGCTCCGCGACCTAGGCATCTATCTGAACCCGCCCGAAAGCCGTGCACTCTCGGTGAGCCGCCCGCCGGCCGCTATCGGCCAAGGCGCAACAGGTGGGTCCCAAGCTGGCGATCGCGAGCTCCCGCTGATCAGGGCCCGACATCGTCACCGACATCGTCACCGACATCGACATCGACATCGACATCGACATCGTCACCGACATCGACATCGACACCGCCATCGACGGGTCCGTAGGATTCGGGTTTCTCGAGGCGGTGGACGGCCGTTGATTGTATTTCATGTCAACAGCCTGCCACGCACGGACAGCGATGGACTGCCCCCGGGCCGGCACCGGGTGTTTCACGAAGAACGCGGTGATGAAAGCCTCTTGGGCAAGCACGCTCTGCGCTGGACATTGGCCCAGCCATCAGCCGCAAAAGCCAAGCCCCGCGCTCACGATCGGGGCTTGGCATGCAAGCGGGCAAGGGCTCGAAGGGACCATTCACAGACCGTTGCAGGACTTGCGGCCTCAGGCGAACAGCCTGTCATGCGCGTCGAGGCGCACCCGCCGCGCTCCTTCCAGCCGAATCACACCTTCGCCGCGCAACTGGGTGATCGTGCGGGACACGGTCTCGATATTCAGGCCAAGATGATCGGCAATGTCCTGGCGGGACATCGGGATCTCCACCACGCCCCGGCTGTTGAGACGATCGGCGGTCATGCGGAAGAAGGCGAGAACCCGGTCGGCGGCATTGGCCCGGCCGAGCAAAAACAGCTGCTCGTGCATACGGTGCAGCGCGTCACAGGATGATCGCCACAGCGCATTTGCCAGATCGCCATCCCTCCGGGCTCTGGAGAGCAGTTGCGCCCGGCCGACGATTCTGACCCGGCAATCGGTAACCGCTTCGGCGCACACGGAACGCCTCGATCCGCAATCCAGTCCGAATACGTCACCGGAAAAGTGGAATTCGCCGATCTGGCGCCGACCATCCTCGGTGAACTTGCAGATGCGCACAACACCCTCGGTCACCCGGTAGACCGCATCCGCGGCCTCCTCCTCGGCGAAAATCCCGTCATTGGCCCGGAAGCGCGCGGTCGACCCATCGCTCGCGAACAGGCTGGCGAGGGGGTCCCTCGCGTCGGCGGCGATCCAGGGCAATGCGGACACGGCACAATGCCGATTGTCCGTCGGAAGAGTGGCATTCAACATGGCAACCCCCGAATTGACAGGACAGGCCATTTTCCTAGCGCGCACTCCGCAGGGGCGAAATTCGGATATTGTCCCTAAGGGAAATTGCGTAATCCGGCCCGCCCCGGTCACGCGCGCGGTGTCAAAAGCCCGGTCCGCGCGCGATAAAGGCGATGCGGACGACATCGGAGAGGCTGGACGCATCCAGCTTGCTCATCACATTGGCCCGGTAGATCTCGACCGTGCGGGCGCTGATGCCCAGATCATGGGCAATCAGCTTGTTGGGCCGCCCGGCAACCAGGCCGTCGAACACCTGCCGCTCACGGGCGGTCAGCGTCTCGATCAGCCCTGCTGCCGCCTCGCGGCTGTGCTTTCGACGCTCCGCATCGCGACGATAGGCCAGCGCATCGTGCACAGTCTGGATCATCTTGCTGTCGTCAAAGGGCTTTTCGATGAAGTCGAAGGCACCGGCCTTCAGCGCCCTTACCGCCATTGGAACATCGGAATGCCCCGTGATCACGATAACCGGCAAGGTTTCATCGATCGCCTGCAAGCGAACCAGCAAGTCGATCCCGGACAGCCCCGGCATGCGGGCATCGGTGACAACACAGCCCGGAGGCGCATCGGGCAGCCGCTCCAGAAAGCTTTCCGCGGACGCGTGCCCGGTCACGTCCAGTGATACAGCCCCAAGCAGAAAGGTCAGCGAATCCCGCATCGCTTCATCATCATCAATGACATGAACGCGTTGCCGGTCACTCATCACGACCCTCCGGGTCTATAGTTCCTAGCGTGAACGCGAACACTGTACCGCCTCCCGTATTGGACTCAACCCAAATACGGCCTCCATGCGCTTCTACAATCGTGCGGCATATCGACAATCCCACGCCCATGCCATGGGGTTTGGAGGTTACGAAAGGCTGGAAGAGTTTCGATGCGATGTATTCGCTCAATCCCGGCCCCGTGTCGCTGACCCGGAATTCGGTATACCCGTCGGCTCGCAATCGGGTGGACACGGTGAGCGCCTTTCGATCGCTGCCTTCCATCGCCTCCAGCGCATTGCGCATCAGATTCAGCAGGACCTGCTGGATCTGGATCCGGTCGGCGAGGACATGGCTGGCGCACGGATCGAGATCGAATCGCACCTGGACGCCCTGGCCTTGCGCCCCGACAAGGGCAAGGGCTCCCGCCTCCTCCACCAGCTTGCCGACCTGCTCGACCCGGCGCGCACTCTCGCCATGCGCCACGAACTCGCGCAACCGGTTGACGATCTGCCCGGCGCGCATGGCCTGATCGGCCGCTCGATCGATGGCCTGCACCAGGACCGCGGTCCCCGTGGCATTCCCCTGCTCTATCAGACGCCGACACCCTTTGAGATAGTTGGCAATCGCCGCAAGCGGCTGGTTCAGCTCGTGCGCGAGGCTGGACGCCATTTCACCCAGAGCCGTCAGGCGTGAAATGTGGGTCAGTTCGGACTGGAGCTCCTGCATGTGGACCTCCGCCTTCCTGCGCTCGGTGAGGTCCCGGATGAAACCAGTAAAGTAACGCTGCTCGCCAGCTATCGTTTCCGCGATATTGAGTTCCATGGGGAAAGCCCCGCCATCCTTTCGCTCGCCCGTCACCTCCCGCCCGATTCCGATGACGCGTTTCTCGCCCGTTGCGAGGTAGCGGGCGAGATAGCCGTCATGTTTTTCGCGATAGGGCGCCGGCATCAGGATCGACACGTTGAGCCCGACGACCTCGTGAGCGGCATACCCGAACTGACGTTCCGCATTCCTGGAGAAGGCCCGGATGATGCCACGCTCGTCGATCGTGACCACGGCCGCGGGAACCGCCTCGACGACGGCGCTGAGATGCGCTTCGCGCAGACGCAGCACATCGACGGCCGCATCGATGTCCGCCCGGTCGCAGACCAGCTTGACGAAGCCGTTCAACCCGTTTTCGGCGTTTCTAACGGGCATGGTTATGACGGTCGCCAGGAACCGGTTGCCGTCCCTTGTCATCCGCTCGCCACGGTCTTCGTGAAAGCCCGCCTCGGCGGCAGCCGAGAGATGGGCGTCCAGCAGGGCGTCGGCCGGTGTGTGGGGCGACATGTCGGGCGGATAGAGAAGCGAGGCTCGTCGGCCGACAATCTCCGCCGGGGACCATCCGGTAATACGTACAAAAGGCGCGCTGACTCCGGTGACCCGGCCGTCCGGGTCGAGCTCGAGAACTCCGCACCGCATCGCCGCATCGCCCAGTTCGCGAGGGTCGACTGGCTCGCGCTGCAGGAAAGAGGGAATCTTGCTGACCATTTGCCCGTTGCCCCGGCCCGTCTTGCCGCAGGCCCTTTGCCGGCGCCCATGCGAGCCTGCCTTGTCGGACATCACCCTAGATGAGGAACAACCCTGCGGTCCAATGGCAACACCCTGCACGGTAAAGACCATGTTTGACGAAGATCTTCAGACGGCGAGCGGCTCGGGTTGCTGCAGGCAGCCCGCCAGCTCCGTCAGGAAGCGGCCTGCGCCTGCCCCGTCAACCGCACGATGATCATAGGTCAGCGCGAGAGGCAGGCGCAGGCGCGATGCGATGCCCCCGGCCTCGGGCACTATCCGACGAGACGCCCGCGCAATGCCCAGAATGGCCGTTTCCGGCGGAAACACGAGAGGCGTGAACCCGGTGCCGCCGAGCCTGCCAAGGCTGGTGACGGAAAAGGATGCGCCTTCCATGTCTGAATAGGGGAGCCGTTGATCGCGGGCCGCCACGGACAAGGCCGCGAGCCGCCGGGCGATTTCCAGCCAGCCCAGATCCGCGATACCCTTGATCACCGGTCGCATGAGGCCAGCGGGCGTATCCACGGCAACACCCAGATTCACATAACGTTTGAGAATCAGCGCCCCGGTCTGCGAATCGAAAGCCGCGTTGAGAGCCGGGTGCGCGGCCAGCACCCGTGCGCAGGCCTTGAGGATGAAGGGCAGCCAGGTCAGTCGTACTCCGGCTTTGCCCGACTCGTCCGCCAAGCGCTGTCGCAGCCGTTCGAGCGGCTCCAGATCGATCTCGTCGAACTCGGTGACCTGCGGGATATCGCGCCAGCTTGCCGCCATGCGCTCCGCCACGACGCGGCGCACCGGCGTGAGCGGTTCGCGGTCGACTTCTCCAAAGAACGCGGCCTCCGACTCGATGGCAGATCGGGGGGTGTCCGGCTGCACCATCAGTGGAGCTCGACGCCGCCGTCCACATTGATCGCCTGACCCGTGACATGCGGTGCCGTCGCAAAAAAGACGGCCAGCTGGCCCATGTCCTGCGGCGTTTGGGCGATGCCCTGGGGGATGATCGTATCGATATGCCGGGCCCAGGAGTCCTCGATCCCCTCCTGCGGCGCACGCCACTCCTCGGAAAGATAGTCCCACATCCAGGTGCGCACGATGCCTGGGCAAATCGCGTTTACCGTGATCCCGTCGCGGGCGAGTTCCTTGGCCAGCGTGTTGGTGAAGCCGACGACAGCGAACTTGGAAGCACAATAGTGCGCAAGCGTCGCGAAGCCGTTCTTGCCCGCGATCGAGGCGACATTGATGATCCGGCCGCCGCCGCAGGCCTTCATGTGCGGGATGACCGCCTTGGAACACAGGAAGGGCCCCTTGGCATTGACCGCCATGATCCGGTCCCACTCGGCCTCCTCGAGTTCCTCGACCGGGGCCGCGCTGAGCACGCCGGCATTGTTGACGAGAATGTCGACAGCACCCAGGGCATCGATCGCACGGTCGATCATGAAGGCGACCTGGTCGGACTTAGAGACATCCGCCTCGACCTCGACCGCCTTTCGACCCAGCGCCAGGATGTCGACCAACGTCTTTTCAGCATCCGCTCCCAGCCGGGCATCGGCGATGGTGATATCCGCACCCTCTCGGGCGAGTTCCAGGGCGATGCCGCGCCCGATACCGCGACTGCCTCCCGTGACCAACGCCGTCTTTCCGCTCAATTTCATCGCCTGTCCTTTCCTGTCGCCGGCGTTGTCACGCCTTCGTCTGCGGTTGGTAGTTCGTGATGAACGCCGATAGGTCGGCCTCCGATGCCTTGCCCGTCGCTATGACCCCGATCAGCGCTCCGACAGGCAGTTCGATTCCCGTCCCGACGACAATCCGGGCCAGAATACCGCCGGCCGGCGCCTCGCATTCATTCGCGCTCTTCGATGTCTGGACGTCGAAGAGGTGTTCGCCCACCCTGACCGACTCGCCCTCCTTGCGAAGCCAGCGGCTGACCGATCCTGACTCCATGGTCAGCCCCAGCTTGGGCAGGGTGACCGGAACCAGTCCCTCAGGCATCGGCGCGCTCTTTTACAATCGCGCGCACCGCCTGCTCGATATCGTTCGGGCCGGGGATGTAGGCGTCCTCAAGTTCCGGGGAGAAGGGAACGGGACAGTGTGGCGGCGTCACCTTCCGGATCGGCGCTTTCAGACTCTCGAACGCCTCCTCGGCCGCGAGGCTGGCGATGTCGGCCGCCATGCTGCAGCGCGGATGGGCCTCGTCGATGACGACCAGTCGGCCGGTGCTGCGCACGCTCGCCAGTATCGTCTCGGTATCCAGCGGCGAAGTGGTGCGCGGATCGATCACGGTACACTGGATTCCGTCCTTGGCGAGCCGGTCGGCGGCTGTCTTCGCGAACCCGACCATGCGGCCCAGGGCCACCAGCGTGACGTCCCTGCCCTCGCAGACGATACGGGCCTCCGCGAAGGGGATCGCATAGGGCTCGTCCGGCACCTCCGCGGTGTCGTCGAACATCGCCTTGTGTTCAAAGAAAATCACGGGATCGTCGTCGCGGATGGCCTGGGTCAGAGGCCCTTTCGCCTCGTAAGGTGAAGACGGAATGGCCACTTTCAGGCCCGGGAAGTGGGTAAAGACCGGGTAGAGCATCTGGCTGTGCTGACTGGCTGCGCGCACGCCGGCTCCGCACAGGGTGCGGATCACCACCGGGGTCTTCGCCGAGCCGCCGAACATGTAGCGAAACTTGGCGATCTGGTTGAAGATCTGGTCGCCGCACACGCCGAAGAAGTCGACGAACATCAGCTGGGCCACAGGCCGCAAGCCGGTTACAGCCGCGCCGCCGGCCGCGCCGATGAAGGCGCTTTCGCTGATCGGGGTGTCAAACACCCTGCCGCGGCCGAATTCGTTGAGCAGGCCCTTGGTGGCGCCGAGCACGCCGCCCCAGGCATCCTGGACACCGCGCGCGCCCATGCCTCCGGCGATATCCTCGCCCAGCAAAACGACCGTGGGATCGCGGTGCATCTCGTCACGCAGGGCCTCATTGATGGCCTGGCGGAAGGATTTCACGGACATCGCATTTTTTCCCTCAATAGCTGGCGTAGACGTCGGTCGTCAGGGTTTCCAGCGCGGGCGGAGGCGCCACCCTGGCCTTGGCCACCGCATCTTCGATCAACGCGCGCACCTCGACATCGATTGCGTCGAGTTCGCCCGTGTCGAGCTGGCCACCCTGGGTAGTGCGAGCCCTGAAAAACGTCAGGCAATCCAGAAAGCTGCGCTCCTCCTCCACCTCACCGGGCGGACGATAGGTCATGGCATCGCCCTCGAAATGTCCGTAATAGCGGGTGAATTCGATGTGGATGAAGCGCGGCCCGGCGCCATTGCGGATTGCTTCCAGCGCTTCCTGTGCGGCGCGGTAGACGGCGAAGAAATCGTGCCCGTCCACCTTCTCGCCCTTGATGCCGAAGCCTTCGGCACGGCGGACCGGATCATTGCCGCCGATCGACCAGTCGCTCGACGTGCTCTCGGCATAGCCATTGTCTTCCAGCACGAAAAGAACCGGCAGGTCGTAAACCCGGGCGAAGTTCAGAGATTCCAGCGTGGTGCCCTGATTGAAGGCCCCATCGCCGAAGAAGGCGACAGCCACCCCGCCATTGTCCAGCACACGTGCCGACAGCGCCGCGCCGCAGGCCAGCGGCGGACCCCCGCCGACAATGCCATTGGCGCCCAGCATGCCCTTGGAGAGATCGGCTATATGCATCGAGCCGCCCTTGCCATGGCACAGCCCGTCCGCACGCCCGAAAATCTCCTTCATCATGGCCGTCACATCGCAGTCCTTGGCGATGGAATGACCATGGCCGCGATGGGTCGAGGTGATCTGGTCCCCGGGCAGCAGGTTTTCGCACACCGCCACGGCCGCGGTTTCCTCGCCCGCATAGAGGTGTACGAAGCCGGGAATACCGCCACTTGCGAACTCCCGATGCACCCGTTCCTCGAACTCCCGGATGGTGCGCATGCGGCGATAGGCACGCAGCAGGTCTTCGCGCTCCAGTCTCACAACCGAATCTCCCCGACGGCTTGATGTCGGATCGATCCTGAACGGCAGGACCACCGCCCGCTTTGACATTCGTCAAGTCGGTGGCGGGAAACAGCAATCAGCTCATCTGGACATAGCGCCCCGGCGCCGGCTCGATGGGTGCATAGCCCTGCTCCGGCGCGCCCATCCGGGGCGGTGCGACGCGGCCTGGCGAACCGCGCTCGGCCAGCCATCCGGCCCAGGCCATCCACCAGGATCCGTCCTGCGGCTCGACGCCCGCCTTCCAGCGTTCTGGACTGAGATAGTCGTCGTCCGGCTGGCGCGTCGCGATGCGGAAGGACCGGCCGGCATGGCCCGGTTCGGAAACGATGCCCGCATTGTGTCCGCCGCTGGTGAGCACGAAAGTGATGGGCGCCCGGGCAAAGAGATTCAGCTTGTAGACCGAAGCCCAGGGCGCGATGTGGTCCTTCTCGGTCCCGACCAGGAAGATCGGCGCGTCGATATCGGATAACGCAACCGCCCGCCCCTCCACCGCGAACCGTCCCGCCGTCAGCCTGTTCTCCAGGAACAGGCCGCGCAGGTATTCCGAATGCATGCGGGCGGGCATGCGGGTCTGGTCGGAATTCCAGATCGCCAGGTCGAACGGTTTGTCGCGTTCGCCGAGAAAATACTCCCGTGCCGCCTTCGACCAGAGGAGTTCGTCAGCCCGCAACAGGGTGAAGGCTCCGGACATCTGATGGCCCTCCAGCACGCCCTGGTCCCACATCATGTCTTCCAGGCACGCGATCTGCGCATCGTCGACGAAGAGCAGAAGGTCGCCGGCCTCGGCAAAGTCGACCTGGGCGGCGAGCAAGGTGATGGTGGCAAGCCGGTCGTCCCTGCGCCGCGCCATTTCCGAGGCCGCGATGGCGAGCAGCGTGCCGCCAAGGCAATACCCGCAGGCATGAACCTTTGCGCCGGGCTGGACAGCACCGATCGTGTCGAGCGCATCCATGATCCCGAAGGTGCGGTAGTCGTCGAGCGACAGGTCGCGATCCTCCGGCCCCGGATTGATCCAGGAAATCATGTAGACCGTGAAGCCCTGGCCGGTCAGCCAGCCGACCAGCGAATTGTCTGGCGACAGGTCGAGGATATAGTATTTCATGATCCAGGCCGGCACGATCAGGATCGGCTCGGCATGCACGGTTCCGGTTTGCGGCGCGTACTGGATAAGCTCCATCAGCCCGTTGCGGTAGATCACCTCTCCCGGCGTCATGGCCAAGCTGTGACCGACCGCTTCACGGGCGGCCCGGTCATGACCGTTGCCGCGAGTGACGCTGACCATGTCTTCGAGGAAATTGGCGGCACCCTGCCAGAGATTCCACCCGCCCGTTTCCGCCGTGCGGCGCCATATGGCAGGATTGAACATTGGATTGTTCGCCGGACACACGGCGTCCATCGCTAAATCGGCCATGAAGCCCGTGCGCCGCGCATTGCGTTCGTGCATGCCACGGACAGCGCTGGTCGCAGCGCGCCACCAGCTGTCTGCGGCGGCCCACGACTGGGCATAGAGATCAAAAGGCAGGTCGCTCCAGCCCGGATCAGCGAAACGACGGTCCCCGCCCGTCTCCGAAAACGGCGGCTCGACGTCGGCCAAGCCCGCGAGGCGCTTCAGCGCGTAGCTGCCCAGCGCCCCGCCGTCGGCCACGGCTTTCAGCCCCAGCGCCGCGCGGTGCGCGGGGGCCGCGGCCAGGTTGATCGCCCAGTCGGCCCAAGGTGCCAGAACGGCGGATGGTGAAACGCCGCCGGTCAGGCGGGCCATGGCCGCGCGGGCCGCACGATCAAGCGTGTACGGCCCCTCCAGAAATCCTCCACCGGACGGGCGGGGAACTGGATCGGCATCGGCTTCAGGGCTCATGCCGTTCCCAGGCAGGCCCGGTTCCCGCCGGGTCTTTTCCATCGCGCTTCCCTCCAGCCCATGCCGGCAGGGCTCAGCGCTTGGAGGCGCCGCCCTTGCCCGCATCCGGCAGTCCCGACATGGCGATCTGGGACAGGCGCCCGAACTCGTCCATGTAATCCTGAAAGGCGGTCTGCGCGGCGCGTGTCGCGACCTCGCCGGCATCAACCGGCGACTGGCATGACGCCAGTTCGTCGAAATATTCCCGATAGTGCCCGGCCCTTACGCTGGCAAGCCGAGCAGCTTCGCCATTCAATGCCATCGCCCGCTGCCAGAAGCCGTTGGTCGCGGCTTCCACGACCGTCTTCATGTTCGAAGCGGCTTCGTTGACGGCGGTCGCAGCTGCCTCCGCCCGGCCATCGACCTTGGCGGCCGCAGGCGCCTTTTCCCTGCTGGCAGAGGTCTTGGTTTCAATCTGGTTCGTGGTTGTGGTTGTCATGGTGAAATCTCCGTGACTGAATGCGCTTTGGTCTTGTGTGAGTCTTCTGCAAGTCTGCTGTGACTGGCCTGCCGACGCATCGGCCCTGCATTCTATTGAGCCGCTCCAGACCCCTTCACTGCAACCCCGCAATTCTACGTAGTCAGCCGGCTTTCGCTTGGTGAGAGGCGCATCAGCCCGCTAGAATGCCGCCATGTTCGACTGGCCTGCCGCCATCTCCCGGCGTGTCTGGGAAGACAAGTATCGTCACGCCGAAGCCGATCCGGCCGAGGCCGCGCCGGACGATAGCTGGCGGCGTGTCGCAAACGCCCTGGCGGCAGCGGAAACGCAGGACCGTCAGGGCTGGGCGGATCGTTTTTTTGCCGCCATGTCCGATTTCCGCTTCCTGCCGGGCGGCCGCATCCTGGCCGGTGCAGGCACCGGCCGCGATGTCACCCTGTTCAACTGTTTTGTTATGGGTGAGTTGGAGGACTCGGTCGCGGGCATATTCCGCGCGCTGGAGGAGAGCGCACGCACCATGCAGCAGGGCGGCGGCATCGGAATCGATTTCTCCCCGCTGCGTCCTCGCGGCATGCTGGCGCGCCGGACCGGAAACATCGCAACCGGGCCCGTCTCCTTCATGCGAATATGGGATGCCATGTGCGCCACGATCCTGTCAGCCGGCGCCCGCCGCGGCGCCATGATGGCAACACTGCGCTGCGACCATCCCGACATCGAAGCGTTCATCGATGCCAAGCGCGAGCCCGGGCAATTGCGTCATTTCAACCTGTCGGTCCTGGTCTCCGATGCCTTCATGGAGGCCGTGCGCACGGACAGATACTGGCCGCTCGTCTTCCCGGCGACCGGCGAAAAGGCCGGCAGGGACACAGTGATGCAGCCATGGTCCGGCGCGCCGGAACCGGTGCCGTGCCAAATCATGCGCCGGATCCGGGCCCGTGACCTCTTGAAGAGGATCACCGACACCGCCTATGACACCTCCGAACCGGGCGTGCTTTTTGTCGACCGGATCAACCGGCTTGACAATCTGGCGTATTGCCAACGCATCACGGCGACCAATCCGTGTGGCGAAATACCGCTGCCGCCTCATGGTGCCTGCGATCTCGGCTCCATCAACCTGACCCGTTTCGTGCAACATCCCTTCACGCCCCGGGCCCGGCTCGACAACGGCGCTATCGAAGCGATCGTGCCGGTCGCGGTACGCCTGCTCGACAATGTCATCGACGTTTCCCGCTTCCCGCTGGACGCCCAGGCCGAAACGGCCCGACTGACCCGGCGCGTCGGATTGGGCATTACCGGTCTGGCCGACACCCTTCTCATGCTGCGCCTGGATTATGGTGAAGACAGCGCCCGACAATTGGCCGCCGAAACCATGCGCCGCATCTGCCACGCCGCCTATCGCGCCTCCGTCGCGCTCGCCCGGGAAAAGGGCCCTTTTGGCCGTTTCGAGCGCGACGCCTATCTGGCAGGGGGGTTCGTCTCGGGCCTTCCTGACGATATCCGCCATGCCATCGCCGCATACGGCATCCGCAACAGCCACCTGGTCGCCATCGCCCCGGCGGGCAGTATCAGCCTCTTGGCGGGCAATGTGTCCAGCGGGCTGGAACCGATCTTTGCCGGGCGGGTCCGGCGACGTGTCACCGGTCCGGACGGCGAGCCGGTCTCGCTGGATCTGACCGATTACGCGCTGGCAATGTGGCGCGGAATGGTGCGGCGCGAGGACGGCGTGCCCGACGGCTTCGTGACCGCCACCGGCCTGCCGGTCGAGGCCCATCTCGGCATGCAGGCCGCGCTGCAGCCCCATGTCGACAATGCCATCTCCAAAACCGTCAACGTTCCGGCCGACTGCACGCGCGAAGCCTTCGCGAGCCTCTACGAATGCGCTTTCGGCCTGGGTCTCAAGGGATGCACCGTCTTCCGGCCCAATCGGGTGACCGGCGCGGTCCTGACCGGAGAGGATGGACCGGAGGACCGGCATTGCTGCCATGTCGAGGCGTGACGAACTGGCCACTACGACCGGCCCTGTCCGGCGATCTGGATGACTGCGGCCACCAGCCAAGGGAGAAGACCAATCAAATCGCTGCCCGCCGATAACAGGCCTGATGGAGAGGCCGCCCCCCAGGCGCCCGACCCCGACTGGCATGCCCTGCCAGTCGAACAGGTCTTCGATCGGTTGAAGACCGGTCCGCAGGGCCTTTCCGGTGAGGCGGCCCGCGACCGGCTCGACCGCGACGGCACAAACCGCCTGGATGATCGCCGCCGGATTGGCTGGCCCCGCTTGGTGTTGCGGCAGTTCCAGAACGTCCTGCTCCTTATCCTGGTGGTCGCCGTAGCGATCTCCCTGGCAATCGGCGAACGTGTCGATGCTGCGGCAATTGCTGCCATTATCCTGCTCAACGCGGCCCTCGGCTTCATCCAGGAATGGCGCGCGGAGCGGGCGCTCGACGCCCTGCGCCGGATGCTGGCGCCGACCTCCACCGTGATACGCGACGGTCGCCGCCAGGAAATCAATCGCGGCGACCTCGTGCCCGGCGACATCGTCTGCCTGAAGCGCGGCGACCGGGCCCCGGCGGATATCCGTCTCATCGAGACCGTCGATCTGCGCGCGGACGAGGCTGCCCTGACCGGCGAAGCGGCGCCGGTGAGCAAGCATCCCGCACCGACATCTGCCGAGGTCCACCTTGCCGCGCGCACGGGGATGAGCTGGATGGGCACGGATATCGTCGCGGGACAAGGCCAGGGCGTGGTCGTGGCCACCGGCATGGCGACCGAATTTGGCCGCATCGCGACCCTGGCGCAAACAGCCGGCGACACCGGCACACCCCTGCAACGCAAGCTGGATCGTCTTGGACGCCGTCTCGCGCTTTTCGCCATCGCGGTGTCCGTCCTGGTCACTGCAGCCGGCTGGCTGGCTGGCCGCCCCCTCGACGAAATGGCCCTGACCGCCATTTCCCTCGCTGTCGCCGTCGTGCCGGAAGGCCTGCCAGTCGTGGTGACCATCGTGCTGGCGCTCGGCGCCGCGGCCATGGTGCGCCACAATGCCCTGGTTCGGCGCCTGCAGGCGATCGAGGCGCTCGGCGCGGCAACTGTCGTGTGCACCGACAAGACCGGCACGCTGACCCGCGGCGAGATGACCGTGACCGATATCTGGTTGCCCGCCGGGTCCGTCTCGGTTGACGGTGCGGGCGACGGTCCGCACGGCCATTTCCACGAGGACGGCCATCTCATCGCCCCGGATTTCCGGCCTGACCTGATAGCAGCGCTGGAGACCGGCAATGTCTGCAACCACGCCAGCCTGGACCACGAAGACGGCCGGTGGAAGGTAACAGGCGAGCCGACGGAGGCTGCCCTCAAGATAGCGGCTGCCAAGGCCGGACTTTCCGACGCCGCGCCGGTACGGGTCTGCGAATTTCCGTTCGACTCCGACCGCAAGCGCATGAGCGTGATTGTCGATCATGAAGGCCAGCATCGCCTCCACATGAAAGGGGCGCCCGAAGTCGTGCTGGCGCTTGCGACCCACATACGCGATGGCGCAACCGTTCGCCCGATTGTCGATGCCGATCATCATGCCACCCTGGCCGCCTACCACAATATGGCAGCCCGCGGTTTGCGCACGCTGGCCGTGGCCCGCCGCGACCTGCCTGCAAATGCGGCGGCCCCGGCCTCGCAGACGGCCGAGGCAGGTCTGACATTGCTCGGTATCTTCGGTATTTCAGACCCCCCGCGGGCCGAGGCCCGCCGCGCCGTCGATACCGCCCGTTCAGCGGGAATAGGCGTGATCATGATTACCGGCGATGCGGCCCCCACGGCCGCGGCGATCGCCGGCCAGCTGGACCTGCCGACCAATCAGGTCCTGGCGCGGTCCGAGTTTGCCGAACTGGACGATGCCGAACTGGTAGAAAAGCTGAAGGCCGGGGCAGTGCTGGCGCGGGCAACGCCGGAAGACAAGATGCGTGTTGTCCGCCTCTTGCAAGCCCGGGGCGAGATCGTCGCGATGACCGGCGACGGCGTGAACGATGCCCCCGCGCTCAAACAGGCCGATATCGGTGTCGCCATGGGCATTCGCGGCACCGACGTCGCCAAGAATGTCGCGGACATCGTGCTGCTGGACGACAATTTCGCCTCGATCGTTGCCGCCATCCGTGAAGGACGGCGCCAGTTCGCCAATATCCAGAAATTCGTCCGATACTTGCTGTCGTCCAATGTCGGCGAGGTCCTGGCCGTGGCGATCGCCCTCATCGCCGGCGGACCGATGATCCTGCTGCCGGTCCAGATCCTCTGGATGAACCTTGTCACCGACGGACTCTCAGCCCTCGCACTGGGCGTTGAAAAAGGCGAGCCTGATTTGATGGAGCGCCCGCCGCGGCGGCCGTCGGAGGGCGTGCTGGACCGGCCTGGCATGCTGCTGGTCGCGGCGCTGGGCGGCTATCTTGCACTGGGTGCGCTGGGCCTGTTCGCCGTCTATCTCGCCTCGCCGGATCTTGCAGCGCGCGCGCAGACCGTGGCCTTCACGGCGATGATCGTGATGGAGAAGTTCAACGTGATGAATTTCCGCACCATGCGCGAACCGGCAACCCGACTCGGCCTGTTCTCCAACCGCCTTCTGATCGGTGCTGTCGCCGCCACGCTGGGTCTGCAGGTTCTCGCGGTCCACGCGCCGATCCTGCAACCCATCCTTCACACCGTCCCGCTGACCCTTGCGGACTGGGGCATTATCCTGGCCGTATCCGCGCCGATCTTTCTGATCCCGGAAGGCATCAAGTGGCTGGTATGGCATCAACGCCGGCTTCACCACAGAAAGATGGCACAATGACCCCGGTCAATGCGAACGTCCTGCAGACAGGTTCTATCGCCGGGTTTTCACCCGTCGCAGCACAGTGCGAGGTCCCCAGTTGAGCATCCGAAATCTCGACGCCCTCCTCCGGCCGCAGAGCGTGGCCCTGATCGGTGCGAGCAATCGCCCGGGTTCGATCGGCGAGGTCGCAGCACGCAACCTGTTCCGCAGCGGCTTCCCGGGCCTCATCATGCCGGTCAATCCGAAGCACCGCTCAATCGCCGGCGTCCTGGCCTATCCCGATATTGCGTCGCTGCCGGAAACGCCGGACCTCGCCGTTATCTGCACCCCGCCGGACACGGTGCCGGAGATCATTGCCGAGCTGGGCGCGCGCGGCACGCGGGCGGCCGTCATCGTCACGGCCGGCTTCGGCGAAGGCGGACACGAAGCAGGCCTGGCCCGCCGCCAGGCCGTGCTGGATGCCGCACGGCCGCACCTGATGCGCATTGTCGGTCCCAACTGCCTGGGCGTCGTGGCGCCACCGGCCGGGCTCAATGCCAGCTTCTGTCATCTGATGCCCGGCTCGGGAGGGCTGGCTTTCGCCACCCAGTCCGGCGCCATCGTGACCTCGGTGGTAGACTGGGCGGCGGCGCGCGATATCGGCTTTTCCCATCTCGTCTCGCTGGGCGACATGATCGATGTCGATTTCGGCGACATGCTGGACTATCTCGGTCGAGATCCCGGCACCAATGCGATCCTGCTATATGTCGAGGCCATCACCTCTGCGCGCAAGTTCATGTCGGCCGCGCGGGCGGCAGCCCGCATGAAACCGGTGATCGTGGTGAAGGCGGGACGGCACGCCGAAGGCGCCGCCGCCGCCGCTTCACACACCGGAGCCCTGGCAGGCGAGGATGCGGTCTATGATGCTGTCTTCCGCCGGGCCGGCCTGTTGCGGGTCTATTCCCTGGAAGACCTGTTCCACGCAGCCAGCATCCTCGCCTCGCGGCAACGCCCGGCCGGCGACCGGCTGGCGATCCTGTCCAATGGCGGCGGGATCGGCGTGTTGGCAACCGACGCACTCATCGACGAGGGCGGCTCGCTCGCCCCTCTGGACGCGGCCACCCGCCAAAGGCTCGATGGCGTTCTGCCGCCGACCTGGTCGCATGGCAACCCGGTCGACATCATCGGTGATGCCGACGGTCCGCGTTATGCGGCAGCGCTGGAAGCACTGCTGGAAAGCGACAGCAATGACGCCGTCCTCGTGCTCAACTGTCCCACCGGCGTAACGTCCTCGCTGGCGGCCGCTGAATCCGTGATCGATACGGTCACCCGTGCCGCGCCGGACAAGCCGGTGCTGACCAGCTGGGTTGGCGAGAAGACTGCCTGTGCGGCTCGAACGCGCTTCGCAGCGTCCCGCCTGACCGATTTCGCCACGCCGGAAGAAGCGGTGAAGGCTTTCATGTTTCTGGTCGAAGACCAGCGCGCCCGCGAGGCCCTGATGGAAACGCCGCCCGCACAGCCCGGCGACATCCGGCCTGACCGGGACGGCGCCGCGGCCATCCTATCAACCGCGATCCGTGAAGGCCGGGAATGGCTCAGCGAACCTGAAGCGAAGTCCGTGATGGACGCCTATGGCATCCCGGTCTCGCCAACGGCAGTCGCCCGGACGCCCGCCGACGCGGCAGCCCGCGCCGAGGAATTCGCCACCCCGGTCGCCCTGAAAATCCTGTCGCGGGAGATCACGCACAAATCCGATGTCGGCGGCGTGGCCCTGAACCTGACCGGTGCTGACGCCGTCGCGGCAGCCGCGCAAACCATGCTTGACCGTGTTGCCAGGCATCGCCCGGGAGCCCGTATCGACGGCTTCACCGTCCAGCCCATGATCGAACGGCCGGGTGCCCACGAACTCATTCTTGGCTTCAAGGAAGACGCCCAGTTCGGCCCCGTCGTGCTATTCGGCCAGGGTGGCGTTTCCGTGGAGGTCGTCGCAGACCGGGCGATCGGCCTGCCGCCGCTGAACATGAAACTGGCCCGCGAACTGATCGGCCGCACGCGGGTTGCGCGCCTGCTGCGCGGATATCGCGACCGGCCCGCCGCCGATCTCGACAGCATCGCCATCAGCCTGATCCGTATCGCCCAGCTGGCCGCCGACCATCCGCAGATTGTCGAACTCGATATCAATCCGCTGTTGGCGGACGCCGCCGGCGTGATTGCCCTGGACGCCCGGATCCGTGTTGCGGACCGAGCAGGCAGCGGGCTGGACCGGCTGGCCATCCGGCCCTACCCGGCTGAGCTGGAAACGCCCGTGGACCTCGAGGGCATCGGCCCTGCCATGCTGCGCCCGGTGCGGCCGGAGGACGAGCCGGCCTTCCACGGCGCCTTTGCACGGCTGGCCGAGGAGGAGACCCAGCTGCGCCTGTTCGGTCCCGTGGCCATATCCGGTCATGCCGCGGCGGCGCGCTTCACACAAATCGACTATGACCGGGAAATGAGCCTTGTCCTTGCCGAGCCGGGGCCGGCCGGGAAAGCAGCACTCTATGGCATCGTGCGCATGAGCGCGGATCCGGACGGCGAACGCGCCGAATTCACCCTGATCGTTCGGCCCGACAAGGCAGGTGCCGGTATCGGCACCTGCCTGATGACACATCTGATTGCCTGCGCTCGCAACCGCGGAATCGGCGAACTGTTCGGACTGGTTCCCGCCAGCAATGCCGCCATGCTCACTCTGGCGCAAAACCTCGGATTCCACGCGGAACCCGTGGCCGATCACCGGGGTTTGACGCGGCTCTTCCTGCGTCTGAGGCAGACATGATCGCGCCTAGTGTGCCAGCATTACGGGGCATTCGGCCTCGTGCAGAAGACGGCGCGTGAATCCGCCCAGCACGCTCTGCTGCAACCGGCCGTGAGAATAGGCACCCATCACGACCAGTTCCGGCTCGTCGGCATCAATCACTTTCATCATCACGTCTTCGGCGCGTTCAAACAGGCTCCGCTCAACCTGCCGGGGTTCGGCGGCGATGCCATGCAGACGCAGATAGGCCGCCGCGGCCTCGGCCGAGAGCTGGTCCTTTTCCGTCTCGCCGATAGACAACAGCGTGACGGAGCGTGCGGCGGCCAGCAGCGGCCGCGCCGCCAGCAGGGCCCGCGCGGCCTCCAGCCCGCCATTCCAAGCGACGACAATGGTGGCGGGAACGTGTTTGATTGGCGTTTCACGACCGAATACGAGAAGCGGCCGCGCCGATCCGAACAACACGGATTCCATGAGGCCGTACTCATCACGCCGGTCAACCGCGTCGGGCCTCACCATGACCGTGAGGTCGCAAAGGCGGGCCCGCTCACCGAGTCCGTAAACGCTGCCCGACTCGAACTCGGTCCAGGACGCCGTCGGTGCCCGCTCCGGCCGGACTTCGCCCGGCTCGACCACATCCAGCTTGTGAGCCTTGCACAGACCTTCAAAGCGCGTCTTTAGTTCCCGCGCCGCCGATGCAACCGCTTCGGACAAGGCGTCGTAATTGCTTTGCAGATAGGGAACGGCAACCGGATAATACATCCCGCCGGGCAGCTCGACGCGGGGCCGGGCATGGACCACGTCGAGATGTGCCCCGAAATGCCGGGCCAGAACCAGAGCGTTGCTGAAGCCGGTCTCGCAGGTCCCGGCGTCGATAAAGGGTATGGTGATCTTGCGGATGTCCATCGTCCCACTCCTTGAAACGCGAGCAGAGTGGAGCCGGCCGCCAGCCGCGGCATTGACGCGGATCAATAATGACGGAAAAGCCCTTCATGCAGGCAGGCCGACGATGGAAGGCGTGTTGACGGGGCTGGCCTCGGGGCGTCCAGATTCGCGCACCTCGTCTTGAGGGTTCGCACCGGCCCTCCTTTTCGGACGGGCGGTGGTGTCGGGCAAAACCGGAGCGGGCTCGAAAGCCTGAATTCGGGCCTGCTTCAGGTGGCAAGCTGACGCCATTCGGACGGGCGGCGGAGCGATATTCCTTGAAATCGGATCGTGAATAGAGATGACGTTCAAGCTTGAAGTGATCATGGTTGGATGACTGGACGGCGGCGAATTTCTGCAGGCTTCGAACTGACCCGAACCGCATCATGATTTTATCCCTATATTGCAATGGTTTATGCGATTTTTCGACCCGGTCATTCTGCCACTTCCTGGTCTCCTGACAGTCACCATTGGTCATCCGGACAGGATGTCCGCATGCCAGCTGGCTGGCCGATTCTTCTGACAGCTCCCCCTGGCCGGTTCAGCGCTTTGCGCTTTGACGATTGAACGTATACGAGGTTGGTGGAGTGACCGGGGGGAAATCATGGGCGCTTACAATACGGTATTTGTCGAAACGGCTGTTTTGGCTGGGCTCTGCATGGTGGCTGTCGTGATTTGCCGCGGCAAGGTCGACTGGGGCTGGTTGCTGGGCGCGCTTGTGCTTTTTGCGGCCCACAAGGCGACCGTTTTCCTCGGCGTGGTCGGGTTGGCGCCCGATCTGATTCCCGGTCGCTACAACTGGGAAGGCAAGGCTCTGGGCGTACTGATGCTGCTGATTGCCGGCTATGTCATTTTCCGTGGTGACATGAAGGCTTGGGGTTTCACCCTGTCTCAGAACGGGCCTGCGCCGGTCGCGGGCATCAGTGTTGCGGTGCTCACCGCAGGCGCGACCGCCGCGTTCATGTATTTATACTTCCCCGGGGTCAAAACCGAGCCGTTGGCTGACTGGACTTACCAGCTGACCATGCCCAGCCTTGACGAGGAACTCATCGATCGCGGCATCCTGCTCGTCATGCTGGAGCGGGCCTTCCACAAGGCCTTCCCCAAAGGATGGCTCGCCATTGGTCTCGCCGCCGTGATCACCACACTCATGTTCTACGCCGGCCACGCAATGAGCGTCGGGGCCGACTGGTCCATCACCATTGTATGGCTTGATATTGTCTCTCTGATCACCGGTGCGCTTTATGTTTTCGTCCGCATCGCCACCGGTAGCGTGCTGCTCCCGGTTCTATTGCACAGCTGGTTCAACACGGCTGGGTATCTCTTGTGAGGTGGCATGATGGGGTGGACGGGCAGTGTCAGGGCGTTACAGCTCGATAATCTGAGAGGGCCCCGGCAAGCGGACTTCATCAGGGCCAGCGGTCACAAGCACCGCGTCAACAGGCCGGACACATGACCGCACCCCCCCTATGATCAAAAATCACTCAAATCAGACCTTGCAGAACAGGGGCCGTCCACACATGACACTGCCAGTGCGACGCTTGGCGCCGAGCCGGCCCTGCCGCCAGTCCCACCGGGCTATTGCGTCGACGAGACTGCGGCATCGAATGCACGATAGGGGTTGCGTGATGCTGTGAGGGCAGGCTGGGCGGTCGGCCCGATACCGGGCGGCCGCCCAGCTGGACTCAGAGCTCGCAAGCCATGTCTTCGCCTGCCTCGCCGGCGATGGTGACATCATCCACCCAGATCTCGAGGTCCGGCGCGCCATTGATCACCAGCGGGGCGGTGATCTGCGACAGGTCGGCGCCCGCCTCGGCAAAGCAGGACAGCGGCAGGACAGCCGATTGCCAGCCCTTGTTCTCGGCCCAACGGATGCCGGCCGTTGCGTCCAGCGTGCCGGAACATCCTTCGCCACAGGCCATGGCAAAGCTGACAGGGCCATCACCCCGCCGGGTGACCTGATAGGAGAACTGCAGCAGGCTGGCAGGATCCAGTGCGACCGCGTCCCCCACGACGCTGATGGAGGCATCGCCCGACCAGGTGATGCGACGGCTGTCATCCTGAACATCGCGGTCGTCCAGCGTCACGCTGACCTGGCCGTCCGGGCTGCTGGCATCCGGCCCGGCTACGATAGCGGAACCAGCGGCATCTGCCAGAACAAGCCGATAATCAGGGGCCGTGCGACCATTCTCGATCAGGGCCAGAGCGCCGACACCGACAAGATCCGCCAGCCCGCTGTCTTCCGACAGCACACCCACCGGCGCGCCGGGCTCGGCATAGCTCAGGCCGTAGCCATAAGCGAACAGCGGATCATAGCCGTCGTCATGCGGGTTGAGGACTGTCTGGTCGGCCCGTTGCGGCCACGAGTAGGACAAGCGTCCCCGGAAGTCATGCCGGGCGGCGCCATCGCTATCGCCGACGAGCACGTCAGCCACACCGCCGCCTTCCGAGCCGGGCAGCCAGGCGGCCACGAAGGCGTCAGCGGCATTCAGCTCGCGATTGACCCAGAGCGGACGGCCGGAAATGAATACCGCCACGGTCGGGATACCCTCTGACTGGTAGCGACGCAGCAGCGCCAGGCCGCTTTCATCCGGGAAGTTCACATAGTCCTGGTCACCCATGAACTCGGCATAGGGGTTCTCGCCGAACACCACCACGGCCACATCTGGGCGCTCGGTATAGCTGCCGTCGGCGCTGACAGTGACCTGACCGCCCGCCTCGGCCATCGCGTCGCGGAAGCCGTCGGCGATGGACTGGCCGCCGGGGAAGGCATCATTGCTGTGACCATCGCCCTGCCAGTTGATGGTCCAGCCGCCGGATTGCTTGCCGATATTGTCGGCGCCGTCCCCGGCGAGCAGGATGTTGGCAGAAGGGCTGAGCGGCAATAGAACGCCGTCATTCTTGAGCAGGACCAGCGAGCTGCGCACGGCCTCGCGGGCAATGGCGCGGTGATTATCGCTACCAATCAGATCGAAATTGCCGGCATTGGGCCGCTGCGACGGCGCCACACCGTCAAACATCCCGGCCCGCGCCTTAACCCGCAGGACGCGGGTCACCGCCTCGTCCAGGCGCTCCATCGGGATGGTGCCGTCATTCACCTGCGCGAGGAGATTGTCATAGAGGCCCCGCCAGCTGCCAGACGCCATGTACATATCGACACCGGCGATCAGCGCTTGCGGACAATTCTCCGGCGTGCAGCCGGCAATCTGGCCGTGACCTTCCCAGTCACCGATGACAAAGCCGTCAAAGCCCATCCGGTCGACCAGCACATCGGTGAGCATGGCGCCATTGCCGTGCATCTTGATGCCGTGCCAGGAGTTGAAGGACGCCATGACCGTCTGGACGCCGGCCGCGATGGCCGGCGGATAGCCAGCCGCATGGATATCCCGCATATCCGCTTCGCTGGCCCGGTTGTCGCCCTGGTCAATGCCGCGGTCCGTGCCGCCATCACCGACCCAGTGCTTGGCCGTGGCGACGATGTGATCGCCGGCCAGAAGGTCGTCCGTTCCGGCCACGCCCTGCAAACCTTCCACCATCGGACCGCTCAGGCGGGCCACAATCTCCGGCCGTTCGGAATAGCCTTCATAGGTCCGGCCCCAAGTGTCGTTCTGCACGACGGCCAGTGTCGGCGCGAACGTCCAGTCCTGCCCGGTTGCCCGGATCTCGAGCGCCGTCGCTTCACCGATCCGGCGAATGAGGTCAGGGTCATTGGCCGCGCCCAGCCCTATATTGTGCGGGAAGAGGGTTGCCCCGACGATGTTGGAGTGGCCGTGCACCGCATCCGTGCCCCAGATAATCGGAATACCGGCACCGCCATCCGACGTGTCCGTGGTGGCATAGAAGTAGTCGTCAGCTAGTTGGAGCCAGGCCTCCGGCGGCGCGAGATTATCATTGCCCGGACCGGAATTGCCACCGTTCAGGATCGAGCCGAGATGGTATTGCGCCGCCAGTTCAGGCGTCACGGTTGAGATATCGGCCTGCAGCACCTGGCCGACCTTTTCCTCCACCGTCATGCGCGAGACCAGATCAGCCACAAAGGCCTCGATCTCCGCATCACGCGCCACACCCGAAACGCCTTCCGGCCAGTTGGCCGGGTCGACCACGAGCGTGTCGGTCCCGTTGGAAACCGTGATTGCCGTGCTCTCCGTGCTCGCGGTGTCAGGCGCCTCGTCCGGGGCGGGTGCCCCCGGCTGGCAGGCAGCCATCAAGAGAGCTGTTGCGGAGATGGTGAGCGTCAGCCCGGCCCGCGTAAAGGTCTTAGTGGTCATCTCGGTCTCCATTCCGGCAGGACGCCAGGGTTTCAGGATCAGACGGGCAGGCGAAGACGCGCACGAAGTCGACGCGCATCGCTCGGGGAAAGGAATGATCGGCGACACCGCCCAGATTTTCCGATTCTGGCCAGTTCCCGCCAATGGCAAGATTCAAAAGAAGGTGGAAAGGCTTATCGAACGGCGCAGCCGGTGTCGCCGCCTCCGACAGACCTTCGGTATACCAGTCCTCGGGTGTCTGGGTGGCATAGGCCTCACCATCGACAAACCAGGTGATCCCGGCCGGGGTCCACTCGATCGCATAGGTGTGAAAGGCCTGCGGGTCCTCGAGCGACAGCGAGGTACCGGAATAGGTGTTGTCCGGGGCCTGCCCGCCATAGTGAAGCGTGCCGAAGACACGATCCTCGACGCCGTCAGGACAAAGCGCGCAAGGCTCGCCGAGATTGACAGCCTCCATGATGTCGATCTCGCCTGAGGCAGCCCAGCCGCCATAGGTATTGTCTTCCGGCAGCATCCAGATTGCCGGCCAGCTGCCCTGGTGACCCGGTAGCTGGGCGCGAATCTCGAACCGTCCATAGCGCCAAGCCGCACGGTCGCGCGTTACAAGGCGCGCCGAGGTATAGTCGCGCGTTACGGGTGCCGCTTCACGGCCCCAATGCGGTGGGAAAGCGGCTCCGGTCTCGGTTTCACGCCGCCCCTCGATGACCAGCATGCCATCCTCGATGCGCGCATTTTCCGGGCGATCAGTATAGCACTGGCGCTCGTTGTTGCCGCCGCCCCAGCAATCGATATCGAAACCCCATTTTTCACGGTCAATGCGTGCGCCCTCGAACTCGTCTGACCAGACCAGCTGCCAGCCGTCCTGCGCCTCGGCGTCGGCGGACAGGATTATGACCAGGGATGCCAGGACAGGTCTCAGCAACATCAGACTACACGCGCGCAGGCGCCCTTCCGGGTGAGAGGCAAGCTATTTTAGAGCATGAGAGTGTCATCCGCCATACAGGCCAGAGGCGGCCAGCGGAAGCCTGAAGGGGGCAGGGCCAAAGCCCTGCCCCGATCAGTGTGCGAGGAACCACGCGGGTTCCAACCGCTTAGAATTCGTAGCGGACGCCGAATTCAAAGCGGCGGTCGTTGTCGAAGACCGAGCGGGCGTATGTCTGGCCAGCCGCATCGACCTCCTGGCGAGACGTCGCCTGGGTGTCGAGCAGGTTGGCAGCCTGGACCCGGAATTCGAGATTGTCCGTGACGCTCCAGCGGAAAGAGGCGTCAAGGAAGCCGATATCATCCTGGATGATCGGGTTGCCCGTGATGTAGTCGCGGTACGAGCTGTAGTATTCCGAACGCCAGTTGTAGGCGAGACGGAACTCGAAGCGATCATCCTGGTAGATACCGATCAGGTTGTAGGACGTGTCCGACAGGCCCAGCAGCTCGTTGACATTCCAACGATAGACCGAGAGGAAGCCTTCCACGCCATCGCCTTCGGTGTCGCGCACCGACGGCAGCGCCGTCGTCTCCGAGGACAGAAGGGTCAGGTTGGCCTGGACACCAAGATTCCCCAGCAGGCCCGGCCATTCCGTGAAGAATTGCTGGTAGGAGAATTCGACGCCTTCAACCGAGCCGTCATTCAGGTTGAGATTACCCGAATAGATGACCGGCACCGTGTAGCCGTCGAGCGTGACAGCATCGATGGTCTCATCGCCATAGACGATGATGTTCTTGAGATCCTTCTGGAAGAGGGACACCGCGAACAGGCCGTCGCTGCCGAAATAGTACTCGTATGACAGGTCAATGCTGGTCGACTCGACCGGGTCGAGGTTCGGATTGCCGCCATAGACACGCAGCGCGCCCAGGACGATATCCGAGATGACCGGCGGCGTGACCGTGTCGTCGACCACGAAACCCAGCTCGGCAATGGTGGCCTGGTTGGAGTTCAGCGCCGAGATGTCCGCCGGGGAGATCGACTGGCTGATCGCGAAGCGGACCAGCATTTCATCGTTCAAATCCCAGCGCAGATTGAAGGACGGCAGCAGGTATTCGTAGCTGGCGTCGATCATGTTGCTCTGGTTGGCCTGGTCGAGATAGGCGGCGGTTTCCGGAAGGAAATCGCGCGGCTGGGTCGGATCGGCCGGATTGTCCTCGGCCAGCTCGGCGAAGGAAGCAATGCCGCCGCCCGTGGTCTCGGTACGCACATAGCGCAGGCCGAAATTACCGCTCACAGACTGGCCGTTGGAGAACTCCTGGCCGTAATTGACCTGAGTGTAGAAATTGATCGTCTCTTCCTGAACCGAACCCTCGCTGCCGCGGGCAACATAATCGATCATGCCGTTCTGACGGAGCGGGACCCAGTCGCCGACCTGCAGGTTTCCGTCGCCATTGGCGCCGGAGTTGAGCAGCGGCTCGTTGGCCAGCGAGTTAACGAAAGCCTCGTAGTCTTCCATCTGGAAGCGGCTCGGGAACACAATTGAGTTTATGTCACCCACAAAGACTCCACCGCCAAGGAAGTCGGAGAAGTCGCCGACATCATAGGCATCCGCATCGGCGCGATTGGCGTAGGGCAGGTAGCCCGAGCCATCCCACGGCGGTGCAATCGCACCCCAGTTCAGGCCGGCATTGCGGTTGGTCTGCTCACGCTGGGAGTAGCGGGCACCGAACTCGATCGAGTCGAACCAGCCATCATCGTCGAGCTCGTACTGGGCATCGCCGCGCAGAGCATAGAGATCACCGGCGTTGTCCTCGAACTGGTCGGCCGCATACAGCAAGAAGGCATAGCGCGGATCGGCCAGATCACCGAGAACGCCCGGATCGGCGCCACGGAAGGTGCCGCCCCAATCAGCAAGACGCACCGTGTCCGACAGGAAGAGTTCGATTTCCGGATTTTCGGTGTCGGAGAAGTCGAAGCGATAGTCGGCGAAGTGGTTGCCACCGGCCCACAGGCGTTCCATGGACGCCTCTGCGTCGGTATAGTGACCGTCGAGCTCGACAAACAGGCGATCATTCACGCGCCATTTGAAGTTGGCGCTGAAGTCCTGGGTCATCGACTCATTGGTCTGCACGATCGCCAGCGACTGCAGCGGTGTCTGCAGATTGCCGGTCTGGCCGAGCCAGTCGCGCAGATTGTTCGAGACAACGCCGGACTCCATGAGGCCGCCATCGATGCCGATGAGGTTCTCACAGATGCCGATGCCGCCATTGGCCGCCTCGCCCGCACCGTTACAGCGCGAGATGCCCGTCGAGGTGAAGGGCACGATATTGCGCGTGCTCGCATCGCCCAGGAAGGACCAGGAAGCCCAGCTTTCAGCGTCGGTGAAGAATTCGATCGTGCGCTCATTCGTGCGGATCGTGTTCTCGACGCGCGTGGCCTTCAGAGTGAGTTCCATGTCGCCGTCATTCGACCGCCACTGACCTGCCAGGTAGTAGCTGTCGCGCTCGCGGCCGACTTCGGCATCACGGGCCTGCCAGCCGCCGGGCAGCGCCATCATCGTCGCGGGCGCATCCGGGTTCGGAACCGCAAGCAGCGGGCCATACTGGAAACCGTTGATCGAGGATTGCAGCTCGGAGGTCGAGAAGGAGCCGAGCAGGCCGAACTCGCCCGCACCATTCTCCCAGCGATCACCGAGGATCACGCTCAGCCCCGGACTCCACTCTTCAGCCTGGTCCGTGTAGATCGTGTCGGCGACGATAACGGCCACACGCTCATTGCGGTCGAACGGTTCGAGCGTACGCAGGTTGACCGTACCGGCGACCCCGCCCTCGACCATGCTCGCTGTCTGGTTCTTGAACACTTCGACGGCGCCGATCAGCTCCGGCGGGATGCTGGCCCATTCGAGGGCGCGGCCGCCATTGGCTGAGAATGCGTCGCGGCCGTTGAACTCGGAGCGGACGTATTGCAGGCCGCGCACGATGTTGCCGGAGCCCTCCGGAGACGGGAAGTCACCGTCGCTGCCACCCAGTTCGAAGCGCTGGGTCACAACACCCGGGATACGTGCCAGAGCTTCCGCGACCGAGAGGTCCGGCAGCTGAGACACGTCGGTCGCCGAGATCGAATCGACAAAGGTATCGGCCTCACGCTTGGTGTTCCGGGCCGTCATGAGGGCGCCGCGGACGCCTTCGACGACGATGACTTCGGACGTGGTGCCGTCGCTATCATCGGTGGTGGCTTCCTGGGCCAAGGCCGATTGCGCGCCGAAGGCGGCAACCAGAGCCGAGGTACCCAGCAAGGCATATTTGGACGACCGCCAATGGTCGGTTTTCTTGAAGTTTTTCAATGCATTCTCCCCTAGACACATCAGTCTGTTTTTTTGCCCGAACCAGCGTCGAAGCTTTGCTAAATGATAACGCTATCACAACCCGTCCAGAATGATAACGCTATCAGAACTGCTTTCCTTTTTGCAATAGCCCATCCATATTGTCTGGACGGTTTTGTTACGTCGAAGGACAAGACGTGGGTCATTTGTCAAAAATTTGTATTCTGGGTGGTGGCACGGCCGGATGGATGACAGCAGCCGCTCTCTCCAACAAATTCAAAAATTTAGACCTTGAAATCACACTCGTTGAGTCCGACCAGATCGGCACTGTTGGCGTCGGTGAGGCAACTTTGCCACATATCCGGTATTTCAATCAGGCGCTCGGAATCGACGAAGCGGATTTCATGCGGTCGACCGAGGCGACCTTCAAGCTGGGTATCGAGTTTTGCGACTGGGGGCAGCGCGGCGATCGCTACATCCATCCCTTCGGTGATTACGGCCAACCGATCGATGATCTCGACTTCCACCAGTTCTGGCTCAAACAGCGCCAGGCCGGGAACCCGCATCGCCTGAGTGAATATTCCTATCCGATTGTCGCAGCCGAGCAGGGACGCTTCCGGATTCCCGGCTCCGACACCACAGCCATCGGCTCGAATTTCGGCTACGCCTACCAGTTCGATTCCAGCCTCTACGCCGGATATCTGCGCAGATATGCCGAGCGTCTGGGTGTGACGCGGATCGAGGGCCGCGTCGTAGATGTCGCGCGCCACACCGAAACCGGGGATATAACAGCTATTGCGCTCGACAACGGCCAGTCCGTGGCGGCAGAGCTGTTCGTGGACTGCTCGGGCTTTCGCGGTGTCCTGATCGAGCAGGCTCTGGGCTCCGGCTATGATGACTGGAGCGAATGGTTGCCCTGCAACCGGGCTGTCGCCGTGCCTTGCGAGTCGCGCGGCACGCTTCTGCCCTACACGCGCGCCACTGCCCGCACAGCGGGCTGGCAATGGCGTATCCCGCTGCAACACCGCACCGGCAATGGTCACGTCTATTGGGACGCCTTCATCTCGGACGACGAAGCCGCTGATCAGCTGATGAGCACGCTCGACGGCCCGGCCCTGGCCGACCCCAAGCAGCTCTTCTTCAAGACCGGGCGACGCCGGAAGTTCTGGAACCGAAATGTCGTGAGCATCGGTCTGTCCGCCGGCTTCCTGGAGCCACTGGAGTCGACGTCCATCCATCTGATCCAGGAAGGCATCACCACGCTGATCGAACTCTTTCCTACCGGGCGCGTCGATTCGCGCGATGTCGATGAGTACAACGAGCGCATGGGCCTCAACTTCGAACGCGTGCGGGACTTCCTGCTGCTACACTATGTAGCCACCCAACGGGACGACAGCGAGATGTGGCGCTACTTCCGCAATATGACACTGCCCGACAGCTTACAGGAAAAAATCACGGCCTGGACAAGCCGCGGCTATGTGCTGCGGTATGAATTCGGCGTCTTCCTGCCGCCCAGCTGGGTTGCGGTCATGCTGGGCCAGAACCTGGTTCCGGCCGCTTATGATCCACGAATTGATCGTTTTGAGACGCCGGACCTCGATACCCGCCTCGAACGGATCCGGCAGGAGACGGCCAGCGCCGTGGCTGAAACACCGATGCAGGCGGACTTCCTGCAACGTCACGGGGCAGCCTCACAGTCTGACCCGCTGATGGCTGCCCGGGCCTGATACCGGCGACATGGGGCAGCGCATGACTTCCGAACCCGTTGGTATTGTCGTCCTTGGTGGCGGGCTGGCCGGCAACATGGTCACCCAGGCCCTTGCGACCCATCTGGGAACATCCGTCCGGATCACCCAGCTGGTGGATGGTCCGGGGCCGGTTGGCGATGTGCTCTATGGCAGCGCGACCGCTCCGGATGCCTACAACTTCCTGCGCCACCTCGGGCTCGACGAACCGACGCTGATCCTGAAGAGCCGCACGAGTTTCTCGTTCGGCACCCATTTCAGGACCTGGCCGGACACCGGTGGCTGGTTGCAGGCCCATCATGCCCCCCTGGCCCTGATCGACGGCATTCCGATGCGGCATGTCATCGCCCGGACCGGCACGCTCCTGGAACCACTCCTGATTTCCGCCCAAGCCGCCCTCGCCGGGCGTTTTGCCCACCCGCCAGCTGATCCGGCATCGCCGCTCTCGCACGCGGAGTATGGCTACCAGTTTGCGGTCGACGACTGGACCCGCCTGCTCGAGGCGGAGGTCGCCACCGGCACCGCCCGGCGTCTGACCGCAAGTGTCGAGGCCGTGGAAACCGGCGAGGACGGCATTATCGCCTTGCGCCTGGAAACCGGCGAGCGCCTAGCTGCCGATCTGATCATCGATGCCAGTGGCGTTTCGCGCACCGGGCTGTCGTCGCTCGGCGGTCAGTTCCGGACGGAACGCACAGTCGGCATCTATCCAACCGAAGCGACCTGCGATCGAACGGGCCCGCCTTGCCGTGTGATCGAGGCAAGCGAAAGGGGCTGGTCCGTGCGCGCCCACCTGCAGGACCACGACCGTATCCTGTCGATTGGCGCCCCCGAAACCGCGACGGGAACCGATTCCGGCTTCGTTGCCGCGCTGGGACGGGTCGAGAGGGCCTGGGTCGGAAACTGCGTGGCGATCGGGCACGCGGCCTGCGTGACGGAGCCCCTCACGCCTGCGCCGATGATGCTGCTCCAGCGCGATATCGAACGCCTGCTGGAATTGATCCCGGTCGGGCCAGACATGTCGGTCGAACGCCGCGAATTCAACCGACGCTTCGCAGCTGATGCCGACCATGCCGCCCTGTTCCAGCGCGCCCTCCTGGTCGGGAGGCGTGACGCTGGCGGCGCTTACTGGCAGGCGGCCGCGACACTCGATCGCCCCGAGAAACTGGACCGGAAGATCCGGCAGTTCTGCCATCGCGGTACCCTGGTCGCCTATGATCTGGAGCCGTTCAATGACGAGGACTGGACCATCCTCCATCTCGGCATGGGCCGCTGGCCGAAGCAGCATGACCGCCAGGTCGATCGGCTCACCGCTGCGACGGCCGATCGGGAACTGACCGTCATCCGCGATTCGGTCGCCCGCATGACTCAGCAGATGCCGCCACACGATATCTATCTCACCAAGCTCAAGCAGTACCTGGACAGGAAGCGCAATGCCTGACACGCCGCCCGCCAATCTTCGCCGGATCGTGATCGTCGGCGGCGGCTCGGCCGGCTGGATGACAGCCGCCGCCTTGTCGAGCCTGCTCCCGGCCGACGCGGTCGAGATATGCCTGGTGGAGTCCGAACAGATCGGCACGATCGGCGTCGGCGAGGCCACCATTCCCGACATTCTCCATTTCAATGCCATGCTGGGCATTCCGGAAGCCGAATTTCTCGCGGCCACCAACGGCACCTTCAAGCTGGGCATCCAGTTCCGGGACTGGGGCGGCCTGGGCGAGACCTACATGCATCCGTTCGGCCAGCTGGGCGTCGACATGAACGGTATCGACTTCCACCAGTACTGGCTGCGCTACCGGCAAGACCATCCCGACAGCACCATCGAGGATTTCAGCCTAAGTGCCGCTGCCGCGGCCCGGGGCAAGTTCGCGATGCCGGATCCCAATCCGCGCTCCGTGCTGTCGCAGCTTCGCTATGCCTATCATTTCGACGCGACGGCCTATGCGGCGTACTTGCGGAGCTATGCCGAGCGCCGTGGCGTGAGACGTGTCGAAGGCAGGGTGAACCAAGTCTGCCGGCACGCTGAGACTGGCAATGTCAGCCATATCGAGCTGGAGGGCGGCGCCCGGGTCGAGGGCGAGTTATACTTCGATTGCAGCGGTTTCCGGGGCCTTCTGATAGCCGATACGCTGGGCGTGTCCTTTCAGGACTGGTCGCACTGGCTGCCATGCGATACCGCCCAGGCGATCGCCTGCGAATCCGATGGCGAGCCCCTGCCCTACACCATAGCCACAGCGAAACGCGCCGGCTGGCAATGGCGAATTCCCACACGTCACCGAACCGGCAATGGCCACATCTATTGCAGTGCCTTCATGAGCGATGACGAGGCGATCGACAGCCTGCTGGCGGATCTGGATGGGGCCCCGATCGGGTCGCCGCGCAAGATCGCCTTCCGGACCGGACATCGCACCCGTTTCTGGGAGAAAAACTGCGTCGCGATCGGCCTCTCTGGCGGGTTTCTGGAACCGCTGGAATCAACCTCGCTCTATCTGATCCAGGAGGGCATCAGCAAGTTCATCGCGCTCTTCCCGACAGCCGACATTCGGGATGTCGTGCGCAATGAGTACAATCGCATCCTGACCCAGAAGTTCGAGCAGGTGCGGGACTTTATCATCCTGCACTACAAGGCGACCCGGCGCGATGACGCGCCCTTCTGGGACCAAACACGAATGATGGATATCCCGGACTCGCTCAGCCACCGGATCGAACTCTTCAGCGAGTCCGGTCGCATCTTCCGTTATGAAGACGAACTGTTCGCGAAGCCGAACTGGCTGGCCGTCCTGCTCGGGCAGAACATCCTGCCCCGTGCTGTGGACCCCATCGTGACCACCATTGACCGCAGCAAGATCACGCACAGTCTTCAATCCATGCGGACCGCAATGCGGGGCGCGGTCGAGACCATGAAATCACATCACGCATTCCTCGAGACATATGCGTGGTCCGGCAAGAACGCTTAGGGGAACGGGGCGAACGGCATGCAAGACCAGAACATCAAAGAGATCGTGATCGTCGGCGGCGGCACGGCGGGCTGGATGGCGGGAGCAGCCCTGTCCATACTGCTGAGAGACCCGTCCATCTCCATCCGGCTGATCGAGTCCGAGCAGATCGGCACGGTCGGGGTTGGAGAGGCGACGATTCCCCATATACGCTACTTCAACAAGCTCGTGGGACTGGAAGAAAGCGAATATCTGCGCCGCACGAATGCCACCTTCAAGCTTGGCATCGAGTTCGTGAACTGGGGGCAGATCGGCGACCGCTACATCCACCCGTTCAGCCCCTACGGCGTGAACATGGACGGGATCCATTTCCATCATTTCTGGCTGCGCCATATCCGCAAGGCGGGCACCGCGCCGATCGATGACTACAATCTGTGTGTTCTCGCCTCGAAGCTGAACAAATTCTCCCCGCCCCAGCCCAACCTGCGCGGCTCACCGCTGGCCACGATCGAGTATGCCTACCAGTTCGACGCCACCCTCTACGGCAAGTACATGCGCGAGGTTGCCGAAGGTCGCGGCGTGACCCGGATCGAGGGCAAGGTCGTGGACGTAACGCAGCGCGCGGCGGATGGCTTCATCGAGAGCGTGACCCTGGAGTCCGGCGAGACCGTGAAGGGTGACCTCTTCATCGACTGCACCGGCTTCCGCGGTCTTCTGATCGAGCAGACGCTGAAAACCGGTTATGATGACTGGTCGAACTATCTGCCGGTGGACCGCGCCGTCGCGCAGACCTGCGAGTCATCCGGGCCGCTTACGCCCTTCACGCGCTCGACCGCACACGCTTCGGGCTGGCAGTGGCGGATCCCGCTGCAGAACCGGCTTGGCAATGGCCATGTCTATTGCAGCTCCTACATCAGCGACGATGCCGCCTACGAGACTCTGAAGGCGGGTCTCGACGGCTCCCCGATTTCCGACCCGCGCTTCCTGCGCTTCACCACCGGCATTCGCAAAAAGCCCTGGAACAAGAATGTCGTGTCGCTGGGCCTGGCGAGTGGCTTCCTGGAACCGCTTGAGTCAACGTCGATCCACCTCATCCAGACCGCGATCGCGCGGCTGATGACCAACTTCCCCGACAAGCTCTTCAATGAGCGGGATATCGAATACTACAACCAGCGAACGCTCGCAGAGTTCGAGCAGGTGCGCGACTTCCTCATTCTGCACTATTGCGCGACCCAGCGGACGGACAGCGATTTCTGGAACTATGTTCGGACCATGGAGCTGCCGGAGTCCTTGCGCCAGCGGATCGACATCTACATGGAGAATGGCCGCCTCTACCGGCACGACAACGAGCTGTTCGGCGAGCACAGCTGGTTCGCGGTCTTTGAAGGCCAGAACTTGCGGCCCAAGCGCTATCACCCGGTCATCAACCATCTTTCAGATGACATGCTCGACAAGCGCATGGCCGAGATCCGGCGCGCCATGCACAAGTGCCTCGAACAGTTCGAGGACCATGAGCAGTACCTGAAAAAACAGCTCTAGCCAGCCGCCGAGCTTGCCGGCGTCCAGGCACCCTGGCGCGGCGGCGCGGCAGAGTCGCGAACGACAAGCCGATAGGGCAGGCGCGACCTCTCCGGCTCGTCGGATCCGCTGCCTTCGGTCCTGCCTACGAGACGTTCTAGCGTCTCGATCGCGGCATTGGCCATTTCCCGGATAGGCTGCCGGATGGTTGTCAGGGGCGGCCAGATGGTCGCGGCCGCCGCGGTATCGTCAAAGCCGACCACCGAGATATCGCCCGGCACATCAAGCCCGCACTGGTGAATGCGCGTGATCGCGCCAGCCGCCATGTCGTCATTGCTGGCGAAGATTGCGGTCGGCGCAGCCCCGTTGTCCAGAAGCGCCATGGCCGCATGCATGCCCGAGACATAGGTGAAGTCGCCCTGTCCGACCAGGCTGGCATCGAACGCCATGCCCCGTTCGGTCAGCGCCTGCTTGTAGCCGGTCAGACGCAGCTCACTAGCCCGGTGGTCAGGCGGCCCCATGATGAAGCCGACGCGCCGATGCCCCAGACCAAGCAGATAGTCGGTCATGTCACGTGCGGCATCGGTATCATTCATGCCCACACTGGCACCGACATAGGTGTTCAGGCGTGGGCTGACACAGACGTAGGCAATACCGGTGCGCTCGAGCACGTCAATCAGCTGGGGGTCATCCGACAGAGGCGGAACCACGATCAACGCCTGGATGCTGGTGTCGAGGAAACGCCGCTCGATCAGTTCGAGATCGACCATCTTGCGATCAAGGAACGGCTCCTCGACCACCAGATTGTGACCCAGGCGACGGCAGGTGCTCAAAGCCCCCAGGAGGAACTCGCTGAGATAACCATAGCTGGGGTTGCGGTAAATCAGGCCGATGAACAGGCCTGAGCGCCCCGCAAGGCCGCGGGCCATCAGGTTCGGGCGGTAATTGAGCGCCCGCATCGCCTCCAGGACGCGTCGACGCGTGGATTCCTTGACGATGTCCTGGTTGTTGAGCACGCGGGACACCGTCATCGGCGAGACAGACGCATAATCGGCGACATCTTTGATCGTGGGTGTCGGCTTTTTGGTCATTCAGTCCCTGCGCAGATTTTCCGCCGCCCCCGATCAGAATCAGGCCTGTCAATTATGACACCATAAGTCCGGCGTAGCCCCATTTTTATCGCCGGTCTCCGGCGTCCCGTCGGTTCACAGGGCTGGAGAGAAAAGCGCCCGGGACTGACCCGGGCGCTACACAGTCTGAGATCCACGCTTTGGAGAGAATTACCAGAAGCGGACATAGATCGCGATGAGCACCGCGATGATCGCCAGGCCGGCCAGATTGAAGACCGGCTCGGTCGCGAACTTGATTCCGGAGAGACCGACCGGGCGGTTCTCGGCCGGCTTCGCGGTCACCACCGACACGAACATGCCGATCACCAGACAGGCCAGGAAAACGATCCAGATACGCAGTACGAAGGGCAGGGCCAGGGCTTCGAGCCCGAACAGGCCGAGCACCTGCTCACCGGCTCCGCCAAGCGCGGCCGGATTGGCCATCAGCCAGAACAGGAAGGACAACACAACCGAGCTGATCAACAACGAAAACGCGCCCATCGTGTTGGTCCGCTTCCAGAAAAAGCCCAGCAGGAAGACCGCTACCACGCCCGGCGCCACGAAGCCGGTATACTCCTGGATTGTCTGGAAGGCGCTCTCCATGCCGCCCAAGAAGGGCTGCGCCAGGACCAGTGCGATAACCATGGCAGAAAACGCGGTGACGCGACCGACCGTGACATAGTGCTGCTCGGATTTGTCCGACCGCATGGAGCGGTAGAGATCCATGGTAAAGATGGTGGAGATCGAGTTCATCATCGAGGCCAGTGACGACACGATGGCCGCGATGAGCGCCGCGAAGACAAGGCCGCGCAGCCCCACCGGGACCAGCGTCATCAGCACGCCATAGGTGCTGTCGGGACGGGCATCGAGTGCTGCCTGGTCCAGCATGCCGGTCTGGGCGAGATGGAGGGCGGCAATACCCGGCACGACGACAATGACCGGAATGAGCAGTTTGAGGCTGGCCGCAAAGGCCAGGCCCTTGCGCGCCTCGGCAAGGCTCTTGGAGCCCAGCGCCCGCTGGATGATGTACTGGTTGAAGCCCCAGTAGGAGAAGTGCAGCACCCACAGGCCACCCAGCAGGGTCCAGATACCCGGGAGATCCGAATAGTTCGGATGCTCGGGATTGAGGATCATGTTGAAGTGACTGGGAATGTTGTTGAGCAGCGTGGAGAAGCCCGCCAGCGCGCCCGCACCATCACCCACCAGACCGAGTGCGATCCAGGTGATCAGCACGCCGCCGATGATCAGCACCACCACCTGGATGATGTCGGTCAGGGCAACGGCCTTCAGGCCGCCATACAGCGAGTAGCCCACGGCAAAGGCCGCCAGCAGGATCATGCCCGGAAGCACGGCCAAGCCGGTCACGGCATTGATGGCCAGGCCACCGAGCCACAGCACGCTGGTAAGGTTCACGGCCGTATAAAGGACGATCCAGAACACTGCCATGATCGACTTAACGCCACCGCCGAACCGCTGATCCAGGAATTGCGGCATCGTGTAGACGTTGCGCTCCAGGAAGATCGGCAGGAAGAATTTGGCAACGATGAGAAGCACGATGGCGGCCTGCCATTCATAGGCCGCGATCGCCAGGCCCACGACATAACCCTGGCCGGACTGGCCGATGATTTGCTCGGCCGAGATGTTTGCGGCAATCAGCGACGCACCGACCGCCCACCATGGCAGCGACTTGCCGGCCAGGAAGTAGTCGGTCGAATCCTTGGTGTGACCGGCTTTTTCGCGGCTCACCAGCAACGCTATCGCAATCAGGCCAAATGCATAGCCGAGCACGATCGCCAGATCGATCATTGAAAGTGTCATTCTCTCTCCCCCCGGGCGCGCTATCACTGGTCTGTCGCCAAGCGCCCTGAACGACCCGACACCGTTGCCGATGGTCGTGCCTCAAAAGAAATAGTAGCGCGCACAATTACCCTGCGCGATGCGTGTCTGCGATGGGCCCGTCGCGATCCGGTTCCGGTCTAGTCGGCGGATTCCACCCGATTGATGAAGATCGAACCGAACTGGATGGTCTGGCGGCCGTAGCCCATATTGGCCCCGAACACGACGTCATCGGCGTCAAAGTCGGCCTGAGCCACGCCCCGGACAGAGTAGTAGCGCCCCTCTTCGGTCGGTCGGATATTCTCGCTGAAGATATTGTCGTAGGGCTCGCTGGTGCGCACGATCTGCAGGTCAATATTGCCGGTCTCAAGCCCGTTGATCGGCGACTCCGCCCGGATCCATACTCGCAGTTCGACAGTGTCACCCGCATGAATGTCGTTGACGAGCGGAACCGTCACCCGCGACCGCCAGACCTCGTCGATGCGGCGTCGCATGCTGACTTCCAGGGCGGCTCCGCCCGGTGCCGTCGGCGACTCGACGATACGTCGGCGCAAGCCGCCGCCCTCCATGTCCCAGCGCACCGAAAACTGGTCATTCAGCGGCTCGAACACCGCGGTCGTGGAAACGCCGGCCAGGGCGCCGGTCGTCCCGATCAGCATAGCGGCCAGTCCGGCCACTGCGGCTTTCATGCCGAATTTTCTGGTTGCCACCATGGCTCGCCTCCCCGCGTGCAATGTTGATTGATAACGCTATCATTCTGCATCGGAGTCAGGCGCGACGCAAGACCGATCGCTAACCGGGTGAGCCCACGGACTCCCGATGGTGAACGGAGATTGGCGGGAGCAGGTCTCGAAATGCCCAGATCGCGCCAGCCGTCTTGAGGGCTGGCTCCAGTCTCCCTGCTTGGGATGTCGGTACTGTCAGACAGAACCAAGGTCGATGCAGAGTCTTCAGAAATTCGCCGCCCTTCATTCCTCCATCCACAATTACGTCAACGTCGAACGCCACTTTTGTCGCCGCGACGATTTAAAGGATAACCGCGCCCAGGCCCTGACCGATTGGCGCCAACTCGCGGTCTGAGGGAGCGGCAAAGAACGTCTTTCGAGACCAGTCCGGATTCGTCTGACAGCACCCCGGAACGGGTTACACCTCGGCAAGCACCACAAAATCACGACGCCGCGCTCAAACTTGTTTTCCTCCGACAAAGTCCCCAGGTCTCCAGCTCTCGTCAGTCGACGGGCAGGATCTGGGCGATTCTGGAAAGTTCCAGCACCTTGGCGACATGGCCGGTGACGCCGGACAGGCGCAGGGTCTTGTCGGCTTTCTTGGCCCGGTCATTGGCCAGAAGGATCATGCCGACGCCTGCGGAGTCGAGCATCTTGGTGTCGGCGAGCGAGATTTCGATTGTGGTCGCGGCGCTGTCCGCGATCGCATTGAGAATCCCCCGAAACTTGTTGTGATCGTCGAAGGTGATAACGCCGCTGATCGCGATGACCAGCCGGTCGCCGCGCGCATCACTCTTGAAATCCATGTTGGGCTCCTAGAACAGTTCGATCGTCGACTCGGCCGGGGCCGGAGCCGGAGCCGGGGCATCATCGCTCGGCTTGCCGCGCAATCCAATCTCGAACTGTCGCCGCACATCAGACAGGGAAATCGAATCCACAATCGTCTGCACCAGACCGTCGCAGGTTTCCGGGTCGGAGATCTTTTCGGGGTGATCAGACAGGAAACGCGACACCGCCGTAAGTGCGGTCACGACCGCCTCTGTCCGCTGGCGCATGCGGTCCTGAAACTGCATGGCGATCACCACCTCACGCACTTCATCGCCGATGCGCCGGGATGTGGAGGTGGAATCGGACAGGGCGACCGAGATTTCGGCATTGCGTTCGACCAGCGAGGTGAGCAGGACTTCGAGATGTTCCTTGGCGTCGATCTGCTTGGAAAGGTCCATTGCGCCAATCTCGGACAGCTCCCGATACTCCGAGCGGATCGAGCCGACGACCTCGCGAATGCTCTCGGTAACCGTGCGCGTGCTCCCGCGCATCCGGTCCGACAGGGCATCGATCCGCTTTGACAGGGTGTGCATCTCGGTCGAGACGATCTGAAAGCCGGCACCGGCCGCGCCTGCGCGGGCCGATTCGATCTGCGCGTTGAGCGACAGGAGGCGGGTCTGCTTGTTGATTGCCTCGATTTCGTTGATGCAGGCGCCCAGCCCGTCCATTTCGCAGAGAATGTCGTCGAGCGAATAGATCAGCGACACCCCCTGCTTTGACAGGACGAGAATTCGCTCGGTGACTTCCGACAGGGATGCCTGCAAGATCTGCGGCAGCGTGATAAGGTCGATCGACTTGCCTTCGTGCTCGACCGTCGTGATCTGGCTGACCAGCTTGGATAGGCGCTGGGTCTGCTCTTCCGAGCCGTCATTGAGGCTCGTAAAGAGATCGCTGAGGCGACGGGCCTGGTCTTCGACGTCCTGGGTCGTGTCGAGTAGAATCCGGTTCGCGCTCTCGATGGTTCCAAGCAGGAGGCGCGAAAACGGAGACCGCGCACCTTGGGCGTCGGTCGTCCAGTTCTCGATCCGGTTGTGTTGGGGCATGGCAGCCTCGTCGACAAAAGGTTTGCTGAACCGGCACCCGGTTCAGATCCGCAGAACGTCTCCCCCGTCTGACACGAGGGAGAGTATGGTTGGCAGAATCTTATTTTCCGGTAACTGAAGGTTGACCGCACCGCAGTCGAAGGCCGCTTTCGGCATGCCGTAGACGATGGAGCTGGCCTCGTCCTGGCCGATCGTTTCGGCGCCCGCCTCCCGCATCAGTTTCAGGCCTTCTGCACCATCCCGCCCCATGCCCGTCAGAATGACGCCTATCGCTTTGTTCGCGCAGGCTTTTGCGACGGAGAGGAAAAGCACATCCACGGACGGTCGGTGTCCATTCACAGGCGGTGATTGGTCCAGGCGGCAAACATAGTCCGCGCCCGAGCGCTGCACGGTGAGATGCGAGTCGCCCGGTGCGATGAAGACATGGCCGGGGCGTATCCGCCGGCCGTCCTCGGCCTCGCTCACGGTCACCGCGCAGAATTTGTCGAGTCGCTCGGCAAACTGGCGGGTGAAGTGCGGCGGCATGTGCTGCGTGATGACCGTGCCCGGCGCGTCGGGCGGAAAATTTGTCACGATCCGGCCGATTGTCTCGACCCCGCCGGTCGAGGCGCCGATGGCGAGGATGCGTTCGGTCGTGTCGAACCCCAGACGCTTGACGCGGGCCTTGCCCGGTCGGCGGCTGATCGCCGTTACCTTCGCCCGGGCGGCGGTCTTGACCTTCTCGATCAGCTCGTCGGCGAGCTTGCCCATATTGGCCTGCAGGTCGATGGCCGGTTTGGCCAGGAAGTCCACGGCCCCGAGCTCGAGCGCTCGCAGGGTCACGTCGGCGCCTTCACGGGTCAGCGACGACACCATGACCACCGGCGTGGGCCGCAGGGTCATGATCTTCTCGAGGAAGGCGATACCGTCCATCTGCGGCATCTCGACATCCAGCGTAATGACGTCCGGATTGAGGTCCTTGATCATCTGGCGAGCGATCAGGGGGTTGGACGCCGACCCGACGACCTCGATCTTGGTCGAACGCTCAAGCATCGAGGGGATAATCATGCGCATGAGCGCGCTGTCATCGACCACCAGTACGCGGATCCGTCGGCTCATCGCATCTCTCCTAGAACAGCTCTATCGAGCCGGTCTGCTTTCGCAGCGGCGGCGCCGCCCGGAGTTGCCTTTCGGTCTTGACCAGTTCGCCGACACCGCTGGACTGGATGAAGCGCCGCCAGGCCTTGCCCGTGGCCGGATCATACATGACCCGGCGGCCCCGGTCGCCGCCAAGATCGACCGCGATGACTTTCAGGCCTTCCACGCGGGCATACTCCCGCGCGAAGGCGGCATTCTGGTCGCCGACGCCTCGCATGCCGTTCATGACATTGCCGCCGCCGAAGAATTTGCATTCCAGGCGACGCTTGTCGGCCCCGGCCTTGAGCAATTCGTTTATCAGGGCATCCATCGCATGATTGCCATATCGCAGCGCCAGGCTGGCGCCGGACCACAGGCCTTCATCGTCGTGCGGAAGCATGAAGTGGTTCATTCCGCCGATTCCGGCGATCGGATCATGCAAGCAGGCCGCGACGCAGGAGCCGAGCACGGTTGCGATCAGCTCGCCGTCCTGCTGGGAGATATGCTGACCGCCCGGCAGGACTTTCACCACCCAGCGATTGGACCCTTTGTCGAGATAGCGGGAAGAAGGCGCGGCTGAGGCCAGCGCCGCGGCATGGCGTCCCATCAGCGCGCCTCGCCCTTGAAGGAATAGATCGTGCGGCCGACCGGGTGAAGGCCCGCCGTCCCGCCGAGCACCGACTCCGAATGGCCCAGATAAAGCCAGCCATCCGGCTTGAGGCTTTCGGTGAAACGCTTCACCAGACGGTTCTTGGTCGGGCCGTCGAAATAGATCGTCACATTGCGGCAGAAGATCAGGTCGAACTGGCCCTTCATAGGCCAGTCGCCATGCAGGTTCAGCCGGTTGAAGGTGATGCGCGAGCGGATCGCCGCGCTTGCCCGGACCATGGCGCCGTCGCGCGCCGAGGGCTGGAAGTGGTTGCGCTGAAGGGTCTTGGGCACATCCCGCACCGCGCCGACCGGGTATTCGCCGCGCTTGGCGTGGGCGAGCACATTGGTGTCGATATCCGTAGCAAGGATGCGCCAGTCCCAGCCGCCGCCCTGCCCCAGCGCTTCGGCGAGCGTTGCGGCCAGGCTGTAGGGCTCCTCGCCGGAGGAGCAGCCGGCCGACCAAATCCGGATGCGCCGATCCCCGGTTTTGGCGGCCCGGGCCTGCCAATGCTTCACGGCGATGTCGCGGACATGTTCAAAATGGTGGGACTCGCGGAAAAAGTGGGTGTGGTTGGTGGTCAGCGCGTTGATCAGGTGATCACGCTCTTCGGCTCCGTGTGGCCCGTCAAAGCGACCGAGATAGGTCTCGAAATTGGCGAGGCCGAGCTGGCGCAGTCGCCGCGCCATACGCGAATAGACCAGCTCGCGCTTGTGATCCCCGATAACGATGCCGGCGTGTGTGTAGATGGCGTCCGCAATGGTCCGGAAATCGCTGTCGCGCATCCGGAACTCACGGCTCTCCATCTCTGTCTTGCTGGCAGCCTTGGCCATCCATGTCTCCTGTCACACACGCCGGGATCGGTCGGGGTGGAGCAAGTTCTAGAACTCGCTCCAGTCGTCATCACCCTCGACCACGCTCTCGGCGAGCGCGGTCTGGAGGCCGCGCGCCCCGCCACCCGTGGCGGCACGGCGGGCCTTCGGCGAGGAGGCCGCAGGATGGCGGGCGATCTCGCTGCGCTCCTGGCCGGCTTCGAAGAAGCTCATGCGCTGGCGCATGCGCCCGGCCTGGTCGTTCATGGTCTTGGCGGCCGCAGCATTCTCCTCCACGAGGGCGGAGTTCTGCTGGGTCATCTCGTCCATCTGCGTGACGGCCTGGTTGATCTCGTCGGCACCGGTCGCCTGTTCGCGGGAGGCGGCGCTGATCTCTGCCACGATGTCGGCGACCTTCTTGATCGAATCGACGATCTCGGTGAGCGACTCGCCGGTCTGGTTGACCAGTTCGACGCCGCCCTTCACCTGCGTCGTGGAGTCCACGATCAGGTCCTTGATGTCCTTGGCGGCCTGTGCCGAACGCTGGGCCAGCGAGCGGACTTCGGAGGCGACGACCGCGAAGCCGCGGCCGGCATCGCCGGCCCGGGCCGCTTCAACCGCCGCGTTGAGAGCCAGCAGATTGGTCTGGAAAGCGATTTCGTCGATCACCCCGATGATATCGGAGATCCGACGCGAGCTTTCCTCGATCTTGTCCATCGCCTCGACGGCATTGGACACGACTTGCCCCCCATTCTCCGCGCTGTCGCGGGCGCTGACGGCCAGCTGGCTCGCCTGCTGGGAGTTGTCGGCATTCTGCTTGATGGTCGAGGTCATCTCCTCCATCGAGGCGGCGGTTTCTTCCAGATTGGCAGCCTGCTGCTCGGTGCGCTGCGACAGGTCGTTGGCACCGGTCGAGATCTGCTGGGCCCCTGCGGCCACTTCATCCGCCGCCATCGAAATGGCCTGGACGGTCTCCATCAGCGTTGACGCCATGGAGTTGGCATCATCCTTCAGGCGGCCATATACGCCCTGATAATCGGCTTCCATCCGTTTGGTGAGATCGCCCTTGGACAGGCCTTCCAGCATGTCTCCGATGGCATCGAGGACGCCGGAGACAGTGCCTGCGAGCGAGTTGATGTTCTCAGACAACGACCGCATGAAGCCGGTCTTGCCCTCCAGCGTCAGCTGGTTGGAGAAGTCGCCACGGGCGACCGCGCTGACGACGTGTTCGATCTCTTGCTCGATATGCTTCTCCGCCGTCTCGTCCTTCCATTCGACGACGGTGCCGACGCGCTGGCCGCTGGCGTTATTGACCGGCGAGGCGATGAGCTGGAAGTAGCGCTCCCCGACCTTGATATTGCTGCACACGGCGGTGGTGAGATGGGCCAGCATGCCGCGCTGGTGGGCCGCATTCTTGTGGAACACGTCCATATTCTTGCCCATCAGCTCCTTGGCATTGAAGTTGGGCAGCGCCTTGCGCAAATCGGCCTCGGCCTCGTTCAGCATGTCCTGCTGGGAGTGGTTCATGTAGACGATGTTGAAATCGGCATCGGCGACCATGACATTGGTCGTCGTATTATCGAGCGCAGCGCGGATCCGGGCATTCTCGGCCGCCTGGGCTTCCTCGCGCGCCTTGCGGGCGGCTTCTTCCGTGCGGTCAGCCCATTCCACGATGACACCGGACCGCTTGCCTTCGGCATCGTAGACCGGCGTAGCGATCAGGCCGAAGACGCGGCCGGCAATGTTGAGTTCGGCGCGATGGGAGCCGGTGAGGCGTTCCAGAACCTGGCGCTGGTGCGCCGGATTCTTGTGGAAGACGTCCATATTCTTGCCCATCAGGTTCTTGGCGTCGAAGTTACGCAGAACCGTGCGCAGGTCGGACTCGGCCGCCTCCAGCATCTCTTTCTGGCTGTCATTCATGTAGACGATGTTGAAGTCACCATCGGCGATCATGACGTTGGTGGTCGCCTTGTCGAGCGCAGCGCGGATGCGGTTGCCCTCCTTCATGCGGGTGCTGGACGTCAGGTCGGTCGCGAATTTGACGACCTTGATCGGCTTGCCGTCCTTGTCGAGCATCGGGTTGTAGGACGCCTGGAGGATGATCTGGCGTCCGCCGGCACCCACGCGTTCATACTCGCCGCTGTCATATTCACCACGGCGCAGCTTGTCCCAGAAGGACCGGTATTCGGCCGATGCAGCATAGTTGGCATCCACGAACATGGAATGGTGACGGCCGCGGATCTGCTCGAGGCTGTAGCCGACCGTGTCCAGGAAGTTCTGGTTGGCCGTGATGATGGTGCCATCGAGCTCGAACTCGATGATGGCCTGGGACCGGTCTGCGGCGGCGAGTTTGGCAGCGGCATCGCTTGACGCGCTGGTAGCTCCCGCCGGGACGCGGTGATTGAACATCGTCCAGGCGCCGAACACGGCGGCGAGCGGCAGCGCTGTCAGGATGGCCGGCCAGACCCCCCAGTTGGACGCCGTGAAGCCGGTGGCGATGAAGGCGACGGTGGCAGCCGCGAACACGGCGCCGGCGAAAGTGAGGCGGGTTTGATCGTCACGCTTGGCGTCCTGACCCGACGAGTTGTTGGTTGCAATCGACATCACGCAACTCCTTTGTTCACGGTTCTACTGGATCAAGACGTCTTCGGCCTCGGCGGCCTTGACGAGCTCGGCGCCGAGCAGGCGATGCAGGTCGAGCATCGCCACCATTTGATCTTCATCAGTCAAAAATCCGGAGAAGACGCGGGAATCTTCCTTTGTGCTGGTCTCCGGTACGGGTTGGATCTTGGTGTCCGACACCGAAAGGATGTCGGAGACGGCATCGACCAGAAGGCCGACCTGCCGTTCTGCCAGCGCCACGATCACGATCACATGGCGTTGCGTGGTCTCGGTGAGACCGCCGCCCAGACGGCTCTGCAGATCAACGATCGGCAGGACCGCGCCGCGGAGGTTCAGGACCCCGCGAACATAGTCCGGCTGGTTCGGCAGGCTCGTGACCTCCGTCCAGCCTTTGATCTCGCGCACCGACATGATGTCGACCGCATACTGCTCCGCGCCGGCGGCGAAGCTCACATACTGCTTGTGGTCACTCGCGGTGTCTCGCCCCTTGGCGATCGCTTCCGCGGTGGCGAGCATTGCTTCCTCGGCATTCATGCTGATTGGCCTCCCAGAGCGGTTCGGGTTTCAATGGACGCCCGCGCGTTGCCCCCGGGCGAACCGGACGCATCTTGCGGACCACGCTGACGAGACGAACTGGCCGCCAGGCCGTCTATATCGAGAATGAGGCGGACGCGGCCATCACCGAGAATCGCCGTCCCGGCGACCCCGACGATTGGCCGGTAATTGGCTTCCAGGCTCTTGATCACGACCTGTTGCTGCCCCAGCAGCTCGTCGACGATCAGGCCGATATGGCGCCCGAATTCGGTTTCCACGATCACCACCAGCTTGCGCAGGGGTTCGGGGCGACCGGCGCGATCGAGATTCAGCGACTCGCACAGATCGACGAGGCGCATGGTTTCACCGCGTATGGACAGGATGGTGCCGCCGTCCGGCATCGCGCGCAGCTGTTTGGGTTCCGGGCAGACCGTCTCGATGATGGCGGAGAGGGGCACGACATAGCGTTCGCCGGCGACGTCCACGAGCATACCGTCGAGGACGGCGAGGGTGAGCGGCAGAGCCAGCGTGAATGTCGAGCCCTTGCCTTGCGTCGAGTCGAGGGTGACGCGGCCGCCAAGCTTCTGGATGTTCCGGCGCACGACATCCATGCCGACGCCGCGGCCGGACACATCGGAGATTACCGAGGCCGTTGAGAAACCCGGCATGAAGATCAGGGCCTCGATCTCCTCCTTGGACAGCTCCGCACCGTCTTCGACCAGACCCTTCTCGACGGCTTTCTTGAGGACTTTTTCCGGGTTCAGTCCCCGACCGTCATCGCTCACCCGGATCAGGATGCGCCCGTTGCGGTGCTCGGCTGAGAGCTTGACAACGCCCTGTTCGGCCTTGCCGGCCGTGGCCCGCTCATCCGGCGTTTCCAGCCCGTGATCCATGCAGTTGCGGATCATGTGGGTGAGCGGATCGCTGAGCTCCTCGATGATGGTTTTGTCGACTTCCGTCGCTTCACCCTCAAGCTCCAGGCGGACCGATTTTCCGAGCGTCTTCGAGAGGTCGCGGACGACGCGGGGGAAGCGGGAGAAGAGCGCCTTGACGGGCTGCATGCGGACCGCCATCACGCCTTCCTGGAGGTGGCGTGTGCGCAGGGTCAGGTCTTCGAGGGCCTGCAGCTGGCGAACATGGCGGATGTCGATGAATTCCGAGAGGCTCTCCAGGGCCATGGCCTGGGCAATCACGAGCTCACCGACCATGTCGACGAGACGGTCGACACGATCCAGGTCCACCCGGATGGAGGAGGTGCGGACGGCCTGGCCCGTGGCGGCGCTCGCCGCCGGATCGGAGGGCTCAGTGACCATCGCCACGGGCGTCGCGGCTTGGCCGACGGCCGGCTGTTCGGGCTCGATACGGGTGATGTCGAGATCGCAATCATCCTCGACGAATTCGAAGACCTCGCGAATGGCGGCTTCCGACTTGGCACCCCGCAGCGTGAGGGTCCAGGCGAGGTAGCTTCCGGCCGGTTCCATGCGGGCGAGCGGCGGCAGGCCCGACAGATCGGCCTTGATCGAGAGCTCACCAATCGAGCGCAGGGCCGCGATGAGGAGCTGAGGCTCGTTGGCCGAGGCATACATTGCGGCGTGCGGACGGAAGCGGACCGCGAAATCACCGCCCACCGCCTTAGCGACCGGCGCGACGCTGACGGCCGCGTCCACGGAATGCCCCAGCATGCCGCGCAACGTGGTCAGCATCTCGTCTTCCAGGCCGGCGGTCGCCTCGACGCCCGAGCGGGCTGCCGCAACCAGGTCGGCAAGTATGTCGCCTGCCTGCACAATGATGTCCGGGTCATCCGGTTGCATGGTCCGCTTGCCGGACCGCAGCAGGTCCATGACGTTCTCGAACTCGTGTGAGTAGGTTACCAGGCGCGAGAACTTGAAGGCGCCGGCACCGGCCTTGATCGAGTGGACTGTGCGGAAGATGTCGTTGAGGCCCTCGACGTCGTGTTCGCTGGCAGACAGAGTCGTGGCAACCGCCTCAAACCGTTGAAGCAATTCCTCACATTCCTCGAAGAAGGTCTGGCGGAACTGGTCCAGCTCGTTCATGGCGGGATCCTTGTCGGTTGATCAGCGGCAGACGCGGCGAACGACGTCCACCAGCTGAGCCGGGTCAAAAGGCTTTACGATCCAGCCGGTGGCGCCGGCGGCCTTGCCGGCTGCCTTTTTCTCCTGATCCGCCTCGGTAGTGAGGATCAGGATCGGCGTGGCGCGGAATTCTGGCTTCTGGCGCAGATTGCCCACCAGGGTGATGCCATCCATGCGCGGCATGTTGACATCCGAGATGACGAGGTCGAAGGGACCGTCACCGCATTTTTCGAGCGCCGCCATGCCGTCTTCGGCCTCGACAACATCGAAACCTTCGCGCTTCAGCGTGAAGGCCACCATGTCGCGCATCGTCTTGGAGTCGTCGACGGCCAGGACTCGCTTACTCATTTGATCCGCTCCATTCAGTCAGACTGTTTTCGAGGCCAAGAAGGCACATTGCATCGACGACCGCAGCGGACGGTCGGGTAAGGGTGAAGCATCCGCCCTGTTCGGCCTGGTCTCTGGCGGCCGACAGCAGGATCTGGATGACGGGTGTGTCGATCAGGGTGACGTCCTCGGCGTCGATCACCAGCGTGTCCTGGGCCGGGCTCGTCTTCTGCAGCTCCGCCAGCAGGGACTCCGCGGCGATGATGTCCATGCGGGCATCCAGCTTCAGGTCGGCGGTCGCGTCCTGACGGTTCGACATGAAGGCGTCTCCTCTCCTGGCTCGGGCGCTCCGCGGGAGGAGGTCCGTCTTGATGCGGGTGTCGAGCTGGGGGGGCGCCTTGGCGGCCTCATGTGCAGGACTGGGTGGTGCGGCTCCGACGATCGTTGATGTCTTGTTTTGTTTCGGTCTGTCCGGCTTCGCCGGCCGGTTGCCGAAAACGAGGTATGGTGGTTTGCTTTTGCTGCCCCAATTAATTTGAGGGATTCCCTTAACGAGCTGCTAAGATTCTTGCCTTCGAGGGTGCTCAGGGCGCTCAAGGAGATAATATTATATTCATCGCGGTAGCCGGCTTTGTCAGAGCAAAATCACGCGACGAACTGATCACTGGGTTTTGGCCTCTGTGGAAGGCGTTGTCAGATTAAACCCGGCTTGAGCCCGTAACCGTGATTTCGTAGCGTTTTCTGATGCGTAATCCGTTCCGGTATTTCAAGACATCGCCGGAAGCCATCCGTTTTGCCGTGATGATGTACACACGCTTTCCGCCGTCGCTTCGGAACGTCGAAGATCTTCTGCACGAACGCGGCATCGATATCACACATGAGACGGTTCGGTTCTGGTGGAACCGGTTCGGACCGATGTTCGCGAAGTCGATCCGCAAGCGCCGCGTTCAGAATGGGCACTAGTCGAATTGAGCCTGGCATCTGGATGAGGTTTTCGCCCGGATCAACGGGGAGCTTCACTATCTTTGGCGGGCCGTTAATCATGAGGGCGAAGTGCTCGAGTTCTTCGTCACCAAGAGCTGGGATCGTAAGGCAGCATTGAAGTTTCTGTGCAAGGCAATGAAGCGTTATGGGCGTCCGGGCGTGGTCGTGACCGACAAATTGCGCAGCGACAAATCGGCGCTTCGAATTCTCGGGAATGCAAGCCGGCAGGAGACGGGGAGCTGGCTCAACAATCGTCTCGAACGCCACTTTTGTCGCCGCGACGACTTCATGGAGAACCGTACTCAGGCCCTGGCCGAATGGCGCCAATTCGCGGCTTGAGCCAGGCTCAAACTTGGACTTTCGAGACCGGTTCGCTTTTGTCTGATACCACCTCGATCTGGTAATTTTTAGATTTCTGAGCTTAACTGAAAATCGCTTGCATTTCCGGTGGGTGGGGAGACTCGATATGCGACTTATAATTGCTTTGCCTCTCATATATCTGGGTTTTTTGACACCGGCTCTGGCGCAAGAGGAGGTCGGACCGACTCTGAATGAAGTCTCGTTGGAGCAGGTTGATCTGCGTAGTGCGCGGTTGAGGTATGCCGAATTTCAAGAATCAAATCTGACGGGGGTTAATCTGGAAGGTGTTGATTTGTCAGGCTCCAATCTGTCCGGAACAAGGATGTACGGTGCCAATCTGAGGAATACCATTCTGGATGATGTGCTTCTTGATCGCACTTTTCTTGGAAGTGCTGACCTGACTGGAGCCAGAGTGGCGTCGACAGCACTGCGCTCGGCCCTTTTATGCAATACCCGTATCAGTGCAACCGTCGTCATTAATCGCAATTGTGTCGAAATGAGTATGCCGACGCCGGCCGGGCGACCATTACCAGCGACTGTCATGAATACGCTGCGCACCACACAAGGTTGCCAGGGATGTGATCTTCAGTTTGCCCAGTTTCAGAACCGCGATTTGCAGCGTGGCAACTTTTCTAACGCCTGGTTGATTGATGCCAATCTGTCCGGTTCCGATCTGACGGGCGCCATCCTGACCCATGCCGATCTGACGCGAACCAACCTGTCCGGGGCCGACCTTTCGGGTGTGTCGTTTGATGTCCTACAATTGACCCGCTCCACCAATATCTCAAATGCGCATTTCCGCCGGGCCCGGCTACCGGGTGCTGATTTCACGGATCGTAGTTTGCGCAATTCCGATTTCTCCGGCGCGGATGTAAGCGAGTCGAGTTTTGCCGGTACGGATCTGACGGGAGCCAATTTCACGGGTGCGACCTTAGAATCCGTGACCTTCGACGAACGATCGCGCCTCGCCAGTGTCCGCTTTAGTGGTGCGAATTTAACCTCAGCGGCCTTCGACGGCGCCATGCTCTCCGGTGCGGACTTCCGCAATACCAGAATGTCCCGTGTTTTTTCAGTCGGCAGCAATTTCTCCCGAGCAAACTTCACCGGCGTCGACCTCAGTCATGCCCAATTGGTGCACACCAATCTGTCTGCTGCAAATTTGTCGGGCGCCAACCTTTCAAGGGTAAACCTGAGCAATTCCGATCTGTCCGGAGCGGATCTTACAGGCGCCAACCTTACAGGTGCCAATCTCCATAACGCCAATCTGACCGGCACAATTTTGTCGCGTGCCGACCTCACGGATACCTGGCTGTTGTCGACCAATCTGGACCGAGCGAACCTACGCGATGCGACGCTGATCCGCGCCCGAGTGATCGGCGCAAGGCTGGGCCAGACGCAAATGCAGGGCGCGGATCTCACCGATGCCAGCCTTCGCGGGTCGAATTTGATCGATATGTTGCTTTCCGAAGCCACGATATTCTGCAGGACCGCTATGTTTGACGGAACGAGGAGCAATGTCGGTTGTGCAGGCGGCGTCTCGCCAAATAAATAGTTGCCGAGGTGGTGTCAGAAAGACCCTCGGCAATGTCATGTGTGGACGGCCCCTGTTCTGCAAGGTCTGATTTGAGTGATTTTTGATCATTGCGGGTTGCGGTCATGTGTCCGGCCTGTTGGCGCGGTGCTGTGACCGCTGGCCCTGATGAAGTCCGCTTGGCCAGGTCCCTCTCAGATTATCGAGCTCTTACGCCCTGACACTGCCTCGGGTTTTCCTGGCTGCGGCCCCGTTTGATCATCATCACCTACATCTGCCCTCACAGCTCCTGGGCGACAGCACGTTCGCCGTCGCGGTTTCTTTGCGCCTACGCCCTTGCAGGCGCCCGATATGTCTCGCTCCGGGCCAGTACGGCCCAGGCGATGCGCGCCGTTTTGTTGGCCATGGCGACGGTAGCAACACGGGCCGGTTTGCGCTCCAGCAGACGCCTGACCCACTCCCCCGTCGCCGAGGTGTTCGTGCCAACACGCCGGATGACCGAAGTCGCGCCGACGACAAGAAGCCGGCGCAGATAGCCATCGCCCATCTTCGATATGCGCCCCAGACGTTCCTTGCCGCCGGACGAGTTCTGGCGCGGCACCAGTCCGAGGAAGGCCGCGAACTGACGGCCCGTCTTGAACACCGACGGGTCCGGTATGCTGGCCGAGATCGCGGTCGCCGTAATGAGGCCCACGCCCGGTATCGTCTCCAGCCGTTGGCTCGTCTCATCGGTACGGTGCCAGGCCATGAGCTGGCGCTCAAGCGTGCGGATCTCGGCAGCCAGACTGTCGAGCTGGGCTGCCAAGCTGGTCAAGGCAGAGCGGGCGATAGCCGGTAAGCGATCCTCGTCCAGGGTATCGAGCAGCACGGCCAGCTTGTGCGGGCCTTGTGCCGTGATGATTCCGAACTCGGCCAGATGCGCGCGGATCGCATTGAGCAACATGGTGCGCTGGCGCATCAGAATATCGCGCGTCCGGTGCAACATCATCACGCCCTGGCGCGCCTCGCTCTTGACCGGAACAAAGCGCATGGACGGGCGTGTGACCGCCTCGCAGATCGCTTCGGCATCGGCCGCATCATTCTTCTGGCGTTTCACGTAGGGCTTCACATAAGCCGGAGGGATAAGCCGCACCTCATGGCCCAAAGCGCCAATCTCACGGGCCCAGAAGTGGGCCGTGGCACAGGCCTCCAGTCCGATGAGACAGACAGGCAGATCGCGCAGGAAATCCAGAACACCCCCGCGGCGCAGCTTCCTGCGGAAAACCACCGCGCCTTGTGCATCAACGCCGTGAAGCTGAAAGACAGACTTGGCGAGATCAATGCCGATTGTTGTAACATTCATGATGGACGGTTCCTTCCCTTGTGCTGGTTCCCAACAGCTCAAGCATGGCACATCGCGATGCCGTTGGTCGGGGCCGTCCACCCCATCAGATTAA
>NZ_JADFAJ010000010.1 GCF_015665295.1 Maricaulis sp.
TCGACGACAATATCGATGTCGCCATCCGCTATATCGCCGCCTGGCTCGGTGGTCGCGGTGCGGTGCCGATCCGCAATCTGATGGAAGATGCAGCGACGGCCGAGATCGCCCGGGCCCAGCTCTGGCAATGGCGGACTTTCGGTTGCTCCACCGCCGAAGGCGTCGCGCTCACCGGCCCGATGCTGGAAAACAAGATCGAGGATATCTGCTCGTCCATCCAGGACGAGGTGCCGGACGAGGCCGAGCTGTGCGATCGCATTCGCGCCGCAGCCGACATCCTCACCGAGCTCGTCCTGTCAACGGAGTTCGCCGAATTCCTGACCCTGCCGGCCTATGACCGGCTGACCGCCGAACTCAAGGCGCCGATGAAGCTAATGGAGTTCGAGGACTGATCCAACAATGGGCTGATGACGGTTGGTCGTCTCAGGCGCGGGGTCCGGGCGAGGTCGAAACGACCGGCCCGGGCCCCGCAATGTGTTCAGCCGGTCACGCTCGGCACACCCGGTATCCGATACCCGCACAGATCAGCCAGCTTCCAGCCGGTCGCGGTCTGCTCGAAGCGGCAGGTCATGTAGTCGCCGCGGTAGGTGCCCCAGGGCAGGGGCGCGTCGAGCCGCGGGGTTTCCATCGGCGGGGCGACCCGGTCATGGGCACGCTGCGGATAGACCAGGATCTGGCGCGAGGCTTCCGTCGCCACGAAACCGGGATCATCAAAGATGCACAGCGGTGGCTGGCTGAGCATGCCGGTCACGGTGCCACGCGTATTGCCCTCGGCACCCCAGACATGGCTGCGAACCATCGGATCGCGCGAGATGAAGGCGTTCTGCAACAAGCCTGGCGCCATGGCGTCGGCAACCGCAGTCTCGTTATGGCTGATAATGGCCGAGAAGGCCGCCATTTCGTACGTCAGCGGCGCGCGGCACATGGGGACTGTCTCGGTCGCACAGGCCGTCAGACCCAGCACAGCGGTGGTGGAGGCAAGCGCTAGAACACGTTTCATCGATTCTTCCGGTTTGCGATCAGGTCGTCGACGACGCCCGGGTCGGCCAGTGTAGACGTGTCCCCGAGATTGGAAAACTCGTTCTCGGCGATCTTGCGCAGGATGCGGCGCATGATCTTGCCGGAGCGGGTCTTGGGCAGGGCGGGCGCGAACTGGATCAGGTCCGGTGTGGCGACTGGTCCGATCTCCTGGCGCACCCATTTTTTCAGCAGGTCGACATCTTCATCGGCCGGATCGCGTCCACCCATCAGGGTGACATAACAATAGATGCCCTGACCCTTTACATCATGGGGGTAGCCGACCACGGCGGCCTCGGCGACATCGTCATGGGCGACAAGTGCGCTTTCGATTTCGGCCGTGCCGAGCCGGTGGCCGGAGACGTTGAGCACGTCATCAACGCGGCCTGTGATCCACCAATAGCCATCGCCATCTCGGCGGGCGCCATCCCCGGTGAAATAATAGCCGGGATAGGTCGAGAAATAGGTTTCCACGAAGCGCTCGTGATCGCCATAGAGGGTCCGCGCCTGGCCGGGCCAGGAGCGACAGATAACGAGATTGCCGTTCGCCGCTCCGCGATCGCCGATCCGCTGGCCTTCGGCATCCATCAGAGCCGGCTCGATCCCGAACATCGGTGTCGTCGCCGAACCCGGCTTGAGATCGGTTGCGCCGGGCAGGGGGGTGATCAGGGCGCCGCCCGTCTCGGTCTGCCACCAGGTATCGACGATCGGACAGCGGCTGTCGCCGACGACGGTATGATACCAGTTCCAGGCTTCCGGATTGATCGGTTCACCGACGGTGCCGAGCAGGCGCAGCGAGGCGCGGGAATGCTGTTTCACCGGCGCGTCGCCCTCGCGCATCAGGGCGCGGATGGCGGTCGGGGCGGTGTAGAAGGTATTGACCTTGTGCTTGTCGACAACCGCCCACATCCGGTCCGGGCCGGGCCAGGTCGGCACGCCTTCGAACATCAGAGTCGTGGCGCCGTTGGCGAGTGGCCCGTAGACGATATAGGTGTGGCCGGTCACCCAGCCGACATCGGCGGTGCACCAGTAGATTTCGCCTTGTCTGTAGTCGAAGACATATTCATGGGTCATCGAGGCCCAGACCATGTAGCCGCCCGTCGTGTGAAGCACGCCCTTTGGCTTCCCGGTCGAGCCCGATGTGTAGAGGATGAAGAGCGGATCCTCGGCCTTCATGGGCTCGGGCGGGCACATCGGACTGGTGTCGCGGATCAGCCGATCATAGGCGATGTCGCGATCATCATCCCAGTCGATTGCCCCGCCGGTGCGCTTGACGACCACCACCTTGTCCACGCCGCCCGCGATGGCGACGGCCTTGTCGACATTGGCCTTGAGCGGGATGTGCTTGCCGCCGCGGACACCTTCATCGGCGGTGATCACGAAGCGGCTCCCGCAATCGGTAATGCGACCGGCCAGCGCGTCCGGCGAGAAACCGCCAAACACCACCGAATGCACCGCGCCAATGCGGGCACAGGCCAGCATGGCATAGGCCGCTTCCGGGATCATCGGCATGTAGATCGTGACCCGGTCGCCCTTCTGAACGCCGATCGATTTGAGCCCGTTTGCAAAACGACCGACATGATCATGAAGCTGCGCATAGGTGATGTGGGCCTCGACGGTGGGATCATCGCCTTCCCAGATGATGGCCGTGTCATGCGCCCGATCGGGCAGATGCCGGTCGATACAATTGACGGCAGCGTTCAGGGCCCCGTCGGCAAACCAGCGAATGTGGAGGTCATCCTGGTCCCAGCTGACATCCGAGACTTCGGTGAAGGGTGTGATCCAGTCGATCCGCTTGGCCTCCTCGCGCCAGAAGGCATCGGGCTGTTCGATCGAGCGGCGATACATGTCGGCATAGCGGGCGGCGTCGATGCCCCCTCGACCTGCCCAGTCTGCGGGCACCGGAAATACGACGTTCGGATCGGTGTGGGACATGGCTCGGGCTCCGCGCAGCGTGTGCAAACTCGTGCGGTGAACGATAGCGATTCAGCGGCTTCAGGCAATCAGGCCCAACCCGGGCATTACATGTCGGAGTTGCCGCCCTTGTCGATCACGACACCTTCGGCCCGCAGCGTTGTCTGGGGGTCAAGGGTTCGCATGGCCGCATAGTGCGAGAGGAAGACCTCGCCCGACAATTCGTCAAAGAAGCCGGCCTCGATCAGCTTGTCGGCGACCGGTCCCTTGACCTCGGACAGGTGCAGGCGGACGCCGCCATCGGACAGGCGCGAATTGATCGCGCGCAGGCTGCCCAGCGCGCTGGCATCGACGAAATTGACGGCCGGGAACAGCAGGACGAGATCGGTCGGACGGCTCTCGCGGGCCAGGATGTCGCCGGCCAGCGCTTCCAGGAAACGGGCATTGGCAAAATAGAGCGCTTCATCGATCCGCAGCGAGACAACGTGTGGCGAGCAGATCACCTCGTGCCGGTTGATATTGCGGAAGTGATGCGTGCGCGGCACCTGTCCGACCTCTGCCCAGTGTGGCTGCATGGTCCGCTGCAGAACCAGACCGACCGACAGGGTCACGCCCAGGGTCAGGCCAATCTCGACGCCAAGAAACAGTACCCCGGCCAGCGTCAGGAAGGCTGCGGCGCCATCGGCATGGGAGAATTTCCAGGCATGCCAGGCGTCCTGGAAATTTGCCATCCGCCAGATCGCGGCAAGGATTGTCGCTGCCAGGGCGGCCTTGGGCAGGTGGTAAAAAAGCGGTGTCAGGAAGACGGCCACGAGCAGGATGATGATGGCGGTAAACACGCCGGCCATCGGCGTTTCGGCACCGGCGCTCTCATTGACCACCGAACGGGCAAAACCGCCGGTCACCGGATAGCCGCCGGTCAGGGCCGAGGCGGCATTTGCGGCGCCAAGGCCCAGCAGTTCGCGGTTCGGCTCGATCGTCTCGCGGCGCCGGGCTGCCAGTGACTGGCCGACCGAGACGCTTTCGACAAAACCGACCAGCGAAATCAGGGCTGCAGGTCCGATCAGGGCGCGCCAGGTTTCCAGTGGCACGAGGGGAAAGGCGAGCGGGGGCAGGCCCGAAGGCAGCTCTCCGACAATCGCCAGGCCTGCACGCTCATTGAGGCCCAGCGACCAAGCTGCCAGCGCTGTCAGCGCGACCAGCACGGCCGGCGCGGCCCGGGTCACCGAGGTGATGTGTCCCTCCGCCATGCCCAGACGCTTGAGCAGGCCGGGCAGACCAGAGCGGGCGCCGATCAGGAAGGCGAGGCTGGCTACGCCGACCACGAGCGCAGCCATGTTGATGCCATCGAATTCGCGCGCAAAGGAGACGATCAGCTCGGGAATGGTCGCGCCATGCATGGAGACGCCGATGAAGTGCCGAAGCTGGCTGGCGATGATCAGCACCGTGGACGCGGTGATGAAGGCTTCGACCACGGGGCGGGACAGGAAATTGGCGACGCTGCCAAGGCGGAACACGCCGAAGAGCAGCAGGAAGGCGCTCGACAGGAGGGCCAGCGCACCGGCCGCGGCCATGATTTCGCCCGGATCGGTGAGGCCGAGCGAGCCGATCGCCGCCGCCGTCATGAGTGAGACCACCGCGACCGGTCCGACTGCCAGGACGCGGCTCGACCCGAACAGGGCATAGGCGACCAGCGGTGCGATCGAGGCATAGAGGCCGGCCTGTGGCGGCAGCCCGGCGAGCAGGGCATAGGCCAGGCTCTGCGGGATCAGGAGCACGGCGGTGACCAGGCTGGCCAGCCCATCCTGGGTCAGCTGGGCCCGGCCATAGCCGTTCAGCCATTCCAGGCCGGGCAGGATGCGTTGTAGAAGCTTCAGCATCTCACAGCGCGTCCAGCGGCAGTTTCAGATAGCGGACGCCATTGTCAGCCGCCGGCGGGAAATTGCCGGCTCGCATATTGATCTGGACCGAGGGCAGGATCAGGCGTGGCATGGCCAGTTCGGCATCCCGCGCGGTGCGCATGGCGACAAATTCATCCTCGGTGATCCCGGTATGGACATGGATATTGCGGGCCTTCTGCTCGGCGACCGTGGTTTCCCAGGCGAAATAGTCACGGCCCGGCGCCTTGTAGTCATGGCACATGAAGAGGCGGGTTTCATCGGGCAGGGCGAAAATGCGCTGGATCGAGCTGTAGAGCGCCCTCGCATCACCGCCGGGAAAGTCGCAGCGGGCAGTCCCGAAGTCCGGCATGAAAAGCGTGTCACCGACGAAGGCCGCATCGCCGACATGATACACCATGCAGGCGGGCGTATGGCCGGGCGTGTAGATGGCTTCCGCCTCGATCGTGCCGATCCTGAAGCGCTCGCCATCCTCGAACAAATGTCCGAATTGCGAGCCGTCGCGGGCGAATTCCGGCTCGGCATCGAACAGGTCGCCGAACACGGCCTGTACATGGGTGACATGCGAGCCGATGCCGATCCGGCCACCGGTCTCGCGCGCCAGATAGGGCGCGGCGGAGAGATGGTCGGCATGGACATGGGTTTCCAGAACCCAGTCAATTGTCAGGCCTTCGCTGCGGACGTGCTCAAGCAGCAGGTCGGCTGAGCGGGTTGAGGTGCGACCTGAGGCCGGATCGAAATCGAGCACCGAGTCGATGATGGCGGCGTGCCGGGTCTGCGGGTCGGAGACCACATAGCTGACGGTGAATGTGTCTTCGTCGAAGAAGGCTTTGACGGTCGGAGTCCGGGTCATGATCGCGGCCTTTCCTGTTGCCGAACGGGTTCGTGTTGAGGTCTGAATATAAGGTATTTGCAAAACTATGCAAGTACGATTATATACGTCTCAACAGCCCAGATCCGGGCATCACCATGCAATGGAAGACCATTATGACAGACCACAAGGATTTTGAACCAGCCGAGGTGCAGGCCGGACTCGAGTCGGGACGCTACCTTCTGGTTGATGTTCGCGAGGCCGGCGAGTTCGCCGACGAGCGCATTGAGGGCGCCTTGCTGGCCCCGCTTTCCGGCTTCAAGCCGGAATGCCTGCCACGCGGTGATGATCGCGAGATCATCCTGCACTGCAAATCGGGTGGACGTTCGGGGCGGGCGCTTCAGATGTGCCGTGAGGCCAATGTGAAGGTCGCCGGCCATGTAAAGGGCGGGATTCTCGGCTGGAAAGCCAAAAATCTGCCCACGACACGGGCCGAGAACGCGCCGACCGGCATGACCATCCAGCAGGCGGTCATGGCGATGGCGTCCTTCCTGGTGCTGGTCTCGATCGGCCTGTCACTCGCCTTTACGCCGTGGTTCCTGGTATTGGGGGCCGGTGTGAGTGCCATGTTGCTGCAGGCCAGCTTCACCGGATTCTGCCCGGCCAGCTCGGTCTTTGCCAAGCTGGGCTTCCGACCGGCCTGACATTCCGGTCTAGGCAGCCGCGTTGTCCTCAGGCGCGCAATAGGTCGCATAGAGGGCAGACATCACCGCATTGATCCGCGCATCGGCCAGGCCATAATAAATGGTCTGGCCGTCGCGTCTGGTGGAGACGAGGCCCTTGTTGCGGAGGATCGCCAGTTGCTGCGACATGGCCTGGTCACGCATGCCGAGTGCCTCGGCCAGCTCGCCGACCGAGCGTTCCCGTTCCATCATGGCGCACAAGGCCAACAGGCGACTGGGGTGAGCCAGCGTCTTCATCAGATCCGCAACGGTCTCGGCCATCGGCTTCATTTCATCATATTGCATGGCTTGACCTGATAATTGCGTAGCTCTGCAAATATATAGGCAAGGGCCTTTGAAGCGCAATCGCTGTCCGATAACTGCAACGGGCCTGAATTGCCTATTGTGTTAGCGCGCTAACACGGTATATCCGCGGTCATGGAGACCGAGCCGATGACCGAAACGCCGCGACAACGCTCCGAAAGGGGCGTCGATCTGACAGCGCTCAGTGAAGCCATCCTTGCGCTGCGGGATACTGGCGAGGCTGAACGCTTTTTGCGTGATCTTCTGACACCTGGCGAGATGAAGACGCTGACCGAGCGCTGGCGGGTTGCCGGCCTGCTGGCCGAGGGCGGGCATTCCTATCGCGAAATTTCCGAATTGACCGGCGCCAGCACGACTACCGTGACCCGCGTCGCCCGCTTCCTCAGCCAGGAACCCTGGCAGGGCTACCGCACCATTCTCAACCGTCTCAAGGAGAACCGATCGTGACCTCCCGTCTGCGTATTGCCGTACAGAGCAAGGGGCGCCTGGCCGAAGGGGGTATGGATCTCCTCAAACGCTGTGGCCTGCGTTTCGCCTATGGGCGCGACAAGCTGCACCAGCGTGCCGAGAACATGCCGGTCGATCTGATGCTGGTCCGTGATGACGACATTCCCAATTTCGTTGGCAGCGGCGCCTGTGATTACGGCATTGTCGGAGAGAATGTCCTGGCCGAGGAACAGGCCTCCAGCGCTCGCGCCCGCGAGCTTGAAATTGCCCTGCGCCTGGGTTTTGCCGGCTGTACCCTGAAACTGGCCGCACCGCAGGACGGCGATATCCGCTCGGTTGAACATCTTGCCGGCAAGGCGATCGCGACTTCCTATCCCGGCCTGACGGCCCGGTTCCTGAAAGATCGCGGCATTGAGGCCGAGATCGTCGAGATGCGCGGTTCGGTCGAGGTGGCCCCGCGACTTCGCATTGCCGATGCGATCTGCGACCTCGTGTCGTCCGGCGCCACCCTGCAGGCCAATGGGCTCAAGGCCTTTGAGACCGTGCTGCGCAGCGAGGCCGTGCTGATCCGGCGCAGATCCGGGCGCGAGAGCGACAGTGATGCCATTGCCAATATCCTGATGCGGCGTGCCGAGGGGGTCATTGCTTCGGCCCAGACCAAATACATCATGCTCAATGCGCCGACCGACCGGCTGGATGCCATCCGCGCACTCCTGCCTGGTGCCGATGCGCCGACGATCGCCAAGGTCGCCGGCCGCGAGGATGTCGTCGCGGTCCATGCCGTGTGCCGCGAGCGGGTGTTCTGGGAGACTCTGGAAGCCCTGGAAAAGGAAGGCGCTCGCGCCATTCTTGTTTTGCCGATCGAAAAAATGCTCGCCTGAGGCCAAGACCATGCTGGACATTCTCAACTGGACCGGAGCCTCGCCCGGGGATCGAACGACAGCGCTTGCCCGACCGGCCAGTGCAGGCACGGCCGACGCCGCGGCCCGCGATATCGTCGATGCCATCCGCGATCAGGGCGAAGCGGCGGTTCGCGCCTATGCCAGGCAGCTGGACGGTTTTGCGCCAGCAAGTTTTCGCGTGCCGGCCCAGGCGATTGCCGAGGCCCGCGCAGCGTTGGATCCGGCGGATGCCGAGGCGATCAAGGCCGCCGCCGATGCCGTTCGCCGCTTTCACATCGAGCAGGGCTTTCGCGGTTATTCGGTCGAGACCTGGCCGGGCGTGACCGCATCGCGCCGGGCCACGCCAATCGACACAGCGGCGCTGTATGTCCCCGCCGGATCGGCGCCGCTTGTGTCGTCCCTGATCATGCTGGCCGTACCGGCCCAGCTCGCTGGCGTGCCGCGGATTGTCGTGGTCGCGCCGCCACGCGGTTCCGAAGGCGTCAATCCGGCGCTGCTTGCCGCGGCTGATCTGCTCGGTATAGACGAGGTCTATGCCATCGGCGGCGCCCAGGCCGTCGCCGCCCTGGCAGGCGGCGTGGCCGGCCTGCCGAAGGCCGACAAGATTTTCGGGCCGGGCAATGCCTATGTGGCCGCCGCCAAGGCCTATGTCAGCAGCCTGCCCGGCGGACCGGCGGTCGACCTGCCGGCGGGGCCCAGCGAAGTCATGGTCATCGCCGACGAGCAGGCCGATCCCGATCTTGTGGCCAGCGACTTGTTGAGCCAGGCCGAACACGATCCCTCCGCGCAGGTCATGCTGGTTTGTTTTGACGACGCAACGGCCCGCCGTGTCGTGGATTCTGTCGAACGTCTCCTGACCGAGCTGCCGCGGGTCGAGATTGCCCGTCAGGCCCTGGCCGCGTCGCGCATTCTGGTCTGTGACACCGTCGATGAGGCCGCGGATATCGCCAATGCCTATGCGCCGGAGCACCTGATCCTGCAGGCCGAGAGTGCCGAGCGTCTGCTCGGACTGGTGCGTCATGCCGGCTCGATTTTTGTCGGCGCCTGGACCCCGGAAGCGGCTGGCGACTATGCTGCCGGTCCGAACCACACCTTGCCCACAGCCGGCGCCGCCCGTGCCCATGGCGGGGTGTCGGTCGAGAGCTTCCAGAAGACGACAACCATCCTGCGCGCCAGCCGCGACGGGGCTGCCGCCATCGCGCCCACAGTGGAACGACTGGCTGCGCTTGAGCAGCTGGAGGCGCATGCCCTGGCCATGCGGCTGCGGCGCGAGAAGGCGGAGCGCGAGACTGCTGCCGCTGCGCCGGCCGGGCCTCGTGCCGGCACCAGGCGCCGCAAGACCAAGGAGACCGACGTAACTGTGACGGTCAATCTCGATCGCGATGGTCCGATCCGGATCGCCACCGGGATTGGCTATTTCGATCACATGCTGGACCAGATTGCCCGCCATGGCGGTTTCGCCCTGGACGTGACGGTCGAAGGCGATCTGGAGATCGACGGTCACCACACGATCGAGGATGTCTGCCTGACTTTCGGGGAGGCCTTGCGCGCGGCCCTCGGTGACAAGCGTGGCCTTGGTCGGTTCGGCTTTGAACTGCCGATGGATGAGAGCCGGGCCGCGGTTTGGATTGATCTGTCAGGGCGTCCGTTTGCCCGCTTCGACGGCAAGATTCCGGGGGACAGTGTCGGCGAGTTCCCGGTCGAAATGACGGCGCACTGCTTCCGCTCGATCGCGGAGAGCCTGGGCGCGGCCATCCATGTAAGGGTCGAGGGCGAGAATGCCCATCACATGGTGGAAAGCTGCTTCAAGGCATTCGGCCGGGCCCTGCGCCAGGCGCTTCGGATCGAGGGCGATGCGCTGCCGTCAACCAAGGGCATGCTGGCATGACCATCGGGCTGATCGACACGGGCTGCGCCAACCTCGCGTCGGTCCGGTTTGCGCTCGAGCGGGCGCAGCTGGACTACCGCGTGATCGATACGCCGGCCGGCATGGAGGGGTGTCAACGTTTCATCCTGCCCGGTGTCGGTGCGGCCGGACCGGCCATGCAGCGCCTGCGCGCCGCCGGCTGGGACCGCGCCCTGGCAGCCGATGCGCGCCCGCTCCTTGGGATTTGTCTGGGCATGCAGATGCTGTTCGAGCGCTCGGCCGAGGGACATGTCGATTGCCTGGGCCTGATCCCCGGCGCCATCGAAAAACTGCCGCCGCCCGTCGAGGGTGTCTGGCCGCACATGGGCTGGAATGCGCTTGAGGCGCTTGATCAGGACGAACCTCTGCTCGCCGGTATCGAGGCAGGAGAGCATGTCTATTTCGTGCACGGCTTCTTTGCTCCGCCCGGTCCGGCGACCATGGCGATTTGTGACTATGGCCGCCCGGTGTCCGCACTGGTTCGTCATGGTCATGTTGCCGGTTGCCAGTTCCACCCGGAACGATCCGGTGCTGCCGGCGCGCGCATTCTGGCGAATTTTGCAATGAGTCCGAGATGATACTTTATCCAGCAATCGACCTTCTGGATGGTCGCGTCGTGCGCCTCCACAAGGGCGCGTTCGACGCTGTCACCGATTATGGCGATGATCCGCGGTCCGTTGCCGAGCAGTTTGGCGAGGCGGGGGCGGTATGGATCCATGTCGTCGATCTCAGCGGTGCCCGCGATGGCGCCCGCCGCCAGGGTGAGATTATCCGGACAATCTGCGAAACCGGCCTGCGCGTGCAGACCGGCGGCGGCGTCCGCTCTGCCGAGGATATCGAGGACCTGCTGGCCAGCGGTGTCGAGCGGGTGATTGTCGGATCACTTGCCGTGACCCAGCCGGAGACGGTCCGCGATTGGCTCGGCCGCTATGGTGGCGACCGCCTGACCCTGGCGCTTGATGTGCGACAGATCGCGGGACGATATCGTCCCGCTTTGAAGGGGTGGACCGATACGACTGACACCACGCTGGAAACCGTGATTGCGGCCTATGCGGACAGTGGTCTGGCCCATGCCCTTGTCACGGATATCGGCCGCGACGGCGATCTGTCCGGTCCCAATATCGGCCTGTATACGCGACTCGCTGCGGATTACCCTGGCATCGCGTGGCAGGCATCGGGCGGCGTGTCCTCGCTGGATGATCTGCGCGCCGCGAAAACCTCCGGCGCGGCCGGTGCCATCACCGGCAAGGCGCTCTATGAGGGACGGTTCACCGTAGCGGAGGCAATCGCATGCTTGCGCGACGGATAATTCCCTGTCTCGACGTGCGCGATGGGCGCGTGGTCAAGGGCGTGCGTTTTCGCGATCACGAGGATGTCGGGGATATCGTCGACCTCGCCCGGCGCTATGCCCGCGAGGGAGCTGACGAGCTGGTTTTCTATGATATCGCGGCCAGTGCACGCGGTCGCACCGTGGAGCCGGAATGGGTCAGCGCGGTCGCGCGCGAGCTCGATATTCCCTTTTGCGTCGCGGGCGGCATCCGATCGGTCGACGATGCGCGGGCGCGCCTGTTTGCCGGGGCGGACAAGATCTCCGTGAACACGCCAGCCCTGGAGCACCCTGACATCATTGACCGGCTGGCCGCTGAGTTCGGCAGCCAGTGCGTGGTCCTGGGCGTCGACAGCCGTATTATCGACGGGCAGTGGCGGGTGCACCAGTATACCGGCGATCCGGACAAGACCGTGATCGGCCATCGCCGTACGCTGGACTGGATTGCCGAGGGAATCGACCGCGGTGCCGGCGAGGTCGTGCTCAACTGCATGGACCAGGACGGGGTCCGCGACGGGTATGATATCGAGCAATTGCAGGCGGCACGGGCCTTGTGTTCCACACCTTTGATCGCGTCGGGCGGTGCGGGGCAAAAAGAGCACTTCAAATCCGTCTTCGATCTTGCCAAGGTCGATGGCGCGCTGGCGGCTAGCGTGTTTCACAAGGGGGTCATCGAGATCGGGCAGTTGAAGTCCTGGCTTGGTGGTGAAGGAATCAGGGTTCGACCATGATGGATGCAAAAGCGCTCGACTGGAAAAAGGGCGATGGCCTGATCCCGGCGATCGTCCAGGACGTGGCGACCCGCCAGGTCCTCATGCTCGGCTACATGAATGCCGACGCGCTCGCGGCAACGCTGGAGACCGGTAAAGTCCATTTCTTCTCGCGCTCCAAGCAGCGGCTGTGGAAGAAGGGCGAGACGTCCGGCAATACGTTCAAGCTGGTCAGCATTGCGGCCGATTGCGACAGCGACGCGTTGCTGGTCGAGGTCAAGCCCAAGGGCCCCGCCTGCCACACCGGAACAGTCGGCTGTTTTGGCGATGATCCGGGGCCGGGATTGGGCTTCCTCGCTCACTTGCGCGCCATCATCCGCAAGCGCAGGAAGGACAAGACCAAGGGGTCCTATGTCGGCAGCCTGATGGCCAAAGCGCCCAAGCGCCCGGCCCAGAAAGTCGGCGAGGAGGGCGTCGAGGTCGCCATGGCGGCCGTATCCGAGAGCAAGGAAGCCCTGGCTGGTGAAGCCGCGGATCTGCTCTTCCACCTGATGGTGCTGTTGGAATCGCGCGAGCTGGGTCTGGAAGACGTCGTCGACGTTTTGCGCAACCGTCACGCTGTCCGGGCGTCGAAGCCGGCTTGAGGCGGCGACGCCCGGCTGCCGATCGTCAGTCGGCCGGGCGCACGCAGCGAATCTGGGCTTCGATGCGTCCTTCAATTGGCGCGATGGACATGTAGATGGCATTGCTGCCGTCGCCATCGATCGGGGCGCCGTCATTGTCATACCTGTTGCCGGCTTCGAGTGCCGTACCGGCCGAGTCCATTGCTGCATCGAACCGGGTCCAGTCACTGACCGGGCAGGAAACAATGCGGTCCAGCTGGCCGAAGATCTGACGCAATCGCATGATGTTCTGCGCGTCGGCCGGAGCGTCCATGGTCAGATCTATTTCCCGCTCGCGACAGTAATCCGCGCTGACGGTGATCACGGTGCCATCGGGATAAACGCCACGTTCCGACCGTCCGCCTGTCTCGTCGCGCAGGATTTCGATGTCGCGGAGACGACGCTCGGAAAGATTGAAGGTGTAGCTGGTATGGTCGATGCAGCTGTCAACAGACAGCGTGGTCATGGCTGCGAGGGCAATTGCGGGGATCATCAAGGCGGTTCCGTATTCATGGCATGCCGGGAATCGGCAGGCGATGAATTTTTATCGGACCGCGAACCTGACTGCCATTCATTTGAGTGCCGGCCAGGCGCACCAAACGCAATCAGGCGTGGGCTTGCCGCGGCGCAAGGGGCGGGTTCAGCACCTGGCGGTCCCCCGGGGCAGTGCACAGACTGGGGTCGGACGTTCTGGTTCAGATCAAGCCTCGTGCCCGGACCAACTCCCGGCGTGATCGACTGACCGGCACATCCGTGCCATCGCTCAAAACAAGCCGCAGATCACGGCCGTTACGCCGGCAGGTTTCGATGGCTCGATCCGCAACCCACCAGGACCGATGGGGTGTGAAGCCGAAGACTTCACTGCCTGCCTTCAAGTCTGCGAGGCGTCCCCGTATGAATCGCCGCCCACCATCGGTGGTGATCTCCAGGTAATGATCCTGCGACCGGACATAAAGTGTTTCCGGTCCGATCGGTCCGCGTGCCGATGTCGGCTTGTCGGCCGTTTTCTCGGGCGCGGCTCCGCTGTCCAGATGTCGCCGCTCCCACGCGAAGCGCAGGAAGAGGACGAATCCGGCGACGATTACAACCGGTGCACCGATGAAGGGGATGAATTGGATCCACGGGTCGGCAGCGCGCGGCAATAAGGGCGTCGACTTCAACGCGTGTATCTCGATCGCCACGACCGGGATCGCCACGAGGACGGCGCTCAAGGCGGCCAGCCAGGCGCCGACCAAGGTTGCGGGTGTGAAGCGGCTGAACATACGCTCGAGAATGACCGGCTGGAAGACCACTAGGGCGGCTGCGAGCAGCCAGAACGCGACGCGGTGGGGCAGCGAGAACTCGTCTGTGTCATAAGCACCGCCGACGACGAAGGTCGATGTCATGAACAGCCAAACCCCGCAAAGCAGTCCGGCGTCGCGATGCCAGAGGACCGATGGCGTTGCGGTCTGCTTGGGACCATTCGCGTCAATAAGCGACATTTCGCGACGATATCCTGGCTGCGGACAGGCATGCCCGGGCAAGCAGGCATCAGCTGCCGGGACGGCGGCAAACCTAACCCACACCATCAAAGGACATCAAACATGCGAAACACACTCTCCCTGATCGCCCTGGCCATCGCTCTGCCCCTGCTCGCGACCGACGCGCAGGCCCAGGAAAGACGCGAAATTCCCGCCTATCGGGAGATCGGTATCGAAGCGGGCTCTGATCAACGCCAGGCCTTGCTGGACTTCCTGCGCTCCTACCGGGACGCGTGGAGCGAAGAGGACACCGATGCCTTCATCGCACTTCACACCGACGACTCGGAGTGGATCAACGCCTATGCCCGCATGTTCACCGACGCCTCGTCTCTTGCCGAGTTCCTCGAGACCCGGCTCTTTCCGGCTTTCGGTCCCGGGGTTTCGCGGACAGAAGCAGAAAACATGGCAATGATCTCCATGCGTGCGCTCGGTGAAGATGCGGCTGTGCTGCATCTCTACACGGACGGCAATCGGGGGCCTTCTGCCGTTGCGAGCCGTGAGCTGCGCCGCACCCATTTTCATCTCGTCCTGGTTCGGCAGTCCGGCCACTGGAAAGTCGCTCATACGGCCATCATGGATGCCCGCGACTAGGTCCTGAGCTGAACGCCAAGCGCCCCCGCACCTGACGCAGGCGCCGCCGGCTGACCGGCGGATCAAAGGTGGCAGACGATGTCACGAGGTCAGTGTGGGGGCGCTTTTGCCGGGCCGTCGGTCGCCGACGTCTTTACGGCGCAAACCGCTCGCTCATCACATGGCGGTCGCCCGGATGGGTGAGCCGGGCGAGGGTGACGACGTCCTCGCCCTGGAAGGTCCGGCGCTCAAGGACCAGGCAGGCGGCGCCGGGGTCGATGTCGAGGCAGGCAGCGAGCTTTGGGTCGGAATTCATGGCGGAGACCGTGTGTTCGGCTTCTGTCCAGGGGGTCTGTCTCAGCAGCCAGCCGCCCGGGCCTTCGGCGGAAAAGTCGGTCTGGGCGACATCCGGCAGCAAGGCGAGATTGATCCAGCGCTCCTCCAGTTCGACCGGCTGGCCGTCAGCCGAATGCAGGCAGCGGACATGTTGTACGCGCGCGCCGGGCAGGAGGCGCATCTGGCGGGCGATATCATCACTCGCCGGGAGGGTTTCGCTGCTCAGGCACTGGTATCCATAGCGCTGGCCGCGCGCGGGAATGGCGCTGGCCATGTCGATGATCTTCAAGAGCGCCGCCGGGGCGTCCGGCTGGGCGACAAAGCTGCCGGCGCGGCGTTTTCGGATCACCAGCCCGTCCTCGGTAAGCGAGCGCAAGGCCCGGCTGACCGTCATCCGCGCGGTACCGAAATGATCGCACAAGTCAGCCTCGGATGGCAGGCGATAGCCCGGCGCCCAGCTGCCGCTACGGATCCGTGCGAGGATGGCCTGGCGGATCTGGTCATAGACCGGACCCTCGCCATCAAGTTTCAGCTGGTCGCGCCAGTCGGTCATGAAGTCCAGTCCGCCATGATAGTCTGAAGGGTTGCCTCGTATCGCCGGGATACCGCCTCGCGGCAGACCGACCGGCCGTCCTTGACCCGGGCGATGCCCCCGACATGGACGCTGCGCACCTGCCGCGCGTCGCCGGCGAACAGCCAGCTGTCAATCAGCGCGTCACCGGAACGGCCGGCGAGGACCGGGTGCCGCTGGTCCAGCTCGACAAGGTCGGCGCGCTGACCGACGGCGATCCGGCCGGTAGCCTGTGCGATGGCCTGCGCGCCGCCCTGGCAGGCCGCATCAAACAGGTGACGGCCCGTGCTGACACCTGGCGCGGAGAGCACATTGCGCTCGCGTCGCGTCAGGCGCTGGCCGTATTCCAGCAGGCGCAGCTCTTCCGCCAGGTCGATGCGGATATGGCTGTCCGACCCGATGCCGATGCGCCCGCCAGCGGCGAGATAATCCATGGCGGGAAACAGCCCGTCGCCCAGGCTGGCCTCGGTCAGCGGACACAGGCCCGCGACCGCACCACTGGCAGCCAGATCGCGGATCTCCCCCGCGTCCATGTGGGTGGCATGGACCAGGCACCAGCTGTCATTGACGGGTTGTTGGTCGAGGAAAAGCCGTACGGGCCGGGAGCCTGTGGTGTTGATACAGGCGTCGACCTCGGCGGTTTGCTCGGCGATGTGGATATGGACCGGTCCGCCCTCGGCGAGCGGCAGGATCGTGTGAATATCATCCATGGAAGCGGCGCGCAGCGAGTGGGGCGCGATGCCGACGACGGCGTGTGGCAACCGGCCGGCATGGTGTCGCGCCCGTTCGACCAGCGTGGCGTAGAGATCGGGAGCGGCGATGAAGCGGCGCTGGCCCGGCGTTGCCGCGGCCTGATTGAAGCCGGCCCAGCGATAAAGGACGGGCAGCAAGGTCAGTGCGATGCCGGTCGTTTCGGCTGCGGCGCAGATCCGCGCCGCCATCTCGCCCGGGTCGTCATGGGGCGTGCCGTCCGGGGTGTGATGCAGATAGTGGAACTCGCCGATCGCGGTGAAGCCCGCCTCCAGCATCTCCACCTGCACCATGGCGGCGATCGCTTCCACCGCGTCCGGGTTCAGCCGGTCGAGGAAGCGGTACATGACGTCGCGCCAGGACCAGAAACTGTCCGTGCCGGGGCCGCGCCGTTCCGACAGTCCGGCCATGGCGCGCTGGAAAGCGTGCGAATGCAGGTTGGCCATGCCGGGCAGGGCTATGCCCAAGCGTGTGTCGTCTGGCTGCGCAGGCTCGCCAATGGTGAGCGTCATGATGGTGCCATCGGGACCAACGTTAAGCCGGACATCCCGGGCCCAGCCATCGGGTAGCAGCGCTTGCTGGAGGTGAAAGTCAGTGGACACGGTGTCTCCCGGCTGGACAGACTCGAAAACCGGGATTTATTGTATAGACAATTAACCGCTTGCAAAGCCCCCGGGGAGCACGTGCCCATGCAGTTCGATCGCCTGCTGACCGAAGCCAGACTGGCGACCATGGTCGCCGGAGATGGCGGCTATGGCGTCATCGAGAAGGCGGCCTTGGGAATCAAGGACGGGCGGATCGCTTGGATCGGTCCGATGTCCGAGATCCCGGGCAAGGTCAGGGAGACCGAGCGTCTGGCCAGCCGATGGGTGACACCGGCGCTGATCGATTGTCACACCCATCTCGTCTTCGCCGGTGACCGATCCGACGAGTTCGAGCGGCGCCTGGGCGGGGAGAGCTATGAGAGCATCTCGCGGTCCGGTGGCGGAATCGCCCGTTCTGTTGAGGCAACCCGGGCGGCCGGAGCTGCTGAGCTGGCAGCCGGAGCGCTGACCCGGCTCGATGCCCTGGCCCAGGAAGGGGTCGGCACGGTCGAGATCAAGTCCGGTTACGGGCTGACCCGCGACAGTGAGCGCACCATGTTGCGCGCCGCTCGCGGTGTCGCCCGGGCCTCGGGCATGCGGGTCTCCGCGACCCTGCTGGCCGCCCACGCCGTCCCGCCCGAGTACAAGGGTGAGAGTGGCCGCTATATCGATGAGGTCTGCATCCCGCTGATCCGAGAGGCCGCCCGCGAAGGTCTCGCGGATGCCGTCGATGCCTATTGCGAGGGGATTGGTTTCACGCCGGAGGAAACGCGTCGTCTCTTCATTGCCGCCAAGGCCGCAGGCCTGCCGGTCAAGCTGCATGCCGACCAATTGTCCGATTCCGGCGGGGCGAAACTGGTCGCGGAGTTCGGCGGCCTGTCGGCTGACCATATCGAGTACACCAATCCGGACGGCATCAAGGCCATGGCCGCTGCCGGTACGGTCGGCGTGCTGCTGCCGGGTGCGTATTACGCGATTGGTGAAACGAAGAAACCGCCGGTCGAGGCCCTGCGCGCTGCGGGCGTACCAATGGCCGTCGCGACCGATGCCAATCCGGGCACGTCGCCGATGGTGTCATTGCTGACAGCGGCCAACATGGCTTGCATCCTGTTCGGCCTGACCCTGCCGGAAGCCTTTGCCGGCATGACGCGCCACGCGGCGGCGGCGTTGGGCCTGCAGGACGAGATCGGCACGCTGGAGGTCGGCAAGGCGGCTGACCTCGCCATCTGGGACGTCGAACGTCCGGCAGAAATCATTCAATGGATCGGACGCCGGCCGCTGCATGGCCGCATCCTCGCAGGAGAGTGGCAGTGACAGCTGTGACCATCAAACCGGGCGCCATGGCGCTGGCCGACTGGGCGAAGATCTGGCGCGGGGCGGAGATCCGGATCGATGCCGCCGCGAAGGCCGATGTCGATGCCGCAGCGGCCACGGTCGATCGCCTGATCGCGTCGGGCCGGGCGGTCTATGGGCTCAATACCGGTTTCGGCAAGCTGGCCCAGACCCGTATCGCCGATGACGAGCTCGCGAGCTTGCAGGAACGTCTTGTCCTGTCCCACGCAGCCGGGATTGGAGATCCGCTCGATGCGCGCATCGTGCGCCTGATCATGGCGCTCAAGCTGGCCAGCCTCGGGCGCGGGGCGTCCGGCATTCGCTGGACCACGATCGAGGCCATGCAGGCGATGCTGGATGCCGATGTCCTGCCGGTGATCCCGTCACAGGGTTCGGTCGGCGCGTCGGGTGATCTGGCGCCGCTGGCCCATATGTCGGCCGCGCTGATCGGGGCCGGGGATGTCACGGTCAGGGGCGAGCGCATGCCGGCCTGCGAGGGTCTGGCCAGGGCCGGATTAGAACCGGTCCGGCTTGGTCCCAAGGAAGGTCTCGCCCTGCTGAACGGCACCCAGACCTCGACCGCGCTGGCGCTGGCCGGACTGTTCGAAGTCGAGGCGGGCTTCCAGGCGGCCCTCGTGTCCGGCGCGTTGAGCGTCGATGCCGCCAAGGGCTCGGTTGCCCCCTTTGATCCGCGTATCCACACGCTGCGGGGCCATCCCGGGCAGATCGATGTGGCGGCGGCCCTGCGCACACTGCTCGGCGGGTCCGGCATCCTGAAAAGCCATGAAGGCTGCGAGAAGATCCAGGACCCGTACTGCCTGCGCTGTCAGCCCCAGGTCATGGGCGCGGTGCTCGACCTATTGCGTCAGGCCGGTGCCGTCCTGGAGCGCGAAGCCAATGCGGTCACTGACAATCCACTCATCTTCACCGATACCGACGAAGCGGTTTCCGGCGGCAATTTTCACGCCGAGCCGGTTGCCTTCGCCGCTGACCAGATCGCCATGGCAGCCTGCGAGATCGGCTCGATCTGCGAGCGTCGCATCGCGCTGCTGACCGATCCGGCGGTCTCCGGCCTGCCGGCTTTCCTGACGCCCAATCCGGGCATAAATTCCGGTTTCATGATCGCCCATGTCACCGCGGCAGCGCTGGTTTCGGAGAACAAGCAGAAAGCCTATCCGGCTTCCGTCGACAGCATTCCGACCTCGGCCAACCAGGAAGACCATGTCTCGATGGCCACCCATGGCGCTTTCCGCCTTCTGAAAATGGCGGAAAACCTCCATGTCGTGGTGGGGGTGGAGCTGCTGTGCGGTGCCCAAGGCACGGATTTCCATGACGGGCTGGTCTCCTCGCCGCTGCTGGAAGCGGCCAAGGCGCTGTTGCGTGAAACGGTTCCCGCCTACGGCGATGATCGCTATTTTGCCGACGATATCGTCAGCGCACGCGATCTCGTGACGGGCAGGGGGCTTGTTGCAGCTGCGGGCGCGCTTCCCGGGATTGCCTGATGGATGTTTTCACCCTCACGCGCGGCCGCGCGCCGCTTGTCGTTTCCATGCCGCATTCCGGAACGGCCCTGCCGCCCGGACTGGCCGACCGGCTGGGTGAGGCGGCGGGAAGCCTGCCGGACACGGATTGGCACATCCCCGAACTCTATGACTTCCTTGACGGGATGGGGGCGACGGTCATCCGCGCCAATTATTCGCGCTATGTCATTGATCTCAACCGTGACCCGACTGGCTCATCGCTCTATCCCGGCCAGGCAACGACCGGGCTGGTGCCGACAACCCTTTTTGACGGCACGCCGATCTACAAGGATGGCGACGCGCCGGACGAGGACGAGATCGAACAGCGCCGGACCGATTATTTCGATCCCTACCACCGCGCCCTGACCGAGACGCTGATGGCGACCCGCATGGAGCATGGCCATGCCCTGCTGTGGGACGCCCATTCCATCGCGTCCGAAGTGCCACGCCTGTTCGAAGGCGTCTTGCCCGATCTCAATCTCGGCACCAATGGCGGCGAGAGCTGCGACCGCATGATCGAACGCTGGGCGGTCAAGGCGATGATGGATCACGAGGAATATGCCTCCATCGTCAATGGCCGCTTCAAGGGTGGTTTCATCACCCGTGCCTTTGGCCGTCCGAGCCAGAATATCCACGCCTTGCAAATGGAACTCGCCCAGTCCGCCTATATGAGCGAGGCGCCGCCCTGGACGCTGGATCCGGCGAAGGCCGACCAGCTCCGCGCCGCCCTCAAGGATGTCATGAAGGCCGCACTGGACGCGGCGAAAAGTCTCTATTCCGGAGAGGTAAAGTAAGTGTCCCAGACCCGCCGCGACAATTCCCGCATCATCCGCGCCAAGCACGGTACAGAGCTCGACGCCACCCATTGGGCCGCCGAGGCGCCCTTGCGCATGCTGATGAACAATCTCGACCCCGACGTGGCCGAGAAGCCGGAAGAGCTGGTTGTCTATGGCGGGATCGGCCGGGCGGCGCGCGACTGGGAAAGCTATGACCGGATCGTCGCGACCCTGAAACGCCTCAAGGAAGACGAGACCCTGCTGGTCCAGTCCGGCAAGCCGGTCGGCGTGTTCCGCACTCATCGCGATGCGCCGCGCGTCCTGATCGCCAATTCCAATCTCGTGCCCAACTGGGCCAATTGGGACCATTTCCGCGAGCTCGATAGGAAGGGCCTGATGATGTACGGCCAGATGACGGCCGGCTCCTGGATCTATATCGGCTCCCAGGGAATCGTTCAGGGCACCTATGAGACCTTTGTCGAGGCGGGTCGCCAGCATTACAATGGCGATCTTTCCGGCAAGTGGATCCTGACCGGGGGTCTGGGTGGCATGGGCGGCGCACAGCCGCTCGCTGCCACCATGGCCGGCGCCTGCATGCTGGCGGTCGAATGCCAGCCCAGCCGGATCGAGATGCGGCTCAAGACTGGCTATCTCGACAAGAGCGCGGACAATCTCGACGACGCGCTGGCCATGATCAACGAAGCCTGCGCCCGGGGTGAGGCCGTCTCGGTCGGCCTGCTCGGCAATGCTGCGGAGATTTTCCCCGAACTGGTCCGCCGCGGCGTGAAGCCAGACATGGTCACCGACCAGACCTCCGCCCATGACCCGGTCAATGGCTATCTGCCCGCCGGCTGGAGCCTCGCGGAATGGGATGACAAGCGCGAAAGCGATCCCGCTGCCGTCGAAGCGGCCGCCAAGGCCTCCATGGCGACACAGGTCAAGGCCATGCTGGCCTTCTGGGAGCAGGGCATCCCGACGCTCGATTACGGCAATAATATCCGCCAGATGGCCCAGGATATGGGCGTCGAGAACGCGTTTGATTTCCCGGGCTTCGTGCCGGCCTATATCCGCCCGCTCTTCTGCCGCGGCATCGGTCCCTTCCGCTGGGCGGCCCTGTCGGGTGATCCGCAAGACATCTACAAGACCGACGCCAAGGTGAAGGAACTCATCCCGGACAATCCGCATCTTCATCGCTGGCTCGACATGGCGCGCGAGCGCATCCATTTCCAGGGCCTGCCGGCGCGCATCTGCTGGGTCGGTCTGGGCGAGCGCCACAAGCTGGGCCTCGCCTTCAATGAAATGGTGGCCAAGGGCGAACTCAAGGCGCCAGTCGTGATCGGCCGCGATCACCTCGATTCAGGCTCGGTCGCCAGCCCCAATCGCGAGACCGAAGCCATGATGGACGGCTCCGACGCCGTCGCCGACTGGCCGCTCCTCAACGCCCTCCTCAACACCGCCTCCGGCGCGACCTGGGTCTCGCTGCACCATGGCGGCGGCGTCGGCATGGGCTATTCCCTCCATTCCGGCCAGGTCGTCCTCGCCGACGGCACTCCGGAAGCCGCCGAGCGCGTGGGCCGCGTGCTGTGGAACGACCCGGGCACGGGCGTGATGCGTCATGCCGACGCCGGGTATGACATCGCCAAGGACTGCGCGCGCGAGCAGGGGCTGGATCTGCCGTCGATTTGAGGGTTTTCCTCCCGATTCCATGGGGAAGTGGGCCGATCCATTTTTCCCGGAAGCGCGTCAGCGCTATCCGGGACCAACGGGAGACTCATCACTTGTAATGGTGTGGGGTGGGTCCCGGCTCTCTAACCGGCTTTTGCCGGTTTTTGGCCGGGAAAAATGAGTTTTGCCTGGCACGGGGAAGCCCCTCCGTTTGTCATCCCGGCCGGATAGCCTGCGCAGGCAGGCTGGAGAGCCGGGACCGATAGGCCCGGTGGGTTTCCAATCAGTCGCCGCGGTGCCGCCGCGCCGACAACTTGCTGGCTGGCTTGTTCATAGGTCCCGGCTCTGCGCCCCGCCTTCGCGGGGCAGAAGCCCGCGCCCGCGAAAGCGGGTGGCCGGGATGACAAGCGCAGGGCGGGGCAATAGAAGGTTGGCCAACACTGACTCACCCTTGGGAGCCCTCCATGTCCGACGCCTTCTTCGCCGACCTCAAAGCCGAGCTTGCCCAGATCGAGGCGGATGGTCTCTACAAGCGCGAGCGGATCATCACGTCGCAGCAGTTTTCCGAGATTGATGTGACGGCGGACGGGACGTCCAGCCATGTGATCAATTTCTGCGCCAATAATTATCTCGGACTGGCCAACCGGCCGGAACTGATCGAGGCCGCCAAGTCGACGCTCGACAGTCATGGCTTCGGCGTCGCCTCTGTGCGTTTCATCTGCGGCACGCAGGACCTGCACAAACAGCTGGAAGCGAAGATCGCCGCGTTTACCGGCTGCGAGGACGCCATCCTCTATGCCGCCGCCTTTGACGCCAATGGCGGCGTGTTCGAGCCGCTTCTGGGGCCGGAGGATGCGATCATCTCGGACGCGCTCAACCATGCCTCCATCATTGATGGTGTGCGCCTGTGCAAGGCCAAGCGCTATCGCTATGCCAATTCCGACATGGCGGACCTCGAGACCCAGCTCAAACAGGCCCGGGCCGATGGCGCGCGCCATATCCTGATCGTCACCGATGGCGTTTTCTCGATGGATGGCTATATCGCCGACCTCAAATCCATCGTCCGCCTGGCCAAACAGTATGACGCGCTGACCATGGTCGATGACTGCCATGCGCATGGTTTCATGGGCGCGAAGGGCCGCGGCACGCCGGAACATTGCGGGGTGCTGGGCGAGATCGACATTATTACCGGTACGCTGGGCAAGGCGCTGGGCGGCGCGATGGGCGGTTTCACGGCGGCGCGCCAGGAAATCATCGACATGCTGCGCCAGCGCTCGCGGCCCTATCTGTTCTCGAACTCGCTGGCACCGGCCATTGTCGGCGCCTCCCTGAAGGCACTTGACATGGTCGCCGAGGGCGATGATCTGCGTGCCCGCCTGTTCGACAATGCCAGACGCTTCCGTGCCGGCATGAGCGAGGCCGGCTTCGACCTCCTGCCGGGCGAGCATCCGATCATTCCGGTCATGCTGGGCGATGCCAAGCTGGCCCAGGACATGGCGTCCCGGCTGATGGGTGAGGGCGTCTATGTGATCGGCTTCTTCTTCCCCGTCGTGCCCAAGGGCAAGGCGCGCATCCGCACCCAAATGTCCGCGGCCCACACGCCGGAAATGATCGACCGCGCTGTGGCGGCGTTCACGAAAGTGGGCAAGGAGCTGGGGGTGATCTGACCCCGGATTCCACGGCCGCGAATCCCTCCCGGATTCCGGTCCTCCCATTCCCTCTGACAGCCTGGCTGCCCACTCGATAAGTTGTTTCCATTCAATAGCTTTATCGAAGGAGAGGGGCTATGAGACTTGGCTTGTTTGTGGGGGCAGCGGTCTTCGCTGTCGTATCCATCGGTGCCCTGATGTGGGGCCTTCCCCAATATGGCGTCTGGCAGCAGGAGCTGGCCGGACGGGCCGAGCTGGTCCGCGCCGAGCAGAACCGGCGCATCGCCGTCCTGGAAGCCCAGGCACGGCTTGAGGCTGAAAGCCTCAATGCCCAGGCTGAAGTCGCCCGGGCCCGAGGCGTCGCGGAAGCCAATGCCATTGTGGCTGAAGGGCTCGGCGGGCCGGAAGGCTATCTGCGCTATCTGTGGATCCAGTCGCTCGGCGAAAATGGCCAGGACGTGATCTACATCCCGACCGAGGCCGGTCTTCCCATACTGGAAGCCAGCCGACCTGTCGCCCGATAGGGCTTGCGACCGGCGCCGTGATCACGGCGCCGGTTTGCGCTCGAGACGAGGGGACGCCACCCACCCTATTCCCCCTGACGCTTTCCCCGAATACGCGTATTGTCCTCCGGTCAGACTCGCTTTCTTGGCGAAATCTGCATCCGAATGATCGCTTGGGGGCATCACACGGGTAACGTGAACAGGGGACTGCCATGACGGATACCAGCGAAGTGCGAGCTAGCAGCGCGCGTCCATCGGACGAGATGTTGCCTTTCCTGAACAATTTCCACGACATTTTCACCACGATCGGGGTCTTGATCCTGCTCGGCGGTCTCGGCGTCGGCGCCGGCCAGGTCCTGGCCGGACTCGGCCTCGATGAGGGCGAGCAGGCCTTCCAGAACGCGCTGATGGCGCTGATTGGGGGAATCGCGATTTTTGCCTGGCTGCTGTCGGCCCTTCTGGTCGGCAAGCAACGCCGCATCCTGCCGGGCATCGTCCTGTCGGGCGTGTTCGGTGTGGCGACGATGATCGTACTGGTCTGGGGCTATGCCCAATTCCTGATCCACGGGGCGGGCCTCACCGAGTCGAGCTTCGAACGCGCCGGGGAAGGCGTCGACAACATGGAGTTCGGCCGTGAGGCCGTGATGATGGTTCTGGCGCAATTGCCGGCCTCGATCCGCTTCATGCCGATCGTGTTCGGCCTCGCTTTCCTGCTGCCGGTCACGGCCTATTATGTCAGCTACCGTCTGCCGTTCGCCGGAGGGCTGATGGGGGTTGGCGTGGTGCTGACCGCCGTGATGACCCTGCTGGCGATCGACCCCTATACGGTGATCGTCTGGGCGCCGACCATCAATGTCGCTGCCGGTGGTGCCCTGCTGCTGGCCGGCATCCTGTTTGACGCCCGTGATCCGGGCCGCGAGACGCGCCTGTCCGGCACCGCCTTCTGGCTCCACTTCTTCGCGGCGCCTGTCCTGCTGGGCGCTGTGCTGAACCTCACCCAGACCGGCTGGACCTTCCAGGAAAGCGATTTTGCCAATCCTGAAAACCTCAACCTGTTTGCCGCCATGGCGTCGGACAGCGCGGAATCTCTGCGGCTGGCCGTCACGGCCCTGACCGTGATTGGTCTTTTTGCCCTGGTCTCACTGCTGATCAACCGCCGCGCCCTGATCGTCTCCGGACTGGTCACGGCGGGTGTCTCGATCGGGGTGATTGTCAATTCGTCCGATCTCGGCGCCGGTGCCGTCATCGCCGTGACCCTGCTCGTTCTGGGCGGGGTCGTGGTCCTGCTGGGTGCCGCCTGGAACCCGGTCCGCCGCGTCCTGCTGATGCCGATCCCCCAGGCAGGACCACTGGGCCGGATCTTCCCGCCGGTCAGCGCGGCAGAGGGTTGATCGATAAGGATAGTCACAAGGAAACCGCCCGGCCCGCATGCTGGGCGGCTTCCTCTTGGCCGTTGTCAGCCGTCCTCCAGTGACATCTGGTATGCGATGATGACAAATTCTGCCGGTCGGACGGGCGCGACGCCGATCTGCACAACGACTTGCCCGGCGTCGATATCGGTCTGGGTCATGGTCGAGCCCAGCCCGCATTGCACGAAATAGGACTGGTCCGGCGTGGCGCCCATGAACGCGCCATCCCGATAGAGTCCGGTCAGGAAAACCTCGATCTCCGCGATCACAGCCGCCCAGAGTGCTGGCGCATTGGGCTCTCCGCGGGTCCAGGCCAGCGAGTCTGGCAGGCTCGCCTCGATCCAGCGTTGCAGGCGGCGCACGGGCAGATAGATGGTATCTGAGGTGTCCGAAAAGGTGCGGGCGCCCCAAAGGACCGTGCCGTATTGCGGGGCCGTCCGGATCGGATTGACATGGGCCCGGTTGAACGTATCCAGGTCCGACGGGTCGAGCGGTCGGGTCATGTGATACAGGATTTGTGCATCCAGTCCGGCGGGAGCCTTCCAGACCCCGTCGCTGGCGGTCGTCGCCATGATGCGCCCCATCACGGCAGGCCCGGGCGGCAGGCGCTCGCCCCGCGCATTGACCAGCCAAGGTGCATAGGCGGCGATGTCGGGATCGGTGATACCCAGCATGACCCGCCAGCGTTCATAGTCGTCGGACTCGTCCGGAGCGTCGATGATCAGGGTGGCAAATCCTGCCCGGGCCGAGAGCAGGGCCCGTTGATAGAGTGAGGTCAGGGCCAGATCGGGCGCATCTGCCGGGCCCGTCGCACCAACCAGGTAGATCAGCGTGAATGCCGTGTCGGTTTGGGCATCCAGCGCGTCGAGGGCCGCGTCATAGTCGGGCAGGCCGTCCTCATTGTCGCCGGCATGGACCAGCAGCGCTCGCTCGCCGCCTTGCGCGCGAAAGGCGTCCACGACGGGAGCGGCGAGATCAAACCCGGGGGGAAGGGGCATGCCCGGGACGGTTTGCGCCAGACTGCCCGTGGGCAGGTCGGATGCCAGTGGCCCGACAAAAACCGCCAGATCGAGAGCTCTCGGGATGAAGGTCGTCGTTGCGGGATTACTTCCCTGGTCAACATAGACGCCTGGATGGCGCTGCGTAACCGGGAGCCCCGATCTTGGCTGGCGCTGGGCCATCGCGGATGGCAGCAGAGCGGTTGATGCCGCTGTGGCGGCGGCTGAGATCAGCAGGTGGCGACGATTCATGGCATCGGCTCCGCGGCAGTTGTCGATGGGTGTTGCAGATAGCAACCTGCCCCATTTACCCGCGCGAGTCGCGGTACAATCATGGGGTGAGTCGAAAATCCGGCCCGGAGGAGTGTGCCGCCATGGCATTCGAGACAGATGCGATCATCGTCGGAGGCGGGGCTGTCGGGCTGGCGACCGGGCGTGCCTTCGCCCGGCGCGGGCATGAGACCATTGTGCTGGAAGCCGAAGCGAAGATTGGCCAGGGGATCTCCTCGCGCAATTCCGAAGTCATTCATGGCGGGCTCTACTATCCGACCGGATCGCTGAAGGCGCGGCTCTGCGTCGCCGGCCGGATGATGCTCTATGCCTTTCTGGAGCATCATCACCTGCCGCACGAGAAATGCGGCAAGCTGGTCGTCGCGACCGAGCCGCACGAGATCGAACGGCTTGATGCCATTCTCGACCAGGCCAATACCAACCAGGTTGGCGGCATGCGACGGCTCAGCGGCGCCGAGGCCCGGGCGCTGGAGCCGGAGCTGAGGGTTGAGGCTGCGCTGCTCTCAGGGGAGAGCGGTGTCATGGATGCCCACGCCTACATGGACGCGCTCGCCGGCGAGATTGCCGGGCATGGCGGAGCCATTGCGGTCAATACACCCTTCGCCGGCGCGACGCCGCTCAAGGGCGGCGGTTTTGTCGTTCGCACGGGTGGCGAGCACGCTACCGAAGTCACGACACGCTATCTGGTGATCGCCGCCGGGCTGGGCGCGCAGGCGGCCGCCGGGCAAGTCGAGACATTTCCCGCCGCAGCAATCCCGCCGCTGCACTATGGCAAGGGTGTCTATTTCACCCTGTCCGGCAAGGCGCCGTTCTCGCGCCTTGTCTATCCGTTGCCGATTCCGGGCGCATTGGGCACGCATTATCGCCGCGATCTGGGCGGGCAGGCGCGTTTCGGGCCGGACCTCGCCTTTGTCGAGACCGAAGATTACACGGTCGATCCGGAGCGGGCCGAGGCCTTCTATAAGACGGCCCGACGTTTCTGGCCCGGTCTGCCCGATGGCGCCCTGATGCCGGATTATGCCGGTATCCGCCCCAAGCTGCATGGTCCGGGCGAGCCGCATCCCGATTTCCGCATCGACGGCGCCGACAGGCATGGCGTGGCGGGGCTCATAACCCTGTTCGGTATCGAGAGTCCGGGGCTGACGGCCTCGCTGGCGATCGGCGAAACGGTGGCGGAACGATTGACCGCTTGATCACGCCCGGCGAGGGGCCACAATGCGGCTTACAAAGGGGGGATGAGATGACACCTGCACGCTGGGCCTTCATGGCCACACTGGTCCTGACCCTGGCCACGCTGGCTTTCCCGCTGGTCCTGTTCGGTTCACCGCCGGATCTGGGCAGCGCGCCGATGGCGGACGGGTTCAAGACCCCCATTCTGGCCCTGGAATTTGCAGAAAACATCGACGATATCGCCTTCCTGCGCGGCGAAGACGCCGCTGAATTGCGCGCCTGGCTGGTCGAGGTTCAGTTCCTCGACTGGTTCTTCCCGCTCGCCTATGCCGGCATGGCCGCAGTCTTCTTTCTCGGCATGGCCCTGCGGGGACGCTTCCTCGCCCTGGTCGGCCTGGGTCTGGCGCTCGCCACCATTCCCGCCGACTGGCAGGAGAACGACACGATCAACGGCATTCTTGCCGAGATCGAGAACCCGGTCTGCGGCCCCGACATTGAACCGCCTGACGGCCGGGACAGCGTCGTTCTGCGCGATTGCCTGCCAAGCGGGTATTTCGACGAGGCCAGCGCCGAGGCCGAGCTGGTCTCCTATGCCTTCGACAGCTTTCTGCCGGTGCGGATCGAAATACTGCGCATCGACACCTGGATCAAATGGGGGCTGATCGCCGCCTATGCGTTCTGGATGGCGGCCATGCTGTGGATGGACCGGCGTCGCATCCTGGCCATCCCGGCGGGCCTGGGAGGCCTGGCCGTGCTGGCAACCTGGATCAGCGGATCGAACGGTCATGTCGCCGAGCTGATGTCCATACTGCTCATTCCGATGATGCTCACTTTCCCCGCCGCAGCGGTGATGTATCTTCGCGACAAACCCGCCAAGACGGGGACGCCACGAGGTGAGGAAACGGCATGAAAGCCCTGGTCAAAGCCAAGCCGGAAGAAGGCATCTGGATGGAAGACGTCCCGGAGCCGCAGATCGGCCCGGATGATGTCCTGATCAAGATCAAGCGGACCGCGATCTGCGGCACCGACATCCATATCTACAACTGGGATGACTGGGCCGCCAAGAATGTGCCCACGCCCATGGTCGTCGGCCATGAATATGCCGGCGAGATCGTCGATACCGGTTCGAACGTGACCCGGGTCAGGGTCGGTCAGCGTGTCTCCGGCGAGGGGCATGTGGTTGGCGTCACCAGCCGTGCCGCGCGCGCCGGGCGATTCCATCTCGATCCGGAAACCCGTGGTGTCGGGGTGAATATCCCCGGCGCCTTTGCCGAATACATGAAGCTTCCGGCCTTCAATGTCGTGCCGCTGCCGGAAGACGTGCCCGACGAGATCGGCGCCATTCTCGATCCGCTCGGCAATGCGGTGCACACGGCGCTCCAGTTTGACCTGGTCGGTGAGGACGTGCTGATCACCGGGGCCGGTCCGATCGGCATCATGGCCGCCGCGATCGCGCGCCATGTCGGCGCCCGCCATGTCGTGCTGACCGATATCAATACCCACCGCCTGCACCTGGCCAGCCAGGTCGCGCCGAAGATCCGCACTGTCGATGTCTCGAAGGAGAAGATTGAGGACGTCGCCAAATCACTTGGCATGACCGAGGGCTTCGATGTCGGGCTTGAAATGTCAGGCGCGCCGCAGGCCTTCGGCTCGATGCTCGACAATATGGTGATGGGCGGCAAGGTCGCCATGCTCGGCCTGCCGTCCAAGCCGATCGAGGTCGATTTCGGCCAGCTCGTGCTCAAGGCGATCACGCTGAAGGGCATTTATGGCCGCGAGATGTTCGAGACCTGGTACAAGATGATCGCCATGCTCGAGAGCGGTCTCGATGTCTCGCGCATCATCACCCACCGCTACAAGGCGGACGAATACCAGAAGGGTTTCGACGCCATGCGCGCCGGCAAGTCCGGCAAGGTGGTGCTGGACTGGGATTGATCACTGTCAGACGGGTCGGGGAGGGTCCTGATGGGTACGGAAAAACGCATTCCGCTTGAGAATTACGTCCAGTATCCCGAAGCCGAGATGCGCGAGCGGGTCAGCCGGTTCACGCAGAACCTGCTGCGTCGTCGCACGGTGCGGGACTATTCGGACAAGCCGGTCGAACGGGCGGTGATTGAACAGGCGATCATGGCGGCCGGCTCGGCCCCGTCGGGCGCCAATCACCAGCCCTGGCATTTCGTGGTGCTCAGCGATCCCGCCAAGCGCAAGGCCTTGCGTGAGGCCGCCGAGGCCGAGGAAAAGGCCTTCTACGATGGCAAGGCGCCGCAGGAATGGCTCGATGCCCTGGCGCCGCTGGGCACGGATGCCAGCAAGCCCTTCCTCGAGCATGCCCCGGTCCTGATTGCCGTCTTCGCCCAGAAACGCGGCGGGGAACAGGTCGGCCAGGACAAGAAGAATTACTACATCCATGAAAGCGTCGGCATTGCCTGCGGCTTCCTCTTGGCGGCCCTGCACGAGGCCGGCCTGGTCACCCTGACCCACACGCCCAATCCGATGCGTTTCCTCAATGAGGTCTGCGAGCGCCCGGTCGAGGAAAAGCCCTACATGCTGATCGTCGGCGGCTATCCGGCCGAGGACGCCACTGTGCCGGAACACGCGCTCGTCAAGAAAAGCCTCGACGAAATCACGACCTGGCTCTGAGGTCAGAGACGAGCTGGGGACAGAGACGAGCTGGGGACAGGTATGATTAACGCGTTGGCGCGTTAATCATACCTGTCCCCAATAGCGCTGCACTCAGTCAGCGAAACGCGCCGTGATCCAGTCCGTGATCAGCTCGAGCGCGTGCGGGGCGAAGGTTTCCTCGATCTCGGCGTATTCGGCGATCGTGCCGGTCTGCGCCGTCTGGAACATGTGGTTGAGACCGTCCAGCTCGCGCACAATTGCATCCGGATTGCCCATCAGCCCGGCTTCCAGCCCGGCGAGATTGGGGCCCGGCACGATCTGCAGGTCCAGCGAGCCATTCAGGGCCAGGACCGGCTGGTCGAGCCGCGGCAGATAATCAGCCGGATCATGCTGCAGGAAATTGCGCTGCCAGGGGCGGACATTCTGACCGACCAGCAGCTCGCGCTGGGCCGGTGTTGCGCCGAGCAGGGCGAGGGTCTCATCAGACAGGAGCGCCGTCAGCGCTGTCCGGGCTTCGGTTTCATTTGCCGCTGCGCTGACCGTGCCGGTGATTTGCGGGATCAGCTGTGCCAGCACGTCCAGGTCCTCCTCGCTTCGACCACCGGCGCGGGCGGCCGCGAGCGACTGGTCCAGGATGATCTGCTCACCAGTGGTGCCGGGACCGGCCAGCAGCACAAGGAAGGCGACTGCGTCATTATCCGCAGCAACGATCGGGGCGATCAGTCCGCCCTCGCTGTGTCCGATAAGGCCGATCGCGCTTGTGGCGATCTCCGGGCGGGTCCTGAGCCAGGCCAGTGCGGCCTCGGTGTCAGAGGCAGAATCCATGGAGGTCGAGGCTGCGAAATCGCCGGTCGACTCGGCAAAGCCGCGATCATCATAGCGCAGCACGGCGATGCCGTTGCGGGTGAGGTGATCGGCCAGCACGGCGAAGGGGCGATGGGTCCACACGGTCTCGTCGCGATCCTGGGGTCCCGAGCCGGAGATCAGGATGGCGGCCGGGAAGGGGCCGTCGCCAGCCGGGATGGTCAGCGTACCGGCCAGGGTGACGCCCTCGGCCTCGGGATTGTCGAAGCGAATGGGCTCGATGGCATAAGGGAAGGGGCCCACCGGCTCCTGCGGGCGATGGGGACCGGTGACGATCTCGGCGGTGCGCTCGAAACTGACTTCGGCGTCGGGAAAGCCGGGGCGGATCCACTGACCGGTCAGCCTGTTACCCGCGGCGTTCAGCGTGCCGCGATAGGTCACATTGGCGGCGGGAACCCGAAAACCGAAGGCAGCTCCATCACGCATGACGTCGGTAACCGGAATGCCATAGGCCGCCTGGGTTACGGAATCGAGCGTGACGATCGTACCGTCTTCGCCCGTCTCGATGTTGAGCGTGAAGGCGAGCTCAGTGTCGCCGCGCACCAGCAGGCCTTCCCAGACGCCATCCATGCCGTCGATCACGGTCACCTCGATAGCCTCGGGGCGGGCGAAGGCGAGGGGAAGGCTCATGCCCTGGCTGAATTCGCCTTCATAGCGCTGGGTTTCGTCATTCCAGTTGCCAGTATAGGAGGCGCCCATGGCGGCGATAGCAAAGCGCATCGTGTCGCCATCAATGGCGAACTCGCTCATCGGGATTTTCTGTCCGGGAGCCTGGTCGAGGCTTTCCAGCTGACCGCGATAGCTGCCATCGGGCTGTTCGGTCGCGGTGACCAGAAGACGCAGCTCGCCACCAGGTGTTGTGAGCACGCCGAGCCAGTCGCCGGATGGCGGAACGTTCGGCCTCTCGTCACCTGATGCCGACCCCATGGCCACCAATAGCAGGATCATCAGGCCTGTCAGCCAGGGTGAGATGTGTTGGATAATCGGCATTTTGTCCTCCGGTATCTGGCCAGCCGGAAGCGGTCGCTCGCTATGGGCGGTGAGCTGGCGGTGATGGACGCTTGGGCCTGCAGTCGGGTGGACGGTGTGGCCCTCGTTCAAATTTATAATTAGCTAATTATCAAAATGAAAGCAAGCATTATTTTGATGCTTGTCTAAATGAAGTGCTTGGCCCGAACAAAAAGCGCCCGGATCGATGGGGGCGATCCGGGCGCAGCATTGTCCGGTTTGGGGCCGGTTGGGGTAGGCGCGTTTGCCGAGGCTGACCATTGGGGTGTGAGGCTGGGCGGTCAGCCCGTGAGTCGAGGTCTTGGGGAAACCTCTAGGCCCGCACGCGCCGGCGGATGGCTGTGAACGACCAGATGAAAGCGACAATCCAGCCGATGAAGGTCCAACCCAGGAGCAGGTTGGTCAGGAAGATCGCAAACGTGTTGTCGTGACCACGCAGAAGGCCGATCAGGGTCGGCAGGAAATAGGCCAGCAGGCCGATCACCGCGACTTCTCCACCCATGATGTAAACCTCCATTGTCCTGTCTCCATTTGCCCCTCTGTGTCTTGTTTCGGGGCATATCGAATTTCGATATGAATGTAGGAGGGGTTGCGAAGCCGCACAAGGGAGGAGTAGGGGGGATTAAACCGATTTAAGTCCCGCGTCAGATTGCCACCACGAAAAAGCCCCGACCGATGGGACGGGGCTTGATCATACAGCCCGTCGCCGCGCCTACGCGTCGACGGTCGGGAATTCGTAATCCTTGTAGATTTCCCGCAGCTTGGTCTTGAGGATCTTGCCGGTCGCGCCGATCGGCATTTCCTCGATGAACTCGACCGCGTCGGGCAGCCACCATTTCGGCACTTCACCGCGCAGATAGTCGATGATCGAGGCGCCGTCCGGCTCGGCGCCTGGCTTGAGCTGGACGACAAGGAGCGGGCGTTCCTGCCATTTGGGGTGCGGCATGCCGACGGCGGCGGCCATGGCGACCGAGGGATGACCCATGGCGGCATTCTCGAGGTCGATCGAGGAAATCCACTCGCCGCCGGTCTTGATGACATCCTTGGAGCGGTCGGTAATGGTCATGAAGCCATTGCCGTCCAGATGCGCGACATCGCCGGTTTCAAACCAGCCATCATCGGTGAAGCTCTCGGCCCCGGCGCCGCGATAATAGCCCGACGCAATCCACGGTCCGCGAACCTGGACATGGCCCGACGATTTGCCATCCCAGGGCAGTTCCTTGCCTTCATCATCGACAATGCGCATGCCGACCCCGAAGACGAGGCGGCCCTGTTTCAGCTTGATCTTGATGATCTCCTCGCGATCGAGACCTTCATGCTTGGGCAGGAGGGCGTTGACCGTGCCCAGCGGGCTCATTTCGGTCATGCCCCAGCCTTGCTGCATGGTCACACCATACTTGTCCTCATAGGCGCGCAGCAGGGCTTCCGGCAGGGCGGAGCCTCCGATCAGCACGCGTTCGACCGTGTCGATCCGCTTGCCTTCGGCATCCAGGTAATTGAGCAGGCCGAGCCAGACGGTCGGTACACCGGCGACATAATTGACCTTCTCGCTGGCGATCAGCTCGTGGATGCTGGCCCCGTCCATCTGCGCGCCCGGCATGACCAGCTTGGCGCCGTTCATGGGCGCGGCATAGGGAATGCCCCAGGCATTGACGTGGAACATCGGTACCACCGGCAGCAGGGTTCCGCGGGCACCGACGCCGATGACGTCGGATGCGGCACAGGCCATGGCGTGCAGCACGTTGGAGCGGTGCGAATAGAGCACGCCCTTGGGATCGCCCGTCGTGCCGGACGTGTAGCACAGGCCGGCGGCGGCAAATTCGTCGAAGACCGGCCAGTCGAAGTCAGTCGAGTGGTCGGCGATCAGCTCTTCATAGCTCTTGCACTTGGTCTGGACGCCGTCGAGATGGGTCTTGTCGGTCATCAGGACCCAGTTCTTGACCGATTTGCAGGCCTTGGAGATGGCGTCGATGAGCGGCGCGAACTGCTTGTCGAAGAAGACCGTCTTCGACTGGGCGTGATCGAGCATCCAGATCAGCTGTTTCGGATCGAGGCGCGGATTGACCGTGTGGACGACCGCGCCGATGCCGGAAATGGCGTAATAGAGCTCGAAATGCCGGTGCGAGTTCCAGGCTATCGTGGCGACCCGGTCGCCTTCGCGGATCTTGAGTTTCTTTTGCAGGGCGTTGGCCAGCTGCTTGGTGCGCTCATGGGTCTGAGCATAATTCTGGCGATGGATTTGCCCGCTTTCAGGCAGTCGCGTTACGATTTCCTGATCGCCATGGCATTTTGCCGCGTGGACCAGGATGTCCGAGATCATGAGCGGACAGTCCATCATGTGTGCGCGCAAAGTCATGTTTTTCCCCTGAATATCAACCGTTGGTTCGTTTGTGTTTTGCCAATCAAACGGTCTATCGCGCCACGGCGCAATCCCTTTGCTCAATCGGCTTGAATTGCTTATGCGTTTTTCGCAGATATGGCGTCTTGTGGCGCCGCGTCCAGTCGAGGAGTGCTGCCTGTGACCCGCCCTGCTGACCTGCCTGCCATGACGGACATTCTCGACGCGGCGGACAGGCTCGCCGGCCATGCGGTGGTCACACCGCTCTTGAGCAATGACAGGCTCGACGCCGAGACGGGTGCCCGCATCTTTGTGAAAGCCGAATGTCTCCAGCGTACCGGCTCGTTCAAGTTTCGCGGCGCCTTCAACCGGATCTCGCGCCTGACGGACGCTGAAAAGCAATGCGGCATCCTCGCCTACTCCTCCGGCAATCATGCCCAGGGCGTTGCAGCGGCAGCGCGGATCAACGGTACGACGGCCAAAATCCTGATGCCCGAGGATGCGCCGCGCTCCAAGGTCGAGGGGGTGCTTTTCTGGGGCGGTGAAGTGGTCACCTATGACCGCGCTACCGAGAGCCGTGAGGCAATGGGACAGGCGATCGCGGACGCGGAAGGGCGTATCCTGGTGCCGCCCTATGAGGACCCTTTCATCATTGCCGGGCAGGGCACGGCGGGCCTTGAGGCGGCGGAGCAGCTTGAGGTGCTCGGCGCGACACCTGACCTTGTTGTGTGCTGTGCCGGCGGTGGCGGACTGATTGCCGGGGTCGGGCTCGCCATGCGCGACGCCTTTCCCGGCGTGGAGATCTGGGCTGCAGAGCCGGAAGGCTTTGATGATCATCGTCGATCGCTTGCCAGCGGGCAACGCGAGACGAATGAACGTCTGACCGGATCGATCTGCGATGCGATCATCACGCCGACACCGGGCGCATTGACCTGGGCGCTCAATTCGACACAGCTGACGGGCGGAGCGGCGATCAGTGATGATGATGCGCTCGACGCCATGGCGGCGGCCTGGCGTCACCTCAAAATCGTGGTCGAGCCGGGCGGTGTTGCCGCGCTGGCCGCGGTCCTGTCCGGCAAGATCGACATCGCCGGCAAGACGGTGTGTGTCCTGGCGACCGGAGGCAATGTGGATCGCGCGGTGTTTGAACGGGCCCTGGCGAGGGCCTGAAACCTGCGATTGGCGGGCTTGTGGCGGGGGCATGGCGTGCGACTGGCGCAGGGTTGACGTGGCCCGGCAGCTGCTCGTCTGGTCTTTGGGGCCGGTCTGGGAGCACAGACGAACCCCAACGGCCGAACAGGAGACTTTCATGGCTTTCAAGGCGGACGCAGCAAAGATCAAACGCTGGCGCGAAGAGCGGCGCTGGTCGCAGGAGCACCTCGCCGAACTCGCGGGCATTGGCCTGCGAACCGTGCAGCGCATCGAGAATGGGGAAGCGGCCTCGCGGGAATCGCTCATGGCGCTGGCCGCCGCATTCAATATCGATGTCCTGGCCCTGTGTATCGATCCTGAGCTGGAAGCGACGGATATGGTTCGAGCCAAGAATGAGAAAACCCGGGCTGCGTTGCGATTGTCGCTCTGGATCCATCTCGCCAGCTATGTGATGGGCATGGTTGTCTTCGCCGGGATCAACATCGGCATCGGTTCCAGCGCGGTCATGCTGTGGCCGATCATCTGGTGGACCGTTGGCGCCGTGGCGCATGGCATGACCGTCGTGATTATCGAGGTCATCACCCGCTACGCCGACCGGCAGGTCAGCGCCGGGTAGCCGTCGGGCGCAGCGCTGTCGTGTGCATCATTGCCGGTGAGCCGTGCTTTCGATCTGCAGGGCTCGTCTTGCATTCACCGGGCCTATCGGTCTGACGCCGGCTGGCGGCGCATTGATCGCGGTCGGGATTGCGGTGCCGGGCGAATTCAGGATGGGTGTGAAACCCCTCGTCATCAAGCTCATCACCGGCGGGTGGGCTGCGGCCGCGATCCGGGTGGCGGCGATCATGGGTGAACTGATGACCCTGCGCCGTGGGTGTATTGGTCTGCCCGGTTCGATCGCGGCCATCCCCGTCATCGCGTCGATCGCCTGACGCGTGACCGGCAGGGAAGCGGCGTCCTGAGCGCGGGGCGCCCTAATTCTCCGGATCAACCATGATCCTTACCGGCAAGCCGCCGCGTTGCAAATCATCCTCGATGAGCAGTGGGACGGCCGCATCGTCATTGAGACGCGAGCGGTAGACCTGAAGGTTCTCCATGACACGCTGGACGTAGTTTCGCGTTTCCGAGAATGGGATGCTTTCCACCCAGTCAACCGGGTCGACATCCGGGTCCCGTGGATCGCCATAATCCTCGATCCAGCGATTGGCACGGTGGGCACCGGCATTGTAGGCGGCCAGGGCGAGCACGTAGGAACCGTCATAATCATCCACCACATCGGCTAGGTGATGCATGGCGAGGGTGAGGTTGTAGTCGAGATCGTCGGTCAGCCAGCTGAAGCGATAGCTTTCACCCAGTTCGCGGGCCGTCGCCGCGGCGGTTGCCGGCATCAACTGCATCATGCCGCGGGCACCGGCTCCGGACACGGCATGCTGCCCGAATTCGGTTTCCTGGCGAATGATCGACATCACCAGCGCGTCTTCGGGGCGTTGGGCGCGCGCATTGGTCTGCGGTGGCAGGGCGATGGTCGGGTAGGCGCTTTGCGGCAGGATGATACCGCGCAGCCGGGCCGCTTTTGCGGCGCGCACTGATTGGCGCAGATAGAGATAATTGCTGGCCAGCCGTGACAGCAGAACCGCTTCCTGCGGATCGGCAAGCTGGTCATCGAGCCGGTAGCTGAACAGGCGGAAATAGTATTCCTCGTCCTGCTCGGCCAGCAGACGCATGGCGCGAACCAGCGGGCGCGCTTCGAAACGCACAATGGTTTCCGGTGTCGGCTCGGGATCCCGCTCCAGGCTCAGCACGCCGCTGCTATCGGTCAGCTGGGTGAGGGCGATCTGACCGTAATAGGCGGTCGAATGCTGGCCGGCTTCTGCATAGAGTACGGCAGCCTCGTCCGGGCGGCCCAGCGTGTCGAGCGCGCGCGCCATCCAGTAGGAGCCACGCGACTGGCTGACCGGGGTCGAGACATTGTCGCGCAGGCGGGTGAAGTGAGCGAGGGCCTCGTCGGGCCGATCAAGATGGACCAGGGCCAGCCAGCCGGCGAGGAATTCGGCATCGGCAAAATCGGCACCGGCATTCATGCCGTGGGCGCGGGCCAGCTGGTAGGCCGTCTCGTATTCCTGGTCGCGGATCAGCGTCAGGATCATCAGCTTGCGCTCGGTCCACATCAGCTCGAGTGCGGTCACATCGGTGTGACTGTCAGGCAGTTGCAGCAGCAGCGGCAGGGTGCTGTCGCGCATGCCCGAACGGCGACGCCAGCGGGCACGCTCGAAGACCAGGCCGGGATCGTTCGAGAGGCTGGCCGGAATCCTGTCAACCGCGCGGTCAACGCCGCTCTGGCGACCGGAGAGGCGCAAGCGGGCATCGGCCAGATCGCGATTATTGCCGGACAGCAGCGGCAGGACGCGGCGCGCAAGCGTGCGCTGATTGGACCAGATCAGATAATCGATCCGGGCCATGTGATCTTCCTCGGTGAAGAGATCGCTGTGGCGCTGGTAGGTCTCACTCTGGATCGTGCTGGCGAGACGTCCCGAGCGCCAGGTTTCGCGCAGCAGGTTTTCGCCTTCGGTGATGCGACCGACCCGGATCAGCGCCTCGGCGAAGCTGACACTGCCGCGACCGGTGGTCGGCGGTGTCGCTTCGAACCAGGACACAATGAAGGGCGCTGAAAGTCCGGAGCTGTCGATCTTCGACTCCGCTTCGGAGCGTATGAAGCTGTCGCGCGGCCAGTTATCAAGTTCGCTGAGGGCGAGATCGAGTTCCAGGAAACTGGCGCGGGCATCACCAAGCGCGATCCGCCACAACAGGGTGTCGCGGGCGGCCGTGTCGGTCAGCTCCAGCCGGAGCTCGCGAACGCGTTCCCAGTCGTCATCGTCTGCCGCGTCCAGACCTTCGCGGAAACGGGTGAAATCGGCGTCCGACAGGTATTGGGAAAAATTCACGGGTTCCGGACGCATGCGGGGCGTCGGGACTTGCGCTGCGGCGGGGACCGAGACGGCAAGCATCACAAGCGCGGCTAGGCAACGTGCGATCATGGCAAACGGGACACTCTCTGACCGACTGGTACACTTATCATCACAGCAATTCCGGGTCCCTGTCCAGACTTGACAAGAACACTTGGCCGTGTGCCGCGCGGTCGATATGGTCGCGCGCTGATTTGCACGTATCCGGGAATGAAACATGTTCAAAGGGTCCATCACTGCGCTCGTCACCCCATTCAAGAACGGGGCCGTTGACGAAGCTGCCGTTGCGGCGCTCACGGAGCGCCAGATTGCGGCCGGCACGCATGGCTTGGTACCCTGTGGCACGACCGGCGAAAGCGCGACCCTGACCTTTGAGGAACACATGCGTGTGGTCGAGATCGTCGTCGAGGCGGCGGCCGGGCGGGTGCCCGTGATCGCCGGCACGGGATCAAACAATACGGCAGTGGCGATCGAGAACCAGCAGCGCGCAAAAGCGATCGGCGCCGATGCCGGGCTTGTGGTTGCGCCGTATTACAACAAGCCGAATGCGGAAGGCCTGTTCCGGCATTTCAAGGCCATCCATGACGCGGTCGAGCTGCCGATCATTCTCTACAATGTCCCGGGTCGCACCGTGATCGACGTTCAGGCCGAGACCGTCGCCCGGATTGCCGGGCTGGAGCGTGTCGTCGGGATCAAGGACGCGACCGGCGATATGGCGCGCGTTTCGGCGCACCGTCGCCTGATCGGGGACGGGTTTGTCCAGCTCTCCGGGGATGATCCGACCGCTTTGGGATTCAATGCCACCGGCGGTGTCGGTGCGATCTCGGTGACGTCGAATGTGGCGCCGGCCTTGTGTGCGCAGTTCCAGGACGCCACATTGGCCGGAGACTGGGAGACAGCGCGGGCGCTCAATGATCGCCTGATGCCCCTGCACCACGCCCTGTTCACCTCGTCCAGCCCCGGACCGACCAAATATGCCATGTCGGTCCTGGGTGTGATGAATACCGAAGTGCGCCTGCCGCTGACCGAGCCGAATGAGGCGTCCAACGCGGCAGTCCGGGCCGCACTCGTCCATGCCGGCCTGCTTGAACAGGCCTGATAGAAAGCGCCATGAGCAAACCCAAAAGCGAAACCGGGCCCGTCGCCGTTAACCGGCGCGCCCGTTTTGACTATGAAATCGAAGAGACATTTGAGGCCGGCCTCATGCTGATGGGCTCAGAGGTCAAATCCCTGCGCGAGGGGCGTGCCAATATCGCCGAGAGCTATGTCAGCCCCGAGCGCGAGGGCCTGTGGCTGATCAATGCCGACATTCCGCCCTACGGTCCGGCCAATCGCTTCAATCACGAGCCGCGCCGGCACCGCAAACTCCTGCTCAAGCAGAAGGAGATCGCGAGACTGGCCGGGGCGGCGACGCAGCAGGGCCGGACCATCGTTCCGCTGCGGCTGTATTTCAATGATCGCGGCCTGGCCAAGCTCCAGATCGGCCTCGCGACCGGCAAGAAGACGATCGACAAGCGGCAGACGATCAAGGATCGCGAGTGGAACAAGCAGAAATCGCGCCTGATGAAGAATTACGGCTAGGCCTTCACACGCCCGTCGTCACATCCACCGCAAAGCGTTCGCGATAGGCCTGCGGAGTGACACCGAGAAGTCGCGCGAAGGAGCGCCGCATGCGCTCGTCATTGCCGAACCCGGTCTGGTTGGCGACGGTCTTGATCGAGACATTGGGGTTTTCCAGCATCGCCCGGGCGGCATCGACCCGGAACTGCTCGACCGCACGCGCCGGGGTCATGCCGGTGTCCTCGGTGTAGAGGCGGGCGAAGTTGCGCGGGCTCATGCCCGACCGTTCGGCCAGGGCCTCGACCTTGAGGTCCGCAGTGAGGTTGTCCTTCATCCAGAAATGCAGCGCGTCGAAGCGACCGGTGGCCGAACGCTTTTGCTGTTTCAGGGCCTCGGAAAACTGTGACTGGCCGCCGGGGCGTTTGACATAGACCAGCAGCGAGCGCGCCAGTTCGAGCGCCAGGTCGCGGCCATGATCGCGCTCGACCATGGCGAGGGCGAGATCGATGCCGGCCGTGACCCCGGCCGACGTCCAGACCCGGCCGTCCTCGATGAAGATCGGGTCGGGATCAACATCACAGTCCGGACAGTCTTCCGCGAGCTGGTCGCAATGGCGCCAATGGGTGACGGCACGCTTGCCGTCGAGCAGGCCGGCCGCACCGAGCAGGAAGGCGCCGGTACAGGTCGAGGACACGCGGCCTGCCTTCTCGGCAGATCGCTGGACGGCTTGGACCAGGCGGGCATCGCGGCAGGCGGCATGCACGCCGGCGCCACCGGCAATCATCAATGTGTCGGATTCATCCAGCCCGACGCCCGCCAGGCGGCGCGTATTGAGCAGCACACCGGCATCGGTCTCGATCGGTCCGCCATAATAGGATGCAATGGGTGTGGCATAGGCGATGCGGTCGAGAAGCTTGTTGGCATCCTCGAAGACCTGCAGTGGGCCGGTCACATCCAGCAATTTCACACCGGGATAGGTGAGAAAGGCGATGCAGCTTTCAACTTGTTGCGGTTTGGCAGAAAAGGGGAGCATGTGGTAGTTTGTGCCATTGTCGGGTCGGTTTATCCAGCACAAACAGCTGGAAACGCGATTAAAGGTTAATGCCGCGACGCTAGCGCCGGAACATGTCATCAATGCGACATGCCCGGGGTCGGGGCAACCGGTTGCCGCCGACGCTCTCGCGACCTGTCGCGACGAAGTCGCTGGATCATGCAATCCCGGCAGCCGCGACAGGTTCGAGCCCGCCATCATCCCGTTCAGGACATGCCGGGCTTGCAGCCCTGAACTTTCTGCCAAGCCAGAGACGAGCTGAGCGGGATATGGCCCGGCAGCACCAGGCCTGGCATGCCGTCCGTTAACTATGAACAGACGGCAGAAAATCAGGGCTGGGTGTCGAGCCAGGCCCGGATGTCGGCGAAGACCGCATCGAACATGGCCTCGGTCAGCCGCCCGGTATTCGTGTTGTAGCGCGAGCAATGATAGCTGTCGAAGAGTCGGACGGGTCCGTTCGGGCCGGCCAGTTCGGCGGTGGCCGCGTGGCCGAAGGTAGCCGTCTTGAGCGGCAGGCCGAGCGCGCGCAGCGTGTTGTCGTGAGAGATCTTGCCGAGGCAGAGAATGGCCTTGAGCCGCGGCATGGCCGCGATCCGGCTCGTCAGGAAGGGGCGGCAGGCGCTGGCCTCGGCTCCGACCGGCTTGTTTTCCGGCGGCACGCAGCGCACCGCATTGGTGATCATCGTATCAACCAGCTCGACACCGTCTTCGGCGTGGCTGGCATAGGTGCCGCGCGACAAACCGAAACGGGCGAGCGTGGCGTAGAGCAGGTCGCCCGCCCAGTCACCGGTGAAAGGGCGACCGGTCCGGTTGGCACCGCGCAGGCCGGGCGCCAGGCCGATGATCAGGAGCCGGGCCTGATCCGGGCCGAAGGATTTGACGGGCGCATTATGCCATTCCGGATGCTCGCGCGCGCTCGCCTCCCGAAAGGCAACCAGGCGCGGGCAGAGCGGGCAGTCGAGCGGGGCTTCGGGTGGCGTTTCCGGCATTGCAGCGGCAGCACTCAAGAATTGCCGCCGGCGCGACCGATCATCGCGCGCAGGTCGTCGAGTTCGATGAAGGCATCGGCTTCACGCCTCAGATCGTCGGAGATCATCGACGGGCTGGTCTTCAGCGAGGACACCACCGAAATGCGCGCGCCCTTGGCGCGGGCCGCGGCGAGGGCATAGCGGAAATCGCCATCCCCGGAGAACAGGATGATGTGATCGAGATAGGTGGCGGCTTCGAGCATGTCGACCGCAAGCTCGATGTCCATGTCGCCCTTGATCCGGCGGCGGCCGTTTTCGTCGGTATATTCCTTGGCCGGCTTCGTGATCACCGAGAAGCCGTTATAGTCGAGCCAGTCGACCAGCGGGCGCAGGGGATTATAATCCTCCTGCTCCAGAAGGGCGGTGTAGTAATTGGCCCGGATCAGCTTGCCACGCTTGCGGAACTCATCGAGAAGGCGTTTGAAATCGATGTCGAAATCAAGCGCCTTGGTAGTCGAGAACAGGTTCGCGCCATCAATGAAAAGACCGATGCGCTCGTCAGGGTAAAAGGCCATGGGAATATCCTTGGAACCGCAATGGTGAATAAGGTGATGCAATCTGAAGCGATTTATATCGCGCTTGGCGCCAACCTGCCACTGGGCGCGTGTAGCCCGCGCGAGACGCTGGCCCGCGCCCGGGCGGCGCTGGATGCGGCCGGGCTGCCGGTTTTTGCCGCGTCCTCGGACTGGCACAGCCCGGCCTGGCCGGATCCGTCCGACCCGCCTTACGTCAATGCGGTGGTTGCTGTCCGCTCCGGGCGCAGCGCCCGCGACATCCTCGATACGCTGCATCGGATCGAGGCGGATTTCGGTCGCGAACGCGGTGTGCGCAATGCGCCCCGACCGCTCGATCTTGACCTGATCGATTGCCGGGGCGAGCAATTCGGCGCTGAAGACGGGCTCGTCATTCCGCATCCCCGGGCGAGCCAGCGGGCCTTTGTGCTGCTGCCGCTGGCCGAAATTGCGCCGAATTGGTGCGACCCGGTCAGCAAGCGCAGCATAGACGCCCTGATCGAGGCCCTGCCGCAGGCGGATCGCAGCGCAACATACAAGCTGCAAGAGGCCGGAAAACTCTCACCCGACAGCCTTGCTTTTGCAGGGCAGGGGGATTAGGTAACGCGGTTCCAAAACCTCTAGCGCTGGTTCAAGGAGTTCGCGCGCATGGCTCGCGTTACCGTCGAAGACTGCATTGACAAAATTCCCAATCGTTTCCGCCTGGTTCTGATGGCGGCGCACCGTGCCCGCAACATCTCGGCCGGTTCCGAGCTGACGATTGACCGCGACAATGACAAGAATCCGGTCGTTGCCCTGCGCGAGATTGCCGACGAAACGCTCGACATGGATGCGCTGAAGGACAGCCTCATCAATGGTCTGCAGCGCGTGCTGCCGAGTGAGGACGAGGAAGAGTCCGCCCGCGAAGAGCGCGGCCAGCAGCTCGAAGCCCTGCCGGCTCCGCCGGTCGAGCTCGATGAAGCCGAGATGCTCAAGGCGTTGCAAAACGACCGGGACGGCGCGCCTGACGGCCGCCTCTAACCCGTCTTGACTTCCGGCGCGACGTCACCCGATCTGGCATCGTCGCCGCCCGCCATACCCAGTGCGGACGAGCTGATCGCGCGCATCCGCCGGTACTTCCCCAAAGTCGATGCCGACTTCGTTCGGCGGGCCTATGACTTTGCCGAGGAAGCCCACCGGCCACAGCGCCGCCAGTCGGGCGAACCCTATTTTGCCCATGTCGCCCAGGTCGCGATGATCCTCGCCGACCTGCGCATGGATGTGGCCACGGTGTGCACCGGCCTGCTCCACGACACGGTCGAGGACACGCCGGCGACCCTGGAAGACCTGACCGATGCCTTCTCTGACGAAGTTGCCGGCCTGGTTGATGGCGTCACCAAGCTGGGCCAGATGGAGCTTCGGTCCAAGCGCACCAAACAGGCGGAGAATCTCCAGAAGCTTGTCGTCGCGATCTCGGCCGATGTCCGCGTCCTGATCGTCAAACTGTGTGATCGTCTGCACAATATGCGCACGCTGGACGCGATCTCGCGGCCGGACAAGCGCGAGCGGATTGCGTTGGAGACGCTGGAGATCTACGCCCCGCTGGCGCGCCGGATCGGGATCAACCGGGTCTGTGTCGAACTCGAGGACCTGGCCTTCGAACACGTCAATCCGGCCGGCCATGAATCGATCAATACTCGGCTGAAGCGCTTGCGGGAGGCCCATGCCCAGGAGGTGTCGGCCGTCTCTGCTGCGATGACCGACAGTCTCGCCCAGGCCGGCATTGACGGCCGGATATTCGGGCGCGAGAAGCGGCCTTATTCGATCTGGCGCAAGCTGGAGCGCAAGGGGCTGACCTTCGAGGAAATCGCCGACATCTATGCCTTCCGCCTGATCGTCAACACGACCGATGACTGCTATCGCGCGCTCGGCGTCATCCATCAGGCCTGGCGCTGCGTGCCCGAGCGTTTCCGTGATTTCATTTCGCTGCCCAAGCCCAATAACTACCGCTCGCTTCACACCACGGTGATGGGGCCGAAGAATGTTCGCGTCGAGCTGCAGATCCGTACCGAAGAGATGGAATCGGTGGCCGAAAGCGGCGTTGCCGCGCACTGGCGCTACAAGAATTCGACTTACAACTATGATGCTGACGCGGCCCAGGCCGCCGGTGGCGACCCGCTGGAACGCTTGCGCCCTTTCCTGGAAATTCTCAACCAGGGTGGCGATCCGGAAGAATTCCTCGAGCATGCCAAGCTCGAGATGTTTGCAGACCAGGTCTATTGCTTCACGCCCAAGGGCGACCTGATTTCGCTGCCGGTTGGCGCGACGCCGCTTGATTTTGCCTATGCGGTCCACACCGAACTGGGACACACCACGGTCGCTGCCAAGGTCAATGGCCGCGAGCGCCCGCTGCGGACCCAGTTGCGCAATGGCGATGTCGTCTCGATCGTGAAGGGTGGCGTGCGCCAGCCGCCGGCCGGCTGGGAAAATCTCGCCGTCACCGGTCGGGCGCGGGCGGCCATCCGCCGCCTCATCCGCGAAAGCGAGCGCGACGAATTCCACCGTATCGGCAAGATCATGGCCGAGCACGCCTTCCGCCGCGAAGGCAGGACCCTGATTGAAGGCGATCTCAAGGACGCGATGGCGCGGCTTGAGGTCAAGGACATCAACGAGATGTATGAGCGGCTGGGCCGCGGCCGCATCTCGTCCGGCGATTTGCTGAACGCGGCCTTCCCGGGCCGGCTCGATGAGCGGCCCGACACGGTCGGTCGTGATCTCATCCAGGATTCCAAGGCACGCCTTTATGTCCGCGGCCGCGGTCTGACCCAGGGCGTGACCCTGCATTTTGCGGAATGCTGCTCGCCGTTGCCGGGCGACCGGATTGTCGGCCTTTTGCGCAAGGACAAGGGCATCGAGATTCACACCATCGACTGCGAACGCCTCGCCCAGTTCGAGGAAAATGCGATGGATGACTGGCTCGACCTTGGCTGGACCGCAGAGGCTGAAGGCAATGCGGTCTCGATCGCCCGCATCCAGGCGGTCATGCACAATGAACCGGGCGCCCTGGCCGAGATCGCCAAGACGGTGTCGGAAAACCGTGGCAATATCGCCAGCGTCACCACACGTAACCGGGCCGCCGACTTCTTCGACATGGTGTTCGATGTTGAAGTCTTCGATACCCGCCACCTGGCCAATATCCTGGCCGCGATCCGCATGTGCGAGACGGTCGTCTCGGCCGAGCGGGCGCGGGCGGAAGTCGAGGAGATAAAAGACTGATGACCCGTGACGAAGTCCTGGCCGAATTCCGCGCCGCCGGTGCCCTCCTGGAGGGCCATTTCATTCTCTCCTCTGGCCTGCGCAGCGCGGTCTTCCTGCAAAAGGCGCGGGTCTTCTCCGAACCGGAGCGGACCGAGCGCCTGTGCAAGGCCCTGGCCGCGAAGGTGCGCGAGGAGCTGGGTGATGCGCCGACGGTGATTGTGTCACCGGCAACCGGCGGCATCGTACCCGGCTATGAAATGGCGCGTCAGCTGGGCCTCAAGGGGCTTTATGTCGAGCGTGAAAATGGCGAGTTTACCCTGCGTCGCGGCTTCGAATTGACCAAGGATGACAAGGTGCTCGTGGTCGAGGACATTGTCTCGACGGGCCTGTCCTCGCGTGAATGCATCGAGGCGATCAACAAGACCGGCGCCACGGTGATTGCAGAGGCCTGCCTCGTCGACCGCTCCGGCGGTGAGGCCGATGTCGGCGTGCCGCTGATCGCCCTGACCGAATACAAGGTGCCGGCCTATCCCGCCGACCAGCTACCGCCGGAGCTGGAAGCCATCCCGGCCATCAAGCCGGGGAGCCGCGGCCTGGCATGAGCATTCGTCTCGGCGTCAATATCGACCATGTGGCCACGATCCGGAATGCGCGCGGTGGCGAGCATCCCGATCCGGTGCGCGCCGCGCGCCAGGCCTCCGAGGCCGGTGCCGACGGGATTACCGCGCATCTGCGCGAGGATCGTCGCCATATCACCGATACCGATATCGACCGGCTGATGGCCGAGATCGACCTGCCGCTCAATCTGGAGATGGCGGCGACGCCGGAAATGCTCGACATCGCCCTGCGCCACAAGCCGCACGCGGTCTGCCTTGTCCCGGAAAAGCGCGAGGAGCGCACCACCGAGGGCGGGCTGGATGTCGCCGCCGGCCACAACGTAATCGCGCCCTATGTCCGCCAGCTCGGCGAGGCCGGCTGCCGCGTCTCGCTCTTCATCGAGCCGGACCCGGTCCAGATCGCGGTCGCCGAAGCCATGGGGGCTGCGGTCGTGGAACTCCATACCGGCGCCTATTGCGAGGCTTTCCTCGCGGGCGACACGGCCAAGGTCGAGCATCATCTCAAACGCCTGCAGGCGGCCTCCACGATCGCCCATGAACGCGGTCTGGAAGTCCATGCCGGTCACGGCCTGACCTATGACACCGTCAAGCCGATTGCCGCCATCCCGGAAGTGATCGAGCTCAATATTGGCCATTTCCTGATCGGCGAGGCCATCTTCCGCGGCCTGCGCGAAGCGGTCGGGACGATGCGCGGGCTGATTGAAGAGGCGCGGGCGGGGCAGGACTCGTGAGCAATTGGCGTGACATATTCCCTTCCCGCGAAACCGTGGCAAGGTTCAGCACTTTTGGAGGTGTCGCGGCGATCCTGATCGCGATTGTGTACGCTTTGGGTCTGGCGGTTCTGCGATATGGGGCCGAGCAGCTCGCCTGGGCTGGCTTTGCGATCGTTTTGATGGCCTGTTTGTATCTGGTCTGGCGGGCCCACTCCTTGGGCTTTTCGGTGACTGGCGCTGTCCTGCTGGTTGGAGTCGCGATGCATTTAGCGTTCGGTACTAATTTTGGCGGCATTTTCGTCCAAGTGATTGCTGCCATCTACGTATTGCAGGCGGCTTGGTACGCGCGCTTCCTGCCACAGCGAAAAATGCGACTATGATCATCGGCCTCGGTTCAGACCTGATGGATATTCGGCGTATCGAGAACTCGATCGAGCGCTTTGGTGACCGCTTTATCCAGCGTGTCTTCACCGAGATCGAGCAGGCCAAGTCGGACAGGCGCCGCATGCGGGCGGCCAGCTATGCCAAGCGCTTTGCCGCCAAGGAGGCCGGTGCCAAGGCGCTGGGTACCGGAATTGCGCGCGGGGTTTCCTGGAAGGAGATCGGCGTGGTCAACCTGCCCGGCGGCAAGCCGACGCTGGAATTCAAGGGGCGGGCGCTGGAGCGGCTTCAGGCGCTGACCCCGACCGGTTATCAGGCCTTCACACACATCACCATTACGGACGACCATCCCTGGGCGCAGGCCTTTGTGGTCATCGAGGTCCACCCGCTGGGTCATCATCTCGACGGGATGGCCCATGGTTGATCCGATTGCCCAGCTGGAGACACGCATCGGCCATGTCTTCACCGACAAGAGCCTGATCGAGCGCGCCCTGACGCATGGCAGTTTTGCCGAAGGCCGCAAGACCATTCCGACCTATGAGCGCCTGGAATTTCTCGGCGACCGCGTGCTCGGCCTGATGACGGCGGAAGCCCTGTTCAAACTGTTCGACAAGGCCGACGAGGGCGCCCTGGCACCGCGGCTCAATTCCATGGTGCGCAAGGAAACCTGTGCGGATGTGGCGCGCGAGGTTGATCTCGGTGCGGCCTTGCGGATCGGACGCTCCGAAGAGAAGGGCGGCGGCCGCAACAAGAACTCCATTCTCGGCGATGCCTGTGAGTCGCTGATGGCGGCGATCTATCTCGATGGCGGTCGGCCTGCCGTCCAGGCCTTCTTTGATCGCCATTGGGGTCCGCGCATCGAGGCGCTCAAGGCCAAGCCGTCCGACGGCAAATCAGCGCTGCAGGAATGGGCCGCCAAGGCTGGGCTTGGCGTGCCGCGCTACCAGCTTACCGAACGCTCGGGCCCGGATCACCGGCCCGTCTTCACCGTGGAAGTCACGGTCACCCCCCTGGCGCCCGCGACGGGCGAGGGCGGTTCCAAGCAGGCGGCCGAACGGGCTGCCGCCGAGGAGCTGCTGAAACGCGAAGGACAGCATGTCTGATACTCCCAAACGCTGCGGCTTTGCCGCGGTCATCGGTTCGCCCAATGCCGGCAAGTCGACGCTTGTGAACGCGCTGGTTGGCGAGAAGGTCACCATCGTTACCCACAAGGTCCAGACGACCCGTTTCGCCGTGCGCGGCGTGGCGCTGGCCGGCGAGACCCAGATCGTCCTGGTCGACACGCCCGGCGTGTTCGTGCCCAAGACACGGCTCGACAAGTCGATGGTGGCGGCCGCCTGGAGCGGGGCCGGTGACGCCGATGCCATCCTGCATGTTGTCGATGCCGGGGCCCGCGCCCGCGTCACTCATGGCGGATCCAAGAGCGGTGACAGCCGCATGGTCGAGGATGATGACCGGGTCACCGAAGGCCTGCGCAAGAATGAGCAGAAGGCGATCCTGGTTCTCAACAAGGTCGATCTGATGCCGCGCGACCAGCTGCTCGCCATGTCGCAGGACCTCTATGAGACCGGCGTCTATTCCGAGGTCTTCATGATCTCCGCCAAGACCGGCTCCGGCGTGCCGCAATTGCGGGAGTTCATCTCGGGCCTCATGCCCGAAGGTGTCTGGCACTATCCCGCCGACCAGGTCGCCGACCTGCCGGCCCGCATCCTCGCCGCCGAGATCACGCGCGAGAAAGTCTATCTGCGCCTGCACGAAGAGCTGCCCTACGTCTCCATGGTCGAGACCGAGGTGTGGAAGAAGCTGCGCGATGGCTCCTTGCGCATCGAGCAATCCATCATCGTCGAGCGCGAAACCCAGAAACCCATCGTGCTGGGCAAGGGCGGCAGTGCCGTCAAGGCGATCGGCGAAGCCTCCCGCAAGGAGCTGGAAGAGGTCTTGGGCTGCAAGGTCCACCTCTTCCTCAATGTGAAGGTCGACGCCAAATGGATGGCGCGGCGCTCGCACTACAAGGATGTGGGGCTGGATTTCGACGTTTAGGGCTGGCCCTTGCGCAATGACTGTTTCGGTTGGCCTGTCGTCGCCAACACGATCTCCGTTTCATCGTTAAAGGAAGCGGAGATCCCAGCGAGGCGGCAAAACAAGGTCAGGTGTTTCGGCATCGTGGAAACGCCGCAAACTCTACCCGGCTCAGGGTATAGCGCGGACTTCAATTCTCTCGATTGTCAGGTCTGCTCCGCTTTCAACAAAGGGTTCAATCTTCATCCGGCCACTGGAATATGCCGACGGCAAAATGAGGCTGAACTCGACCAGTTCCGATCCGGTTTCGGCTAGGGGAAGGACATGGAAGCGATTGTGCCGATTGAAGTCATCATTGCCGCGCGGAAGCGAAATCCGCGTTTCGGCAGCATTTCGGGTTGTCATGCGAACCGACACGCAAATCCGTTCTGTGGTCGGCGCGCTTAGCGGCTCGATGGTGATGGTGGGATAGGTGTTTTGTTGATAACGCCCATCGCCGAGTTCACGCAGACCTGTCGTTTCCACCTCGATCGGCAATAGCTCGCCGGACCCGGGCTGACACGCCTGTTCGCCCAGGCGCAGGTTGGCCTGCACAAAGTGATATCCGACCGTGCGGGAAAGTGAGAGGTCCGCCACTGACATCTGGCCAAGCAGGGCGCGTTCTACCAGATTTATCAGGATACGATCCGCCGCCTCCAGAGTCGTAAACAAGTCCCGAGAAGCGGTTGATGCGAGATATCTTGTGGCTGAGAGCCTGGACAGGTCTACAGCCTCGGCATCTTCGAAAAATTCCGGCCATCGGCGGGACATTCCGCCATAGAAGGAGTCGTGAAAAATGATGGTGCGGCCTTCAATCGGTCCGGCTTCGGCGGCAATCCTGGACCAGTCTTCCGTTGAAACCTCCAGGGTTGGCTCGCCATGGTCCCAACCGAGATTGGAGGCCAGGTCTGTTCTGGCTGGGTCGCCGGCTTCGATATGTGCGGTTGAGAAGACTGGCGCGCCTCCCGGCCTGGCATGGCTGTATAGGTCAGTCATTACGGCGAGCTGGATGTGGTGTTGCCAATGTGTGTCGGTCCGGAAATAGCCTTCTCCGGTTTCCCGAATGAGGGCCTCGATAGACGGTTGGTGGTTGATGAATTGGCCATAATCGCGACGCTCCATTTCTTGAGCGGCGAAGCGGGACAAGCGCCCATAACATTGCGCGTAGACCCCAACACGGCCGCGCAGCGCATCTGGTGTCACGCTGGCCTTGTTGGGAGACATGGTCACCAGAAGGTCTTCACCGGAATTGGCTGCGATCGCCATGTAAAGCTCGAAGCTCGCGAGGCGATTGACAATCTCTTCCTCCGTATCGCAATCAAAGGGTTCAAGGCTGCGCTTCAGATAGAAGAAACCATCTGTCCCGGATACGAGTTGCGGTGTGTCGACAACACCGAAGAGGCGGAAGCTCAACCAGTTTTTCAAACCGATTGACAGTTTTCGAAGCAGAAGGCGATCCTCGAAGGCGCCAGCAAACTGCTCCCGTGCCTCGCTGTCATTGTCCAGCAATTGCCCGCTGCGAGGATAGGCGTCGAAATTCCGGCCTTCATAAGGGCGGGGTGCGCCGACGACCATGTAAGTCAGGAAGGGGGCCAGCAATTGTGCGCCAAAGCAGACAAGGGTCAGGCAGGCCAGAACAAGTGTGAGCTTGGAGCGGTTGGGGGTGTCGCTGTCAGCTCGGGGGCCTGTGTGGGTGTCGTCACTCATGTCCGCTTCCTAAAACCTGAAGTAAAGAAAGGGGCTGAAGTCCGCCGACAGGATCCAGACATTGGCGACGGCGAGCCCCGCAGTGCCGAGGGCGAGCCGCGTCGCCATGATGGGTAGCGTGGCTGTCGGAGCTGTGAGGCGCGATCCGAAGGACACGCCGGTCGGTGTGACTAGCGCGAGCAATCCGAAAGCCAGTATGCCCAGAGTCATGGGGTCGAGGACCGCGATTATGTCGCGGGGCATCACGCCCCATTCCCAGAACTGAACCATATTGCTGACCATGCTGGACGCGAGGCTCAGGCTTTCCGCCCGGAATAGCACCCAGCCGACGATTACTACCGGCATCGCATAAAGAGCCCGCAGCCACGGGCTGCTCATCTGGCCGGCGCTGCCTTTGAGAATGATGCGTTCGCCGATCAGGAACGCGCCGTGGAAGAGGCCCCACAATACGAACGTCCAAGCCGCACCGTGCCAGAGGCCGGTCGCTAGAAACACCAGCAGCAGGTTTCGATAGGTCAAGATCATTCCGCCACGATTCCCGCCCAGCGGAATATAGAGATAATCGCGGAACCAAGTTGACAGGGAGATATGCCAGCGGCGCCAGAACTCCGTAATCGTGGATGCATAGTAGGGGCGTGCGAAATTTTCGTTGAACTTGATCCCGAACATGAGGCCAAGCCCGATTGCCATGTCGGAGTAGGCCGAGAAGTCAAAATAGATTTGGAGCGTGTAAGCGAGGGCACCGATCCAGGCCGTCATGAAGGTCTGGTCGCTGCCGGACAAGGCAAAACAGGCGTCTGCAACCCGTCCTGCCGTATCTGCCACGACGACTTTTTTCAGGAGGCCGAGAACGAAACGGCTGGCGCCGGCAGCGGCACCGTCAATCGAGCGTTCCGGCCTGCGATAATATTTGATCGCATCTTTGAAGCGGACGATCGGTCCGGCGATCAATTGCGGAAAAAAGGTCAGGTACGCGCCGAAAATAATGGGGTTGCGCTCCGGTGCGACGTCATTGCGATAAACATCGACAAGGTAGGAAATCGCTTGGAATGTGAAGAAGGAAATGCCGACGGGGAGTAGAACATTCCGGAAGGTCCAGGACATTTCAGTCCCGAAAAGGCCATCGACCTGAGCGCTGAAAAATATCGCATATTTGAAGTAGAACAGCGCGGCCAGATTCAAGGATATGAATATCCACAAATTCGTCCTGTTTTTATTCCTCACAAAAAAGGCCGCTCCCCAGTTGAAGAGCACGGATGCGAGAAGCAGTCCCGCGATAAACCCCGATGACCAATAATAAAAAGACAGGCTGAAGGTAAGTATCAACGCGGAATGCACGATGCCGCGTGACAGACTGATCGCAAGGATGGCAATTGGAAAAAATAAATAAAGGAATATGGGTTCTGAAAACACCATGATGCGTCGCCCCCCAAAAGCCAGGAAGGAATCCCCCATCGACAATGAGGGCGCCGCTCCTTTGAGGCCTGCACTCAACCCCATGATCGCTTCATACAGCGTGCAACAATCACGGGCAAGCCGGTTTTCGGCCTGGCCTGATATCCGCGGACGGGCGTCCCGGGTTAGATAGAGGCCCTCATAATTAGGGAGTTACGCGGAGGGGCGGATTCAGATGCGGCCTCATTTGTGTCGTTCAGGCTGGCAGATAGGCGTCCCTGCAAGACTCACCTACAACCTCCCCATGGAATGGCGTGATCAGGGCATAGTTCTGGCGGTTCGGCCGCATGGCGAGACCTCGGCGATTGTCGAGGTTTTGACCGCGGAGCAGGGGCGTCATGCCGGGCTGGTGCGGGGCGGGCGGTCGCGCTCGATGCGGCCCATCCTGCAGCCGGGCAACCAGATCAATGTCAATTGGCGCGCCCGCCTGTCCGAACATCTCGGCATGTTCCAGATCGAGGCGGATGATCTCACCGCCGGCATGGTGATGGAGGACCGCACCGCGCTGGCCGGTCTCAATGCCGCCTGCGCCATCGCCGTCATGGCCCTGCCGGAACGCGAGCCGCATCCGCGCGTCCACCAGGGCTTTCAGCTCTTGCTGGGCGCCTTCGACAATCCCGATATCTGGCCGGCGCTCTATGTCCGCTGGGAGGCGGGCCTTCTATCCGATCTCGGCTATGGGCTCGACATGTCGGCCTGCGCCGTCACCGGCGTGACCGAGGACCTCACCCATATCTCCCCGCGCACCGGCCGTGCCGTCTGCCGCGAGGAAGCCGCGCCCTACGCCCCCAAACTCCTCGAACTCCCGCCCTTCATGGCAGGATCCGGCCGGATCGAGGATGGCGATATCGCCCGCGGCTTGGCGCTGACAGGCTATTTCCTCGAGCGCCGCGTCCTCTGGCCGATCGACAAGCAATTGCCGGAAGCGCGGGCGCGGCTGATGGCGGAGTTGGAGCGGGTGGGGCGGTTGTGAGCGAAAAAGACTGGGCAAAGGTCCCGTATTCCGACGATTTTATCCTGCACGAGAAATCGATAGGCGCGGTATCGATCTCGCCTGCGGCAATCGCGGAGCGCCTGCAGCTGGAATGCGATCAGGGCTGCGATGATCTGGATCAGTTCGACATTTTGATCCTGCAGCGGGATCACGAGCGCGTTGGCTTTTTGCGTCACCGAGGTTCACCTGCAGCGTTTAGCGGGGTCTGTAGCTGGTCTAATGATGTGGCAGTCCGGATGCCCGATGTCTTGTCGAGCATCCTCCCGCGCCTCGGAGACGAGTTCGTCGCCTATGGTGAGCCCTGGTAGCGGCGCGCCGCCCCATCGACCTCGCTGACGCGCATCCACTTCCCCACAAATGGGGAAGAAAGACCAAACCCATTCCCCACAGCTAATCCTGCGTCCCGCCCCTGCGCTCCCCGCCAGCCCTGCCTATACTGGATCAAACACGAATCAGTCAGGTGGGCTTCATGGGCGATCATTTTGATCCCGACGGCGGGCATATCATCGAGGAGACGTTCAACGAGGCGCTGTCACGGCGATATCTCGCCTATGCGCTCTCGACGATCACCCAGCGGGCGCTGCCCGATGCCCGCGACGGCCTGAAACCGGTCCACCGCCGTCTGCTCTATGCGATGCGTGAGCTGAAGCTGAACCCGGACCAGGCGTTCAAGAAGTCAGCCCGTGTCGTCGGCGACGTCATCGGCAAATACCACCCGCATGGCGACCAGTCGGTCTATGAGGCGCTGGTGCGTCTCGCCCAGGACTTTGCCTCGCGCTATCCGCTGGTCGAGGGGCAGGGCAATTTCGGCAATATTGACGGTGATGGCGCGGCCGCCATGCGTTACACCGAGGCCCGTCTGACCAAGGCGGCGGAACTGCTGCTGCAGGATATCGACCAGGGCACGGTCGATTTCGAGGAGACCTATGACGGCTCCGAGCGCGAGCCGCTGGTCCTGCCTGGCGCCTTTCCCAATCTCCTGGCCAATGGGTCGACCGGTATCGCCGTCGGCATGGCGACCTCGGTGCCGCCGCACAATGTCGCGGAGATCTGCGCCGCAGCGATGGCGCTGATCGACAATCCGGAAACCGGGACCGAGGCCCTGCTCAAGCACATCAAGGGGCCGGACCTGCCGACCGGCGGCACGATTGTCGAGCCGCCCGAAGCGATCCGTTCCGCCTATGAGACCGGGCGTGGTGGTTTCCGGGTGCGGGCCAAGTGGGAGAAGGAAAACATCGAGCGCGGCATGTGGCGCATCGTGGTCACCGAGATCCCCTACCTGGTGCAAAAATCCAAACTGGTCGAACGCATCGCCCAGCTGATGGACGCCAAGCGCCTGCCGCTGCTTGACGATGTGCTCGACGAGAGCACCGAGGATATCCGCCTGGTGCTGGAGCCGAAGTCCAAGCTGGTCGATCCGGACATGCTGATGGAGAGCCTGTTCAAGCTGACCGATCTGGAAACCCGGGTCTCGCTGAACCTCAACGTGCTCGACCCCAATGGCGTGCCGCGGGTGATGAGCCTGCGCGAAGTGCTGCAGATCTGGCTCGAGCATCGTCGCGACGTGGCCGTGCGCCGCGCCACCACGCGCCTGGCCAAGGTCGAGGACCGGCTCGAAGTGCTGGCCGGTTATCTCATCGTCTATGCCGATCTGGACGAGGTGATCCGGATCATCCGCTTCGAGGATGAGCCCAAGGCCAGGCTGATGGCCCATTTCGAGCTCACCGAGCGCCAGGCCGAAGCCATCCTCAACATGCGCCTGCGCGCCTTGCGCAAGCTGGAAGAGCTGGAAATCCGCAAGGAGGACAAAAGCCTCCGCGATGAGCGCAATAGCCTGAAAGAACTGATCGGTTCGACCGCGCTGCAGTGGGACAAGGTGCGCGGCGAGGTCGCCCATGTCGGCGAGCTCTATGCCGAGACCACGCCGCTGGGCAAGCGCCGCACCGTGTTCGGCGACGCGCCCGACATTGCCGGCGATGCGCCGATCGAGGCCTTTGTCGTGCGCGAGCCGATCACGGCTGTCCTGTCGGAACGTGGCTGGGTGCGGGCGCTGAAGGGCCATATCAACGACGTCACCGAGCTGAAGTTCAAGGAAGGCGACAAGTCCGCCTTCGCTGTGAAATGCGAGACCACCGACAAGCTCCTCATGTTCGCGACCGACGGGAAATTCTACACGCTGGAAGCCTCCAAACTGCCTGGCGGTCGAGGCCATGGCGAACCGGTCCGCCTGCATGTCGACCTGCCCGACGACGCCGCCCCGATCGGCCTGTTCAAGTTTGATCCGGAACGCACGCTGCTTGTGGCCTCTGATGGCAATTCCGGTTTCCGTATCCAGGAGAAGGATTGCGTCGCCATGAAAAAGGGCGGCAAGCAGATCCTGAACCTGGCCGAGGGTGACGAGGCCTTCCTGTGCATTCCCGCGACCGGTGATCGTTGCGCCCTGATCGGGGAGAACAAGAAGATGCTGGTCTTCGAGCTCGAGGAAATCCCGATGATGAGCCGCGGCAAGGGCGTCCGACTGCTCGGCGGCAAGGGCGCAAAGCTGGCCGATGCGACCGTGTTCAACGCAGAAGACGGGCTGACCTGGCTGGACGGGGCGGGACGCCGCTTCAACCTGGATGACTGGCATTTGTGGACCGCCAAGCGGGCCCAGGCCGGCAAGATGGTGCCGCGCGGTTTCCCGCGATCGCTGCGCTTCTCGCCGCGGGGCTCGGAATTCCTCGCTTCACAGGCGAAAGCGGAATAGGTAGTGATTTAAACTTGTATCGCTCCGGGAGGGCGATGCAAAATCTTCATTTTGCCCGCTCAAGGAGAGACAGGCATGGATACCGGCGTCATTCTCTTGCTCGTGATCATCGCCCTCGGCGTATTTCTGGTCATGGTCTACAACCGTCTTGTTGCGTTGCGGCAGACCTGTAACCAGGCCTGGGGTGATATCGATGTCCAGCTGAAGCAGCGCCATGATCTCGTGCCCAATCTGGTCGAGACCGTGAAGGGCTATGCCAGTCACGAGAAAGAGACGCTGGAAAACGTCATCAAGGCGCGCCAGACCGCGATCGATGCGACTTCGGTGAAGGATCTCGCCGGCGCGGAAAACATGCTGTCCGGGGCCCTGCGCCAGCTTTTTGCCCTGTCGGAAGCCTATCCCGATCTCAAGGCCAACCAGAACTTCATGCAGCTCCAGGCCGAGCTCGCCGATCTTGAAAACAAGATCGCCGCCGCCCGCCGCTTCTTCAATAATGCAGTCAATGAGTACAACACCTCGACCGAGCAGTTCCCGGCGGTCGTCATCGCCAATTCGATGGGCTTCAAGCCGCGGGAATATTTTGAAGTCGGCGAAGCCGAGCGCGGTGCCCCGAAGGTGCAGTTCTAAGCCATGGTCTGGGGCACGGCCGGGCTCCGCACGCATATCTGGAACAATAATCTGCGGTCGCTCTTCCTGCTGGCCGCCTTTCCGGTTCTGCTCGTGGCAATCGGCTATGCCTTGACCATCTTGATGACCGGCTTTGTCGATCCGGGTGCCGGCGCTCCGGGCAAGGACGGGGCGGGTTTCGAGCTCATCGGGTCAGAGCTCGACCGCCTGCCGGGCATCGCCGCCTGGTCGCTGGCGATTGCGGCTATCTGGTTCGTGATTGCCTGGTTTGGCCATCAGGCCATGATCAATGCCGCGACCGGCGCACATCCGGTCACCCGCAAGGACGAGCCTGCTCTCTATAACCTGCTGGAAAACCTTTGTATCTCACGCGGTCTCAACATGCCGAAGCTGGCCGTGATCGAAACCGGCGCGCTCAATGCCTACGCTTCCGGCCTGCATGAGGGGCAATATACCGTCACGGTGACACGCGGCCTGATGCAACGGCTCAACAAGGCCGAGCTGGAAGCGGTCCTGGCACACGAGCTCTCCCATATCCGCCACAGCGATGTCCGCCTTCTGGTCATATCCATCATCTTCGTCGGCATTATTTCCTTTGCCGCCGAGATGGTTTTCCGGCGCATCTTCTGGCTCGGTCTGCGGGCGGGCGGCGACCGGCGCTCCGGTGGACGCGGCGGCGGATTGGTCATCGTGATCGGACTGGCGATCATTGCGGTCGCCTATCTCCTGGCCATCCTGATCCGCTTCTCGCTTTCACGCCGTCGGGAATACATGGCCGATGCGGGGGCCGTCGAGCTGACCCGCAATCCCGACGCCATGATTTCGGCGCTGGAGAAGATCGCCGGCAATGCCGATGTCGCGGAGTCCCCGGAAGAGGTCCGCGAGATGTTCATCGAGAACCCCCGGACCGGTTTCATGGGCGTTTTTGCCACCCACCCGCCGATCGAGAAACGTATCGACATGCTCGTCGAGCATGCCGGCGGCAGGCGGCGCGTGCCAACGAGCACTGTGCCGGAAATCTAGGGTGAAGGCCGAGCGGGACGGCGACACCCCGGCCAGGTGGCGCCGTAACCCGGTACGGCTTACTGGGTGAACAGGCAGAGCTTGTTCTCGTCGAGATCCCTCACATAACAGGAGTAAAAGGGGCCGCGCTGCCCTGGCTCACCGTCACAACGCCCGCCCAGCTCGATCGCCAGCTTGTGGAGCCTTCGGACCTCGTCCTCGGAGCCCGTATCAAGGCCAAGCATGGTGCCATTGCCATGGCTGGCGGGTTGTTCGTTGAAGGGACGGGCGATGGCGAAGGCGAACGTCTTTCCGACCCAATAGGTCATGCGTTCGGTCGGCATTGCCGACGCGATACCGGACTGTGCGAACAAGGCATCATAGAATTTCGTCGCTGCCGTCATATCGTTCGTGCCCAGAACGAAGTAACTCATTTTCATGTATAATTCTCCTGATTGCCCGGACGGTTTTGCCTGGGAATGAATGCAGCGTATCGACAAATATGACAAATCGTGTCGTATTTGTTTGATGGTTCGCACCAGATCGATCGACAGGTTCAGGCGTCTTGAATTGCTGGCAGCGCAGCTGAAGCAGGACGAGATATGCACCATGAAAGGCCTCGCGTCCGACCTCGGTGTGAGTGAGCGCACAATCGCTCGCGATCTCCTTTTGATGCGCGAACAGGGCCTGCCGATTGACGCCGATCGCGGTCGGGGCGGGGGGGTCCGGCTGGACCGGAATTGGGGGGTCGGGAGATTGAATCTCGCCTATCCGGACGCCATTGATCTGCTGATCAGTATCGATGTCGCGGAAAAGATGGGGTCACCGCTTTTCCTCGCCAATCTCGCCTCTGTCAGGCGGCAATTGGTGGCCTCCTTTTCGCCGGAGAAGCGCAAGCATGTGAACCGGCTGAAGTCGCGAATCCTGATCGGAAACACGGCATCCACCTATGTGCAGGCCGGTGTCGCCTCGCCTCCCAAACGGCTTGTCCAGACTTTGCACCAGGCGTTCATCGGCCAGGAAGTGCTTTCGATCCATTATCGGAGGGAGGATGGCGTCGTCTCTGAGCGCCAGATCGAGCCCCATTACCTGCTGCTCAAATATCCTGTCTGGTACGTCCTGGCATTCGATCGCCTGCGCGCGGCAAGCCGGACGTTTCGATGCGACCGGATCCTGCGGGCACGATCAAGTGCGGAGCGCTTCCGCCTATTGTCAAAGAACGTCTTCGCGCTATCGCTTGAGCGTGATGACCTGTCGCCATGATCCGGTCGCTCGCGCCGTGTACGGATCGGAATGAATTCCGGTATGGCGATGAAGGCTTTGGAAGAGCGGCCAATCCCTCTAGGGTGATCGATCAGGGTCGACACCGCCCGGGGGGGACGCAATATGACTTACCTGTTTCGGATGGCCGCACTGGCCTCGCTGACCGCACTCGCCGCCTGTTCCACGCCGGGTTATCGCAGCCTCAATCCCAACTGCCTGGAAGCTCATGTGCAACCAAAATACCAGCGCGACGGGCATCAGGACACGACCTATATGGTCGCGCGGCTGGCGGGGCACTCGTCTGAGGATGCCGCGCTCCTTGCCTTCTTCAATCAGGCCGCTGACGATCTTGCTATGCGTTATGCGGCGCCTCAGGTCAGCGTCTGGGGGACATTTGGGGCCTGGGGTTATCGCCACCGGATCAATGCCGTCCTGCATTCCCTGCACGGCGGCGACCAAGCCGTGGTGGCGCAGCGCCGGCTGGACCTGGCCAACATGATTGAAGCGCGTAACCGGTCGGAGGGGCAGGCGTCCTGGCAGACCGGCTTTTTGATCCACGCGCTGGGCGACAGCTATGCCCATACGGATCCGGTCGGTCACGCCTATGGCGAGACCTATGGCCATTTGTTCGATGGCCATGCGCCCGATCTCGTCGGCAATCGGCCCGGGCTCTATCTCGACTATGTCGACGCCCTGTTCGACGCGCTGGAGCTGGATACGGCCAGCGACCGCGAGGCCTTCTCCCGATTCAAGACCCTCATCCGGAATGCTCCCGAAGGCGATATTGCAGCCCATCGCGCGGCCATCACGGAGATGAGGGACTATTATCCAGACACCGCGCGGCTGGAGTGCGACGCCTTGGCGGCCTCGCTCAGCATGCGCGAGGTCAGCCGCTTTTTGCGGGATGTGGAAGCCGGCTTCGGGCGGTCGGGCGAGAGCTGACCGGTCAGTCCGTCCCGGATCCGGCTGAGGCATCCGGCGCGGAACCATCGTCCGGCGGCTCGGCCTCATCCTCCTCCAGCAATCCGGCGAAGCTTTCCCGGAAAATGAACCAGACCGAGGTGAAGAGCGCGGCGATGACCGGGCCGATGATGATGCCGACGGCGCCGAACAGGGTCAGCCCGCCCAGGGTCGATATCAGCACCATGAGATCGGACATTTTGGCGTCCTTGCCGACAAGGATCGGGCGCAGGATATTGTCCGAGGTCGAGATCACGATGGCGCCCCAGCCTGTCAGGGCGAAGGCGGCGACGGGCTGGCCGGTGGCGGCGAGCCAGATGGCGGCGGGTAACCAGATCAGCGGCGGTCCAATCATCGGGATGATCGAGAGCAGGGCGGCGACCGCGGCCCAGAAGACCGATCCCGGCACGCCGGCGGCGAACAGGCCGATCCCCGTCAGCCCGCCCTGCACCAGGGCGATCAGGAAGGACCCCTTCACCGTTGCGCGAATGGTCGAGAGCGCGCGCCCCGCCAGCAATTCACGTGCCTCCACCGTCATCGGCAACAAGGTCACGGCGGAGCGCGCAGCGCGGCGGCCCGTCATCAGGAAGAAGAAGAGCGCATAGACAAGGATGAAGAAGTTCAGCGTCGCGACCAGGAAGCCACCCGTGCCGGCGCGCAGGGAATTGACCAGAACGCGTCCGACAGTTCCGGCGAGATTGCCGATCTGGGCCGTGATCGAGGCCTGGTATTCAATGATCTCGTCGCGGAAGGGCAGCCAGTCGGGCAGGCCGTCAAGGCCGTTTTCGCGAATATGGCTGACCTGGTCCTGCACCCAGGGCGTGACCATGCCGGTCACGTCGATCGCCTGTTCCGCGACAATGCCCATCAGGATGGCGGCCGGAATGACAAAGGCCAGCACGGCGCCGGTGACAAGCAGCCCGGCGGCAAGTCCGCGGCGATCGCCCAGCTTGCCGGACAGCCAGTCGTGCGGTTTCGCGAGAAAGAGGGCGAGCACACCGGCCAGGAAGAGCGCTGCGAGATAGTCGCGTATCATCCACAGGAAGACCCATGAGATGACAAGGGCCAGCGCCGCGATGAAGGCGCGCTGCAGTTCCAGCTTGCGGTGCGGCGACATGCTCGGGCTCCTTCTAGCCGTACAGCCACTCCGGCAGGCCGGTGGCCAGCCACGGGAAGACGGCGACGGCGATGATGGCAAGGATCTGGATGATCACGAACGGTATGGCGCCGCGATAGATGTCCGTCGTCCTGACCGATTTGGGCGCCACCCCTCGCAGGTAGAACAGGGCGAAGCCGAAGGGTGGGGTTAAAAAGCTGGTCTGCAGGTTCATCGCCATCAAGACGCCGAGCCAGACCGGATCGACCCCCATCATCAGCAGGATTGGCGCGACGATCGGCACCACCACGAAGGTGATCTCGATGAAGTCGAGGAAGAAGCCGAGGATGAACATCACCAGCATGACCACCGCGACGGCACCAAAAACACCGCCCGGCACCGCTTCGAGGGCAGCCGCAACGGTGTCATCCCCGCCCAGCTCGCGGAAGATGAGGGAAAAGAGCGAGGCGCCGATCAGGATCACGAAGACCATGGCCGAGATCATCGCGGTCGAGCTCATCACCTCGTCCAGCACGCCGGAGCGCTTGAGCCGGACCAGGCTCCAGCCGGCACCCAGCACGGTCATCGCGACCAGTATGCCGGTGACCAGCCCGCCGAAATTTCCAAGATCCGTGACATAAAGCCGACGCTCGGAACCGACATTGGCAAGCACGACCAGGGCGATCAGGCCGAGCAGGGCGGCGAGGCCGAGATAGCTCACGATCTGCCCCGGTTTCGGATTGCTGTCACGTCCGGCATTGCGGGCACCCGCGATGAAAGTCGCCCCGACCGCGCCAACGCCGGCGGCCTCGGTCGGGGTGGCCAGCCCGGTCAGGATCGAGCCGAGTACACCGATGATCAGGGCCAGGGGCGGGACCAGGGCGTGCATCAGCCCGCCGAATGTGACCACGCCTTCCGCCGGGGCCGCGGGCGCGCTGTCGGGTTTCATGATCGCCATCACGACCTGGTAGCCGATATAGAGCGTCACCAGCAGAATGCCGGGGATGAGCGCGCCGGCGAACAGATCGCCGACCGAGACGATGTCCGGCGAAAAAATGCCCTGGGCGCGTTGCGCTTCCTGGTAGGCATTGGAAATCTGGTCACCCAGCAGGACCAGGACGATGGAGGGCGGGATGATCTGGCCCAGCGTGCCGGAGGCGGCGATTGTGCCGGTTGCCAGCGCCGGGTCATAGCCGCGCTTGAGCATGGTGGGCAGCGACAGAAGGCCCATCGTCACAACCGTTGCGCCGACAATGCCGGTCGACGCCGCCAGCAGGCCGCCGACGATGACGACCGAGATGCCGAGCCCGCCGCGCATGGTGCCGAAGAGGGCGCCCATCGCCTCGAGGAGTTCCTCGGCAATCTTCGACTTTTCCAGCATCACGCCCATGAAGACGAAGAGCGGTACGGCGACGAGGATGGATCGGTCCATCTCCATCAGATTGCCGTAGATGCGCTGCGGGAATGCGCGGAAGTGGATCGGGTCGAACTCGCCGATCGCCATGCCGATGATGGCGAAGGCGAGGGCGACACCCGCCAGCGTAAAGGCGACCGGATAGCCGCGCAATAGGGCCGCGAAAGCGGCCAGGAACATCAGGAAGGGCAGAAGTTCGATGAAGAGAGACATGCCTCAGACCTCCTGCTCGGTTGCCGCGGGCAGGGCGGGTGAGGCTTGTCCGGCCAGTGTCATGGCGGCGCGGGCGGCCATTGAAAAACCTTGCAGGATCATCAGGACAGCGAATAGCGGTATGGCGGTTTTCAGCAGGAAGACAAAGGCCAGACCGTCGCTCTCGCGGGAGCTTTCCAGCACCCGCCAGGTCGAGTTGAGATAGCCGGTCGAGGACCACAGGATCAGCGCACTCATCGGCATCAGGGCGAGATAGCTGCCCAAAAGGTCGATCCAGGCTTTGCCGCGTTCGGTCATCCTGGCGTAGAAAACATCAACCCGGACATGTCCGCCATGCAGGAGCGCGCTGCCCGAGGACAGGAGAAACAGGCCGGCATGCATGTAGATCACGCTTTCCGCCAGCTTGGTCGAGGCATAGCCGAAGACATAGCGCTGGATCACAATGATCGCCGTGGCCAGCACCAGTCCGAGCGCGAACCAGCGTGCCGCGCCGGCAACCCTCTCCGTGAGCCCGTCAAGGATGACGATCGCGCCGCGTTGCATTGACCAGAGCGGCGCCGGCAGCCCCAGAAAGCGGCCCATGAGGCCGCTGAACAAGGGCAGCAGCAAGAGCGGGGACAGCCAGACCCCGATCCGGCCAAGCCAGACGCCGATCGTCCGGGCGATGCCGGGCAGGTTCCCGCCCGACCATTGTCCGACCGCCCCGCCTGTCGCCAGGTCGACCAGCACCAGGCCGAGCGACAGGATGATCAGCGCAAGCAGGAGACCGTCGCCCGTGCGCATGATCAGCGCGCCAGCACGCGTTCGCGCTGGACCATGTAGGGCATCTCGGAAATCCGGCTCCAGCCGCGCATCGAATCGCGGGCCGCAAGATAGCTGTCATAGACGCGGCGGGTGAGAGGGTCGGCATTGCCGGTATCGGCAACGACCTGTTCGGAGATTTCGCCGATCCGGTCCCAGATCACATCCGAGAACTGGCGCAGTTCGACACCGTGTTCATTGACAAGGACATCGAGGGCCAGACCATTCTGGTAGTGGAAGTCAGCGATGGAAAGATTGTTGGCGGTTCGGCAGGCCGAGGCGATGATCGCCTGGTGGTCGCTTGCCAGCCCGTCCCAGACGGTCTTGTTGATGCCGGCGCTGAGGCAGGAGCCCGGCTCGTGGAAGCCCGGGCCATAGTAATAGGGCGCTTCCCGATAGAAGCCGAAAGCGAGATCATTCCATGGTCCGACCCATTCGGTCCCATCAATCGCGCCCGATTGAAGCGCCGGATAGATCTCGCCGCCCGACAGGGTGACTGCCGCGCCGCCGAGCTCGCGCAGCACATTGCCGCCAAGCCCGGGAATACGCATGCGCAAGCCGCGGAAATCTTCCAGCGTGTTGAGCTCGCGCTTGAACCAGCCGCCCATCTGGTGACCGGAATTGCCGGCCTGGAAGGCCTTGATGTTGAACTGCGCCGACAGCTCGTCCCACAGCGCCTGGCCGCCACCGGCCTCGACCCATCCCATGATCTCATAAGCGGTCATGCCCATCGGCACAGCGGTGAAGAAATTGAAGGCCGGCGACTTGCCCTGCCAGTAGTATTCGGCACCGTGATACATGTCTGCCGTGCCTTCCGAGACAGCATCAAAGGCCTCGAAGGCCGACACAATCTCGCCAGCCGCATAAACACGCACTTCCAGCGTACCACCGGACATGCGGTTGATATAATCGGCGACATTGTTGGCGGCTGTGCCCAGTCCCGGGAAATTGGCCGGCCAGGTGGTGACCATGCGCAGGCGGGTCACGCCGCGATTGATATTCGGCGCGGCCGGCCCGGCCGACGTGTCCTGTCCGGTCTCACCGCAAGCCGTGGCAACCGTGGCCGCAGCAACGGCGCCGCCGCTAATGAATGTGCGTCGATCCATGTCTGTCTCCCCCGGAATTTCGCTGCGCGATGGCGATCAGTCGAAATCGTCGTCTTCGTCCTCATGGTTAGCGAGTTCGGCATGCGGCTGCCAGCCCGAGGGCGTCAAAACTTGCAGCGGCTGGTATTGGGCCTTGTAATTCATCTTGCGACTCTCGCTCACCCAATAGCCCAGATAGACAAAGGGCAGGCCCGCCAGTTCGGCCTGGCGGACCGCGTCGAGGATCATGTAGGCGCCCGGGCTGCGGCGGTCCCAGTCCGGATCGAAATAGCTGTAGATCAGCGACAACCCGTCCTTGAGCACATCGGTCAGCGCTGCGGCGCGGAGCACGCCGTCATCGTCGCGATACTCGGTGACATGGGTGCGTTGGGCGCCTTCCTCGACCATCATCACGTATTCGCCAAACGACATGCCGGCCATGTCGCCATCGCCATGCCGGCTGTCGAGATAGCGTGAGAGCAGGTCGAATTGTTCCATCGTCGCGGTCTGCTGATCGACGGAGACATGCAGGTCGCCATTGCGATTGAGTATCTTGCGCCAGCGCCGTTTCCACGCGAAGGCCTCAGCATCGATGCGAACCGATTTGCAGGCATCACAGGCTTCGCAGGCCGGGCGATAGAGTACGCCCTGGGAGCGTCGGAAACCGGCATGGGTCAGCGCGTCATTGAGGGCGGGACCCTCGCTGATCTCGAGTCGCGTAAACACCTTTCGCTCGAACCGTCCCGGCAGATAGGGGCAGGGCCCGGACGCCGTCAGGAAGAAGGGGATTTGCCGGGTCGCAAACGGGTGTGTCACGCCTTTCGCCTCTTGCCGCTCGGGTGTTTCATGATGTCCTACGCCATGTCGAAGGCATAGAGCAGGCTGACATAGACGGTGAAGGCAATCCAGAACAGAAGCACCATCGGCGCGCCCGCCCGCAGGTAATCGGCAAACCGGTAGTGACCGGGGCCCATCACGAGCAGGTTCGTCTGGTAGCCGATCGGTGTGGCAAAACAGGTGTTTGCCGCAAACAGCACCGTCAGGGCAAACAAGGTCGGGTCAGCGCCGATCTGGTTGGCCGCGCCGACCGCGATCGGGGTGAACAAGATTGCCGTCGCGCTGTTCGACAGGACGTTGGTCAGCACGGCGACCAGCAGGAAGAGCGCCGACATCAACACAATCGGTCCGAATGGTGCGAAGACCGACACCACACCGGTTGCCAGAAGGTCGGCGCCGCCGGTCACCTGCAGGGCGGTACCCAGCGAGATGGCGGATCCGATCAACAGGTAGACCCGCATGTCAAAAGCCCGGGCCGCCTGGCGCGTATTCAGGCAGCCGGCCACGATCATGGCGACCGCCCCCAGGAAGGAGGCCAGGATGATGGGCAGGATGCCGGTTGCCGCGGTAACGACCACGCCGCCGAATATGGCGCGGGCGAAATTGGCGCGGCGCGGGTCGGCCAGCGATGTGGTGGCCCATTCCATGACCAGGAGGTCGCGATCAGCGCGCAGGCTGCGCAGCGAGCCCGAGGCCCCGAACAGGAGGAGCGTGTCGCCCGCTTCCAGCCGGATCTCGCCCATGCGCGAGCGGATCATGCGCGAGCGGCGCTGGATGCCCAGCACGACGCAGCCTGTCGCATGGCGAAAGCCGATCTGCTGGATCGTCCGGCCGATCACGCGGGAGCCGGGCGCGACCACGGCTTCGGCCATGACGAGATTCTCGCCCGGTGTCGGGTTCTCGCCCGGACCCGAGGCTTCCAGCATGCCACGCATGAAATCGGCGCGCTTGGCGAGCAGGTTGGACAGGGTCTGACGGGTCGCCGCGACGATGACGAGATCGCCGGTTTTCAGCTCGATCTGGTCGAAGGGCGGAAGCAAGGCGTGTTCGCCCCGCTGGATCATCCGGACCGTCATGTCCGGAAGGTCGGCGAACATGCCGGCAACCGGCTTTTTTCCGACCAGCGGATGGTCACTCGTGACCTCCAGCTGGGCGATGTATTGCTTGCCGCCGGCTCCGGCGATTTCGCTCTCCATGGAGGCGCGGTCCGGCAGGAGATGCGGTAGCACGAAGATGATGTAGACGATGCCGACCGCAGCCAGGAAAAGGCCGGGGAAGGACGGGCTGAAAAATCCGAGCTGTTCGCCGGTGACATTCATCAGCGTGTCGGCGACGAGCAGATTGGTCGACGAACCGATCAGCGTGGTCATGCCCGCGAGAATGCAGACATAGCTCAGCGGAATCATGAGTTTGGATGGGCTCTTCTCCATCCGTTTCGCGATCGCAACGAGAATGGGCACGAACATCACCACGACAGGCGTATTGTTGATGAAGGCACTGATCACGAAGACGAAGGCGAACATGCCGACCAGCGTCGCCCTCGGGTGCTGGTCATAGGCGTTGAGCAGACGCTGCGTCGGGCCTTCCATGGCGCCGGTCTGGAAAATTCCCTGGCCGACGATCAGGAGGCACAAGATGGTGAACAATGCCGGATTGGCGAATCCCGCCAGCAGGTCAGCCGTCGTTGGATTGTGAGTTGCCAGCGGGAAGAAATGGAAGAAGGCCATGAGACCGGCCACGATTGAGGCCGACACGATCTCGATCGGTACACTGTCCCAGACGTAAAAAACAATCGCCAGCGAGAGGCCGCCGAGAATTGCCCACATCTGCCACACATCAAGTGACGCTGATTCAATCATCGCGAATTTCTGGAAGCCCAGGACCCGTTATGTCCAGCGCAAAACGCTAGCATGCTGATTGCGCGCTTGCGAAGCCTTTGTGTCGTGCTTGGCCGTGGATATCCGCTCCCCCGGGGTCGGGCTAGAGCTCGTGGCCATTCGGCATGACAGGTGCTTCACGCAGCAAGACAACAGAGATGCGGCGATTGCCTGGCATGTAGGGATCGTCCGGATACAGCGGTTCCGAGCCGGCCTTGCCGCGCACCTCATAGATACGGTCGTTTGAAATACCGGCGCGTTGCAGCTCGGCGCGGGCCGCATTGGCGCGGTCGGCGGAGAGTTCCCAATTTGTGTAGTCAGTGCCCGGAGCAGATGGCGCACTGTCGGTATGGCCGGCAATCGAGAGCCGGTTCGGCAGACGTTCGGCGATCCGCGCGACGGCGCGCAGCAGCGTGATGGCCCGCTCATTCGGCACGGTGGCGCCGGGATCGAACATCGGACGGCCTTCCTGGTCGACGAGCTGGATGCGCAGGCCTTCCGGAGTCTCGTCAATCAGCACGTGGTTGGAGAGTTCGGCCAGCTCGGGCATTTCCTGCATCGCCTGGCGCAGCGACATGGCGGCGGAATGCAGTTCGGCCGCGTCGCGGCGCTCGCGCGCCTCCGCCATGGCCGAGGCCATGACGGTGGTTTCGCTATCGACCGCTTCCGGCGAGCCTTCCGGAGATTGCTGGCGATCACGGTCATTGAGTTGGGGGGCGGTCGGGGCGAGGCGCTGTCGCATGGAACTGTCGCCGGAGCCCTGGACTCCGTCATCACCCGGCGATGTCCCGGCCAGCGGAGCGCCGGAGCCGGAGTTTGAGGGGGAGACCGATGCCGGGGCGAAATAGTCTGCAATACCGCGTTTTTGTTCGGGTGTGGTGGTGTTGATGAGCCACATCAAGAGGAAGAAGGCCATCATTGCGGTGACAAAGTCGGCATAGGCGACTTTCCAGGCGCCGCCATGGTGTCCACCCCCGCCGCCCTTGATGACTTTCTTGATGACAATCGGCCGATCAGAGGCTGCCATGTCCACCCACCTTGTTTACCTACCTCGGCGTCTTGTAGACCGTTAGCGTTAAGGTCCGGTTTCAAAACCCGAACCTGCCCGCAAATCATGAGGACTGCCTTGGACGATAGCCGCTCCCTTCGCGACGCACTCGGGCGCTACCCCACCGGTGTGGCCATTGTCACCACCTATGTGGACGGCAAGGCGCTTGGCATGACGGTAAATTCCTTCGCCTCCGTGTCGCTGGCCCCGCCCCTTGTGCTTTGGTCGATCGAAACCGCGTCGGAGCGATACGGCATTTTCGGCAAGGCGAGGCATTGGGGCATCAATGTCCTGGCGGCAGACCAGGCCGGCCTGGCGCATGCCTGTGCGCTCGATCCCGATCTCTCGGCCTGCCGCAGCGAATGGCAGGGCAAGCGGGTGCCGCTGATCTCGGGAGCTGTGGCGCATCTGGTCTGTCAGGCCGAGGCCGTCCATCCAGGTGGCGACCATGAAATCCTCGTCGGGCGTGTCATCGAATTTGACACGCCGCGCGATGTACCTGCGCTGGTCTTTTACCGCTCGACCTATTGCGAGCCGGGTTGAAGCGTCAGCACTGACAGGCCTTCGGGCATGGTCTCCAGCGTCCAGCCGGTCGGAATGGTTATGTACTCGCCGCGTCCCCACAGAGGGGCCAGGTCGTCATAATGACGAGACATCACATTGCCCGACTGACCCGTCGTGATCATGAAGCGCGACGTATCCGGTGCCGCCATGTCGTAAAGCGCCCTGTAGGAGGCGCCATGAAAGACATCATAGCCCGGTGAGCGATAGGAGTGATGCGCGACATTGACCGTCGAGCCATCGCCGGGAACCGGGGTGGTGATGGTGAACCAGTCAGACAGGATCGGGAAATCCGAGAACGGCCGGTGGGCATGTCGGGCATAGTGCATGTCACCCCAGCGCCAGTCGGCCATGTCATCGCCATAGGCCGCCATCGTGTCCGACATGGCCTGGTCGAGAGCGGGACCCGTCAGGTCCTGGCATGTCACCGTGCGCGCGACCGCGACATTGTCGCACCAATGGCCGAGATCACCGGTCAGCACATCGATCATGAAGACGCGGCGATCGCCATGCCAGCTCGGCATGAGCGCATCAAGCTCGTCACCATAAATGTCCTGGCTGAGCTGGCGCATCCAGGCTGAATAGATCAGCGGCTCGGGCCGATCGACCGCCATGTCTGCATTCCAGTCAGCGAGCAGGGCCAGGGCGGCGCGGCCCGCTTCGCTCGCGGGCTCAGCCTCGAGCAGAACGGGCAGGACCCGGCGCGCGGTGTCGCTCACCGTATCGACCTGCAGCGCCTGCATGCTGTCGAGATCGTGGACGGGCTGTGCCTCGATGCCCTCATAGATTCGGCGGATACGCGATACGCCATACCATTCCGAGGTCAGGTAATGGGGATAGTCGTCCGGCACGATCTTGTTGTTCGCGGTCGCGACAAAACCGCGATCCGGGTTCAGTGTGTGCGGCAATTCCTCGAAGGGAATCGTCGAGACCCAGGCGCCTTCCGCGTTGCGCACGGGAATGCGGGCCGGGGCGTAAAACCCGATATCGCCGTCACGGTCGGCAAAGACCATATTCTGTTGCGGGGCCACAAAGCCGCGTATGGCGGCGACGAAATCATCCCATTCATCCGCCTCGATAATGTGCAGGCCGACGCCGGTCGTTCCGTCATCGGGCTCGTCCAGCATCCACTGCAGGGCGAAGAAATCACTGCCTTCGGGTACGGGGTAGTCGAAATTCTTGGGGTCCAGAACCGGGCCGGTCGCGGTTTCGCGGCGCTGGATGATCACCTCCTCGCCGAAGCGGACGCGGATCCGCTCCTCGCGCTGGCCGGTCACATCAGCCTCGGTGACTGCATGCAGGTCGCCGACATCGGGTCCGGTATTGGTGAAGCCCCAGGCGATTTGCTCGGTGCGGCCCAGCGTCACGAAAGGGGTGCCGGGCAGGGTGGCGCCGACAACTGATCCATTCGGCGTGGTCAGGCGGGCGAGATACCAGATTGCCGGTGCCGCCAGCCCGAGATGCGGGTCATTGGCCAGGATGGGCAGGCCGCTCGATGTACGCGATCCCGCCAGCACCCAGTTATTCGATCCGTCCCGGCCATTGTCTTCCGGCCCGATCATCGGGGCGGGCTCTTCGGCCGGAGGCAGCGTGCTCGCCTCGATGCCGATATCGGCCATGGTCAGCGAACGCGGGGCGTCGTCAGGATAACGGCCGATGAACTCGGCGGTGCGCTGCTCGCCCAGCTGCTCGATGAGGGCGGCCATGGCCGGTTCCTGGAAGGCATTGCCGAACAGGTCGAGCGCGATCGCCTTGTAGACCACCACCGTATCAGCCGGCAGCCAGGGCTCGGGATCAAACATCAGGATCTGGAATTCCGGCGGCGGGACAAAACCGGGGGTCTCCATCACCGCATTGACGCCGTCGGCATAGGCCCGCAGGGCAGCCTGGACGTCAGCCGGCAGGTTTTCGACAGCAGTGTCGGCGGCGACGCCAAGACCCATGGTGCGGAAGAAGATGTCGGTATCCAGACCGGGCTGGCCGAGGATTTCCGCCAGACGCCCGCGCAGAGCGCGGCGGGTGATCTCCATCTGCCAGAGCCGGTCCTGGGCGTGGGCAACGCCCATGGCATAAAACCCGTCATGATCGGTTTGCGCAAAGATGTGCGGCACGCCGTAAGTGTCGCGGACAATGCTGGCCTCGGCCTCGAGACCGGCCATTTCCATCGTGCCGCTGGTCTGGGGCAGGGACGCATAGAGCCGGTTGGCGAAGATCAGGGCGCCGACCGTGGCGAGCGCGGCAAGGCCTCCGACCGCCCAGCCGAGAAAGCGCAGAACACGTTTGATCATGATGACTTGCTCCCCATTCGCGAGGAGACTAGCAAGGGACGGGATCAATGGGGAGAGCGCAATGGCACGCTGCACGTTTTTGGGCCTCGGAGTGATGGGTTTCCCGATGGCCGGCCACCTGGCCGCCGCCGGGCATGCGGTCACGGTGTGGAATCGCACAGCCGCCAAGGCGGCAGACTGGACGTCGCGCCATCCCGGTACGGTGGCGGCCGGGGTCGAAGCCGGCGTTGCCGAGGCCGATTTCGTATTCATGTGCCTGGGTGATGACCCCGATGTCCGCCGCGTCGCCGAGCAGGCGATTCCAGCCATGAAGCCTGGCTCGGTGCTGGTCGATCACACCACCGCCTCAGCCGAACTGGCCCGGGAGCTTGATATCGAGGCGCGCGATGCGGGCATCGGCTTTGTCGACGCGCCGGTGTCCGGCGGCCAGGCCGGGGCCGAGAACGGCCAGCTGACAATCATGTGCGGCGGCGAGGCGGATAGCTTCGCCGCGGCCGAGCCGGTCATGGACAGTTATGCCAAGGCGATCTCGCTCATTGGCCCGGCCGGATCCGGCCAGCTGGCCAAGATGGTCAACCAGATCTGCATTGCGGGCATCGTCCAGGGCCTGTCTGAGGGCCTGCATTTTGCGCAGCGCGCCGGGCTTGATCCGGCCCTGGTGATCGGCGCGATCTCCAAGGGGGCCGCGCAGTCCTGGCAGATGGAAAACCGCTGGGAAACCATGGTCGCCGGCAGGTTCGATTATGGTTTTGCCATTGACTGGATGCGCAAGGATCTCCGCATCACGCTGGACGAGGCCCGCCGCAATGGTGCCACCCTGCCGGTCGCGGCCCTGGTCGACCAGTTCTACGCCGACGTCCAGGCCTTGGGCGGCAATCGCTGGGATACATCCAGCCTGATTGCGCGGCTGGAGCGGCCGGAGAGCGGAAGCAAGGCATGAGCGAACCGAAGGGCTATATCGCGAACGACCCGGTGGTGATGGGTGTGTGGAAGCGGCTGACCGAGCTTTTTGCGGTCTGGCGCCTGATCGTGTTTGCCAGTTTCACCAAGCGAATGCTCTACCAGGTCACCAATGACCAGATGTCGACCCTGATGCGGACGCGTCACTGGAAGCTGGGTTTGGGTCTGCTTGGCGGGCTTGATGATGCCCAGGTCAGCTTCCTCGCGGAATGGGCTCGCCTGAATGCCGACCGGGCAGAGCGCATTTTCAGATCCACCGCGCTTATCATCGTGTCCATCCCGGTCGCGGGTGTGTTCGGTATTTCAGAGCTGGACCCGGGTTTGTGGGAACGGGTGGGGTTCGCGCGTCTGGATACGCTGGTCTTCATCATCGGCGCCTGGATGATGGTCAGCGGCGTGATGATGGCCGCCGCCTGGCGAGCCCGTGACCTGTCCGACCTGCTGGAACTGGAAAAGGCCCGCCGCGCGCTCAAGCGCGCTCAAGCACAAGCAGGGTCCACGTGAGCATCGAGCTCCTCTTCGTTATCCTCGACTATGCCGGTATCGGCTTCTTCGCCTATTCCGGCGGCATGCTTGCGGCACGCAAGGCGCTGGACCCGTTCGGGGCGGTGATCATCGGCGCTGTCACCGGCATGGGCGGCGGGACGCTGCGGGACGTGTTGCTGGGTTCCCTGCCGGTCTACTGGATTGTCGAGCCCAAATACCTGCTGGTCGCGGTCTTTGGCGCGCTGCTGGGCTATTTCACCTCGCCCTGGGCGCAGGCGATTGCGACCCGGCGCGCGGCCCTTATCTGGGCTGATGCGATCGGCCTGTCGGTCTTCTGTGTGCTGGGCGCGCAGGCTGGTCTGGCTGCAGGCGCCCATTGGACGATTGCCCTCCTGACCGGGATGATGAGTGCCGCCTTTGGCGGCTTGCTGCGCGATATCATCGTCAATGATGTGCCGCTGGTGCTGCGCGAGGACATTTACGCGCTTGCCGCCCTCGCGGGCGCGGCGGCCTATGTCGGCGGCATGAGCATGGGCTTCACGCCCAGCCTCGTTACGCTGGGCTCGGCTCTTCTGGCGCTGGTCCTGCGCGGTTGTGCGATCCAGTTCAAATGGTCGCTGCCGGCGATCAAGCTGGGCGATTAGTGCAGTGTCGACTGCTTGTCGCGGGTGGTGAGCCGGTCACCGGCGGCGGCACCGAAGTCGACAGCGACCGGTTCAAGCCCCTGCAGGGTGAGATAGGTCAGGACCGGGATCGAGACCAGGACGAAGAGGGCGAAAAAGGCCCAGAGCCCCATCACGCCGAGCGCGATCGCGACCATGATTTTCACGGCCGCCAGACCGGCTGCGAAGCCGGTCAGGGCCGTCGGACGCTAGCGATGGAAGGCGCCGCAATACTCGCAGCTGGTCAGGGTCTCGCGCTTCACCTTGAGGATCTCACCGGACGGCAGACGGTGGGCACAGGACGGGCAGGACTTCTCGACAGCCAGCATGCTTGCCTCCCAGGGTCGCGGTTGTGTTTTGCAACCCTAGCGCAATGCCTGGTGCGTTCCAACGCCTTCCGCTCGCGGCGCGAGCCGCACGCGACGCATTCGCGCGCCGCGTGAAACCGTCGCCTTTGCCCCTCAGACTGCAGCGCCGACCGGCCTCGCCTTGGTCAATTCGATCATGGCGATGCCACTGTCGGGATCGGTGAACGCCCGGCCATCCTGCCAGCCATGCTTGGCGTAGAAACGCCGCGCCTGGTCATTGTCGCGAAAGCAATCGAGCCCGATGTGATCTGCGGCCGCAAAGAGTGCCGCCTCACCATGGGCGAGAAGGATTTCCCCGATCCCCGACCGGTGATGATCGAGATCAACCATCATCAGATCGATCCGGCCCGGCTTGATGGCGCAGGCGCCGACCCGCACGCCATTGCGCTCGGCGATGGTGAGCGTGGCGACATTCTCACGGTAATAGGCCGCGATGGCGCCGGAGGCGATATAGGCCTCGACGGTCTCGGCGCCGATGATGCGGGGATATCTGACCCGGATGGTGCGCGCAGACAGCGCTTCCATCGGATCGGCATCGGCCAGGGTTGCGGGCCGAAGTATGACGTTAGACAAGTCTTGCAATGTCTTGTTCCTGATAAAGAAGTATCGTTCGCTCGCGACTTGGGCCGCGGGCGGTGTTCGATCAAACCAGCCGACCCGCGTTAAAGGGCGGGCTGGCCGTATCAGGACTCAGGAAGGCGGCGCATAAACGCTCCAGGTAAGGAAGCGTCCAGCGCTAGTCCGCTTTGGCGCTGACGACAAGCGCCTGCCGGATATCGGCGAGCAGGTCAGCCGTATCTTCCAGGCCAACGGACAAGCGCACCAGATTGTCGGCGACCGGGCTGTCCGGCCCCTCGATCGGCTTGCGGTGTTCGACCAGGCTTTCCACCCCGCCCAGCGAGGTCGCCTGGGTGAAGAGCCGCGTTGCGGCGGCAAACCGGGCGGCTGCCTGATAGCCGCCGGCAATATGCAGCGAGAGCATGCCGCCAAACCCGTTGGTCATCTGGCGGGCCGCCACTTCGTGGCCGGCATGGGTCGGCAGGCCCGGATAAAACACGGCCTCAAGCCCGTCCTCGCCTTGCAGCGCCTCCGCAATGGCCAGGGCGCTGGCGCTCTGGCGCTCGAAGCGGACCCAGAGCGTGCGCAGGCCGCGGATCAACAGCCAGGTCTCGAAGGCGCCGGGCACCGCGCCCGTCTTGGAATGGATCTCGCCGATCTCGGTCCAGCGTTCATTGACCTCCCGCGTCGCCAGAACGCCGGCCAGCACATCGGAATGGCCGTTCAGGTATTTGGTCGCCGAATGCATGACGATATCGGCACCCAGGGCCAGCGCCTGGGTGGTACAGGGCGGGGCGCAGGTGGAATCCACGCCCAGCGTTGCGCCGACCGCATGGGCGATGTCGGCCGCCTTGGCAATGTCGACCACCGCCCAGGACGGATTGGCCGGGCTTTCGATCCAGATCAAGTCTGTATCGGGCCTGGCGGCCGCGGTGAGGGCGTGCAGATCACTGGGGGCGACAAGATTGAGCGTGATCCGCTTTTTCGCCGCCGCCCGCTGCATCAGCAGTTTGGCGCCGTAATACATCTCGGTCTGGGCGATGACATGCCCGCCCGCCGGCACGCTTTCGATCACGGCTGCGATCGCCGCCATGCCGGAGGAGAAGAGCTTCGCCTCCGGTGCGCCCTCCAGCATGGCCAGAATGCGCGCCGCCTGTTTTTCGGTCGGACCGGACGGACGGCGATAATCCTGCTCGCCGATCAGCTGGTTGTCGGCGCCGCGGGCATAGGTGGTGGCCGTATGGACGGGCGGAATGACCGCGCCGGTCGCGGCGTCGATGGCGTGCAGGGCCTGGACGGTGAGGGTGGTGCGGGTCGGGGTGTCGGACATGGGGCCTGCCTGATCCAGAGCGATGCAGGCTGACTAGGCAGACGCAGGCACAAGGTCAATCACGCCCGCACGAAAAGAGCCCCGGGCGACGGGCCCGGAGCTCTGTGGATGTCAGACGGGCTGACGGGTCTTTAGTCGCCCGACATGCCCGGCACGAGGCGCTCGGCCGTTGCCATCACGATGACCATGATGGAGGCGGCGGCGAGCACGGCGCCGTAATTGGTGAAGATGGCTGTCAGATACTCACCGACGGCCGGAATGCCACCGAGGGCACCGGCCCCGCCGGCCATCAGGAAGATCGCGGCGATAAGCAGGCCGCGACGATGGTCCCCCTTCACGAAAAAGCCGCAGGCCAGGCCGAGAAGGACCAGGATGAGGCCCGTATATTCGAAGGTGACAAAGGCAAAAACAATCGCGGCGAGCGCGGCGACGGCATAGATGATCTTGTCCAGCGACATGTGTGTCTCCCCAAGAGTGTTTGTCTGAAACAACGCCCGTGAACCACAACACAAATGTAACGGTATGCCTGTGTTTCAGGTGACGCAAGCGTCAGCGTGTCATGTTTGTGGATTACTTGGGTAGGGATACATGATGTTGAGGCGCGGAAGGGTGATGCGCTGTCCTTCCCACAGTGTGGGGGGACCGCGACGCGGTGGAAGGATGACGCCGAAGGCGGCATGACATCCGGGCATCACGGCGCTCGCGCGCCGCCCCATCGTGCCTGCTCCGCCAAGGCTGCGCAGGGCCACTTCCCCACATGTGGGGAAGAAAACGAGGTGTGTCTTTTGATGTGCGACTATGGCGTCATCCCGGACGGAGCCCTGACTTGATCAGGGCGTAGATCCGGGACCCATGAACACGGTGCGGCCGATATCAGCGCGTATGGGTCCCGGCCCTGCGGCCTGCTATCGCAGGCCAGGAGCCTGCGCCCGCGAGGGCGGGCGACCGGGATGACAAATGGTTGTCCCGGCCATTCTGTCAAACCCGCGCGGTGCGCGGTTTCACAACAGCATGCCTGATCCAAACGCCTGCGCCCACGCACTACCCCGCCAGCCTCATCGCCGCCCGCTTGGCAAAATACGTGATCACCCCCGCCGCCCCGGCGCGCTTGAAGGCCAGCAGGCTTTCCATCATCACCCGGTCGCCATCGATCCAGCCATTGGCGGCCGCGGCCTCGATCATGGCGTATTCGCCGGAGACCTGGAAGGCGTAGACCGGGACCGGGAAGGTGTCGGAGAGAGCGCGGACGATGTCGAGATAGGGCAGACCCGGCTTGACCATGACCATGTCGGCGCCTTCTGCGATGTCCAGCTCGACCTCGCGCAGGCATTCATCGCGATTGGCCGGGTCCATCTGGTAGGTCTGCTTGTCGCCCTTGAGGGCGGCGGCCGAACCGATCGCCTCGCGATAAGGGCCATAGAAGCCCGAGGCGTATTTGGCGGCATAGGAGAGGATTATCGTGTCATGATGACCGGCGGATTCCAGCGCTTCGCGGATGGCGCCGATGCGGCCATCCATCATGTCGGACGGAGCCACGACATCGCAGCCGGCGGCGGCCTGCAGAAGGGCCTGCTCGACCAGGCGTTCGACGGTGGCGTCATTGGCGATCCTGTCGCCGTCCAGCACCCCGTCATGACCGTGCGTGGTGAAAGGGTCGAGGGCGACATCGCAGATCACGCCGAGATTGGGCGCGGCATCCTTGATGGTGCGGATGGCATTGGGCACGAGCCCGTCGGGATTGAGCGCCTCGGAGCCGGCTTCGTCCTTCTTGGCGGGGTCGATATGGGGGAAGATCGCCATCGCCGGAATGCCCAGGGCCTGGGCCTCCTTGGCCGCCTTCGCCAGTGCAGCGAGGGAGAGGCGTTCGACACCCGGCATGGCCGCAACCGGCTCGACCGGATCGGCGGTATCGGAGACCACGACCGACCAGATCAGGTCATTCACCGACAGGGAGTTTTCGCGCACGAGGCGGCGTGACCAGTCGGCCTGGCGGGTGCGGCGAAGGCGGGTATTGGGATACATGTCGGCCTCTGGTCTTCTTCGTTTGCAATGACATATCAAACTTGCCGCCGCGGCAAACCCGCGTTACGGCTCCGGCCAAGGCCGTCAGGCAAGATTTGTCCGTCAAACATCCGATTAGCAACAGGAGTGCTGCTGTGGATTTCGCTCTCACAGAAGATCAGACCCTGATCCGCGACATGGCGAGGAAATTCGCCGAAGACCGATTGAAGCCGAATGCGGCGAAATGGGACGAGGAAAAATACTTCCCCGTCGAGGTGATGCGCGAAGCCGCCGAGCTCGGTTTTGCCGGGATCTACACAGCCGAAGATGTCGGCGGTTCGGCCCTGTCGCGCCTCGATGCCGCGATCATCTTTGAAGAGCTGTCGCGCGGCTGCGTGCCGACGGCCGCCTTCCTGTCGATCCACAATATGTGCGCCTGGATGATCGACAGCTGGGGCAATGAGGAGCAGCGCCAGCGCTTCCTGCCCGGCATGATGACGATGGAAAAGATCGCCTCCTATTGCCTGACCGAGCCGGGCGCCGGTTCCGACGCCGCCCAGCTGCGCACCAGGGCCGTGCGCGATGGCGAGCACTATGTCCTGAACGGTGCCAAGGCTTTCATCTCGGGCGCCGGCACGTCGGACTATTACGTCGTCATGTGCCGCACCGGCGGTGACGGACCCAAGGGCATTTCCACCATTGTGGTCGAGAAGGGCACGCCGGGCCTCTCCTTTGGCGCCAATGAGCGGAAGATGGGCTGGAATGCCCAGCCGACCCGTGTCGTCACCTTCGAGGATTGCCGCGTGCCCGCTGCAAACCTGCTGGCGGAAGAGGGGATGGGCTTCACCCTGGCGATGAAGGGGCTCAATGGCGGCCGCATCAATATCGGTGCCTGCTCGCTGGGCGGGGCCACCGAGGCCTTCGAGCTGGCCAAGGACTATGTCGGCACGCGCAAGCAGTTCGGCCGCGAGATCGGACAATTCCAGGTCACCCAGTTCAAGCTGGCCGACATGGCGACCGAGCTCGAAGCCTCGCGCATGATGCTCTATCGCGGCGCTGCGGCGATCGACGCCGGGGATCCGTCCGCGGCCAAGTATTGCGCCATGGCCAAGCGGTTTGCGACCGACACCTGTTTCGACGTCGCCAACCAGGCCCTGCAGCTGCACGGCGGCTATGGCTATCTCAAGGACTACCCGCTCGAGCGCATCGTCCGCGATCTGCGTGTCCACCAGATCCTGGAAGGCACGAATGAGATCATGCGGGTGATCATCGCCAAGGATGTGATGAGGTAGGCTTCTTGCGTGTCTGTTGCGCGGTCTGATTTTGCGCTAGGATCTGACCATAATTCTGGTCAGAGGTGCCTCGGCATGGAAATCGGTTTGACAGAAGCCAAAGCGCATTTCTCGGCCTTGATCGACAGGGTCGAACAGGGTGAGGGGCCTTTCGTGATTACGCGGCACGGCAAGCCCGTCGCCGTGTTGTCGCGTGCCATCGAGCACCGGCATCTGGACGCAGACGAACTCATTGTCAGGCTGCGGAAGAACCGCGAAAGCCAGCTGAAGGTTGCGGAATTCGACGGCATGGCCTGGGAAGACCTGAAGCCATTGGCCCGGGAATGAAGCCGCTGGTGGTTGACGCCTCTGCAGCAGCGGGCTGGCTTCTACGGCAACAGAGCAATCCGCGCAGTGACGCCTTTCTGGAGCGGCGTCTGGCGACCATGAAAGTCGCGCCGGACATTTTCAACTGGGAGATTATCAACCTGTTGCGCGTGAATGCGGAAAGAAGGGTGATTGATTTTGACGTCACGATGACGGACCTGGATTCCCTGGGTATCGACACGGTGGAGCCGCGAGGTCGGCGGAAAATGCGTGAGTTGGCGCTGTTTGCCCTGCAGACCCGCTTGTCACTCTTCGATGCAGCTTATCTTGCGCTGGCGGTTGAACTTGACGGTGAAATCGTTTCAAGGGACGCAAGCCTTCTCAATGCGGCCGCCCGCCTCGGCGTCGCCCACTACGACATTCGAGCGATTCAATGACCGAAACCCAATCCCACGACCCCGAAATCATCGCCCGCAAGATCGGCCAGGTCGGCCGGATCACGCTCAATCGTCCCAAGGCGCTCAATGCGCTGACCCATGGCATGTGCCTGTCGATGATCGAGGCGCTGGAGGCGTGGCGCGACGATGACAGCGTGCAGGCCATTGTGGTCGACGGGGCTGGCGAGAAAGGCTTCTGTGCCGGCGGCGATATCCTCAAACTGCATGACAGCGGCAAGGCAGGGGATGACCAGGCCTGGCTGTTCTGGCGCGATGAGTATCGCCTCAACACACTGATCCATCACTACCCCAAACCCTATGTCGCGCTGATCGACGGTATCACCATGGGCGGCGGTGTCGGGGTCTCCGTGCACGGCTCGCACCGGGTCGCAGGCGACCGGACCATGTTCGCCATGCCGGAAACCGGGATCGGCTTTCACCCGGATGTCGGCGGTGCCTATTTCCTGCCGCGCCTTGCCGGTGAGATCGGCATCTGGATGGGGCTGACCGGCGCCCGCCTGAAGGCGCCCGATTGTGTCGCTGCCGGATTGGCCACACATTACTGCCCGAGCGGTCAGTACGAGGCACTCATTGCCGCACTGGAAAGCGCCGACCTGACCGGTGAGGACGCGCTGGAAATCCTGCTCGAGGAATTCTCCGGTGATCCGGGCGACAGTGACCTGTCACTCACGCGCGGTCTCATCGATGCCGCCTTCGCCGGTGACAGTGTCGAGGACATCGTCGCCCGCATCGAGGGGGCCGGGGATGCCTGGTCGGCCAAGCAGGCGAGCATTCTCGCAACCAAGTCACCGACCGCGCTCAAGCTGACGCTGGCCTGCCTGCGCAAGGGTACGGATCTCTCCTTCGAGGATGTCATGCGCCAGGATTTGCGCGTGTCGAGCTGGTGCCTGACCGGGACGGACTTCTACGAAGGCGTTCGCGCCGTGATCATTGACAAGGACCAGTCACCGAAATGGTTGCCCGACACGATCGCGGCGGTCGAAGATGCCGCGATCGAAGCCGCCTTTGCGCCGCTCGACGACGCGCACGAAATGAGCTTTCTCGAAACCGCGTCCTAACGACCGGACCGAAACGCTGGCATAGACGCCTGCAACGACACCACAAAGAACACCACGATCCCCGGGGAGAGACAACATGGCCCGCATCGCCTTTATCGGACTTGGAAACATGGGCTCCGGCATGGCCGCCAACCTGGTCAAGGCCGGTCATGAGGTCCACGCCTTTGACCTCAGCGCCGACGCCATCGCCCATGCCGTCGAGCAGGGCGCCACGGCGGCCAGCGGCGCGGTCGACGCCGTCACCGGCAGCGATGCCGTGGTCACCATGCTGCCCGCCGGCAAACATGTCCGCGCCGTTTATGAGGGCCAGATCTTCGGCGCTGCGGCGCCGGGCACGCTCTTCCTCGATTGCTCGACCATTGATGTCGACAGTGCGCGCCATGTCGGCGGCAAGGCCGTGGAGCAGGGCTTTCGTTTTGTCGATGCGCCGGTCTCGGGCGGTGTCGCGGCCGCGACGGGCGGGACGCTGACCTTCATGGTCGGTGGCACCGAAGCTGATTTTGCGGCGGCCGAGCCGATCCTTGATGCCATGGGCAAGGCGGTGATCCGCGCCGGCGATGTCGGCGCCGGCCAGGCCGCCAAGATCTGCAACAACATGCTGCTGGCGATCAACATGATCGGCACCTGCGAGGCCTTCGCGCTGGCCGAGAAGCTCGGACTGGACCCGCAGAACTTCTTCGACATCTCGTCCAAGGCCTCCGGCCAGTCCTGGGCGATGACGTCCTACTGCCCGGTGCCGGGCCCGATCCCGACCACGCCGGCCAATAATGGCTACAAGCCGGGCTTTGCCACGGCCATGATGCTCAAGGATCTCAAGCTGGCGCAGGACGCGGCACAGAGTGCCGGGGCGACAACGCCGCTGGGTGCCCAGGCCGAGGCGCTCTATGCGATGTTCGACAATCTTGGCGGTGGATCGGCGGACTTCTCGGGTATCTACAAACTGCTGGATGGCAGCTGGGCCAAGCGTTGACACCAAATTAACCAAGCCTGTTAAGGGGATTTTCGCGCTTTGCCGTTAACGTCATCAACGTAAGCAATATAACGATCATCAAAGATCGGGTGGAGTGTGTGTGATGGCGATGGCAGAAAGTGTGGCACCGGAAGCGGCGCCGAGTTCCGATTATCTTGAGCTTCTTCAACTGGTGGAGCGTCTTCACCGGCAATTGCTCGATGTGGTCAAGGATGAACTCGATCGCGAAGGACTGGACGATCTGAACAGTGTGCAGGCCCTGCTCCTGTTCAATATCGGTGACCAGGAGCTGACGGCCGGAGAGCTGCGCACGCGCGGCCACTATCTTGGCTCCAATGTGTCCTACAATCTCAAGAAGCTGGTCGATGCCGGCTATATCCGTCACGAGCGCTCGGCGGTTGACCGTCGCTCCGTGCGGGTCAGCCTCACCGAATCGGGACACGCGGTTTGCGCTCATCTGAACAAGCTTTTCGATCGCCAGGGCACGGCCCTGAATCCGGTTGGTGGTGTTGATATCGAGCAACTCCCGGCCATGAATACAGCCTTGGCCCGGATTGAACGTTTCTGGGCCGATCACATCCGTTTCCGGATGTAATCAACAGCCCGTCTGACCGCATCAGACCCGTCTCATTGAACGCCGGGCAGGCGCATTCCCTGGTGGGGTGCGCCTGCTTTTGTTGGCGGGCGGCTGGAATCCCGGCGGCTTTGAAGCGCGGACCGGGGGGCGGTGACCAATCTGCCGGCACGCATCAATGCTCCGGCGCCGGTGCGATTTTTGGCACACAAACCCTCGATTTAATGGGGCGATCACTCGCCTGGCTGCAGCTTGTTGTGCTATTTCACGGGGGTGCGGCTGTCTGTCCAGTCGCCCCGACCTGCCAATAGCGCTAGATACGCTGACAGACCACGCACCAAGCGGGCTCGTATCACGAAAGGCCCCGACATGAACTATGAACGCGCTTTCGAGGATGCTGTCCGCCGGGTCAAGGCCGAGGGCCGTTATCGGGTTTTCGCCGATCTGCTGCGCCGCAAGGGCGAATTCCCGGTCGCCCGTTGGCGGTCGCCAAGCGGGGATGTGCGGGATGTGACGGTCTGGTGCTCCAATGACTATCTCGGCATGGGCCAATTGCCCTGCGTCGTTGAGTCGATGAAGAAGGCCATTGATGATGTCGGCTCCGGCGCCGGCGGTACCCGCAATATCTCTGGCACGACCCACTACCATGTCGAGCTGGAGCGCTCGCTGGCCGACCTTCACCAGAAGGATTCAGCGCTGCTGTTCACCTCCGGCTATATCGCCAATGAGGCGACGCTGGCGACACTGGGCAAGATACTGCCTGGCCTCATCATGTTCTCCGACGAGCTCAATCACGCCTCGATGATCGAGGGCGTGAAGGGGGCACGCTGCGAGAAGCGGATCTGGCGTCACAATGATGTCGCCCATCTCGAGGAATTGCTCGCCGCGGCACCGAAAGACGCGCCCAAGGTCATCGCCTTTGAATCGGTCTACTCGATGGATGGCGATATCGGCCCGCTCGAGGCGGTCTGTGACCTGGCCGACAAGTATGGTGCGCTGACCTATCTCGACGAAGTTCACGCTGTCGGGCTGTACGGTCTGCGAGGCGCCGGTATTGCCGAGCGTGATGGCCTGATGGACCGGATCGACATTATCGAGGGAACTCTGGGCAAGGCGTTTGGCGTCATGGGCGGTTATATCGCCGCTGACGGTGCGATTGTCGACGCCATCCGTTCGCTGGCGCCAGGCTTCATCTTCACGACGGCGCTGCCGCCAGCCCTGGCGGCCGGGGCGCGTGCCAGTGTGGAATACCTCAAGTCAGCGCATAATCTGCGGGAGCAACATCAGGAGCGCGCGGCGAGTCTGAAGGCCAAATTGTCGGCTGCGGGTTTCCCGGTCATGCCGTCGGAAACCCATATTGTTCCGGTCAAGGTCGGTGATCCGGTCCTGTGCAAGCGGATTTCCGACATGCTGATGGACGAGCACGGAATCTATGTTCAGCCGATCAATTATCCCACCGTTCCGCGCGGCACCGAACGCCTGCGCCTGACGCCGACACCGCTTCATACCGATGAAATGTTTGACCAGCTCGCCGAGGCTCTTGATGATGTCTGGGAACGGGCGTGCCAGCAGACCGGGGTTGCCCGGGCCTGAGCGGTATCGGCCGCATGCCGAGGTAGCAAGATGGCCGGCGAGATATTCGTCGAAATCCAGCGTGTCGGGAATGCATTGCGCGTCGCCGCGATTGACGGCACGACGGCTGAGGAGGTCGTGTTCCAGGTCCCGGCCAGCACGCCCCGGTCCAGCATTGACGATCTCGCCAGGGCCAAGCTGGCCTGGAAACTGAAGCGCGCTGCGGCCAATGAAAAACGGCCGGACACGAGGTCCGGCCGTCGAGGCATTGAAGTCTAGCCGAGGGCGCAGCCTGGGCGAGCGCGCAGTCTGGCCGAGGGCGACTCAGCCGTCCTTTTTGCCGCGACCGAGGCCGATATCCTTGGCAAATTGCGAGCGCTTGCGCGAATAGGCCGGTGCGACCATCGGGTAATCCGACGGCAAACCCCATTTGCGGCGGTAATCGTCCGGCGACATGTTGTATTGCGAACGCAGATAGCGCTTGAGCATTTTGAGTTTCTTGCCGTCTTCCAGGCAGACAATGTAGTCGTCGGCAACAGACTTGGAGACAGCCACGGCCGGCTTGGTCTTCGGTTCCGGCTTTGCTTCCGACTCAGATACTTCCTTCATCGTCGCATGCACAGACCGGATCAGCTCGGGCACATTATCGGCCGGCATGGAGTTGTGGGAGAGGTAGGAGGCGACCACATCGGTCGTCATCCGGAGCAATTCTTCCTTGTCGACGTCAGGGAACATGTCATCGGCCATCGGGGCAACCTTTCAAACGTTGTCTTGCTTTTGTCACAAGTGGTGACTTGATTGTTTATTGCAATGAGTGATCGATATTATGTGTTGATGTTCAGTTCAAGCGTCGACGTATGAATATATTTCATACGAAACACCACATACAACACTGCGCAAATACACTGTCCGATCCGGCAGCGGGGTCCGGGGAGACCTGCCAAGCAGTCAATTGCCCGCTTGCCCCGTATCGAGCAGCACCTTATCACACGAGGCAAATGTGATGAGGAAGTGTCATGCCCGATACCCAGATCGATGCCGGGAATGGAAGCCCGTTTTTCACGCGCTCCATCGTCGAGAGTGACCGTGAGATTGCGCACGCCATCCACGAGGAAATCCAGCGCCAGCAAAGCCAGATCGAATTGATCGCTTCCGAGAATATTGTTTCGCGCGCAGTTCTGGAGGCACAGGGCTCGCCGCTGACCAACAAGTATGCCGAAGGCTATCCCGGGCGCCGTTACTATGGTGGTTGCGAGCATGTCGACGTGGTCGAGACGCTGGCGATCGAGCGCGCCAAGGCGCTGTTCGGAGCGGCTTATGCCAACGTCCAGCCGAACTCCGGCAGCCAGGCCAACCAGGGTGTCTTCCTGGCCCTGTTGCAACCCGGCGACACCATTCTCGGCATGTCGCTGGATGCCGGTGGGCACCTGACCCACGGTGCCCGCCCCAACATGTCGGGCAAATGGTTCAAGGCGGAAAGCTATGGCGTGCGCGAAAGTGATGCGCGGATCGACTATGACGCCGTTCGCGCCAAGGCCCAGGCAGCGCAGCCCAGGCTGATCATTGCAGGCGGCTCCGCCTATCCGCGCGAAATCGACTTCGCCGAATTCCGCAAGATTGCCGACGAGGTCGGGGCCTATCTGATGGTCGACATGGCGCATGTCGCCGGGCTGGTTGCGGGCGGTGCATATCCCAACCCGATCCCGCACGCCCATGTCTGCACCACCACGACGCACAAGACGCTGCGCGGTCCGCGTGGTGGCATGATCCTGTCCAATGACCTCGATCTCGGCAAGAAGTTCAACTCGGCGATTTTTCCGGGTCTGCAGGGCGGACCCCTGATGCATGTCATCGCCGGCAAGGCGGTTGCTTTCGGCGAGGCGCTGCAGCCGGAATTCAAGGATTATGTCAAACAGGTCATCGCCAATTGCCAGGCGCTGTCCAAGGCGATCACGGATGGCGGATACGCCATTGTCTCCGGCGGCACGGACAGCCACCTCGCGCTGGTCGACCTGCGTCCCAAGGGGCTCAAGGGCAATATTGCCGAGGAAGCTCTGGAGCGCGCCTATATCACCTGCAACAAGAATGGCGTGCCCTTCGACCCGGAAAAGCCGACCGTGACGTCCGGACTGCGGGTCGGATCGCCGGCCGCGACCACGCGCGGCTTCGGCGAGGCTGAATTCACGCTGGTGGGCGAGTTGATGGTCAAGGTGCTCGACGCCCTGGTCGATGCGCCCGAAGGCAATGCGGATGTCGAGGCTGAGGTGCGGGAGACGGTCAAAGCGCTCACAGCGCGCTTCCCCATCTATCCCGAACTGGCCTAAGATACCCGAATGCGTTGTCCTTTTTGCGGTCATCCCGACACACAAGTGAAAGATTCCCGTCCGGCCGAGGACGGGAATGCGATCCGGCGCCGGCGGCAATGCCCGTCTTGTGCAGCCCGTTTCACCACCTTTGAGCGCGTGCAGTTGCGCGAGCTGACGGTGATGAAGAAATCCGGACGTCGGGTTCCCTTTGACCGTGACAAACTCAACCGTTCGATCCAGCTGGCCATGCAGAAGCGCAATATCGAACCGGACCGCATCGACCAGATGATTTCCGGCATTGTGCGCCGCCTTGAATCGACAGGCGAGACTGATGTGACCTCTGATCGCGTGGGTGAGCTGGTCATGGAAGGCCTGAAGAATCTCGATGCGGTGGCCTATGTCCGCTATGCGTCGGTTTACAAGGATTTCCACAAGGTCGAGGACTTCCGCGAATTCATCACTGATGAGGCGCTGAGCGCGCATTTCGGTGAGTCCGGCGATGACGACGGCGAGGCATGACCGGCGCGGCGCGACCGCGGGTCACGCTCAAGCTTGCCACTTCGCTCGACGGCAGGATCGCTTTGGCCAATGGCGCCTCCAAATGGATCACCGGCCCGGAGAGTCGCGCGGTGGTGCATCGCATGCGCGCCGCCCATGACGCCATTCTTACCGGGATCGGCACCATTCTCGCCGATGATCCGCAATTGACCGCGAGGCCGCAGGGCGGGTGCGAGCGCCAGCCGGATGTCATCATCATGGACAGCCAGGGACGCACCCCGGCCAATGCCCGGGTCTTCAAGGGGGGTGACCGCTCGGTCACGCTCATTCCCTATCGGGATCTGGGCCGGGCCATGGCCGCGCATGAGCGGGTCATGATCGAGGCGGGTGCGAAAATTGCCGCCTCGGCCGTGCGTGGCGGGCTGGTTGATTGTATCGAATGGTTCCGGGCGCCGATCCTGCTTGGCGGTGACGGATTGCCGGTTCTCGCAGCTCTGGGCCTTGAGACGCTCGACGCGGCCCCCATTTTCAGGCGGACAAGTGTCGTGGAACGCGGCGCCGATCTGCAGGAAACCTACGAACGGACAGGCTGATGTTTACCGGAATTGTCACCGCGAAAGGCCGCATGCGTGCGATCAGCGGAACGGGTGTGCGGCGTTTCGAGATCGAAGCGCCCTACAACCCCGAGACCATCGCGCTGGGTGCTTCGATCGCACATGCCGGCGCCTGCCTCACGGTCGTCGAGAAGGAAGCGACACCCGAAGGGTGCTGGTTCGCCGTCGAAGTCTCGCCGGAAACCTTGCGCCTGACCACGCTGGGCAGCTGGCAGGTCGGTGATCCGGTCAATCTGGAGCGCGCCCTGGCCATCGGTGAAGAGCTGGGCGGTCATCTGGTCACCGGCCATGTCGACGGGGTCGGCGAACTGATCGATCGGCGCGAGGAGGGCGAGTGGCTCGTGCTGACCGTTCGCCCGCCAGCAGAGCTCAACCGCTTCATCGCGCGCAAGGGCTCGATAACGGTTGATGGCGTGTCCCTGACCGTCAATGCGGTCACGCGTGACAGTTTCGATCTGATGATTATTCCGCATACCGCGGAGGTCACGACGCTGGGCGCGCTGCAAATTGGCGCACACGTCAATCTTGAGGTTGACCTCATGGCGCGCTACGCCGCCCGCCTGAGCGAATTCCCGCCGGCCTGACATTTGGAGACGCGCGTGAGCGACATCCCACTTTCCCCTATCGAGGACGTCATCGAGGATGCGCGCAACGGGCGCATGTTCATCCTTGTCGATGCCGAGGATCGCGAGAATGAGGGTGACCTGGTCATCCCGGCAAAATTCGCCACGCCTGATGCCGTCAATTTCATGGCCAAGCACGGCCGCGGCCTGATCTGTCTTGCGATGACGCAGGAACGGGTGACCCAACTCGATCTCAAATTGATGGCGAGCGATAACCGTTCGCGTCACCAGACCGCCTTCACCACCTCGATCGAGGCGCGCGAAGGTGTGACGACCGGCATTTCCGCCCACGACCGGGCCCGCACGATCGAGGTCGCAACCGATCCGTCCAAGGGGGCAGACGATATTGCCACGCCCGGCCATGTCTTCCCGCTGGTCGCCCGCGATGGCGGCGTACTGGTCCGCGCCGGCCACACTGAGGCCTCGGTCGACGTCGCGCGCCTTGCCGGTGCCGGTTCGGCCGGTGTGATCTGCGAGATCATGAATGAGGACGGCTCGATGGCGCGCCTGCCGGACCTTGTCGCCTTTGCGCAGCTGCATGGGCTCAAGATCGGTACGATTGCCGACCTCATCGCCTATCGCCGCAAGAATGACCGATTCATCGAGCGCCGTCTGGAAAGCGAATTCTCCAGTCAATTCGGCGGTCCGTTCAAGCTCGTCGTCTTCCGCAACACGCTGGACGGGTCCGAGCATGTCGCCCTGGTCAAGGGTGAGCCCAACAGTGATGAGCCGACCACGGTGCGCATGCACAAGGTCAGTTTTGTCGATGACGTCCTGCACGAGAGTGGCCCCCGCGGTGCACTGGTCGAGGCCGGCATCCGGGCGATTGCCGACGCCGACGGCCCGGCGGCGATGGTCTTCATCCGCGAGACCTCGCACACGGCGATCATCGAGCGCCTGGGTGCGCATCCCAGCCTGCCGCAGGATGAACGGGAAGCCCGCCGGCTGCGTGAATATGGTGTCGGCGCCCAGATCCTGCTCGATCTCGGCGTGCGAGACATGGTTCTTTTGACCACCAAGCCGCAGACGATCGTCGGTTTGGAAGGATATGGTTTGTCGATCCGCGAAGAGCGGCATTTTCCGGAGGGTGACGCATGAGCGCGCCGAAATATCTCATCATCGCCGGCACCTTCTACCGCGACATCGCCGATGCGCTGATCAAGGGCGCGGTGGAAGCCGTCGAGGCCAAGGGCTTTGCGCATGACATCGTGGAAGTGCCGGGCGCGCTGGAAATCCCGGGCACGATCGCCCAGGCCGAAAAGGCCGGCGCCGGCTATGACGGCTATATCGCTCTGGGCTGTGTCATTCGTGGCGAGACCTCGCATTATGACTATGTATGCGGTGAATCGGCCCGTGGAATCATGGATTTGAACCTGCGTGCCATTCCGGTCGGAAATGGTATCCTGACGGTTGAGAACCGCGCCCAGGCCTTGAAGCGTGCCATCGACAAGAATAAAGGCGCGGATGCAGCCAATGCGGCGATGATGCTGATCGAGCTGCGCAACCGATTCAGGAGCGCGTGAGCATGGCTACTGCCAGCAAGGAATCCCCGTCGGAGAGCCGCGCCCGTCTGCGTCGCGCGGCCCGTCTGTCCGCCGTCCAGGCGCTCTACCAGATGGAAATCGGCGGGCTGGGCGCCAGCGCGGTCATCCGCGAGTTTCGCGATCACCGTTTCGGCGCCGACCACGAAGGCCCGGAATATGTCGAGGCCGACGAGGATTTCTTCGAGAGCCTGGTGGCCGGCGTGGTCGAGCGTCAGGCCGAGGTCGATCCGGCCATGGATGCGTTGCTGGCAGACAAATGGCGTCTCGAGCGTCTCGATGCCACCGTGCGGGCCATCCTGCGGGTCGGCGGTTTCGAGCTCTTGCATCGCAAGGACGTGCCGGCTCGTGTGGTGATCGATGAATATATCGAGATCGCCAACGCCTTCTTTGAAGGTGCCGAGCCGAAATTCATCAATGCAGCCTTTGATCGCTGTGCACGCGGCGCCCGTCCGGACGAATTCTGATCCATGGCCGGGCTCGGCGAGTTCGACTTCATCCGCGATCGCCTGCGGCCGCTGAGCGAAGACGATCCGGCCGCGCTCGATCTGGCCGACGATGCCGCACTTCTGGCGCCGGAGCCGGGCGAGGAAATCGTCCTCGCCTGCGATACGCTGATTGCCGGCGTGCATTTTCTCGACACTGACAGCCCGGAGGTTGTCGCCAGCCGGGCCTTGCGGAGCAATCTTTCCGACCTGGCGGCCATGGGCGCCGTGCCGCGCGCCTATCTCGCCGCGATCGCCTGGCCTGTGACGCTCGACCCTGACTGGCGTGCGGATTTCACGCGGTCCCTGCATCGCGAACAATCGCGCTTCGGCCTGACGCTGATTGGCGGTGACACGACCGCAACGCCAGGGCCGTTGACCTTGAGTTTCACCCTGATCGGCCGGGTTCCGGCCGGAAGTGCGCTGCGCCGCAGCGGGGCCCGCATCGGTGATGATGTCTGGGTCTCGGGCATGATCGGCGATGCCGGACTTGGGTTGCGGGTCGCGAGCGGGTCCGGCGGGGAGGGGATATCAGCCTGTCGCCGCGCCTATGAAAGGCCCGAGCCGCGGCTCGCGCTCGGGCAGGCCCTGCGCGATCTCGCCAGTGCAGCAATCGACGTGTCGGACGGGTTGCTCGCTGATGCCGGGCATCTCGCCTCGGCCAGTGGCTGTGCCCTCCGCATCAAGGTGGATGCCGTGCCGCGTTCAGCGAGTGCACAGGCCTGGCTGGCCCGTGGTGGTGAGGTGGAGGCGTTGCTGACGTCGGGCGATGATTACGAACTCCTGTTTACGGCGCCGCCCGACCGGCGCACGGCGCTGGACGGCGTTTCGGCCCGTCTGGACCTGGTCTTGACGCGGATCGGTGTTGTCACGGACGGCAGCGGTGTTGCGGCGGAGCGGGCCGATGGCAGCCAGCTGGTGCCGACCCGGACCGGGTTTACGCATTTTTGAGGCAAGCCTGTCAGTCTGACCCGTGAATTCGAGAGGCTGCCATGCGTTCTGTCCTTGTCATCGTGATCTCTGCCATTCTGGCATCGGCCCTGCCGGGGTCTGCGTTTGCGCTGGCGTCTCCGCCTGCGGAATCGGATCACGGGAATGAGGGCACGCAGCGCGGCAATCGTATCCTGACGCTGTTCAATCGCGGTGGTGCCGAAGAAGAGGAAGAGGCCGAGGAGGCAGAGGAAGACGATCCTCGCGCCTTCACCATGCCGACCGTGGTCGCGCCGCTGTCACGCAATGGCCGGCTGACCGGCTATGCCTATGTTCAGATCCGGGTCCGCGTTGCCGATGGCCAGAACATGTGGAGCCTGCGCGATGACGCGCATTATGCGCTCGACTCGGCGGTCCGGGCTGCCTACCGCAACTCGGTGTCCAATGCCGAAGGAACTGCGCTCGATGTGCCGCGTGCCGTCGCGGTCTGGCAAGCAGCGCTGGCCGAACACTATGGACCGCGAGCCATTGAGCGTGTCGAGATTCGCAATGCGGACACTCGACTCTTCCGGCACTAATTCTATATTGCACTGCAGCAAGTCAATGTTTTGATTTGCCAAAGACTGCGTGTTGCACCGCCCCAAAGCATTGGGCATAGTCCCCCCAACAATAAAAACAAAAGCGGGGAGATGTCTAAGGTCGGCGTGGTCACACGCGCATGATTCCCCGCATTCCTTCCGAGACCACAACGAAGTGAACAAACGGGGCTGGAATCCATGAACATGCTTATCTTGGCCATTGCGGCAGCAGTGCTCGCCATCATCTACGGGGTCGTGCAGACCCAGCGTCTGATGGCGGCGAGTGCCGGTACCGAGAAGATGCAGGAAATCGCATCGGCCATCCAGGAAGGCGCGAACGCCTACCTCAAACGTCAATACACGACCATCGGAATTGTCGGCGTCGCGGTCTGTATCCTGATTGCCGTCTTCCTCGGCTGGCAGGTCGCGCTTGGCTTTGCCATCGGGGCGATCCTCTCGGGCGCTGCCGGCTTTATCGGCATGCTGGTTTCGGTCCGCGCCAATGTGCGCACGACCCAGGCTGCCAGCACGAGCCTGGCCGCCGGCCTCGCGGTCGCCTTCCGCTCTGGCGCCGTGACCGGCATGCTGGTCGCGGGTCTCGCCCTTCTGGGTGTCGCTGGCTATTACTGGATCCTGACCGGTCCGATGGGGTTTGTTCTCGGCAGCGAAGAAAACGGCCGGATCATCATCGACTCGCTGGTCGCGCTCGGCTTCGGCGCCTCCCTCATTTCGATCTTCGCCCGTCTCGGCGGCGGTATCTTCACCAAGGGTGCGGATGTCGGCGGTGACATGGTCGGCAAGATCGAAGCGGGTATCCCGGAAGACGATCCGCGCAATGCGGCCACCATCGCCGACAATGTCGGCGACAATGTCGGCGACTGTGCCGGCATGGCGGCCGACCTGTTCGAGACCTATGCGGTGACCGTGGTGGCCACCATGGTGCTCGCGGCGATCTTCTTCTCCGGCGAACTGGCGTCCACGATGGTGCTCTATCCGCTGATGATTGCAGCGGCCTGCATCGTGACCTCGATCGCCGGCACCTTCTTCGTCAGCCTCGGCAAGGGCAGCAATGTGATGGGGGCGCTCTACAAGGGCCTTATCGTCGCCGGTGTGCTGTCGATCGGTGCGCTCTACTTCGTCACCGATTTCACGATCGGCATGGGTGATATCGCCGAGGTGAACGGCAAGATGATCACCGGCATGAACCTGTTCTGGTCCGGTCTTGTCGGCCTGCTCGTCACGGCGGCCATTATCTGGGTCACGGAATACTATACCGGCACCGGCTATCGCCCGGTGAAATCGGTCGCCCTGGCGTCCGAGTCCGGTCATGGCACCAATGTCATCCAGGGCCTCGCAGTGTCGCTGGAATCGACCGCGCTCCCGGCCCTGATCATCATTGGCGGCATCTTGGGCACCTACACGCTGGCCGGCCTGTTCGGCATTGCCATCTCGGTGACGACCATGCTGGCCCTGGCCGGTCTGATCGTGGCCCTCGATGCCTTCGGTCCGGTGACCGACAATGCCGGTGGCATTGCGGAAATGGCCGGTCTCGACGAGAGCGTCCGCAACACGACCGACACGCTGGACGCGGTGGGCAACACCACCAAGGCGGTCACCAAGGGCTATGCGATCGGTTCCGCCGGCCTCGGTGCCCTGGTCCTGTTCGCGGCCTATACGACGGATGTCGAACACCTGCTCGGCATCCAGCCGGACTTCTCGCTCGAGAATCCCTATGTCATCGTCGGCCTGCTGTTTGGTGGTCTCCTGCCTTACCTGTTCGGCGGCATGTCGATGATGGCAGTGGGCCGGGCGGCCACCGCCGTCGTCGCCGAGGTCCGTCGCCAGTTCCGGGAGATCCCGGGCATCATGGAGTACAAGGCAAAGCCCGATTATGGCCGCGCCGTGGACATCCTGACCAAGGCGGCGATCCGCGAGATGATCGTGCCGTCGCTCCTGCCGGTCCTGTCGCCGATCGTGCTGTATTTCGCGATCAACCTGATTGCCGGCCAGGCGCAAGCCCTCGCCGCGGTCGGTGCGATGCTGCTGGGCGTGATCGTCAACGGTCTCTTCGTCGCGGTCTCGATGACCGTCGGCGGCGGTGCCTGGGACAACGCCAAGAAGTATATCGAGGACGGCCATCACGGCGGCAAGGGCTCGGAAGCCCACAAGGCCTCCGTGACCGGCGATACGGTCGGTGATCCCTACAAGGACACTGCCGGTCCGGCCGTCAACCCGATGATCAAGATCACCAATATCGTGGCCTTGCTGCTGTTGGCCTTCCTGGCTCACTAGTCAGGCAGGATCATCGACAGTCTTGGAGAGCTCCGGCCAGCGGCCGGAGCTCTTTCTTTTTGCCAGCTGCCGGCAGGCGCGCTGCCAGTTTTCCTCGGCGTCGGCATAGCCAGCCTGGCAGGCGCGCCAGATCAGGCTTTTCTCGTGAGGGATCAAGGTTTCATGCGGGGCGGCCTTTTCAGTGAAAATCCACGACAAGGGGTGGCGAGGCTCCGGGAGCGGTTCGCCGACCTCGCGCGCGACGGTGATGGCGACAGCGTCCTCCGTCACACTGTCGCGTCGCCACAGCGGATAGTCGTCAGGGGCGGGAAATCCGTCATTGTCGGTCACGCGTGTCTTGACCGGAGCGGGCTGTCGGGCCGGCCGCTGGTCGCGGACCTTGTGTCGGCGCACATGTCGGCGTTTGCGCATGATGTCTCCCTTTCGTTCAAATGCACATGCGTTGACGGTCGCCACGGCGCTAACGCCTGGCGGTTTGGGTGAAGAGGGAGTGCGGGATACCGGCCGGAGCCGATAAAGCGCTGATTTTAAACGGTAGCTTCGACAAGCATCCCGCACGCGGAGATTTCCCGGGTTGCCTTCCAGCCCCCGAATCGAAGCCGACGGGATC
>NZ_JADFAJ010000019.1 GCF_015665295.1 Maricaulis sp.
CCTGCTCAGGGAATGGGCCTACGCCATACCCTACAGATCATCCGATAGCCGGAACCGCGATCTCGCCCGATATCTAGACTGGTACAATACCGGCCGGCCGCACTATGCTCTCGCCAAACAGCCGCCAGCCAAAAGGCTCAGCCAGCTACTGAACAACGTCTTGAGAAACGACAACTAGGCAGGCCTCTGGCAAAGACAACGCCTATTCGGCCAGCGCGGCGGCATCGGACGCGATAGCGGGACTGGCCGCCGACACCGCCTCGCTCTGACGGCGCCACATGTCGGCATAGAGACCGCCGAGGGCGAGGAGTTCGTCATGGGTGCCCGTTTCGGCAACCTGACCGGCCTCGAGCACGAAGATACGGTCGGCGCCGGCGATGGTGGACAGGCGGTGGGCGACGGCAATCGTGGTCCGGCCCTCGGCGGCATCGGCCAGGGCCGCCTGGACCTCGCCCTCGGTCTGGCTGTCGAGCGCCGAAGTGGCTTCGTCGAGGATCAGCACGGCCGGGTCCTTGAGGATGGCGCGGGCCACGCCGACACGCTGTTTCTCGCCACCGGAGAGTTTCAGCCCGCGCTCACCGACCCGGGTGTCCAGACCGTCCGGCAGGCCACGCACAAAGTCGGCCAGGTGGGCGCGTTCCAGCACCGCCATGATCTCGGCCTCGCTGGCATCCGGCTTGCCGTAGATCACATTGGCACGCAGCGTGTCATTGAACAGGACGACATCCTGAGGCACCAGGCCGAGCGCGTCGCGCAGGCTTGTCTGGGCAATGTCGCGCAGGTCCTGCCCGTCGATCAGCACCCGCCCCTGTTCGGGATCATAAAAGCGGAACAGGAGCCGCAACACGGTCGACTTGCCGGCTCCGGACGGTCCGCAAATCCCGACAAAACTGCCCGCCGGGATCTCCATCGACACGCCGCCGAGCGAGCGCGAGCGGCCATCATGGGTGAAGGTCACATCCTCGAACGTCACCGCGCCGCCGGACAGGACCAGCGGCCGCGCATCGGCGCTGTCGGCCACGTCGGGCTTGAGCGCCAGCGTCTCATAGACCCGTTCCATGTCGACGGCGCCCTGCTTGATCTCGCGATAGGCCCAGCCAAGGATGTTGAGCGGCTGGTAGATATTCATCAGGACCAGCGTCACGGCTGCGACATCACCGGGCTGCAGCACGCCGTTGAAGGCTTTCCAGCCGGCGGTCAGCGCCATGGCCAGAAGACCGGCATTCATCACCAGCGCCTGCAGCCCGTTGAGCAGGGCCAGCGAAGATTGCGACTTCGTGGCCGCCCCGGCATAGCGGGTCATGGCGTCATTATAGGCGTCACTCTCGCGGGTTTCCGCCGCGAACGCCTTCACCGTCTCGAAATTGATCAGCCCGTCCACGGCCCGGGCCGAAGCCTCGTTGTCGGCATCATTCATCTGCCGGCGGATCCCGACACGCCATTCGGTCAAGGACCAGGTCAGGCCCATGTAGACCGCAATGGTGATCACCGCGATGACGGCAAATTCCCAGCCGTAATTGGCGCTCAGGACAATGGCCGCCAGGGTCAGTTCGAACAGGGTCGGCGCGATGTTGAAAATCAGGAAGCGCATCAGGAAATCGACGGCGCGGGCGCCGCGTTCGATGATGCGCTGCAGGGCGCCGGTGCGCTTGGTCTGGTGATAGCCGATCGACAGACTTTGGACGTGAGCAAAGGCCCGCACAGCGGTCAGCCGCTGGGCATCCTGGCTGACGGGCGCAAACATCGCATCGCGCAGCTGCGGCGCCCCGACCGACAGGAAGCGGGCGACGGCATAGGCGATGAAGGCGAGCGAGAACGTCGTCAGGAGGCCGGGCCAGAGCGTACTGCCCTGCCCGCTGCCCGAAGCCGGTGCCCCGCCTGTCGCGTCGACGATCAGGTTGATGCCGTCCCCGAACAGGATGGGGGCTGCCACCGAGAACAGCTTGGCGATGATGGTCAGGACGAGCGCCACCCCCATCCGGAAACGCCACTTGGCCATCTCCGGCGAGGCCAGCAGCGCGAACAGACGCCACATGGTCAGGCCCAGCGCGCCCTTGGGCGCCTGTCTGGCGTCTTCCTCGCTATCGGGGGCGGTCGGTCTCATTGCGTCGAGAGATAGGGCGTGACGCGGCCGCGCGCCAGAGGGCGGTGTGCCAATCGCCGTCGCCGGTTCATTCCTGAGCGGGTGGCGCGGAGGCAGCCGCCTCGCTGCGACGCGTCTGCCAGTCGCGATGCAGGGCGGTCAGGCTGGTGATCACCCCCCATCCCCCGAACAGGGCCATGGCCAGCTTCATGTATTCATTGGCCGGCTCGGCGGCGAAGACGTCGCCGGCCAGGACGATCCGGAACAGGGCCGCCGCAAGCAGCAGGGTCAGCACCGCCTCGACGCGGCGTGTGGTACGGGTAACGCGGCCCGCGACCGCCTGCCAGGCCGGAACCAGGATGGACAGGGCCAGCAGCACCCACAGGACCGGCGCCCGCTCGGCCGCAAAAGCCGCATCATAGGTGAAGGCGTCGAGCAATGCGGTCGGCGCTGCACCGCCTGTGATGTGGGCCATGACGGTCGCCGGTCCGGCCATCAGGATCGCCAGACCGGCAGCCCAGAACATGATCGCGGCGGCCATCACGGGGCGGTTGACCGCGTCCGGGGCCTGCACGGCCGGCAAGGCATTCGGCGACCATCGACCGCGCAACCAGCGGCGACGGGCGAAACCGGCAATCCAGAACACCACAAGCAATCCACCCAGGCCTTGCAGGGCTGCGGCCAGGGTTTCATCGGCAATCCGGTCGGCAAAGGACGCGTCGGTTTGGGCCGCCGGATCGGACAGCGTCACGCCCAGGGCGAGCACGGCCAGCGCTGCAAGAAAGATCACGGCCAGTTTGCGAAACAGGCGCCCATCAAGGGTTTCGATCACAGGCGGCGTTTGATGATAGCTCAGCGCCACGGTCTCGGGATGGCCGAACCCCTGCAATAGCGTCCGGGCCAGGGCGGCATCGGGCTCCCGCCCCTCGGCCCGGCCGGCCAGCTCCTCGGTCAGCAAGGCCGACAATTCGGCACCGATATCGGCGCGTTGCTCAAGCGGCAGGCGCCGGGTCACGGCCTGCACATAGCGGGCAATCATCTCATTCGCGGTCATCGGCCCGCTCCATCCGCTACAAGTGCGTCCATGACCGCGCCCAGCGCGTGCCAGGATTGTGAAAGCCGGGTGTAAAGCTGCCGCCCGTCCTCGCTCAGCGTGTAATAGCGGCGCGGCGGGCCGTCCCCGGTCCGCCACTCGCTGACCAGCACGCCCTGCGCTTCCAGCCGCCGCAGCAGCGGGTAGAGCGTGCCCTCTTCAATCTCCATCCCCCGCGCCGCCAGCGCCTGACGCAGGGAATAGCCGTATTGGGCCGAGCTCAGCTGCGACAGGGCCGCCAGCACGATCGCACCGCGGCGCAGTTCGAGTTCCAGCTTCGGAAATGGGTCATCAGCTTCTACCATATGACGCACTGTACTGTGAGTCACACAGTAAACAAGCGAGATTGTCGCGCGGCGAAATTCGGAGCCTGGATTGTGAGCGTGTGCGACCGCCTCAAACGTGTCCGGACCGGATCAGGGCGTGCCAGAGCACGGCAGCCAGCAAAGGGACGATACAGAAGATCAGCCGGTGCCAGCCGAGCAGGCCACTGCCCACCCGGAGGAGCAGCAGAACAAGGGACAAGGCCACAAAGCCGGTCATCCCGGTCGGAAGCGTCGTCAGCTGACCCAGCACGGCCTCGCTGCCATCCCGATACCAGCCGACCATCATCCCGTAGGGATAGAAGGCAACGAGCAGCGCGCGCAGCACATGCAGGCTGACCAGCACCACAGCCACATCCAGCAGGATGGGCGACCAGCGGCGCCAGGGCGAACTGTCGAGATCGAGCGGAAGCTCCCGGTCCGGGCCGCCCATCCGGGCTAGCCGCCCTGCCCGTCTTCCGTCGGCGCCTCGAGCACCTGGCCGGGATAGATCAGGTCCGGGTCGCGGATCTGGTCGCGATTGGCTTCATAGATGACCGTGTACTGGACACCTTCGCCATAAAGGCGGCGGGCCAGCCGCCAGAGCGAATTGCCCGGCTGCACAACGACGGAATTGGGACCCATGTTGAGGTCTTCGGCGGCGACCCGCTCGAACGGCAGCACGATGACGGCGCTGACATGGCCATCCTCGTCGACCTGGTCGATCTGAAGGTCATAGATGCCCGGCGCCAGCAGGGCCCCGGCCTGCAGCGTCCAGCGTCCATCGCGGCCGACATTGGCCTCGCCGACCAGGGCGCCGTTGGCATAGATGCGCACGGTGGTGCCGGCTTCGGCCCGACCGGAAAAAATCACGGCGCCGGTCTCGTCATAATCGATGGTTTCCAGCACCAGCGGCCCCATCTCGCCGGTCGAACAGGATGGGCATTGCCAGACACGGCTGGCCTCGCCCGGTCGTCCGACCACAACCAGCGGGGTCGGTCCGCGCTGTTCGGGGATGGAGACCACGACGACCTGTTCGGAACGCAGCTGGCGTCCGTCGCTTGCGGTCATCAGCAGGGAGAGCTCGACGGCGCCGGACGGTAGCGGGTCATTGAGGATGATGACCCACTCGCCGCGCTCATTGATTGTCATGCGATCAGAGCGCGTGCCGCCATCCTCGAATTCTATCGCCGTGTCATTGGCCAGAAGCTGGATTGCCGCGCCCGGCTCGCCACGTCCGGCAATCACGGCCGTACCGGCCGGTGCCACGCGAACAATGTCGAAAACCGGGGCGGCCAGCATGGCAGCGCTCGGATCGGGCTGTGTCGTCGTGCCAGCGGGGGACACCGGATTGCCGGCGACCGGTACGGCCGCACCGTCATCCTGCGCCGCGGGACGATACATGATGAAAGCCAGCGCGGCGGCGATCGCCAGCGCGGCAAGGGCTGCAGCGATGATAAACGACCGCGTGGCGGTCATGGCGGCTCTCCCGTCGTCAATTGGGCTGGACACGAATATGCGCTCCGGCATACCGGAACTGGATGCAAACCTCGCGCCGTCAGCCTTCGGCGAATAGCATCCCGATCCGATAAAGCAAATATGAGTGATGTCACGATGGCGAAACTAAGGTCGATTGGTGTCTTCTGCGGATCACGTATGGGTGAGCGCGAAACCTATGCAGCCGCCGCCGCGGGCGTTGGCCGCGCGATCGCCCAGGCCGAGTGCCGGCTGGTCTATGGCGGCGGCGATGTCGGCCTGATGGGGATTGCAGCCTCGACCGCCGCGGCCGAGGGAGGCGCGGTCCATGGCATCATCCCGGGATTCCTGATCGCCCGCGAAGGCCATCTCGACGGCGTCGAGATCAAGATTGTCGAGACGATGAGCGAGCGCAAGAGCGAGCTCATCGCCGAGAGTGACGCCTATATCATCCTGCCCGGCGGCACCGGAACGCTGGAGGAAGTCTTCGATGTTGTATCGCGCCAGCAGCTGGGCTTGCACGACAAACCGATCGTATTCCTCAACACGGACGGTTTCTGGGGCCCCTTCATCGAGCTGATTGCCCACACAGTGCGCGAAGGTTTCACGCCGCAAACCCTCGCCGATCATGTCGAACTGATCGACCGGCCGGAGATTGCCATTGCCCGCATCTGTGCCCTGCTCGACGAAAAGGATGCCGCCGCGGCGCAGCTGGCCGAAAAAGCGGACTGATCAGTCCGCCTCTCCGCTCGGATCAAACACATCCTCGATCTTGAGGTCGAAGGCGCCGGCCAGGGCAAAGGCCAGGGTGAGCGAGGGATCATGCTTGCCGGTCTCGACCGCATTGACCGCCTGGCGCGACACCCCGACCCGTTCGCCGAGTTCGGCCTGACTCCAGCGTCGCTCTGCGCGCAGGACGCGCAGCCGGTTCTTCACCGGTACACCACGTATTTCTGGAAGCAGCCGACCAGGCCCCACAGCCCGATCATCGCCGGAAAGATCCAGATCATCGGGATGGGCGGCAGCTCCAGCGCGCCCTCCAGGAAGCCATAGGCGAAGGTTCCAAAACCTGTCAGCAGGGCGGAAATGATCATCGCCTCAGCCAGCAGGCGCTGTTTGAACTCATCCATGGAGCGGTAGAAAGTCAAGACCGCCCACAGTGCGCCCAGTCCCGGCAGGACCGGCAGAACCGCAACCAGGCCGGTGACGACCGGTCCGAAACTGGCCGATTCCAGCAGGAATACCGACCCGAAGAGCGTCGCCATGTAGAGCACCATGGCGCTGCCGAAATGCAGCATGTAGCGGCGTGCGTTCGCGGCCATCATCAGCCTTCCTCCCCCGGGTCACCGATCACGCCGGTCAGCACGGACCGGAAGGCCGCCGGCTGGTCCAGCATGATGAAGTGACGCGACCCGTCAATCCGGTGCAGGTCGAGCGTCGCCAGACCGGCATATTGTTGTCGATACACGGATTCGAGTGCTTCCGCGCTCACCGGTGCGCCCTCGCTCCAGGCAATCATCACGGTAACCGACGCGGAGACATGATCCAGCACCGGACTGAAATCGGTCCCCATCACCTCGCCCATGGCCGCGCTGACAACAGACTGGTCGGCCTGTTCCATCCAGCCCATCACCCGCGCCTGCCCGGCCTCGCTGATCGACTGGACCGGCAGCCCCTGGCGCGAAATCGCGAGGAATTGTTCGCGCGAAGCCGCCGCCATCCGGGCCGACATACCCGTCGCATAGGCTGAGGCCTGCTCTGGCGTGATCGCAGGATTGAACAGGCGGGCAAAGAAGGGGGCACTGTCCACGATGACGACGTCGCTGACACGGTCAGGCGCATGGGCAGCGAGCTGCAATGCGATCTGCGCACCCATGGAGTGGCCGACCAGAACAGCATCCTCGATCCCTTCCCGGTCCAGCCATCGGGCGAGATCGGCGACTGCACTGCCAACCACACCCTCCACCGCGCGCGGCACAGCGGGCACATCACCAAAACCGGCCAGCGTCACGACATGCGCATCGATCGTGTCACCCAGCGCTGCGACCGTGTCTTCCCAGACCGCACCGGGTGTCGCCAGGCCGGGAATGAAGACGATGTCCCGCCCGCTGGCCGCGCCCGCCCGCTCGATCTGCACACTTGCCAGATCCTGGGCGTCCCCTTGACCAGACGATATTGCCGCAACAATCGCGATGATGATCCCGATCCAGCCCGCCGGGCTCATCCGGAGATTTCCACAGGGTTTCATATTGCGCTCCATCAGCTTTACATGACTTAATGTCATGGAAACCTGACACTTGTATGCGCAAATGTCAAGCAAACCTTACCATATGTCATGAGGACAGGTCATTCTGTCAGGCTGGACTGGTGAAAGAGCGATGAGAAGATGAGCGCCCCGGCGCGCAATCATCCATGGGTCGCGTGTCAGCCGGCAGGCCGCCCTAAGCCGCCTCGCCCGCCAGACGCTTGAGGATTTTCTCGCGTCCGATCAGCGGCAGCAGGACGGCCATTTCCGGGCCGCGTTCCTCGCCGGTCAGCATCTGGCGCAGCGGCATGAAGAGCATCTTGCCCTTGCGGCCGGTCGCGTCCTTGAGGGCATTGGTCCAGGCCGACCAGCTGTCACCGGTGAGTTCGCCGTCCGGCAGATGCTCCGCAGCCGCGGCGGCATAGTCCGCATCCTCGATCACGGGCGTGACGGGACCATCGATCAGCGCCGCCCAGGCCTTGACGTCAGCCAGGGTTTCCAGGTTCGGCCGCACGGCCTCCCAGACCGCCTCGCCCTTGTCGGCGCCAAGCTCTACCAGGCGCGGTTTGGCGACGGCATAGGGCATGCCGTGCAGCAATTTGGCATTCACGCGCTTCAGCTCTTCATCATCGAAACGGGCCGGCGAGCGCGACAGCTTGCCAAGATCAAACCCTTCGAGAATCCCGTCGACATCCGCAAAGGCATCGACCGGGTCCGACGTCCCGATCCGGGCCAGCAGCGACATGATCGCCATCGGCTCGAGACCATCGACATCGCGCAAATCGGCAATGCCCAGCGATCCCGTCCGCTTGGACAGCTTGCCGCCATCAGCACCAACCAGCAGGGCCTGGTGGCCGAACAGGGGCGGCGTGCCGCCAAGAGCTTCGAAGATCTCGATCTGGGCGCCGGAATTTGTGGTGTGGTCCTCGCCGCGGATGATGTGGGTGATATCGGCCTCGATATCATCCACCACGCTGGGCAGGGTGTAGAGATAGGAGCCGTCCTCGCGGATCAGGATCGGGTCGGACAGGGAGGATGTCTCGATCGAGACATGGCCGCGCACCATGTCGTCCCACTCCACCGGATTGCCCGACAGTTTGAAACGCCAATGCGGCTTGCGCCCTTCCGCCTCGAAAGCGGCCTTCTCGGCCTCGCTGAGCGCCAGGGCGGCGCGGTCATAGACCGGCGGCCGGCCATTGGCCATTTGCAGGCGGCGCTTGCGGTCGAGCTCGTCGCCGGTCTCATAACACGGGTAAAGCAGGCCCTTGGCCTTCAGCTTTTCCGCCGCTGCGGCATAGCGGTCAAAGCGCTCGGACTGTTTGAACGTCTCGTCCCAGCTTATGCCCAGCCAGGTCAGGTCGGCGCGGATGCCGTCCTCGAAAGCCTGGGTGGAGCGCTCGACATCGGTATCGTCAATGCGCAGCACAAAGGTCCCACCCGCCTTGCGCGCGAACAGATAGTTGAAGATCGCGGTGCGGACATTGCCGACATGAAGCTTGCCGGTCGGGCTGGGCGCAAAACGGACTTTGGTCATCGACGTGGAGCCTCACTGAGTTTGAGGCGCAGGGCTTAGCGCTGTCAGGGCATCGGGGCAAGCGGGGGGTGCGGATGGGGGCGTGCAGTGACGGCGACAGTCGATTACTCGCCTTCGCGCTTCATCTGCGCTTAACTCGCGCCAGACGCGCAATCGGGGGAGACGGGCGTGGACGATGAAGCGCGCAAGGCCGAACGCAAGAAAGCGATCGAGGACGCGTGGTGGAAACGCTGGCGCGAGCAGGATTTCAGCTGGGACGGGCTGGCGGCGCTGGATGAGGATGGCAAGCCGAAACACGCCTGGCAGGGCTGGTCGGTCACGAAGACCCGGCGCGTTGTCGAGACAAAGGACGCGCCGGACGGATCGCGCCCGGCGACCTTGCAAGACTATTTTCGTCGCAAGCCCGGTGGCGACACGCTGCGTGGCGATCCAGTGTTGCGCAAGGCTGGCCTGCTGATCGACGGTGCCGAAATTCCCGGTTCCGATGGCAAGACCTTCCACATCATCCACTGCCCGAAAACGCTGGACGCCGAAGACACCACCACCACGAAAGCCCTCGACGCGTCACAATGGGAAACGCTGGAATCCGAGGTCGATCGCCTGATCGCGCTGGGTGAGAAGACGGATAAGGATTATCTGAGGGGCACCACCGGGACGGACAAACGCACTCAACTGTCCGGCGTCATTTTGCGCCGCTTTCCCCGCCCACCCGCCCCCGAAAAAGACCAGGCCGAGCTGGCGCCGCTCCATCTGACAGCACCAAGCTCGGCGTGGCTCGATCATGTTGGCGCCGAAAGTCTCAACTTCGCGTCAGAGCTTTCCATGTACGCCGCGATTTTCTTTGCCGACGCGGACTTCAGACAAGCGCAATTCTCCGGCGGAGACGCGAGCTTCCATCAAGCGCAATTCTCCGGCGGATACGCGAGCTTCTATCAAGCGCAATTCTCCGGCGGAGACGCGTACTTCGGAGAAGCGCAATTCTCCGGCGGAGACGCGTACTTCGGAGAAGCGCAATTCTCCGGCGGATACGCGTACTTCAATCAAGCGCAATTCTCCGGCGGAAACGCGTACTTCAGACAAGCGCAATTCTCCCGCGGATACGCGTACTTCGGAGAGACTTTGTTTTTGGGAAGCCTGAATCTTCAACGCGGTGATCTCGAGGGCCTCTCGGTGGGGTATTTGGGCGCCACGGTTGACGCCTCCCGTGACGGTGAAGGCGAGGTTGGCGACGGGCCGGACGTATCGCGTGAAAGAACGGATATCTGGCTGACCACGCCGGCCGCCAAGGCCGAAGCCGGAACTCTGACCAATTTCAACTTCGAAGGCGCCCGGGTCTTCGGCACGGCCTTCTTCACGGATCGCATTTTTGCGGAAACACCGGATTTCAGCGGCGCCCGCTTTTTCGGACGGGCGGACTTTCATGGCGCCAGCCTGCATGAAAGCGTGCAGCTGAAAAATGCCCGTTTCCGCTTTGGCACGCCCATGCGGCCACGCCGTTTTCCCGGTTTCGACCGCGCCTGGCGCGGCGCCTATACCGGTCTGCGGTCATGGCTCCGCCTGCCCCCGGTCGAACCACCGGACCACATCCGGTTTCCCGAGCAGGACGAATTGTGGGCCGAGATCGAGGCCCGGGCGAATAAGCTGGACCGCCCGCTTCCGGACAAGGCGCGGGAGCAATTCGACAAGACCTATGCGACCGCCAAGCAACGCTTTGATGATCGCGGTCATGAGGCCAATCTCTACGAGAATGAATACCGCACGCTGAAACGCCTGATGGCGCGGATCGGGGCCAGCAGTGAGGAACAGCGCTTTTTCGCCCTCGAACTGAAAGCCCGCCAGGCACGACGGCGCAGCAAGACATCGTCCGACGACGCCAGCGATCAAGATGTCACTGCTTGGGAGGCTTTCTTCGCCGGTCTTTATGGCGCGGTCACCGATTACGGCCAGAGCCTGACGCGGGTGCTGGGCTGGATGGGCGGGGTGTGGGCCGTCAGCGCGGCGGCCTATCTCATCCTTGCCGTCACTGCACCGCCCCTGCCGCCAGTGGCGCCCGCAAGCGAGGCCGGTTACCACACGCCGCGCCTGATCGGACCGGGTGATGACGAGACGGTGAGTGAGCGTCGCTGGACCACCTATTGGCGCATGGAAGGCCCTACCGGCCTGCTCGGCCCGGCCCTTTATGCGCTGGAGATGACCGTCGTGCCCGTCGTCAATCCGGGCGGGCATCATCCCTGGACGCAGCGCCTTGAAGGCCCCGATGCCGGCGGGCATGCCTACTGGTTCGCCCTGGTGCGCCTTGTTCACCGCCTGCTCGCCCTGCCGCTGGCCTTTCTCTTCCTGTTGACCCTGCGGCGGCGTTTCCAGATCAGCTAGTCAAACACCCGCGCTTTCACCGCGTCCTGCGCTGTATCCATCGGCCGGCCGGGTCGCCCGGCGAGGCGCCAATAGGTCCAGCCGGCGGCCGCGCCGAAAGCGAGGAAGACGAGGTAGAGCCAGGCCGGCATCGAACTCGGTCTCTCGGACGCACCATAGATCACGGTGCTGACGAGGAGTTGCAGCAGGGCAAGGGAGAGCAGCGCACCCGCGATCAATTCGCTCAAAGGTCGCGGCCATTTCAGGCCCCGGAACAGGCTGACCAGCCCCCAGACCGGCAGGGCAGAAAACACGGCGGTGACGAAGCCGGCGAACAGGCCCCACAGCGGGGCCATGGTCACGGTGCCCCAGTAGTTTTGCCGTCCCGCTTCACTCCCGGCGTCGAACACCGCGAGTATGGCGAAACCCGCGATCACCGCCACCGAGACCAGATAACAGGTCAGAAGCCAGGCCCCGATCGCGCGCCAGGGATTACGTCCAAGCAGGCGTTTGAGAATTTCAGGCATCGGGACAGCTTCCTGTGACGCAACCGCGACCACTCAAGCCGCCGCCCGGGACCAAATCAAGGCCGCGCAGACAAGCGCCAGTAAACCGCGCCGCCAATCAGGCCGGTCGCCGCGAAGAAGCCGGTCATCGGCAGGCCTTCGAGACCGTACTGGAGTGGAAAGCCGAATATCTGGATCGCGGCCGCCCCGGTCAGTGCGCCCATCAGGAGATGAGCCGGCAGGCCGTACCAGCCGGCTGCGCGTCTCACCCAGGTCAGCGCGATGGTGGGCAGCACTGTGAGAACCGCGACATAGAGCCCGATGAAGAAGCTGCCCGGGACCAGCGCCGAGAGGAACTCGTCATCCAGCGGATCGAGCCGTCCGGCCTCGATGCCGCCGACAATGGCGAAACCCACAACAATCGTCAGGCCCGACAACAGGCTGGCCGCGAGCCAAGCGAGACCGTTTCGGACCGTGCCCGCCACGGTGAGAGCGGGAATAGGATGGGTGGTCATGCGGCGTCTCCTCTTGCTTGGTCAGGTGTATCCGGAAGGCCGGCGGCCAGCCAGTAGGCCAATCCACCAATCGCTCCCAACCCCGCTATGAAGATCGCCCAACCGGTATTGGTAGAAACGGCGAACGTGATCAGGAAGCTCAACATTGAGGGCAAGCAGATATCGGCCATTCCACGGGGCCATCGCAGTTCGTGCACCAGATGCACAAGGACCAATGCGGGTATGATTGTCAGCACCATCGTTACCATCAGCGCCATGTAGAAGCTGGGCAATAGCAAGCCGGGCGATGCCACGGCGCCGGTCACGGCGATGGTACCTGTCAGAACGCCAGACACCGTCAGACAGGCGATAAACCAAGCAAAGACCCCACGCGCCTCCCCGTTTCCCGGCGGTGGAATACTCCGATCATCCGTCATGGCGGCTACTCCAGTTTTCATGATTTCTGTTTTGACAGAAATAACGGATCGCAAGAATGAGGCAGGGTGACGCAGCGAGCGTGGGACGAGCGCGCCAGCGCGGAGCCCTCACCAAAACCGCTTGTCAGCCGGCAAGCGGACTATGGATGATTGCGCGCCGGAGGCGGCGTCGCCTCCTCGCTCCGCTCGCCCCCTTAGACCCTCCTTCGCCGAAGGCTCCGGAGGGCCACTTCCCCCGCCCTGCGGGGGCAGAAAGACGGTGATGTCCTCGCCTTCGATGGGCGAGCTGGATCGCCCGACAGGGCGAGACGGAGAGGGTGATCGGCAGTGGGTGACGGGCGGTGGGTGAATGAACGCTGACGCGTTTCACCCCTTCCGGCCCTGCGGGCCACCTTCCCCGTCAAGGGGAAGGACCTGACTTCAGTTCCGGAACCGGTTGGTGATCGGATAACGCCGGTCGCGACCGAAATTCTTGGCGCCGATCTTCACGCCCGGCGGGGCCTGGCGGCGCTTGTATTCGGCGCGATAGAGCAGGTTCTCGATGCGTTTGACCTCGGCCTCCTCATGGCCGTCGGCGACCAGCTCGCGGACCGAACGCTCCTCCTCGACGAGACCATAGAGAATGGCGTCGAGCACGTCATAGGGCGGCAGGCTGTCCTGGTCGGTCTGGTCCTCGCGCAGCTCGGCCGAGGGCGGTTTGGTGATGATGCGCTCGGGAATGACCTGGCCAACCGGGCCCAGGCCGACCGCGTGATTGGCGGAATTGCGCCACCAGGCCAGCTCGAAGACTTCGGTCTTGTAGATGTCCTTGAGGGCGTTGTAGCCGCCGTTCATGTCGCCATAGAGGGTGGCATAGCCGACCGCCATCTCAGACTTGTTGCCGGTCGACAAGACCATCGGGCCGAACTTGTTGGACAGCGCCATCAGCACGACACCGCGGGCCCGCGATTGCAGGTTTTCCTCGGTGGTGTCGGCTTTCGTGCCCTTGAAAGGCGTCGACAGGATGGCGTTGAAGGAGGCAATCGTCGGCTCGACATCGACAATGTCATAGCGGATGCCCAGCGCCTCGGCGCAGGCACGCGCGTCCTCGAGGCTCTCCTGGCTTGTATACTTCGACGGCATCATCACCGCCCAGACCTTGTCCGCCCCCAGCGCGTCGACCGCGATCGCAGCCGAGATGGCGCTGTCGATTCCGCCGGACAGGCCCAGGACGACGCCGGGGAAGCCGTTCTTGGCGATATAATCGCGCAAGGCCGTCGTCATCGCCTTCCAGTCGGCCTCGAGGCCCGACTTGACCGAGACCACCTTGCCGCCGGCACCAAACCAGCCCTTGTCCGTCTTCACCCACTCGACCGCATCGAGGCATTCCTCGAAGGCGGGCAGGCGCTGGACCTCGCGGCCCTCGCTGTCGCGCGAGAAGGAGGCGCCGTCGAACACCAGCTCGTCCTGGCCGCCGACCTGGTTGACGAAGACCATCGCCTTGGGCGAGGCCCAGCCATCAAACCAGCGACCAAAGGCCTGCTTGCGCTCGCGCTCGATGGTACGGCGCCAGGGCGAGCCATTGATCGTGATGATCATCTCGGCGCCCCTGGCGATCAGCGCCTCAGGCACATTGCCCAGCCAGAGATCCTCGCAGATCGGCAGGCCGAGCCTGATGCCGCGCCATTTGACGATGTCCGGCAAGGGCCCGGGCTCGAAGACGCGCTTCTCGTCAAAGACGGCGTAATTGGGCAGCTCATGCTTGAAGCGCAGCGCGACCAGCTGGCCCTTGTCGATCAGGGCGACGGCATTGTGCAGGCGCTTGTTCTGCCGCCAGGGCAGGCCGATCAGGATGGCCGGACCGTCGCGGGTGATTGCGGCCAGATCATCGAGCGCCTTGCGGCAGGCTTCCACCGCCGAGGGTTTGAGCACCAGATCCTCGGGCGGATAACCCAGCAGGAACATCTCGGAGAAGACCACAAGGTCGCCGCCGCGCGTGCGCGCCTCGGCATGGGCCGCGCGGGCCTTGGCCAGATTGCCCGCGACATCCCCGACAACCGGGTTGAGCTGGGCGGTGACGAGAATGATGCGATCAGTCATGCGCGCGACTTAGACCGCGCCGCCCGGGACCGCAAGTGGCGACAGGCCCGGGTGTCAGGACCCGTAGATGCGCGCACCGTCAATCGCCCGCGCCGCATCAAGCGCTCGCAGGCCGGCGATGCCGGGCACGGCAACCGGCGCCCCGTCGAGCACGGAGGCGATGAAGGCGTTGACATTGGCGCCCAGGCTGTCCTTGGCGGTCGGGCTCTCGGCGAAGTCGGCGTTGAGCGCGTAGGGCGTGGTATTGTTGAAGGTCTTGGCGACGAAATCGATCTCGAGCACGCCGGTCTCGTATTCCACCGTCATCTTGCGGTCGCGCTCATGATGGACCCGGCTCGCCGACAGCTCGGCCTCGCAGCCATTGTCGAAAACCAGATGCGCGCGGGCGATGTCTGGCTGTCCGAAACGACCGGCATCGACCTCGCCGGTAACCGATTTCACCGCGCTGCCCGACAGGGCAATGACCAGATCAAGATCATGCACCATCAGATCGAGCGTGACCGAGACATCAAGGCAGCGCTCGGACGGCAGCCCCATGCGGCTGGCCGTGATTTTCCTGGGCGTGGCGTCGACAGCAAAAAGGCCCATCGCGTTGAACACGAAACGCTCCTGATGCCCGACCTGCAGGACACAGCCATGCTTGGCGGCCAGCGCGATCAGCTCACGCGCTTCCTCGACGGAGGAGGCGATCGGCTTTTCCACGAGGACATGCTTGCCCATGGCCAGCGCCGTCGCGGCCGCTTCGAAATGGTGCACAGCGGGGCTGGCGACGGTGATGGCATCAACCTCGGACAGGAAGGCGGCAAAGTTGTCGAAACCCTTTGCGCCATGCTTCTCGGCCAGCGCCTTTGCGCGTTCAAGGTCGGGTTCATAAACACCGATCAGCTCGACCCGCTCGTTGGCGGCGTATTTCGACGCGTGGAAGCCGCCGAACACGCCGGCGCCGACAACGCCGGCCCGAAGGATGCGAGAATTGAATGTCATGAACTCACCTCGTTTTATGGCGCCGTGAATAGCGTTGCCGCCGTCACGATCAAGCACGGCATGCATCACCACTTGTTTCGGGCGATTGCAGGGCAGGCACTGCGCTCGGGCGGGCGATCGCGGCTTGCACCGACCGGCGCGACGCCTAGGATGACGCGGCTACGGGGGAATGCACGTGCCTGACGAACGAGACATTGACCGCCACGCACCCGCAAGAGACGGCGATACGCCGCTCGATTCACTGTCCATCGCCGTGTTCGATGTTGATGCCCGGATTTTTCGGACAATGCGCGACCATTTCCTCAAGCCCGTGACCGTCGCGACCGCCGGCATGTCGCGCGACTACTCGCGCTATCTGTCGCCGATCCGGGTCTTCATCGCCCTCTTCTCCTTCCAGTTCTTTGTCGCGGCCCTGTTCGGCACGCCGATCACGGCCACGATCGAGTCGATAACGGCGACGGACGCCGATCTGGATCCGCTGGCCTGGCTCGCCTCTGCCCGCATCGAGTTCGAGACTCCGCTGACGCTCCAGATCATCGAGGACAAGCTGCGCGCCGTGCAGTCGATCACGCTGTGGCCGCTGACCGTGCTGGCCTCCCTGCCCTATCTGATCGCGCTAAAGCTCTACCGCCCTTCGACGCCGCTATGGGGGCATCTGCAGATCTACCTGGTCGCGACCAATGCCAGTTTCGTCGTGATGATCGCCCTCATGCCCCTGCACACATTGGGCGGCGCAGGCATGGCGACCGGCATGATGATCGCGCTGCTGGCCTTCTTCATCATCGCCGGCATGATGCTGGCCCATTTCTACGGCCGGTCGGTCGTCGCACTGGTCCTGCGACTGGCCGGGCTGGTTGCACTCCTGCCCGTCACCATGCTGATCACCACCATCGGCACCTTCCTCACGATTGACTGGGTGCTCGAGCACGAATTCGGCCTGGACCTCCTGGCGCTCCTCGCGCCGGACGCCTTCGCCGCAATGTCCTCACCATAAGAAAGAAACGGGAGTTGGTAGATGAAATCGCGTGAAGTCCACCTGAATGCCTATCTCAAGGGCGCGCCGGATCCGTCCTATTACAGCGTCGTCGAAACCGACCTCCCCGCACCGGGGCCGGGCGAAGTCCTGGTCCGCAATCTCTTCATCTCGGTCGACCCGTACATGCGCGGCCGGATGAGCGGCATCCGCACCTATATCGGGCCGTTCGAGCTGGGCAAGGTGATGGAGGGCGGCGCGGTCGGCGAAGTCGTCGAGAGCAATTTCGACGGGCTGAAGCCGGGCGATCATGTCTCTTCCATGTTCGGCTGGCGCGAAGCCTATGTGGCACCGGGTCAGGCGCTGACCAGGATCGATACCAGCCAGCTGCCACCGCAGGCTTTCCTGGGCATTGCCGGCATGCCGGGCCTGACCGCCTATGTCGGCATCAAGCGCATGATCGACCTGCAGCCGGGTGAAACCCTGTGGATGTCCGGCGGCGCCGGCGCGGTCGGCACATCCGGCATCCAGTTCGCCAAGGCCATGGGCGCCACCGTGGTCGCCACGGCGGGCGGACCGGAAAAATGCGCCTTCGTCAAATCGCTCGGAGCCGACCATGTGGTTGACTACAAGGCCACCGACGATCTGACCGCCGCAATCGCGGAAGTCGCCCCGAACGGCGTCGACGGCTATTTCGAGAATATCGGCGGGACGCACTTCACGGCGGCCCTCAACTCGCTTCGCCCCAAGGGGCGGATGGCGGCGTGTGGCATGATCCAGCGCTATAACGACACCAGCACGGCCACCCTGCCCGACAACCTCACCCAGATCGTCGGCAAGTCGCTGACCATTCGCGGCTTCATCGTCTCGGACCATGCCGACATGTTCGGCGATTTCGTGACGGATCTGGGAGCCTGGATGGCGGCTGGCAAGATCAAGCCGGCCGAGACCATCATGGACGGGATCGAAAACGCGCCCGCCGCCTTCTCCGGCCTTTTCACCGGTCGGAACACCGGCAAGATGCTGGTCAGGATCTGATGACGGACGGGGCGCAGGAAGGGGATCGCAAGGAAGAGCGCGTCCTCGAGGACGTGCTCGACGAGGTGCTGAGCTTCAATTTTCGGAGCCTGCGCACCTTGCGCGACATTTTCCTCCGCCCCGCCGACATTGCCCGCGCATTTCTCGCGGGCGACCGCAACACCTATACCCCGACCATGCGGGTCTGGTTTGGCGTCCTGACCTGGATGTTTGTCCTGTCGATGGTCTGGGGCGGCTGGGGCGAGGTGATCTGGCGGGCATCGGCGGACGGCGCAGCCTTTGGCGAGGCCCTGCGCGAGGGACGCCGTGACATCGACGCCGTACGCGACGCGATCTCGACCATGGCCGCCCTGCTCTATGTGCCGATCGAAGCGCTGCTCATCCTTCCCGGCATTCTGGTACTGCGGGCCATGCGCAACACCGTCAGCCGCATGCAGGCGACGCAATGCTATTTCATTCCGGTGACCGCCAGCGCCGTCTCCAGCACCCTCATCCTTGTCGCATCAACCTATTGGTCCGGCATCCTGCAATGGGGGATGGCGCTTGATATGGCCGTTTTCATGCTGGTCGCCGCCGCGGTGATCCGGACGGGTTTTGCGGACGGCTGGCCGGCGACGATCGTCAAGACCGTCATCCTGACCATTGTCGTGTTTGTGCTCTCGATAATCGCCCGTTTTGCCACCCTGCTGATCAGCATATTCTGGGCGCTTGACCAGGTCCCGCCTGCGGCCTGAACCGGATCAGCGCCGGGTCAGGCGACCGAGCGTCCAGCCGGCCGCAATAGCAGCAAAAACAGGCGACCAGGTTTCCCCCGCACCTGCGAGAAAGGCGAGCACGTAAGCGCCCAAACCTGCTGCAAGTGCGAACGGGAGCATGCGAATCGGGCGATTCGTGATCGGTGCGTTATGGTTCGGTTCACCCTGATACATGCTGCGCAATGTACGCAATTTGGGGGCCGAACTGTGAAAAACCGTGATTTACCGGGAAAATTACAGCGATTTGGCCCGGATTCGCCTGTTGCAGCTTGCAATGGCAGGCAGTTCTTGGCCTTGATGGACCGTCAACGAACACGCGGCAGCCGGACGGATACGATGACCGTACTTGCCGGACCGCGAACAACTGGGGGGAACCCTATGAACAAGTCTGATCTCGCCAAGTCTGTCTCCGAAAAGACCGGCCTGTCCCGCGCCCAAGCGGGTGAAGCTGTTGATGCCGCCATCGACGCCATCGTCGGTTCGGTGAAGGGCAATGACAGCGTCCAGATCGCTGGCTTCGGCACCTTCTATGCGAAGCACCGTGAAGCCCGTGAAGTGCGCAATCCGCGCACCGGCGAAACGATGATGTCGAAGGCTCGCACGCAGGCGGCATTCCGCCCGGCGGCCGCCCTGAAGGACATCTAGTCAGTCCAACGGGTTCTGATTACGCGAAACGCCGTCCGGATCACTCCGGACGGCGTTTTTTGTTTGGGTTTCTTCCCCACATCGTGGGGAAGTGGGCCGATGCACAGCACCGGGTCGATGGGGCGGCGCGCAGCGCCGAATTGTTTCGGGCCGGCATCAGGCATTCCGCCGCTGACACCGCGGCCCCTCCCCCGCTTCGCGAGTCCCCCTCCCCATTGGCATGGCGAGGACGGCAGCCTCTAGGCCGCGTTGGCGGCCGAGTTGTTGCCGCGCACGCGCTTGAGGCTCTCGGCAATGCGGAAGGCCATGTCGAGCGCCTGGTCGGCATTGAGACGCGGATCGCAATGGGTGTGATAGCGCGCCGCCAGATCGGCCTCGGTGACCGTCTTGGCACCACCGACACATTCGGTGACGTCGCGGCCGGTCATCTCGAAATGCACACCGCCGGGATAGGCGCCCTCGGCATAGAGCACATCCATGAATCTCTCGAGCTCCAGCAGGATTCGGTCGAAGTCACGGGTCTTGTAGCCATTGCTGGTCTTGTGCGTATTGCCGTGCATCGGATCGGACGACCAGACCACATGGCGGCCGGCCTTGGTCACAGCCGCGGCCAGCGCCGGCAGGTTCTTGCCGACATTGTCTGCCCCCATGCGCACGATGAGCACCAGGCGGCCGGCCTCATTGTCCGGATTGAGCGCGTCGATCAGCGACAGAAGCTCATCCGGCTGCATGGTCGGGCCGCACTTGACGCCAACCGGGTTGGAAATGCCGCGGGCGTATTCGACATGCGCGCCGTCGAGCTGGCGGGTCCGTTCACCGGTCCAGATCATGTGAGCGGAGGTGGCATACCACTGGCCCGTATTGGGATCACGGCGGGTCAGCGCCTGCTCGAAGGGCAGGTGCAGGGCTTCGTGGCTGGTGAAGAAATCGACCGCTTCCAGGGAGGGCGCGCTGTCGCGACCGATGCCGCAGGCCTTCATGAAGGCCAGCGCTTCGGAAATGCGCGTCGCGGTCTCGGCATAGCGTTCCGCCGCCGGACTGTCGCTGACGAAGTCCTGGGTCCACTGGTGGACATTGTGCAGATCGGCATAACCGCCGGACGCAAAGGCGCGCAGCAGGTTCAGCGTCGAGGCCGACTGATCATAGGAGCGGATCAGGCGCTGCGGATCCGGTTCGCGGGCCTCGGGTGTGAAATCGGGGCCGTTGACGCTGTCACCGCGATAACTCGGCAGGGTCACCCCGTCGATCGTTTCGGTATCAGACGAGCGCGGCTTGGCGAACTGGCCGGCGATCCGGCCAACCTTCACGATCGGCTTGGAAGCGGCGAAGGTCATCACCACCGCCATCTGCAGCAGGACACGGAAAGTGTCGCGCACGCCCTCGGTCGAGAACTCCTTGAAACTCTCCGCGCAATCGCCGCCCTGCAACAGAAAGGCCTTGCCCGCACTGACATCGGCCAGCTGGCGGCGCAGGCGCCGCGCCTCGCCGGCAAAGACGAGCGCCGGACGGGCGGAAAGCTCCTCGATCACCGCCTCCAGCTTGGCTGCATCCTTGTAGGTGGGCATCTGGCTGACGGGTTTTTCGCGCCAGGATTGGGGAGACCAGGTCATGTTACTCTGCTGCTTTCAACTCCGGTGGCGTCCATTTTTCCTTCATGGTCACCAACTCTTCCGCACTGGTCGGATGCACGGCACAGGCCGCATCATACTGATCCTTGGTCAGGCCCGCCTTCACGGCGATCCCGGCCAGCTGGATCATTTCAGGCGCATCCGGCCCGACAATATGCACGCCCAGCACCCGCTCTGTCTCCCCGTCGACGACGAGTTTCATCAACATCCGCGAGGCATCGGACGTGAGGGATAGTTTCATAGGCCGGAACGAGGTCTTGTAAACATCAACCTGTGCATATTTTTTGCGCGCATCGACCTCGGAGAGACCAACAGAGCCAACCGGCGGCTGTGTAAACACTGCTGACGCAATGTCTTCGTGGTCATAGGCTGTCGGCTTGCCGCCGAACACGGTCGCGGCAAAGGCCGCCCCCTCGCGGATCGCCACCGGGGTCAGATTGACCCGGTTGGTCACATCACCCACCGCATAGACATTGTCCGCGGTGGTTTTCGAATAGGCATCGACCTTGACGGCCCCCTTCGGGTCCAGCGCCACGCCGGCCTTCTCAACCCCGAGCCCGTCGACATGCGGATTGCGGCCGATCGCATACATGACGACATCGGTATCGATGTGATGGCCATTGTCGAGATGGACCCGCTTGCGGCCATTCTCCAGCGCCTCGATCCGCTCGAAGACCGAATGCGTGATCACCCGCACGCCCGAGCGCACCAGCTCTTCATGGACATGGCTGCGCACATCATCGTCAAAGCCGCGCAGCACGGTGTCGCCGCGATAGACCTGGCAGACCTCCGAGCCCATGCCGGCGAAGATCTGGGCGAATTCACAGGCAATATAGCCGCCACCGGCGATGACGACATGTTTGGGCAGCGCCTCGAGGTGGAAGGCTTCGTTCGAGGTAATGCCCAGCCCGGCGCCCTCGATCTCGGGCACATAGGGCGTGCCACCAACCGCGACCAGGATCTTGTCAGCCGTGACGGTCTTGCCGGACTTCACCAGGCGAAGCGTGTGTGCATCCTCGAACACCGCCCGGTCCTCGATGATCTCGACGCCGGAATTGTTGAGATTGCGCATGTAGATGCCGGACAGGCGGTCGATCTCGGCATCCTTGGCATTGATCAGCTTTTCCCAGCTGAACGTGGTCTCGCCGACCGACCAGCCATAGCTCTCGGCCAGCTTGAACGTCTTGGCGAACTCACTGGCATAGACCAGCAGCTTCTTGGGCACGCAGCCGCGGATCACACAGGTCCCGCCGACCCGATACTCCTCGGCCACGGCGACACGCGCCGCGCCATGCTGTTTGGCCATCCGGGCCGCGCGCACGCCGCCGGAACCGGCGCCGATGACGAAGAGATCATAGTCGTATTGGGTCATGTCATGTCCTTCGGGATTGGCCGGCCAGGCACGGATGTGGCGGGGTCTACTGGAAGATCGCCTGCAAGCGTCCGATATTGTTCTGCACCGCCTGGCCGCCCAGCATTTCACCGATCTGCGCGAGCTCCCCGGTTATGCCGGGCATTTCCGACGCCAGCTTCCGGCCGACCGGCGTTTGGTAGAAGGCGAGAATCTCGACCAGCTCGGCTTCGGTGAAGCGGCTCGCATAGACATTGCTCGAAACCTCAACGACATCCGGATAGGTCGACATCATGATCTCGAGCATGATGTCCATGGCTTCGTCGAGTTGGGCATCGGTCGCGCCGGGTATGCTGACCGCAAAATTCTGGCGCGCCAGTGGCAGGCTGGTTTCCAGCGCAATCCGGTAGACGTCTTCAGAGGTCGAGGCCTCGACAATCTGCCGCGCAAGTTCGACGCGTCGCGTGGCGTCGGCGTCCTGCGCCTCCACCGGCGGCAACGACACAATAAGGAAAACGGCGCTCAGGGCGCCAATGAGAAATCGCGTCATGGTCTTTTCCCCTAAAGCTCCATCACCCGGGCTTCACCGTCCTCGCCGACGATGACCACGCGGGCCAGATCAATGAACAAACCGTGTTCGACCATGCCCGGAATGGCTTTCAGCGCCTGGTCGACAGCCCGGGCATCCGGGATGGCTTCGCAGGCCGCGTCGAGAATGTAGTGACCGCCATCGGTGACAAGCGGCTCCAGCCCGTCGCCCTTGCGACGCAGCTGGACATCGGGTGATTTCACCCCCGCCTTGCGCAGCGCGTCATAGACATGGCCCGCCGTCAGCGAGAAACCGAAGCGGTCCACTTCGACCGGCAACGGGAATTTTCCCAGGGTTGAAACCAGCTTGGTCTCGTCGACCATGACGATCATGAGGTCCGAGGCGTGGGCAATGATCTTCTCGCGCAGAAGGCAGGCCCCGCCACCCTTGATCAGCTGAAAACGGCCATCGACCTCATCGGCTCCGTCGATGGTGATGGCAATGCGATTGACGTGATCGACATCGATCAGCGGCACGCCATTCTCGACCGCCACCTCGGCCGTGCGCTGCGATGTCGGCACACCGCGCACATCAAGCCCGGCCTTCACCTTCTCGCCGAGCAGGCGCAGGAAGATTTCTGCCGTCGAGCCCGAGCCGAGGCCCAGCGTCATGCCGTTCTCGACATAGTCGAGCGCGGCTGCTGCGGCGCGGGCCTTCTGGCGCTCGGCACTCATTGGTCGACCCCCCCCAGGAGCACGTATTTGAGTTCCGTGAACTCCTCGACGCCCCATTTGCCGCCTTCACGGCCGATGCCGCTTTCCTTGACGCCGCCAAACGGTGTCGAGGCCGCGCCGACCATCGGCGCATTGACGCCGATCATGCCATACTCGATGCCCTCGGTCAGACGATGCACCCGACCGACATCATTGGTGTAGATATAGGCGGCCAGGCCATAGGGGGTATCATTGGCGAGCCTGATGATGTCCGCTTCGGTCTCGGCGCGGTAGACCGAGGCCACCGGCCCGAAGATTTCCGAGCACGACACATCCATGGACGGGTCGCCGCCATCGATCAGGGTCGGGGCATAGAAGGAACCGCCCAGCTCCTCGGTCAGCGGCTTGCCGCCGGTGACGATGCGGGCCCCGGCCTCGCGGGCCTGGACGACCAGCTTGTCGACGCGGGCCACGGCATTCATGTGGATCAGCGGGCCGACATCCGTGTCGCTGGCAAACCCGTCACCGGCTTTCAGCTTCGAGATGCGCGCTTCCAGTGCCGCGACCAGTTTGTCGGCAATGGCCGGCTGGGCGATGATGCGGTTGGCCGAAACGCAGGTCTGGCCGGAGACGCGGAATTTCGAGGCGATCACGCCATCAGCCGCCTTCTCGATATCGGCATCGTCCATGACGATGAAAGGTGCATTGCCGCCCAGTTCGAGCGCAACGCGCTTCACGGTCGAGGCAGCCTGTTTCATCAGCAATTTGCCGACCGCCGTCGAGCCGGTGAAGCCGACCATGCGGACATCGTCCGAACCGGTCAGCACACCGCCAATGGCCGGCGCGTCGCCGCAGACGACGTTGAACACGCCATCGGGAATGCCGGCGCGCTTGGCCAGTTCGGCCAGGGCGAGAGCCGAGAGCGGGGTTTCCGGCGCCGGCTTGATCACCATGGTGCAGCCGGCGGCCAGGGCCGGGGCGCATTTGCGCGTGATCATGGCATTGGGGAAGTTCCACGGCGTGATGCAGCCGACCACGCCGATCGGCTGGCGGATCGTCCAGCCGCGCGAGCCCGGAAAGGGCGTCGACAGGGTTTCGCCATGCACGCGCTTGGCTTCTTCCGCCGACCACTCGATGAAGGAGGCGCCATAGACAACCTCGCCCTGGGCCTCCTTGTTGACCTTGCCCATTTCCAGCGTGATCAGCGTGGCGAGGTCCTGCGTGTTCTCCAGGATCAGCTTGTGCCATTTCATCAGCACGGCGGCGCGCTGGAAGGGCGAGACCTTTTTCCAGGTCTCGAAGGCGCGCTTCGCCGCCGCAACCGCCGTCCGGGCGCCGGCTTCGCCAACATCACCGACCGTGGCAATCACCGCATTGTTGGCCGGGTTGAGAATGTCCAGCCCGCCCTCACCGCTGACCCACTGGCCATCGATGAAACTGTCGGTCCGAAACAGGCTGGGATCGTTGAGACGCTCCGTCACACTCATGTCTGGCACACTCATGTCTGGCTGTCCTTTCTGGCCTTCCGGGCCTGCTTGGCGGCGTGGAAACGGGCCGCCCAGCCCGGCTTGTGGGTTTGCGGCGTGCGCGCAAGGGCAAGCGCATCAGCCGGCACATCCTCGGTCACGATGGTTCCGGTCGCAGTGAAGGCGCCCGCACCAACAGTCACCGGCGCGACGAGACAGGTATTCGAACCGATGAAGGCATTGTCGCCGATCACGGTACGGTGCTTGTCATATCCGTCGTAATTGCAGGTGATGGTCCCGGCTCCGATATTCGCGTTCGCGCCGATCGACGCATCGCCGATATAGGTAAGGTGGGAGACTTTTGCGCCCTCTGCGAGCTGCGATTTCTTGATCTCGACGAAATTGCCCACTTTCGAGCCCTCGCCCAGCACCGCGCCGGGCCGCAGCCGCGCGAAGGGTCCAGCCTGGGCTCCGCGTTTGAGGCGGGCACCCTCGATATGCGAATGGGCATGGATGACCACGTCTTCCTCGATCACCACGCCGGGGCCGAACACGACATTGGGCTCGATCACCACATCACGGGCGATCTGTGTGTCATAGGCGAAGAAAACAGTCTCCGGCGCGATCAGGGTCACGCCTTCCGCCATCATCGCGCTGCGCATGCGGGCCTGGAAGGCCGCCTCGGCCTCGGCCAGGTCAGCGCGGGAATTGACGCCAAGCACCTCGTCCGCACCGGCCACCACCACACTGGCGCGCAGGCCGCGGGCCCGGGCCAGCCCGACGACATCGGTCAGATAGAACTCGCCATTGGCATTGTCATTGGTGACCTCGCCAAGGAGGTCGAACAACAACTCCGCGGGCGCCGCTAGCACGCCGGAATTGACCAAGCCGACCGCCCGTTCGGCCTCATTGGCGTCCTTGAACTCGACGATGCGGTCGAGATCGCCGTCGGCATTGGTGATGAGCCGGCCATAGGCGGCCGGGTCGTCCGGCTCGAAGCCGAGCACCGCCACGGCGGCGCCACCTTCCAGCGCCTCGAAAACGCGCGCTACCGTGGCCGCGGTGATCAGCGGCGTATCTGCATAGAGCACGATGGCGTCGCCGCCCAGATCGCTCAGCGCGTCACGCGCCGCCTGGACCGCGTGGCCCGTGCCGCGGGGCGGATCCTGCAGCGCCGTGCGCGTGCCCAGCGCCTCGGCGGCGTCACGGACGGCAGGCGAATGCGCACCCCAGACGGTGACCACATCGGTGGCATTGCAGTCGCCGGCCAGCGCCACGGCCCAGTCCAGCATCGCACGGCCACCGACCTTGTGCAGGACCTTGACCGTTTTCGACTTCATCCGTGTGCCCTGGCCTGCGGCGAGGATGATAGCGGCGCGGGATCGGGACATTGCGGCTTCCTTGTCCTGTGGAATCGACGGTTTCGACCTGTCGTGCGCTATAGCCTATCGCTCCGGTGCGCGTAACCTAGCTTCTCCTGCTTTGCCGGTTCAAAGGCCTGAATTCATGCTCGACTCCCGAGACGCCGCCCTGTTTGCCGATGCCGCGATCGCCTTTGACCTGGACGGCACGCTGGTCGACACGGCGCCGGACCTTTTGCGCGCGCTCAATGCGGTCATCCTTCCGCGCGGATTGGCCGCCGTCGAGCTGCACGCGGTGCGGGCAATGGTCGGGCGCGGTGCGCGCGCCCTGCTTGAGCGCGCCCACGCCAGCCAGGGCCGCGCGTTCGAGAATGCCGATCAGGCCGTCGCCGAGTTCATCGAGATCTATCGCCAGGACGTCGCCGCCCACAGCCGGGCCTTTGACGGAGTCGAGGCAACCCTCGGCTGGCTCAGGTCACAGGGCAGCCGGCTGTCGGTGTGCACCAACAAGCCATCGGTGCTGTCGGACATGCTGATCGGGGAATTGGGATTGAGCGGGTATTTCGACCGCATCATCGGCCCGGAGCGGACCCGCGCGAAAAAGCCGGCGGCGGATCATCTGCTCGATGCGCTGGGCGACGGCTACAGCCGGGCGGCCCTGGTCGGTGACAGCGAGCCGGATGTCGCGTCTGCGGCAGCGGCCGGTCTGCCAAGCATCGTCATGAGCTATGGCTACAGCGAAAGACCGGCCGACTCCTTGGGAGCCGGCCGGGTCATTCACGCTTTCAGCGATGTACCGCTGGCGCTCGCCGAATTGTGGCGAGCCACGACCTGATCAGGCCGTGCGACGCTCGCGGCCTGCGTCGTTGGCAGCACGGGTCGGCATGCCGTTGACGAGATTCGAGCGCACATCCGTGCGGGCAGAACGCATGGCAGGCATGAAGCCGGCTTCCACGAGATCCACGGAAACATCATAGCCGCGCTCGGCCCAATAGGCTTCGATACGCGATTTGAGACGACGCGCACCTTCAGGCGTGCACAGATCATTACTCATGAACAAAACCTCCTACTCGACCGAAGCTTCCCCCGGCCGGGAATTGCGTCCAATCTGGTGATTGACGGGACGGGCCACGTCGGCCGCGTTCCAGCTTGGGGGAGGCTGATATAGGCAGGACGGCCGTATGACGAGTGCGTGACGGTGTGGCAAGTTGTCGCACCTGGGGCGCGATGCATCTGCACTTCAACTTCCTCGCGTAGTTGACCGCTTAGAAGTGCCTGCTTATACGGTCGCTTTCCGGAAACACCGGGCGATTAGCTCAGCGGGAGAGCACCTCGTTCACACCGAGGGGGTCACTGGTTCAATCCCAGTATCGCCCACCATTTCCAACTTTCCGGCACATCCGAACAAGTCAGAATGACGCCGGGCAGTCCGCCTCGAGAGGTTGATTCTTCCGATCCGGCCGATGTTCGCACGCGATCAGGTCCACGTGCGGCGCGATGGCGCAGGCCGCGCCTGCAGGGATTTCTTGCGACGCATTCTCATTAATGAGATGACTGCCACATCAACAAGATTGGGTGTGACATGAAATCCGTGAAATTCCTCGCACTTGCCGCAAGCGCCGCACTGGCCGCCTGCTCCCAGCCAGCCACCGAGGACAATGACACAGCCGGTGTCGTCAACGTCTACAGCGCGCGCCACTATTCCAGCGATGAAGCGATCTATGCCGCCTTCACCGCCGAGACCGGCATCGAGGTCAATCTGGTATCGGCCAATGGCGACCAGCTCATCGAACGCGTCCGTGCCGATGGCGAGCGCAGCCCGGCCGACGTCATCATCACCGTCGACGCCGCCCGCCTGCACCGCGCAGAAGAGGCCGGTCTGTTCGCCCGGACCGATTTTTCCGACCTCACCCACACCGTGCCGGCCAATCTGATCGATCCGGAGGGCTATTGGGTCAGCTTCGCCAAGCGCTCCCGCGTGATTGCATGGTCGAACACGCGCGTCCAGCCGGGTGAGATCACCCGCTATGAGGACCTGGTTGATCCGCGATGGCAGGGCCGCATCTGTGTCCGTGACAGCGGCAATGCCTATAACCAGTCACTGCTGGCCTCCCTGGTCGCCCATCTCGGCGAGGAAGGGGCACAGGCCTGGGCCCAGGGCGTGGTCGACAACATGGCGCGCGCGCCCCAGGGCGGTGACCGCACCCAGATCAACGGAATTGCGGCCGGCGAGTGCGATGTCGCGATCACCAATCACTACTACTATGCGATGATGGTCAATTCCGACGATCCGGCAGCCCGGGCGGCGGCCAGCCAGGTGACGCTCTTCTTCCCCAACCAGGAGACAACGGGCGCCCATGTGAACGTGTCAGGTGCCGGCATCGCCGTGAACGCCCCGCATCCGGAGAATGCCCGCGCCCTGATCGAGTATTTCTTCTCTGACACGGCCCAGCGTGCCTTTGCAGAGATGACCAATGAAATTCCGGTCCGCACCGATGTCAGCTGGGAAAACCCGACCCTGGCCGCCATGCTTCCCTTCGTCGAAGATGATCTGAATGTCTCAGAACTCGGCGACCATAACGAGACCGCGCAACGCATCTTCGACCGCGTCGGCTGGCAGTAGGCGTGCGCCTGGCAGCCGCCTTCAGAAGCCCGGGCCATGTTGTGCCCGGGCGCGCCACCAGCCTGGCCGTCCTCGCCGCGATCCTGTGCGCGGCGCCGATCCTGGCTGTGGTCTGGATCGGCCTGTCCGGCGAGACCGGTGACTATCTCCGCCATCTCGCCGACACACGCCTGCCGACCTATCTCGTCACATCGGCCGTTGTTGGCCTGATCGCGGCCGGTGGCGCCGGCTTGATCGGCACCGGGCTGGGCTGGTTGATGGCGCGAACCGAGTTTGCCGGGCGCCGCACGCTGGGCTGGGCTCTCATCCTGCCGCTCGCGGTGCCGGCCTATGTCGCCGCCTATGCCTGGCTCGATCTGAGCGCTGCGGGCGGCCCGCTGCATGCGGCCACAGGCGGCCTCTTCCCGACCATTCGCGGCAGCTGGGGGGCGGGCCTGATGTTCGCCCTTGTGCTCTATCCTTACGTCTACCTGCTGGCCCGCAATACCTTCTCCAGCCAGTCCGCCGACGCCTATAACGCCGCCCGCACGCTGGGTGCCGGGCCGTTGACGGCCTTCTGGCGTACCTCCCTGCCGATGGCACGGCCGGCGATCGCCGCCGGTCTGGCGCTGGTGGTGATGGAAAGCCTGGCCGATTACGGCACCGTCTCGCATCTGGGTGCGCCGACCCTGTCGATCGGCCTGATCCGCGCCTGGAGCGGCGCCGGCTCGCTGGTCGATGCGGCCCGCATTTCTCTGGTCCTGGTGGTGATCGCCATCTTCGTTTTTGGCCTCGAGCGGGCCCAGCGCAGCCGCGCCCGGACCGTCAATGCCGCCGGACGGCACAATCCGGCACCGCGCCTTCAGCTTGATCCGGGACGCAGCCTGCTTGCGCTCATCGCCTGCCTGATCCCGCTGGCGCTCGGCATGGTCATCCCGCTCGGGCGTCTCGCCTGGCTGGCACTGCACACCGACACCGCGCCGGGCCTGGCGGCCGCCAGCCTGCACTCGCTGACCCTCGCCACCATCACCGCCCTGCTCGCTGCCGGACTGGGCCTGGCCACCGCCTACGCCCTGCGCAGCCGCACCGCCATCGCCACCCTGGCCGCCCGCGCTGCCGGGCTGGGTTATGCCGTGCCGGGTGCAGTTGCGGCCGTTGGGGTGATTGCCCTCCTGTCGGGCACCCAGGCGCTGCTCGACCCGGCCTGGCGCGCGCTGACGGGCGATGTCTTCCCGATCCTCTTGACCGCCACCGGCGGCGCCCTCGTCTTTGCCTATCTGTCGCGCTTTGCTGCCGCCGCCATCAGCCCGGCCGAGACCGCGCTCGCGCAGGTCACACCGTCGCTGGACGGAGCCGCGCGAACACTCGGAGCCGGCCGCCGGCGCCGAGTGTGGCATATCCACTGGCCGCTGATTGCCGCCGGGGTGACCTCGGCCGGCCTGCTGGTCTTTGTCGAAGTGCTCAAGGAATTGCCGGCAACGATGATCCTGCGCCCGTTCAACTACGACACGCTGGCGATCATCGCCCATAATTTCGCATCCGATGAAAGACTGGGCGAGGCCGCCCTGCCCTCGCTCCTGATTCCGCTGGTCGCCCTGCTTCCCATGATCTTCGTGGCCCGTTACCTATCGAGACCGGATCGATAGTCCACACGCCCCGGGGGAACGCTGCATGGCGGACGTGCGTACAGTGTTGAGCATTCGCGGGGCAGAGCGTCGCTACCGGGCCGACCACGCCGCGCTGGCGGGGGCTGATCTCGACCTGCATGCCGGACGCATTACCGCACTCCTGGGCCCGTCGGGCAGTGGCAAGTCGACCCTGCTGCGCGCCATCGCCGGACTGGAACGCCTTGAAGCGGGGACGATCTGCCTCGGCGACACGGTCTGGAACGACGCCGCCACCCATGTCCCGCCGGAAGCCCGCCGGGTCGGCATGGTCTTCCAGGACTATGCGCTTTTCCCGCACATGACCGCGCTGGCCAATGTTGCCTTCGGGCTCACCGGCCCCGACAAGCAGGCCCGCGCCCTGGCGCAACTCGAGGCCGCCGAGCTGGGTCACAAGGCCAGGGCCTATCCGCACGAGCTCTCGGGCGGTGAGCAACAGCGTGTGGCCCTCGCCCGCGCGCTCGCCCCGCAGCCGGCCGTGGTGCTGCTCGACGAGCCTTTCTCCGGCCTTGACCGGCGCCTGCGCGGCGAGCTGCGCGAACGCACGGTCGACACGCTGCGCGCTGCCGGCACGACGGCGCTCATCGTCACCCATGATGCCGAGGAGGCGATGGCGGTTGCCGACGAGCTGGCCCTGATGGATGGCGGACGCATCATCCAGACCGGTCCGCCGGACGAGGTGTGGATGAGCCCGGTCAGCGCGACAGCGGCAAAACTCCTGGGCGATGTCGAGATCATCGAAGCGAGCGTTGCTGGCGGTCAGGCCGGGACACCCTTTGGCCCGGTCGACGCCAATGGGTTTGAGGATGGTCAGCCGGTCTGGGTCCTGATCCGCCCGCGCGCCTTTACGCTGAGCCTTGATGAGGCGGCACCCTTCACCGTCACCCGTCGCCGCTCTGCCGGGCCGCACCTGATGCATCGCTTTGCCGGCGCCGGCGGAGAATGGTCGGCGCAGACGCCGGCGCCCTCGCCGATCCGTGAGGGCGACCGGGTGAGCGTCGCGCTGGACCCGGCTTATGTGCGGGTTGTGTCGCGGTAGCCGGAGCGTATGCGCGCTTCGGCGCACAGATACCCACACACCACTTGCCGAGAGGTCGCCGTCTTCGTTTCTTCACGTCAAGGGCGGCGAAGCCGCGGCTTTGCGGGCATGCCCCTTGCCGTGAAGAAACGAAGACGGCCTGCTGGCTGACAAGTGATCTATGGATCAAGCTGCGCCCGAGCGCGCTTTTCACTCACCCAAACTCACCCACACACAGCAAAACGCCCCCACCATCCGGCGGGGGCGTTTCAGTGTCAGTGACTGGCGGCGTGGCTTACGCAGCCTTGCCCAGCTTCGCAGCGCGCTTTTCCTCGATGCGCTGACGGGCGATCTCGTCGGCGATGAGGTTGGAGGGGCGACCCTCGGCATCGGACTGGTCGAGGATTTCGCCGAGCGTCTTTTCCAGACCGATCAGCTTGCCCTTGACCCATTCCGGATTGAAGTCACCGGCAATCTCGCCCATCACATTGATGATGCCGCCGGCATTGAGGACATAATCCGGCGCGTAGATCATGCCGCGCTTGAGCAGCTCGGCGCCCATCTCGCGGCTGGCAAGCTGGTTGTTGGCGGCACCGGCAATGATCTTCGCCTTGATGCGATCGATCGTGTCCGGATTGATGATGGCGCCCAGCGCACAGGGTGCGAAGACGTCGACATCCTGGTCGTAGATCTCGTCCAGACCGACGATGGTTGCACCATATTCCGCCTTGAGGCGTTCCAGGCCATCCATGTTGATGTCGGTGATGAAGAGCTCGGCACCGGCCTTGTGCAGGTGACCGGCCAGGTAGGAGCCGACATGGCCGGCCGCGCCCTGGATGGCGACCTTGACGCCGGTGAGGTCGGACTTGCCCAGGCCACGCTCGACGCAGACCTTCAGGCCGCGGAACACGCCCTCGGCGGTCACCGGCGAGGGGTCACCCGAGGCCGCCTTGCCTTCCGGCAGGCCGACCACGTGTTCGGTCGAGGCGCGCACGGCCATCATGTCGTCCGGGCTGACGCCGACATCCTCGGCCGTGATGTACTGGCCATTGAGGCTGTCCACGGCGCGGCCGAAGGCTTCAAACAGGGCGCGCCGGTCAAACGAGCCCTCCGGCTTCATGATGACGGACTTGCCGCCGCCGATCGGCAGATCGGCCATGATGTTCTTGTAGCTCATGCCCTGGGACAGGCGCAGCACGTCCACGAGGGCGGCCTCCGAGCTGGGATAGGTCCACATGCGGCACCCGCCGCAGGCCGGACCGCTGACCGTGGAGTGGACACCGATGACGGCTTTCAGCCCGGTGACCTCGTCGGTCGCGAAAAGAATTTTCTCGTGATTGTCGAAAGACGGATGCTCGAGAACACTCATAAGCGGCAAACCCTTTTGTTCAGCTGTTGCGACCGCCTTGCGAGGGGTCACGATTTCGGGCGCCGGAATACCCTTTCAGAGGGCAACACACAAGCGCTCGAAAACACCCCGAAACGTGGTCACGGTAACAATTCTTTTATGCGGCACCGCAGCATCGGGAGAATTATTTCCCCGAACCAGGGGTTTTTGCGCAACCAGGCACTATTTCGCCACGAGGGGTGCGGGAGCGGCAGAAAATCCGGCGCATAACGGGCCGCATCGCGCACGGTTTCGGTCAATGCCTTGTGCGCCTGCGAACCCAGCCAGAAGCGCTGGGCGTACTGGCCGACCAACAGCGTCAGGCCGATATTGGGCAGGCTTTCACGGACTTTCGCCTGCCAGAGCGGCGCGCATTCCCGGCGCGGCGGCAGATCGCCGCCCCTGGCGTCCAGTCCGGGAAAACAAAACCCCATCGGCACGATGGCGAGCCTGGTCGGGTCGTAGAAATCCGCCTCGTCCATTTGCAGCCACTCACGCAGCCGGTCGCCGGACGGATCGGTGAAGGGCATGCCCGAGGCATGGACCCGCGTGCCCGGCGCCTGGCCGACCAGCAGGATGCGGGCGTCCGGATGGGCCTGGATGACCGGGCGCGGCGCGTGCGGCATGGCATCGGCGCAGACCCGGCAGGCGCGGATATCCGCCAGCAGCGCGTCGAGATCAGGCGCGGCCAATCCGCCAGACACCCTTGAAGGTCTCGGGATCCTCGACCGGCTTGCCCTTGCGCAGGATGGTCACCTTGCCGGCCTTGGCAAGCCGGATGGCGGCCTGACGGACATGGCCGAACTTGCGATTGAAGCGTTCCGGGTCGACCGCCTTGGCGACGTCGGCCGGGGAAATCGACCGGTTTTCCGGCGCGGCAGCGACCAGCGCCAGGATAATGTCCTCGATCGGGTCTGGACCTGTCAGGTCGGTTTCGGGCGTATCGGTCATCAGGATTCAGCCTTAACGGGTCTTGGGCGGCAGGGAATAGGTCGCACTGGCCTGGGCGATCAAGTCGTCCGAACCGTCGGCGGTGATATCACAATCCGTGACCGCCAGTCGCGACCCCAGTTTCAGCAGGCGGCAATGTCCGGTGACCGGCCCGGGCGGCGCCTTGCGCAGGAAGTTGATGTTGAGATTGGTCGTCACCGCCAGCGCCTGCTTGCCGACATGACCGAGTATGACGGCATAGGCGGCAAAGTCGGCCAGGGTGAACAGGGTCGGACCGGACACGGTCCCGCCCGGTCGCAAATGCTCGGCCCGCGCCTCGGCGGTGACAATGGCCCGGCCGGGCTCGATCCGCTCGATCGCGAACCGGATCCCGCCCTGGTTCCATTGCGGGAAGACCTCGTCGAGATAGGCGGCCACCGCCGCGGCATCCATGGAGACGTGCAAACTCATCCATCCGTCCGGCCTGTCGCCTGCATCACAGGCGAGACAGGGCCACTCCCTTATTGTCTCATGTCAGGCGAAAGCTTTGCTGCCGCAACGCCTTGCTGCAAGCTGCCTTCACAGCCACACGCCGCCAGCCAGACGGATCACCCCATGCGCCGCGACCACCGCCCCTACTGGATGCACCAGGCCTGGGAAAACTTCGAGAACGCCTGGGCGCGGCATTTCCTGTGGCCGCATTTCAGCGAGATCGGCCTCGCCCCCAAGATCGTCCAGCCCTGGGCGGTCGAGGTATTCGGTCCCAACATCACCGCCGGTGAGTATCTCCACATCATCGCCAACAAGGCCGACCAGGTCCGCCTGACGGTGTGGTCGCCGCAGACCCAGGCCGGGCGGATCAGCCTCGGCGATCATGTCTTCCTGGCACCCGGCACGCGCATCCTCGCCGCTGGCGAGATCGAGATCGGTGATGCCTGCCTGATCGCCAACAAGGTCACGATCACCGATTGCGACTGGCACTCCATCCATGACCGCGTCGACCCGCAACCGGAATTCAGACCGGTGAAACTGGGCCGGAATGTCTGGATCGGCGATGGCGCCTTTGTCGGCAAGGGCGTCACCATTGGCGATCATTCGGTGGTCGGTGCGCGCTCTGTCGTCACAAAAGACGTCGAGCCCTGGACCATCGTCGCCGGCAATCCGGCCCGTGTCATCAAGCGCATCGACCCCGACGCCCCGATGAAGACCCGCTCCGACCTGTTTGCGGATGCGGAAGGCCTCGACCGTTTCATGGACACGGCCTACCGCCAGTCACTGGCAGGGAATTCGACGATTGGCTGGCTGCGCAGCCGGCTCTGGCCGGCGCGCGGGGATTGAGGCTTTCCCCCCACATCGTGGGGAGGGAAACCGCGAAGCGGTGGAGGGGTGACGTGCCTTGCGCGGCATCACGGCGCTGAAGCGCCGCCCCATAGAGCCGAGGCTTCGCCCCGGCCCACTTCCCCACGCTGTGGGGAAGAAAAGAAAGCCTTCCCCAGCTTTTCTCATTTTTCCGGAGGCGCAACGCGCCATCCCGGACCGACGGGAGACTCATTGCTGACCGGATGGATTCGCAGGTCCCGGCTCTCCGCTCCGCTTTCGCGGGGCCTCGGCCGGGTTTCGCGGGGCTTCGGCCGGGAAAATGGTGAGGATGAGCTTGATAAAGCGCGCCAGCGCGAACCCTGCCCCTACCCGAACAGCCCCTGCGGCAGCACCCCGATCGCTGCCCCTGTCATCAGCGTCGCCAACGTGCCCGAGATCAGCGCTTTCGGGGCCAGCTGGAGGATGTCCTCGCGGCGCGACGGCGCAATCGCGACCAGGCCGCCCGTGAGGATGCCGACGCTGGAGAAATTGGCGAAGCCGCACAGCGCATAGGTCATGATCAGGCTGGTGCGCGGGGACAACTCGTCGCCGATCTGGGCCAGCCGGTCATAGGCATAGACCTCGTTGAGCGCCGTCTTGAGACCCATCAGGGAGCCCGCCTGGGTCGCTTCCGACCAGGGCACGCCGGCCAGCCAGACGATGGGCGCAAACAGCCAGCCCAGGATGCGGTCGACCGAGAGGGCGGCGCCGAACACGTCCGGGAAAAGACCCAGCATGACGTTCAAAAGGGCGACCAGGGCGGTGAAGACCAGCAGCATGAAGATGATGTTGAAATAAAGCCGCATGCCATCCGACACGCCGGTGGTCAGCGCATCCATGGAGGAATGGTAGATCTGGGTCGGCACCTTTTCCTTGGCCTCGGCTTCCGGGGTCACGGGCTCGGCCGGCATCATCAGGCGCGACAGCAGGACGGCGGCGGGCACCGAGATCAGCGAGGCGGTGAAGATATGACCGGCGGCACCGTCAATAATGCCGGAGAGCTGGGAGACATAAAGCGCCATCACCGAGCCGGCGACGGTGGAAAAGCCGACCGTCATGATCAGGAAAAGGTCGGAGCGGCTCATGTCGGGCAGGCGCGGCCGGATGAGAACCGGGCTTTCCGTCATGCCCAGGAAGATATTGGCCGCAGCGCCCAGGCTGGCCGAACCGGACAGGTTCAAGAGACGCTGGAAGGCAAAGGCAAAGGCCCGCACCAGGACTTCCAGGATCCGCCAGCGCCACAACAGGGCCGACAGGGCCGAGAGCACGATCACCATGGGCAGCGCCTGGAAGGCAAACAGGAAAGTGCCGCCCGCCGCGTCCGGATTGATCTCGAAGGGCATGGCGCCACCAGCGAGATAACCGAAGACGAATTGCGCGCCCTCATTGGTCACTTCCTGCAGCACGGCAACAACACCGGTCAGGGATTGCAGGAAGGCGCGGAAAGGCGCGACCGTGTACAGCAGGGTGGCGATGACCAGCTGCAGGCCGATGGCCCCGCCGAGCAAGACGACAGGAAGACGCTTGCGCGGTCCCAGGAGCCAGGCAATGCCCGCAAGAAGGAACAGGCCCGCAAAGCTGCGCCCCTGCAGCATAAGATCATCCATGGAAGTCCCCGGCCGGTCAAAACGGGACCTTATTCCGCCCGCACCAGCCGCTGCAAGCACTTGCCTCAACGTCCGGCCCGCGAAATGCTGCAGCGCATGACGCTGACCCCCAACAAACCGCCGATCCGGACGCCCTGCGTGCAGGTCTGCTTCGTTGATCCCAAAGCACAATTATGTGTCGGCTGCTTCCGCACCATGGAAGAGCTGGGCCGCTGGACACGTTACAGCGATGATGAGCGCGCGGCGATCATGGCGGCCCTGCCCGGCCGTGAAGCGGCCTATCAGGCGGCCCGCAAATCACGGCAGGACTAGGTCATGCGCCAGCTGATCACCCGCGCCGCTCTGCCGGTCCTCGCCCTTGCCATTGCGCTGATCGTCCTGCGCGTGATCAGCTGGCCGCTGTGGGAGGGGGTCGAGCCGCTGGCGCGAACGGTTTTCATGACAACAATCCTGATCCTGCTGGGCCTCGCCCTCACCGGTTCAGCCCTCGCTCCGGACCGGACCCGTCACCGCAACCTCATCGCCTGGGTGTCGATCAGCGCCGCGGCGTGCAGCGTCGCCGTGCTCGATCGCGATTATGCGGACTGGCAGTATCAGGACATCTGGGGCGCAGCCCCCGTTGAAGCCGCCAGCGCCCGGCGCAGCCCGGGCGGGGTGCAGCTGGATGATGGCGCCATCGTGCTGGCGCGCCAGTTCGACGGGCATTTCTATATCGACACCGAAATCAACGGGACCGAAGTCAATTTCCTGATCGATACCGGTGCGACCGGTGTCGCGCTGACCCTCGACGATGCCCGCCGGGTCGGCATCCGCACCGACCGGCTTGAATTCAGCATCCAGACCTCGACGGCGGCGGGCCGGTCAATGGCTGCCGCGGTCGAGATCCGCACGCTCGACCTGCCCGGTCGCACATTCGAGCGGGTGCCGGCCCTGGTGATGAGTGGCGGCGAGCGGTCCCTGCTCGGCATGACCGTACTGGAACGCTTCGACGTGATCGAGATTCGCCGCGACCAGCTTGTCCTGCGCTCAGAATAGCGGCTCCGGTCAGCCGGCGGCCAGCCAGGCCTCGCGCACCAGCATGACACCGACGACCACCAGGCCAACGGCGAAACAGCGCTTGAGCGTCTTCTCCGGCAGGCTGTGCGCCAGCCTGGCACCGAGCGGCGCAACGAAGAAGGCCGAGCCGGCCAGCAGGGCAAAACCGGGCAGGTTCACATAGCCGAGCGAATACGGCACGGCGTCCTGTCCCCAGCCATTGACGATGAAGCCAACCGCGCCGGGAAAGCCTATGGCCACACCGAAACCGGCGGCGGTCGCGACCGCCTTGTGGATCGGTTTGCCACACAGCGTCATCAGGGTGACCCCGAGCACGCCGCCGCCAATCCCCATGAGGGCTGAAAGGATACCGATCGAGCCGCCCAGCCCCCAGCGCACGGGACCGCCGGGCATGTCGTCGGCGAGGCGCCAGTCAGGGCGTCCGAAAAAGAACTGCGCCGACAGGAGGATCGCCATCGCGCCGAACAGGCCGGTCAGGAAGTTGCCGGGCAGGATATGCGCGATGCGCGAGCCGATCAGCGTGCCGATCACGATCCAGGGCGCCCAGGCCTTCAGGACCGCGAAATCGACGGCGCCGCGTTTGGCATGGGCCGAGACCGAACGCAGCGAGGTGGCAATGATCACTGCCAGCGACGTCCCGACCGCAACCTGCATGATGGTCGGGTCGTCATAGCCGAGGAACTGGAAGGCATAGAACATGGCCGGCACCATGACGATGCCGCCGCCAATGCCGAACAGGCCGGCGATCAGCCCGGCAGAGGCGCCCGTCGCCGCCATCGCCAGGACCAGAATCCAGATATCGGTCATTCAGGCTGCCTCATCGCGCGGCGACACGGCCGCCTGCGCTTCCTCGACTACGTCGAGCCCGGCGCCGGCGCGCGGGGCCTTCTCCGACAGGATGCGCCGCCACTGGCGCGCGCCGGGCTCGCCGGCATACAGGCCGAGCATGTGACGGGTGATGTCATGCAGGCGGCCACCGCCATCAAGATGGGCCGCGATATAGGGCCGGCAGGCGTCCAGCGCCTGTGACCGGGTCGCCACCGGATCGGCTTCGCCGAATAGGGTTGAGTCGACTCGGGCAAGTATCCACGGCGTGTGATAGGCGGCGCGTCCGATCATGGCACCATCGAGATCGCTGCTCTCGCGAACCGCGTGACCCAGATCTTCCAGCCCGCCATTGAGGATGATTTCCAGTTCCGGGCGCTCGGCCTTGAGACGGCGCACCAGATCATAGTCGAGCGGCGGGATGGTACGGTTTTCCTTCGGGCTGAGCCCGTTGAGCCAGGCTTTGCGGGCATGCACGGCAAAACTCGTGACGCCGCGCGCCGCACAGGCATCGACCAGGGCGAAGAGCGCGGCTTGCGGGTCCTGGTCATCGACCCCGATCCGGCATTTCACGGTAACCGGGATGGCGACCGCCTCGCGCATTGCCTGGACACAGTCGGCGACCAGTTCCGGCTCGAGCATCAGGCAGGCGCCGAAACGGCCGGACTGGACCCTATCGGAGGGACAGCCGACATTGAGATTGACCTCGCAATAGCCGAAATCCTGCGCCGTCCGGGCGGCGGCAGCGAGCTCGGCCGGGTCGGAGCCGCCCAGCTGGATGGCAACCGGTTGCTCTGCGGCGTCAAAGCCGATCAGGCGTGCCGTGTCGCCATTGATGATCGCCTTGTCGACCGCCATCTCGGTATAGAGCAGCGCCTTGCGCGTGAGGACACGGTGGAAGGCCCGGCAATGCCGGTCCGTCCAGTCCATCATCGGAGCCACCGAGAGCCGGCGCGAAAAGGTCGAAGGCGTATCCATGACGCGCACATAGCCTGTGCAGGCCAGTCGGGCAACGCGTCACGCCCGTAGCGGTTGGCGCAGCGCCCGTGCGGATGATCGTTCAAATCCGGTCTGTTCCGTTCACCCGGTTTAAACGCGGACATGGTTGTGTGACGGGGGCGAGGGAGTTTGACACATGGCCAAGGCAGTCTTTCACAAGCATCAGCGTGTCTTTGTCGGACCGGTAGGGACCTGGGCATTGATCGAACAGGTCAAGCCGCACTGGGTGAAGGATGTCGAGGAGCCGATCCGCATCGCCTATGATTGCGGGCTTGGTCGCGACTTTGTCGCCGAAGAACTCTCCGCCGAACAGGCCGACCATGTCGAGGCGGGTCACTGGCGTGTCCTGCGCGCCAGGAACAAATGGCAGAGCGTCGAGGAATGCGCCGGGCATCCCTTCCCCGGCACCTTCCCCGTCGTTGTCACCGAGGCGATGGACTGGGGCGGCTGGCGCGTGCCGGCAGCGGAGTATGACCGCGACCCGCACCGTATCGAGGCCCAGGCCCGCCTCCTGGCCAACAGCCCCCGCCTGCTGGAAATCGCCGAACGCCTTGCGGCCCTGGCCGGCGAAGAGGGTGAATTATCACCCGCTTTGGCCGAGCTTTCGCGCCAGGCCGAGAACGTCCTCAAGGACGTCAACACCAAGCCAGGCAAGCGCGGAGTCGGCAGCCGACGGGCAGCTGCCTGATTTACCTAAAATTTTAAGGGCGTTCTAACGATTGCCCGTCGACACTGGGCGACCTGTGCACACGAGTGGAATCCCATGTCCCTGGTCGAACAACGCAACCGTTTCCTGTCCTTCGCCTTTGCCGCTGCCGACATTCTGATCGAGACAGATGGCAAGGGTCGCGTGACCTATGCTGCCGGTGCCGTCGCCACGCTGGGCGAGCCGCAATTGACCGGCTCGGGCGAGGATCTCGCCAAGCGTTTTGACCGCACCTCGCGACCGGTTTTCCAGGCGACCATGCATCGCCTCAAGCCCGGACGTCGGCTCGGCCCGGTCCGGATCGCCGTCGGCGGCCGGGAATGCCGCCTTTGCGGCTGGATGCTGGGCGATGATGACCGCATTCGCTGGAGCCTGTCCTACGAAGCCCTCCACGCCCCGGACGAACTCGATCCGCAAGCCTTTGAGCGCAGCGCCGAGCGCGCGATCGAGAAGGCTCGGTCCGCGGGCGTAAACATGGCCATGTCGGTGCTTCGGATTGAAGCCGGGGATGCGCTCGACCGGCTGGTCGGCCATGAGCGGGCAGCCGCGATCTATCAGTCCGTCGCCGCCTCCTGCGCGCTCGCCGTCGGCGATGACGGTGTCGCCCGCCAGGTCGACGAAGAGCGGACCGCCCTGATCCACGACCGGACGCTCGACCTTGAGCGGCTCCGGAAGGAAATCGAAGGCAGCCTTGCCGATGCAGGCCTCGACGAAGCCGTTGTCAGCATCGATTCCGTAGCCGATGCGCCAAGTCTCGATTCAAGTGTTGCCATCCAGGCCTTCCTCTACGCCATCAATCAAGCTGCCCAGTCCGACCGCGTCCTGGACGTCGTCAGCCTGCAGGAAGTTGCCGAAGGCATGATGCAGGAGAATGAGCGCCGTATGAAGGAGTTGCGGACCACTATTGCCGGACGTGTGATCGAGCCGCACGCCCAGCCGGTCGTCGACCTGGAGACCGGCGAGGTCCACCATTACGAGCTCCTGCTGCGTCTGCCCGGCGGCAAGCCGGTGCAGGACAGTGTCGGCTTTGCCGAGAACACCGGACTGATTTACGAGATCGACTTCGCGATGACCGAGATCGCCGCCACCTTCCTGCGCGACGATTTCGATCGGCCGTCACTGGCGGTGAACCTGTCCGGAAAATCGCTGACCAACATGGCCTGGGGCAAGCGTTTCCTGGCCCTGCTGGCGGATCTCAAGATCGACCGTTCCCGCCTCAGCTTCGAGCTGACGGAGACGGCGACCGTCACCAATATCAAGGCCGCCAATGCCGTGATCCAGAAAATCCGCGAGCGCGGCCACGATGTCTGCCTCGACGATTTCGGGGCCGGCTCGGCCGGCTTCCACTATCTACGCGATTTCCCGGCCGACGTGGTCAAGATCGACGGCAGCTATGTCAAGCAGTTCGAACGCTCCAAGCGCGATGCGACCCTGCTCAAGGGCATGATCAATATCTGCCGCAGCCTCGGGGCGGCGACGGTCGCCGAGATGATCGAGACCGAAGCCCAGGCAAAGGCACTGAAGACTTTCGGTGTGACCTATGGGCAGGGTTACTATTTCGGTAAGCCTGTGCCGCTAAGCTCCCTCAAGAACCTGAAGAGTAAGGCGTCGCACGCGGCGTGACGTAACTGAGGTAGGCAGACCATGGCCGTTGATTTCAGCCGTGTGCGAATTCTGATCGTCGATGATAACGGCTATATGCTGACCATCCTGCGCACCATTTTGCACGGGTTCGGCATCAAGCAGATATTCGAGTCGAAAGACCCGGCCGACGCGTTCGACCTGGTCCGCTCCGATTCGGTCGACATCATCATCACCGACTATCAGATGGAAATCCTCGACGGGCTCGACTTCGTGCGCCTGGTGCGGACCGCCGATGACAGTCCCAATCCGCTTGTGCCGATCATCATGCTGAGTGCCTATTCGGAGAAATCCAAGGTAATGGCTGCGCGCGATGCCGGGGTCACCGAATTCTGCTGCAAGCCGGTCACCGCCAAGGAGATGTTTTCCAAGATCGCCTCGGTAATCAACGAGCCCAGACCCTTCATCCGGAACAAGAATTATTTCGGTCCCGATCGGCGGCGTGCCAATGCCGGAGGCCCGGCCTACAAGGGTGCGGAACGCCGAAAGGCGCGCCAGAAGGTGGCCGCCGAGAGCGACGCGGCCACGGACGCGCCGGAGACCGGTGCCGGCGAGGCCTAGATTACCGTTTGCAAGCCCGCGCTCACAGGTCGACACAGGCCCGCGACGCACCTTAGTTTGAGACCATGAATCAGATGCGGTTCGAGCAACGCCTGTCCAGCGACAAGGCGATCAAATCCCCGTCCGGGGGATCGCGCCCGCGCGACCGCAAACCTGATCCCCGGAAACCGGCCAGCAAACGCTCCAGCGGGGTGATGTGGATCATCCTCGCCATGGTCCTGTTCACGCTGGCCTATGGTGGCATCCTGCTGATCAAGATCCAGCAGGAGCGCGAGATCCTGATCACCGAGGCGGAGCGGTCCCAGGCCAATGCCGCCGGCTATCTGGCGGAACGGGTGACCGCCCGCATCGCCGAGGCCCGCTATGCGCTCGCCTTCGCAGCCGCCGACCTGCGCGATGCCCGGGTCGGCGCGGTCGAGGACCTGGCCCGCGCCCGGCTCGCCGCGATCGGCGAATCGGAACTGGTCGCCGACATCGCCCTCCTCCTGCCCGGTGGCCAGGTGATCGCCGATGGCGACCCGGCCGAGGGTTTGCGCGAGCTCGCGGGCGCCGCGCTTGATGCGCCGTCCGGCCTGACCGCCGATGTGTCCGGCAATATCGCCCATCTGGTGCTGGCCGTGCCGGCGCCGCTCAGCGACGGCACTGTCGGTGCCTTCGTGGCCCGGCTGAGCACCGAGACCGCCCTGCCCGACTGGGGCGATGACCGCGTTGTGGCGCTGGCCGATTCCGAAGGCGGCATGCTGGCGATCCGCCCGCGCATGCCCAGCGTCCGGGCCGGCACCCAGCTGGCCGAGCGTTTCGGCCTGCAGCCGGCGTATATCGATACGCTGGCGAGCGGCGGCGGCGGTGCCACATCGGAGGCGCGTTTCGGCGAGGAGCGCGTGACCTTCGCCGTGGCCCCGATCGCGGGAACCGAATTGCGCGTCTACGCGCTGGGCGCCATGCGCATCAATCAGAGCGCTTGGTACCGCACCATCTCCTTTTACGGGCTGATGTTCATCGCCCCGATCTTCGTGGCGCTGGGCCTGTGTGCCCTGGTCTTCATGCAAATGGGGCGGCTGCGATCCACGCGGCAGCAGCTCGAAGACAATGAACAGCGCTTTCGCGTCGCCATCGAAGGCGCACGCTGTGGTGTCTGGGACTGGAACCCGGAAGCCGACACGGTCTTTGTCACCGACTCGCTTGCCCGCATCCTTGGCCTTGAAGCGGCCATCGAGTGCAACGGGCAGCAATTCCTGCAACTCTTCTCCAAGCCGGATCGCGAGCGACTGCGCGCCGCCATGCGCGGCGCCCCCGCCGGCGCCGAGGTCGATCACGAGGTCCTGGCCGCCCGCTCACCGGTCTGGCTGCAGATGCGCGGCCGTATCCTGCCGGGCGGCGAGGCCAATCATACCCGGATCGTCGGCGTCGCCATCGACGTCACCGAACGCAAGGGCGCCCAGGCCCGGGTCGCTGCTGCCGAAAACCGGCTGCGCGCGGCACTGGAATCCATGTCGGAAAGCTTTGTGCTCTGGGACAGCCGCCAGCGCCTGGTCCTGTGGAACCGCAAGTTCCGCGACCTGTTTGATTTTCCCGAGGGCATGCTCAAGCCCGGCATGAGCTATGCCGCCGTCGAGCAGGCTGCAGCGCGCGCCATCAAGGCCGTGCATGGCGGCACCGACAGCAAGGTGGCCTACGAGATCGAACTCGCAAATGGTCGCTGGCTGCACTATTCCGACCGCCCGACCGCCGATGGCGGCCTGGTCTCGGTGGGTGCCGACATTTCCGATCTCAAGCATCACGAAGCCGCCCTCACCGAGAATGAGGCCCAGCTGCGCAAGACCGTCGATGACGTGAAGCGCTCGCAGGCCCGCATCGCCGATCTCGCCAAGAAATACGAGGAAGAGAAGATCCGCGCCGAGGAAGCCAACCGGTCGAAGTCCGAATTCCTCGCCAATATGAGCCACGAGCTGCGCACGCCGCTGAACGCGATCAACGGTTTCTCCGAAATCATGATGCAGGAAATGTTCGGCCCGCTCGGGGATGACCGCTATGTCGGCTACATGAAGGACATCCTGTCCTCGGGCAAACACCTCTTGGAACTGATCAACGACATTCTCGACATGTCCAAGATCGAGGCCGGCAAGATGCAGCTGCAGCCCGAGCCGACCGATGCCAGCGAGCTGGTCGAGCAAAGCATCCGCATCGTGCGTGGCCGGGCCGAGGAGAAGCGCCTGCAGCTGCGTGCCGATGTCTCTGACCTGCCGGAGATCGAGGTCGATCCGCGCGCCTTCAAGCAGATCATGATCAACCTGGTCTCCAACGCGGTGAAGTTCACGCCGGAAGGCGGACGGGTCACAGTGCGCGGCTTCCTGTCCGGCCTCGGCGTCGCCTTCCAGGTCTCCGATACCGGCATCGGCATTGCCAAGGACGACCTGCCGCGCCTGGGACGTCCCTTCGAGCAGATCGAAAGCCAGCACTCCAAGAGCTTCCAGGGCTCCGGCCTCGGCCTCGCCCTGTCGAAATCCCTGATCGAGCTGCATGGCGGCACATTGTCGATCGAATCGACGCTCGGCGAAGGCACGACGGTCTCCATCGTGCTGCCGATCAGCCAGGACCAGCCGATCCCGCGCGATGCGAGCCGCAGGGTCTCCGAAAAGGCGCCGCGCGGGGATGAGGATGGTTTCGCGCCGGCGGACGACAACTTCGACGCCCATGCGCCGCTGGGACTGTCAGCCGGGCTGCAGGGCGGGGACAGCTTCGACGCCGATGATGAATTCGTCGACAGCGCAACACCGGCCCGCTTCGCGGCCGGCGAGTAACGTCACCCCTGCCAGATTGCGGGGAATCTAGTGTCGATCGCGCGGTGGCGGCGGCGGGCCTTCGCGGCCATCCCGCGGTGTCCCGCGCCGGTGCATGGCCGAATGACCGATGCGCTCGCGCCCGGCTTGCAAGGCTGCGGCACGGGTCTCGGCATCAAGCTCGGCCACAACATCCAGCACAATCATTTCGATACGGGCCTCGACGGCACGCTGGCTCTGGCGCATTCGCTCCATCGCGGCAGCAACTGCGTCGGCGTCGAAGTCCTCGGCGACGAGCAGGGCATCGAGCTCCCGACGTGCCGCCCTGCCGTCCATGGCGATATCGCGCATTTCGGCGAAACTCGCGCGCAGGCGGCTGCGGGCTTCATCGCGCGCCGCTTCGGGCAGCGACTCGACGAAACCGCGCAGGTCGAAACCGGCACGCCCCGGAGGGCCGCCGCGCGTCGGCATCTGGCCATCATGTGGCACCCGGACATGCCAGCGCGGCCCGTCCGTCGTGCGATGGAGGAGGTAACCAACAAGCACGCCATTGATCATTACCGATCCGACCAGGGCGATGATCCAGGGCAGGGCCGGCCTCATGCGTCCTCCCCCAGCCAGTCCACCCAGTCCTGCTCGTATCCGGTGAAGGCATCGGCATAGATCGCGTCGCTGTCGTCGGCGGGTCCGGTGAGCGCGCCGCTGGCAAAACCGCCCAGCACACCAACCAGAAGCGCGGCAGCGATGGCTGACGGCGCCATCCAGGCGGGCAATCCGGTCGGGCCAGGAAGCCGGGCGAGAAGACGGCGCTCAAGCAGCGGCGCCTCGATCACCGGCTCGACCATGCGGTCAAGAAGATCGTCGAGCACCATCTCGTCACCGGTCGCGTCGAGGACCAGGGCAGGATGCGCGGCGGCAAAGGCTTCGGCCTCGGCCCGTTCGGCATCGGGCCAGCGCGCCGGGTCGGCCCCATAGGCCTCGAGAATTCGGAAAAAGCGGTCCTCAGTCATCATTCGTCACCGTAACGGGCGTCACCGCCCCGTGCATAGCTGGCAATGAGATCCGGTGCATCGCCCAGAAGCAAGGCCTTGAGCTTGCGCCGGCCGCGGGCCAGCAGGGATTCGAGCGCATCGACGCTCACAGACATGATCGCCGCCGCCTCGATATTGCTCATCTCCTGGAAATGAACCAGTTCGAGCGCCTGGCGCTGGCGGTCCGGCAGTCGGGCGACAGCCATTGCGACGCGATGACCGGTTTCGGCCTGCTCCATCCGGGAGTCCTGCCCGGGCGCGCTGTCAGCGCGTTCCGGCACGGTCTCGGTTGGTATTTCGCGGCGCCTGCGCAGCCGGTCATAGCAGAGATTGAGCGCAATGCGGCAAATCCAGCTCGACACCCGCGCCTGACCGGACTGCCAGCGCCCTGCGGCTTTCCAGACCCGCAGGAAAGTCTCCTGCGCCACGTCCTCGGCCTCCACCGGATCGCCGAGCGTGCGCCGGGCCAGACCGAGAATGCGGGACAGGTTGGCAGCCATCAGCTCGCGCGCCGCGTCGCGGTCGCCGGCGCCAATACGCGCCATCAGCCGGTCTTCCGCGGCGCGCACCCCGGCCGGAGCCGGGGTGGCGGGAGATGACCGTTCGCGGACACGGCCCGACAGGGGTCCGGCAGCGGCCGGTTCGTCAGTCTTCATGCCGTGTCCGTCGAACATCAGCGAAACGCCTAGTTCCGCCACCAATGCCGGCGATCCTGTCGCCGTTCAGCCGCGGCGTCCAGCTCGTCCGGCGTGATCGCGCCGTCCTCGTTTGCGTCCAGCATGGCGAACAGTCGGTTCTCGCCACCGAGGAATTCGGCGCGGGAAATCCGACCATCCTCATCGGTGTCAAAATGGCGGCCGGGGCCCGCCCCGTCCGGGCCGTCACCAGGACCGTCACCGCCGTGAGCCCGCCGCCGCCAACGCCGGCCTTCCTCGCCGGCTTCATCGGCCTCGGCCTCATGCAGGGCCCGCAGGCGCTGGCGCACGGGCGATGCGTCTTCGCCATCAAGATAGCCGTCGGAATTGCGATCCATCCAGGCGAACATCTCCGCCTGCAGAGCATCGACTTCGGCGCGGGTAATGGTGTTGTCGGCATTGGCGTCGGCCGCCCGCAGCATCATCATCGCGCGCTGTGGGCCGCCGGCACCGGGACCGCCCTGGCGGTCACCGCGGTGATGGCCGCCAATTCCCTGGGCCTGCGCCGCAGCGCCGGCCAGCAACAGGCAGGTCGAGCTCATCAGAATAATCAGTCGGGAAATTTTCATGACATTGTCCTCGTCGTTCAAAGCCTCGCAATGAGTAGAACGCGTCAGGCCCGAACATCCGTCGCGGCAGGATCACATTTTCCCGATCCGACGCTCAAACACCTTGTGGACGGCCACCATGCGCCTATCCAGCGCCGCCATGAGTGCCTCGATCTTGCGGCAGCCGCCGAGCTCGGCAAGCCGTTCGGCAAAACCACTGCTGGCCTGGTCCGGGTCGAAGCCGGAGCCGTGGGCACAGCGGATCAGCTGCAGCACGCCGAGCTCGAGCTGCAGCGTCTCGGTGAGCAGCTTGACCTCGTCGGCCGGCAGAATCCCCGCCTCACCCAGCGCCATCAGCGCCTGCATGGTCGAGGCGCGCAGCACATCCTTCCGGTCGGCATGGATCAATTGCAGGGTCTGGGCGATGAACTCGATATCCTGCAGGCCGCCCGGCCGGGCCTTGAGGTCCCAGTCTGACTTCGGCGGTTTGGCCTCGGCGAGTCGGCGCCGCATCGACAGGGCGTCCTCGCGCACGCCCTTGGCCTCGCGCGGCCGCCGCAACGCCCGCTCGAAGGAGGCCTCAACGGCACGCGCCAGCGGACCGTCACCGGCGATGATGCGGGCTCGCGTCAGCGCCATCATCTCCCAGGTCCAGGCCTCGTGCGGGTAATAGCTGTCAAAGCGCGCCAGCGAGACCGCGACCGGGCCCGCCTTGCCCGATGGGCGCAACTGCATGTCCACCGTATAGAGTTCGCCCTCCTCGGTGGGCGCCGACAGGGCGCTGATCAGGCGGGTCGCAAAACGGCCGAACCAGGAGGCGGCGGTCTCGTCTCCCTGATAGATGATCATGATGTCGAGATCACTGTCGGCCGCAAGTTCCCGGCCGCCCAGCTTGCCCATGCCCAGAATGACGCCCTCGCCCGGCATCGGGCCATATCGGCGCTCGGTTTCGTCCTGCGCGGCCCGCGCCATGGCCGACAGGGTCGCATCGGCCATCGCGGAAAAGGCCGCGCCGGCGGTTTGCGCGCTGGCCGTCCGCTTGAGGATTTGCGTGCCGATCCGGAAGCGCTCCTCGCGGACGCGGCGACGGGCAATATTGAGGGCGGCCTCGTAATCCCCGGCCCGGCCCAGCGCCTCGCTCAGCACCGACTTGAAACTGTCCGGCGGATCGCGGTCGAGGGGGACGGAGAAGCGCTCGTCCAGCATGGCATCGAGCAGGGCCGGACGGCGTGCCAGATCGGCCGCCAGTCGCGGTGCCAGGGTCAGGATGCCGATCAGGTCTGCCGCCAGGCCCGGCTCGTTGGACAGGAGCGAGAGCGGTTGCACGCCCATGGGCAGGTTCTCGAAAAAGGCGGCGAAGCGTGTCATCGCGGCATCCGGCTCGCCGGTGGCGGCCATGCGGTCGACCAGCTGCGGTGCGATGCGGGCAAACAGGGTGCGGGCACGGTTCGACCGTACCGCCCTCACCCGGCCACCGGCCCAGCCATTGAGCGTCGCCCAGACCGAGGCCGGTTGCGAGAAGCCCAGGGTTTCCAGCGTGGTGATGGTGTCCGGCGTCGGCTCGACGCCGGTCAGGATCAGCGAACCGGCCTCCGAGGCCAGGGCCTCGTCATCCTCGAACTGGTCGGAAAAATGCCCGTGCACGCGCTGCAGGCAGGCCTCGACCGCCGCCTCGAAGGCGGCCCGGCTGTCAAAGCCGGCCAGCGCGGCGAGATCGGCGCGGTCATCATCATCGACAGGCACCGTCTGGCTCGGCTCGTCCTGGCGCATCTGCACGCGGTGTTCCCAGCTGCGCAGATCGCAATAATCCGCCGACAGGGAGGCGACGACATCGGCCTCGACAGCGCCGGTCTCGCGCAGCGCCGCCAGCGCATCCAGTGTTGCCGGAACGCGGACGCGCTCGTCACGGCCGCCAAAGACCAGCTGCGGGATCTGGGCGTAAAACTCGATCTCGCGTATGCCGCCGCGCCCCAGTTTGAGATCATGCCCGGCCGGCCGGATCTCGGCGCGCCGCCCCACCGTCTGGATCTGCCGCGCCAGGCCGCGGATATCATCGATCGCGGCATAGTCCAGCGAGCGGCGCCAGATGAAGGGCTGCATGTGGGCGAGAAAGCGCGCCGCTGCAGCGGTGTCGCCGGCACTGGCGCGCGCCTTGATCCAGGCCGCCCTCTCCCAGGTCTGGCCCAGGCTTTCATAATAATTCAGCGCCGCATCGGTCGAGATGATGACCGGGGTCGCACCCGGATCAGGCCGCAAGCGCAGGTCGACGCGGAAGGCATAGCCGTCAGACGTCACATCCTGCAGCGATTTCACCACGGACTGGATCAGGCGCGGCAGGCGTTTGCGCGGCTCCTCGGTCCCGGGCAGGGTCAGGGCCTCGGCATCATAGACGGCGACCAGGTCGATGTCGGAGGAATAGTTGAGATCACCGGTTCCCATCTTGCCCAGCGCCAGCAGGATCACGCCGGGAAGCGGGTTGTCCGGGTCACTCACGGCATGCGCGCGGCCCTGTTCGGCGAGCAAGCGGACATGGGCATGCAGCGCCGCCTTGAGGGCCGCATCGGCGAGCCGTGTCATCGCCGCCGTCACCTGGCGGACATCCCAGACCCCGGCGAGGTCCGCCAGCGCGGTGACCAGATGGGCATCGCTCTTGGCCTCGCGCAGGGCGGCATCGAGGGCGGCAATATCCGGCGCCGCAGCCCCGGCAATGCGCAGATTGTCGATGGCCAGGGCGAGCAGCCGGTCCGGCGTCTCGCGCACACAGGCCGCCAGCGTGTCGGGCCGGCGCTGGGCCAGACGCGCCAGATAGGGCGCGGCGGCGAACACAGTGTCGAGGAAGTCGGAGACCGGCGCGATCGCGGCGCGCGCCCTGTCCGGCAGTGACGCGATCACATGCGCGGCCGCACCCGGCTTGCGCCCCGGCAAGGGCGGTAGTCCGGCGGGCAGGGCCGGTCGTGATGGCGTCTCGACGTCAGTCATGACCGGCAAATTGGCCCGATCCGCCAGCCGGGTGAAGGGGCAAAGCCGCATTTGAGAAATTTGTCCCGGCATGTGTGCCACGAAAATGTCTTTCGCAGCACACAACCTGCCTAGCTCTCCGCCGGCGCCTTGGGGAAACAGAGTGAGGCGCGCAGGCCGGCGCCGTGCCCGTCAGCGACCACGCCCGGGCCCTCGCCCAGCTCGAACTTGCCATTGTGGACATCGACGATGGCCTTGACGAGCGACAGGCCGAGGCCCGAGCCGGGCATGGTGCGTGAATTGTCGAGCCGCACGAAACGCTGGGTGACCCGCTCGCGATCCGTATCGGGAATGCCCGGACCGGTATCGGTGACAGAGAACTCGATACGGCCTTCACCGGTCTCGCGCAGGCGCAATGTCACCGCACCGCCGGGCGGGGTATATTTGACCGCATTGTCGAGAATGTTCGCGAGCGCCTGGGACAGGAGACCGCGATCGCCCAGCAGGGTCAGGCCGGACTGGATCTCGCTGTTGAAGGACAAGCCTTCATCCTCGCAGACCGGCTCGTAGAGCTCGGCCATGTCGGAGGCGATCTCGGCCGGGTCGAGACGCTGGATCGAGGCCCGGCTTTCACCGGCCTCCAGGCGTGACAGCGACAGGATGGCGTTGAAAATGCCAAGAAGTTCGTCGGTATCGGCGACAGCGCGCTCCAGCGCCTGTTCACGCGAGGCCTGGTCACCCTCCTCGCGCAGCGCCTCGTCGAGCCGGTTGCGCATGCGTGTCAGCGGCGTGCGCAGATCATGCGCGATACTGTCGCCGGTATGGCGCATGCGGTGCATCAGCGCCTCGACCCGGTCGAGCATGTTGTTGAAATTCTCGGACAGCTCATCGAGCTCGTCGCCGGTGAAATTGCGCGGCGCTCGGGGCTGCAGGTCGCCGGCCTTGACCCGCCGCGCCACCGTATTGATCCGGTCGAGACGGCGGACAAAGCGGCGGCTGACGAAAATCCCCGCCGCCACGCCCAGCGCCAGGGCCAGCGCAGACGCGGCAAGAATGGTGTTGAGCATGCGCGAGACGAGGCGCGTCTCCTCGTCGACATCGAGGCCGACATAGAGGCGATAGCCCGAAGGCAGGTCGATGATGCGGCCGCGCGCGGTACGGTCATCCTTGCCATCGGCATCATTGCGGTCACCGGCGGCGGGCCGGCGATAGGTGAACTGGACCCGACCCTCATCATCGGGCTGGACGTCCGGCAGATAGGTCAGATTGCCCGACAGGCTGCGGCCGGAGGGGTGAACCAGCAAATAGAGATAGTCCGCCCCGCCGCCGACCGTGCGTTCCAGGATGTAGCGGTTGACCGTGCGGATGCCGCCAGCCTGGAAACTGGCGTCGAGCTGCTCGACTTCCTCATTGATGGCCGCATCGGCGCGGCGCAGCACCATGCCGGCCGAGGCCGCATAGACGAAGCCCAGCGTGACGAAACTCGCCAAGGCGAACAGGGCCGCCGACAAAAGTGTCTGTCGGAACGCCGTTGTTCGAAGAAAGGCTGCCCCCCGCGCCTGCATGCCGGATCAGGCCTGCAGGCGGTAGCCGGCTCCGCGCACCGTGTGCAGAAGCGAGCGCGGGAAGGGTTTGTCGATCTTCGAGCGCAGACGCGAGATATGGACGTCGATCACGTTCGTCTGGGGGTCGAAATGATAGTCCCAGACCTTCTCCAGCAACATGGTGCGGGTCACCACCTGGCCGGAATGCTTCATGAGGAATTCCAGCAGGCGAAACTCGCGCGGCTGCAAGAGGATTTCCTCGCCCTCGCGCACCACGGTGCGGGCAAGGAGATCCATTTCCAGATCGCCGACCACCAGCTTGGTGCGGACCGTGTCCGGGTCGCGGCGGCGGGCCAGGGCCTCGACCCGGGCCAGCAGTTCGGCAAAGGCATAGGGCTTGACCAGATAGTCATCGCCGCCAGCCTTGAGACCTTCGACGCGATCATCGACCTCGCCGAGGGCCGAGAGGATGAGAACCGGGGTGCGATCGTCATCGGCGCGCAGCGCCTCGACCATCGACAGGCCATCCATGCGCGGCATCATGCGGTCGACGACAAGCACGTCGTATTCCGCGGCGCGGGCCATTTCCAGACCCTCTTCACCGTTGCCGGCATGGTCGGCCACATGGCCACTTTCGCGAAGCCCCTTGCGGATATAGCCGGCAGCTTCGCGGTCGTCTTCAACGATCAGAATGCGCACCCCGATCTCCTCTTTTCTCTAGTCGGCTTCGCCGAGTTGCAGGGCGACATAGCGTTGTCCGCCACGTCCCTCGACCAGCAGCAGGATGGCGCTGCGCCCGTCTTCACGGGCTTCATCCGCAATCGCGCGGAGGGTCTCGACGCTGTCGACGGGATTTCCGCCCGCCTCCAGGATAATGTCACCGGTGAGGATGCCCTTTCGGGCGGCCTCGCTTCCGGATTCGACCTCGTCGACCACGACACCCTCGACATTCGGGGCCAGGCCGCGGACCTCGCGGTCCTCGTCTTCCAGCGGGGCCATGGACATGCCGAACACGGTCGCGCGCGGCGCGTCCTGGTCGAGAGTGTTCATGCTGGCCAGTTCCTGCTCGCCAGGACGATCACCGAGACGCGCCCGGACCGTCCGTTCACGGCCGTCACGCAGGACCAGGAAGCGGACTTCCTCGCCGGCCTGGATATTGCCGACGCGGCGGGTCAGGTCGCGCGATCCGTCGACTTCCTCGCCATTGATCTCCAGCACCACATCCTCGCGCTCGAAACCGGCCTGGTCGGCCGGGCCGCCCTGGACGATGGAGGAGATGATGGCACCGCGCGTTTCCTCAAGGCCAAGGGCCTCGGCGATGTCGTCGGTGACATTCTGGATCGATACGCCGAGCCAGCCGCGCGCCACCCGGCCGTCTTCGCGCAGATCGGCGATGATACGGGCGGCGACATCGGAGGGAATGGCAAAACCGATGCCGACATTGCCGCCGGTCGGTGAAAAGATCTGCGAGTTGACGCCGATCACATTGCCATTGAGGTCAAAGGTCGGGCCGCCGGAATTGCCACGATTGATCGGCGCATCGACCTGGATGAAGTCATTGTAGGTCGAATTGCCGATCGGGCGCCCGATCGCCGAGATGATCCCGGCCGTGGCCGTACCGCCCAGACCGAAGGGATTGCCGACCGCGACGACCCAGTCGCCGACGCGATAGCTTGGATTCTCTTCCAGTTGCACGAAGGGAAAGACGATATCGCTGTCGATCTTCAGCAGGGCCAGGTCGGTCTGCGGATCGGTCCCGATCACCCGGGCCGGATACTCCTCGCCGTCCGAGGTGCCGATGGTGATCTCGTCGGCATTGGCCACGACGTGATTATTGGTCACGAGATAACCGTCGGCGCTGATGAAGAAGCCGGAACCGAGCGACTGGCGGGGCTGCGGCTGCGGGGTCTGGCCGCCGAACTGGCGCTCCAGCCATTCGCGCATCTGCGGCGGCAGGTTTTCCATGTCGGGGCCATCCCCGCCAAGCCGGGCCATGTCGACCGAGCCGCTCACCTGGACGGTGACGACGGACGGGCTGACGCTCTCGATCAGGTCAGCAAAGGACATCGGGGCGCCAGAAGGAACAGCGGCCGCCAGCGGCGGCTGGCCAGCAGTCTGGAAGGCGTGCGCCTCGCCCATCGGGCTGTCCAGAAGGGTGCCTGCCGCCAGCGCGGAGAGCGCCAGGAGCGAAACACCGCCGAGGCGGCGTATGCGATCAACCGAAATCATGGGTATCGACGACCTTTCCATTGCTTGTACGGGTTCATTGCGAATACAGGCCCACCATCAGGCCGCCGGATTAAACGCCGCGTGTCTCAAACATTACAATAACATTACAGTTGGTAATTTACCCGCCATCTTTCAGGCGGGTCCGGACGACCACCGGATTGTGCAGGGTGCGGTGCACCGGGCATTTGTCGGCGATTTCCAGGAGACGGGCCGTCTGGGCGGCATCGAGCGCGCCTTCGAGCAGGATTTCACGCTCGAAAATGTCGACATTGCGCTCCTGACCTTCCAGGCAAGCCTCGCAATCCTCGGCATGCCCCTTGGTGTGTGAGGTTGTCACCGTGACACGGTCGAGCGGCAGGTCCTTGCGGTCGGCATACATGCGCAGCGTCATCGAGGTGCAGGCCCCCAGGGCGGCGCTGAGAAAACCATAGGGAGACGGGCCGGCATCAAAACCGCCGACCGAAACCGGCTCGTCGGCCAGCAGGACATGGTCCCCGTCGACAACATGGTTCTCGAACTTCCCGCGCCCGGTCTCGCGCACGACCACTGCGCCGGACGGATCCGGGCGTGGCGCCGCAGGCGCCGGTGCCAGGACATAGCGCGCGGCCCAGCTGGCGATCACATCAGCCGCATAGAGCGCGTCACGCTCGCCGCGCAGCAGGTGATCGGCATCGTCAAGGCTGACGAAACTCTTGGGATGTTTGGCTGCCAGGAAGAGGCGCGAGGCATTGTCGATGCCGACGATCGCGTCGGTCGGGGAATGCAGGATCAGGAGCGGTCGCCGCAATCCGGCCGCCGCATCCTCCAGGGTCCGCCCGGCGATATCGTCGAGGAATTGCTTCTTGATGGTGAAGGGGCGTCCGGACAGCGAGACCTCCGCCGTGCCATCGCGGGCAATGGCGTCGAGGGAAGCGGCGAACTGCTGGGTGACATGATCGGCATCGGCGGGCGCCCCGATGGTCGCGACCGCCTTGACCGAGGGCAGCTGCGCCGCCGCAGCGATCACAGCCGCCCCGCCCAGTGAATGCCCGACCAGCAGGTCCGGCGCGGCATGGTGGTCAGCCATGTAGCGGGCGGCCGCGATCAGGTCCTCGATGTTGGACGAGAAATTCGTGTTCGCGAAATCACCGTCGGACTGCCCCAGCCCGGTAAAATCAAAGCGCAGGACGGCGATCCCGGCCCGGGTCAGCCGCCGGGCAATACGACTCGCGGCGAGAATGTCCTTGCTGCAGGAAAAACAGTGGGCGAACAGGGCATGGGCGCGCGGCGGACCCGCCGGCAATTCCAGCCGCGCCGCCAGCGTCTCGCCGAGAGCACCATCAAATTCAACACGTTCGGATCGGGCCATGTCGGGCCTCCCTTGCTGTCACGACAGGTAAGGTGTCCGCAGGCTGGTGCAACACACACCATGCTGACAATCGCGTCAGCGGCTTTCGGGCGTTCCTGCCGGCGTGTCCTCGCCTTCGCCCTCTCCCTGCCAGACACCGGCCTCGCGCAGCGCTTCGGCGACCTCCGGCGGCATGTAGGTCTCGTCATGCTTGGCCAGCACATTGCTGGCCTGCAGCACGCCGGAGGCATCGAACCGGCCTTCAACGACAACGCCCTGGCCCTCGCGGAACAGGTCGGGCAGCAGGCCGGCATAGACGACTTCGACCTCCCGGGCCCGGTCGGTGATGACGAAGCGTGTCGCGCCGACCTCGGTCTCGCCAACCGACTCCTCCAGCACCAGGCCCCCGACCCGGATCCGGGCCTCCGTGCCCGGATGCGCGGCCGCGATCTCGCTGGGCGAGTAGAAATAGACGATGGCGCTGCCGACGGCGGTGAAGCCCAGAGCGACGGCTATACACAGCACAATGCCGGCGAGGGCGATGGTGGCGAGGCGACGATTCCGGTGACGCATCAGCGCAGCTCCGAAGGCTTGAAGAGAAGGGAAAGATTGTTGGCCGGCATGTCGATCCGCCGCGCCAGCGTCAGGTCCTTGCGCGCAAACAGTTCGACAACATGATCGAGCGCGCGCACACCCCAGTCCGGATTGCGTGTTTTCAGCGAGGCGTCGAAAGCCAGGTTGGAGGGCGCTGTGGCCTCACCTTCCTGGAAGGGCCCGTACAGGACGACGACGCCACCCGGTGCCAACAGGCGGGCCGCGAGACCGGCCAGGGCCTCGGCAACGCCCCAGGGCGCGATATGGATGACATTCATGCAGACCAGCGCGTCGAAACCATCCAGCCCGTCGCAGCTGGCCGGGTCGAGCAGGTCGATCGCGAGCGGCGGCCGGATCGCACCACCGGCCGTGTCTGCCCACGCCGCCTGGCTGGCCCGCGAGGCGGGATCGGGATCGGAGGGCTGCCAGCGGATATCCGGCCGGGCCAGACAGGCCGCAACAGCGTGTTCGCCGGTTCCGGATCCGATCTCCAGCACCCGCGCGTCCTCGGGCAGGGCCTCGCAAAGCACCGCCGCGATGGCGTCGCGATTGCGGGCCGCGCTCGGCGAATGCAGGCGACCGTCGGCGGTGGTGCGCTGTTCCAGTGCGATCGGCGTTTCCGGTGATGTTGTCATGCGGTGGAATTACGTGCCCGTGCGCCCGGAAGCAAGGTGTCCCGCAGTGCGCGGACGCTATGCCGCGGTGGCGGCAACCCCGCGGCGGCGCAAGAGTGACGCGGCCTCGCCATGCCCGGCGGCGATCATCAGGCGCGCCGTGATCTCCAGACCGTCCTGGGCCGCGGTGCGGTTCTGCCCCTCGCTGGAAGCAACAAGATCGACCAGCATCTCGCCCGCCTCCTGCATGCGCTTTTCGGCGGCGTCGGCAACGCGTTTCTGGGTCGAGGCGATGGCGGCCGCGGTCGCGTGCTCGCGGCACATGCCGAGGAAGTAGAGCAGGCCCTCCGCCTTGTCGATCGCCGCCTCGGGCGGGATTTGCGCGGGAATGACCCGGCCACTGCGACCGCGGCGCGGTTCCGGCAGGCCGGTATCAAGCGCCAGCGGCACCTTGGCCAGAATTTTTTCGACATTGGTCGAGGCCTCGGCGCGCAGGCCGAACAGGGAGCGGCCCCAGCGACCATCCTTGCGGATGCCGAACTCGGCCGTCATGCCTGTGGAGAAGGCGACGAAACGGTCAAAGACGAGATAGCAGGCCCTGGCCTCTTCCAGGGTCTGTGGCGGTTGTTTCAGGCGGGCCGCGAAATATCCGGTATCGCCGAGCACCGCATCGCCGACGGCGGCGATCTCGGTCTTCTGGACCACAAGGTCATCATCGCGGCGCCCGATCCGCTTGATGACGCGGAAGATCTGCCAGGGGCATTCCAGCCGGCCCATGGTTAGGAGCAGGACCCACAAGGCGGCCTCGGGATTGGTCTCATGCATGTCCTCATGCAAGCGCATGACGGTCAGCGAGACCTCGTCGTCGAAATCCTCGATCTTTTCCGGTAGCTGGGCCATCGCAGCGGCGATCGCTTCGCTGTTTTTCAGCAGGACGATGGCATCGGCCAGCATGGTCCGACCTTCGCTGCCGAAGCGCTTGAGCAGGGCGGTCATATCCTTGGGAACCCGGTCGGCCTTGTGCACCGCATCGGCCAGCGCCTCGCCGGCCTGGCGGCGGTAGTCGAACCAGATCGGATCCTTTTCGGGCCGTTTGCACTTCTTGGCCGTCTCGACCATGTCCTTGGCGAGATCGCGGCCCATCCAGCCCCAGATCTTCGAGAGATCCTCGGTCGAAAAGCGGAAACGCGACGGGGGGATAATGCCGCTCTCACCGACCAGCGGGCGCAACGGCGCCAATACATAGGCCTTGGCCAGCTCACCGGCCGGCTTGCGCATGGCTTCATCAAGGTCGGCAAATATCGAGCTGAGCATGGCCGAAGCCGGATCTTTCACGGCCGCAGCACGCGTCGTTGCCCGCAACGTCGCCCGCATGTTTTCAGGCATGCTGCGCCACAGCGCTTCGAGTTTCGCTCGCTGAGAAGGCGAGAGTTTTGCCATAGCCTAGGATACACAGTTTTTTGCTCAGCCTAGTCTTCAACGACTTAGGTTAATGAGCGTTTAGCGACCAGTCGCCGGAAGCCCAATACGAGCGGCCAGACCGCCGAGTTCTGATCTCGACAGGCTGAGTTCTCCACCATAGGCCTTGGCAAGGTCTGAAACGATTGCCAGGCCGAGCCCGGAACCGGGTGCCTGTTCATCCAGACGGACCCCGCGCTGCAGGGCGGCTTCGCATTCATCCGGGTCCAGTCCGGGACCGTCATCCTCGATGGTCACCGCCAGCTCGCGCGCCTGAGTCCGTTCGGCACGGACATGCACCAGCCCGCCGGACCATTTGCAGGCATTGTCCATCAGATTGCCGATCATTTCCTCGAGGTCCTGGCGCTCGCCCTTGAAGTGGAGTCCGTCCTCGACGTCAGTTGTGATGCGGATACCGCGCGATGCGTTGATCTTTTCCAGCGTGCGCGCGAGATCGCCAACGGTTGGCCCGAGCGGCGTCCGGGCCCCGACCGCCTTGGCGTGTGCTGCAGCGCGGGCGCGGCGCAAATGGTGTTCGACCTGTTCGGTCATCAAACCGGTCTGGCGCTCGACCATGTCGGCCAGCGGCCCTTGCGAGGTCCGCGCCTCATTGGTCAGCACCGCGATCGGCGTTTTCAGGGCATGCGCAAGATTGCCGACATGGGTGCGCGAGCGTTCGACCAGCTCGCGCGAATGGTCGAGCATGGCATTGAGCTCATCGGCCAAGGGCTGAAGCTCGACCGGAAACTCGCCATCGACGCGTTCCTGATTGCCCTCACGAACCTCCGCCACGCTGGTCCGCATGCGCAGGACCGGGGCCAGGCCGATCCGGACCTGGAAGAAGACACCGGCGGCGATCGCCGTCGCGAAACCGAGGAACATGATGCCCGAGGTGATGGCGAAATTGCGCACATCGCGGTCTGCCGCGACGCGGTCTTCGGCCGCCATCATGATCACCATGTCGGTGCGGGCGGGCAATTGCACGGCCTGGGCGGTCAGGCGCAGCGGCTCACCGCTGGGCCCCTTTGTATCAAAGGAAATGATCTGGCCGGGCGTTGCCAGGGCCGAGGCCAGGAGCGCATCCGGCGGCGAGAGGATCTCGTCCCACAGCGACCGCGACACGACCAGGGCCTGATGCCCGCCACCCTCCAGGACAGGCCCGTCCATGATCTGCCAGTACCGGCCCGAAAACACCCGGTCGAAAGCGGGGTCTGACGGCCGACGGGCGAGCACGATGCCGCCGCCGGGATCCGTCTCGGCCGCCGCGACGAGCGCCTCGACGACACTGGCCAGCCGGTCGTCCATCGTGCGCAGCACGGAGCGTTGGTACAGGGTCGTCAGCGCCACCGCGCCGAGCAGAAGCAGGACCAGCGCCCAGGCAGCGGCGCCGGCAAACAGTCTGAAAGCCAGGGAGGCGCGGCGTTTCACGAAACCGGGCGCGCCACCGGATCAACCAGCCGATAGCCGAGACCGCGCACGGTCTCGATCCGGTCAGTCCCGATCTTCTTGCGCAGGCGGCCGACAAAAACCTCGATCGTATTGCTGTCGCGGTCGAAATCCTGGTCGTAGATATGCTCGACCAGCTCGGTCCGGGAGATCACCCGGTCCTGGTGATGGGCGAGATAGGACAGCATGCGGAATTCGTGCGAGGTCACCTTGACCGGCGCGCCGTCGATAAAGACGCGGGCGCCGCGGGTATCGATGGACAGGCCACCGCACTCGATCGTCGCGGTGGTGTGACCGGCGGCGCGGCGGGTCAGCGCGCGCATGCGGGCCAGCAATTCCTCGGTATGGAAAGGCTTGGTGAGATAGTCGTCGGCGCCGGCATCAAAGCCGGCGACCTTTTCCGACCAGCGATCACGCGCGGTCAGGATCAGGACCGGGAAATCGCGGCCAGCCTGGCGCCAGCGTTCCAGCACGCTTACCCCGTCCATCTTGGGCAGGCCGAGATCAAGCACGACGACATCATAGGGTTCGGTATCGCCCATGAAATGTCCGTCCTCGCCATCAAGGGCAGAGTCCACGGCGTAGCCTGCATCCTCCAGGGCCCGGCCAAGCTGGCGGTTCAGGTCCGGATCGTCTTCAACAACAAGCGCGCGCATTCTGTCCCCCTATCGTTCGTAGAGTATCTGCCCGGTACGGGCATCGGCAACCACATCCACGCGGCGGCCATCCTGGGTGAGGATCTTGATCACGTAGCGCGGTGAGGCACCGCCCTCGAGCTCGGCATCAAGCACATCGGCACCGGGATAGCGGCGACGCACCTCCGAGATCACACGCAAAGCCGGCACGACATCGCCCTGGCGCCGCGCATCGCGGGCTTCAGGCGCAGAGTAGCGGTCCTGCAGGCTGGCATAGCCCGTGGGCTGAACTGCAATCGCAGGACCGTCAGCCCCGGCGGGGGCTGCAATGACGCTCAGGGCGCCGGCAAGGATGATCAAATATCTCGACATGGCACTCACACTGACGGACTCCCCCTGAACCCGTCCTGAACAAACTACTACCAAAACATCACTGCCACGAGCGGCGTTGCAGGCCCGGCTACGGGCGCAGGCCCTTGCGCGGATCATAGCCTTCCGGCGGCGACCACGTCTCAAGGAAAGCCTTGAGTGCCTCATCGCTGGACGGCAGCGCCACCATCAGCCGGATCAGCTGGTCGCCGCGCTTGCCCTTGGCTCCCGCAAATCCCTTGCCACGCAGGCGCAGAAGCGTCCCGGTCGAGGATCCGGGCGGAACACGGACATCGACCGGCCCGTCAATCGTCGGCACGCGGACCTTGGCCCCCAGCGCCGCTTCCTTGAGGCTGATCGGCAGTTCGAGGCGGACATCATCGCCCGCGCGGGAAAAGAATTTGTGTTCGGCGACCCGGATCTCGATCAAGGCATCACCGGCCGGTCCGCCACTGGCAGAGGGTTCGCCCTGGCCGCGCAGGCGCAGCACCTGCCCGTCCGACGCGCCTGACGGCACGGCGACGTCCAGCGTCCGGCCACCAGGCAGGGTGACGCGATGCTTGCCGCCCTGGGCCGCTTCCATGAAGTCGACGGTCAGGCTCTGGCGCATATCGGCCCCCTTGCGCGGCGCCTGCTGCTGGCGGCGCGCGCCACCCTGGGCACCAAAATCGGTGAAGAGGTCGGAGAAAATATCCTCGAAACCGCCGCGCCCGGCATTGCGGGTCTGCCGGAAATTGAAGGGCCGGCCGCCGGCCGCATCGCCCATGCCGCCCATGCCGCCCATGCCGGGATGAAAGCCGGCGCGGGTCGCGGCATCATACTCGGCGCGCTTTTCCGGGTCCGAGAGCAGTTTGAAGGCCTGGGAAACATGTTTGAAACGCTCCTCGGCTGCAGCATTGCCGGGATTGGAATCAGGATGCAGTTCCTTGGCCAGCTTGCGATAGGCCTTGCGGATCTCCTCGGCCGTCGCCGTCTTGGGGACGCCAAGTATCTTGTAGGGGTCATCCATGCCCGTCATGCCTTGCAAAAGCCCTGCGTCTCGCGCCTGCTTGTCGTCAAACTCTCACATCATGTAAGCGGCTTTGGCGGCGATATCAAAGCCGGGCTCACAGGTCGAAGCCGGCCATTGCAGCCGGGCCCGCTCCGACCCGCGCGGAAATCTGCGACACCCGCACGGCGAGGTGGGCCGGCAGCGCGCCGAAAGCATCGATCAACAAGGCATCGGGCAAGCCGGTCTGTGGTGCCGCGATCCCGCCCAGCACGAGATTTTGGCCCGCCGCGTCCAGCTCGACCTGCCAGACCTCGCTCGCCTCACCCAGCGGCACCTCGGGCGCCGACCAGTCATCGCCGCCGATCCGCGTCTGGCGGATCCAGTGCAGGGTGCGGCTGTCACCGGACCCGGCCAGCGACAGGTGCACCGGTGGCAGCGGCATCAGATCGGCCGTGACCGCCGGCACAGTCCGCACCGTCGCGGCTTCATCAAGCGGCGAGCGCCCGTGCGCCACGGCGACAATGTCGAGATCGATCCCGCGCTCGTGCGGCGCCAGCACCAGGGGCTGACAGGCGGCATCCAGCACGACAACCCGCGCGCCGACCGGCGCCGACCGGGCGATGGTGTCGCCAAGCCCGCGCAAAAGCCCGCCGAGCCGGTATTGCCCGGGCGCGACCAGCTCGGCATCGGTAAAACCGATCACCTCCCACGTCCCCGCCTCGGCTTCGACGGCAATCCGGTTGGCACCGCCCAGAACCGCAAGCGTATCACGGCTCTCGACCTGGCCCCAGTCTAGGATCAGCGCGATCGATGCCGCCCGGTCCCAGCGCCCGACCGGTCCTGTCCCGAGCGCCTCGACCAGTCGGCCCAGCCGCGCCGGGCGGGTCAGCTGCAGGCGGGCCTGACCGGCCAGCGCGATATCGATTGCGCCGGGCCGGTTTCGCGCCCAGGCCGCGACCAGCGGACCGTCGCGCGCTTCACCCGATTGCAGCGGCAGGTCGAGCACTTCCAGCGCCGGACGGGTCGCCAGCCCGGGCGGGGCCTCGTCGACCGCCGCCTCACCGGCGCTCAGCGTGGCACGGCGTCCGCCGGGCCGGACCAGCCGGGCCGAGCGCACCGCGCCGCCATCGAGCGACGCGATCTGCCAGAGGCCACCCTCAATCAGCACCGCATCTCCCGGCTCAAGCCGGAGCGAGTCCGGCGGCAGGGTGAGTGCGACCTGATCGGCGCTCGCATGCGCAGCGGCCAGCCAGTCGGCACACCAGCGCCGGGCCGTGTCCGCATCGGCAACCACCGGCACGCTCAGACCCGCGCTTGTTACGGTGCCGAACCGCTCACGCGCGAAGGCCTGGCCGACACGGTAGGCGGCCCGGTCGTCATGAAAGCCGAGCCGGACATCGCGGACCAGATCAAGCGGTGCCGGATAATGCCGGCTCACGGCATCGCTGCCGGTCGCCACCGGATCGGTGAGCACGAACCCGTCCGTGGCCGGATGCGCCGAGACAAAGCGCACGGCCTCGCTGCCCTCGATCACCGCAATGCCCAGCAGGCCGGTCAGCGGTTCCAGCGCCTCGCGCGCTGCCATCGGCCGGTCGACCAGATAGCCGGCGACCAGATCGTCGACCGCGCCCGTCTCGACCGCGTCGAGGCCCGAGGCATTCGCCAGCTCGTCGATGATACGCGCCACCGGCACCAGCCCGGCGCGGCCATTTAGCCAGTGGCCGCGCCGCCAGTTGGCCCCGTCCGACCAGATCTCGCTGCGGGCGGGAAAATCGGGGAAGGGCCGCGCATCAAAGGCCCAGACCGCACACCAGCCCGGTTCGACCATCGGCCCGCCATAGAGCGGCGAGACCGGATTGGCGGCGGGGTCGTCCCAATGCGCCAGCAGGGCCTCCAGATAGCGGCGCTGGATGAGATCATCGCGGCTGCCGGTCGAGAAGAAAGGCGGCGCGCTTTCCGAGCTCTTGGGATCGATGAAGACATTGGGCTGGTTGGCGCCCTTGTCGACGGCCGGACAGCCCAGTTCCGTGAGCCATATCGGTTTCGCGCGCGGCACCCAGCCGGTCGGGCTTTCGCTGCGGACACCGCCGGGCCGGTCATGATGGGCATTCGACCACCAGCCAACCAGGTCCTTGTAGCGCCACACCCAGTCCTCGCCATGACCGGCATCAAGGATGGCGGTGCGCAGCTGTGCTTCGCGATCGGCCGGGCTTGCATAATACCAGTCATACCCCTCCCCGCCGGTGACCTGGCTGGCGAGATAATCGCGGTCATGCGGGCTGGCAGCCAGCGGGGCATCGAGATGGTCGTCACTGTCGCGCCAGTCCGAGAGCGGGATGTAGAAATCGATCGCGACCGCATCGATCACCGGGTGCGACCACAGTGGATCAAGGTGAAAGATCTTGGTCCCGCCACCCGGCTGATGGCCGTGATATTCGCTCCAGTCGGCGGCATAGGAGAGCCGGGTCGCCGGTCCCAGCAGGGCGCGTACCTCGCTCGCGAGTTCGCACAGGGCGGCAACGGCGGGATAGCCCTCGTCCGGTCCGGCGGTGGTCAGCGCCACCATTTCCGAGCCGATCAGGAAACCATCCACCCCGCCGGCCGCCTTTGCCAGCGCGGCGCAATGCAGGATGAAGCGGCGATAGCGCCACTCCGCCGGTCCGTCATAGCTGACCGAGCCTGCCGACACCGTAAAGTCCGACGCAGCGGCTGTCCCGAAGAAGTCCGCCACTTGCGGCGCCACACTCCCCTCCGTCGGACGGATACGCCCGCGCCAGGGATAGGCCGGCTGGCCGCTGCCGCCCTCCGGACCGGGCAAGACGTTGCCCTCGGCGATATCCATCAGGATGAAGGGATAGAGCGTCACCGTGAGGCTGCGCGCCTTGAGCGCCTGGATGAAGGCAATCACCCCGGCATCATCCGGCGTGCCGCCATAGACCGGACGGTCCGCCACCCGGCCGATCAGCCAGGCCGTGTCACGATCCGCCCCGGCGACCGACCAGGCGGTCGGTCGGGTCTCGCTCTCGCGATCCTCGACACCGGGGCGGATCTCGCAATCGCCACAGCGCAGATCATCGCCGAACCAGGCCAGCACGATCTGCACCGCCCGGCAGGCCGGCAGGTCGCGCTCCAGATCGTCCAGCGCCGCCATCACATCGGTCAGCCCGCGTGAATTATTGCGGTTGAGCGGGGTCTCCGCGCCCGGCCCGTCGAGCCGCATCACCGGCTCGGGCGAAAGGGCGAACTCGCCGCAGCCGGGGATGAGATTGACCCCGCGCACCTGCGTCTCCAGCCCGCCCTCACCGGCACCGCGAAACACTTCGACCGAGAGATTGGGGATGCGATGGCCGAATTCATCCAGCGCAAAATCCTCGAGGACGAGATAGGCGGTGCCGCGAAAGCCGGGCGCGTCCGGACCCTCGATGGCACTGATCAGCGCATCCGGCGCCTGGTCTTCGGTCCCGGCATGCCAGCGCACGGCAAAGCGCGACTGGTCGAGCAGCGCGCCATTGGCCCAGATCCGGCCAATCCCGGAAATCGCGCCCTCGCACAGGCCGACGGCGAAGGAGAGTGAATAGGAAAAGCCGGTCTCTCTTGGTCCCGACTTTCCGCCACCGGAAGTCTCGGCATGTTCGGCAAAGCGCGCCGCCCAGATCACCTGACCGGCGAGCCGGGCCCGGCCCCACAGGCGCGGCATGGGCGCACCGTCCGTCGAGGTCTGGACCGGCAATTCGATCAGGCGCGGCCCTTCGCGCGCCGGCAGCAATGTATTGAGCGCCGCACTCGCCGCAGCCTGCCCCAGCGCCGGCAGGGCAGCGCGCAGGCCGGTCAGGGCAACACGGCCGGCGGTCAGGACAAGCTGGGCCATATCATCTCCTCAAGCCGCTCGGCTTCGGGCAGGTCGGGAAAGGCGAAGGCGGCGACCGCTCGTCGTCGCCACCAGGGCGTCAGTGCGGTTTCGCAGACACTGCGATGCCAGTAGGCGTGGATGATCCGCCCGGATTGAGACTTGCCGGATTGAGACTTGATCGCACAATGCCGCGCCGCACCGCCTGGCTCGACGGCAAACAGGAGAAGATCGCCGGGGCGGGCCGCCGCCTTGTCGATCTCGCGGCAATGGGCCTGGGCACCCGCCAGCAGCGCGCCGTCAAAGGCCCCGGTCGAAAGATCGCGATCATAGACAGGCACAGCCTGCGGCTCGGCGCCATAGAGCGCCCGCCAGATCCCGCGCACAAGGCCGAGACAATCCGTCCCGGCACCCAGACAGCTGGCGCGGTGACAAAAGGGCGTGCCGATCCAGCGCCTTGCCTCGGCGAGCGCCCTGGCGCGCACGGAGACCGGCTTGCGGCGAGCCAAGCCGCTCATCCGCCCAGCCCCCGCGAGCCGCCATCGCGCACCGCCTCGCTGGCCGGCGAGGCCTGCAGCAAATCATTGCCGACCATATAGGGGAAACCGCGGAAATTGAGCGTGTTGGCGAAGCGGTCGCGGCAGGTTGAAAAGGCCTTGTCGCAGCCGCCCGCGAAACCGGGATGATCCTCCGCCACGCCGCAGCGCGCATCGCCGAGATCGGCATCACAGCGCCGGGCAAAGACCCGGCCCGTCACCCGCGAAAGGCGATGAGAGAGGCCGAGCAATTCGGCCTGGAAGCGGCCATCAACGGCGCGAATCTCGCCCAGCTCGCCCTGCCCGGTCTTCACACCCGGCGGTGGATCGGCCGACCAGTCGACCCGCCAGCTCTCGACCCGGGCGCCGGACCACAGACCGGCTTCCAGATCCTCCGCTCGCAGCACGGCATCATCAAGCGCGCCGACAAGACCGGCCTGGTCCGGTGCCAGCCCGGTCTCGGCGGCCAGCATGTCACCACCGAAGCCTGTTGCCGCATGGCAGGTCACCCCGTCCAGCACCAGGTCATGATCATGATCGGTAAAGCCGAACCGGGCGCCGTCGCGCCGGGTAACGATCCAGGCCTGGCACAGGCAGGACACACCGCTGGCCAGCGCCGCCGCAATCGGCGTCGGGATTTCACGCATGCACACCTCCTTGCCGCCCCGTTCCGGGCGGTCGTTCAGGGTCTGATTTCGATGAGGGGGATGGTGCTCGCCGAGGCCGCGCCGGGATCATCCAGCGACAGGTCGAGCCGGTCGGTGTCAAAACGCACCGGCACGTCAAAGGCAAAACCGGCGGTCACGGCGACGCCCGCGGCAGGCGGGCTGGCCAGGGTGACGACACCCGTCGCCGTATCGACCAGAAACCCGACCGTCTCGACCCCGTCCAGCGCCACACGGACCGAGCCCTCGACCGGTTTGCTGATGGTCCGGGTCCAGGACGCATCACCGCTTTGATAGTGTTTGACCAGCTGGAAGGACGTCGCCGCTCCATCGCCGGTGCCCAGCAGCTGATCCGTCGGGCTCGGCGCCTGGTCCGGCGATGTCGAGCGATTGTCGAACGGATCGCGAAAGCGGAAGCCGTGCAGCGGTCCACGCCGCGCCTCAAAGAATTCGATCAGCGCGTGACTGTCAGCCAGCGAGCGCACGCCCGGCCCGGCATCATAGCGGCGCCGGCTGTCGGCCCAGGGCGTATTGCGCTGTTCCCGGCCGGACAAGAGCGGCACGATCTCGGTACGCCGTTCCGGTCCGCCCGTGGCCCCGATCGAGACCGAGAAGGGAAAGCGGACTTCGTGGAACACACTCATGACCAGCGCCGCCCCTCATCGACCGCCCGGGCCAGGCTGCGCGCGATGCGGGCGCGCGATTGCGCCACCACCCGTTCGCTGTCGCCGGCATGGCCGGGCGGCAAGGTGAGATGGATGTGCACGGTCTGGCCGCCGCCCGCCGCGCCGATCTGACCGCCCGTGCCCGGCACAAACACTTCCGGTCCGCGCTCGCCAACCAGATAGGCCGATCCCGCCTGCACCGGCCCGCCCTCGGCGCGGGCGCCGGACGGTGTCACCGATCCCAGCACCCGGTCGATCAGCCCGGCCAGCGGACGCTCGATCACCTGCTGGGCGGCGAGACGCGCCAGATCCGCCAGGATGGCCTCGGTCATGCGCGAGAAATCCGCCTCGCCGGACCTTGCGGCCCGGCCGAGCGCCTGTTCGATCCGGCTGCCGGCGCGTTCGAACGCTGTTTCCAGCGCCTCGGCGGCACGCTGGCCGGGCCCGTCGGCGAAATCGTCGAGCGGATTGTCGGAAGAGGATGGGCTCATCTTTCAGCCTCCTTGTCAGAATTGTCGGGAAAGCGCTGGCGCAGGGCCTCCAGCCCGGCCCGGTCGAGCGGCACGGTGGCGGCCAGCGGTCCGGTCAGGGCCCGCCATTCCACCAGCGAGAGGCGCCACAGCGTCTCGGGCATCAGGCCGATCGCCAGGCCGGTGCGCAGGATGGCAGCCCAATTCATGCCTCCAGCCCCGCCGCCAGACAGGCCGCGACCGCATCGGCCGCTTCGGCCAGTGACAGGGGCGCCGCCTTGAGCGTCTCAAGCGAGACCGGGCTGCCGCCACCGCGGGCGAGAATCTCGACGAGGCGCAACAGCCTGTCCGCCGTCAGCGCGTCCCCGTCGCGGGTCAGCGCTTCGATCTCGGCCAGACCGCCCAGCGTGAGACACAGCGTCAGCCGCCTCTCACCGGCGAGGAGTTCGACCTCGCCGCGTTGCGGATTGGCCATCTCAGAGCGCCGCGAACGCGATCGGTCCGGCCGAGGCCAGGCTCATCGACCAGGTCGCCTCGCCATCATGCCGGCCGGCATAGTCCAGCGCCGCGACCAGGAAGGGCCCGGTCAGCGTGCCGAAATCGGGAATGACAAGCTGCCAGGCCAGCGCCGCCTGGTCGAAAAACGCCTGCCGGATCTGCGCATCGGCCGCGGCATCGACAAACACGCCGGAGCCGGACACGCCGCACGTCTTCACCCCGCCGCCGGCCAGCAATTCACGCCAGCCTTGGACGCTCTCGGCATGGGTGACATCGACCGTGCGCGCATTGAGCGAAATCGTCTTGAGCCGGAGCCCGGCGGCACTGGTAAACACAGGCGGATCGGCGCTGTCACCGATACGGATCAGGATATCGCGGCCGGACTGGACACTCATGGCAGGTCTCCTTCGTCGATTGGATGGTCACGCCCCGCCACCGCCTTCACCCGCAGCACGCCACGTTTCATCCGCCGCTCCGGCGTGGTGAAGACGTCGCGATAGACCGGGGTCAGGGTGACGAGGCGCCAGGGGTCGGGCAGGACGGGCTCGGGCAGATCAGGATCGGCGGCCAGCGCGTGGACGGCGTCGGCCAGCGCCTCGAGCACCGGGCCGGGATCGCCGTCGCGATACCAGACATCGAGGCCGAGCCGGACCTCGGCGAGGCGAACCCCGTCGCCGCCCTTCTCACTGATCTCGGCCCGGCCCCAGCTGGCATGGGGAAAGGCGGCGCGGTGATCGCGGCTCGCATGCAGGCGCAAGGGGTCACCGAGCAGGAGGGCGATTTGCGGCGTGTCGGCAAACTGCGCCGCCAGCGCGGCCTGCAGCGCTTCGACCACCCCGCTCACAGCGACACCGGACGGAAGGGGCGGATCAGCTCCGCCACGCCGGGCGGCAAGGCGCTGGCGCCATTGGTTTCGGCGAGATGGACGGTGAGCTGGAGGATGGCTTCGCGCAGCGGCGCCGGCACGTCCTCGGGCGTCTCGCCATAGCCGCAGCGAAAGCGGATCTCGATGCCCGCTGCGGCCCGCCCCGGCTGCGGCCAGCTCATGCCGGGCCGCAGGACGAGCCGGCCCGGATCGCTCAGCCTATCCACGAAAAACGCCGCCGGATCGATCTCCGACGGCGTATCATCCGCGCCATATATGGTGACCGCCTCGAGCGCGATCAGCGGCGGTTTCAAGAGCCTCAACCGCGTCCCGAAGGCCGAAAGCCGCCCCTCGCCCCACCACACATCGCGGCGTTCCAGCCAGGTCTGGGCGAGAAGCGCCCGCCCGGTATCCCGCTCGACACGCGCCCGGGCCGTTTGTATCCAGTGGTTGATCGCGTCGTCCTGCGACGCATCCGCCACCCGAAGGCGAGCCCTGGCGTCTGGCAGGCTGACAGGCTCCGCGGCGGGCGGAGTGAGGAGTGTGAGGGACATGGGGGAGTACTCCGTGGTTCCGGTCAGCGCCATCTCCATTTTCCCGGACACGCGTCAGCGTGATCCGGGACCAACCGGCAGCTCATTGATTCAAGGCAAGTTCGGTTGGTCCCGGGTCTTCGCCCGGGACAAATGGGCGGGCAAGGTTGGGGTTAAACAATCCGCGCCCCGGCGCGGACTGATCCATAGATCCCTTGTCAGCCAGCCGGCCGTATCCGGTTTTCCAGCTCAAGGGTGAAACCGCGAAGCGGCCGCGTTGCGGCCCTTGACCTGGAAAACCGGATACGGCGAAATCTCGGCAAGGGATGTATGGATGGGTGAGCGCCGAGGGGCACTCTTACGAGAAACCACACCACCCATTTTTCCCGGACACGCGTTCGCGTGATCCGGGACCGACTGTCAGCTAGTCGTTTCAAGGCGGCTTCGGTTGGTCCCGGGTCTTCGCCCGGGAAAAATGGTGGCATGGTGGGCGCCGAGATCACCCACCACGCCTTTTCTTCCCCACGCGTGGGGAAGAAAATCAGCTCACCCCGAACTTCAAGAGCTTGATCGCCTCGAAATCCTGCACCCCGCCGCCGACGCGTTTGGTGGTGTAGAAGAGGACATAGGGTTTGGCGCTGAACGGGTCGCGCAGGACTTCCACGCCCTGGCGGTCGAGGACGAGATAGCCGCGGGCGAAATCGCCGAAGGCAATCGAATGACTGTCGGCGCCAATATCGGGCATGTCCTCGGCCTCGGTGACCGGATAGCCGAGCAGGGTGGAGGTCGCGCCTTCGCCCAGCGCCGGCTGCCAGAGATAATTGCCGTCGGCATCCTTGAAGCGACGCACGGCGGACACCGTCTGGCGGTTCATCACGAAACGGCCCTTGGCGCGATAAGCGGTCTTGGGCGCATAGATGAGGTCGATCAGCGCATCGGCCGGATCATCCGCGTCGAACCCGCCGGCCGTGCCGGTGGCGACATAGCCGAGCTCGCCCCAGGCCTGTGTGCCTTCGGCGACGGCGGTATAGTCCAGCAGGCCACGCGGCTTGTTGATGCCGTCGCCATTGATGAAGGCGGCGCTTTCCTGGGCGGCGAAGACATCGCGGACCTCCTCGGCCAGCCATTGTTCGACATCGACCATGGCATCATCGAGCAATTGCTGGGTCGCAGCCGGCATGGCGTAGAGCTCGGCGGCGGGGAATTCGATCAGCTCCAGGCTCGGCGCATCGGTTTCGGGGCGGGCGGCCGTCTCCGACACCCAGCCGGTCGCCGCGCCGCCGCGCGAGACCGGTTTGCGAAACACGCCCATGGCGCTCTGGCGCACCGTGGCAATCGACCGGATCGGCGAGGCCTCGGCCAGCAGGCGGTCGATCTGCGCCTCGGTCTCGGCAGGGACGACATGGCCGCCCTCGCCCGGCGTCCCGGCGCTCAACGACTTGCCCTCGGCGAACTGGCCGCTGCGCATATAGGCAGCAAAACCGAGCGAGGCGGCCGACTTGTCCGCGCCGGAAACGAGACCGGGACGGGCGGCCTCGTGGACCAGCCGGTCGAGGGCGGATTTCTGGCTGTCCAGTGCCTGGTCGATGCGCGCGACCTTGTCTTCCAGCAGCACGTCGGCGGCGGCCCGGGTCTCGATCTCGGCGAGGCGCTGGTCATTGGCCTGTTTGAACTGCTCGAAGGCGGCGAGCAGCTCGCCCATCACGGCCCGGCTGCCGGCCGGCGCGTCATGCATCTTGGTTTCCTTGCTCATGATTACTCCTGGGTTGGGTAAAAGGTAGGGGGTGGGGAGGGTCAGGCGGCGACGCGGTCGCCGGCCGGCGCCACAAGGCGCAGCCGCGCCTGGGGCAGCATGGGGAAGGTCACGATGGAGACCTCCCAGAGATCGAGCGCGGTCAGCACCCGCCCCCGGACCTCGCGCGGCCGCGAGGCACGGGTGCGAAAGCCGATGGAGAGTCCGTCCACCGCACCGCGCCGCACCAGGGCGGCGGCCGCCCGGCCGCGCGGACCGGAGGCAAGGATCTCGCCGCGCACATGCAGGCCACGGGCATCCTCGGTGATGGCGGTCCACACGCCGATCGGCTCGGACGGGTCGTGCTGGAACAGCATCGGGATGGTTCGGCGCGTGGCAAGCGAGGCAGCAAAGGCGCCACGCGCCACCACATCACCGCCCAGGTCCGCCAGCCCGAACAGGCTGGCATGACCCTCGATGGCGAGGGTTTCGGTCATGGTTTGGATGTCCTTGTCGGGAGAAGAATAAGGGGAGTGAAGCTGCTCATTTTTCCCGGAAGCGCGTCAGCGCTATCCGGGACCAACGGGAGACTCAGCGCTTGAAAGCGCGCTCGGTCGGTCCCGGCTCTCCGCCGCGTCTTCGCGCGGCTGCAGCCGGGAAAAATGCGCTTGGATTGGAAGCAGGGTGGTTGCAACCTGGTAGGTCCCCGCTCTGCGACCTGCCTTCGCAGGTCATCCGGCGGGGATGACAAGGTGTGAGTAAGGGTGCCCCCTCACTCCTCCATACGCCGTTCGATCCGCAGCAGGCTTTCGCGCGCCAGGCGCATCTCGGCTTCCAGGCGCGCGAGACGTTCGGCGAGCGGGCTCTGGCGGTCGCTGGTGAGTTCGAGCTGGTCGAGGCGTTCCCCGACCCGGCCGGACCAGATCAGGGCGCCGGAGGTCTGCAGCAGGATGGCGAAGATCAGGCCGAGCGTGACCTGGCGCTGGACGGTCCAGCTGTCAGCCTCACGCATGGCGCGCCTCCCGCGTCCCATCATCGAGGACAGCAAAGTCCGGCTTGATCTCGAGCCCCGGAGCGGACCAGGGCCGCAGCCAGACACTCAGCGCGCGCGCCATTTTCATCACCAGCGGCCGCACCGTCTGGCGCAGGAAGGCGGCATTGGCCTCGGCGTAATTGGCGTGGGTGTTGTCGCCGGGCAGGCCGAGCAGAAGCGGCGGCACGCCCAGCCCCAGCGCGATCTCGCGGGCGGCTTCGCGGCGCGCCGTGGTGAAATCCATCTCGGCCGGGCTCATCGCCATCGGCGTCCAGTCCAGCCCGCCTTCCAGCAGGAGCGGACGCCCGGCATTGGCGGTGCCGGTATGGCTGGCCTCGAGTTCGGCCTTCAGGCGTTCGAACTGGTCCGGCGAGAGCTGGCCATTCTCGCCCTTGAAGACCAGCGCGCCGGACGGCCGGGCGGCATTGTCCAGCAGGGCGCGGGCCCAGTCGGACCCCGCCGTGTGCAGATCGAGCGAGCGGCCCACCGCTTCCAGCGGTGACAGGCCGTAATGATCATCGCCGGGATGGAAGAGGCGGATGTGGAAAACCGGGCTGCGTCCGGACACGCGATCGCGCTGGAAGCGGCGCTTGCGTCCCGCCGCGGCATATTCCCAGCCCTCGGGCCAACCGGTCGGACCGGCCAGGACACGCATGCGATCCGGGCGCAGGAGGTGGAGCGTGCGCGGCTCATCCGCCAGGCTGACCAGCTCGAGATAGGCATTTCCCGCCAGCTGTAGATAACCATAGAGACTTTCCCACAGCTCGGGCCCGGACTGGTCCGGATTGGGCATGTCCAGCAGGCGGGTCATGGTCCGGTCGGAGGCCGTCAGCGGCACCGAGGCCGCCGCTTCCGCGGTCAGGCGGACGCAGCGATGGACAATGGCATTGCGGGCATAACCGGCCTGCATCATCGCCGGCAAGGCGCGCGGTGCCCAGCCGGGCTGCGACCCGGCGGTCAGCGCAATGAGACGGCTCGACAGGGCGGACTTCTCCTCCCGGCCGAACAGGCGATCGAGCCAGTGGGGCATGGCAGCCTCCTCTTGGATGGTGAATTCAGGACGGACGGTCGCTCACAGCCGCCGCAGTCTTGGCGCGCCGGTGCGGCCGAGCAGGAGTTCGCTGATCGCCCAGACCAGGGCATCGACCCGGTCGGGGCTGGATCTGGCGGCTTCGGGCGCGCCGAAGGCGCACATCTGGTCTTCCAGGCCGGGAAAGGCCCGCGCATGGCGGACCCGTCCGGCGGCATAGAGGGCGGCAACGGGTTCGGCCCTTGCCCGCTTGCCGCGGCTGGCATGAACCAGGCGCACGGGCAGGCCCGGCGCGGCAGCCTGGAGGACGGCCCGCACCATTTCCCCGCCCTGATTGGCCTCGGCCACCAGGGCGTCGGCCGCATAATCCTCAAACGCCGTCGCCGCCCGTGCCGCCCAGTCCGACGGCAGGGCCGGCCCGAAGGAGAGATCGGCCAGCACCACGGCCGAGCGGGCCGGGCCCTCGCCATGACCACCGGCCACGACGATCCCGCATTCATCGGAGCGCGGACCACCGCTGGCCGGCGGGTCGAGCGCGACCACGATCCGGTCCAGCTCCGGCAGGCCGGCCTGCAATCGGGCCGCCTCGACCTGGGCGCGCGTCCACAGGGCACCCTCGGGGTCGTCGATCAACAAGCCCTCGACTTCCTGGCGCCCCAGCATGGAACCGCCATAGGCGGCATTGAGGGCGGCCACAAAGCCGGGGGCGAGATTGGCTTGGTTGGCGGCGGTCGGTTGATGGGTCAGGCGGACCGGTCCGTCCTCGCCTGCCGCCCGGACCAGCGCCTTGAGCGCCGGGATGGGGCGCGGCGTGGTGGTCAGCAGGATTTGCGGGACGCCGCCCAGCCGCACCCCCATGCGCAGCGTGTCGAGAACACGCTGCGGGTCCGGCCAGGCGGCGAACTCATCGCCCCAGGCAAAGTCAAATTGCGGCCCGCGCAGCCCGTCCGCATCCTCGGCCGAGAAGGCATAGGCCTGGCTGCCGGAAGGAAAGACCAGGCGTTTGCGGCTGGCTTCATAGCGCGGCTGCTCGTCCCGACTGCCCAGATGTTTCAGCCCGGACGGGCCCTCGATCATCACCTCGCGCACATCATTGAAGGTCGGGCCGACCAGGGCGATGCGGCTGACACTGCGCAGCGCCCGGTGACGCACCCATTCCGCCCCGGCGCGGGTCTTGCCCGCCCCGCGTCCGCCCAGAAACAGCCAGGTCAGCCACTCACCCGGTGGCGGCAGTTGCGGGCCCGTCGCGTGGTAGCGGAAGTCGGCCTGGATGGCGTCCCGCGTCCTGCGGTTGGCCTGTTTCTTCCAGGCTCGCAGGCGTTCCCGCCTCGTCAGGGTCCAGAACGTGTCGACGAAGGAAAGCATCGTCGCGAGCCTGTCGGGCGTCATCATCCTCTGCCTCCTCTTCAGTCAAATTTTCACGGGCCCGGTCGGCCTCCATCTGGGCCTGGTCCTGCTTGAGGAGCGCGGTATGGGCATTGGCGAGGCGGATGGCCTGGGCGGGGTCGCCGATCAGGAACTCCACCTCCACATCGTCCCTGCGACGCTGCCGCGCCTGCTCCCGGATGGCGGCGAGCGCCTTCTCGTCATAAGCCCGCAGCCGGCGCAAATGCCGGTTCACCGTGCAGCTGGCCATGCCAGAAAGCTTCGCCAGCTGCGGCCCCGTCGCTCCGCGCCGTGACAGCAGCAGATAGGGGTACCAGCCGACATCGTCTTTCGGTTTTGTCTGGGGAATTCCGGTCATGCCGAACAATAGCCGCGGCCCGTCACCGGTCGGATATCCGCCAAGAAAAAACCCGCAACCGCCTGGGCGGTCACGGGTTCTTCGGGACGGAAACGGGGATAGCGGCCGGTTTATCCGCGCCTTGTGGCCCCGTCGGGCACTCTATTCGTCGAAAATGCGAAGGGCCGAACTGGTGGCGCGACCCTGCTGGCCGCCTTTGTGACGAATTTGGCTAGAAGTTGAAACAACGGAGTGGGGGAAAGGTTGCGCGGCGGTAAAGGCGCAGGCGCAAATGCGATCGATCGGAAGTGTGACACTGTCTGTGGAAGCAGCGAGCGAATTGGGGACAGGTACAATTAACGTCACGCGTTAATTGTACCTGTCCCCTGAATGCCCTGAATGCTCCACCCCCTCAATCCTCATCCCCCTCGCCCGGCCATTCCGTGATCCGCGCTTCCCAGTCGACACTGTCGGGATCGGAGAACTGGGTTTCTGAAATGACCCGGCCGATGACCGACATGCCGGCCTTGCGGGTCGAGTCGGGATCGCCGGTTTTCAGCGGATGCCAGTCATGGAGGTCGCGGCCCTCGGCGATCAGGCGATAGGCGCAGGTCTGCGGTATCCATTTGAGGGTCGGGACATTGTCCGGCGTCAGCACGACGCAATCGGGCACATGCGTGTGGCGATTGGTGTAGTGACGACAACCGCCCTTGTTGCAGTCATACAGCTTGCAGGCGACATCGGTGTCCAGGTTGAGCCCGGTATCCTCGTCTTCCAGCTTGATCAGACAGCATTTGCCGCAATGGTCGCACAGTGACTCCCATTCCGATTTGCTCATCTGCGACAGAGATTTCATCTTCCAGAAAGGCAATGCCATGGGAAACGCCTGAATTTGGCCTCGATTGGAAGGCTTTAGACTGAAGCCAACGGGGGTGGCTATAGCATGTATCAGGAGCCGTTTCGTGCGGATCACTTGATGGAACGCGAACGACGGACACGTCGCACGCGGCGGATTCTGGTCGCCGCGCTGGGCAGTCTTGTCCTGATCGGCGCCCTGCTGGCCGGTCTCGGCTGGCACTGGGCCTTCCATGATCTGCCCACGGCACCAACCACGGCCGCGGAGCTCTGGTCGACCCGGCGCGAGCCCTCGGTGACCTTGATGGACCGCGAGGGCCATGTCCTGGCGGTGCGCGGTCCCTTGTATGCCCGCGCCGTCGGCCTCGACACCCTGCCCGCCCATGTCCCGCAAGCCTTCCTGGCGATCGAGGACCAGCGCTTTTACGCGCATGACGGGGTGGATCTGCGCGGCGTTTTCCGGGCGCTCTGGGTCAATTTCCGGGCCGGACGCTCGGTCCAGGGCGGCTCGACCATCACCATGCAGCTGGTGAAAAATCTCATCCTCACGCCCGACCGCGAACTGCGCCGCAAGATCCAGGAAATGCGCCTGGCGCGGCAGCTGGAAGAGCATCTCACCAAGACCGAAATTCTCGAGCTTTATCTCAACCGCATCTATCTCGGCGCCCGCGCCTTCGGGATCGAGGCCGCCGCGCGGCGCTATTTCGACAAGCCGGCGACCGAGCTGACCCTGGCCGAGGCCGCCTTGCTGGCCGCCCTGCCCAAGGCACCCAGCCGGCTCGATCCGACGGTCAATCTGGCTGCCGCCCAGGCCCGGGCTGCCACGGTGCTCGATGCCATGCTGGCCGCCGGTTTCATCGACCAGGCGGCCCATGATGCCGCCATTGCCGAGCCCGCCGCGCCGGTCGCCGACACGTCCGACCCCGGCGGCACGGCGATCTGGGGGCATGCCTTCGACTTTGCCCTCGCCGAAGCCGCCGGCCTGATCGGCGATGACGTGCCCGACCTGGTGATCCACACCACGCTCGACCCGGCCCTCGCCCGCGCCGCGCATGACACCATCGAGGCCGTGCTGGGCGATGAGGGCGAGGCCCAGAATGCCGGCGAGGCGGCGATCGTCCTGCTGGCCCCCGACGGGGCGATCCGCGCCTTTTCCGGCGGGCGCGACTATGCCACCAGCCAGTTCAACCGCGCCATCCAGGCCCAGCGCCAGCCCGGCTCGGCCTTCAAGCCCTTCGTGTTCGCCGCGGCGCTGGAGGCCGGCTATGACCCCTCCTCGGCGGTGTGGGACGAACCGGTCGATCTGGAAGGCTGGACGCCACAGAATTTCTCCGGCGGATTTCGCGGCCTGGTCACCCTGCAGGAGGCACTGAAACGCTCGATCAACACGGTTGCGGCCCAGGTCGGCGACCAGGTCGGGATCGACCGGGTGGTCGAGGTCGGGCACCGCTTCGGCATTGCCTCGCCCCTGCCTGAATTGCCGGCCATTGCACTCGGCGCGGCCGAGGTGAACCTTCTCGAACTGACCTCGGCCTATGCCGTGTTCGGCAATGACGGGGCGCGGCGGGAGCCCTATTTCATCACCTCGATCACCAATTCACGCGGCGATGTCCTCCATGAGCACGAAGCCGCCCCGGCGCAGCGCGCGACGACGGCCGAAGTGGCGCAATCCATGTCGACCATGTTGCAGGATGTCGTGCTGACCGGGACCGGGCGCCGCGCCGCCCTCGCCGGCCGCCCCTCGGCCGGCAAGACCGGCACCAGCCAGTCCTTCCGCGATGCCTGGTATGTCGGCTATACGGCCGATTTCACGGCCGGGGTCTGGGTCGGCAATGATGACGATACGCCGATGGACAATGTCACCGGCGGCGGCCTGCCGGCGATGATCTGGCAGCGCTACATGACGCGGGTCCACCAGGGCCTGCCATCACGCCCGCTCTCGGCCCCGGCGCCGCGCACACGGTCGGAACGCGAAGAGCGGCTGGCCGCCTTCTATTCCGACCTGTCGGCGTCTTTCTCTGCGATACTGGCCGACGCCCCCTCGCCCACGGAACGCTGAACCAGCGCCGTCAGGGCCGACAGCTCGGCCCGCATCTCGCTGATCTCTTCATGCAGCTTGTCCCGGTCTGCATCGGCTTCGGCATCGCGCGCCTCTTCCTCGTCGAAATGCTTGGCCTGCAGGCTGTCGACGATGATGGCGATGAAGAGATTGAGCACGGCAAAACTGGTCAAGACGATGAAAACGAGGAAGAAAATCCACGCCCACGGGTGGAATTCCATGACCGGCATGGCGACGTCGGTGGCCCAGCCTTCCAGCGTCATCACCTGGAAGAGGGCAAAGGCGCTCTCGCCCAGCGACCCGAAGCGGTCGGGATTGCTCTCGGCGAAGAACTTGGTCGCCATGACCGCCGAGACGTAGAACATCAGGCCCAGCACCGCCATGACCGCGCCCATGCCGGGAATGGCCCGCAGCAGCGCCTCGACCACCTTGCGCAGGTCCGGCATCACCGAGAACAGGCGGAAGGCGCGCACGATGCGCAGCGCCCGCAGGACCGAGAAGCCACCCGCCGCCGGCAGGATGGAGATGATGATCACCGTCAGATCAAACCAGTTCCAGCCGTTCAGGAAAAAGCGGTGGCGGTAGACGATCAGCTTGAGCAGGATTTCAACCACGAAGACGGCCACGATTGCGCGGTCGATAATCGGCAGCCAGGTGGTGAACCACTCGCCGTCATAGGGGTAGGTTTCGAGCCCCAGCGTGATCGCGTTGAACACGATCAGCGTCATGATGAAATTGCGAAAACGCGAACTTTCGATGAAAGCCTTCACACCCATCCCCTCCGGCAGCCCCGGCGCCAGTGTCCCGACTGGCCAACAGGCCTGCTCCTAGCCCTGTCCCCGTTGAAATTCAATCGCCTGCTGCCGCATCGTATTTGAAGAAAATCACAGATAGTTCGAATTTTACGGGACCATTTATCCACGATTTAAGAGGGTCCAAGCCATAAGGTCGCCAGTCAAGCACTGGACCCGATGATGCGGCCTGATAGCCAAGACCAATCCGAGACACCGGCCGGCCCGGGCGGACTGCCTGTCCGGAACGGCGAGATCACGATCGCCTACCAGCCGATCCTGCGCGGCGCCGCGATCGCGGTCATGGGCTATTTCCTGTTTGATCTGGTCACCCGCCTCGCCTTTCCGGTTCCGACCCATCCGGAGGTCATGCTGCTTGCCGTCTTGGCCGGCGCGCTTTCTGCCATCGGTGTACGCGCCTATCTCAGGTCAGATCGCAGCGCCGCACAGCTGGAAGTGGCCGGCTCGATCCTGTGCCTGTCGCTCTTCCTCAACTCGAACCTGCAGCAGACTTTGTATTTCAGCGACGAGAACCTGCTCTATTCGGTCCTGATGATGCCGATTTTCGCGGCGATCCTGCCCAGTCGCCGCACCATCAGCGTGGCGATCATGATGTGCTTTGCCAGCCTGGTCTGGCTGGTCCAGACCAATATTCCCGAGCGCATGAGCGACTATTTCTGGATCGGCCAGTCCGGGGTGGCCGCCGGCATCGCGATCGCACTGATCCTGCGCAACGCCGTGCTCAATTCGGTGAAGGCCCGGCTCGACGCCATCCGCGACCGGGAGACAGCCGAGATTCTGGCCGCCGAAGCCCGCCACCTGGCCGAATGCGATGCCCTGACCCGCCTGCCGAACCGCCGCAGCTTCTTTCTGGAGCTGGAAAGCCGGCTGGCGCGGCTGCGCAGCCATGGCGAGCCCTTCGTCCTCGGTCTGGTTGATCTCGACGGGTTCAAGCCGGTCAATGACACCTATGGCCATGCCGCCGGCGATGAAATGCTGAAATCCGTGGCCCGGCGGCTGACCGGCATTGCCGGCGACAGCGCCATGCCAGCCCGCCTCGGCGGCGATGAATTTGCCCTCATCGCGCCAGCGCCCTGCACCCGGACCGAGACCGTGCTGCAGCTCGGTCACCGGATCGAGGCCCGCCTGTCGGAGCCCTACGACCTGGGCGAATACACCTGCAAGGGATCGGGCTCGGTCGGGCTCCTGGTCTGTGATGATCCGGTGCTGTCGACCCATGACATCATGGAGCGGGCCGATCACGCGCTCTACTTCGCCAAGCGCGCCCTGCAGGGCAAGGCGGTGCTGTTCAACGCCGCGCTCGAGCACGAGATGACGGCGTCCAGCCAGATCGACAAGGCCCTGCGCCGCTGCGACTACGCGGCCGAATTCACAGTCAAGTTCCAGCCGCAATATGATCTGGTAAAGGCGAAGATTGTCGGCTTTGAAGCGCTGGCCCGCTGGGAATCCCCGGAATTGGGTACCGTGTCGCCGGATGTCTTCATTCCGGCCGCCGAACGCGCCGGCCTGATCCGCCCGCTGACCCAGGTCCTGCTGTCAAAGGCGCTCGCCGAGATGGCGCGCTGGCCGGACGATTTGATGCTGTCCTTCAACCTGTCGGCCCACGACCTGATGTCACCGCAGGCGATGGACAGCGTGCTGGACACGGTAACGGCCAGCGGCATGACGGCCAGCCGGATCGAGTTCGAGATTACCGAAACCGCGATGATGAGCGATTTCAACCAGGCCCGCCACGCCATAAACCGGATCTCCCAGGCCGGCCATTCGGTGGCGCTGGACGATTTCGGAGTCGGCTATTCCTCCCTGCAATACCTGCAGCAATTGCCCGTTTCCAAGCTCAAGATCGACCGCTCCTTCGTCAGCGCGATGCTGACCGACAGCTCCTCCTTCAAGATCGTCAGAACCATGCTGTCCCTGTCGCAGACGCTGGATCTGGGCTGTGTCATCGAAGGGGTCGAGACCGAGGCCCAGATGCATATCCTGCGCACGCTCGGCGCCCGTCATGTCCAGGGCTATCTGATTGGCGCGCCGATGGCGGCCGCCGACGTCCTGCCCCGCCTTTCGGAACCGACCGAACTGCGCCCCTCGGCGCCGGAAAGCCTGGCCTCCGAACGCATGCGGACGGCTCTGGGATGATGCGGGCCCCGCGCCTCGGCATGGGCTTGGTCACCGGCTTGCTCACGGGCCTGACCTTGAGCCTGCTTTTTGGCGCCGGCGCCGCCCGTGCCGACGACGTCATGGAGGACCATGCCCGTCGTGGCGGGGCCTATCAGCGCATGGTGATGGAAGGCCTCACGCCCCAGGCCTGTGCCGCCCTGTGTCACGGCGACGCGATGTGCCGGTCCTGGGTGTGGACACGCGCCGAGCTGACCGGGACCGATGCCGGCTGTGCCCTGCTCTCGGCCGCACCGACGCCCTATCGCGCGCCGGGTCAGGTCACCGGTCTGGGCCGCAGCCTGCGAGAACGGATCGAGGCGGCATCGCAACGCCCGCCCAGCGAGCGCGAATTGCCGGCCCTTCGGGCAACCCTGCAGGGACCGTTCTGAGATTTTCTGCCGGCAATCTGCCGTCACAGACAATTTGAACCATCGACCGTACGTTTTTTTTACTCGCGCCGGGCATGGTCTGGCTTCACCATCGCGTGGAGTACGACATGGCGGTCATCAGCAAGCTCAACAATCTGGTCGAACTGGCGCGCGAGAAATCGAGTGATCGCCGTCGGTCCTTGTTGCGCGAGGTGACCGATCTCTTCTTCGAGGAAGCGCCGGAGCGTGACACCGCGGTGTCCGGACGGTTCGACGAAGTCCTCAGCGCCCTTGCCGAACAGACCGCCCTGGATGCGCGCGAGGAATTGTCCCATCGTTTCGCCGATACGCCGCTGGCCCCGCGCGGCCTCGTTCTCAAACTGGCCCAGGACGCCATCGAGGTCGCCGGCCCGATGCTGTCGAAATCCTCGGTCCTGTCCGACGACGATCTCCTGACGATTGCGGAAAAGGGCGGGCAGGACCATCTCAAGGCCATGTCCAGTCGCGACGCCGTCTCCGAACGCCTGTCCGACACGATTGTGCGCCGCGGCGATGATGAGACGGTCGCCACACTGATCTCCAATGAAGGCGCGAGGATTTCCCGCGAGGCCTTCGAGACCGTGTCCGAGCGGGCCGAGACTTCCGAAGTCCTGCAGGCGCCGCTGGTCAAGCGCTCCGACACCCCGAACGATATTCTCGCCGACATGATGCTGACCGTGCGCAATCACCTGCGCGAGCTGATCATGGAAAAGTTCGACAGCGTCGATCCGGATATCATCGACCAGGCGATGGCGGTCTCGAAAGCCCGCCTCGCGGCCCGTATCCAGCATGACAAGACGATCGAGGAGGCACAAAAATTCGTGCGCTCCATGGCCATGCGCAAGAAGCTCGATGGCGGACTGCTCGCCCGGCTCCTGCGCGAAGGCGACCTGGTCAAATTCCGTGTCGCCTTCGCTGAAATGACCGGCGTCGACTATACGGCCGCCAAGCGCGCCATCGAGCAGGAAAGCATTGATCCGCTGGCGCTGATCTGCAAATCCGCCGGTTTCGACAAGGCCCTCTTCGTGACCCTGGCGGTCCTGCGCCACAATCGCGGCGAGGACGCGTTCCGCGACGCGCGCGAACTCGGCAAGCTCTACGACAGGATCACCGAGGAAGACGCCGCCCGCGCCATGCGCTTCTGGCGCATGCGGAGGGACATGGCGGCCTAGCGGCACCTTCCCCGCCGGCCAGGCCCATGCCAGTCTTCCGGCATGCCCGAAGCCTTTGATCCCGACATCGCCACGCGTGCCATTGCCCGGCTGGATGCCTGGCTGGCCGAAGCCGGTTTGCGGCTGGAGATCGCGCCGTCGGAGTTCGCGGTTCTGGACGGTGACGCGACAGATGTGCTCGTCCACAGCGACACCCTCCCGCCGCTGCGGGTGACGGTGTTCGACGAATATCGTGATCTGGCGACCCATGATGCGCGGCTGGCCCTGGTGATGATCGAGCGCGGCTTTGGTGAATTGGCGGATGCGGCTGACATGGCCCGCTGGGCGCTGGCCGAGGGGCTGGACGGCGCTGATCCGGGAGTCGCGGCGCTGCATCAACAGCTCAGTGCCGCCCGCACCAGCTTCCTGGCCGCCTGGGGCGCTGTACCCGATGTGGTGAGCGATCTCGACTGGCAGCTCAATGCCGGCACGGCGCAGGAAATGAGACGCCAGGCGGGACTCTTGCCGGATGGGCAAGCTCAGGAGCGGCAGGTCCGTCCCCGGACAAGGGAAGGTGCCCCGAAGGGCCGGAAGGGGTGAGACGCGCAGCGTTCTGTCACCGACTGCCCGTCACCCACTCAGTGCCGCCCTGCGGGCGATCCACCCCGCCCATCAAGGGCAAGGACCTGTTTGGCGTCTCAGCCCTCGACCGCCTGGCTCCCGATCACGGCCTTTGCCGCATCATTGCCGGGCGGCGTGAAGACCTCGGCGCCGCTCTCGATGTAGACGCTGGTCGAGGGGAAGGCGAATTCGGTGCCGGCGTTCTCGACCGTTTCCTTGATGAAGAAGGCGAGATCCTCCTTCAGGCGCAACCATTCGCCCCAATTGGTGGTCTTGGTGAAGCAATACAGCATGAAATCGATCGAGGACGGGCCGAAACTGTCGACCCGCATGAAGGTGGAGACTTCCGGCGCCTGGGCGTATTCCGGATGGCTCTCGACATAACCGAGTACCTTGTCGCGGATCTCGCGCAGCTGTTCGGCGGTCGAGTCATAGCGCACGCCGATGATCCAGTAGGTCCGGCGATGGGTCATGCGGCTGAAGTTCGTCACCGCATTGTCCGAGAGTTTCGAGTTGGGCACATAAACCGGACCCTTGTCGAAACGGCGGATCACGGTGGAGCGGAAGTTGATCTCCTCGACCGTGCCCTCGACAACGCCATCCACCTTGACCCATTCGCCTGGCAGGAAACGCTTTTCAGTCAATATGAGAATGCCCGCGATCAGGTTCTTGAACAGGTCCTGGGCGCCCAGGCCGATCGCGACGCCGAACAGGCCGAGACCGGCCACAATGCCGGCAACAGGAATGTCCCAGACCTGCAGCACGGCGGCGGCGCCGACAATGATGAAGACAATCCGCAGCGCCTTGGTCAGCCAGTCGATCATCACCGGCGTCAGCGCATTGCGCAGGCCCCGGAGGGCATGCGCGAGCGGGCCGACCGCATTGTGCAGGGCCCAGAAAAGCGCAAGCACCACCAGCGACTGCACGAATTGGTGGCCGCGCAACGTCCCCTCGCCACCGATCTGCAGGATGTTGAGCGCGAAAAAGAGCGCGATGATGACCGGTACGAGTTTCATCGGTCCGGAAACGGCGTCGACCACGGCATCGTCGAAAGCGGTTTCGGTGCGCTGGGCGAGGCGTTTGAGGGCACTGATCAGCCAGCGCGCGATCAGGCCGCGAGCGACGAAACCGATCAGCACGACCACGAGTGCCAACAGCCCCTGGCCGACATTGATCCCGAGGAAGGAGGTATTCCAGACATCGACCGCGATCGCCCAAAGATCGCCGGCCTGGGCGATCAGCCCGCCCTCGCTGGTCGCTGCCGTCGTCATGCATTGCGCTCCTTGGCCCGGTGGAAGGTGAGGTCAGGGAATTTTTCTTCCGAATAGGAGACTTCCCAGGCCGATTTGGCGAGGAAGACCGGATCACCATTGATGTCCTCGGCCATCGCCGATTTGTGCCGGTCGGCAAAGGCCTCGATCTTGTCGCGAGCGCCGGTTACCCAGCGGGCAGTGTCGTAGGGCGCCGGTTCGAAATCAACCTCGAGGCCATATTCGGCGGCGACCCGTTCGCGCATCACGTCAATCTGCAGTGCGCCAACCGCGCCGACGATGAAATCACCACCAAGTGTCGGACGGAAAAGCTGGGTCACACCCTCCTCGGCCAGGCTTTCCAGCGCCTTCTTGAGGTGCTTGGCCTTCAGCGGATCGGCCAGGCGGGCCCGGCGCAGGATTTCCGGCGCGAAATTGGGAATGCCGGAGAAGCGCAGCTTGCCGCTTTCCGACAGGCTGTCGCCAACCCGCAAGGTCCCGTGGTTGGGCACGCCCATGACGTCACCGGCAAAGGCCTCGTCGGCGATTTCGCGATCCTGGGCAAAGAACAGGATGGGCGAGGACACGGTGAGTTGCTTGCCGGCCTCGGTCTTGAGCTTCATGCCGCGCTTGAACGTGCCCGAGCACAGGCGCACGAAAGCGACCCGGTCGCGGTGATTGGGGTCCATATTGGCCTGCACCTTGAACACGAAGCCGGCGACTTCCTTGCCACCCGGCTCGAGTTCGATCGCCTCGCCGCCCCTGATCGCCGCCATGGGACCCGGTCCGGGAATGATGTCGGCCAGACCGTCGAGGAGTTCGCGCACCCCGAAGCCGCGCAGCGCCGAGCCGAAGAAGACCGGCGTCATGTGGCCTTCCAGGAAGCTTTGCGGCTTGAATTCCGGGCACAGCTCGGCCGCCACTTCGGCACCCTCTTCCAGTTCGGCGAGTTCCTCGGCCGAGAGATGGTTGCGGATCGCCTCGCCATCGAGTGCCCAGCGCGGACTGGCGGCGGTATCGTCACGGTCATCGCCGGGCTTTTGATAACCGACGAAATCCCTGGTTCGCAGATCGAGCACGCCCTTGAAGCGATTGCCCGAACCGGACGGCCATTGCATCGGCACCGTATCCAGAGCCAGCTTGTCCTGGATGTCTTCCAGAAGGTCGACCGGATCGAGCGCCTCGCGGTCCATCTTGTTGATGAAGGTGACGATGGGGATGTCGCGCAGGCGGCAAACCTCGACCAGTTTCAGCGTTCGCGGCTCCACGCCCTTGGCCGCATCGAGCACCATGATGGCACTGTCAGCCGCCGTCAGCGTCCGATAGGTGTCTTCCGAGAAGTCCTCGTGGCCCGGCGTATCGAGCAGGTTGAACAGCAGCGCCCGGTGCTCGAAGGTCATGACCGAGGCGGAGACCGAAATCCCGCGCTCCTGCTCGATCTTCATCCAGTCCGACTGTGTCCGGCGGTTTTCGCCGCGCGCCCGCACCTGACCGGCCAGTCGGATCGCCCCGGCCGACAGCAACAAGGTCTCGGTCAGGGTGGTCTTGCCGGCGTCAGGATGGGAGACGATCGCGAAGGAACGGCGGCGCGCCCATTCCGGGGCGTCAGGGGTCGGGGCAGTCATGGCGGGCTCACAGGTAATGCAGGGCGTCCGGTTACCCTGTTACCGCCCTGCTAGGCAAGCCACCTCACGCGGCGAGCCAGACCTGGTCATTGATCTGGTTCGCCGTGAGATGTCCGTCCTCCTGGTCGCGCCAGAGCGAGGCCAGGGTCGTGATCGTCACATTGGCATAGCGCAGCCCGACTTCGTTGAAGTGGGTAGCCCCGTCCGGCCGGACGGCCAACAGGGCGTTGGCACCGGGCGCCACAAAGCTGATCAGGGCCACCATGTGGCGGACATGCTCGGGCTTGTTGTGGGCAATGAAGGGATCGGAAAACACCGCTTCGCGAACCAGCGAGTTGAGCTGGCCGGCGGTCAGGCTTTCGATCTGGGCAGGCGACAGCGGCAGCTTGCCCGAACGCAGGACGCTCTTCAGGTCGCCCAGGTCAAAGACGACATCGTTGAACAGAAACAACATCGCGAACTCGAACCCTCGTTGAGCTGTTGGGACCGGCCGAACATAGCGCGGCTGCGTTAAGGAGTTTCTACCGGCTCGGTGAGGAAATGCCGCCCCTGCCGGTCCTCGATCTCGATCAGCCAGAGATCGGGATCCTGATCGACGCGCTTGCGGCACCAGGCGTCGAGCTCGGTTTCGACGGTTTCGCGGCGGCAGGTCCACATTCGCTCGCCCTGATCGTCCCGCGACGGCACATAAAGATGTGCCAGCGTCGGGCCGCTTACCACCTTGACGAGCACGGCACCGGCATCTTCGTCTCCACGGCGAATCACATAAGCCGACGCAAACCCCAATTCAGCCCTGCGAATCAAGGCGTCTACCCAGAATTTCGATTTAAGCGCATTCATTTCGTTTGCTGGCCGCCCAATTGCTTAATAATCTGTAAACGGGTGAGGGAGCGTTCCATGTTTGTAAGAGTATTGTCGTCTGCGGTTGCCGCTTTGGCTATCGTTGCGTCCGGCACGTGTGCCGTTTGGGGCCAGGATACCGGAAATGGCGGCAATGGTTCGACCCGTGCCGCGTCGGCTGAGACCGCTGCTGCAGCCGTCAACACGGAAGAGCGCAGCCTGTCGGATCTCGATGGCGGTGCCGATGCCTTCATCCTCTCCAACACGCGCCGCCTCGCCCGGATCGACTTCACCCTGCCGCCCCATGTCCAGACCTCGGAAGCCTCGCTGCGCCTGGCAGCCCGCCCGGCCAGCGACAGCACGGCCGGTCTGATCCATGTTTCGGTGAACGGCGGCGAAGCCATCACCATCCGGCCGCAGGCACGGGCCATGGAAGCCCGGTTCGCCCTGTTCTCCGCGGATTTCCGCCCCGGCGCGAATACGCTCGACATTGCCTACTCCAATGACACTTCGGCAGCCGGATGGATTGTCGATGCCCGCCGCTCGCAAATGCGCCTGACGCTGGAGCCGGTAGCTCCGATCGACACGCTGGAGGACCTGGAACGGGCCCTCGCCTCCGATTTCGCCGCGCCGCGCCGCATCGCCCTTCTCACCGATGCCAGCCGCGAACGCGTGACGCTGGAAGCCCTGGTCGCCCAGGGCCTCGCCCTGCGCGCCGGCCAGGTGCCGCTCTTCACGGCCGATGCCGACGAGGCCGACCTCATTGTGCGCATCGCCGACAATGACCGCCTCGCGGCCCATGACCGTGCAGCGCTTCGCTCGGGTGATCGCTCGACCGGGCCGGAAATCGCCTTCCACAACGAGCGCGGCCTGCCGCACATGGTCATCACCGGCCGCAATCTTGATGAAGCGACCGCCGCTGCCCGCCTGATGGCGGCACGCTCCTTCATCGGCTATCGGCAGAGCTTCCTCGCCGCTGACGCGATGACAGCGCCCCGCCTGGGTACCCACCAGATCCAGGATGCCCGTTCCCTCCATGCCAATGCGGACCTGCGCATCTTTGCCGATAGCGGCCTGCCTTTCAGCGCAGACCAGGGCTCGCGCACCGCGGTTCAGTTCTCGACCCGCTTCGATGCCGATCGTCATGGCGCCCTGTCTGTGCTGTCACGCGCCGCACTGATCTCCGGCGAAGCCTGGCTCTATGCCTGGTATGGCGATGCCGACGAGACAGCGCCCGCCAATCACAACCTGCTCGTGATCGGCCCGGGCTCGACCGAGATCGCCGCCGTTGACCGCAATGCACCGCCGGAGTTGCGCGCCGCCCTTCGCGCGGCCGAACGCTCGCGCGGCCAGCGTGGGCTGATGCGCCTCGCCGCCGCCGCCTATGCAGATGCCGGTGACACGGAAGCGGGAACCGAGGTCGGGATCGGTGTCGCCTCACTGTTCCGCGACCAGGCCAATAATGGCCGCTGGATCGGTACGCTGACCGCACCGGACGTGGCCTCCTTCGAGGTTGCCGGTCGCTCGCTGGCCCGCTCCGACCTGTGGACGGCCCTGGAAGGGCGCGCCGCCGTGTGGAGCGCCCGGGGTGTCACCGCGCTGGACTACACCATTGTCGCCCCGTCTCTCGTGGAAAAGGTCCAGGAGTTCGCCGTCGACCATACGCGCGACGCCGCCTTCCTGCTGTTCGGGGCCGCCTTCCTGCTCCTGGTCCGCGGCTTCTTCGGGCGTCGCAAGCGGGTTCGGGTTCAGTCCTAGCGCCGACAATCCCGGTGCCGTCAATCTTAGTGATTGAATTTGCAGAGCATTAACTACCCTTCTTCACGCGACATCAAATCCCGCCTGCTAGACAGGTTCCCATGCAAGCGGGATCTGTCATGCACGCGATTGTCAAAGCGATCGGCCTCGGCCTCGGCCTGACCACCAGTCTGGCCGCACCGGCCCTGGCGGATGAGGCGACCGCCGCCATTTACGGCGAGCGCCAGCTCGCACTGGCTGTCGACGCCCGTTGCAGCCTGTTTACATCCGGCCAGCGCAATGCACTGGACGCGGCCCGCCTGCAGGCCCGCGGCCTGCTCCTGCGCGAGGGCATCGCCCTGCACGCTCTGGACGATTATGCCCGCGAGCTGGAGAACCAGGCCGCCGGCATCGCCTGCACCGACCCGGCGGTCGGCGACCTGCAGACCCGTGTGGTCGACGCCTATGCCGGCTGGGTGCGCATCCCGGCGATGGATTTTCCCGGCGCCGAATTCACCTGGACGGCCAGCCGCAATGCCATGCCGGACCTGCCGGTCTGGTCGATCGTGCAGGATCAGGGCGATCTGAAGATCGGCGTCTCGACCCGCGACGGCCGCCGCCAGCTCAGCGTGGTCCTGCCCGGCAACGAGAGCGCGACCTCGGCCATCCTCATCCTGCGCGACATGGAACGCCAGCCGACCCTGTATGACGCCACCATGGGCGGCACCTATAACGGCCCGACCGATGCGCCCTGGGCGCGCTGGACCCCGCCGCGCTTCGCCCAGTCCCGGATCTGGGCCTCGGGCCGCGATGCCGGCCCGGTCGCCGCCACCCTGGCCGGGACCGAGCGCGCCACCCTGTTCGACTTCCCGATGAGTGCCGCCGATGCCCTCGCCGCCCGTGACCCGCGCGAAACGGCCCGCATCGAGCTGATGGATCGCCATGGTCGCGTCGTCGCGAGCCATTACATCGAAATCGGCGACTTCGCCGCCGCCCTTGCCTTCCTGCGCGGCGGCGACCGGGTCGCGATGCGCAGCTAGGCGTCGAAATCACCGCTCCCGATTTGTTCCGCTTTCAGTCACCAGCGAGCCCGTGCACCGCACCCGGCACTGGGCATGTTGCACTGCAACCGCTATGACGCGCACCGGAGCCGCGGCGTGATGTCCGGCGGGCGTGATCTTGCGCGCCCGTATCCGGCCCCGATATCGCCCTACCGAACCGCGCAGTGAAAGTTCAGTCCCGACCATGCTCACGATTTCCAATCTCGACTATCGCATCGGCGAACG
>NZ_JADFAJ010000027.1 GCF_015665295.1 Maricaulis sp.
GGGCGTTCATCCGGGCTCTCCTCGATGGCTGATCGTTTCGCAACAACCAGTCTCAAGGCTTCAGCCCGGGTGAACAACCTTATGAGAACTCACACCTAGATCCCATCCCCACCAGCGAGCCGTATCAAGGCAGCGCCGTCATAGCTGATCGAAGACAGCCGCGTCGCGGAAAGCCGGGGACACGCCATTTTCCGGGCTCAAGGGGCGTGTACCTAAAATCACCGCAACATGTCCTCGCCCTTGATGGGCGAGGTGGCTGGGCGCGTCAGCGGCCAGACGGAGTGGGTGATGGGCGGTGGATGACGGAACGCTGGCGCGTCTCACCCCTTCCGTCTCAGCGCTTCGCGCTGATCCACCTTCCCCATCAAGGGGAAGGACCCGGTGGCGCCACATCTCCTCGCTACCGCTCGGCCCCCTTCGACCCTCCTTCGCCAAGGCTTCGGAGGGCCACTTCCCCCGCCTTGCGGGGGCAGAACGTCACTCTGGCTCCCACCCCACCACACTGGGCCCACCCTTCCCCCATCCTTCCCCCAGTCTCCGCCATCGCCTAACATCGGCGGGGAATCGCTTGACCAACCGGCATCTTGGAGCCTAGATGCCGGCAACTCCCCCGGTTGCTTCGTCGGCCGGGCGCAAGGCTCCTTCGGGAGCCTTTGCCTTATGCGGACCACTGTTTATGTCGATGGCTGCAATCTCTATTACGGCTCGCTGAAGGGCACGGCCTATAAATGGCTGGATCTGGAACGGCTGATGCAGGTGCTGCTGCCGCTCAACCAGATCACCCGGATCAAGTTCTTCACGGCACGGGTGCGCGGACGGCCGGAGGACCCGGCCTCGGCGGAGCGGCAGAATGTCTATCTGCGGGCGCTCGAGGCGCATTGCCCGACCGTCGAGATCATCTACGGCTATTTCCTGATACACCATATCCACATGCCGCTCTCGCACCCGCCGAAGGAGGGGCGCAAGTCGGCGCATGTGATCCAGACCACCGAGAAACGCTCGGATGTGAATCTCGCCGTCAGCCTGGTCGATGATGCCTGGCGCGACAGCTATGACACGGCGGTCGTGATCTCCAATGACAGTGACCTGGCCATGGGGCTGGAGCGGGCACGCACCCTGGGCAAGACGATCGGCCTGGTCACGCCGACCCAGAGACGGGCCTCGAAACAGCTCGCCCAGCACGCTGATTTCCGCCGCGCCCTGCGCGCCAATCACCTGACCCGGGCGCAATTGCCCAAGATCATACCGGGAACCGGGCTGAGCCGGCCCGACACCTGGTAGGGCATGCCCCGAGCGGGCAGGCTAGCCCGGAAACAGTTGCACGCCGATCTCGCGGACGCCGTCGCCGTCGCGCAGCAGGCACATCGCGCTTTCCATGCCCTGGATGTAGCAGGCCATGTCATGGCCCATCGTGCGCAGGGCGTCGATGTCGGCCTGGGTAAGGCCTTCAGCGGGGTAGAAGGGGAATTCGGCGTTTTCGCCCGGCAGGTGGATGGTGTTGTCGAGATGGGTGAAGGCGGTGAGCCATTCGTCGAGACTGGCGGCCAGCTGGCCCGGCTCGGCCCAGGCGAGGACCATGACCTCGTCGGTGGGGAAGCGGCCCTCATAAACGCGGTCGCCGGCCGCGTTGGCAAGGCTGAGCGTGGCCCAGGTGCGGCCGTCATCCTCACAGGTCGTGGCCGCGGAAGCGGTCAGTCCGCTGGCCGGATCGCCGCCCCAGTCCGCCGTCGCGGTGAGACCGCAATCGGGCCCGGTCGCATGGGCGCCGCCCTTCTGGGCGAAGGCCGGTGTGGTCAGCGCGGCGATGGCGATGAGACCGGCCGTGACGGTGTGGCGAAGCGTGATGCGCATGATGTCTCCCCTGAATGCAGCCCCAGACTAGAGCGGTCATGATGAACAGGGAATGGATCAAATGGGTGAGGCGGTTTGAGGGCGGGACCTGTTCCCAAGTGGCTGCAAGGGAGCGCCCACGCGCGTACCTCTCACCAAAGCCGCGTGTCAGCCAGCGGGCCGTCTCCGGCTTATCCCCCGCCGCGCGCCCTTTCCTTCTCCCTTGGGAGAAGGTGGCCGGAGGCCGGATGAGGGGGGAAACGCCTGCTGGCACCGGGGTTTACCCCTCACCCTGACCCTCTCCCCAGGGAGAGGGAAAGCTGTATTGCCCAAAAACTTATCCGCCCCTTGCTGAGCCATGGGAGACTGCCCTCGGTTTTCGGGACGGGAGGCACGAGCTCAGTCACTTGTGCCCGGAAGCGAGCGGAGCCTGTCCGCGTCTCGGGGGTGACATCCCGAAGCTCCGGCAGGGCCTGCGAACCGGTCCCGGGGCACTAAACGACCGACCCCATGTACCGGCCGCATTGGAAACGGGGTGGAGACAGCCCGGGAAAACTCCGCGAACGGGATGTCGGCGATGTCACGTTATTCAAATCAACCGGTTACCGGCATTGGCCGGCATCCCGTTCCCCTCCCATCTCTCCGACGTTTCGGCGTGCGGAGCCAACGCCGTGCCGACTCCCCCCTTCCAATTATTCGCAACCCGGCGTGTAATCGGCGCAGCACGGGAGGCTCAGATGGAAAATTTCACACCGGTCTCGGCACTGGCCGGCGGCGCGCTGATCGGATTGTCGGCGGTCTTGCTGATGGCGCTCAACGGGCGGATCGCCGGGATTAGCGGCCTGTTGGGCACGGCCCTGTTCGGGGCGCCCGGGGATCGCGCCTGGCGGCTCTTCTTTCTCGGCGGCATGGTCCTGGCACCGCTGGTCATGCTGCTCGTGCCCGGCGAGGCGCGGCCTTCGCTGGCGGTGGACATCACGTCGAGCTGGCCGCTCCTGATCATCGGCGGACTCCTGGTCGGCTTCGGCACGCGGCTCGGATCGGGTTGTACCAGCGGGCATGGCGTGTGCGGCCTGTCGCGCCTGTCGGCGCGCTCGCTGATCGCGGTCCTCGTCTTCATGGCGGTCGGCATGGTCACCGTGACCGTGATGCGCGGCAGTCTCGCCAGCCTGATCGCGGGAGGGGCATCATGATGCGCAATCTCGCCGCCGGCCTGGCCGGCCTCATCTTCGGGCTGGGCCTGGTCATCGCGCAGATGACCAATCCGGCCAAGGTGCTCGCCTTTCTGGATATTTTCGGCGCCTGGGACCCGTCCCTGGCGCTGGTCATGGGCAGCGCCCTGGCCATCACCGCGATCGGCTATCGCCTCGCCTGGCGCCGCGCCGGACCGGTGCTGGGCGGTGAGTTTGCCCTGCCCTCGGCGAGCCAGATCGATGTTCGGCTGGCGGCCGGCGCGGTGATGTTCGGCGCCGGCTGGGGGCTGGTCGGCCTGTGCCCGGGCCCGGCCCTCACCGCGCTCACGATCGGCGGACCGCCGGTCTGGATCTTCGGCGCCGCCATGCTGGCGGGCATGGTCGCCTTCCGCTTCCTGCCCGCCGCCGGTGCGAAACCGGCCTAGCTGGTCGCGGCGGTCGTGGTCGCGGCCGAACTGGCCGCAATCACGGCGGCCACCATGGCGGCCTGGGCGGCGACCACTGCGGTCAGCGCCGAGATACTGCCGCCCGGCGGTGCCGGACGATCGGCGACGAGGACCTGGTGCGCCAGCCGGGTGCGGGCATGGCCGGCACCGCGGCAAAGGCGCGGCAGGGCGTCGCGGATGACCTCCAGCTCGGCCATGTCGGCAGCAGTCAGACCCTCGCAGGCCCAGGCGACCAGCATGGTCTTGTCATGATCATGGCGCAGCTTCGCTTGCGCTCTGGCGGCGTCGCGCAGCGCACCGAAACCGGCCACGACCTGGTGCGGGTTGGTGCCGGTCAGCGTGCACAGGCGGGCGCCCTCGCGCTTGTGGCCCCGGAGCACCCGGTCGGCGGCGAAGATCGCCTCGGCCGCCTCGCGGCGGGCCACCACCTCGCCCGGCGTGGCGCCCTCGGCGGCATGGGCCGCAGCAAACATGTCGGTGACCGACATGTCGCGGCGCCACCAGGGCGGCTTGATCGCCTGCTTGATGGCGAAGAAGCGGGCAATCAGGGTTTCGGCATTCTCGTCCGACAGGGCAAGCACCAGCGCCGCCCGCGATCCGCCGGCATGAAGCGAGCCGGTGCCCGATGCTCGGCGGGCATCCTTCAGCGCATTGCGCAGGGTGAAATAGCGCTGCGGATCAATCGACCGGGCCGCCATCATCGCGGCATAGATCCAGCGCAGCGCACCGGTCGGCGCACGCCAGCCGCCGGATTCGTCCTTGAGGATACGGAAAATCTCCCGGGTGCGCTGGGTCAGGCGGCGGACATCGTTCCCGCCCTCGCCTTCCGCGGCACGCAGCAGGGCCGTCGCGGCAAAGGGGCGGGCATCGCCATCGGGGCGAGGCCGGCCACGGTCGAGCGCTTCAAAAAGCGCGACATAGCGGTCCAGCGCGCTTGCGGTCTCGACAGGGTCTGACATGACACATCCTCCTCGGCTGGCGTCCAGCCTAGCATGAGGCGGGAGCGGCTCGGGGCGGGACTGGCCTTGGTCGCGTCCCCTCCCCGGTTGTCCGGGTCATCCGCGGCGCGCGATGATCCAGACGGCATGAACAATGCCGGGGATATAGCCGAACAGGGTCAGCAGGATATTGATCCAGAACTGGGGGCCGATGCCGACCTGGAGAAACACGCCGAGCGGCGGCAGGAAGACCGCCGCGAGAACACGGATGATATCGCCGCCGGTGACGGTTTTTTCTGGCATGGCCCACTCCCCTGGCTCGATATCGTTCGAACAGAAGCCGACAATACGGCGAAATTTCGACTTAAATCCCGGTCCGCCGCTTAGACCTCGCGCAAGACATGCCTGCTTTGATAGGTGCTGAGAAGGCCGTTCTCACACGGCTACACGGGAGAGGTGCTGTCATGGCAGGCAAGGCTCAGGTCGTGGTTTTCGCGTCGCAGAAGGGCGGGTCCGGAAAGACCACCGTGTCGGCGCACATGGCCGTCCAGGCCGAATTGTCCGGCGCCGGTCCGGTGGCGCTCATTGATACCGATCCGCAAGGCTCGATGGCGAAATGGTGGAATGCCCGGGCCAGCGCCGCGCCAGCCTTCGCACGGATTTCGGTACCGGATCTGGGTCGCGACATCGAACTGCTCTCCGATGCCGGCTACCGGCTGATCATCATCGACACGCCGCCCGCCGTCACCTCGACCATCGCCGAGGTGATCACCCATGCCGATCTCGTCGTCCTGCCGACCCGGCCCAGCCCGCACGATTTGCGCGCTGTCGGACCGACCGTCGATATCGTGCAGATGCAGGACAAGCCGCTGGTCTTCGTGATCAATTCGGCGACCGCCCGGGCCCGGATCACCGGCGAGACAGCGGTCGCCCTTTCCCAGCACGGCACGGTGGCTCCGGTCACCCTGCACCACCGCGTCGACTTCGCCGCCTCGATGATTGACGGGCGCACGGTCGGAGAGGTTTCGGACACCAGCCGCTCGGCAGCCGAGGTCGCCAATCTCTGGGCCTATCTCGAGGACCGGCTGATGCGGATGCGGGCCAGCGATCCGCGCGACCTGATTGACCGTCCGCCGCGCTCGACCTTCGAGGCTGACATCCTGTCACCGGCCACGGCCGGCATGTCGAGCCAGGAGCTCGACGAGGACGAGGACGCGCTCGAAAACCAGCCGGGTTATGCCCTGGCCGGGATGGGGGCACCGCCGCCACCGCCACCCGCGCCGGAACCCTCCGCCAACTCTAACTGGGACGGGATCGATCGCCGCAAGGCCGATACCGGCCCGCCGCCCGGGAAGCCGGATCGTCGCCGCCTCGGCCACCAGCCGTTCGGCCGCCGCTTCACCGCCTGAGCCCCGACACGAAGGACCCGTTCATGAGCGCCAGATATGCCAGCCTTCATGCCGGACTGCTTGCCCGCAAGGGCGAGGCCTCGCCGGCCATCCCCTCACCGATGGGCCAGGTCTCCTATAACGACCTGCCGCAGCGCCGTGACGTCGATCCGCCGCGCCCGGAAAACCTGCCGCGTGAGGCGCGCCGGCCGGATGCGCCGCTGTTTGCCCGCAAGCGCCCGCCAAAACCGTCGCTCGCTCCCTCCGATCCACCAACCGGTTCCGAAAAGTCTGGCCAACAGACCTCGGAAACACCCGCCTCCGCCTCGCCGCCGGGCGGGTGCTGCAGCGGGGCGGCATCCCCCAGTCCGCCGCCCCCGCTGCCTGGTCCCGATGCGCCGCTCGACCATCGTGCCGCCGTCCGCCTCACGGCCGAGCAGAAGCGGCGCCTCGGCACGGTCTCGGTGCAGATGAACTGGTCACAGCAGCGCATCCTCGCCATCGCGCTGGATGAGTGGCTGGACCGCCTGTGTGCGACCGAAATGAAGAATTGCGCCTGCCTCAAGGCGCGAAGGCCGGACGGACCTCCCTGATTGCGCTAGGCTCATGCGATGCGCAGCCTGGTCTGAAAAGGGGGGAGACATGGATATCCACGCGCACAATCGCGACGCCTGGAACCATGAGAGTGAAAGCAGCGACAGCCCCTGGTGCCGGCCGGTCGATGCCGCGACCATTGATGCCGCCCGCCAGGGCGACTGGTCGGTCATCCTGACGCCCAACAAGCCGGTTCCGAGAAACTGGTTTGGCGACATCACGGGCGCCCGCATACTCTGTCTCGCCAGCGGTGGCGGCCAGCAGGCACCGATATTGGCAGCAGCCGGGGCAATCGTGACCAGTGTCGACTTCTCGCCGGCGCAGCTGGCCAAGGATGCCGAAATAGCGCGCCGGGAAGGTCTCGCACTCGACACGGTGGAAGCCGACATGACCACGTTTTCAGGCCAGGTCAGCACGGGCCATGACCTCGTCTTCAACGCCACCTCCAACCTGTTTTCCAGCCAGATCCTGCCGGTATGGCGCGAATGTTCGATGGTCCTGAAGACCGGCGGTCGCCTGCTCGCGGGTTTCATGAACCCGGACTTCTTCCTGTTCGACCATGACGAGATCGATGCCGGCGGCCCGCTGACGGCGCGCTATCCGCTGCCCTTCTCGTCCGCCCGTGACCTGCCTGCCGGGCGCCGCAATGACCGCATCCGCAATCGCGAGGCGTTCGAGCATTCCCACAGCCTGGAAGAACAGATCGGCGGGCAGATCGCAGCCGGTTTCTCGGTCGAGGGTTTCTACGAGGACCGCTGGTCCCCGCAAGCCACCCGGCTCGACCCGTTCATGCCCACCAGCTTTGCGACGCTCGCCCGGAAACGCGACTAGCTACCCGCAAACGCATGGCTGCCTTCCTCGCATTTCACCCCCGATTGGCCAAACGGCCACATTCTCGGCATGTTTACCGCCATAACCGGCCCGTCACCACGAAGGGAGAGCGCGTGGCCCAGGCCTATTCCATGGAAGGCTTCGAGATTCGCATCGACAGCAAGGTGCTGGAGATGCGGACAGAGGGTACACGCACGGCCGTGATGGGTCGCGATCCGGGGCGCTCGTTCGAAAGCTTTCTTGCCAATTCGGACATCGCTGGCATCCTCTTCGACGTCCGTGGAGCAAGCTATGACTTCACACCGGTGGCATGGGAGGAGCGGGCACGCGTCGTCGCTCGAATCTGCCAGCCCTATCCGACCGCCTTCGTTGGGCGTCCGGAGCAGGAAGAACAGATCAACCGAATCATGGAATTGCTGGAAGAGCGCGGCGGGATCGGCCTGCAATGCCGGTCTCGCAAGGTCGCGCGAATATGGCTTGATGGCCACGTGGTCGCATCGCCTGAGACCAATTGATCCTGCTGACACAGGGGCACCAACCGCTTGAACAGCAACTACTCCATGCAGGGTTTCGACCTCAAGCTGTTGAAAGGCGTGATCGAGTTGCGAGCCCAGGGCAATCGCAAGGCCGGCACCGAACACGGGCCGGCCAGAGCCTTTGCCAGTATCGCTGCGACAATCGACAGCAAGCTTATTCTCTATGATGTCCGCGACGCCAACTACCAGCTCAGCGAACTGCAGATGGAAGAGCGCGCGCGCTTCATCGCCCGGCTCTTCAACGGCTACCGGATTGCCTATGTGTTGCGCGTCGAGCAGCTGGAATTCGGCCGGCTCATTTGCCGCGCCCACCATCGCAATGGCGACCAGGCGAAGACCTTCAGCTCGAAATCCGCTGCGACCGGCTGGCTGACCGGCTGACAGGCAGGGAGCGGGCCGTGCTACTGCAGCGACCCGTCGGCACTTCCGGCGATCCGCGCCGCCAGCAATGATTGCATGAGTTCGAGCCGGGACGTCGCGTCAGGCGCCTCCAGCAGCGCCTGCCGGTCACCCGAAGGAAAGGGTGCACTCATCGACAATTGATCGACCAGAACGGCCATGGGCGCATCTCGCAAGCTGCGCCAGTCCGCAGTCAGGTGCTCGGCCTGGAACCAGGCTTGCAGCAGTTGCAGCAGGCGTTCACGCTCGCCCGACGGCTCGTGGCGCGGCAGGAGGTCGTCGCTAAACGGCGTGTAGTCAGGTTCTGCGACCCGGTATGGGGTCGTCGCGTCCAGTTCGCGCACCAGCCGGAAGCGGCTGACGCCGACCAGGGTGATCAGGTAGCGCCCATCCTCGGTCTCCTGCCATTGCTTGAGGCGCCCCACCCCGCCGACCCGTGCGAGGTCCGGGCATTGCGGATCGCCACCCGGGCGGGTCTGGATAATGCCGATATGCCCGCCATCGCGGCGCACATCATCGAGCATGTTCAGATAGCGCGGCTCGAACACATTCAGCGGCAGGATCTCGCCCGGCAGCAGGATTGCGCCTCCCAGGGGGAAGAGCGGCAGCCGGTCGGGGAGGGAAATATCTTGGCTCATGGGATTGAAATAGGGCCGCATCAACCGGCTGCCAAGGTCAGGGCAAGGCGCGCGCTGATGAACATGCGGCGCTTGCCCGGATCACGGCCGGACCCGGCAAGCGCCGCATCAGCGATCGCGCTAGCGGCTCATGCCCATCATGTCGGCCTTGCCGAGCGGGGCGCCGAGCTGCCGCAGGATGTTATAGGCAGTCGAGGCATGGAACAGCGCGTTCGCGATCACGAAATTCTGCAGATAGGCCTGACGCGGCAGGGTGAGCTCGCGATCCCGGCCGGCCGGGAAAGTGATGCTGGCCTCGGGGTCGGCATCGATGGCCGCAGTGTCGAGGGCCCAGACCGCTTCACGGGCCTTGGCGATACGCGCCCGCAGATCGGCGAAACTGGTTTCGGTGTCAGGCAGTGAGACCGGATCGACCCCGGCAAGTCGGGACATGCCGCGAACGGTGAAATCGGAGACCAGCTGCACCTGGCGTGCGAGAGGAAACATGTCGGGCAACAGGCGCCAATTCAGCCATACACTCTCCTCAACATCCTTGTCGCGGGCATGGGCCTCACCCTTGGCCAGAATGCCGTCGAGTGCGCGATAGACCTGGTCGAGCTGGGTTCGTGCCACGGAGGACAGGGTCAGCGTCATGATATTCTTCTCCCCATTGATTGGTAAGGTTCAAATGGGGTGTTCCGTGACGCCGAACAAGGCACCGGGCACCGCGGCAACAGTCTTGCCAGAAACAAGCCGGCCGGGATCTGCCTATGGCATCCCGGTCGCGCTCGTCAGTCTGGGCCCAGAGATCCGGCACGGGACCGGAAAACTCGTTGTGTCAGGCGTTGCCGCCCCAACGGCAGAGCAATTCGCCTTGCGGGCTCCAGGTGGAAAGGCGGGCGTTGAAGTCGGTCTCCATGTCCAGCGTGATGTCGGACAGGATGACGGCGCCTTCACCATAGGGCTCGATGTCACCGCTCTGGCGAATGTCGAAGGATCCGCCACCGGTCCGCTGGGTGATGATCATGTCCCAGCTCGCTCCGGCTTCAGGAGCGCTCCAGGCGGTGACAACCAGGCCGTCAACGGTTTCGGTCAGGTCGATGCCGCAGGCCGAACCACTGCCCATATCTGCCAGGCGGGCTTCGAGCGGCGCTTCGTCCACCTCGACGGCGAACCAGATGCTGGCCATGGCCGCCAGCGAACTCAGGGAAATCAGTTTCATACCCATATCAGCCTCCTTGGCTGGGGCGGCCGGGTCGGCGCAGCGGCTTTGCGCCGCTGCGCCCGGCACGGTCGTCCTAGTGGTCGCCCTGGATAATCAGGGTCACATTGCCGGAACCGGTCTGGCGAAGATTGGCGGTATTGCCATTGCCGACCTGGATGACACCGGCGGCGTTATTGCTTCCGTACTGATCGGTCACAGCCGTGTTGTTCCGGCCCATCTGGGACACGCCAACGATGTTGCGACGGCCGGTCTGGATGTTGGACGAATAGTTGTTGTGGCCTTGCTGACCAACGACGGCGTCATTGTTGCGGCCGTACTGGTCGACATGCGCCTGGTTGTAGCGGCCGTTCTGACCAACCGTGGTGCCATTGCGGGCGCCGTCCTGGATGACGGTGACATACTGGCGCTCGCCGCGCTGGTTGATCACCATGCTCTGGCGATAGCCGTTCTGACGACCAGCGGCTTCGTTCTGATAGCCCTGCTGGGCAACAGAGACGCGGTTGCGCGACTGGGCCTCAGCCGCACCGACCGTGCCGAGGATGGAAACTGCAGCGAGGGCGCTGGCGATGAGAAAGCGGGTCTTCATTTGACTACTCCGTTTGTGGTGGCCGACGCCCGATGCATCGAAGCCTGACTTTGGTTTTAAGGAAGCCGTGATGAGTGAATGCTGAGGGCGTCGTTCAGGCTTGCGACAGGCAAATGAACGCTTTCTGTCAGGGTGTTAGGCCCCAAAAGAAAAGGCCCGATGCATGTGCATCGGGCCGAGTTTCACAAGGGAGGGACAATCCTGGTGTCAGTATCCGCTGCCCCAGCGCAGGGGCTGGCGATTGCGGTATTGCGGCAATAATTGCGGCCGGGGACGTTCCGGCTCGACCTCGACCTCGTGCGCCGGCACATATTCCAGCCGTGTCGTCGAGACGCTGCCGGCGATCTGCGACAGGGGTCGGATCTGCACGCTTGTCGAGCGGCACACCAGCCGGCCCCTTGTATCATAGACCCGCAGATCGGCATCGATCAGATACTGGTCAACGCCGCCGATGCGGCCGCGGACGAAATCCGTCGACAGGAAGCTGGCGCGGGCGAGGACCCCGTCCTGCCTGGCCGGGCTCGAGAACGGACCGCTCAGATTAGCCAGCACATGGTTGGCGGAGTTGTGGCGCGTCACCCGCAGCTCATAGCGACCGGACATGCCCGGCGCGGCCTTCACCAGCATCGGGCCGTTCATGTTGTGCTGGTAGTATTGCAGGGCGCAGTTCTCGCCCGAGGACAGCGCGACCCCGGTCAGGCCACCGACCGCATGGGCCGGCTGGCCGAGGACAAACAGGCCTGCCACAGCGGCAGCCAGTTTCAAGGTATTGGCTCGGATAGACATGGCAGGTTCTCCTGAAAATCAGTGTGTGAGAACATGTCTATCCGCCCGGCGATGAGCCGATGCTGAGCCTGTGGTTCATGTGGTATTCACGGGGCCGCGCGAGGGTCGGGCGCGCTGCCGCTTCAGACGCCGGATGTTCAGCGAACGACCGCTGCGCGGGCGCCCAGCCCGGTTTCGACCGGTTGCGGCAGCAGGACGCTCGCCTCGACCGTATTGCCGATGCCGAGATAATTGACCTGGCCAAAACCCATCGACTTGGCGAGCTTGATACCCTTGCCGCGATAGCCGGCGCGCGACGGGTCAGCCATTTCAGCCGTTTCGGCGTCAATCCCCTCGCCATCATCCTGGATGATGAAGGACAGGACGCGCCCGCCCCGCTGGAAGCGCAGCCGGGCTCGGCGGTCCTCATAAAGGCTCTCGGCCATGCGCTTGGCGAGCTTGCGCTCCCAATTGCCTTCCGCCAGTCCCTTGGCCTTTTCTGTCGTGTCGAAGCCGAGATTGCCATGCTCGATCGCATTGGCGAGCAGCACGTAGAGCCCGACCGCCGTCGCACAGGGGCGCGGCGTCGCGCGGCCCAGCAGGATAGCGACATCGCGCGCCTGTTCGCGGGTCTGGATCGCGAATTCGCCGGCTTCAAGCGACTGGGTCGCCCCAAGGCCGATCTCGGCATCCTCGGGAATTGTCATTTCATGGGCGCGATAGGCACGCAGCCCGTCGATCGCATTGGCGACCGTGCCGGCGTCGGCATCGTGATCGAGGAAAATGTCGGCGCCCGACCGGCGCGCATTCCCGGTCACCAGAAGCGAGCGCTGCTTGGGCGCGGCATTGCGGCGGGCCTCGGCGATCCGGGCGACGTGGGCATCGTCTGCGACGATGATCGCGACCGGGCCCTCATCATCCATGGTTGGCCCCATATACACTGTCATGCCCAGCCCCTTGGCCAGGGCACGCGACAGCACCCGCGTGCGGTTGCTGTCTGCCATGCAGAGCCAGAGCCTGTCAGGGGTGTTGCCGGATTGGGCGATCGCCATGCGGTCTCCACGGGGACTTGAAAAGCACTCGGTCAGAACACGCACTCTAGAAACAACACATTAACAATGAATTTGGCGGAGCCAAGCGGCATCAGCGCCATCACTCCTGCCACAAGGTTGTCAGCAGGCCTGGCGTAGAACATTGAGCGAACGGGCCGCACAGGGCGGCCCGGCCTGCCGGAGCCCTGCGATGTATACGCTCTACTTTCATCCCCATTCCCAGCACTCGCGCCGTGTCGTCGCTCTGCTCGATGCCTGCCGCCTGCCCTATGAGCCGCGCCTGGTTTCGCTGGAGTCCGGCGAACACATGTCCGACGCCTATCTCGCGATCAATCCCAATCACCAGGTCCCGACCCTGGTCGACGGTGATCTCGTCCTGCACGAATCGACCGCGATCCTGCGCTATCTGTGCAATCGGCACCGGCTCGATGACTGGTACCCGACCGAGCTGGCTCGGCGGGCGATTGTCGACCAGTGGACGGACTGGGGTCAGTCGCGCATGGCGCCGGCGGTGAAGGACATCGTCTACAACTCCGTATTTGCCACCGAGGCCGAGCGCAGCCTCACGGCCATCGCCCATGGCAAGACAGTGCTGGGCGAGCTGGTGCCGCTGATGGAAGCGGCGCTGGGCGAGACCAACTGGATCGCCGGTACGCGGGAGCCGACCATTGCCGACCTCGTCCTGGGTTCGAACATCACCCAGCTCGGCCTCGCCGGCTGGCGTCCGTCCGGCGGTCGGATCAAGGCCTGGTATGGCCGGTTGTGCGAGATCAAGGCCTTCGCCGACACGCTTCCGGTGGAGCATGAAGCGGTCTGACCGCATCAGCCCTAAGCGTCGCGCTCGCGGACGATACCGGCCGCCCGCTCGCGGCGGGTCGGGAAGCGATAGAAGATGTGCGTGCCGATCCGGCGCGTCCGCACGAGGTTGTCGTTCCAATACGGGTCAACCGCCACGGTGTGGTAGTGCGTTGCACGCCGGGTCACATCGCGACCGAAGCCCATATAGGCGTGCTGGGCGACCAGCTGCGACCGGCGCCAGGCACGGCCGCGGACTTCACGGACCATTGAGCCGTCGCAAGTGAAGGTGAACTGGCAACCGGTCGAACGCTCGGAACCTTCATAGACCACGCCGCAGATCGAGTCGGGATAATGCTGGCTGTCGACCCGGTTCATGATGACCTGGGCGACGGCAAGCTGGCCGACAAAACCTTCACTGCGGGCCTCGTAGTAAATCGCCTGGGCGAGGCAATCGACCTGGGCGGAAATCCCGGCGGCGTTCTCGAAATGCGAGCTGTTGAAGGTGCGCAGATCGTCCAGCGGACGGGCCGTCAGCACCGCCCCGGCATCGCGATCAGCTTCCAGCATCAACGACGCAATGCGCAGCTGCTCCGGCGCCTGCCAGGCCACATCAACATCACCGGCCTGGAGATAGCGCGTCGCCATGGCCTGCCAGACCAGGGTTTCGTCCTGTTCACGGGCACGGGCAGAAGCCAGGTTGAGGAGCAGGACGGTCAGCGCGCACAGCACAAGCGTCGCCAGCATGTGCAATGCTGTCGCCACCTGCTTTTGCTGGCTGCGAGCCGCGTCGAGGTCCATCTGGTCTCCGTATTTCCTGTCCAGCGTCAAATTCGGCCTTTCACGAATCGTGCCGTCTCGCGACGAGATTACCATGACGCGCCGGACCTGAATCCTTCGTGAAACGAGCGCGCCTCTCTATGGGAGGGGACCATAAGGGTCAAGCCGCCCACCGGGTTACAAATAAGAAAATACTCGCCCCTTCAAGAAGGGGCGAGATTTTCAATCGTGATTCCAGACGGATACTATTGGCGACGCAAGCGGGCCTGGGCTGCCGCCAGGCGCGCAATCGGCACGCGGTATGGCGAACAGGACACATAATCGAGCCCGGTTTCTTCACAGAAATCTATCGAGAGCGGGTCGCCGCCATGCTCGCCGCAAATGCCGAGCTTGAGATCGGGACGGGTTGCGCGGCCGCGTTCCGCCGCGATTCGCACCAGATCGCCGACACCGTCACGATCGAGCGTGACGAAGGGATCCTTCTCGAAAATGCCCGCCTCGATATATTCGGAGAGGAATTTTCCGGCATCATCGCGCGACAGGCCGAATGTGGTCTGGGTCAGGTCATTGGTCCCAAACGAGAAGAATTCGGCGTCCTCGGCAATCTGGCCGGCCATCAGGGCGGCGCGCGGCAGTTCGATCATGGTGCCGATCAGGTATTTCGGCTTGCCGCCGGTCTCTTCGGCAACCGCCTTGGCGACCCCGGCGACCCGCGCCTTGAGAATGCTCAGCTCGGCCGGAGCCGCGACCAGCGGGATCATGACTTCGGCGAGCGGCTGGAAGCCGGTCTCCTTCTCGACCGCGACCTGGGCCTCGAAAATCGCCCGCGCCTGCATCTCGTAGATTTCCGGATAAGTGATGCCCAGCCGGCAGCCGCGATGGCCGAGCATGGGATTGCTCTCGGCGAGATCACGGGCCCGCGCCATCAGCAGGTCGGCCGGCAGACCGGTCGCCTTGGCGACGTCCTTCACGTCCTCTTCCGTGTGCGGCAGGAATTCGTGCAGCGGCGGGTCCAGGAGGCGGATCGTGCAGGGGCGCTCGCCCATGATGCGGAAGATCTGGGCGAAGTCATCGCGCTGCATTGGCAGGATCTTGTCGAGCGCGGTGACCCGGCCATCCTGGTCGTTCGACAGGATCATCTCGCGCACGGCGGCGATCCGGTCGGCATCGAAGAACATGTGCTCGGTGCGGCACAGGCCGATGCCTTCGGCGCCGAACTCGACGGCGGTCTCGCAATCGGCCGGGGTCTCGGCATTGGTGCGGATCTTCATCCGCCGCGCCTTGTCGGCCCAGACCATGAGCTTGCCGAAATCACCGGTCAGCTCCGGCTTGATCATCTTGGCCTCGCCCATCAGGACCTGGCCCGAGGCGCCGTCGATGGTGACCATGTCGCCATCCTTGACGATGCGGCGACCGACCACGAACTGCTTGTTGGCATAGTCGATCTTGATCGCCCCGGCACCGGAGACACAAGGCCGGCCCATGCCGCGTGCCACCACGGCGGCATGCGAGGTCATGCCACCGCGGGCGGTGATGATGCCTTCGGCGGCGTGCATGCCGTGAATGTCTTCCGGCGAGGTCTCGATGCGCACGAGAATGACTTTCTCGCCCGCCTTGGAGCGTTCCTCGGCCTCGTCACTGTCGAACACGACCTTGCCCGAGGCAGCGCCCGGCGAGGCCGGCAGGCCGGAGGTGAGGATGTCGCGCTCGGCTTGCGGATCGAGGGTCGGGTGCAGCAGCTGGTCGAGCTGGGCCGGATCGACCCGCATCACGGCTTCGTCGGTCGAGATCAGGCCTTCCGATGCCATGTCCACAGCGATCTTCAGCGCCGCCTTGGCGGTGCGCTTGCCATTGCGGGTCTGCAGCATCCAGAGCCGGCCGCGCTCGACCGTGAACTCGATGTCCTGCATGTCGGCATAGTGGCGTTCCAGCTTGTCGAAGACGGCTGCCAGCTCGGCATAACTGTCCGGCATGGCCGCTTCCATCGACGGATTATCATCACCCATCTTCTCGCGCATCGCCTCGGTGAGGCATTGCGGCGTACGGATGCCGGCGACCACGTCCTCGCCCTGGGCATTGACCAGGAATTCGCCGTAATAGCCGCTCTCGCCGGTCGACGGGTCGCGGGTAAACGCCACACCGGTCGCCGAGGTTTCGCCCATGTTTCCGAACACCATGGCCTGGACATTGACTGCCGTGCCCCAGCTCGCCGGAATGTCGTGCAGGCGGCGATAGGTCTTGGCGCGCTCGGTCATCCACGAGCCGAAGACGGCGCCGATGGCGCCCCACAACTGTTCGCGCGGATCGGCCGGGAAGTCGCGGCCCAGCTCGCGGGCGGCGGCCTTCTTGTACTCGGCGACAATGTTTTCCCAGTCATCGGCCGACAGCTCGGTATCGAGGGAATAGTCGTTATCATCCTTGAAGCCGTCGAGAATGTCCTCGAACACGGCATGGTCGACGCCCAGAACGACGTCGGAATACATCTGGATGAAGCGGCGATAGCTGTCATAGGCGAAACGGCGGTCACCCGACAGCTTGGCCAGACCCTCGGCCGTCTCGTCATTGAGACCGAGATTCAGCACCGTATCCATCATGCCCGGCATCGAGGCGCGGGCGCCCGAGCGGACCGAGACCAGGAGCGGGTTGGACGGATCGCCGAACGCCTTGCCGACCGCGCCTTCCAGCCTGGCCAGCGCCGCCTCGACCTGCCCCTTCAGCGTGTCGGGATAGGCCTGGTTATTGTCGTAAAAGGCCGTGCAGACTTCGGTGGTGATGGTGAAGCCCGGCGGAACCGGCAGGCCCAGCTTGGCCATTTCGGCCAGATTGGCACCCTTGCCGCCCAGGAGCTCGCGCATCCCGGCTTCACCTTCGCTGTCGCCGCCGCCAAAGGCGTAAACCCATTTTGTATCGGTCATCACGTCAGCGCTCATGACTTGGAACTCCTGGAGTTGGATGCGTGGTCTATTGAAATACTGACACCGCGTGTCATCCCGGCCGGATGCCCGGCCCTGGGCCGGGCGTAGAGCCGGGACCCATCAACACAGGTGGTGACCGGAAGCAGGCGAGGTGCGGACATTGCGAATGGCTGGAATTGCATCGGGATTATGGGTCCCGGCTCTGCGGCCCGCCGGCGCGGGCCATCCGGCCGGGATGACAAGGCGTGTTGCGTTCCCGCACCGGGCCGGCAGGAGGCCGCCGGCATATCGCTCGAAGACGCAGGGCGCCGGTATGCCGGTATGGTCGATCCTGCAACGATAAGCATGATGCCCTAGCCTGAAATCTTGTCGAAATCGGCGACGGCGCGAACGGCCGTGCGAATGGCGGACAATAAAAGAAGTCGGTTGCGGCGCAACGCAGCGTCGTCCGTGTTAACGGTCACTTGCTCGAAAAAAGCATCAATCGGTGCACGGAGCGAGGCCAGGGCGGTCATGGCGGCCGCGAAGTCCTCCGCTTCCAGCGCTTTTGTCGCCGCGGGGCCTGCTGACGCGAGCGCCGCGATCAGCGCGCGCTCGGCCGATTCGGGGGCCGCCCCGGGCGTGGCCGCGAGATAGGCCGCATCCGGCTCACCGGTCAGGTCATCCTCCGACTTTGCGAGAATGTTCGAAGCCCGTTTGTTCCCGGCCAGCAGCGCCGCCCCGTCCTCGGTATCGAGGAAAGCCTGCAGCGCGCGCGCCTTGGCCGTCACCCGGACGAGATCGTCATCGCCCAGCGCAAAGACCGCGTCGATGACGTCATGGCGGATCCCCTCATCGCGGAGGTGGACTTTGAGGCGGTCGGCGAAGAAGGCGAGGAGGTCGTAAGGAGCATCCGCATCGCCGAAACACTGGTACGGTACCGCAACGAGGTCTTCACTTCCGGCGTCGCGCCACCCTGTCAGCGACTTGGCGACGTTCCAATCGGGCGCGGCGCCGCCGCCACCGGCACTACGATCTAACTGGTCAAACAGGTCGCGATCATCATTTCTCGCCGCGACCAGCAGGGCATCCATCAGCGCGCGGCCACTCGCCATCTGAAGCGGGTATCGTCCGGCGGTCGATGCCAGGGGGAGACGGATGTCGCCATCCAAGCAAATCTTGATCACGCCCAAAGCCGCTCGCCGAAGCGCAAACGGATCTTTCGAGCCGGTCGGTTTTTCGTCGATGGCCCAGAAGCCGACCAGCGTATCCAGCTTGTCCGCCAGCGCGACCGCCGCGGAAACCGGCGCGGTCGGCACCTCATCCGAGGGCCCCTGCGGCTTGTAATGATCCTTGATCGCGTCGGCGCCGGCGGCATCCTCGCCCTGGTCGAGGGCGTAATAGCGGCCCATCGCGCCCTGCAGCTCGGGGAATTCATAGACCATTTCGGAGACCAGATCGGCCTTGGCGAGGCGCGCGGCCTTTTCGGCCAGGTCCGGATCGGCACCAACGATCGGGGCCAGTTCGCGGGCCAGGGCGGCAACGCGTTCGACCTTGTCGGCGACCGTGCCCAGCTTCTCGTGGAAGGTCACTTTCGACAGCTGCGCCGCCATCTCGGACAGCGGCGTCTTGCGGTCATTGTCCCAGAAGTGGCGGGCATCCGAGAGACGGGCCGAAAGGACGCGGGCATTGCCGGCGGCGATGGCGACACCGCCATCGGGGGCGACCTGGTTGGCGATGGTGACGAATTTGGAGACCAGCTGACCGGTCTTCGGATCGCGCACCGCGAAATATTTCTGGTGCGTCTTCATGGTCAGGGTGATGACTTCCGGCGGCAGATCGAGGAAGTCCGGATCCATCTCGCCCAGAACCGGTACCGGCCATTCCACCAGCCCGGCAACCTCGGTCAGAAGACCGGCATCCTCGACCAGTTCAAACCCGGCATCGGCGCAGACCTTGCGCGCGCCATTGAGGATCAGCGACTCGCGGGCGGCGCGGTCCAGCAGGACATGCCCCTCGCCTTCCAGGACCATCGCATACTCCAGGAAATTCGACACCGTGAACGGTCCGCGGCCCATGCGGCGATGGCCTTCGGTGGTATTCGAGGCCGCAATGCCGAAAACATCAAAATCGACGACATTGCCGTCAAACACGCACAAAAGGCGCTGGATCGGACGGACCCAGCGCTGGGCCTTCTCGCCCTCGCCGAACTTCATCGATTTGGGCCAGGGAAAGGCCTTCATCATTTCGGGGATCGCCTCGGCAATGACCTCGGCGGTGGCCCGTCCCGGCTTTTCGATGATGGCAACCCAGAAACTGCCCTTCTTGTCCTCGCGCTGTTCGCACTGGTCGAGCGAAGCCACACCGGCCCCGCGCAGGAAGCCCTGCACGGCCTGGTCGGGCGCGCCGACGCGCGGCCCCTTGCGCTCCTCGCGGACATCGGCGGTCTTCAGCGGCAGGCCGTCAATCACCAGGCCAAGACGGCGCGGGCCTGCAAAGGTGGTCAGCGAGGTCCACGCCAGACCGGCCGCCTTGAGCCTGTCGCCCAGCAGCTTTTCCAGGTCGGCCTCGGCGCGCGGTTGCATGCGGGCCGGGATTTCCTCGCAGAAGATTTCAAACAGGAGTTCGGACATCGTGTCGGGCTTTCATTGCCGCCGTCAGGCGTATTCCTGGTCGGCATAACGCTGCATCATCGCGAAATAGCCGTCATCGGGCGCGCGGTCATAGATCAGCGCGTCCTCGTCAAAAATCATCCAGTCCTGGGCCGACTTGACCCAGATATGACCGACCGGCTTGAGCTTGGCGCGATCGTCCAGCGTGCCAGCCTTCAACGACAGGGCCGGCTTGCCCGCCGTGTCATTGGCAATGCGCGTGCCGCAATCCCCGCAGAAATGACCGAGCTTTTTCGACTTGCTGTCAGTGGAAATGGAGAAGGCCGCCACCGAGCCCTTGAGATATTTGAACCCGTCCCGCGGCACCAGCATGGACATGCCGAAGGCCGAGGAGGATTGCTGCTGGCAGTTCGTGCAATGGCAGCAATACAGCGCCATCGGCTTCTCGGTAATTTCATACCGGACCGCCCCGCACTGGCAGCCACCGCGAAGGGGAAGTTTCATGGGAGAGTCTCCAACCGGCGTCCCAAATCACGCTTATTGTCATCCCGGACGCAGGCCCGGCCCTGAGCCGGGCGAAGATCCGGGACCCATACGCCCGGTGTGCGCCGCACTGTCACGGACGGAAGCGCTGAGCGCCGGCCCGACTGATGCCTATGGGTCCCGGCTCTGCGCCCCGCCTGCGCGGGGCATCCGGCCGGGATGACAAGTGATGTTTGCGCGGACCGGGTCACGACTCTGCCGCCTCCACCAGGGCGCGCTCACTCGTCACCCAGGCTTCCGCGCAGCCCTTGGCCAGCTCCCGCACGCGGGCGATCCAGCTGGCGCGTTCGGCGACGGAGATGGCGCCGCGGGCATCGACCAGGTTGAAAAGGTGGGAGGCCTTGAGGCAGAAATCATAGGCCGGCAGGGGCAGCGGCTTGTCGAGCGACAAGAGCGCCTTGCACTGGTTTTCCGCGCCCTTGAACCATTCGATCAGCATGTCGACATCGGCATGCTCGAAATTGAATTCGGAATACTGTTTCTCGGCTTCCAGGAAGACGTCGCCGTAAGAAAGGCCGGCGCCGTTGAAGTCGAGATCATAGACATTCTCAACGCCCTGGACATACATCGCCAGGCGCTCGAGCCCGTAGGTCAGCTCACCGGAAACAAGGTCGACATCGAGGCCGCCGACCTGCTGGAAATAGGTGAACTGGCTGACTTCCATGCCGTCGCACCAGACTTCCCAGCCCAGGCCCCAGGCGCCCACGGTCGGGTTTTCCCAATCATCTTCCACGAAGCGGACATCATGCAGGTCGCGATCAATGCCGATGGCATCGAGCGAGCCCAGATAGAGGTCCTGGATGTCGGCCGGGCACGGCTTCAGCAGGACCTGGAACTGGTAATAATGCTGCAGCCGGTTCGGGTTCTCGCCATAGCGGCCATCGCCGGGACGGCGCGAGGGCTGGACATAGGCCGCCTTCCAAGGGCGCGGCCCCAGCGAGCGCAGCGTCGTCGCGGGATGCAGGGTCCCGGCGCCGACCTCGACATCATAGGGCTGGAGAATGGCGCAGCCCTTGCCCGCCCAATAGGTCTGCAGACGGAGGATCAGCTCCTGGAAGGAGGGCGCTTTCGCGGCGGCCATGGCATCAATTCCCGCTGGAAAAATCGAGATCAAGAAATCGCGCGGACACTAGGCAAGCCGGCCCGTGTAATCAAGCGCGCGAGTCCTTGTCTTGGTGCGACGCAGCATCCTCCTCACGGGCCTCCAGCCGCGCCTCCACGGCCCGCCGCGCTGCCTCGGCCGCATTGTCGCGCTGCTTGCGACCACGCGCGCCGAGAACCACCAGCAGGACGAGTGCCAGGGCGACCAGAACGATTGTGATCGTCATGCCGCCATCTCCAGCACCGCCTGCCCGCGCAGGATGGCCTCGGCTTCGGGCGAATGCCCCTCGCCTTCGTGCAGGATCAGCGGGGCGAGCAGGACGAGCGGCGCCTTGCCGCCAATCATCGCCTGCACGATGACACGCTTGGCCGGTTCACCGGCACGCGGGTGGATCGGCTTGATCACGACCGAGCCGAAGGAACGGTCGAGCGCTGTCAGGATATCGGCCAGACGGTCAGCGCGGTGGATCAGGGTGAGCTTGCCCTTGGCCTTCAGCGCCCGCGCGGCACAGCGCACCCAGTCGGCGAAGGGCACATCGCCGGTCAGCCAGGCGGCGCGCTTTTCGTCTTTCGGGGCGCGCAACGCCGTCGGATCGTCAAAGAAGGGAGGATTGAAGAAGACCTGGTCGACCTTCAGCGAGGTGCCGAGCTGCATGATGTCGGCATTTTGCGTGCGCACCCGCGCGCCCATCCCGTTGGTCGCGGCATTCTCGGCCGCCAGCCTGGCTGCGTCCGGATCCCGCTCGACGCCGACAAAGCTCGCCCCGGTCAGTCGCCAGGCGGCGCAGAGCAGGGCGGCCCCGGCGCCGCAGCCGAACTCGGCCAGGGCCTCGCCCTCACCCGCACTCAGCGCGGCCGCCAGCAGGCCGGCATCCATGCCGGCGCGATAGCCGTCCCTGCCCTGGCGCAGGACCACACGGCCATCGAGCAAGCGGTCGAGCGTGGTGGTCACGCCTCATCCTCCTGCAGCTCAGCGAGGATGGACGCCGCCTCGGCCGCGTCCTCGTCAATCACCATGATGCGTGTCCGAATGACCGGAAGCCCGCCGCCATACATGGACGACATGCCCTGATCGAGCACGATCGGCTCGATATCAGCATCGCGAAGGAGCGATTGGGCGTAGGAGAGTTTGACCGGATCATTGGTCCGCAGAACTTCTTTCACGTGGTGCCGCCTCCGGGCTGGGCCGGCAAGGCACGCGCGCCTCGCTGACCTGTGCTGTTTCGTCACCGCCCCTTGTGCTTGCCGGGCGGTCCCGCGATTTCTATTGTCCAGAGCAATCGAGCCTGCATCAAGAGGACAGCTGGCGTGGACAGCATGGTGAGTGTCAAAACGGCAGCCGCGGCCAAGAGCGCCGAGATCCCGGATGCAGCTGAAGCGCTTGCGGTTCTGGCCTATGACGACATGCGCCGGGTCGATGCGCTGATCCTGGAACGCCTGGACAGTCATGTCGAACTGATTCCAGAACTCGCCCGCTATCTGATCGAGGCTGGCGGCAAACGGGTCCGCCCGATGATCACGGTCGCCGCCGCCAACATGATCGGCCATGCCGACACGGCGCCGCTGAAACTCGCAGCGGCTGTCGAGTTCATCCACACCGCCACCCTCCTGCACGACGATGTCGTCGACGAAAGCGGCATGCGGCGCGGCAAGGTCGCGGCCAATCTGGTCTGGGGCAATGCCTCTTCGGTCCTGGTCGGCGACTTCCTGTTCGCGCGCTCCTTCTCGCTGATGGTCGAAGCCGGCTCGATGAAGGCGCTCGGCGTCCTGTCCGCTGCCGCCTCGACGATTGCCGAGGGTGAGGTGCGCCAGCTTTCCTCGGTCAAGGATATCGGTGTCTCGGTCGAGACCTACATGCAGATCATCGACGCCAAGACGGCCGCCCTGTTTGCCGCAGCGGCGCAGGTCTCCGGTATCGTGGCCGGTCGCTCGGCGGACGAGGAGAAAGCGCTGGAAACCTATGGCCGCGAGCTCGGCCTCGCCTTCCAGCTGGTCGATGATGCGCTCGATTACGGCGGCGCCTCGGCCAAGCTGGGCAAGTCGACCGGCGATGATTTCCGCGAAGGCAAGGTGACGCTTCCGGTTGCCCTGGCGATCGCCGCTGCATCCGACACCGAAACGGGGTTCTGGACCCGCGTGATTGCGGCAGGTGAACAGGTCGAGGGGGATTTCGACCAGGCCGTCCGCCTGATCAAGGCGCATGGCGCGCTCGACGCCACGGTCAATCAGGCCCGCGCCCATGCCCGCCATGCCCGTGAGGCCCTTGCCCTTTTCCCCGCCAACAAATGGCGCCGCGCGCTGGAAGATCTCGCCGATTTCGTCGTCGAACGGGCCTACTGATCCGTCTCTGACTACTGGCAGGTATCGAGCCCGGCCGCCTGCGCCCGACGACGCCAGAAATGGTGCAGGCGGGCAAAGATCAGGACTGAAACGGCCAGCATGACGGGTGCCGCGAGAGGCGGCAGCGCTGCCGCCACAAGCACCAAGACCGCGCAGACCAGGCTCATCGCGCCCCAGATCAGCGCCACCTTGCGGTGGCTGCCGCCCATCGCGATCAATAATTGATAGGCATGGGCGCGGTGCGCCACAAAGGGCGAGCGGCCGGCACGAACCCGGGCCGCCATGGTCAGCAGGACATCGCCCAGCAGCGGCAGGACGAGGAGCGGCACAAGCCAGACGGTTCCGGCCCCGGCCGTCGACGCCCAGATGAGCGCGAGACCGGCCAGGATCACCGATGCGCCCAGCGAGCCGACATCGCCACTGAACAATCGGCCGCGGGCCGACAGGAGCGGTGCGTTCCACACCGCAAACCCGGCCAGGGCTGCCGCGAGGGCAAGCGCCGCCAGCCCGGTCGCGCCCGGAGCCAGAAAGCCCAGGGCCAGGGCGGCGGGGATCAGGGTGGCCGCCATCAACCCGTCCGATCCGTCCATGAAATTGACCGTGTTGGCGAGGGTGAAGACGAACAGGGCGGAACCCAGCCAGCCGACCAGCCAGGGCAGCTCGACGCCCAGTTCGGTCACCGGCCCCGCCATGCCGGCCAGCGCCAGGCTGATCAGCGTGAGACAGGCGAATTTCAGACGCTCGGACAGGGTGTAGAGATCGTCGAGAAAGCCCAGCGCGGCAGCCAGGAGCGCGCACAGCGCCAGACCGGCCAGTGCCGCCGCCTCTTGCGGGACGTGGATTTCGATCAGGCCAAGCGCGGCGAAAACGCCGATCACAATGCCAAGGCCACCACCGCGCGGGGTCGGATTGGCGTGATTGGAGCGGGCATTGGGATGATCGAGGATACGCAGCCGCAGCACCACACCAGCCGTCCCCAGCGAAGCGACGAAAGCGAGCAGAAGCGGCCCCAGTGCAGCGCTCATCGCGCGCCGCCCTCCAGACGAACCGCCATGGCAAAGCCGTCATAGGCCGAAGCGATCGCCTCGGCCGCCGCCGGGTTCTCGCAGAGCGCGTAACAGCTCGCGCCGGAGCCCGACATGCGGGCCAGCGCAACGCCGTCGCGCCCGCGCAGCCAGTCCAGCGCCGCCGCAATTACCGGATTACCGGCCATGGCCGGAGCCTCCAGGTCATTGCGCTCGCCGCGCAGCCAGTCGAGCCGGTTGTCGCCCATCGGCCAGTTGTCGGCGAGCGGCGCCGGGTCAGCGGCGTCAAACGCCTTGAATACCGGGCCGGTCGGGACGCGGACGCCGGGATTCAGGATCACCGCATCAAAAGCATCAAAACCCGGCAGGATATCGATCCATTCACCAATTCCGCGCATGCGCAGGGGACGTGAATAGAGGCAGGCCGGCACGTCGGCGCCCAGTTTCAGGCCGATCTCGGCCAGTCGGTCGAGCGGCCAGTTCAACCCCCACAACCGGTTGAGGGCCCGAAGCGTCGCTGCCGCATCCGCCGAACCACCGCCCAGGCCGGCCTCGACCGGGATCTGCTTGTCGAGCCGGATCATCGCGCCGTCGGGCCCGCCGCTTTCGGCCTGCAGCGCCCGGGCGGCCTTGAGGACGAGATTGGACCCATCCGGGACCAGTGCCCGCGAGGCCTCGCCGGACATGGTCAGCAACAGGCCCGGCGCCGGCCGCACCTCGACCCGGTCACCCCAGTTGGCGAAGACTACGAGGCTGTCGAGCGGATGATAGCCATCGGTCCGCGCCGGCCCGACCCGCAAGGTCAGATTGACCTTCGCGGCAGCGAGCTCGGTGATCGACGCGTCGCTCACGGCTCGCCGGCAGCGTCGTCGGCTGCCTGGCGGTTATCGGCAGCGAAATGCTGCTCCTCACCGGGTGGATGGCCATTGGCGATGCGGAATTCGAGCCCCTCGCGCTGGTCCGGACGCGGTTCGAGATCGAGGGCACGGCGCCACTGGAAGCCGGCTTCCAGTTCACGCCCGACCTGCCAGTAGGCATCGCCGAGGTGGTAATTTGCCGTCGCGCTGCCTGGTTCCAGCTCGGCGGCGCGCTCGAGCGCCTCCACCGCCGCCTCGAAATGGCCGAGGCGATAATGCGCCCAGCCTAGACTGTCGATGACATTGCCGTTTTCCGGATCAAGTTCGGCCGCCAGCAGGATCATCTCGAAAGCCTCATCCAGGCGCTCGCCGCGATCAATCCAGAAATAACCGAGATCGTTGAGCAGTGTGCTCTCGCGCGGCGCAATGTCGAGCGCTGACAGATAGTGCGCCTCCGCCGCCGGCCAGTTGTCGGCGTCATACTGACAGGCCGCAGCGAAATAGTGATAGCGCCAGTCGCCCGGCTCGCCGGCCTCCTCAAGCGCGTCGATCACCTGCTCGTAAAGGCCGACCGCGTCGGGGCAACGGCTCTGCACGCGGTAGAGATTGGCCAGCAGGACGCGGGCCTCGCGGGCATTGGTCTGCGCCACCAGGCTCTCGGCCAGACGCGTTGCCTGTTCGGTCCGGCCGGTCTGCACGAGCAGCCAGCTCAGCTCAATGTCGGCTGCGAACCGGTAGGGACCGTCAGCGACGGCTGCATATTCGGCGAGCGCGGCCTCCGGCAGGCTGATGCGTTGCAGCGTCGCGGCGAGGCTCATTCGCGTCGGCGCGTAATCAGTGTCGAGCCGCTGGACCATGCGCAGATAGATCACCGAAAGATCCATGTCGGCCTGTTCGGCGAGGTCGAAAGCGGGGCCGAACAGGGCCCGCGAAGTCATTTGCGGAACAGACGGCCGGCGCGCCGGACGATCGCCGGCGTCGAGCCGGCGCAAGGCCTCGCGCAGGAAGGGATCGGTCGGATTTGAGTCCAGGCTGGTCTGATACAGGGCGCGGGCGTCCTCGAAACGCCCCTCACGTTCCAGGAACCCCCCATACATTTCGGTGGCAAGTCGAGGAAATACGGCCGAGTAGAGCGCTGTGCGGTAGGCATCATCCGCAGCCGCAGCCTCACCCGCAACATCCGCCAGCATCGCCTTGTGAAGCCAAAGGTGTGAGGACAGGAAGCCCGGAGAACGCGTGGCATTGGCCGCATCCATCGCGGCCACGGCCTGACCGTCGCCCATCAGGGCCCATTGCAGCAGGAGATCGCGCATCAGCGCGTTGAAGGGACCATAGTCCGGCGCTTCTTCGAGACTGGTGATGGCGTCCCGATAGTCGCGCCTGGCGATCTGGTCGGCGGCAACATAGAGCGTTGCGAGCCGGCTCGGATCGCCGGCCTGCATGGTGGTATGCGCCAGCCCTGCTGCGCTCTGGCTGTCGCCCGCGAGCAGGCTCGTGATGAAGGCCCGGTCCGCCAGGGTTGCATTGCCCGGCGCCTGGTCCAGCGCTCGTACATAGCTCGCCGCAGCGCCGCCGACATCGCGGTTGACCCCGGCATAGCGGGCCGCGAGGAAGGCGCCATAGACAGACGGACCTTCATCGACCGGGCCGGAGGCCGTTCCGGCACAGGATGTGAGCGCCGTGGCGGCGAGGACAAGCGGGAGGATGCGGACAGGAAAACTCATGCCTGCATGCTCGCCCTGCAAGACCTTCGGCGCAAGGGCCGGAGGCGGTTGATGCTACATATTGGCGTACATCGGGCCGCCACCACCCTCGGGCGTCGTCCAGTTGATGTTCTGGTTCGGATCCTTGATATCGCACGTCTTGCAGTGGACGCAGTTCTGCGCATTGATCTGAAAACGCTTTTCGCCGCTCGTCTCGTCGTCGACCCACTCATAGACACCGGCCGGGCAATAGCGTGTCGACGGGCCGGCAAACTCGCCCAGCTCCGAGATTTTCTGCAGCGCGTCATCCGAAAGTTTGAGGTGGACCGGCTGATCCTCCTCATGATTGGTGTTCGAGATGAAGACCGAGGACAGGCGATCAAAGGTCAGGACACCGTCAGGCTTGGGATAATCGATCGGCTTGTGCTTCGCGGCCGGCTCGAGGCTTTCCGCATCACTCTTTCCATGGCCCATCGTGCCAAACGGCGACCAGCCGCCCAGGATCGTGGTGCACCACATGTCGATGCCGCCCAAGGCAACGCCCCAGAACGTACCGAGCCTGGTCCAGAGCGGCTTGGCGTTGCGGACCTTCTTGAGATCCTTGGCCACCCATGAGCTGTCATAGGCGAGCTGGTATTCGGCCAGCTCGTCATGCTGACGCCCGTCGGCAATCGCGGCGAACACGCTCTCGGCGGCGAGCATGCCGGTCTTCATGGCGTTATGGCTGCCCTTGATGCGCGGCACATTCACGAAGCCGGCCGAACACCCGATCAGGCCACCGCCCGGGAAGGCAAGCTTCGGTACCGACTGATAGCCACCTTCGGTGATGGCGCGGGCGCCGTAGGAGATGCGCTCGCCACCTTCAAACACCGGCGACAGGGCCGGATGCGTCTTGAGACGCTGGAATTCCTCGAAGGGCGAGAGGTAGGGATTCTTGTAGTTCAGGTGCACGACATAGCCGACCGAAACCAGGTTCTCGCCAAAATGATACATGAAGGAGCCGCCGCCGGTCTTGCCGTCGAGCGGCCAGCCCATGGTGTGCTTGACCATGCCCGGCTTGTGATTCTCCGGCTTCACGCGCCAGAGTTCCTTGATACCGATACCGAATTTCTGCGGTTCCTTGCCCTCGGACAGGTTGAAACGGCTGATCAGCTTCTTGGCCAGCGAACCGCGCGCGCCCTCGCCGATCAGCGTGTACTTGCCGCGCAGCTCCATGCCGGGCTGGTAGCCATCCTTGTGGCCACCATCGCGCGCCAGGCCAAAATCACCGGTGATCACGCCCTTGATGGCGCCGTCTTCCTCGATCAGGTCGGCGGCCGGGAATCCGGGATAGATTTCGACGCCCAGCGCTTCGGCCTGTTCAGCCAGCCAGCGACAGACATTGGCCAGCGAGACGATGTAGCAGCCATGATTGCTCATCAGCGGCGGGAACATCAGCGTCGGCAGGCAGATCGAACCGGCTTCGCCGAGAACTTCGAATATGTCGGTCCTGACCGGATCGGTGAGCGGCGCACCCAGCTCTTTCCAGTCGGGAAAGAGCTCGTTGAGGGCCTTGGGATCAACCACAGCGCCGGACAGGATGTGGGCGCCGACCTCGGCGCCCTTCTCAAGAAGCGCGATGGAGATCTCGCTGCCGGCCTCGGCAGCCAGCTGTTTCAGGCGGATGGCCGCGGACAGGCCCGCCGGGCCGCCGCCGACGATGATGACATCGTATTCCATGGATTCGCGTTCGATTGCGGCGTCGGTCATCAGGCTCGCACCCCTTCCGTTAACGTGTTCAGCGTCTGTTCAATTCGGTGTTCGGCTTGCAGGTCTTCGGTCATACCCTAGGATCGAATACCCATCTAGCGCGTCCCGCCGTCGGGATCAAAGCTATTACGTTAACGTGCACGTCAACCATGACCGAAACCGGCCCCACATTGACCAGCCATGACGAGAAGGCGCTGAAGGCTCTCATCGCCTGGTGGGAGGATGCCGGCATCGAGATGGACGAGCCTGTCATCACGGCTCGGCCGAGCGCTGCTGCCGGCACGCCATCGTCCAGCGCCGAGCCGCGACGCGAAGCGCGCCGGGTTCCGCCAGCCGAACCGGTCCGGGCGGCCACCCCTGAGGCAGCCCGCGCGGCGGGCTTCGGCGATGCGGTGGCGACCGGTCCGGATGCGCAGGCCCTGGCCGGTGGTGCAGACACGCTGGATGCGCTGCGAACGGCGATCGACGCCTACGAGGGCTGCGCCCTCAAGCGCACGGCCCGCAATACCGTCTTTGCCCGTGGCGACCGAGCCGCGCGGCTGATGGTCATTGGCGAGGCCCCGGGTCGCGAGGAAGATGATCGCGGCGAGCCCTTCCTCGGGCCGACCGGCAAGCTGCTCGACCGCATGCTGGCGGCAATCGGGATCGAGCGCGAGCAAGCCTATCTCACCCATATCCTCAACTGGCGCCCGCCCGGAAACCGGGCCCTGACACAAGAGGAAATCACTCTCTGCCTGCCCTTCATCGAGCGTCATATCGCGTTGAAAAAGCCGGACATGCTCCTGCTGGCAGGCGGACTGAGCGCGCAGGCCCTGTTGCGCACCAACACGCCGATCACCCGATTGCGTGGACGCTGGACCGACTACACGGTACGCGACGCCAAGGGTGAAGCGACCGACACGACGATACCCGCCCTGGCCATTTTTCCGCCGAGCTATCTGATTGCCCGACCGGGCGAAAAGCGCCTGGCCTGGCAAGATCTCCAGCTTGTTTCCGAACGCCTCGCGCCCACAAGCTGAATGGCGGGAATCATAGATTATGAGCAACTGGCGATTGCAGGATCGCGTTAACCTCAACCTCCATATGACTACTGGTGCCGTAACGCCAATCTAGGCGCTGCCGAAGCCCCAGGAGCCTTCAGAATGTCGCGATCGAATTTTCTGACAGGTGTCGAGCGAACCTTCAATGAAGGCGAAGTCATCGTCACCAAGACTGACCTCAAAGGCCACATCACCTACGCCAATGTCGTTTTCCAGCGCGCTTCGGCGGTGACCGAGAAGGAGGCCCTGGGCCAGTCGCACAACTTCATCCGGCATCCCGACATGCCGCGCTCTGTCTTCAAGCTGATGTGGGATACAATCAGTTCCGGACAGGAATTGTTCGCCTATGTCGTGAACCGCGCCATGAACGGCGATCATTACTGGGTCTATGCCCATGTCACGCCCAGCTTCAATGACGCGGGCAAGATAATCGGCTACCACTCCAATCGTCGCGAGCCGGACAAAAACATCGTCGAGAAGGATGTGAAACCCCTCTACGCCAAGCTGCGTGAGGTTGAATCCGCCGCCGGCAGCCCGAAACAGGCCCTCGCCGCCGGCCACGACCAGCTTACCAGCTTCCTGGCCGACCAAGGTGTCGCCTACGACGAATTCATCTGCACGCTTGGCCAGGGCCAGCGTCGCGGCTATCGCTGAGGAGGGCGACCATGTTTTCCAGATCCAATGACCGCGATGCCATTCGCCGCGCCGCCCGCATCGTCAGGGCAGTCGCCGAGGGTGATTTCGAACAACGCATCGTCGGCGTCTCATCCGACCAGGAAGTCGCCGAGATGGAGATTGCCATCAATCTCCTGATCGATCGCACCGATTCCTATCTGCGCGAAAGCCAGACCTGTGTCGAATATGTTCGCAAGAACAAACATTTCCGCCTCATTCCAGAGACCGGAATGGTCGGCAGCTATCGGTCTGCTGCCCGGGCCGTGAATAACACACTCCATGCGATCAAGGCGCGCCATGATGGCTTCCTTTCCCTGGGCAGCCAGCTGGAAACCCAGTTGTCGGAAGTGATGGGCAAGGTCTCCGAGACGATCTCGACCCTGCGTAGCAATGCCGACACTCTCGATGCCACATCCGGCAAGGCGTCCGAGCAATGCACCACGGTCGCCGCCGGCGCCGAAGAAGCCTCGGCGAACATGCAGAGCGTTGCCGCTTCCGCCGAGGAGCTCACCTCCTCGATCGAGGAGATCAACCGCCAGGTGGTCCAGTCGGCCGGCCTCGCCGACACCGCCGTCGACAAGTCCCGCGCGATGAGCGAAACGATCAGCGGCCTCAATGGTTCGACCTCGCGCATTGGCGACATCGTCAAGCTGATCCAGGGCATTGCTGACCAGACCAATCTCCTCGCGCTCAATGCGACGATCGAGGCAGCGCGGGCCGGCGAAGCCGGGCGCGGCTTTGCCATTGTTGCCCAGGAAGTGAAAACCCTGGCCGGGCAGACGGCACAAGCAACCGACCAGATAAGCCACCAGATTTCGGAATTGCAGGGCAGCATGTCCGGCGCCGTCTCGGCCAACACCGATATTTCGGATGCCATCGAGCAGATCAACGCCTCGTGCAATGCCATCGCCACCGCCGTGACCGAGCAGAGCGCCGCAACCGCCGAGATCGCGCGCAATGTCACAGAAGCCGCTGTGGGCACAGGCGATGTGTCGAGCGGGATCGGTGTCGTCCAGAGCGCGACCCAAGGCACGCGCGACATGGCGGAAAGCGTGGTCAACTCGACCGAAACCCTGTCGCAGCAGGAAGCCAATCTGACACAATTGCGCGAAAGCATCGTCGGCTTTCTGGAAGATGTCCGCCGCGTTGGTTGACGATTTTCATCGCGACAAGGTGAATTTTGTTCTTGATTTGTTCGCAAGCTGAGTCATCATGAAGCATGACCGAGCGCCCTGGTGGCTACGCCCTTAATGCCCCTCAGGAGGCCTCACCGCTCCACCGCCCCGGAGCGAGAGGCCGGGGCGCTCGGTCAAACATTTCGGGACGCTTCGAGGCACAGGCCCGTGAAGCCTTCGATGATGGCTGGACCGAGGCGGATGGCAATCCGCCAAAGCTGGGCATGACGGTCTTGCGGGATGCGTCGAAATCGATCATCTCGACCAATCGCTCGCCGGATATCTCCTTCGACCAGTCGATCAATCCCTATCGCGGTTGCGAGCATGGTTGCATCTATTGCTATGCCCGACCCAGCCACGCCTATTGGGGTTATTCACCCGGCCTGGACTTCGAAAGTGTCATTTTCGCCAAGCCGGACGGGCCGGCGCTGCTGGAAGCGCATTTCAACAAGCCGGGCTACCAACCCAGACCGATCATGATCGGCGCCAACACGGATGCCTGGCAGCCTCTGGAACGTGAGCGCCAGCACACGCGCGACATCCTGAAAATCTGTGCCCGCTACCGGCATCCGGTCAGTGTCATCACCAAATCGGCCCTGATCCGGCGGGATATCGACATATTGGGACAAATGGCCGCCGACGGCCTGATGAAGGCGGCGATCTCCATCACCACGCTCGACCGCCGCCTGGCCCGGGACATGGAACCGCGCGCCGCGGCACCGCATCGTCGGCTGGAAACCATCACCGCCCTCAAACAGGCCGGAATTCCGGTCACCGTCATGATGGCCCCCATCATTCCTGCCCTCACCGATCACGAGATCGAGCCCTTGCTGAAGGCGGCGGCGGACGCCGGAGCGGACAATGCGGCCTATGTCCTGCTGCGCCTGCCGCAGGAAATCAGCGCCCTGTTCCGCGAATGGCTCGCCGACAAGCGACCGGATAGCGCCGGACGGGTCATGTCGCTGATCCGTCAGATGCGGGGCGGCAAGGATTATGACGCGAGCTGGGCAACCCGCGGCCGCGGCTCCGGCCCGTATGCGAGCCTGATCGCCAGCCGGTTCCGCAATGCGATCAGGCGCTACGGTCTGGATGCACCGCGTCTTGCCCTGGACATGGCGCAGTTCGAACGACCGCTCGGATCGGCGCTGCAGCGGTCACTCTTCGACTGATGGCAACCCGACCCAACTAGGCGCGGTGCTGGCGCCGCGGCCTGGCGGAACTGACCAGAGTCGCAATCTCGGCGCGGATCGCCTTTGACGCCTCGTCGAAGCCGGCAATCTGGCCGCGCGTCAGCGGACGCGACAGGAGATAGCCCTGAAGGATCAGATCCGGCTGGAAGCCAAGAGCCCCCAGCTCGTCAAACTCTTCAACGCCTTCAGCCACAACCGAAATCCCCAATTCGCGCGCCAGGTCGATGGTAGCGCGCACGATGATCTGGGCTTCGGGATCATAGTGCAGGCCGGTCATGAAAGAACGGTCGATCTTGATCTTGTCGAAGGGGAAGGCACGTAGATAGCTCAGTGAGGAATAGCCGGTGCCAAAATCATCGATCGCCAGGCCGACACCGAGATCCTTGAGACCGCGCAGCACCTTGAGCGCGCGCGCCTCGTCATCGATCAGCACACCCTCAGTGATCTCGATTTCGAGCCGCCGCGGATCGAGGCCGGACTTGGAGAGCGCCCGATCGACCGAATAGACGAGATTGCCCTGTTTGAACTGGGCCGGGCTGACATTGATCGCGATACGGCGCTCGTCCGGCCAGTTGACGGCTTCGCGACAGGCGGTTTGCAGAACCCACTCGGCCATTTTCAGGATCAGGCCGGTTTCCTCGGCGAGCTGTACGAATTCTGCCGGCGAGACATGACCACGGCGCTCGTCATGCCAGCGCACCAGCGCCTCGAAGCCGGAGACGCAGCCATCGCCTAGCCGTACCTGCGGCTGGTAATTCAGGGTCAGAAGATCGTCCTCGATCGCCAGCGCGAGATCCGCCTCCAGCATGCGACGCTCCTGCATCATCATGCCAAGCTTGGGATCGAAATCGCAAACCCGGTTGCGGCCCTGTTCCTTGGCCCGGTAGAGCGCCAGGTCAGCCTGGTTCATCAACCGGTCGGGGTCCTCGCCATCCATCGGAAACATGGTCAAACCACCGGAGGCGGAGACCTTGAGGTGGAGCGGTCCAATCGTCAGGGGCGAGCCGACATTGTTCACCACTCGCTGGGCGATGAGCAGCACATCCTCGCGCGTTTCGATGTCCGGCAGGATGACAGCGAACTCATCGCCACTCAGGCGCGCGGCAATGGCGTTGCGTGGCAGTGCGTCGAGCAGGCGTTCCGAGACCGATACCAGCAGCCGGTCGCCGACGGCGTGGCCATGTACGTCGTTGACTTCCTTGAAACGGTCCAGATCGAAGAACATCAGTGCGACCTGGGTGTCGTCATTCCAAGCCTTGCGCAGTTCGGCTTCAAAGGCCTCGCGGAATTTAAGGCGATTGGGCAAGCCGGTCAGGGTGTCGTGGTGGGCGAGATGGGCCATGTGTACCCGTGCCCGCTCCTCCGAGGAGATATCGCGGACGGCAAAGAGACGTGCCGTCAGACCGTCGAATTCCATTTCCCGGGCGCGAACCTGGACGGTGATCGGTGTCCCGTCCCGGCATCGCAGGCGGCAGGTCATCGGGTTCGTCTCACCAACGCTTTTGAGGACCTCGATCGCCTCCTCATCAAGCGCCAGCTTGGCGACAGGCATCCCCGCCAGATCTACGCGCTCAAGCTTCAGCATTTCGCAAAAGCGCCCGTTCATGTCCTGCATCAACCCGTCGCGAACGACCGCGATACCCTCGAAGGTCGCCTCGGCAAGCGTCCGGATTCGATGGCTTTCAGCAACCCGGCGCTGCCCGAGATGCTGATCGACCGCAGCCGCGGCAAGGCCTGTGCTGACTACCAGTACAGCACCAAGCGCGATCGTGATGGCGAGCAGTTTCGCTGACAGTCCGCCCTCCACAATCGGCGCGCTAAAGTCAGGCACGAGCTGCATGGCCGACATGGAAAGGAAGTGCAGGATGACAACACCGCCCAACAGAAGCGCGGTGCCGGCCAGGAGTCCGCGCCAACTGTTTCCGTGCAGGGCGAGCGCCCCGGCTGCGGCGGCGAACTGAAGGCCAAGCGCGAGCGCGGCGATAACGAGGCCAGCATCCCAGACGACAGTTGCGCTGACGCGCATCGCGGCAATCCCCACGAAATGCATGGCCGCAATACCGCCCCCCACCAGGGCTCCGCCGACGACCGCAGCGTGGCGGTAATCGGAGCGGACCGCAAACGCCCAGCCACAGGTCGACACGACGATGGCGAGCGCCAGCGAGGCCACCGTTTCCAGCATGCCGAAGGAAACGGGAGTCGCGCTTTCATGAGCCAGCATGGATATGAAATGGGTGCCCCAGATGCCGGTACCGGTGACAAAGCCGGCAAACAGTAGCCAGGCCGCTTGCCGCGCGTTTTCAGCCGCGTTCGCGCGACGCACGATCGCAAGGGCTGCCAGCGCCGACAGCGTACACAGCAAGGCCGCCACGGCGACGAGCCCGAGATCGTGTTCGACCGTCAAACAGTAGTATATGCGAAACACACAATGCCCCGGAGGAACTGCCTTGAGCGTCAAATTCCCACAAAAAGACAATCATAGCCTTAACGTCACTGGGGCGGATTCGCTGGTCCGAATCGCCGGCGTCGACGAAGCTGGTCGTGGCCCTCTTGCCGGACCCGTCGTGGCCGCTGCCGTCATCCTGGACCCGTCTCGCCCGATCGAGGGACTGGGCGATTCCAAGGCCCTCACCGAACATCGTCGCCTGTCGCTCTACGCCCTGATCCGCGAGCATGCATGGGTCGGCATCGGGATAGCCGAACCGGCGGAGATCGACCGGCTGAACATACTGCACGCAACGATGGCGGCCATGGCACGCGCGGTTTCGCGACTGCCGGTCATGCCGGACCAGGCGCTGATCGACGGCAACCGGGTTCCGCCCGACCTGCCCTGCCCGGCCCGGTCCATCATCAAGGGCGATGCCAGTGAGGCCTGTATCGGTGCTGCCTCGATCATCGCCAAGACGATCCGTGACCGGCTGATGATAGAGGCCGCGACCCGCTTTGCGGGCTATGGGCTGGCTGGACACAAGGGCTATCCCAGTCCGGCGCATCGCGCCGCGCTCGGGGCGCTCGGAGCGACACCGATCCACCGCCGGTCCTATGCCCCGGTGCGGGCCGCCCTGGAATCCCGGTTTTCCACAGATGCGAATCAATGTGGATAACTTGATTCAGGGTTAACGGCCCGTTAGCCCTAAGAGCCGAAAAACTTGCTTCTGTAGCGGGAGTGGAGTGGCGCGTCATGGCCAAGACAAAGATCGACCAGATCCTTGAAGGTGAATGCGTGGAGGTGATGAAATCGCTTCCGGACGAGAGTGTTGACCTGATTTTCGCCGACCCGCCCTACAATCTCCAGCTCGGTGGCGACCTGCACCGTCCCGACAATTCCAAGGTCTCGGCCGTCGACAATGACTGGGACCAGATCGGCGGGTTTGACGAGTACGACCTGTTCACCTGGAACTGGATGGAAGAAGCCCGCCGCGTGCTCAAGCCGAACGGCGCCATGTGGGTCATCGGCAGCTATCACAATATTTTTCGCGTCGGCGGCATTCTCCAGGATGCCGGCTTCTGGGTGCTCAACGACATCATCTGGCGCAAGTCCAACCCGATGCCGAACTTCAAGGGCACGCGCTTTACCAATGCGCATGAGACCCTGATCTGGGCTGCCAAGACCAAGGACTCCCGTCCGACCTTCAACTATGCCGCCATGAAAGCCCTCAATGATGGCGTGCAGATGCGTTCCGACTGGACGCTGCCGATCTGTACCGGCGGCGAGCGCCTGAAGGACGCCGACGGCAAGAAGGCGCACCCGACCCAAAAACCGGAAGCCCTGCTGCACCGCGTCCTGCTGTCGACCACCAATCCAGGCGATATCGTGCTCGACCCCTTCTTCGGGACCGGCACGACCGGCGCCGCCGCCAAGCGGCTCGGCCGCCATTTCATCGGCATCGAGCGCGATCCGTCTTATCTGGAGGTCGCCCGCAACCGGCTCGCTGCCATTACCCGTGCAACCGGCGACACGCTGGACGTCACCCAGTCAAAGCGCGCCCAGCCGCGCATACCCTTCGGCGCCCTCGTGGAGCGCGGCATGCTCAAGCCCGGCGATACGCTGTATTGCCCGAAAGGTCGCCATACAGCCCGCGTGCGGGCCGACGGCACGCTGATCGCCGGTGACCGGGCCGGCTCGATCCATCAGGTCGGCGCCCAGATCCAGAGCGCACCCTCCTGCAATGGCTGGACCTACTGGCACATCCGCACCAAGCAAGGCCTCGCCCCGATCGATATCATGCGGGCGGAAATCAGGGCTACACTGGAAAACTGAGGCCGGCGCGCATGACCGACTACAATCGAAGCGGGTCAGGGTTCGACGCGCGAACCACGCGAACTTCGATTGCCTGGACAATGCTCACAGTCATCCTGCTGACCTCGCTTCTGGTATCGGGGTCCGGCGTGCTGGTTGCGGCCCGGGCTTTCTGGACCGATCTGGAAAACCAGCAACTCACCCAGCTGGAAGACTATATCGATGAGCGTGGTCGCCGGAATGCGGTCCTGTTCGAGACCGTGGCCCAGGTCCAGCAGACTTCAGTTGCGCGCCTCGAACAACGCATCGGCACCCTGTCCGATACCGAAGCCGGGGCCCGCTTCAATGCGCTCTTTCCGCTGCGCCCGGATGGCACAAGGCGCAGCCGTGACGATCTGTTCGATGGCTATCACGACGCATTGGGCAATCATCACCTCGGGGTCGGTGCCTATCTCAACCCTGCCGATGGCTGGACCGATACCGACCGGCATCGTCTCGTCGCCGCCTATGATGTGGTCGACAGCGCCGGCCAGATTCTGACCGGTCTGGTCGACAATATCTACTTCTTCACCTTCACCAATGAACTCATTATCTCGGCCGCTCAACGGCCGGACAGGCTCGATTTCTATCGCAACGGCGCAAGCTCGGACTTTGACCTGAATTCGGCCGACTTCGTGTCGCTTGTCTCTGCCGCGGCGAACCCCCGGCGTGAGTTCGTTTGCGGCGAGCTCTCGCAGCTGATCTCCGTTCGTGACGGCCAGGCACTGACAACCGGCTGCTTCACGCCCTATGACGTTGACGGCGAACCTGTCGGGGCATTCGGGACAACCATTCAGCTCAATGCCTATTTCGAGGCGGCGATGGCCAATCCGCCGCGGCACGGCGACAATCTGCTGATCGACCAGTTCGGCAATCTGATCGCCCATCCCGACCTGATCCAGGACCGAGTCACGGAAGGCCGCGTCGAGGCCATCCAGGCGCGCTATAACCTGCCGGCCATCGTCGAGCAGTTGCAGGCGCTGCCGCCGGACCAGCTTGCCGGCACGCTGATCAGCCGTGACTCCCGTTGGGTCATCGCCTATTCCCGCCTTCAGGGCCCGGACTGGCTGAGCGTGTCGCTGGTTGACCGCTCCATCCTGAGACGCGATATCGCGGCCCAGATCGCGCTTGCGCTGGGGCTGGGCATTCTGGGCGTCATGCTGCAGGGCGCGCTCGCCTATTTCATCCTGTTCCGCCGCGTCGTGCGTCCGCTGGCTTCGCTGACCAGCCATTTCAGTCGCGCCAGACCCAGTCCCGCAGCTGACAATCCGGCCCTGCGCTCGATCCTCGACAGCGAGCACGAGATTGGTGTTCTCGCCCGCACCCTTGAAGCCAACCGCGTCGAAAGCGAGGCGGCATTTGACACTCTGGAGAGCCGCGTCGCCGAACGGACGCGTGAACTGGAAGCCGCCAACCGTTCCAAAAGCGCCTTTCTCGCCAATATGAGCCACGAGATCCGCACGCCGCTGAACGGGATCCTCGGCCTCGCCCAGGTGCTGCGCGCGAGCTCACGGTCAAAGCAGAGTCAGGACCAGGCACGCATGATCCAGGAGAGCGGCGAGACGCTCACCCAATTGCTCAACGATGTGCTCGACATGTCGAAGATCGAGGCGGGTCGCATCGATCTGGCGCCAGTCCCGACCGAGCCGGCAACCCTGTTGCAGGACCTGCACAGCCTGTTCAAGGCGGCCGCCGAGGCCAAGTCCGTCAAACTGACGCTGGACCTTGACCCTCACTTGCCCCACCAGCTCGTGCTCGATCCGCTGCGCGTCCGGCAGTGCGTGTCAAACCTGGTCTCGAACGCGGTCAAATTCACAAAGGCCGGTTCGGTCAGGATCACCACCCGCTGGGATTCGAAAACGAATGCGTCGGGTGCTCTGGTGATCGAGGTCGCCGATACCGGAATCGGGATCGCGCCCGCGAAACTGGATACGCTGTTTGCCCCCTTCACCCAGGCGGAATCGAGCATTTCCGGGGAATTCGGCGGCACCGGGCTGGGCTTGTCGATTGCGCGCGATCTGGCGCGCCTGATGGGCGGTGATATCTTCGCGCAATCGACGCTTGGCGAAGGGTCGCTCTTCACCTTCACCCTGCCCGCGCAGCGGACCGGCGAAACCCAGCTCAGGCTTGCTGACAGAGCGCCCGACGAGCTGGCGGATGACCCGCTGTATGCCCGACTGCTCGGCCTGCGCCTGCTGCTTGTGGAAGACAATTTCATCAACCGCCAGGTCGCGCGCGCCTTTCTCAAACCCCTCCACATGAAAATCGTCGAGGTCGAGAACGGCCAGGCGGCACTTGATGCCCTGGCCGGCGAAACCTTCGACCTTGTTCTCATGGATGTCCGCATGCCCATCATGGGCGGGCTTGAGGCAACCCGCCGGCTGCGCGACAGCGAGCAGGGCTGGCGCGAGATCCCGGTGATTGCCCTCACGGCCGATGCCTCGCAACAGGACGCAGATACCTGTCTCGATGCCGGGATGGATGCTTATGCCTCCAAGCCGCTCAAGGCGACGGCCCTGTTCGAAGCCATCCGGCGTGCGCTTGAAATCCGACCCTACCGACCCGATTAGCGGCGACTGCGCGTGGCAAGTACCTTGCGCATGACACTGGGAAGGGCTTCCGCGTCAAGCGCGGTCTCTGCCGCCCAGTAGCCGGTCTCCGGCTCCCACCCGGCGCCAGCCTCGCTCTCGTGAACGTCCAGCCGCAACTCGAAATGCGTGAAGACATGGCGGATTTCGCCACGCCGCGTCCACTCCGCCTCGAAGGGCGGATCCGGCGTGGCGGTTTCGGTCTCGCTCCAGGCACTGGACGGAATCTCCGTCATGCCGCCAAGCAGGCCCGTGTCGGACCGCCGCCGCAGCCAGACATGCCCGGCCCGCCGCACCAGCCAAGCCGTGCCCCGGCGGATCGGCCGGGTCTTCTTCGGCGCCTTGACCGGATAGCGTTCCATGTCACCCGCCGCGGCGGCAGCACAGGCGAAACGCCAGCAGCAGGCGGCACAGTCGGGCGAACGCGGCGTGCACACGGTGGCGCCCAGATCCATGATCGCCTGGGCATAGTCGCCGGAACGCTCCGGGTCGGCGATGGCGCCGGCGAGCGTGCGGATCTCCGGTTTGGCCTTGGGCATGGCGGTCGCGACCCGGTAGAGCCGTGTGATGACCCGCTCCACATTGCCATCGACAACGCTTGCGGGCCTGTCAAACGCTGCGGCCAGGATGGCATTGGCGGTATAGTCTCCAACGCCCGGCAAAGCCCGCAATCCCTCCATGGTATCAGGAAACATGCCACCATGCCGGCCCGCGACCTCGATGGCGCAGGCGTGCAGGTTGCGGGCCCGGGCATAATAGCCCAGCCCCGCCCACTCGCGCAGGACATCGTCCCGCGGCGCGGCCGCGAGATCCTCGACACGCGGCCACAGGGCCAGGAAGCGATGCCAGTAGGGCGTAGCATGGGGCACCGTCGTCTGCTGCAGCATGATCTCCGACAGCCAGATGGCATAGGGGTCGGCGACCGCCCCCGAAGCCCGCGCCTCCGGACGGATGCGCCAGGGCAGGCTGCGACCCTCGCGGTCATACCAGGCGAGCAATTCACGGCGCAAGCGGGCAATGGGAGATGTCTTGGACAAGGCAGGAGCCGGTTGCAGGCGGGGCGGATCAAAGCGACACTGTGAGCATGATGCGCAAACCGCCCCCGTCAATGCTGGAACAGGCCGCCGGCGATTTCATTCGCAGTCGCCGGGGCCGGCCGGCCGCCAAGCCGCCGCCCTCAGCAGCGCGCGCTGTCGAGCGCGTGCTGCGGCCGCTGGCCCGGCAGTTCGGTGTCGGGGTCGAGCAATTGCGCGAGCACTGGACCGAGATTGTCGGCGAACGCCTGGCCAAGTGGAGCGAACCGGAAACCATCCAGCGCGGTGGCGGCGGCGTCAGCACGCTGGTCATCCGCGCGCGCGGCGCCGCCGCTGCCATCCTGCAGGCCGAAACCCGCCGGATTCTCGAGCGGGTCCGCACTTTTGCCGGTGATCGGGCGCCGACCCGGCTGCGTATCCTGCAGGGCCAGGCGCGACGTCCGGCGCCGGGTCCGGACGATCAAGCGGATGTGAAGCCGATGAAATCCCCGTCACAAGTGAACGAGGGGGTGGAGCAAACACCCGAGGCGCGTCTATTGTCCGCGCTCAATCGGTTCGAAAAATCGGTCAGGACCCGGGAAGGGTCGTGACCATCTGGCAGGGGGAGCCCACATGAGCCTGACCCGACGACTTTTCTCCGCCGCGGCGATGACCGCGCTTCTGGCCGTATCCGCCTGTGGCGGAAGCGATGCACCCGTCGAGGGTCAGTCCAGCTTCGAACGCGCGGGTGATCGCGGCCTCGGCAGCGCGACGGCCCCCGTCACCATGATCGAATATGCCTCGGTCGCCTGCGGTCATTGCGCCACCTTCCACAATGAAGTCTGGCCGATGCTGGAAAGCGAATATATCGAGACCGGCAAGGTCCGCTTCGTGCTGCGCGAGATGATCACCGGCCCGGCGCAATTCGCGATTGCGGGCTTCTCGCTGGCGCATTGCGTCCCCGAAGACCGCTATTACGACATGGTCGACCTCCTGTTCCAACAGCAGAACGCCATTTTCCAGGCCGCACAGACGCAAGGCAGCGCCCGCAGCCAGTATCTCGCCATTGCCCGCTCAATGGGCATGAGTGAAGCCCGGTTTACCGAATGCCTGTCGGACGAAACGATCACCCAGGACATCCTGGACTCCAATGATCGCGCCGGCGCCGAGGGCATCACCGGGACGCCGCGCTTCATTTTCAACGGTGAACTGCTCGACTCGCGCCGGGCACCGGGCGAAAGCGCCTACACCTACTTTCTCGGCAATCAGCAACTCCTGATCGATGGCGAGCCGGTGCCCAATTTCTCGGACGCGGAAACCTTCCGCCGCATTCTCGACCATCTCGTGGCCGAGAATTCCTCCGAAAGTGACGCCGCTGCGGCGGCCCCCGCTGAAGCCGGAGACGAATAGTCCATCATGTCTGCATTGCGTGTCCTGACCACCCTCTTCGTCCTCGCCGCCGCGCTCGCCTTGCCGAGCGTTTCGGCATCGGCACAATTGACGGCCGGTGCGGCGGATCTGCGGCCGACTGACCGTGTGCTCGGGGCGCAGGACGCCGATCTGCTGGTCATCGAATACGCCTCGTTCGCCTGCCCGCATTGCGCGCATTTCCAGACCGAGGTCTGGCCGATGATCCGTTCGGAGTTCGTCGATACCGGCCGGGTCCGCTATTCGGTACGGCCGATGCTGACTTCACCGCCGCAGATCGCCGGCGCGGGCGTCATCCTGAGCGAATGCGTGCCGGATGACCGCTATTTCGACGCCATCGACCTGCTCTTCCACGAACAGGCGAGCATTTTCCAGACTGCCCGCGATGGCGGCGATGTGCTCGGCGTCTACAACCGGATCGCTGCCGCAACCGGCGGATCGGCAGAAAGCCTGCTGGCCTGTTTCCAGGACCCGGCGGCCAATGAACAGGTCAATGCACTGGCCATGCAGGCGGCAGAAGATGGTATCAATTCAACGCCCAGCTTCATCATTGCCGGCGACCTGCTGTCCATCGGACATCCGGGCGATGGTGAGGCTGAACACGATCACGCCGCAGCCGGACCGACCGTCTTCCTGCATGGTGGCGAACCGCTTCTGATCAATGGCGAAACCGTCCCCGGACGTTTCGACCAAGACTCCTTCCGCCGAATCATTCTTCACTTCCTCGATGTGTCCAGTTCGGCTGACTAGGCAGGCCTTCACGCCAGCGCCGCAATTGGATGCCACACAGGCAGACGCCTAATCGCGTTTTTGCGGCGCAAGGGAGACCGGGTGAAGTTCACACAGCTGAGGCTGGCCGGATTCAAGTCTTTCGTCGATCCGACGGAGTTACGGATTGATCCGGGCCTTACAGGCGTGATCGGACCCAACGGTTGCGGCAAGTCGAATCTGCTTGAAGCCCTGCGCTGGGTGATGGGCGCGACCTCTGCCAAATCGCTGCGCGGCGACGGCATGGAAGACGTGATCTTCTCCGGCACCGACGCCCGCCCGTCACGCAATTACGCCGAAGTCGTCCTCTCCGTCGACAATGCCGACAAGCTAGCCCCGGCCCGTTTCAACGATGCCGACATGCTCGACGTCACCCGCCGGATCACCCGCGGTGCCGGCTCGGCCTACAAGATCAATGGCGAGGAAGTCCGCGCCAAGGACGTCCAGCTCCTCTTCATGGATGCCGGCACTGGCGCCAATTCGCCGGCCCTCGTTCGCCAGGGCCAGATTTCCGAACTGATCGCCTCCAAGCCGCAAAACCGGCGCCGGGTCCTGGAAGAAGCCGCCGGCGTGTCCGGCCTGCGCGCCCGTCGCCACGAAGCCGAGCTGCGCCTGAAGGGCGCCGAGACCAATCTCGACCGGCTGCAGGAAGTGATCGACGAGATCACCGCCCGACACGGCTCCCTGCAGCGCCAGGCCCGGCAAGCCTCGCGCTATCGCAAGCTTTCTGCCTCGATCCGCGCCCTGGAAGCCGCCGTCTGGCTCAACCGCTGGCGCGATGCGGCCAGCGCCGTGGAGACCGCAGAAGCGGCCCTGACCGATAAGTGCACGGCCACCGAGGACACCAGCCTTGCCGCCGCCGAGGCCCGCACCCGGGCAGAAATCCTGGCCGCGTCCCGCGAACCGGCGCGACAGGCCGAGGCCGAGGCTGCTGCGGCCCTGCGCCTGCTGGAGCGCGAACGTGAGCGCCTGCAGCGCGATGCCGAGGACGTGCAGCGCACGATTCACGGTCTGGAACGCCGCCTTGATGATCTCGCCAATGCGGCCCGGCGCGAAACCGATATTCTCGAGGATGCCCGCACCAGTCGCGCCGATGCCGAAGCACAGCTCGCCCGCCTGGACGAGGAAACAGGTCGCGAGCAAGCCGCCCTCGACGGTGCCGAAGCGCTCTCTGCCGAAGCCGAAACGACCCGCCAGGCCGCCGAGGAAGAACTCGACCGGCGTGCCTCGGAAGCGGCCGACAAGCGCGCCTCAATCGACAGTGCCCGCCGCGACCTCGCCCGCCACGAAGCCCGTATGGCCCAGATCGACCGCGAAATTGACGCAGCGCGCGCCGAATTCGACCGCGTCCGCAATTCAACCGCCCTCACCGATCTGGAGAAGGCGGAGGGCGAGGCCGGTGCGTCCGAAGCCGCGTTGATGCGCGCCCGTGCGGCGCTGGAAAAGGCAGAAGCCGAACGCCAGGCCGCCGCACAGGCGCTCGAAGCGGCTGCCGATGCCTGGCGCGAAGCGGCCGCCCAGCGTGAAACGCTGGAGCGCGAGGCCAAGGCGCTGGAACGCCTGCTCGCCGGATCCCAGGCCGAGACCCTCTCCCCGGCCATTGAAGCGGTACGGGCGCGGCCCGGCTATGAACATGCGCTTGCCGCGGCCCTCGGCGATGATCTCGAGGCTTCGCTTGACGCCGCCGCATCCCGACACTGGGCGCAGACGACTTGCCATGCCGAAAGCCTGCCCGGCGGCTGTGTACCCTTGTCCGACCATGTCCAGGCCCCGCCAGCCCTGAAGGCCCGCCTCGATGCGGTCGGGGTGATCAAGACGGAAAAGGCACTGGAAGCCGCAGCCAGGCTGAAGCCCGGCCAGCGCCTCGTCACGCGTGAAGGCGATCTGTGGCGCTGGGACGGGCTGGTGGCGCGCGCCGATGCGCCCTCTGCCGCCGTCGCTCGGCTGGAACAGAAAAACCGCCTCGATGCGATCCGGGCCGAACTCGATGCGGGTCTGGCCGGTCATGACGCGACCCGCGCGGCTGAGACGGGGGCGCGTGAAGCGGCGCGCCTCGCCCGCGATGCGGAAGCCGAGGCCCGATCCACGGTCGGTCCGGCCGAACGCCGTTCGCGCGAGACCCTCGCCCGTATTTCCGACTTGCGGGAAAGTGCCGCCAAGGACGCCGCCCGCGCCACGGCGCTGGAGGAGCGGCTGGATCGCCTGACTGCCGAACAGGCCGAAAACCGCTCTGCCATCGACCAGGCCCGCGCCCTGCTGGTTGAGGCCGAGACCGCGGAGGGCGATACCGACGCGCTCGATGCAGCCCGCGACGCCGCCGATGTCGCGCGCAGTGCCGCCGCCGATGCCCGCGCGGCCCTGGAAAGTCTCAAGCGCGAACGCGAACTGCGCCGCCAGCGCCGCATGGGCTTCAAGCGCGACCATGATGCCTGGGCCGAACGCTGCAAGTCGGCAGACGCCCGCCTCGGCGAGATTGCCGATCAGCGCAGCGAGGCCGAAGCCCGTCTCGAAACCGCCCGCGCCCGTCCCGAGGTCATCGAGGACCAGTTGTTCGACCTGGCCGCCAAGCTGCGCCGCGCCGAGGCGACCGCCGAAGAGGCCCGCCAGGCCGCCTCCGCCAATGAGGGCCAGGTCAAGGAAGCCGACAGCCTCGCCCGCCAGGCGGAAGCTGCGGCCTCGGCCGCCCGCGAGGGTCGCGCCGCCGCCGAGGCCACGCTCAACGCCGCAAGGGAGCGTCTGGCCGAGACGACCGAGCGCCTGCAGGACGCCACCGGCGAAGCGCCGGGCACGCTCTCCAACCGGTTCGACGAGGACGAGATGTCCGAGCTGACACCGGCCGAGCTGGAACGCCGGCTCGACGAGGCCCGCCAGTCACGCGAGCGCCTGGGCGCGGTCAACCTGCGCGCCGATGACGAGGCCGAGGAACTCTCGGCCAAGATCGAGACGATGACGCGCGAGCGAAATGATCTGGTCGAAGCCATCGCCCGTCTTCGCAAGGCAGTCGACGAGTTGTCGCGCGAAGGCCGGATACGGCTGCTGGAAGCCTTCGACATCGTCAACAATCACTTCCAGACCCTGTTCGAGACCCTGTTCGAGGGCGGCCATGCCGAGCTGCGCCTGACCGAGCATGATGATCCGCTGGAAGCCGGTCTCGAGATCTTCGCCTGCCCGCCGGGCAAGAAGCTGGACAATATGGCGCTGATGTCCGGCGGTGAGCAGGCGCTGACCGCCTCGGCGCTGATCTTTGCCGTCTTCCTGTCCAACCCGGCGCCCGTATGTGTGCTGGACGAGGTCGATGCACCGCTCGATGACGCCAATGTCGATCGCTATTGCCGCATGCTCAACGAAATGCGGCGCCTGACGGAGACCCGTTTCCTGGTCATTACCCACAATGCCCTGACCATGTCGCGCATGGACCGCTTGTATGGTGTGACGATGGCGGAACGCGGTGTTTCCCAGCTGGTCTCGGTCGACCTCGTGGGCGCCGAACAGCTGATCGCCGCTGAATAGGCGATAGCGTATTATCTTTCAAATACTTAGATCAGACGCAGCCTTGCTTGACTTGCCGGGGGGCCGTGGATAGTGTGCGCGCGCCTGTGGGGGGCTCTTCTTCCGTAGGCAGACCGGTCCAACATGTCAGGCGAAGACGACAACCCGCGCAACCATCCCCGAGCCGATCTGGACGAGCTGCAGCAGCGCATTGATGCGAAGCGCGCCAAGCACCAGGAACCGGCCGGAAAACAGCCCAACAGCGCCTGGTCGCTGGGCATGCGTTACGGGTCGGAGTTCTTTGGCGGCGTGCTGGTTGGCGGTGTGCTGGGCTATGTGCTCGACGCGGTCGCCGGAATCAGTCCTTTCGGGCTGATCATCGGAACGATGCTGGGTTTCGCGGCAGGCACTCTTAATGTGGTGCGCGCCGCACGCGAGATAAGTTCGGAATCCGACGGCAGGGATGCCTGAGGGTTCTGCGGGTTCAAGGCGGCACTAGCCGCAAGACATGAAAGAGGCCGGGCGTGGCAGACACCAACCCGATCAAACAGTTCGAGATCCACGAAGTTTTCCCCTTCGAGGCCTTCGGTCTGAATCTGGCATTCACCAATTCCAGCTTCTTCATGATGCTGACGGCGGGCCTGACCATCGTGCTCTTCACCGTCGCCATGTCGAGCCGGGCCCTGGTGCCGAACCGGGCCCAGTCGGTCGCCGAGATCATTTACGGCTTTGTCGCCGACATGGTCCGCTCGACGGCCGGCCAGGAAGGTCTGCGCTTCTTCCCCTTCGTCTTCACCCTCTTCATCTTCATCCTGGTCGCCAACATGCTCGGCATGTTCCCCTATTTCCCGGCGCCGGGTCTCCACTCCTTCACCATCACCAGCCACCTGATCGTGACCGTCGCCCTAGCAATGCTGGTCTGGCTGACCGTCATTGTTTATGGCGTGTTCAAGAATGGCGCGAAATTCCTGCGGATCTTCGTACCGTCGGGCGTGCCGATCTTCATCCTGCCCTTCGTGACGCTGATCGAGATCATCTCCTTCGTGTCCCGCCCCATCAGCCACTCGGTGCGTCTGTTCGCCAACATGCTGGCGGGTCACATCCTGCTGAAAGTGTTTGCCGGTTTCATCGTCATGATGGCCGCCGGATCGGCCTCGATGGGTTGGGGCGAGCTGCCGGGCTACATCGCCGGCATCTTCCCGTTTGCGATGACACTCGGCCTGACGGCGCTGGAATTCCTGGTCGCCTTCCTGCAGGCCTATGTGTTCGCGATCCTGACCTGCATTTACCTCAACGACGCCCTGCACCCGGGTCACTGATCCGCAGGCGTCCTCACAAGCAACAACCTGATACAGCCCCCTCAAAGGAGTTTTTGATATGGAAGAAATGGGCAAATACATCGGTGCCGGCCTCGCTTGCCTCGGCATGCTCGGCGCTGCTATCGGCGTGGGTAACATCTTCGGTTCCTTCCTTCAGGGCGCCATGCGCAACCCGTCGGCTGCCCAGTCGCAGTTCGGCAACCTGATCTTCGGCTTCGCCGTGACGGAAGCTCTGGGCATCTTCTCGCTGCTCATCGCTCTGATCCTGCTCTTCGTGGCCTGATCAATGAGTTGTGGCCGCGTCATCCGGCGCGGCCTCACTCCCTCTTCGCTCCACCTGACTAGAGGAGCCGGCGTCCCATGACGCACGCACCGCATTCAGAAGTGGCCCAACACGTCGCCGACGCTGCTGCCGATCATGCAGATTCGGGCGTGTTCCCGCCCTTCGACCCGACCTATTTTGCGTCGCAGCTCTTCTGGCTGGCGATCTTCTTCGTGATTCTGTACGTCGCGCTGGATCGTTTCATCCTGCCGAAGATCAAGACGACGATCGAGGACCGCCGCGACCGTATCGCGGACGATCTGGACGCAGCCGCCCAGGCCAAGGCTGATGCCGAGGCTGCTGGCGAAGCGTATGAGAAATCGCTCGCCGAGGCGCGCACCAAGGCGCACGTGATTGCGGCCGACACGCGCAAGGCACTGGACGCCGAGATCGCCAAGGAAACCGCTGGCGTGGAAGCCGAGCTCTCTGCCAAGCAGAACGCCTCGGAAGCCGCCATCCGCAAGGCCAAGGACAAGGCGTTCGCCGAGGTCCGCGGGATTGCCGCCACCGCAACCGCCGCCGTCGTGGCCGCCCTGTCGGGCGTCGAGGTGTCCGAGGCTGATGCCGGCAAGACCGTCGACGGCCTCATCAAGGCGAAGGAGGCGTAAGCCATGATGCTCCGTGCTGAAGAAACCGGACACGGCGAAGGCGGAAGCTGGATTGACTGGCTCGCTGCACAGCCGGGTGACCCGTCCTTCTACGCCTTCCTGGCGCTGATCGCCTTCTTTGCACTCCTGCTGCACATGGGTGTGCACAAGACCATTGCCAAGACGCTGGACGACCGCGCCGACGCCATCCTCTCGGAACTCGAGGACGCCAAGCGCCTGCGCGAGGAGGCTGCTGAAATGCTGGCCTCCTACCAACGCAAGCAGCGCGAGGCGGAAGCCGAAGCCGAAGCGATCATCACCCAGGCCAAGGCCGAGGCGAAGTCGCTGAAGGCGGAAGCCCGCAAGGAAATGACGGAGCGTCTGGAACGCCGCACCGCCATGGCCGAGCAGCGCATCGCCCAGGCGGAAGCCCAGGCTGCAGCCGAAGTCAAAGCAGCGGCTGCCGAGCTGGCTGTCCAGGCCGCCGAGGAAATCCTCAAGACGAAGCTGAAGAAGACCGATCTCAACAAGCTCGTCGATGCCGATATCAAGTCGGTGGGTGAGCGCCTGAACTAGGCCAGCCTCGAGCCCGAATGCGAGAAAAGCCCGTGGCGATTGTCACGGGCTTTTTTCTTGGCCGGCATTTTGTAAGTTCACAAAAAAAGTCCGATTGCATGGCATCGCATCCATAAGAGGACGCATGCGGCCGCTCTGCCGACATCAAGCCGGCGCGCCTGAAGGCAATGCTGGGCGATATCCTGGCCCCGGCCGGAGACGGGCCGCACCATGTCTCGAAGGCCGGCCTGCCGGACACATTGGCCCGCACGGCACAGTCGCATTTCAGATTGGACTGGAGCTGATCTTCACCCGCCTATTCAGCCGGGTCGACATCCTTCTCGCCGAAAGCCCAGCGCACGCGCTTCCAAAGCCACGGCACCTTGCGCAGGAGATCGGTGATCTTGCCATGCAGCGTCTTGGACGCGCCGGCCACAAGGACCAGGCCGAACAGGCCGACAAAGGCGCCGATCGGCACCAGCGGGAAGGGTGTGAGGATCGCGACGGGCACGGAGATCAGCATCAGCAGCAGACCGACGGCGATGCAGATGCCACGGATGATCAGCACCACGAAGGCGCCAATCGGGTGGCTTCTGGCCCAGCCATTCAGGCTCTCATTCATCGCTGCGACCATCTCCCACCCTGTCCGCCGGGGCGCATCTCCGATATGGGATGCGAGGACGGACAGACAACCATAAACGCGTAAACATCACCCCAATGCGAGACAAAAGCGCCGAAATTCGGGCGGCGCCCAAAAGTCAGCTGCAGGATGTTGCATCTGCGCACCGGTTTCACGCACCGGCTTTGCTGGACAGGCAAGTTCGACACCCTGTCCCGGTGCTGCCAAGGCCGCGACCCGGATACCGGCCCGCAGCGTGCATAAATTAATCGTGCTTGGCGGACGCTGTCATCCGGGACTGCGCAGTCGGCAGTCCCGGATGAGTTCGGCTCTATTCCGCCGCTTCGACCGTATCGGTCGGCGCGGTCCAGCGCAGGACCGGCTGGCGGGCAGCACGGGTCTCGTCGAGACGCTTGGTCGGGGCATGAACGGGCGCCGCGAGGAAGCGGTCCTTGTCGCCGTCCTTGGCCGCGGTGGCGAGCGCTTCGAGCACTTCGATGAAACGATCGAGACCACTCATCGACTCGGTCTCGGTCGGCTCGATCAGCATGGCGCCGTGAACGACCAGCGGAAAATACATGGTCATCGGGTGATAGCCCTCATCGATCATCGCCTTGGCAAAGTCGAGCGTGGTCACGCCGGTGTCCTTGAGGAAGCGATCATCAAACAGCGCCTCGTGCATGCAGGTGCCGTCAAAGGCTGGCGTCATGACGTGTTTGAGGCGGGCCTGGATGTAGTTGGCGTTGAGAACGGCATCCTCGGCGACCTGCTTCAGCCCGTCCGAACCATGGCTCATCATGTAGGTCAGGGCACGCGTGAACATGCCCATCTGGCCATGGAAGGCTGCCATGCGGCCGAAGGGGTCGCCTTCGGCATCGTCCATATGCTCGACCATCTCCCAGCCGCCCTTGGCCGTCTCGACGACATAGGGGACCGGGGCGAACGGCGCCAGCGCCTCGGAGAGCACGGTCGGGCCGGAACCGGGGCCACCACCGCCATGCGGGGTGGAGAAGGTCTTGTGCAGATTGATGTGCATGGCATCGACGCCGAGATCGCCCGGGCGGACCCGGCCGACTATGGCGTTGAAATTGGCGCCGTCGCAGTAGAAATAGCCGCCCGCTTCGTGGATCAGGTCGGCGATCTCGCGAATGTCCCGCTCGAACAGGCCGCAGGTGTTGGGATTGGTCAGCATGATGCCGGCGACATCATCGCCGAGCTTGGCCTTGAAGGCCTCCATGTCGACGCGGCCGGTCTTGTCGGCCGGGATCTCGTCCACGGTGAAGCCGCACTGCACGGCGGTCGCCGGATTGGTCCCGTGGGCGCTTTCCGGCACCAGGATGCGGCGGCGACCGGTCTGGCCATCGGCATCGAGCTTGGCGCGGATCGCCATCATGCCGCAGAACTCGCCATGGGCGCCGGCTTTCGGCGACAGGGCAACGGCGGGCATGTTGGTCAGCGTCATCAGCCAGTGGGCAAGCTCGCCCATCAGCTGATAGGCGCCCTGCACGGTCGCGGCCGGCTGCAGCGGGTGCACATCGGCAAAGCCCGGCAGACGGGCGATCTTCTCGTTGAGACGCGGATTGTGTTTCATCGTGCACGAGCCGAGCGGGTAAAGCCCCAGATCGATGGCGTAATTCTTCCGGCTCAGGCGCACATAATGGCGCATCGTCTCCGGCTCGGCGAGACCGGGCAGACCGATCGGGGCCTTGCGCTCCTGGCCGCCAAGACGGGTCTTGAGCCCCTTGGGGTCCGGCAGGTCGACGCCGCAACGATCCATGTCGCCGCGCTCGAAGATGAGCGGTTCGGCCTGGTCGAGGCCACGGCTGCCGGAGATGGTGTCGGCATAGCCGCCGGTCGCGATGTTTTCCGCCATGCGGGTCGGACGTCCTTGCGTGTTCATGCCCATCTTACAGCACTCCTGCCAGAGCTTTCGCGAAGACGGCGATGTCTTCCGGCGTGTTGGTTTCGGTCGCGGCGACGATGAGATAATTCTCGAACCGGCCCGGATAGAGGCGGCTGGCGGGCACACCGCCCAGCACGCCAACATGGGCCAGCTCGTTCACCACCTGGTCCGCATTTTTCGGCAGCAGCAGCGTGAATTCGTTGAAGAAGCTGTCATTGACGACTTCCACACCCGGGATCGAGCCGAGCGCGTCAGCCAGCTCGCAGGCGGTCTCATGGTTGAGACGGGCCAGCGTGGTCAGCCCCTTTTCCCCAAGCAGGGTCATGTGAATGGTCCAGGCCAGCGCACACAGGCCGGAATTGGTGCAGATGTTCGAGGTCGCCTTGTCGCGGCGGATATGCTGCTCGCGGGTCGACAGGGTCAGCACATAGCCGCGGCGGCCATCGGCATCGACGGTCTCGCCGGCCAGGCGGCCCGGCATCTGGCGGATGAAGCGACGATCATCCTTGCAGGCAAACAGGCCCACATAGGGTCCGCCGAAATTCAGACCGACGCCGATCGACTGGCCCTCGCCCACGGCGATGTCGGCCCCCATATGGCCCGGCGCTTCAACCAGACCCAGCGACACAGCTTCGGTGAAGACCGCGATGACCAGGGCGCCTTTCTCGTGGGCGATGCGGGAAATTTCGCGCAGGTCGTGCAGACGACCGAAAATGTCCGGCGTCTGGACGACGACACAGGCGGTCGTGTCGTCGATCTCGGCGATCACGGCGTCGAGGTCCGCCGGCGCCGCATCGGTGACGGTGATCGCGACATCGGAATACTTGGCCAGCGTTTTGGACGCCTCGACATAGTGCGGGTGGACCGAACCGGCCATGACGGCCTTGGTGCGACGGGTGACGCGGGCCGCCATCATGACGGCTTCCGCGCAGGCCGTGGAGCCGTCATACATGGAGGCATTGGCCACATCCATGCCGGTCAGGAGCGCGACCTGGGTCTGGAATTCAAACAGGGTCTGCAAGGTCCCCTGCGAAATTTCCGGCTGGTAGGGCGTATAGGCGGTCAGGAATTCGGAACGCTGGATCAGATGATCCACCGTTGCCGGAACATGGTGCTTGTAGGCACCCGCCCCCACAAAGAACGGCGCATGGCTGGCCGCGACATTGCGCGAGGCCATGGCCGACATGGCGCGCTCGACCTGCAGCTCGGTCTGCCGGGTCGGCAGGTCGATCAGGCCATCCAGACGCGCCGCTTCCGGCACATCGGTGAAAAGATCATCGATGGAGGCCACGCCGATCGCATCGAGCATGGCCTTCCGGTCATTATCTGTGTGGGGGAGGTATCGCATGGGGTCTGCCCTTTTAGGCGATGTGTGCGTTGTAGGCGGCTTCGTCCATCAGGCCGTCGAGCTGGGAGGCGTCGGCGAGCTTGATCTTGACGAACCAGCCGTCGCCGGACGGATCTTCATTGACCTTGGCCGGCTCGCCCTCGAGGGCGTCATTGATGGCGGTGATCTCGCCATCGACCGGGGCGTAGACTTCCGAGGCGGCCTTGACCGACTCGACGACGGCGAACTCGTCGCCCTTGGTCAGGCTTCGGCCGACTTCCGGCAGTTCGACAAAGACGACGTCGCCCAGCTGGCCGGCGGCGAAAGCGGTGATGCCGACGGTGGCGATGTCGCCGTCAACGGTGATCCATTCATGGTCTTCGGTGTAACGCGTGGTCATGGGTAAAATCTCCTGCCCCTGGAAAAGAGTGTCGGGCCTCAGCCCCGATAGAAATTCGCCGGTACAAACGGCAGTTTGGTGATGGTCGCCGCACGCGGCTTGCCGCGCACGAGGATGTCGACCTCGGTGCCCGGCTGGAAGAAATCACGATCGACATAACCCATGGCCACGGGGCCATTGACCGTCGGCCCGAAGCCGCCCGAGGTCACCACGCCGATGACCTTGCCGGACTTGTCGGCGATCTCGGCGCCTTCACGGGCCGGTGCGCCGGCCAGCGTCAGACCGACCCGCTTCTGGCAGGTCTTTTCCTCGATCTGGCGGGCGACCACATCGGCGCCCGGGAAATCGCCGCGCTCGCGACGGGTCTTGCCCAGCGCCCAGATCAGCGAGGCTTCGACCGCCGTGCGGTTTTCATCCATGTCGTGACCATAAAGGCAGAGCCCGGCTTCCAGGCGCAGGCTGTCGCGGGCGCCCAGGCCGATCGCCTCAACCTCGTCCTGCGCCAGCAGGAGGCGGGCAATGCGCTCGGCCTCGGCCTCGGGAATGGAAATCTCGAACCCGTCCTCGCCGGTATAGCCCGAACGCGAGATGAGAACCTCAGTACCGTCGAGCGTGAACACGCCGCATTGCATGAAGACCATCTTGCAGGCGTCCGGGCAGAGCCGCGTCATGACGTCCCTGGCCGCCGGGCCTTGCAGCGCCAGCAGTGCGCGCTCGGGGATGCGGGTCAGCGTGCCCTTGCCGGCCGTGGCGGCCTCGATATGCGCGAAGTCGGCATCCTTGGTGGCCGCATTGACGACGAGGTAAATGCCATTCCCATCCGGGCGCGAGACCATCAGGTCGTCGCGAATACCGCCGCGCTCATTGGGCAGGAGGGTGTATTTCTGTTCGCCGGCGCCGATCTCGGAGAGGTCGCAGGTCAAAAGCGCTTCCAGCGCCGCCTCGTCACCGACATAGCGCGCCTGGCCCATATGGGAGACGTCGAACAGGCCGGCCTGTTCGCGGCAATGCCTGTGCTCGCCCATGATGCCCAGCGGATACTGGACCGGCATGTCATAGCCGGCAAACGGCACCATCTTGCCGCCGAGCTCGACATGGAGGGCGTGAAGCGGTGTCTTGTGGAGAATTTCGGTCATGTCGGGTCCTTGCAAGGGTGCGATCCTGCACGCCCGAAAAGGCCTGCAAGCTGATCGCCCCCGCTGTCCCGAGAACCTGAGAGATTCCGTGCGCGCCGCTGACGCCCCCCGATCGGGACCGGCCGCACTTGCTCCGTCGGTGGGGCAAGGGTCTGATCCCCAACCCGCTTTCCAGCGTTCGTCTCTCCCGCGGTCCCTTGGCCTGAGCGTTTCCGGGGCGGTTGCGCCTTCGGCGCCGGCATATTCGCCGGTCTCTCCCGCGGGGAGTTTGGTCCCGCTTTCCCCGGTTTCATGCGGGTTTCGCGATTGCGGCGGACTCTATGATTCCGGGGCCGAGAGTCAATGTCGGGCGGCGGTTAATCCGTGGGCGATTACTCGCCCTGATAGGACAGGGGCAGGCAGGTTCCAAGGCCGGACTGAAGCGCCGGCTGGATGGCGGACTGCTCCTCGGGATCCAGGGTCGCGACTTCGCTCGCTGCGGCATCGCGCGCCGCCTCCCAGTCATCAACCATGGCCTCGTCCTGGATCGCCCCCTGGGAACCCAGCGCAATGACCCGATAGGCGGCGGGCGACAGGCCCGCACTCAGCGCACCATCGAGACAGCTGCAAAAGGCGTCATGATCGGATGCCTCACCACCGGACCGGCGCATTTGCTGGACCTGGCAGGATTGCTGCATCCAGGCAGAAAACTGCTCGGGATCATCGGGAAACTCGGTTGCGGCAAGGCCGGCAAGACTGGTGATCAGGCTGACAAGCATTTTGGGGCTCCTCCCTGGATGAGGAGCAATCTAGCGGATAAAACCCTGCCTGCCCTCCCCTGTGTCGGGGACGAGCCCTACATCCGTTCCGGCGCTTCCAGGCCGAGCAGGTCGAGGCTCAGCTCGAGCTGCTTCAGTGTCGCTTGGGCAAGCGCCAGGCGCGAGGCTTTCACGGCATCGTCCTCGGCAACCAGGACCGGGCAGGCGGCGTAGAATTTCGAGAAGGCCTGGGCCAGCGTGAAGGCGTGGTCACAGATCGCATTGGGTGCGCGGTTCTCGATCGCCTGGTCGAGGGCGGCGCCGAAAGCGTCCAGTGCCAGCAGGAGGTCGCGCTCTTCCTGGGCCTCGATGACGATCTTGCCGGGCTTCACGCCGGCCTCATCGGCCCGACGCATAAGCGATTTCACGCGCACGGCGGCATAGAGGAGATAGGGGCCGGTCTTGCCCTCGAAACTGGTGAACCGGTCCAGGTCGAAGACGTAATTCGTGGTCCGGTAATTCTGCAGGTCGGCGAACTTGATCGCGGCCAGACCGACCATGCGGGCAACGCGGTCATGCTCTTCAGCGCCAACATCGGCGGCGAGACCGACCTCCTTGAGGCGCTCATCGGCGCGCTCGATGGCGCTGGAAATCAGGTCGGCGAGGCGGAAAGTGCCGCCATCACGCGTGCGCAGGCGTTTGCCGTCCTTGCCGTTGACCGTGCCGAATTTCACATGTTCCAGCGCGCCCTCGGCGGCAAGGCCCGCCTTCTCGGCGGCGCGGAAGACCTGTTCGAAATGATCTGACTGGGCCAGGTCGACGACATAGAGCGTCAGGTCCGGCCCGACCGACTGCTTGCGGTCGAGAATGGTGGCGAGATCCGTGGTGCCATAGAGCGAGGCCCCGCCCGAGGTCACCAGGATGAGCGGGGCGAGTTCCTTCTTGTCGTCTTCGCGGGCGACACGGACGACCCAGGCGCCATCACTCTGTTCGGCGACACCGCGCTTCTTGAAATCCTCGACCAGGCCGGGGATGAGCGGATCGACATCGCTCTCGCCCTTCCACAGGTCGAAATGCACCCCAAGCGCTGCAAAATCCCGCTTCAGCGCGGCGACGGACACGTCGATGAAATGGCGCAGCAGGGCCCGATAGCCGGCCCGACCGGCCTGCAGCTCCGCCGTCGCCGTGCGTGAAATTTCCAGCCGCGCCGGGTCGGCCTTGGCCTTGGCCGAGGCTTGCGGATAGAGCCGCGCCAGATCCTCGATCGTGACTGGCGGCTCGGACGGGTAGTCCCCCTGATAGTCGGCGTCGAAATAGACCAGGTCCGGCTGTTCTTCGCGCAGCTCGGTGATCAGATGGCCCATCTGCAGGCCCCAATCGCCGAGATGGATATCCGACACCACCGTGTCACCACGAAAGCGGAACAGGCGCTGAAGACTGTCGCCCAGGACCGAGGAACGCAAATGACCGACATGCATCGGCTTGGCGACATTCGGACCGCCGAAATCGATCATCACCGTTTTCGGCGCCCCGGTGACCGGCGCACCGGCCCGCTCGTCGGCGGCAATCTCCGCCGCGCGTTCGGCATAGAGATGATCGGCAGGGCGCAGATTGATGAAGCCCGGGCCGGCGATTTCCGCGGCGCCGATCTGGGGAAGGCCGTGCAGGCGCTCGAGCAGCCTGGAGGCCAGCTCGCGCGGATTGGTCTTCGCCAGCTTGGCCGCCGGCATGGCGCCATTGCACTGGAAGGGGAAGATTTCCGGGTTCTGCCGGGACGGGGTAACACGGCCCAGCTCGCGCGGAAGCTCGAGGGAAGCAAACGCGTCGCCCAGCACGGCGCTGAGCTGATCAGCAATAGAAGGCATGTGTCTAGTCCTGGCCGGCTGCCACGCGGAAACGCTGGCCGGAGCGGTTGAAGGCGAGTTGTTCCGGGGTCAGTTCGAAGCCGACCAGGATCTCGAAATTCACCCCCGATGTGCCTTCATCGGCACGCGGGATGGAAATGGCATCAATCGTTTCGGTCATGAAGACGCGGTCCTCGTCAGCATCGAAACGCACGCGGATCGGGAAGACTTCCTTGGCCATGACCGCCATGTCGCGACGGGTGACGGCCACGAAGAACTCGTAAGTCCGCTCATTGCCCTGGGCCGCCGGTCCGCGGCCAAAGCCGAAATCGATTTCCAGATTGGCGAGGATCGGACGTTCGCCATAATAGCTGCACAGAGAGCGCACGGCGAGCACTTCACCGGTAAAGCCGACATTCTCGTAGGCCACTTCATCATTGCGCAGTTCGACGATTCGGTGCGCGTCGTACAAGGACAGTGCCGACGGACAGGGGCCGATATTCGGCTCCGGATCGGACAGGATATCGCTGACGCTCTGGCAGGACGCCAACAGGCCGGACATCGCGGCAATGAGGGCAAGAGAACGCGCGGATTTGAACGACATCATGTACTACCTGTCCTGGAAACAGACCCGACTGCTGGCTTGGGGCCGGGCACTTTGTTAGGACGGTCATACGATGGAGATGCCGCTTCCGCAACGCCATCGCTGAAGGAGAGATGAGCGTGACTGCGACACCCCGCCCCCCGCTGACCATACTGCGTGCTGCACCGCGCGGCTTCTGCGCCGGTGTCGACCGCGCAATCCAGATTGTCGAACGGGCCATCGAACGCTTTGGCGCCCCGGTCTATGTCCGGCACGAGATCGTCCACAATCACCATGTCGTGGAACGCCTCGAGGCGCTCGGCGCTGTCTTTGTCGAGGAGCTGGACGAGTGTCCGACCGATCGGCCGGTCGTGTTCTCGGCACATGGCGTACCCAAGACCGTGCCCGCCGAGGCCGAACGCCGCGAGATGATCTATGTCGATGCGACCTGCCCGCTGGTCTCGAAAGTCCATGTCGAAGCACAGCGCCATTTTGCCAATGGCGACGAGATCATCCTGATCGGCCATGCCGGCCATCCCGAGGTCGTCGGCACGATGGGACAATTGCCCGATGGCGTGATCAGCCTGATCGAAACGGTCGCCGATGCCGGACGCTTTGAGCCCAAGGATCCGGCCCGGATCGCCTTTGTCACCCAGACGACCCTCTCGGTCGACGATACATCGGCGATCGTCGAGGCTCTGCAGGCCCGCTTTCCGCAGATGAAGGCGCCGCACAAGGAGGACATCTGCTACGCCACCACCAACCGACAGGCGGCCGTCAAGGCGATGGCACCGCGCAGCGACATCGTGTTCGTGATCGGCTCGCCCAACTCGTCCAATTCCGTCCGGCTCGTCGAAGTCGCTCAACGCGCCGGGGCCCGTCGCGCCGCCCTGGTTTCGTGTGCAAGGGATGTCGACTGGAACACGCTGGGCTCGATCCGTACGGTCGGCATCACCGCCGGCGCTTCGGCGCCAGAGGACCTGGTGGAGGGCCTGATTGAAGCCTTCCGCGAGCGCTTTGATGTCCAGCTTGAGGATATCCGCGTGACCGACGAGGATGTCGTCTTCAAGCTTCCGCGGATCGTAGCCTGAGGAGGCCGTCATGGCCGACAACAAGACCCAGCCTACCGATATCGCGCCGGTCGATTTCATCGCCGGCATCGAGCACCCGACCCGCCGCGCCGACGCGGAAGCCCTGCTCGCGCTGATGACACGTATCACCGGTTGGGAGCCGCAAATGTGGGGCCCCGCCATGATCGGTTTCGGGACCTATCACTACAAATATGAGAGCGGCCGCGAAGGCGATTTCATGCGCACGGGTTTTTCCCCGCGCAAGACCAGCATGGTCGTCTACATCATGCCCGGCTACACCGATCACACCGACAAGCTTGCCCGGCTCGGCAAACACAAGCTTGGCAAGTCCTGCCTTTACATCAACAAGCTGGCCGATGTGGACACAGCAGTCCTCGAAGCGATTATCCGCGCCGGCCTCGACGACATGGCGAAGAAATACCCATTGTGAGCACAATCACCATCCACACTGACGGCGCCTGTTCGGGTAATCCCGGTCCCGGCGGCTGGGGCGCTATCCTGGAATGGAATGGCCACCGCAAGGAACTCAAGGGCGGCGAGGCCGACACCACCAATAACCGCATGGAGATGATGGCGGCCATCCAGGCACTTGAAGCGCTCAAGAAGGCGGATCGCACCGTGGTCCTGATCACGGACAGCGTCTATCTGCGCGATGGCATCACCAAATGGATCCATGGCTGGAAGAAGCGGGGCTGGAAGACAGCGGACAGGAAAGCGGTCAAGAATGTTGATCTGTGGCAGCGCCTCGACGCGCTGACGAGCCAGCACGCAATCGACTGGCGCTGGGTCAAGGGCCATGCCGGGGATCCCGGCAATGAGCGGGCCGACGAACTGGCTCGCGAAGGCCTCAGCGAGGCGCGCCGCCGCTAGCAGACTGCCAATCATAGGAATAATTGGAAAGGGCACGATCCAGGGCGCCGAGCACTTCGGTCAGATTGAGCGGCTTGGTGAAATACCCGGTCGCACCGATAGCGGTGCACATGTCACGCGTCGCCTTCGTGGCATCCGCGGTGAGCGCGAAAATCGGAACACCAGCATAGTCAGACGAGGATGCACGGATACGGCGGATGGCTTCATCACCCGACATGACTGGCATCTGGATATCCATCAGAACGGCATCAATGGGCATGTCCGCCAAGAGGTCCAGCGCTTCCCTGCCGTTCTTGGCGGTTTCTACATGATACTCGTTGTGCTGCAGCAGGGCCGCGATCACCATTAGGTTTGCCTGAACATCATCAACCACCAAAATCCGCTTTCCGCCCACCTCACTTTCAGACGGTTTGCCCGCCAATGGCTCGGCTGCCTCATTTGGGGGGGGCTCAGCCGCGGCGAGCTCAACCTGAAACCAGAACTCTGCGCCTTCCCCGTGGACACTGTTCACTCCGATATCGCCACCCATCAATCCGATCAGTTCCTGGCAGATCGCCAGGCCGAGGCCGGTCCCGCCGAAGCGACGCGTTATGGATGTGTCAGCCTGGACAAACCGGTCAAAAACCAACGTCGTCTGCTCAGGCGACAGGCCCGGGCCCGTATCCTTGACCCGCCATTCAGTTCGCCCGCCCTTTCCAAGCCCCACCCGCAGACTAACCGAGCCTGCTTCGGTGAACTTAATGGCATTTCCAACTATGTTGATTAGCACCTGGCGGATGCGCTTCTCATCACCGACAACCCAGCGGGGCACCTTCGTATCGACCGAGAATTCAAGCTGCAAGCGCTTTTCCTGCGCGCGCAGACTCATCATGTCACCCACAACATCCACAAGCTTGCGCAAGTCAAACGCGGCATTCTCAAGCTCGATTTGACCCGCCTCGATTTTTGAAATGTCCAGGATGTCATCGATCAAGTCAGCGAGAGCCTGACCGGAATTTTTTATGGTTTCAACATGACGTTCCTGCTGCTCGGACAGTTCGGTCATCTGCAATATTTGGGTCATGCCGATCACGCCATTGAGGGGGGTGCGGATCTCGTGGCTCATGTTGGCGAGGAATTCCGATTTGGCCAAGCTGGCACTCTCCGCCTTCTCGCGAGCCGACTCCAGCACCCGTGCCTGCTCGATATCCTCGGTTACATCCATGTGAACACCGGTCAGAATAGGGGGCGCATCAAGGCGTTCCCGATACACACCGAATGATCGAATATGCCGATAATCTCCATCACCGATCCGGTAGCGATACTCCCGCGTAACCCGGCCTTTGGCGGCCATAGCCTGCCTGAATGCCTCCGCGATATCCGCGCGATCATCGGTGTGGATACGAGCCAGCCAATCCGCCGCGTTCGGATTCGGCATATTGTCCGGAATGGCAAATAACCGACGGCTGCCTTCGTCCCAGTTGTACTCGCCCGTTTCCGGGCAAACATCCCAGACACCGATCCCGGAACTGTCCAACGCGACTTCAAGGCGGGTTGAGAGCAGGCGCAGCTCCTCTTCACGCGCGCGTCGCTCGGTAATGTCCTGGAAGGAGCCCACGAGTCGCACAACCTGCCCGTCCTCGATGATGCCGCGCCCGACAGCTCGCACCCATCTCCGGCGCCCCCGCGCCGTGACGAACGGCAGTTCCAGATCCCATGGCTGATGCTTGTCGATACATTGTTGCACCGCCGCAGCAATCGTTTCACGGGCCTCAGGCGCATAGAAGTTGATCGCTGTTTCCATATCAGGCACGTAGTCATCACCGACTTCGTGAATACGGCGGGTTGTCCTGTCCCAGATTGGCGCATTGGCATCAAGGTCGACTTCCCAACTCCCAATGCCTCCAAGCTCTGTAACAGCGGACAAGCGATCCAGAAGCGTGCGATGCCGAAGCTCGCTTTCCACCAAGCCGGCCTCGATTTTCTTACGCTCGGTAATGTCAAATCGAATAAAGATTACGCGCTTAATCTGTCCACTCGCCGAGAGTTGTGGCGCAACTATCGTGTCCACCCAGAACAGGTCGCCGGCTCTCGACTTGTTGCAGATATCGCCACGCCAGGGCTTCCCGGATTGCACGACAGACCACATATCGGTCCAGAACTGGTCGGAGTGTAGACCAGAGCTCTGCAGATCGGCGTGCGTGAGCCCTATGACCTCCTCGCGGCCATAGCCATTGCGGGTGCAGAAGGCATCGTTGACATCGATAATCTTGCCTTGGGCGTCAGTCTGGCTGAAAATGGTTTGCTGACGTATGACGCCCATCAAGGAACGCAACTCATCAAGCGCCGAGGTCAGCCTCTGCGCAATCGCATTGCGCTCGGTTATGTCAGTCTCGACAGCCATGAAGCCCGTACATACGCCGGCCTCCCAGATCGGCATCAAGTCGATCTGAACAGTATAGAGATTTCCGTTCTTGTGCCTGTTGACGATTTCCACCTGGCACTCCGCACCCATTCGGATGGCGTCGGACATCTTTCGGATTGAACCGGAAGACGACTGCTCGCATTGAAGCATGTCACCGGGCTTCTGCCCGAGCGCCTCCGTTATCGTGAAGCCTGACAATCGCTCAAATGCAGGATTGACCCACTCGATCCGGCCTGCCCGATCTGTGATAATCACGGCATTGTTGGTATGCCGTGCCAGCATCGCCAGGCGGCGATGCTCGCCCGATCTGGCCCGTTCCCGGATCAACTCCTGGATCATTCGGGCCAGTTTCACCAAGCGGTCGCGTGTTTTGGCGTCGAGGCGCAAAGGCTGATCATGAATTGCGCACAGGGTCCCGATTTTCTCGCCACCCTTCAGTGTCAGCGGGACACCGGCATAACCGCGGATATGCGGCGCCCCCGTAACCAGCGGGTTCTCCACGAACAAGGGATCGTTGAAGGTGTCATGGACCTCGTAAACACCATCCTGCTGGATCGCGTAGTGACAAAAGGCCCAGGATCGCGGCGTCTCACTCGCCGGCAGGTTCTTGGCTGATTTGAACCATTGCCGATCCTTGTCGACCAAGGAGACTGCCGCCATCCTTGCACCAGTCAAAGCCGTGACAAGATCAGTAATGACCTCGAACTCATCCTCAATATCGGTGTCGAGGATATGCAGGCCGTGCAAGGCGTTCAGGCGATCTTGCTCGCTTATCGGCGGCATGGGCGGGTTCCATCAGAGCGGGCTTTTTTTGTGCCTGACGGGAGTATCCGGCGGAAATGGGGAACAAAACGTAAAGAGCCGCCCGATGACGGGCGGCCCTTCAACCTCGCAAACAACTTGAACCCTAGTCGTTCAGGCGGAATTCCAGCTCGCGGGAATGGCCATCGGTCTGCGCGGCCGCCGGCGCATAGCGCCAGCTCTCGATCGCCGACAGGGCGGCGCGATCAAACACGCCTTCCGGGTTGGCTTCCACGACCTGGGCGTCGACCACATTGCCGTCTGCGTCGATCGAGTAGGCAATGCGGACCGTGCCCTCAATGCCGCGACGCTCGGCGCCACGCGGATATTCCGGCGCGACCAGCTCGACGGATTGACGCTCGGGACCGTTGCTGGCGGCAGCCGGTGCGCTCAGGGCGACCGGAGCGACAATGGCGGACAGACAGACAAGGGCGGAAAGGAATTGGTTTTTCATGGCGCTCACTCGGGCGTTGTTGATAACGAATGCGAGCGCGGATTTAGGCCGAAGAAATTGCTACAGGCTTGCTGGAAACGCTAAAAATTGAGCGAACCCTGTCATATGATATGCGCAGGGCCCGCCCGATTGCTTCACTTACGAAGAAACTCGCAGGACAACACCATTGATCGCCTCGACCGTAAGCGTCGACCCGGGCGCCGGATTGCTGCCATCCGCAGTTTCGGCGGCCCATTCGCTATCGCCGTATTTGACCCGGCCGCGGCCGGCAGAGAAGGCAGCCACAACGATGACGCGCTGGCCGATCATGCGGGAGGAACGGTCATTCAGCCCGCTTGCTGCGCCGGCTTTCAGGGCCGGCCGGACCCAGCGGTCACCCACCCACAGCAGACCCACCGACAGGATGGCGAAGATGCCCAGCTGGACCGGCCAGCTCACCCCGAGCATTTCCAGGGCAACAAAGCCGGTCAGGAATGCCGCGGCAGCGGGCCACAGGAGATAGGTGGTTCCGGTGAGCAGTTCGGCGATCAGGATCACCCCGGCAATCGCCCACCAGGCCCAGAGATTCATGCGGTCGAAGACCGACATCAACAAGTCCATCATGTCACCTCCTTCTCAGGCATATGGCATCAGCCCTTGCGGGTGGCCTCGGAGACCGCGTCGTGGGCCGCCTTGCCGAGCTCGCCAACCCCTGTGATCGTGGACAGGATGTTGGAGAATTCCGCCGGGATGATGACCGTGCGTTGCTGCTCGCTGGTCGCCAGTTTTCCGAACGCCTCGATGTATTTCTGGCCGAGGAAGTAGTTGATCGCGGAGACATCGCCCTTGCTGATCGCATCCGACACCATCTGTGTCGCGCGCGCCTCGGCCTCGGCCTCGCGTTCGCGGGCCTCGGCATCGAGAAAGGCACTTTCCTTGCGGCCTTCGGCCTCGCGGATCGCAGCTTCCTTCTCGCCTTCGGCGCGCAGGATGGCCGACTGCTTGGCACCTTCGGCTTCAAGGATCTCGGCGCGCTTCAGGCGTTCCGCCTTCATCTGCCGGGCCATGGCCTCGGTGATGTCGACCGGCGGCGACAGGTCACGGATTTCCATGCGCGTGACCTTGGCACCCCAGGGGTTGGTCGCGGCATCGATCACGCTCAGAAGACGGGCATTGATCTCGTCACGCTTGGACAGGGTTTCATCCAGGTCCATGGCGCCGATCACCGTTCGCACATTGGTCAGCGACAGATTGATGATGGCAAAGTCAAGATTGTCGACCTCATAGGCCGCCCGCGGTGCATCGAGAACCTGGATAAACACCACGGCATCAACCGAAACGGTGGCGTTGTCCTTGGTGATGACGTCCTGGTTCGGCACGTCGAGCACGCGCTCGCGCATGTTCATCTTGTAGCCGACCGTATCAACAAAGGGCGTCAGGAAGTGAAGGCCGGGTTTAAGGGTTCGCGTGTAGCGTCCGAAACGCTCGACCGTGAATTCCTTGCCCTGCGGCACCGTCTTGATCACCGAAGCGATGATGAACAGTGCCAGCAAGAACAGGACACCAATACCGATCAAACCGAAGTCCAACATGCGAACCCCTCCCGTTTTGTATCTGATCCGCCCCCCATCGGGACGGACCGGTGGGCGACGTCCTAGAGCTGACCGAGAATATGGTCGGCAGACGACACCTTGAATTCACCCGGCGCCTCGACATTGAGCTCGGCGACCACGCCATCCTTCACCAGGATGGAAAAACGTTGTGCACGGACACCCATGCCGAAGCCGGTTCCGTCCATTTCCAGGCCAACCGCCTTGGCGAACTCGCCATTGCCGTCTGCCAGCATGAGAACTTCGTCGCCGGCATTCTGCGACTTCGCCCAGGCATCCATGACGAAAACGTCATTGACCGACAGGCAGGCGATCGTGTCGACGCCCTTGGCCTTGATGTCTGCCGCCTTCTCGATGAAGCCCGGCAGGTGTTTGGCCGAGCAGGTCGGCGTGAAGGCACCCGGCACCGCGAACAGGGCGACGGTTTTGCCGGCGAACACGTCATCCGTGCTCAGCTTGTTCGGGCCGTCCGCCGTCATGGTCATGAAGGTGGCAGCGGGAAGGCGATCTCCGACCGAGATGGTCATGGCATTTCTCCTGTGGATCAATCGTGGCGGGTATCCGCACGGCAAGATAGCGGGAACCCGACTGGACGCATCCCCCATTTGGGGAGAACATAGCCACCATGGAACCCGCAACTGCGACAGATGTGGACGAGACCTTCCTCGGCGGCAAGCTTTTGATTGCCACGCCAAGCATCGGTGATCCGCGCTTCGACCGCACCGTCATCCTGATGTGCGATCACAGCCCGGACCATGCGATGGGCATCATCATCAACAAGCCAGCCGATGACCTGCGCCTGCCTGAATTATTTGGGCAATTAGGGGTGGAGGGCAGTCGCCAGGCGCCCGACAGGGCGGTGCTTGTCGGCGGACCGGTCGACCAGGACCGCGGCTTTGTCCTGCACACGCGGGACTATTCCACCAGCGACGCGACCTTGCCCGTCAGTGCGCGAATCGGTCTGACCGCGACCAAGGACGTGCTCGACGCGATCGCCTCGGCTGATCCGCCACAGCGCAGCCTGCTGGCGCTCGGCTATACCGGCTGGGGCGCCGGCCAGCTTGAAAAGGAGCTGGCGGCCAATGCCTGGCTTGTCGCCGAGCTGGACGAGGCCCTTGTCTTTGATACCGCCAATGACGAGAAATGGCCGCGGGCGCTGGAACTTCTCGGCATCAGCCCCGAACACCTCTCCACCCTGTCCGGTCACGCCTGACCAACGCCCTCATTCCGGAAAACAGCATGGCTCCCCAAATCGTGGACAGCGGCGAATTCGCCGGCTGGCGCATCTGGCCCAATGATCCGTTCGAACAGACCGCCGGCCCCTTTTACATGCGCGTCGGGACGGAGGGGCCGGAGATGGCGTTTCGCGCCGGGCGCCGCCATCTCAACGGCATGGGCGCGGTTCATGGTGGCTGTCTGATGAGTTTTGCGGACTTCGCCCTGTTCGGCATCGCCCATGAAGCCCTCGCCCCGTCCGGCTATGGCGTCACCGTGGCCTTCACCTCGGAATTCATCGCGGGCGCCGCCGAAGGCCAGCTTGTCGAAGCACGGGGCGAGGTGTTGCGAGCCGGGGGATCGCTGATCTTCGTGCGCGGACTGATCACCGCCGACGGCACGCCCTGCCTCAATTTTTCGGGAACGCTGAAGCGCCTGCGAGGCTAGGCTTCGGGCGGCAGGAAGCGACCGCTGACACCCTCGACAACGGCTTTCTCGGCTGCGTCAGGCGCGAGCGCGCCGGCATAGCGATAGCCTTGCGCATACTGGCAGCCCATGGCGGCGAGCCGGTCGGCGGCGGCGACATTCTCGATCCCTTCAGCGACCACTTTCATGCCGAAATGCGAGGCCAGCTGGATCACGGATTTCACGACGGTCCCGGCCGCCTCGTCGCCGGCCATGGCGCGGATGAAATAGCGGTCAATCTTGACCACATTGAAGGGCAGCATGTCGAGCCGCGCCAGCGAGGAATAGCCGGTGCCGAAATCATCCAGCGCCAGCGAGACGCCGCCGCCGGCGAGGCGCTGCATGGCCGCCGCCGCCAGGTCCGGGTCCTGCATGATCTCGGTCTCGGCGATTTCCAGCTTGAAGGCACCGTCCGGAAGCTTCGCGTCCGAGACGGTCTGCAGGAGACCCGTGACGAAGGCCGGGTCAACCAGTTCGCTGACTGTCGCATTGGCGGAGACGAAGATGTTGCGGGCGGTCGGATGCGCCACCCGCCAGGACGACAGGTCGGCGGCAGCATGGCCGCGCACCGTCGTACTGATGCGATTGAGCAGGTCGAGTTCGCCGGCCATGACCAGAAAATCGTCCGGTGACAGCACGCCGAAGCCGGGCCGGTCCCAGCGCGCCAGCGCCTCAAACCCGGCCAGGCGGCCCGTATCGAGCGCGATGATCGGCTGATACCAGGCCAGCACTTCGCCATTGTCGACCCCGTTTGCTAGCGCGTGCTCCTCGCCAATGCGTCCGGCGAGGTCGCGGGTGACGCCGGCCGGGGTCATCAGACCCTCGATCCGGCCATCCCCGATCGAACGCCCGAGCAGCCGGACATAGGTGAGCTGGCCACCATTGCCGATCAGACGGATACGCAGATCGACGGCATCTCCGGCCATGGCCGCCGCCAGGCGTGTCTGGTCAGCCGGGCCAAGCCGGTCGAGGAAGGCCTGCCAGGCCATGGTTTCCGCGTCCAGACCGAAGGCGGCACCATCACCGGTCAGGCGGACATGACCGGCCACCGGGTCACAGGCGAAGGCCACCGCGCCCGCCGCCCTGACGCCGGCCTCATACCCGGCTTCCGTCATAGGCGCGGATCGGTGGAGATGATGGCGAAGCGATCATGGTCGCGCCATTCGCCGGCGATATTGAGGAAGGCGCGCGAGCGGCCCTCATGCATGAAGCCGACCGATTCGAGCAGGGTGCGCGAGGCCTGGTTGGTCGGCTGGCAGGCCGCCTCGACGCGGTGCAGGCGCAACTCGTCGAAAGCGAAGGCCAGGACCCGGCGCACGGCTGCCCGGGTATGCCCCTTGCGGACATAGGGCGAGCCGATCCAGTAGCCGATATCGGCCGATTGCAGCACGCCGCGCCGGACATTGTTGAGATTGCAGGCGCCCAGCAGGACATCATCGCGCGCGCGCACCACGAAGAAGGGATAGCCCAGCCCGCCTTCACGGTCGGCCTGGTAGCGGTCGATGCGGCGGCGGAATGCGCCCTTGGACAGCTCGTCGCTGGTCCAGGCCGGTTCCCATGGCTCGGTATGGCTGCGCGAGGCGCTGCGCAGCTTGGCCCAGTCTTCATAGTCAGACAGGGTGGGGGCTCGCAGCCGGATGCCCTGCCCGGCCAGGGTCTCGTCCCAGGAAGTTTCGCGCCAGACTGCCAAATGCCATCTCCCGTATGGGGCGGATACTAGTCCGCCTTCTGATTCTTGTCGCCATCCTGCGGTGGCGTTGACAGGCGCAGCCGGCCGCGGCTGACGTGCAGGGCGAGATACACCCCGATGAGGGCCAGCGCCAGACCATACCAGGTCAGGGCATAGCCCAGATGCTTGGCCGGCGGCGTCCGGCTCAGCGAGGACGGAATGCCCGTGTCGGCCCTCGCCCAGACCGGCAGCAAGGCTGCCGGATCAATCCCGAACGCCTCTGCCATCGCCTCTGCATCATGGCTATACCACTGATTGGTATCCGGATCGTTTCCGGCGCTGAAAACGGTTGCAGCCGGCGGCGTTTCGATGCGCCAGCGCCGGATGCTCTCCTGTTCACCGGAGCGCAGGTCCTCGAAAGCGATCTCGACAAGCAAGTAGCGCTGCGGCGCATCGGCCTCGCAGGCGGGCGCGCGCATCAGGGCCAGCCGCATCCAGCCGGCCGTGTCCCGCAGTGTGTAAAAGCGCAGCGTCTCGCCGGTCAGCGGAACCGGGCCGGTCACCGGCGGCGAAAAAGCCTGCCCGGACTGCGAGCACAGCGCTTCATGGAAACCGATCGCGTCGCCGCGCATTTCCCAGGCCGCGAGCCGGTCGGCCTTCCACGCCATGCGCTGCATCTGCCAGCTGCCAAGCCAGACCAGCAGGGCAAGGCTGGCGAGCGTGAAAGCGGTGAGCAGCGGAAGCGGCCGGAAACGGGGCATGTCAGATCGGTGTCCATCACCTGGAGCGGGGCCATGCGAGTGGCCTCAATCGTCCAGCCGCGCCTCCCGGGCGTCATGCTGGAATTGCAGGGCAAAGAGCAAGCCCTTGATCGGGCGCAGCGTCATGATGCAGGCGACTGGCACAAAAGGCAGCTGGAGCAGGGCGTGAACCCACCAGGCCGGGTGGAAGGCGGCCTCGACCAGAAGGAAGAGAACCATGGCCAGGAAACCGACGATGAAGAGCACGAAAACCGAAGCTCCGTCGCCAACATCGGCGCTTTCGAAATCGGCCCCGCAAACATCACAGCGCGGCGCGATTTTGAGCATTCCGTCGAACATGGCGCCCTCCCCGCATTTCGGGCAGCGTCCCTGGACGCCGGTCGAAAACGGGGAGGGCTTTGTCATGTCGCCGGTCAGCCTTGGTAGACGACGTAGACGAAGGCGAACAGGAAGAGCCAGACCACGTCAACGAAGTGCCAGTACCAGGCTGCTGCTTCGAGGCCGAAATGCTTCTTTGCGCTCATCTGGCCAGCCAGGAGGCGGAACAGGCAGACAGCCAGGAAGATGGTACCGATGACGACGTGCGCGCCGTGGAAACCGGTCGCCATGAAGAAGGTGGAACCGTAGAGATTGCCGCCATCAGCCATCGAGAAGGCGAATTCCGCATGGGAATACTCGATCACCTGCAGGCTGGTAAAGGCGAGGCCAAGCACGACCGTGAAGATCAGGCCGATGATGGCCCCCTTGCGATCATCATGCTGCAGCGCGTGGTGGGCCCAGGTCACCGTGGTGCCCGAAAGCAGCAGGATGAGCGTGTTCATCAGGGGAAGGTGCCAAGGATCGAAAGTCTCGACACCGGCCGGCGGCCAGGTCGCAAGCGCCGGATCAATACGGACATCGTGGAAGATGGCGTATTCAAAGAAGGCCCAGAACCAGGCGACGAAGAACATGACTTCCGAGGCGATGAACAGGATCATGCCATAGCGCATGCCGATATCGACAACGGCCGTATGGTCGCCGCGCTTGGATTCCTTGATCATGTCGCCCCACCAGCCAATCATCGTCCAGATGACGATGAGGAAGCCGAGGGCGAGGCCGCCCCAGGAGCCTTCGCCATACATGAAGGCAATCGGGTGATCCGGACCGACCAGGCCGGCCATGTTGCCGACGGCACCAATGGCCAGAAGGAAAGCGCCCACCGAGCCCACAAACGGCCACGGGCTCGGGTCAACCAGGTGGTAGTCGTGTTTGGCAGCATGCCCAGCCATCGCGAATCTCCTGCGATCTCAAATCAGCGAAGTGTGCCCCTGATACGCGGCACACCCGAAAGGTTCAATGCTAAGGCGCGGCGTCGGTGTTGGCCGAGGCCCCGTCTTGGGACTCAAAAAACGTATAGGACAGGGTGATCGCACTGACATCATCAAGTCGCGGTTCTTCGGCAATCAGCGGATCAACGAAGAAGAGGACCGGCATTTCGATGCTCTCACCCGGCTGCAGCGTCTGCTCGGTAAAGCAGAAACATTCCAGCTTGGAAAAGTAGGACGCAACCTTGTAGGGCGCGACATTATAGGTCGCCACGCCGGTGACCGGCTGGCTGGAATTATTGGTCGCCGTATAATAGGCGAGCGCGGTTTCGCCGACCCGGACCGTAATCGAACGCTGCGCCGGCTCGAAGGTCCAGGGCAGGTTGCGATTGGTGTTGGCGTCGAAATAGACGGTGACTTCGCGATCGAGGATTTCCCCGGCTTCGCCGACGGCAACCTGGGTCGTGCCGCCATAGCCGGTGACCTTGCAGAACAGGTCATAGAGCGGCACGGCAGCATAGGCCGCGCCCACCATCAGGGCCGCGGTCAGCGCTGCAAAAGCGGCGACCCGCGCATTCCTGTTGAGCGGACGACGGGTCATGAGGCCACTCCCGCAGCGATATTCTGGCTCAGGCGCACCACGGTGATCGCAAAGACGGCGACCATGAAGCCGACCAGCGACAGCGCAATCACAACATTGCGGCGGCCCCGCGCCTTTTCCTGCTCCGGCGTCAGCCGTACCGTCTCGGTCGACTGCGTGTAGTCAGGCTGTTTCGACTCAACGACCTGTTCGATCATGTCGGCGACAGTTTTCTTCGATTTGCCGTTTTCAGTCTCGGTCATCATCCCACTCCCGGAATGGCGACATAAGCACCAAATGCGTGCTCAACAATCAATGCGGCAAAAAGGACCGTCAGATAGCCGATCGAATAGGCAAACAGGTCGCGCGCCGCCTTGTCGCCGGAGCGGACGGCGTAGAGCGCGCCCTCTTCCGCCGAACCCGCCTCACCGGCGCGTGAGCGGTAGACCCGCCAGGCCAGCAGCAGGAAGAGCGCCCCGCCGCCCAGCGAGGTCGCGGCATAGACCGCGCCGCCCAGCTCGGTGAGGACCGGAGCACCGGCAAAGATCACCAGCACGATGGAATAGAGCAGGATCTGCAAACGGGTTGACCCGGCACCCTTTGCCACCGGCATCATCGGCACATTGGCCGCTGCATAGTCACCAGACTTGTAGAGCGCCAGAGCCCAGGAATGGGGCGGCGTCCACAGGAAGATGATCATGAAGAGGATAAACGCATCGAGCGAGATCTCGCCGGTCACCGCGACCCAGCCGATCATGGGCGGGAAGGCACCGGCGGCACCGCCAATGACGATATTCTGCGGCGTCGAGCGCTTGAGGATCATCGTGTAGATGACGGCATAGAAGAAGATGGAGAAGGCCAGCAGGCCGGCCGCCAGATAATTGCTCGCCAGCGCCATCAGGAGGACCGACAGGATGGCGGCCACCACGCCAAAGCCATAAGCATTGGCCACCGAAACCACGCCGCGCGGGATGGGACGCTTGCGCGTGCGCTGCATGGTGGCGTCGATATCGGCGTCATAGGCCATGTTGAGCGCACCCGCCGCACCGGCGCCGACGGCCAGGCAGAGGATCGACATGAAGGCCAGGAAAGGATCGGCATCGACCGGCGCCGCGATGAGACCGGCAAAGGCCGTGAAGACGACCAGCGTCATCACCCGCGGTTTCATCAGGTCAAAATAGTCGCGGGGCGAGGCTGTCGAAACAGCCTCGCCCTCTGCGCGATGGTTGCTTGGGGTCACAAGAGTGTCCAAGATGAACCCTTATTTGATCTTCGGCAGTTCGGAGAACTGGTGGAAGGGCGGCGGCGAGGACAGCGTCCACTCGAGCGTGGTTGCGCCTTCACCCCACGGATTGGCATCCGCCTTGCGGCGACGGATCATCGCGTCGATGAGCACGGCGAAGAACAGCACCATGCCGACCAGCATGATCACATAGCCCCAGGAAGACACGGCGTTCCAGAACTCGAAGGCATCCGGATAGTCGACATAGCGACGCGGCATGCCGTTCAGGCCGAGGAAGTGCTGCGGGAAGAAGATCACGTTGGCGCCGATGAAGAAGAAGAAGAACTGGGCGCGTGCGAGGAAGGAGTTGTACTTCACGCCGAAGATCTTCTCGAACCAGTAGTACCAGCCGGCAAAGATCGCGAACACGGCGCCGAGCGACAGCACGTAGTGGAAGTGCGCCACCACGTAATAGGTGTCGTGCAGCGACTGGTCGACGCCGGCATTGGCCAGAACAACGCCCGTCACACCGCCAACGGTGAACAGGAAGATGAAGCCGATGGCCCACATCATCGGGGTGCGGAACTCGATCGAGCCACCCCACATCGTCGCAATCCAGGAGAAGATCTTGATGCCCGTCGGCACGGCGATGACCATGGTCGCGGCCACGAAATAGGCCTTCAGGTCAACCGGCATGCCAACGGTGTACATGTGGTGCGCCCACACGATGAAGCCGATGAAACCGATCGCCACCATGGCATAGGCCATCCCGAGATAACCGAAGATCGGCTTGCGCGAGAAGGTCGACACGACGTGCGACACGATGCCGAAACCGGGCAGGATGAGAATGTAGACTTCCGGGTGACCGAAGAACCAGAACAGGTGCTGGTACATGACCGGGTCACCGCCACCTTCGGGTGCGAAGAAGGCCGTGCCGAAATTGCGGTCGGTCAGCAGCATGGTGAGTGCGCCGGCGAGAACCGGCAGCGACAGCAGCAGCAGGAAGACCGTCACCAGAACCGACCACACGAAGAGCGGCATCTTGTGGATGGTCATGCCCGGAGCGCGCATGTTGAAGATCGTGGTGATGAAGTTGATGGCACCGAGGATCGACGAGACACCGGCAATGTGCAGCGACAGGATCAGGAGATCCATCGCCGGCCCGTTATGGCCGGAGGTCGAGAGCGGCGGGTAGAGCACCCAGCCGCCACCAAAGCCGAGATCGGCACCGGCACCCGGCACGAACATCGACATCAGGGCCAGCGCGAAGGAGGCCGGCAGCAGCCAGAAGGAGATATTGTTCATCCGCGGGAAGGCCATGTCGGGCGCGCCGATCATGAGCGGGACAAACCAGTTGCCGAAACCGCCGATCATCGCCGGCATGACCATGAAGAAGATCATGATCAGGGCGTGCATCGTGGTCACGACATTATAATTGTGGGCGTTGCCGAAAATGGCACCCCAGCCGGTATCCTCACCGGTGAAGACCTGGAGGCCCGGCTCCATCAATTCCCAGCGGATCAGGCCGGACAGGCCGCCACCGATGATCCCCGCGAAAATCGCGAAGACCAGGTACATCGTACCGATGTCCTTGTGGTTGGTGGACAGCACCCAGCGGCGCCAGTCCCACAGGCTCGGAGTATGATCGTCGTGCGTTGCGGCGTCAGCAGACATGGTTCAGCCCATCCCTAGTCGAGTTGCGCCAGGCGCGTTTCCCGCGCGGCGGTGTATTCAGCAATGATGGTATCGGCAGCCTCGGAGTACTCGTCCTCGGCCTTGGCCGCGATCCAGGCGTCGAAGACATCCTGGGGGACAACGTGCACTTCGATCGGCATGAAAGCGTGGCGGAGACCGCACAGCTCGGAGCATTGACCGTAGTAGACACCTTCCTGAGTCGCCTGGAACCAGGCTTCGTTGATGCGGCCCGGAATGGCATCCATCTTGGTCCCGAAAGACGGCATCGCCCAGTTGTGGATCACGTCGGACGCGGTGACCTGCAGGCGGACGGTCGCATTGACCGGCACCACCAGCGGATAATCAACCGACAGGTTGCGCAGCTGGCCCGGCTGGAGATCCTCTTCCTCGATCATGTTCGAGAAATATTCCGCGACCTCATGATCGGGATACTCGTAGGACCAGTTCCACTGATTGCCGGTCGCTTTCAGCGTGAAATCGATTTCCGGCGGGATCTCGTCCTGCAGGTAGAGCAGCGGGAAGGACGGAATGGCGATCCCGATCAGGATCAGGACCGGCACCGCTGTCCAGACAACCTCGAGCAGCGTGTTGTGGCTGTTCTTGGAAGGCGTCGGATTGGCCTTCCGGTTGTAGCGGATCATGACGTAGATCAGCAGCCCCATCACAAAGAGCGTGATGATGGTGATCAGAACCAGCAGGATATTATGGAAAGAGGTGACCTCCTCCATAATCGGCGTCACGGCAGGCTGAAAGCCCAGCGCTCCGTCAGTCGGCTGGCCGGGCGTCGCGAAGGCGCCGGCGGCGAAGGTCGTCCAAGTGAGCGCAAGTGCGGTCAGGAATCGCATGGCTTCCCCATACAAGTCAGTCATTAAGGCGGGAATCCCCCACCGATGGCGGCGGAATATAGAGCCCGTCTCCGGCCCTGTCAGGCCATCAACGGTATTTTTTCTCGTGTCATTCACACTGGGCGCCGCATTACAGGAGAAAGTCCGCCTGTAAAAGGCCGCATGCCCAGCTCTCGAACTTATGATCAGTCGTTATTTCCATACTGCCTTATCATGGAGCTGTTCATAGCAACGGAAAGGAGCGAACGATGCGTCCATTCGTCTCACTCGCTGCCCTGGCAGTTTGTATGAGTACCGGCGCCGCCCATGGCCAGCTGCTTGTCCTGGGACGATCGCCGGCAGCCACCTGTTACGATCACGCCCTGCATGAGCGCCATGACATGGCGTCGATTCGTGACTGTGACATCGCCCTGCAGGACATCCGCGTGACCCGGCGGGACCGGGCCGCAACGCTGGTCAATCGCGGCATCCTCAATATTCACCGCGGCCGTGGCAGCGATGCCATCGCCGACTTCGACTCGGCCCAACGCATGGATGTCATCCCCAATGCGGTGCTCGCCGTGAACCGGTCCAGCGCCCTGATTCGCCTCGGGCGCTACCAGGAAGCGGTCGCAGAAGCCGACATTGCCATTCGCGGTCGCGGTGAAAGTGAGGCCGATGCCTGGTTCAATCGGGCCGTCGCGCTCGAGGCACTCGGTGAGCTGGCGGCCGCCTATGATTCCTACCGCCAGGCGCGTCACCTGCGTCCCGGCTGGGATCAGCCCGAAGCGGAACTGGCACGGTTCAGCATCAACTCGCGATGACGCGCAGGCCGACGCGGATGGTCCCCACTGTCGACACTGCGCGTCGGCGTGTTCACCCCCGGGGTCAGCTCGACTATGTATGGAGTCGAGAAACCCCGGGAGTGCGCGCGTCATGTCCGATGATCCGATCAGCCAGTTCGATTTCGATGCCGACAGCGTGCAGCCCATTTTGCACGATGCCCTGCACGGCGCCGATGATGGCGAACTCTTCCTCGAGACCGAGGTCGCCGAGTCCCTGGTCTTCGATGATGGCCGGCTGAAAGCTGCCAATCTCGACTCCTCGCGCGGCTTCGGCCTGCGCTGCGTGGCTGGCGACGCGTACGGCTATGCCCACTCGTCCGATCCCAGCCTGGAAGCGGTGAAGCGCGCGGCTGAAGCGGCATCGGCGGTCAAGCGCGGCCATGCCGGCGTGCTGGCGCCGCCACCGGCCGGCACCAATCGCCGACTCTATGACGCGATCGACCCGGTCGCCCGGCCGGGTTTCGAGACCAAGGCCGCCCTGCTTCAGGAGATTGATGCCTACTGCAGGACCCGGGACGCCAGCGTGGTCCAGGTCTCGGCCTCGATCGCCGGCGCCAAGCGCTCGGTGTCGATCCTGCGGGCCGGCGGCGACCTGAAAACCGATATCCGCCCGCTTGTCCGCCTCAATGTTTCCGTGACCGTCGAACGCAATGGACGCCGCGAGACAGGATCGGCCGGCGCCGGCGGCCGGGCCGAGTTTGATCGCTGGATCACCCCGGACGCCTGGAAGCCGCTGGCCGACGAGGCCCTGCGCATCGCCCGGGTCAATTTGGACGCGGTCGACGCGCCAGCCGGCGTGTTCGACGTCGTGCTCGGGCCGGGCTGGCCGGCTGTTCTGCTACACGAGGCGGTCGGTCACGGGCTGGAGGGCGATTTCAACCGCAAGGGCTCGTCCGCCTTCGCCGGCCGCATGGGCCAGCAGGTGGCTGCCAGGGGGGTTACCGTGATCGATGACGGGACCATGCCGGAACGGCGCGGCTCGCTGACCATTGATGATGAGGGCACGCCGACCGAACGCTCGATCCTGATCGAGGACGGCATCCTGACCGGCTATATGCAGGACCGCATGAATGCGCGCCTGATGGGCCAGAAGCCGACCGGCAATGGTCGCCGCCAGTCCTATGCCCACCCGCCACTGCCGCGCATGACGAATACCTACATGCTGGCTGGCGAGCACAAGCGCGAGGAAATGGTCGAAAGCCTGAAGGACGGCATCTATGCCGTGAATTTCGGTGGCGGCCAGGTCGACATCACCTCGGGCAAATTCGTGTTCCAGTGCACCGAGGCCTATCGGGTCAAGGACGGCAAGGTTGTCGCTCCGGTCAAGGGCGCCACCCTGATCGGCGATGGTCCCACCGCCCTCACCCAGATCACCATGATCGGCGATGATTTCGAGATGGATCCGGGCGTCGGCATGTGCGGCAAGGCGGGCCAGGGCGTTCCGGTCGGAGTCGGCCAGCCGAGCCTGAAAATCTCCGGCCTGACCGTGGGCGGATCCGGCGGCTGATCGCATGATCAAGGGCCGAGTACCGACCGTGACCAAAATTTCATGTCCGGACCATTACCGGAGCGTGATCGGTCGGGGCGAAACTAAATGCATAAAATTCAATAACTTGCTAGCATACCTACATCGCTTAGCAGCTGCACCATAACATGTCCGTGACCAACCTTACGGAAGCTTACGTAGCGTCCTGCAGCGGCCACGCCTAGAGCCTCAGCCAAGGGGAGTTGGGCAGGTACAAAGCGTAGGGACATTATGCGAGGGATTTTGAAAAGGAGCGCCGCTGGCATCGCCATGTGCGCACTCACGGGTGCATCTGCATTCGCACTGCAGGACGGCCCGGCCGCCAGCAATTCGCCGCTCATCCGGACCCAGTCCGGCGTGGCCACCTATGAACCCGGTTTCTTCACCGACTACGCGCCCGTTACGGCGCTGGACATGGTCTCCCGCGTTCCGGGCTTCGGCCTGTCCAACGGCGATACCAGCCGCCGCGGGCTAGGCGACAGTTTCGGCAATCTGCTGATCGACGGACGCCGCCCGTCCAACAAGTCGCTGTCGCTGGAGACGGTGCTGCAGCGCATACCGGTCGCCGATGTCGAGCGTCTCGAACTGATCCAGGAAGCGCTGCCGCAGTACGACATGCGCGGCCATTCGCGCCTCGTGAATGTGATCCTGCGCGAAGGTGCCGGACAGTCAGGCTCCTGGGATGCCCGGATCCAGCTGTCCGACAGCGGGCGGCTCGGCCCGCGCATCATCGCCTCCTACTCCACGCCCGTCGGCCCGACCGAAATGACCTTCGGCATCGACACCGGCATGAGCGGCAACCGCATCCGCCTGCGCGACAGCCTGTATGACGAGACCGGTACGGAGGTCTTCCGCGGTCGCGACAATGACCAGCGCCATTATCAGGAGATCGCGCCGAGCTGGTCGATGAACTGGGATATCGATGATGAGTCCCGCCTGCGCCTTGATGCCCGAGCCAATGTCTGGACCTGGCACCGGGTGCGTTACAGCGATGTCGATTCGGTTTCCGGCACGTCACTCACGCCCCACCGGATCGAGCACAATGAGACGGAAAACCATGGCAGCTTCTATTCCGGCACGCTGTCATACCAGCGCGACCTGACCGATCAGGTCTCAACCGAGACCATGTTCCTGGTGACGCGTGAGCGTTATGAGGATGGTCCGGAGGCCTATGAGGAATACGATCCGGCGACCGGCTTCATCGAGGCGGTGATCGTCGATGCCGAGGGGCAGATCGAGGAAACGGCTTTCCGGCAGACCCTGTCCTGGGACCCGAATGAGCGCCATTCGCTGGAGTTCGGCGGCGAGTATGCCCTCAATGCCCGCGAGACCGACCTGGCACTGAACTATAATGACGGCACAACGATCACGCCGATCGACCTGCCTGTCGCCTCGACCCGGGTCGAGGAAGCGCGCAGCGAGATTTTCGCCAACCATGTCTGGCAGATCAATGACCGGGTCAGTCTGGAAAGCGGTCTGCGGTATGAGTTTTCCGAGATCACCCAGACCGGCGATGCCCAGCAGACACGCTCCTTCACCTATCCCAAACCGAGCGTGACGCTGAATTACCGCTCCGATGACCGCAATCGCTTCCGCCTCAGCGGGCTGCGTGATGTCGCGCAGCTGGAATTCGGCAAGTTCGCCTCCTCGGTCGATCCGGCCGACAATAACTCCACGCTGGGCAATCCCGACTATGTGCCGCAACGCACATGGACGATCGAAGGTGAGTGGGAGCGTCGCTTCGGCGATGAAGGCTCCTTCTCGCTGCAGATCGGCTATGACTGGGTCGAGGATCTCGACGGCTGGGTGCCGATAACCACACCGAACGGCGTGTTCGACGCGCCCGGCAATATCGGTGACGGCACCAATCTTCGCGTCACCGGCAACATGACCACGCCGCTCGACTCGCTCGGCCTCGACAATGCCGTTCTCGACGTCTTTCTCGAGTGGTACGACACCAATGTCGAGGATCCGCTGACCGGCGAGGATCGTCACTGGTCAGGCTATCGCGAATGGGAGTTGCGGCTCGATTTCCGCCAGACCTTCCCGCAAAGCCAGATGGCCTGGGGCTGGGATTATTTCTGGCTCTCGGACGGCGAGACCTTCCGGGCCCAGGAATACCAGCAGCATGACAATACCGATGGCGATCTGGACATCTATGTCGAGACCACGCGCTTCTTCGGCGTCACGCTGCGGGCCCAGGTCGATGGCGTCTTCAACAATGGCGATGACCGCCAGCGCGTCTTCTATGACGGCTCGAGGGCCGACGGCATCATCGATGCGGTCGAGTATCGCAATATCTCGATGGGCCGGACATTCCAGATCAGTGCACGCAGCACTTTCTAGACAGGTTCAGCCCGGATCCGGGCTGCGGCGTCGCGAATCGGCACCCATGGCACGGCCATGGGTGCCCTTCACAATCAAGCGAGCCGGCTCGCTATTCACTGGGCAGCGGGCCCGGTACGCGTCAAGATCGGATCGATGTCCTGTGTCGGCCCCGGGGGCAGCCGGCACGCATGCCGCAGCGTCCTCTGCTGCCGGCAATCACAGGAGCCTGCTGGCCAATGCCCCAAATACCGTCCCCCGCGGCGATCCTGTCCTGCCTCGCCATGGCGCTCGCGCTGGCAGTCGGATTGAGCAGACCGGCTTCCGCCATAACCCTGCAGCTCGCCGAGGCTGCCCGCGTCAACACTGAAGCTGGCCGGACCATCGAGCTGACACGCGCTGAAAGCGGACATCTGCTACTGCCTGTCACGATCAACGGAACCGGTCCCTTCACCTTCATCCTGGATACCGGGGCCAGCCACACCGCCATTGCCCAACCCGTCGTCGAGGCGCTTGGATTTGAATCGCAATGGGTGGATTTCGATCCGGTCCAATCGATCAATACGCGCTTCGATGCAGAACGTTTCGTGGTCGATGCGCTGGCACTGGCGAGTTTCCAGCCGGTACGTCTGAACAGCGTTGTCATTCCCGTCGCCGAAAACCATCCGCTCGCAGTGGTCGGCCTGATCGGCGCGGATGCGATGATCGCCGATCGTTACGAGATCAATGTTGAGGCGGCGCGGCTGAGCCTGGGTTCTCCTGCCCTTGAATACCGCGATGGCACCGTCGACCACCGCGGACTGATGCTCGGCATGGCGCGCCTGCGTCAGCTCGAACGGCCGATCCACGTCCTCATCGACACCGGAAGCGCCCAGACCCTGGTCAATCCGGCCATGGGCGACATGCTCCAGCGCCCCGGGTTTTCCGTCCTGGTACGCGGTGAGGTCCACGGCGTCGCGGCCATTGAGGGCGAGGAAGCGGAACCGATCCGGATTCGCTCGCTCCAGGTCGGTGGCCTGTGCATCGACGTACTCGACGCCCTGGAAGCCGATCTCGGCGTGTTCGAGGCCATGAACTGGGACCGGACCCCCGCCATCGTCATCGGCATGGACATGTTGCGCCACGCCCGCCTTCGCGTCGACCGGCGGGCCGGCGCCTTCGAACTTACCGGAACAACAAACGGTACGGATTGCTCCGGCGACCGGGTCCAGATGCCCGGCCTCTAGATCGTCGCCGAACCGGCGCAAAGAAAAAGGCCGCGGAACCGAAGTTCCGCGGCCTTTCTCATATCGGCATCGGTCGAGGCTTTGAGCCGTGTGGACCGGCTAGCGATCCACCGAAGGGCCACCGGCCTCTGTTTCGGTCGGATGCGCGATGATCTTGGTCCCGTCGGCACCCGCCATCAGCCATTTGATGATCGGTGAGATGAGCAGCATCACGAGCGCAATTCCCATGCCGACCAAGCCGACATTCGAATAGACCTCGACATAGCCCGCCTTGGCAGCGGCGACGTCTGTCAACTGACCGCCGATCGTTTCCGCACCGGTCGACGATGCGATCACACCCGCCAGGAAGTTGGACAGGCCCGAATAGAGGAACCAGGCCCCCATCGTCATGCCGACCACCTGCGGCGGTGCCAGCTTGGTCACGGCGGACAGGCCGACCGGCGAGACCATCAACTCACCCATGGTGTGGATCCAGTAGATGAGGAAGATGAAGTAGACCGCCGTCAGACCGGTTGCGCCACTCACACCCATGCCACCGACAAGCGTGTAGAAACCCAGGCCGGCCATGAAGACGCCGAGAGCGAACTTCACGGGCGTCGACGGGTTCCAGCCCTTCTTGGCCAGGGCGATCCACAACCAGGCCACAAGCGGCGCGAAGATGAAGATGAAGCCTGCATTGAGTGACTGGAAGACCGGCGCCGGAACAGACCAGCCGAACATGGTGCGGTCGACCAGACGGTCGGTGAACAGGTTCAGCGAGGAACCCGCCTGTTCGAACAGGGCCCAGAACGGGATCTGCGCGAGCACGAAATAAATCGCCGCGAACATCTTCTTGCGTTCGTCGCCCTGGGTCTTGAGGACAGCATAGGCGACCAGGACGAGGAACATGATGATGCCAAGCCAGCCGGCGACATCCGCGAACATGTCGGGGAATTTCACGATCGCCATCGACACCAGAATGATGGCGATACCGGACGCATAACAGGCCCATTCGACGTTCAGGAAGCCGAGGACCTTTTCCTTCAGCTTGGCCGGGTTTGGCGGTTCGGCGCGACCTTCCAGCCAGGGCTGGAAGAAGAGGAATGTCAGAAGACCGGCCAGCATGCCGATACCGGCCAGGCCGAAGCCCCAGGCCCAGCCCCAGTAAATCCCGATGATCCCGACCGAGAAGGAAGCCAGGAAGGAACCGAGATTGATCCCCATGTAGAAGATCGTGAAACCGGAATCCCGGCGCGTGTCGCCCAGCCCGTAAAGAGAGCCGACAATCGTCGAGATATTGGCTTTCAGGAAGCCGACACCGGCAATGATGAAGGCCAGGGCCAGGTAGAGGATGTTGACGAAGAGCTCTTCGCGCTCGATCCGGGTCATGTCCGACGAGAAAGGCATTTCAGCCGGCAGGCCGACCAGGTCCGGCTCCGCCACCTGCATCAGCGTGCCACTTTCCGCGAAACTGATCTGCGAGACAGCGCCGTCCGCTGCAATCACGATCTGGTTGGCGTCGCCACCCCGACCGTCGAGTGTCAACTGATACTCGGAACCCTGATAGTCGAAGACTTCGCGCGAACCGCTGCCCTCGAAGGCCATCAGGCCGTGGCCGATGACCAGCAGGATGGCACCGTAGGTCACCGCTTTTCGCTGCCCGAGATAACGGTCGGCCAGCGTGCCGCCAATGATCGTCATGATGTAGACGAGCGCCGTGTAGGCGCCGTACATGATGCCCGAACGCTCATCCGAGAACAGGAAGTGCTGTGTCAGGTAGATGATCAGCAGGCCGCGCATCCCGTAATAGGAAAAGCGCTCCCACATCTCGGTCAGGAACAGGATGGCCAGCCCCTTCGGATGTCCGAAGAAGGAGGTGTCCTTGTTTTCTTGATTGGGTGCATTACCCGGCGTTGCGGTTGTGTCCGTCACGCGTCTCTCCCCAGTACCCGCCCCACGCGGGCTTTAAATAGGCGCGCAATTGACCACGCGCACGGGGAAGGCTCAAGCCTCGAGGGCGGCCTGATGCATGGGAGCGCTACACATTGCGGTGTGCGCCGTTCATCCGGGGACGGAGAATCCGGCGTCCGCTAGTAGGCGCACTCGGTGAAGACCGGCTCGATCGAACCGCCCCATTCACCGTTGAAACGCTCGATCAGGTCTTCCGCCCGGGTCCTGCCGGTCCGCACAATGTCGTCAAGATCATCGAGAAAGAGCGTTTCGCTTTCGCCATGCCCATTCAGCTTCGCGCGGGCACGCAGTCCGGCGCGGGCAATCGCCAGCACCTCTCGGGCAATGTCCTGCAGCGTGCCGTCCCGGAAGGGCGTGTGCAGCGCGGTCTTCGCCGCACCGATCCGCAAGGCATCGCGTTCCTCGGCTGTCCAGTCCTTGACCAGCTCCCAGGCCGCATCGAGGGCGGTGTCGTCATAGAGCAGGCCGACCCAGAAGGCCGGCAGGGCGCACAGCGTGTTCCACGGCCCGCTATCGGCGCCGCGCATTTCTAGGAAAGTCTTCAGGCGCACTTCCGGGAAGACGGTGGAGAGATGGTCTTCCCAGTCACTGATCACCGGTTTTTCACCGGGCAGGATATCGAGCTTGCCGGCCAGGAAATCGCGGAAGGACTTGCCGGTGGCGTCGAGATATTCGCCCTTGCGCTTGACGAAATACATCGGCACGTCGAGCGCCCAGTCGCGGTATTGCTCATAGCCGAAGCCCTCATCGAAGACGAAGGGCAGCATGCCGGTACGGTTGTTGTCGGTGTCGGTCCAGACATGGGCCCGGTAGGAGAGGAAGCCGTGCAGGCCGCCATCCTTGAAGGGCGAATTGGCAAACAGGGCGGTCGCCAGCGGCTGCAGGGCCAGCGAGACCCGGAATTTCTTCGCCATGTCGGCTTCGGTCGAGAAATCCAGATTGGTCTGCACGGTGCAGGAGCGGAACATCATCTGATGCCCCATCGTGCCGACCTTGGGCATGTAGGCCTTCATCAGCCCGTAGCGGGCCTTGGGCATCATCGGTGTTTCTTCCAGCGACCATTTCGGCGAGAAGCCGAGGCCAAGGAAGCCGGCGCCGATCTCGTCGGCAACCTCGCGGACTTCCTTGAGGTGGGAATTCACCTCGGCGCAGGTCTGGTGGATCGTCTCGAGCGGCGCGCCGGACAGCTCGAACTGCCCGCCCGGCTCCAGCGTGACCGAGGCCCCGTTGCGTTTGAGCGCGATCAGCTCGCCGCCTTCGCGCACGGGCTCCCAGCCAAAACGCGTCAGGCCTGACAGCATTTTCTCGACGCTCGGCCCGTCCGACCGGAAAGCCAGCGGCGAGTGATCGCCCAGCGCAAAGCCGAATTTCTCGTGCTCGGTGCCGATACGGAATTGGTCGGATGTCTTTTCGCCGGCGGCAAAATAGGCCGTCAGCTGGTCCAGGCTCTCAATGGGAGCACCTTCGCCGCCCGGATTATACGTGCCGCTCATGCCAAGCGCCCCCGCCGTTCAAAATGTCCGCAACAGATATGGGGACACTGCGCCTCGAACAAGGGCAAGACGCTGAGATTCACGGCGTTGTGACGCGGCATGGCCGGCTAACGCCAGTCCCCGCACGCGCTCTGCCAGATCGTCAGCGCTGCGATTGCCGCCGTCTCGGCGCGCAGGATGCGCGGTCCCAGCGTGACAGGGATGACGTGATCCAGCGCGCGCAGCCGGTCCCGCTCGACCGGCGAGAACCCGCCCTCCGGGCCGATCAGGATCGCCGCCGGCGGCGCACCGAAGGCGGCGAGGGCCGAAGCCATGGGCTGGCCGCGACCGCGAGCCCCGCCCCAGGCCTCGCCGGCCTCATCACCGCTTTCATCACAAAAGATGATCACCCGCTCGTCCGGCCAGGCATCGAGCACCCGGTCGAGCCTTTCGATATCGCGGATCTCGGGCAGGTCGAGGCGCTCGGTCTGCTCGGCTGCCTCCTTGGCAATGGCCTGGAAACGGTCGAACTTGATGCGGTCGGACTGGGTCCGGGCGGTCGTGACCGGGCAGATTGCGGCGACGCCGAGCTCGGTGGCCTTCTCGATGATCAGATCGGTTTTCTGGCGCTTGACCGGAGCAAACAGGAGCCAGAGATCGGGCACGCCGTGCTGCAGCCGGGTCTGCTGGCCGACCGTCAGGGCAGCCGCCCTTTTCGAGGCATGGCTGATCTGCGCCGCCCATTCACCGTCACGACCGTTGAAGATGCGGACGCTATCGCCTTCAACCCGGCGCATCACATTGATCAGATAATGCGCATCCTCACGCGACAACGGAATGGCGGCGCCAGCGGACAGGGGCGCATCAATGAAAAGGCGGGGATCGGTCGACATGTCACCGCTTTGGCCGCGCAGCCGTGCGACGTCAAGTCCCGTGGCCCGACTCGCATTCCCGCCTTGAATTGGCCGCGCGGCTTTGCCAAACACCTTTGATGCAACTGAATTTCGACCGGCGAGTCGCCGACAGCCTGCCAACATCCTGGGTCGACAGAGCGCCGCTCGCGCTGCGCCCCTATCTGCGCCTGGCCCGTTATGACCGGCCGATCGGATTCTGGCTGCTCGCCCTGCCGTGCTGGATGGGGTTGATGCTGGCCCGCATCGGTGACGGTGTTGTGCTTTCCGATCTCTGGCTGGCCTTCCTGTTTGCAGTCGGTGCCATCGCCATGCGCGGGGCGGGTTGCACCTATAACGACATTGTCGACCGCGATCTCGACGCCCGCGTCGCCCGCACCGCCGACCGGCCTCTGGCCGCCGGCACGGTGACCCTGAAACAGGCCTGGGCCTTCCTTGCCGCACAGGCGCTGGTCGGCCTGATTGTCCTGGTACAATTGCCGCTGATCGCGATCGGGGTGGGCCTGGCCTCGCTGCTTCTGGTCGCCGCCTACCCGTTCATGAAACGCATCACCTGGTGGCCCCAGGCCTGGCTTGGCCTGACCTTCAACTGGGGCGTTCCCGTCGCCTATACCGCCGCGACTGGCCAAATCGATCCGGCCATGCTGGCCCTTTATCTCGCCTGCGTCTTCTGGACGCTGGGCTACGACACGATCTACGCCCACCAGGACTCCGAGGACGACGCCCTGGTTGGCGTCAAATCGACCGCCCGCCTGTTCGGCGAAAGCTCGCAATACTGGGTTGCCGGCTTCTACGGTGCCAATGCCGTCCTGGTCGCCCTCGCCATCTGGCTGAGCCGCGCCGAGCCGTGGATCGTCATTCCCTTCACGCTCTACACAGCCCATCTGTTCAACCAGGTGCGGCGGCTGGACATCGAGGACGGGGCGCGCTGTCTCGACCTGTTCAAATCGAACCGGACCAGCGGTCTCCTGCTGGTAGCGACGCTCCTGGTCGGTGCCGCGCTGACCGGATTGCCGATTTGACGTCAGGCCGAGCGGCTGGCTTGATAACGCAGTGCGGCCGCGGTCGGTACACTTGCTTGGGATATGCGTCATGAAGTCAGCTTTCCGTGCCCTGGCCGGGCTCGCCGGCCTCGTGTGTGCAAGCCTGCCTGGCGCCGCTGCCATGGCGCAAACCGCACCGGCACCGACTGACGGGCTGCATATCCCGCTGCGCTATGAGAGGCTGGACAACGGACTGCGCGTGGTGCTCGCCGAGGACCACACCGTGCCAACGGCGACGGTGGCGGTCTATTATGGTGTGGGCTACCGCAATGAACCGCGCGGCATGACCGGCTTTGCGCACCTGTTCGAGCATCTCTTCTTTGCCGGATCGGCAAACCTGCCCGAGCCCATTTTCTACTATTACATCTCCGGCATGGGCGGTATCGCGAACGGGTCGACCCGCCTCGATTTCACCAATTACTATGGCGTCGTGCCGGCCAGCGCGCTGGATGCCTACCTGTGGGCCGAGGCCGACCGGATGGCCGCACCGACCATCAACGCCCAGGGTTTCCGGCGCGAGCGCGACGTCGTGCGCAACGAGATCTTCGTCAATGTCGGCAACCAGCCCTATGGCGACTGGACCTGGATCGACCTTCCCATGGTGGCCAATGAAAACTGGCACAATGCGCACAATTTCTATGGCGATCTGAGCGATCTCGACGCCGCCACCGTGGCCGATGCGCGGGCCTTCTTCGAGCAGTACTACACCCCGCGCAACGCGGTGCTGGTCGTCGCCGGCAGTTTCGACAGCGACGCCACGCTGGCCACGATCGATCAGTTTTTCGGCGACATCCCCAGCGGCCCGGACCTGCCTGAAATCGATGTCTCCGAACCACCGCAGCTGGCGGAGAAACGCAGCGTCATGACCGATCCGCTGGCCACCCTGCCGGGGCTTGCGATCGCCTATCACATGCCCGAGCGCGGCACGCCGGAATACTTCGCCATGATCCTGATCGACCAGATCCTGGTGCGCGGTGGCGATGCCCGCCTGCGCGAGCGCCTGGTCGACGAACTGGGCTTTGGCTCGGACGTCAGTGGCGGCATCAACCTGCTCGGCAATGTGTTCAACTATGACGGTCCGATGCTGTGGACCTCCAGCATCATCCATGACGATGCGGTCGCGCCGGACATTGTCCTGGAGGCTTTTGACGGCGTGATCGACACGCTGCGCAGCGAGACCATCAGCGACGGGACGCTGGCCAGTGCCCGCTCGAAATTCCTCGCGGAATTCTATTCCCAACTCGACTATTCGACCCGGTTCGGCGTGGTCGACCTGCTCGCCAGCTTTGCCCTGTTTGACGATGATCCGGACCGGATCAACCACATCGAGGACGGGTTCGAGCAGGTCACGCCCGCGCTGATCCTTGAGACCGCCCGGACCTGGCTGCGACCGGAAAACCGCACCGTGCTCGAGCTGGTGCCGGGTGATGGTCGTCCTGCGGCCGCGCCGGCCGCCGAGGAGATGCGTCAATGATCGCCGCCCGGACCGTCCGCACGACGCTGATCGCCCTTCTGTCAGGCCTGGCTGCGCTCGCCGCCCTGGCGGGCATTGCCACGGCCCAGACACCCGGCCGCGGCCTGGCGCCGCCGGCGCCGGGAACGCCGCTGCCCTTCGAACTGCCGGCCACCCAGACCCTGACCCTGAACAACGGGCTGACCGTCACCTTCGTGCCCTGGGGCATGACGCCGACCATGGATGTGATCGTCTCGGTCCGGGCCGGCAATATCGATGATGGCGACCAGACCTGGATTGCCGATCTCACCGGCGCAATGATCGAGGAAGGCTTTGACGGTCTCGACCGGGCGGAGATCGCCGCCCGCTTCGCGGCCATGGGTGGCTCGCTCAACACCAGCGTCACCCAGGATACCACGCTTGTCGGCGCCTATGTGCTGGCCGAACATGGCGAAACCGCGCTGGCGCTGATCGCCGACGCCGTACGCCGTCCCGATTTCCCGGCCGCGGCGCTGGACCGGGTCCGGTCGAGCCTGTCGCGCGATATCGAGCAGCGCCGCAGCGAACCGGATTCCATGGCCTTTGCCACCGCCTTTCACTCGCTCTTTCCGGCCGGCCATCCCTATCATTTCGGCCTGCCGCGCCCCGGTCAGGTCGACACTTACACGATCGAGGACGTGCGGGCCTTCCATGCGGCCCATTTCGGGGCCGGTCGCACCCATCTCTACATCGCCGGACGGTTTGACACAGGTCGCATGGAGGCCGCCGTTCGCGCCGCTTTCGGCGACTGGCACCGCGGTGCGGCCGACACCGCCCCGCTGGCGATACCCGCGCGCGGCCCGGTGGTGCATCTGCTGGACCGGCCCGGCGCGCTGCAGACGACCGTGCATCTTGTCTACCCGGTCGGCGCGATCACCTCGAAGGACGCGACAGCCATCACCGTCATGGATGCCGCGCTGGGCGGTGCCATCGCGTCGCGAATGCGCGAAGCCGGCTGGTCCTATTCGCCGGCGAGTTTCGTGCAATGGACCCGCGGCGGCGGGATGTGGACCTATACCGATGACATCGACACGCCGCGCACGCTGATCGCGCTCACGACCGTGTTCGGCACCATTGCCTCGCTGCGAGAGGATGCCTGGCAGATGGAAAGCACGCGGCGCTGGCTGGCCAGCCTGTTCGTGATGTCATCCGGGTCGACCTACGGGTTGTTGCAGAATCTCGCCCTGCGCGACGGGTTCGGTCTTGACCATGACTATCTGGACCAGCGGGTACCGGCCCTGCTCGGCGTCGCCGACCGCGAGGTCAGCGCGGTGGCCGGCGCCTATCTGCGCGATGACCGTTTCACCCTCGTCATCGTCGGGGACCTGGCGCGGATCGAGGCGGATCTGCGCGCCATGCCCACGCTGCGACAGGCCGACATCCGTCGCCACGATGCCGTCCCGACAGATTAAATCTTGGACATCAAGGTTTGACCGCCGGCGCCGCCAGCGCTTTGATACGCGCTTCACACTGACTCTTGCAGCCTTGAGCGGGGATATCATGAAGCTTTACAGAGGCCTGGCGACCGGATTCGGTGCCCTCCTCCTGGCCGCCTGCCAGCCGGCCAGTGCGCCGGACAATGGCGCCACCGGCGAAATGCCGGCCGATACGGCCGCCGGTTCGCAATTGTCGACCAGTTTCACCGTCGATGTCAGCTATCACCAGCTTGATAACGGTTTGCGCGTCGTGCTGTCCGAGGATGACAGCGTGCCGACCGCGACCGTGGCCGTCTATTACGGCGTGGGTTTCCGCAACGAGCCGCGCGGCCGCACCGGCTTTGCCCACCTCTTCGAACACCTGATGTTTGCCGGTTCGGAAAACCTGCCGCACGGCGCCTTCGACACGCTGATCTACGGATCCGGCGGCGTGAACAACGGCTCCACCCGCTATGATTTCACCAATTATTTCGAGGTCGTGCCGTCCAACGCGCTGAACGCCGTGCTGTGGGCCGAGGCCGATCGCATGCGCGCGCCCAATCTCGATGAGGGCCAGCTCGACAATCAGCGCGAAGTCGTTCGCAACGAGGTCTTCGTCAATGTGATCAACCAGCCTTATGGCGGCTGGATCTGGATTGACCTGCCCATG